>NZ_FNYY01000011.1 GCF_900109145.1 Marinovum algicola
TCGAGGGACGCCATCTCGCGCTGAAGCCGCTGCCGTTCGGCATCCAGATCGGCCAGACGCGCTCGAACCCGCGCCATTTCCTCCCCGATGTCGCTCTTTTCTGCCACCCGCGGTTTCCACCCAATCTTTTCCCTTCCGCCAAGCATAAAGCGCGAAACGGACTGGCGTAAGCGGGTCTTCCCGATCGTCAGCACGGCCACTGAGCGGAGAGTTGGAGGGGGAGTTCATGGAAGATGTCCTTCTGCGGTTGAGAGCAGAGGCGTCATGATTATCCAAAGTGGAAACCCGAAAATGAATCAGCAGAACAACAGGTTGAAATCCCGAACTCCGCATAACGGTGACGCGGCATATTACGTGTTGGGCTATCTCGAACAGGCCTTCCCGATCCATGCGCAAAAGCTGGTCGAGATCGACGGCAACATGGTGGCGGAACCCTTGCGCGACGAGACCGGCGCGCTGGTCGTCTCGCGCGAGGCGCTCGCCCTGCGCGATGCGGCAATGATGGAACTGATGACACTGGCGCCGATCCCCTCGGCGCTCGTTCAGATCCTCTGGGCCTTCGGCGATGAAGCCGTAGCCGAAGTCACCGGGCGCTCCATCCGCCCTTTGAAGGCCGAGGATGGTCATCTCTTCATCGAGAAGCGCGCCGCCAGCAGCAATTCCTCCGAGACCCAAGCCTTCATGGAAGGCGAGAAGAACATCCTGATCTTCTCCGATGCGGGTGGCACGGGCCGCTCCTATCATGCCGCGCAGACGGCGAAGAACCAGAAACGGCGGCGGCACTACCTGCTGGAGCCAGGCTGGCGCGCCGACGCGGCCATTCAAGGTCTTGGCCGCACGCATCGCTCGGCCCAGGTCAGCGCGCCCTTCTTCCGGGTCTGCACCTCGGATGTGCATGGCGAGAAACGCTTCACCTCGACGATCAGCAAACGGCTCGACCAGCTGGGGGCGCTCACCAAGGGCCAGCGAGAAACCGGCTCGCAGGGGATGTTCCGCGAGGAGGACAATCTCGAAAGCCCGATCGCGCGAGCGGCGCTGCGCGGCTACTATGCAGATCTGGCTGCCGGACGCGCCGAGGCGATGAGCTATGAGAGCTTCACCGACTGGACCGCTTTGCGGCTGATCGACAAGGACGGGGTGCTGCTGGAAGAGCTTCCCCCCATCCAACGCTTCCTCAACCGGGTGCTGGCGCTGCCGATCCACATGCAGAACGCGCTCTTTACAGAGTTCATGAGGCGGATCGCGGATCAGACGGAACGTGCGCGGGCGGCCGGAACACTCGATCTCGGAGTGGAGACGCTGCGTGGTGAAAAGATCGAGCAGGTCGGGGCGGAGGACCTCTGGACCTGCCCGAAACCCGGCGCGGTGACGCGGATCATCGGGCTCGAGGTGACGGACCCGGTGCATGTGCTGTCCGCGGATGAAGCGCTCTCGCGCAATCCGGACAAACAGCCGATGGTCAACCGCGCGTCCGGTCGTGCTGCGCTGATCTCGGCGCGGCCGATGCAGATGTATGACGAGGATGTCGTGACGCTGATGCGTAAGGCGGTGCGGCCCAATGGCTCCAGCTACCTCGAGGAGACCCGGTTTGAAGCCTCCGCCTGGGAAGAGATCGGGAAGTCCGAATTCATCCGGCTCTGGGATGATGAAGCAGCTACTCTGCCAGAAACCACCACGACCAAGCTCTACCTGCTGACCGGGCTGCTCTTGCCGATCTGGAAGGACATCCCGACCACCAATGAGCGCATCTACCGGGTCACGCCCGACGGCGGAACCAGCATGATCGGCCGCACGCTGAGCGAAGAGGGCGCGGCAGCGCTGCGCGCGCGTTTCCTCGTCTCCAACCCGCAAACGACAGAGGAGATGCTGACCGCCGTCCTGGGCACCACCTCTCCGGTCGATCTGGGCCGGGGTCTGACCCTGACCCGCCGCCGTGTCGCGGGCGAAATGCGCCTCGAGCTGGGCGGTGCGGACAAGGGCATGATCGATGGCCTCAAGGCAATGGGGTGTTTCACGGAGATCATCGCCTTCCAGCTTCGCGTGTTCCTGCCGCATGGGGACGGTGTCGACACATTGGGCATCCTCTCCCGGATTGTTGGAACCGGACCAGACGCCGCGCAGGACGTGGCTTCAGTGGCAGCGGAATAGGTGAAGGGGCGATCATGACACTCGAAGAGATCAAAGCCGCCATCGATGCAGGTCAGACCGTACATTGGGCCAACACCGGCTACCGCGTGCACAAGGACAGCCTCGGCCAGTACCTGATCACGTTTGAGCCGAACGGCAGCACCATCGGGCTGACCGACCACAGCGGGCAGCGGTTGAACGGGGATGACGCAGAGTTCTTTATCGCAGGACCGGAGGGTGGCGACGAGAAAAGCAAGGACAGCCAACTGAGACCAGACGGGCAGGGGAGGGGCGTCGTACCCGGCGGGAAGGTGGCACAGTCTCTCAGGCGCCAGCGCTGAACTGAAGGTTGGGAAGAAAGGAAAGCGAGCTTTCTGGTTTGTGATCCCAGGAGGGGTCGAAAAAGCAATCCCGGATGCGCTGGCAAGGACGTCAGGCACCGGACATATCAGAAGGAACCATCCCATGTTCGCAGGAACCCTGACCCGCAACACCGAAACCGCAGCCGCCCAATACTCCGGCATGATCCATTCGACACGTTTCGACATCGCCATCCAGCTCGAGACCCGCCCGAAAATGTCCGAGCGCAGCCCGGATTACGACGTGACCGCGGTCAACAAGTCTGGCCGCAAGGTGCGCATCGGTACCGCATGGAACGAGACCGGCAATACCAGTGGCAACCCCTACATCTCGATGCAGATCGATGTCGGCCTCGGCCCATTCCGTGTCAATGCGGTGCAGACGCTGGAGGCGCGTGCGGCGCAGAGCGGCGAATTCGAGATCATCCCGCTTGTCTCGAACGGCCTCATGAAATCCGGCTCGATCTCGGGCGAGTTGACCGCGATGGACGCCGACAACGCCTTTGCCGGCTACATCGCCAACATGATGTTCGACCTCGATTTCATGTTGATCGAGAACGACTACAAGTCCGAGGACACCCATCCCGATTACCGGGTCGAGGTCAGCTCGCCCCGCGGCAAGCCGATCCGCGTCGGGTCTGCCTGGATGGCCAAGAGCAGCCGCACGGGCAATGAGTACCTGTCGCTGTTGATCAACACGCCCGATGGCGACCTGCGCGTCAACGCCGTGCAGAACGAGGAACAGCGCGGCGGCAAGACCTTCTCGATCATCCCGTTCATCGACGGTGGTGAGCAGCCGCAGGATGCAGGCGCGGGGCTGTCGCTGGTCGCCTGACTACAGCAAGAGGCCTGAACAACCGAGCAGCAAGGGGAGCCGTGGTTACACGGTTCCCCTTTTTCTTCGTCGGTATGTTTGTGGGCAACCCGACACATGACCGGCGTGAGATGTGTACTTATTTCGCCAACAGTTCCGTGGCCGTCCGCCTAATTCTGGCCTCGACCGCTGAATCTTCCAAGTTATGTTCTTTGGCAATCAACCGAATGGCCCCGTGCACGTCGCCTGGAGCCTTATCAGACTGAAACGGGGCATCCGTTTCGGTGAGAAGTTGTTCTATAGGGATCGTTTCAAGCAAGTTGCGCCCCCGTGGAGCCAGCAGCATTTGTTCGTTGACCGAAAAATAGCAGCCTAGTTCTAAAGCGCGTCTGATCTCCGCCCCCGAAGCGTTGAACCAGTGCAGAACAGGAACACAAGTGCGATGCGCCCCCGTTTTCTCGATGACATCAAGCACCTGTTTAGCGGTTCGAACACTGTGAATGCTGATTACCTTATCGCCGAGCCTTGCGCAGAGCGCCATCACGCGTTCGAACACCAATTTCTGGCGTTCGAACGAAGGATAGAACCGGCGACCTGCATCCAGGCCGACCTCGCCGATATACTTGGTCGAGGGAGCGAGTTCTTCGAACAGAGATAGCTCCGATGCGCGTTGCGCGACAAGCTGCGGGTGCATTCCAAGGGCTGCATGCACAAAGCGCCTGGTACGGGCCATCTCGGCGTTTCGGGCAAAAGCCTTGGGTGTAGTCGTCACTGCCAGGGTTAGGCACCGTGCGGCCTCGCAACGCGCATACTCCGCCGCCATATTCTGACAGAGGTCGAGATGGCAATGAAAGTCGACGGGGCCGGACCAGTCCGCGTCAGACATGTTTTGTCCTCACGCCCTTGAGTATCTCTGACACTTCATCCATGCCTCGGCGATACACGTCGACATATGCGTCCAGATCATCGCGGCCGAGGGGTCCTGGCTTTTGCACGAGGAACCTTGCCCGACCGGGATTTTGCCGCAAATTCTCTGCGGCAAACATGAAGGATCGGATATTTTTGCCATCGGCAGATTTTGAGTCCAATGTGCTGGCCTTAAGGTCATCCAGAAAGTACTGTGTCGTATCGGGTCCATCGAGGCCCGCCGCAAGGGAGGCACGACGGATCAGGCAGGGGACGCAGCGTCCGCAATGCTGGGGCGGCGCGCTTTCGAAACGAACCTGCGCAGGATGGGAACAGGACATCGAGGTCGGGGCAAGTTCGGCCAGAAGGTCACGATCAAGGCACTCCCTGGCCATCTCACCCTTAGTCTTGAAGCGATAGGGGTTTTCCAGCGACACGTTGATGCCCAAGACTTTGACGAGATCTGACATCGAGCGGATGAAATGCGGATGGGCCGTCCGCGTGCTAAGCGACCCGAGCCTATGGGCGTCCATGGGAACGTTGAGCGCGATCAACCCATTTTCGGGGATGAGCACCTTGTCTGTGGAAGCGACGGCGTCGGCCGCAACCACTGCGAGACTGTAGAAGAGGAAGGAGCGCGCCCTCTGATTGTTGTCGCTCCCGGCTTCCGGGAAATCCTTCTTTCGGAAGCCGATATAAGCCCGGACAGATTCGAATGCGTCCTCGTGTCGGTCTTTCAATACCTCGAGCAACTGCCTCTGCGCGCTCGACGCCTCGCCGTCCCAGTAATGGCTGACCAGGAGTGGCCGCTGCCCCGAGGCGAGGAGATCGATCGCACCGATGAGACTGTCCAATCCGCCCGAGAACAGGCTCACTTGCGTGAAGTCTGTGAAGTCCATCTCTTCGGGTTGCTTCGTGAAGGACTGGAATTCGTCCGGCCGGTGACGGAACGTGAAACTCCAATGATCGCCGGTCAAGAATTGCAGCATTCGGGACAGATGGTCGTGCTGGTGTCGCCAGAGCTCGGGCTCTGCCACGGGAACGCTGAGATCGATCATGCGCGTCCATCCGTCATCGGCGTACCGGTCCCGCGATACGCCGGTGTCGGCGGCGTACACCGCGGTAGCCATGATCATGAGGTCGACCGCGGCCTCGCTCGGTCTCGCGCCCAGCTTGAAGAGCCGGTCCAGCAGCTGACCCAGTCCCCTGTCGAGATCCCCAAAATTGTCGACCATATCGATGATGATATCAGCCGCACCCTCAGCAGATGTCACGTCACCGCGCCCCAAACGGACAAAGACATTTCGTCTCATTGCATGGTCTCCAGGACGGCTCCGAGCATGTCGAAGGTGTCTGCATAGACCACGGAAATGCTTCTGTCGATTTCGGATTGTGTCGGGCGCGAGCCGACATCGAACCGGCTACCAAGCGCGTCCCTGACCAGCCCCTGCGTAAAATCTCGTGTGATCCGCTCTGCCTCCCGGAAGTCGGCGTCGGACGCGGATCCGTGCAACGCGTTCGTGCCGATCTCGTTCAGGACCTTGGTAACCACGCTTCGGGTGATCACATCACACAAGAATTCATCGAGTTGATCGGGTGAAAGCTCATCGAATGCGCCTGGATCATCTTCCGCGACCTCTGCGATCGCTTCGAGCATCGCGTCACGGGCGATCGATTCATCGATCGTCCCACCATCGGGACAGATTACCTCCGCGACGGCCTCAAGGACCTCCGCGGCTGGCCGACCCGCAAGGCCTTGAAGATCAAATCGGGCGAGCGCCGCCTCGGCACCTTCGTTCGCGACGGCGCTTGCGAGCCCGGCGACACCGGATGCGACCCTGGTAGAGTGCGGCATTCGACGTGCGGCCCCGGCTCCGCCTCCCACAGCGCTGACGTAACCTTTCAACGCCCGTCCGAGCGACTTGCTCCCGCCACCGTTCGTGAATCGGGTGAACTGGCCGCGAGGATAGGTGAATGCGCCGCCGGGAGGGGCCAAGGCGGGCGGCGTCTGCACTGCACCCTTCTCGCCGCCCTCGTCCGGGGTCGGTTTTTCGGTGTCAGAACCATCGCTTCCGTCGTGATCGGATCCCTCTTCACCACCGCCCATGCCCGGATCGACGCCGTCGACCCAGTCCGGAACGAGGCCGGACGCGGGTCCACCGTACGAGCTCGAAGTTCCCATTATCCTGTCCCCTTCCCACGGCCGCTTCGTCCACCACCCGCAGCGAGCTGGAGCGGTTTGTTCTCATCAAGTTTGGCCCAGCCCTCTTTGAGTTTGGCAAGCTCTCGTTTGGCTTCCGCTCCGGTGAAGATCTTGTCCCAGCCCGTGGCTGCCCATGGCCCTAATTGACCACTTGGCAGGTCCGCGAGAAGGCGAACCGTAGGGGTCTGGAGATTGGCGGATATTTTGCAAAGCTCCGCAAGGCCTTCGATGCCACCAGGTCGCTTCTTCAGATCTGTTGCGGCCCTGATCCTTGCGGCCACCACGTCAAAGATCTGCTCGATCTCTCCGGGCGTGAGCTTTGCGATTTCTACTGCCGCTGCGCGCGCGCCTAGGGTGCTGCCGCAAAGCTTCTCGATCCAGTCCTCTTTCAGAGCGAGATTGGTGCCTGCAGTGAATAGCGCCTTGCGATCTCGGGACACGAACAAATACGGGCGCAGATCCTCGTCCGCGAGCGCGGGGGCCACCAAAGCCCATCGTCTGACCCATTCGCTCGCAAGAAGGTCGTCCTCCGGAAGTCTCTCCGTTTGACCCCGGCCCTTGGCGGTGGCCGGTTTCTTGGATTTTTCGGGCTCTTCATCATCTTTGCGCAACGCCTCCTCGAGTGTCGCAACGGTTATGGAGGAGCCGCTGACAGCGGCCTCGACCTCGAGGCGTTCGAAGAAATCGGCCTTGAAACGTTCGGCGAGCATCAGCTTGGCGAGGACCGCGGGGTTCACATCGTCACCGATCCCGCGCGCATCCGCGATGGCGAGACGGAGATTGAGCGTGTTCAAAAATCTCTTGATCTGCCTCGGGTTGCCTTGAGCGCCTTCAGCGAGCGGCAGCGCGAGTTGATCGGCGAGAATGAGCGCATTCTCCAGCTCCGCCGAGACCGCACCGAGACGCTCTTCGATCACACCGCGGCTCAGCCCGTTCCCGTCCCAGGGACGTCTGAGTGCTTCGCGACCTAAGTTGAGCAATGTGTCGAAGGGGGCCGAACCGGTGTCGAGCGAGCTACCGGCGACGAGAAGCGTGAGATAGACCTTGGTCTCGACGTATCCCAGTGGCGGTAGTCGGAACGGCACCTGAATGAGCTTTTCGAGGTAGTTCCGGGCATAGGTCGACGGGCCCGACGATAGTGGCAAGTCCGGGAAATGGGACCTGACGGCGTATTCGATCATTCCCTCGTCGGCGGCGATGACAAAGGCCGCGCCGGGCACGAACAGGAAGAGCCGTATCGCCTCAAGTGTCTCGATCGCCGTGGCGGGAAGGCATCTGTCCAGATCGTCAACAACAACGACGAGGCGATCTATGTCCGCGGCCGCGAGCAGTTCCTCGAATTCCACCCTGAAGGCATGAATATGGGCAGGCAAGGTTTCGGCTTCAGGGTCGTTAAGACAATCTGTGACATTCTTGACGTACCCTGTCATATCGCCAACCGTCAGCTCTTCGCCACCGGCCAAGAGCTTCTTCCCCTGTTCCATGAGCCCGCCGAGCATGTCCGGGGATGGGATGCCGGTAAGTCCGGTCAGGGCGAGGCCACCCGCCTTGGACGCGACTTTCATAAGATCGACGCGCTTAAGCAGTTTTTTGGATGCGTCTTTCAGCTTGGTGGTGAACGCCCGATCCCGCAGCAATTGCTCTACGATCGTTTCGATGATTACGGTCTTTGCGTCTTCGAGGCCCTGGAACAGCCAGCCGTTGAACCGGACGACGGATGTGCGATCGTCCTCTGAAAACGCGTCCTCCAGCATGAGCAACACGCTCGATTTTCCAGCACCCCAGTCCCCATGGACGCCGACCGTGAGAGGTTCGTTTCCAGAGTCTCTGATCACCTTCGCGACCGTCGCGGAGACGGCTTCCGAGTAGATCATGTCGATGGCGGTCTCGTTATCTGGAATAATCATGAAAGTCATTTCTGTAGGATTTAGAGGTTTCAATAATTGTCGATTGCGCGCAGCTTTGCCGCCTCGTCGCTGGCCGAGTGATTAGTTGTAAACCGGCAGGCTTGCCCGATCTATTGGTCTTCTTTCCTCGTTCGGTTCTCGTCATAACAAGTCTCGAACCGGAACAAATGCTTGGTTGGTTTCAGCGGCGCGTCGCAGCTTTTCGTCAAGCACGTCGATCAATGAGAGACGGTTGTGAACGACCTGATGCAGATCCAACCCATCAGCACAGATTATATTTGTGCGTCTACCCGTCCTGAAAGCCTTGAGGCCGTCTTCGGAGAAGCCCGAATTACTGATGAAAAGCCCGCGCGCCCAAGTCGCCTTGCCTGAGACCTTTCCCGAAAAGGTTAGCAGATCGGATTGTCCCGTGCGACCAGCCTGCCATTTGGCTTCCACGAGGTATGTTTCGCCGTGCAACTTGAAGCTTCCGTCAATCTGTTCGCCTGTCAGTTTGAAAGGCGCTCGCGGCGTCAGACCATACGCGGCGAAAAGTTCGGTTAGAAAGCGCTCATATTCAAAGCCGCGCCGCTGGGGCGGGTGTTCAAATAGGCCGATCAGGCGCGCCGATAGCGTGTGCGCTAACTCGTCCGAAAGCGTGGTGTTTTTCGATGCCGCCTTCGTCTCTGGCTCGGGTTGGTCTCCCGGCAGTGAATCAAGAAACGCGGGATCGTTTAGCTCGGGCACCTTTAACGACAGACGCAAGAGGAGCACATTCAACCCATCTACCTCCGCACGGGTTAGAGGCTCTCCTTTGCCTCTGCGCCAAGTCATCGATTGCCGTACGATCGCCAGCATCAATGGGCTAAACTTGTGTCGCCGTTGACTGAGGGTTGATGACAACATTTGGACAATCGCCGGGCGCTTGCTCCCGCCGGTCCAGTGGTCTTCGCATTGGACCTGTGCGGCCGCCAATGGGAATGCGGTCCGGGAGTTTCCGCTTCCGGGCAAGAAGTTGTAGAGCAGGTCTGCGAGATCCTCCACGCATTGTTCCTCGACGAGATTCATGAACGACCCCACAGGCATGAGAGCGGAGCGGCGAACATGTTCTCGCCGAATGGGACAACCTGATCGTGATCATAAAGCACCATGCCTTGAACGAACTTCTTTCCGCAGGCTTCCGCCAGCTTGCGCATTCCCGAGAAATCACTCGCCGATACGGTGGCGGAGGACTTTACCTCGATCCCGACGACCTCACCTCGGCGGTTCTCCAATACGATGTCGACCTCGTTTTTGTCCTTGTCTCGGAAGTGCGAGAACGAACACCTCTGTTCGCTCCACGTCGCGATCTTCCGAAGTTCGCTGAACACGAAGGTTTCCAGGATCGCACCGAAGCTCGTTTTGTCCTTGCGGATCACTTCCGGCGAAACATCCCGCATTGCTGCGAGGAGGCCCGCATCGAAAAAATGTAGTTTGGGCGACTTGGTCAGGCGTTTCAGACGGTTTGTGAACCATGGTTGCAGGGTATGAACAAGGTAGAGGCTCTCGAAGACACTGACGTACTTCTGTGTGGTGACATGATTGAGGTCGAGTCCGGCACCGATGCCGGAGTAGTTGACCAACTGTCCTGAGTGCTCGGCAAGCACTGACAGAAGCTTTGGCATGATGGCGAGTTGTTCGATCTGGGCCACGTCACGGACGTCGCGCTGGACGATTGCGTCCAGATAACCGTGATACCAATCCTGCTTTCGCGCCCATCGCGCTCGGCCAAGCGCTTCGGGATACCCGCCCGAAAGGACGTTCACAACGAGTTCGTCACCGACGATCATATGATCGGCCGTTGGTTTTTCTCCGGCAAAGGCCCGTTCGATGAAGTCCGATTTCCTCCCAAGGATTTCCGTCTGCGAGAGAGGCAGGAGCCGTACAACCTCCATGCGGCCAGCAAGGGAATCTGCTACTTTTGGGATGGTCATGAGGTTGGCCGAACCTGTTAGGAGGAACCGTCCCTGTGTCTTGTCGTCATCGACCAAGTTTTTAATGGCGAGCAGAAGGTCGGGCGCGCGTTGGATCTCATCGATCACGGCGCGGTCCAATCCGCGGACGAATCCGACCGGATCATCTATCGCCGACCGCAAAACGTTGGCATCATCCAATGTCAGAAAGGGTATCTTTTCTGACGCGATGTCGGTTGCAAGCGTCGTTTTGCCGGACTGACGCGGCCCCGAGATGAGAACCACGCGAGTGTCGGACAGCGCCTCTTCCACTCTAGCCTTGGCAAATCTTGGGTACATCGCCGCGCGACTCCTTTTGACCGATTGAAAGTACGCCTCCGACCAATTGAAAGTCAACTGCCGACCAATTGAAAGTTGAGGTCCGACTGAATGAAAGCACACAACCTCAGCTCGCAAGCCTAACGTGCTGGCGACAATCCTGCCTTCTTTGGCAACGCTGTTCGCCGGTTCTGCGAGATTTCGAGTACATCACCTCCGTCGTGCTGTGCGATCTCGAGTAGGAAGCGGGAGCACCTGATCCTCTGCTTAGCAACCAGCCTTTCGGCCTCCCCTGCTCGGCTTCGCGTGTCGCAGGTGAGAACGGCCCTGCGGTCCGTCGCGCATTCGGCCATGCGGCCTCACCGCGGCGTAGCACCCGGCATCCCGGTTTGCTCGCCTCGCGAGCACGTCCCTCCCCGGCCGCGCCGCCGGATTGCGCTCTGGTCTGTTTTGGCCCGAGGCCAAAACGATCCCGCCGCTTCATCCGTCTCCCGCGTCCGGTCGGGCCGTTTGCCTGCTCGGGTCGGGCAAACCTACCGTCAAAACACACACACATGAGCGTGGAAGCATATCCTCCGGATGGCCCCCAAATCAGCCCGCGTCAAGGATCGCAAAACTTTTCGGCGAGGGCGTAGCCTGTGGCATGGGGCGGTCCCGTGCGTGAGCGCGCGCGTGCATCAGGTGCTGCGCGCGGAAAACTTTTGCGCCCGGCAAGCCGGCGGCTGCGCCGTCCCTGACCCGGGCAGATTCGGAAACCAGGCATTCGGCCATGCCCCCACACTCACGTGGTGGCCTAGGAACCGAACACTGGAGACCAGACATGGCTTACGACACCGCAAACACCTACGAGACCATCGAGCTTTTCGGACTGACCGAGAAGGACGCGCAGCTGCCGATCCCGGAGGATCACGTCCTGACCGACCACATCATCCGCGAGAGCTTCGAGGCTTTGCTCGGGCAGTTGCGCGGGACCGGGCTTGAAGCGGAAATCGAACCGCTCGCACATGGCCTCGCGACGATCCTGCAACGGCGCAAGGTGACGCTCGGCAAGGAGGTCGATCGCACCGCCGACAAGATCGGCGCCCTGGCGAAGTCCCACGACGGATCGGAGATCGCCGAGACCGCGCTCGAAGAGGCGCAAGCGCGCTTTGTGCAGCTGCGCGAGATCGTCGGCGCCATCGAGGTAATGAGCGAGGCGGCGGCGGAATGCTACGAGGTCGAAACGGGCTACGCCTTCATCCCGGCAGCCGGGTCGCGCGCAAGCGTCCGGGCGCAGGAGACCGGGGCGGTCTTCGAGGCGCGGCAGCTCCTGGAGCAGCACGACCGTGAAACCGCCGAGAAGTCGAAAGTCGAGGGGGTGCCCCTGATCGTCTCAGGCGCCACCGACTGGACCGATGTCGATGTGATCTTCAACACGCTCGACAAGGTTCGAGAACGGATCAAGCAGAACCGCAATCAGGAGATCTTCCTCTGCCATAAGGGTGGCAAGCACGGGGCGGAGATGATTGCGGCTCGGTGGGCCCGGGCACGCGGGGTCGCGCAGGCGCGCTTCGATCCGCGCTGGTCCGCGCATGGCCGGGCGGCACCGTTCAAGTGCAACGACGAAATGCTGGACGATAAGTTCGCGGCGACGGGGGTTGTCCTCTTCGGCGGCAACGGGGTCGCGCTGAACCTCGGGCAGAAGGCGGAAGCGAAAGGCCTGACGGTCATGCGGGTTGCGGACCCGGCGAAGAAGACCGCGCAGGATTGAAGAGAGCGGGTCGCGCTTGGCGCGGCCCTTTCGTCATGTCTCATGGCGCGTGCGATCGGTCATGCGCAATCGGCAGTCTGCGGCGTCCAGCACCGTTATCCCTCTACCCAGTCCGTCAGAGTGCGGCCCATCCGCATCGGTACAGGATGGGGATGGTGAGCCCATCACGCACATCGTCAGCAGCGCAAGACGCGAGGGGTCGAGACGTCGCACATGAGGCTGAAGATCTGCACGTCCCTCGGGGCGTGTTTCGGAACATCGCATCCACGCGGGCGGGCTCCGTCAGCACCCCGGCCAGGCTCGGTGGGACGCGGACGCGGATGGTGGCGGCTGCGTGATAGCAAGGGTCATCCGGGTCTCTCCTTTTTGCTCATAGATGTGGATCGCACGGGGTCGGCCCAATCGTGCCCTCAGCTCACGCTTCGGCAAGCACAAATACGGCTTCCACGGCTAGCCGCGGACCCTCCGCATTTGCGCTTGCGTCCGACCCTCGGTCCCCCGTGCCAGGTGATCCTCATCGCAAAAAGGAGAGACCCAGATGACCACCCATTACGTTGCCACCGTCCCCGTCAAGTTCACCGATGCCGAGGGCGGGGTCCGCACCCGCTTCCAGCGCGTCGGCGCGATGTTCCGCAACACCCGGACCGGGGACGGAACGGAGTTCTTCAGCCTCAAGCTCGACTTCCCGGTCGCCGTCCAGGAGCTGGTGATGTTCCCGCCCAGCTCGAAAGAACCGCAGGACTGATCGCACCCCCGAAGGGCCGCCGAAAGGCGGCCCTTCTGTCTGTCGATCCGCACGTCGAGCCCTCCCGTCAGGACCGTTCCGGGTCCTAACGGGAGGGGGAGGGAGAGCCGCGAACAGGTCTGCCAGCCAGCCTCAAGGGGGCCATCCCCAAAAACAGTCAGGCGGGGCCTGCCGGTTTTTGCGGCAGAGATTTGGGCCGAGCCAAATCTGGCCTCCCTTGACCCTGTCTGTCAGCCCAGTCGGAGGGAAGGCGCGCCGCCCCTCGCGTCCGTCCAAACACGGGGTCCGTGTCCGGACAGACCCTCGGGCGCGGGCGCACTCATGGGCGGGCGGGGCGCTGTCGGAGAGGGAGGCTGGCGCCCCTTCGGGCCGCGGCCTCGCGCCCCCGGTTTCACCGGGGCCGCTCGGCGGAAAACGGAATACGAGGCCGCCCGCCCGCTGTTCATACGATCATATATCATTGACACGTTGCTATAGTTTCGTATGGTGGGGGCGGCCTCGTATGAAGGTGGCAGGAAATAGGGGGGCTTTCTTCCGCATGAGCAGAGCGAAGCGACTGACCGAGACAGAGCGGATGGAGATCGTCCGGGAGGCGGCTGAGGGCGTGTCCACGTCCGAGCTGGCGGCGCGCTTCGGGGTCACGCCGAGAGCGGTGCGATACACGGTGAAGGCGGATGCGGAGCGGCAGCGCGACACGGCAGTTCCGGTGGTCGCCGTGAGCGTGAAGGTGACCGCCGAGGAGATGGTGGCCTTCGACGCTGTGCTGGCCGCGGCGGGGATCGAGACGCGGGCCGACGGGCTCCGCCGACTGATGCAAGGGGCCGGCGGTGTCTTCGTTCCGGACGCCCGCATGGCGGCCGAGATGGGGCGGCTCCGGACCTCGCTCAACGAGGTCGGAAACGGCGTCGCGCAGATCGCCAAACGGATGGCCGAGGCCAATCGGACGGGGTCCAGTGCGGGGGCGGAATTTTCGGATCTGCGGCTGGCGCAGGTGCGGGCGGTGGCGCGGTTCGTCCTGGACGCGGCGGATGAGATCGACCTGCTGGTGCGCCGCCGGCGGGACGCGATGCAGCTGGAGGCTGCGGCCGTCCTGAGGGAGTTTGTGCATGCGGCTGAATGATGCGGTCCATGATGTCACCGGCGAGATCTTCCGGGATGGCTGGAGCCGGATCCGGGGCTCCATGCAGGGTCTCCATGTCTCGAAACAGAAGCAGCTCGTTCGGGCCGCAGCCGGTCATCGGGCGGCGGTCTTCAAGGCGATCCGGAGCGGCGGCACCCATACGAAGTCGCAACTGACGAATCAGCTCGACTACCTCACCACGAAGTCGAGTTTCATCGTCGACAGCAGCGGGTTTCTGGACGGCAAGGAGAAGCTCGAGGCGGGCGAGATCAAGGACCTCACCGAGCGCTTCGCGAAGAGGTGGGACGGCGGGTTCAAACCCAAGCTCGGGCAGACCACGCACCTCTTGATGTCCTTCCCGATCGGCACCCGCGGAGAGGACGTGCGCGACATCGCCTCGGATGTCGCGGAGCGGTTCCTCCAGACCGATGAGGGGCACTTCGATTACATCATCGCGGTTCACGAGGACCGGGATCATCCGCATGCCCATCTTGTGCTGAACCGCCGGTCGCAGGAGGGCGAGTTCTTCTATCTCGGCCGGAACCACCGGTTCAACTACGACGACTTCCGTCTCGCCATGGTGGAGGAGGCGGAGAAGTACGGGGTCCGGCTGGAGGCGACGCGGCGGATCGACCGGGGCGAGGTGCATTACCCGCCCCGGACGCGCGAGGTCTACGCGGCGAAGGCGGAGGGTCGCATGGCCGCGCCCCGGGCCCGCGTCGGGGCTGACCGCGACCTGGCGCTCCAGGAGATCGCCAACACGCGGACCGTCTACCACTCGCTTGCCGCCGAGGCCTCGAAGGAGGCACGTGAGGATATTGCGGATGCGCTCTTCCGGGCAGGGGAGCTTCTGGCGAAGGGCGGCAAACTCACATCGGAAGGAGGCGTCTATATGGCCGAAGATCAAACGTTCGACGACCTGCGCACGCGCTATGCCGAGCAGGTCGAGCGCATCCAGGGGATGATCGCCGAAAAGCCCGAGGCTGAGCGGCCGCGGCTGGAAAAGAGCCTCAACGAGATCCAGTCGCGGCTCGCGCACATGCAGCCTCTCGGCCTCCGGTCGGGAACGCTGACGGAGCGGCCCTCCGAGGGCGGGGTCTATTCCGAGCAGAACATCGACGCGTCTCAGCTCGATCGGCTGCGCGATCCGGAGATCCGCGCACAGGTCGACACCGCGTTGCGCGGCACCGGCATCAGTTCTTCGGTGGTGGTCGCCCGTATGGAGACCGGGGCGCAGAACGCCGCGCTCGAGCGGCAGTGGATTGCAGATGATCTGAGCCGGGTGGCGGAGCGGGATGGCCTGAACCTCGAACGGCGAGACGATCTGGAGACGGCGCGCGAGACGCTCAACCGGGCGCATGTGCAGCTCGGGACCGCATTGGAACGGGCGGGGGTCCTGCGCCGGGATGGGGTGACGGAGGTCGAGACAGTGACGGAGCGCATCCACTACGATTCGGACTCTGTCCGCGCAATGGAAGGAAGCATCCGTCAGGAGATGCGGGCCGAGGGTCTGACGGAGCGCCAGATCGACACCCGGGACAGTGAAGTGATCTCCCGTGCGGAGCGACGGATCGAGGTCGAGCAGCGCGACTGGCTGGCCGGGCATCCGGAGATCCTGGAGCGCCCCGGTGACGTGATCGATCGGTCCGAGCCCTACCGTGAGCACATCACCGACGACGCCCGGGCCGGAGAGATCGCCCGCGAGGTGGACCGGATCATGGACGGGCGCGATGTCCGGACGTCGGTGGCGGAGGCGGTCTCGGAAAGTTTTCGGGACCGGTACCCGGACATGCCCGCACATCTCACCCGCGGGCTTGGCGCGACCTATGCCGCCGTTGTCGAGACGCGGGATACCGACGCGATCAACGAGGTGCGGCGCGCGGCGGAGCGGGACAGTGGCTCCACCGTCACCGAGATCACGCGCGGCGTGGCGGATCAGTTCGACCGGGCGCCGAGCGAGTTCACGCGTTTTGAGCGTGTCGTCATCGAGCGAGATCTTCTGGAGAACGACCGCGCGCAGGACGGGAATGGCGTTGACCTGAGTTCGGCGGTTCAGGACCTGAATGACGATCTCAAAGCGGGTCGGCTGGATCCGGTCGCCGCGCAACGGGCAGAGGTCCTGATCCGGGAGACGGTCGCGCGGCACGGCGATCGAATGTCCCGTGACGTTGACCGGGATTATTTGGAAAGGATGTCCGCGCGTGAGGCGGCGTTCCTGTCGGGGAGCGATGGTGACAAGACCGTCACCGAAATGGACTATGAACGGATCCGGTCTGAGCGGGACGGGCTGAACACCCTCATGCGGGAGTATGCTCCGAGCGGAGACCGCGAACGCGTCGAGCCTGACGAGATCCGCCGCGTTATCAAGCATGAACGCGCGGGGGACTGGTCGTCGCCCTTCGAGACCGTAGACCAGCGCGTCAGCTATCGCGATGCGATCGAACGGGACCTGGACGAGGCCCAGATCGACCGGTTACGCGACGGCGACATCGACGTCCTGAAAGACCAGATCGAAGACCGGCTTGATCGGCTCTACGCGGCCAAGCACTACCTGCAATCTGACGCCGCGACCGCCAATAGTGCGGCGACGCGGGCCGTGGTCGAGGAGATCGCCGATCGGGAGTACGAGCGGGAACGGGCCGATCTGACCGACGGTGAGACCGAACGCGGGGAGACCCACTGATGGGACCGCTCGCGCCCGCCAAGCTCGCCTTCGGGGTCCTGTCGGTCACGCTCGTGGCGGTGGCCATGGGCTATGTGATTGCCTCGGCGGTCCTGACGTTCCGCGATGTCGGCTTCCAGGCCGAGATCGATTTTTTGTACATCGTGCGCAACTACCTCTCGATCCGGGTGTACCGGCCCGAGGACTTCCGCCTGATCAACCTCATCATGGGCGGGGCAGGGGTGGCAGGTCTTCTGATGAGCCTGGCGATGTCCGGATCGGCGCTCACCCGGTTCGGCCTGACCCACTGGCAGACCCGCCGCGAGATGAAGCGCAACGGGTTCTTCGGCGCCCCCGGCACGGGCTTCATCATCGGCAAGCTGGGCAAGCCCGGATCGCGGGCACCCTTGCTCTCCTCGACGGTGTTCCCGCATGCGCTGATCGTCGCCCCGACCGGGCGCGGCAAGACCACCGGGTTCGTGATCCCGAACCTCCTGACCTGGCAGGGCTCGGCCGTGGTGCTCGACGTGAAGGGCGAGTGCTACGAAGCGACGTCCCGGCATCGCGCGGCACAGGGCGATCGCGTCTACCGCTTCGCGCCGACCGACTGGGAGGGCCAGCGCACGCATCGCTACAATCCGCTCCTGCGCATCTACGGCCTGAGAAACCCCGCGCGACAGCAGATGGAGCTGCAGCTCCTGGCGACACTCTTCTTGCAGAACGACAACGACCGGGTCCAGGGCCTCCTGAAAGGCGGCATCGATCTCTTCGTCGCGGCAGGGCTGCTGGCCTTCCAGCGTCGCCGTCCCACGCTTGGCGAGATCTACCGGATTTCCGCCTCGGGCGGGAACAAGCAGAAAGAATACCTGGCTCGTGCACACGAGGTCGACAACCGGGCCGCCAAGCTGATCTTCATCCGGCTTGCCTCGACCAACAACGACACGCTGACCTCCTACGTCTCACTCCTGATGACCTCGGGTCTCGATCAGTGGCAGAACCCGGCGATCGACGAAGCGACCTCGGTCTCCGATTTTGATTTTCGGACGATTCGGCAGACCCCGTTCAGCGTCTACCTCGTCGTTCAGCCCCTGATGGTCAAACCGCTTGCGCCGCTGATCCGGCTGTTTTTCTCGGACCTGCTTTCCGCGTTGCAGGACAAGGAGCCCGGGCCGGACGAACCCTGGCCGGTGATGATCATGCTCGACGAATTCAACCGCCTCGGAAAGATGCCGATCGTGGCGGAAAGCATCGAAGTGCTCCGGCACTACCGCGGGCACCTGGCCGTGGTTACCCAAACTATTCCCGCCATCGACGAGATTTACGGCGAAAACACCCGTCGCGCGCTCCAGGGCAACGCCGGCGTCAAACTCTACCTTACTCCCTCGGACGAGAAGACCATTGAGGAGTTGAGCAAGGCGGTCGGCAAGACCACGAAAACGGTCGTCACGCGCTCCCGTTCCATAGGCAAGAACCCATTCGAGGGCCGGAGCCAGTCGACGCGGACGGAAGAGACCTCGCTTCTGCCCGAGGACGAGGCGCGGCGGTTGCCGCTCGATGAGATCGTCGTCGTGGTCGATGCGCAGATGCCGATCCGGGCGAAGCGGGTGGTGTACTATGAGGACCCCTTCTTCAAGGAAATCCACGCGGCGCAGGAGGGGGAGATGCCGTTCCCGAAGGGCCCGGCTCCGCAGCCATCGGCGAATGTGCCGTTGAGTGTGCAGGCGATGCCATTGGTACCGCCGATCAAGGGTACAGCGGATAGTGAAGCCGTTGCGACCCCCTCGCAGGGCGAATTGAAACTAGAGGCTGACCATGTTCGATCGGCACCTGAGACCAAGAAGCGTGCCGAAATCCTGGCGGCGGATGGGCGGCAGCTTGAGATGGACCTGACGGGGAGCGCGGAGTTGATGGTTGAAAACCCGACCGAGCGGGATGTTGCTGAGGTGGAAGGGGCCTTGGTTGATCTCGACAAGCTGGAAGGGAAGATCGCTGCGGGAATGGAAGAGTTGGACCGGCGGACGGGTGTGAAAGTTGGGGTTAGGTAGGGCGTGTGAAATGGTAACTCTGTCCCGAAGCTGTCTTTCGGGCACAAGGCAGCGGACGACCGGTTAATACGATTACAGGCATTGGTTGTTTTCTCCCACCGTTAATTGCAGTGGGCCAGGATCACCCCTTGCGGGCACGTTGTTGTCGTACCCTCGACAGTGACGCATCCTGGATTGTAGCGTCTCGCTTTCCTCGCGGGCGACCCTGTAGTTCTACAGACGATCTAGAAATTCAACTCGATCTCGGCATGGCAGAGGGCGGCATCGCCGAGCCGCCCTTTTCCGTTTCTCAAAGTCGTTCAGAGGGGCTGATTGGTTCCGATGATCGTGACAACCTCACGGCCGAAAGACGAAATCTCTCCGTTCAGGCCGCCGGTGAAGATGCCGTACCAGATCGCTGGCGGCAGCTTCATGTCCTTTCGGTTGAAAGACATCTCTCCTGCCTTCTCGATCGTAAAATATCCCTTCCGGGGGCCGATAACGCGATAACCGTCGGATGCACGGGCCTTTGCGCTGTCGACGACAGGGCGGAATTCGGGAACGTCGACGACGTGAATGCGCGGCATCAGAGATCCCCCACCCGGGCTTCGACCAGCTTTGCCTTGCGGCGCCAAACGGTGTCGATGTCGCGCATTTTTTCGCCCGCGGCAAAGGCGGCATCTTCGATCTCGATCGCGGCCTGGATGGTAAGCGCGGCATCCTCGGCATCGATGACCTCGACATCGCGGAGACGGCGGGTGACTTCGAGGGGATAACCGTTCGGGTCCCGGAAATAGATCGACTCCAGCCCCTCGTGTTTGGTGAACTTCGAGACTGTCAGTCCGCGCCCCTCCAGCGTTTCCTTCCACTGGGCAAGCTCTTCGGCCGTGTCCACGCTCCAGGCGGTGTGGCTGGCCGAGTAGAAGTAGCTGTCCTCGGGCATGTATTTTTCGGGCCGGTCGGTACCAATGTAGTAGAAGAACGCGATCGTCGCGCCATTCCCGGCATCGAAGAAGAAATGCAGGAAATCGGGGTGGCCCGGATGGCCCCAGCCCCGGGCCGAGATCGTGTGGATTAGCGGCAGGCCCAGCACATCGCGATAGAACGTCACGGTTTCTCGCAGCTTCCATGTCGGGCGGGCCGAATGGTCCACCCCCTTCAGGCGCAGCTGAACGCCGTCATCGGAGGCGGGTTTTAGCATCGAGATATCGACCTCGCGCGTACGATAGCCTCGTTTGTCCTCGGACATGTAGGAACTGTCGCTTCGGGCTTCTTCGTGCAGGGCGTCATGTGGCATCTGCGATCCTTTCGGTAGTGGCGCGTTCAGGACGCGGCCGGTTCGGTGGTCAGTTGCTGCGCGATCAGCTCGCGCAACAGCGGTTTCGATGTCTTGCCCGAACTCGTCTGTGGGAATTCGGATACGATCTCGACCCGTTCGGGCCATTTAAACTTGGCGAGGCCCGCAGCCTCGAGATGCGCACCAAGCGCCGCGACCGTCGGTGGCGTGGCTCCGGCGGCCGGAATGATGAAGGCGCACATGCGTTCGCCGAAAACCGGGTCGGGCATGGGCACGCAGGCAATGGCGCCAACGCCGGGATGCGAGGCAAGGGCGCGCTCGATCTCCTGGCAATTGATCTTCTCTCCCCCGCGGCTGACCACATCCTTCACGCGACCTTCGAAACTGAGGATGCGCTCACCGCCGATGGCGTGGATCTTCATGAGGTCGCCCGACTTGACCCAGCCATCCGCGGCGAAGGCTTCACGGTTGCGCTCTTCTGCATCAAAGTAGCCGCGCGTCGCGCTCGGCCCCGTGAACTCGAATTCGCCGACAGAGCCGTCGGGTAAGGGTGTGCCGGTGTCCGGGTCTACAATACGGTACTGGTCGTGCGGGCTGGTCGGGCGGCCCACCGTGGACTTCCGGATTTCTTCGGGGTCGTCAAACAGACCGAAAGAGATCATCCCCTCGGTCATTCCATAAAGCGGTACTACATTTGCGCCGGTCAGCTCCGCCAGCCTCTGGGCATGAGCGGCGGTACACATTTGGACGCCCGAGAAATGCGCGGGGTTGAGAACACCTTCGGCCTTCATCTTGACCAACATGGGAAGGGGCACTGACATCCATGTCGGACGACGCAACGCAATCAGCTCCGCCAAAGCGGCGGGGGTTGGGTTCGGGGAACAAACGACATGACCCCCGCGCCAGAGCGCCGGGCCCCAGTAACAGATGATCGGAGCGTTGTGCATCATCGGGGCTGGCGAAAAGGCGACGGTCTCATGAGTCTGTCCATGCAGATCGCCGGAGTTCCGCATTTGGTAAAGATATTCGTTGTGAAAACGTGGGATGATCTTGGGCACCCCGCTGGTGCCGCCTGACAGCTGGAACAGCGCTACCTGTGCCGGATCGTCTGGCACGGCCGCCAGCCGGGCCGAAACTTCAACTTCTGGCACGCGGGCCGCAAGCGCCGTAAAGGAGGTCATTCCCTCTCCTGCCTCGCCCCGTGCAACGATGCTGTGTTCGAGCGACGGTACCTCGTCCTGCATTTTTCGCGCGAAGGTGGCAAAGTCGAACTTCGGATCGTCAGTACTGATCAGATGTGCCCGCGCCCCGGCATGACGGGAAAGGTATCCGATCTCGGCCGCCCGATGCGCGGTAAGCGTGCAAATTGGGATCACGCCGGCCTTCAGGCAGGCCAGCAGGGCGATTACCAGTTCGCGGCTGTTCGGGATCTGGAAAGTCGCACGGTCGCCGGGACGAAGGCCGATGTCCAAAAGCCCCGCCGCGACCCGATCGGTCAGGTCATCCAGTTCGGCATGGGTATGGACCACGTCATGATCGGAAAGGGCGATCCGGTCGGGATGCTGTCGGGCAACTTCGGAATAGGCCGTTGCCATGGTCCGCGTATCAAAGAGCCCGAGGGCATCAAAGGCGTCCACATCCGACTTCGACGGATAAACGACACCAGGTATCGGCTTGCGCACTGATGGCATTGAGTCCTCCCAGAATCTCTGATGCCATTTACATTCATATGCGACAAATAATCAACGCTTACGTTAAAAAATTTGACGAATGTGTAGAATTGACCTGCGCAGGCGTCGCTGCCCTTGTGGCTGAAGATCGATTTAAGCCTTTGTTTTTAATTATTTAATAAGGTTCGATAGATATTCGAGGTCTTCCCGCAACGTGGCGATCGCCGTCTTCGGGTCGGTGAACATGTCTACCCTCGATTTGTCGACGCTGACGGACCGGACGGCCATTTCCGCCAGTTGCGACGCGATTTCGCCGGTGTCCATGCGACCGTCCGGGTTCACCCAGTAGACGGACCAGTTCACCATCCCGATGATTCCGAACGCCGTGATCCGTTCGTCAGATGGCTTAAACTCTCCGGCATGTATCCCGGCCCGAATGATCTGGCGATATTCTTCAAGAATACGTCTCTTGGCCTCGGTGTGCCGCGCGAGCAAGTCTTCTGGCAGTGCTGCCTCAGTCACCTCGATCATGCGCATCTGGACCTGTCGGCTCAAAACCCCACGCACGCGCATCTCGACGAAGGTGCGAAGTCGGTCGGCGGGCTTGTCCGGTGCTGTCGATCGCCAGGTTTCGATTTCACGCAGAGGAGCGTTCGTGACTTCATTCACGATCGCTTCGAGGACAGCCTCCTTGTTCTTGAAGTAGTAGTAGACGGCCGCACGGGTCAGACCGACTGCCTGTGCAATGTCCGCGAGGCTCGTGCCGCCGTATCCCTTGGACGCGAACAGGGCACAGGCCTTTTCCATCAGGTCACGCTCAAGAAGCTCTTTGCGGCGATCCCTTGTCTGCGGGATGTCGTCTATCGGATCAGTATTGGCCATGGCGTCCTTCGGTCATGAATGATGCGGGCAGGTGTGTCATTCATCGACACGGCCACGTGCACCTCGTTGTCGCCGCCTTGGACGGAACATCAGTTTCAGCTGTCAAACCTGTGCTGAAACGGGCCTTGAAGCAAGACGCTGATGGGGCGCAGCGCAGGATTCGGGCCGAGTCGTCGCGCTGGTGTCATTCTTCGGGCGCAACGTGCCTGCCTCCAATCAATTGAATTACCTTCACCTTTCTTCAGAAAGCCGCGCCACCCTCGGTCGATAAATTTTTGTCACTTGCGTCAAAGTCAAATAATTCATACAACCGTCAAATATCAAACGTATGCGTCAAAATGCTGCGTGCCAGACTGGCTGTAGGGAGGATTAAACATGTCGGAGACGTTGTTCCGCATCGGGCAAATCGTACCGAGTTCGAACACCACGATGGAAACCGAGGTGCCGATGTTCATGAACCGCTATGCGCGACAGCATGGCGGCGTCAGGTTCACCTTCCACTCCTCCCGCATGCGGATGAAGCACGTCCGGAAAGAAGAACTGGCGGCCATGGATGCCGACAGCCATCGCTGCGCCGCTGAACTGGCCGATGCGCCTATCGACGTGGCTGGATACGCCTGCCTTGTCGCCATCATGGCCATGGGTCCCGGTTATCACCGAACATCCGAGAAGACGCTTTCAGAGATTGCAGCGCGCGAAGGTGCGGGCTTTCCCGTCGTGACCTCGGCCGGCGCCCTGGTGTCCGAGCTGAAGCGTGAAGGGTTCCGCAAGGTCTCTTTGTTGATGCCCTACGCCGACGAACTGGCAAGAACCGTCGTCGACTACATCGAGGCCGAGGGCATCGCAGTTGTCGACTACAAGAATTTCAGTGTCACCGACAATCAAGAAGTTGGACGGATCCCGTCCGAACGGTTGATCACCGCGCTTGATGACCTGCGAACCGACGAGGCTGATGCCGTTGTCCTGTCGGCCTGCGTCCAGATGCCTTCGATCGCGGCGCTCGACCTGGCGCGGGCAAGGCTGGGGATGCCGGTGACTTCGACCGCCGAGTGCACCAGCCGGGTCATGCTGCGGTCTCTCGGGCTTGACGTGAATCCGATGACGTCACTGGAAGCGGCGGAATGACCATGCGGATCGCGATAGTCGGCGCAGGCCCAGCCGGTCTTTTTTTGGCCCGTCTCATCAAGAAGACCATGCCCGAAACCCATGTCGAGGTGTTCGAGCAGAACCCGCGCGATGCAACTTACGGTTTTGGCGTTACCCTTGCAGGGGCAGCGCGCGCGCGCCTTGGCGAAGTCGACCCCGAGGTCCAGGCCCGGCTCGAGGAGGCCATGGTCTTCAACAGCACACAGGCCATCGTGCTGGACGACGAGAGCATCCTGCTGAAATACGCCGGGGCCGGAGGCGCCATCGAGCGGCTGAACCTTCTGACCATTCTCGAACGCCTGTGCGAAGAGGTCGGCGTCACGCCCCGATACGAGACGCGAGTTGACAGCAAGTCCGACCTGACCGTCAGGGGCCTTCCCTCCGAGTTGGGCGACTATGACCTGATCGTTGGGGCAGATGGTGCGAATTCGGAAGTCCGCGCGATGATGGGGTCGGGCTTCCGGATGACAACCCGCACGCTCGGCAATCACTTCGCATGGTACGGCGTCGGCAAGGCGCTCAGCCCGAACGCGTTGGTCTTCCGGCACTACGAGGGTGGAGTCTTCATCGCCCATTACTATGCCTACACCGCGAACATGAGCACCTTCGTCGCGGAATGTGACGCCGACACATGGACCCGCTGCGGGCTCGACAAGATGACGGATGCGGAGCGCAAAGCTCTGATGGAAGAGATTTTTTCGCCTGAGCTTGAAGGCGAGACCCTGCTGGAGAACAAGTCCATCTGGCGCCAGTTCACCGCGCAGGTCGCCGAGGACTGGTCGTGCGGCAATGCCGTCCTGATAGGAGACGCGCTTCGCGTTGCCCATTTCTCGATAGGCTCCGGAACCCGCCTCGCAATGGACGACGCGCTTGCCCTGCATGATGCGCTTGCCGGATGCGAAGGCGATATTCCCGCGGCCCTGGCCGCCTACGAAGCCGACCGCAGACCGAACCGCGATCTGTTCACCAAGGCTACGGTGAAGAGTTTCGAGTGGTACGAGAATATCGCCGTCCGGATGCAGACGGATGTGGCCAGCTTTGCCCATGACTTCCTGACGCGGACGGGTCGGGTCGACGACAAGCGGCTGGAACGGTACGCGCCCGAATTCTACCGCGATCACGTCGCCCCTCGCCTTGAGCGTGAGGCCGCAGTCGGCGGACGGCGCGGATGACCGGCGAGGCTGTCGTTCGCGCCACCGAGGCCATCGTGTCGCTGTCGCCCTTCACAGTAAGGCGCACGGTCCGCTGGTCCGAATGCGACCCCGCGGGCGTCGTCTATGCGGGCAAATTCCCGGACTACATGGTCAACGCCGGCCATCTGTTTCGCGACTACGTTTTGCGCGCGCCGGTCGGGCACCAGCCCGTTAAGACCTACGATACGCCGGGCAAGGCCCTGAACATCGTCTTCCTTGGTCCGCTGTGGCCGCGCGACATGTTCGAGATGACCGTGCACGTGGGCGGCATCGGCCGGCACACCACGCACATGTTGGTCATGGCTCGTCGACATGACAATGGCGCCCCGATCTTCGCCGGGCGCATTTCGTCGATCTACGTCGACCCGGCGGACCGGTTGAAGGCAATTCCAGTGCCCGACGACATCCGCAGCAAGCTGATGACCTACCAGGAAACATCCGGGCCGGTGCCCGCGGAACTTGAGCAGGTCGCGCTCTGACAGGCCGACAGGAGGAGGACTATATGACTGAACAAGCAACACAGCCGAGACGGGTTGCCACAACGACGGCCGGTCTGCGCGGCACGAAGTGGGACCCCTCCCGCCTACCAGCCGGCGTCGAGATGACGGCCCATGCCCTGACCACCGCCGACAAGGCCCCGGTCACCGGCTACCTTTATCGTCGCGGAGGAGAGACGACCGCCGTCTGCCTGATGCACCCGCGTGAGTTCAATGTGACCCAATACCTCGTGCCCGACCTGCTGGAAGCCGGGGTCGCGGTATGGATCCAGGCACCCCGGTCTCCGGGCAACGACATCCGGCTGGAGCATGAAGGTGCGATCCTCGATCTTGCGGCAGGCCAGGTCCATCTGCGCACCAAGCTGGGGTTCGAAAAAACCGTCCTGCAGGGCACGTCCGGTGGCGGTCCGCTGGCGACGTTCTATTGCCAACAGGCAGCGCTCGCGCCCGAGGAACGCATCGCCCGCTCTCCGGGCGGCAAACCGACGAAGCTCGAGCAGGCCGAAATGCCGGTTCCGGACGGGGTCATCCTGATTTCGGCCCACCTTGGCCAAGGTGAGCTCTTGTTGCGTTGTATCGACCCCTCGGTAGTCGACGAAGCAGACCCGATGCAGACCGATGCGTCGCTGGACCCGTTCAACCCCGACAACGGGTTCCGCCTCGCGCCGGAGTCGTCGACCTACACGCCCGAATTCCTGGAACGCTACCGTGCCGCGCAGGCCGATCGCATCCGGCGCATCGATGCTCAGGCCAAGGCGCTGCTGAAACGCAAGGCCGAGGCCCGCAAGGCATTTAAGTCCGGCGGCACCCGCGAGGACGCGATCATGGCTGCACGGGCCCCGATCTTTCAGGTCTGGCGCACTGACGCGGATCCCCGATGTTTCGATCTGTCGCTCGATCCCTCGGATCGCGCCTACGGGACCCTGTGGGGTGCCAACCAGACTGTGTCGAACTATGGCAGCGTCGGCTTCGCGCGGGTTTGTACACCGGAAAGCTGGCTCTCGAACTGGTCGGCCTTCCACTCCAACGCTTCAATGAAGACATGCGCCCCGGCGCTCACGCAGCCGGTCCTGATGATCGAATACACCGGCGACAACAGCGTCTTCCCGGCGGAGGCGGATTTCATCTTCGACGCTATCGGGTCCCAGGACAAGAAGCGTGCGCGGATCCACGGAAACCATCACGGGCGTCCGGTCGATCCGGACAAGCCTAACGGGCAGATCATCGCCGGAGAGACCATCGCCAGATGGCTGGGCGATCATGGCTTCGTTTGACGGGCCGACCCATCAAAAACTTCGGATTTCAGGGAGGAAAACATGAAAATCCAAGCAAAATCAGCACTGACGGCCAGTCTTCTGGCCTTGATCGCGGCTCAACCGGCCGCCGCAGAGGACCTTACGATCAAGTTCAGCGCATTCGTCGGAGAGCGGAACCCGATCTTCGCCTGTTCCATGATCCCGCTTGTCGAGGAGCTTGAGGCCAACCAGGGCACCAAGGTCGAGGTCGAGCGGTACTTTGGCGGCGGCGCCTTCGGCAACCCGGTCCAGCAATACGACCAGGCACTGCGCGGGATCACCGACATCTCGTTCGGAATGCTAACCTACACGGAAGGCCTGTTCCCACTGACCGAGATCGTGTCGATGCCCTTCGTGATGAACGACCACGAAGCGGCGACGCGCGTCCTGAACGAAGTCATCCTGCCGGAATACCTTGGCGAGGAACTCGATGAGGTGAAAATCATCAACCTCTGGCTCACGTCTCCCTATCAGTTCCATATGCGCGACGAGGTCGCCGATCTGACCGCGCTCAATGGTACGCGGATGCGCGTAGTGGGTCAGGTGCAGGTGCCTGCGATGGAAGCGCTAGGCGCCCAGGTTGCGGCCTTCCCGGCTCCGGCCACCTACGAGAACCTTCAGAAGGGCGTCATCGACGGCACCGTCGCGACCTGGACGACGGCCACCGCCTTCAAGGTCGGTGAGGTCGCCAAACAGCACTACGAACTGAATTTTGGCGGGTCGGTCGGCTTCACGGCCATGAACCTCGAGAGCTACAACGCCCTGCCGGATGACGTGAAGGCAATCATCGACGCACATTCGGGTCCCGAGGCCTCGATGAAGGTTGCCAAGTGCTTCACCGCTGTCGACGCCAAGGCAAAGGCAAAGTGGACCGAGGCCGGGAACACGACCCACGTTGTGCCTGAAGAAACCCGCATGAAGATGAAAGAGGTCATCGCGCCAGTCATCGAAGGCCATCTCAAGGTGCTCGACGACAAGGGCCTGCCCGCGACCGAAGTCCGCAACAGGATCGACGCGGAGCTTGCCAAGTCAAACTGATGTGACCTGCCTTCGGCGCCCGGTCCTGTCCCCCCGTGAGGGCCGGGCGCTTGCATCCAACTCATTGGAAAGTCCCCACCATGAGCAGTGAACTCATCGGCCTGACCGGCATGGCGATGCTGATCGTTCTGATCGTCCTGCGGTCCCCGATCGGCCTTGCCCTTTTGTTCGTCGGCATCGGCGGAACCTGGCTCCTCGCCGGGTGGCGCACCGTCGAATATGTTGGCGCCAATGCCCCCGTCCATGTGCTGACCAGCAATACGCTTTCCGTTCTTCCGCTGTTCCTTGTCATGGGCAATCTCGCCGTTCAGTCCGGCATGGCAACCTCTCTTTATTCAGCCGCCAGCAAGTTCGTGGGCCATCTGCCCGGTGGTCTCGCGGCCGGAACCATCCTCGCCAGCGGCGGCTTTGGCGCCATCTGCGGCTCCTCCCTCGCCACGGTCACCACGGTCACGCGGATCTCGGTCCCCGAGATGCTGCGCTACGGGTATTCGCCGAAACTGGCGGCCGGGTCGGTCGGTGCGGGTGGCACGCTCGGCATCCTTATCCCGCCATCGCTGATCATGATCATCTATGCCTACCTGACCGAGACGTCGGTCGGCCGCCTGTTCGCCGCAGGGATGATACCGGGACTCGTCGCCATTGCGCTTTATTGTGGCACGATTTTCCTGTGGGTGACGCTGAAACCCGCGATTGGGCCGCGCCAGCCACGTGCGACCTGGGGCGAACGCCTGCGCAGCCTGAAGGACGTACTGGGCGTAGGCCTCGCCTTCGGCATCGTGATGGGCGGGATCTTCGTCGGCTTCTTCTCCCCAACCGAGGGCGCGGCTATCGGCGCGGCGGCGGTGCTGTCCATCGGTGTCCTGTCAGGTCAACTGGGTTTCATGGGGATTTTCGCGGCGCTTCGGGATTCTGCCTATGTCAGCGCAATGATCTTCCTGATGGTCATCGGCGTCGAATTCTTCCAGTTCTTTATGGAGGCATCGCGCGTCCCTTCCGCCATCGTCAGCTTCTTCACTGGCCTGGAAGCCCCGCGCCTCGTGGTTCTTCTGATGATCATCGGCATGCTGGTCCTTCTGGGTTGCGTGCTCGACTCGATCGCCATCGTGCTGATCATGACGCCGTTCCTCTACCCGATCGTCATGGATCTGGGCTACGACCTCATCTGGTTCGGCATCATCATGGTCATGGTGGTCGAGATCGGCCTGATGACACCGCCCTTCGGTATCAACGTGTTCGTCATCAACTCGATGGTCCCCCAGATCCGCCTCGGCGAAGCCTTTGCCGGTGTCATGCCCTTTATCGCGGCCGATATCGTGAGGGTCGCCCTGCTTGTCGCCTTCCCTGCCCTATCGCTCTGGCTTCCCGGTCTTCTGTTCGGATGAGGTTCCCATTGACCAAAACGCTCTCAATTACCGTCAATTCTTTGACCTGGGTTGCGATCCTGGCCATCTTCGGCCTGATGTCGATTGTCACATTCGATGTCATCGTCCGGAATCTGGGGATCACCCACGTCCGGGGGATGATGGACTATGTCTCCGTCCTGCTGCTTCTGGCGGCTGGCGCTACGATCCCGGTAGCCTTTGTCATCAATCGACACCTCGTGGTCGAGCTCGGCACCTACGCACTGACAGACAAGGCCAAGATGCGGCTCGAGGCGGTTTGGCTGCTACTCGGCGCACCGCTGCTTCTGGCGCTGGCCTGGTTCGTCTGGCACGAAGGCGTCTCCCTTGCAGACCGGGGACAAAGGATGGGTACTTTAGGTTGGTCACCCATGGTGTTCCACGGGTTGGTGGCGGCGTCACTGGGGCTGGGCGGGATGGCGTGCCTGCTGATGGCCGCTGTAAAGGGAGCCGGTATTCGGCTTGGTTTGATCGACTGAAACGCAATCAGGATCTTGGTATGAGGTCCGGGCATAGGCTGCGAAGACAGTGGTGTAAGTTCAGGACCAATCGACTTTGGGATTAGCAAGATGCTTCGTCGCAGGGCTTACCCAGCCAAGAAAGATTATCCACGGCCCCTGGGTCGCTCGTTGGTCATGCCAAAGCTCTTCAGCCAGAACGCTCTGCAAAGTGTTGACCAGTCCCAGAGCGGACTATTGACGCTGTCGCAGAGAATGTCCGCAATCCGCCCAATTTTTGAATTATGTCGAAATCGCGTAGACTGCCCTGTCCGACTGGTCTTTGAACATGTCGAGCTTCGTGCCGTCCCAATGATAGGTCAGGTGCCGCCCCTGAACGGGTACTCCTGCAACGTCCGGGTAAAATGTTGCCACACAGGTTCCTCCGGAGTTCCGCACCGACGGATAAACGATCCCATTCGCGCCACCCGCTCGCTGTTCTCGGGCAAAACTCTGTGATCTTGTGTAGTCATCAGGATCGAGAAGTTCGTCAAAACCTTCTCTGACATCCCTCAGTACAGCGTTGATCGAGCCGATCAATTCGCGCTTGTCCGCAATCCATCCTGGCGCTTCTTTCGTCGCGGCGCAAAAGATTTGGGTGTGGTGCACGGTCTCGAACAGCGCGGTTTCAAAGCTGTCAGCGGCATAGAATGCGCCAAACGTGCCATCGTGGAACCGTCCTCGGTGGTCTGTGCTCACGTGAACGAAGGGCGCCATCAGGTATGACGCGCCCGGACCGCCAACGCGGCGGTCAGCGGGTACGAGATCAAGATTGCCGATGGTCTGGGCCAGCCTTGGGTTGGTCTTGCTCTCGGCGGACCCCAGAAGGAGCCAGTCCGAAGGATCGGCAATATCCTCGAACAGGTCGATTGGCGGGTAGGCTGAGTTGATCAACCGATAGTATCGGTCCCAAGTGATCCGGGTCTCTGGGACAGTCACCAAGGTCCTCGCATCGCGTCCAGATAGCGGCGCACTCGCATGATGTCTGTGATCTGACCGTTCAGCATGATGTCCAGCGCGGTCGTGCCGCCGAACGCATCATTCGGACGTTTAACCCAGCCATAGCCGCGAGCGGGCTCTTTAAAGAGCAGCCGCAGCGCTTTGTGGATTCCCATCAGATTGGATAGGCGGGCTGCGGTGTCGATGCCGGCCCGGCCGAGCTCACCAGCTTTCCAGCGGCGGAAAGTGCGTACAGAGATGTCCCCCATGAGCACTGAGGCTTGTTCGTCGGACAGTCCCCAAAGTTCGGCGAGTTTGACAAATGCTCGCTGCATGGCCTGCACCTCTTCGCCAGAGAATTGGGGCTGCGGAGGAGCGATATGCGGGTCTATGCGTCGGAGTTCGGGCATCGGCGCCTCCTTTTGGCATTTGACATCTATATGTATATTTGCTGCCAAATGTCAAGATGACGGCCGATCGGGGATTCCGTTCGTGGACCGCTGCTAGGTTGTCCAACGTGGGCTCCATGACCCGCAAACACGTTCGGAGAAAACGTACCTCTACCGCTTCCCCAACCTGCTCAGTCGTGCCAACTGAGCCAACATCCGCGCTCCTGTCCCGGTCGCACCACTACCTGGATGCGGTGAAGGACCCCCGGAAGAATTCGGACGGGCGGGAAGTGGCTGGACGCCGAGGAATTGACGAGCTCGCAGGGCAGCGTACTCGGCTCCTGTCGCGCCACCAATTGCGTACCTGTTGTAGACCTGCTGGCTTCCAGCTAACCCGCGGGCGAAGGAATAGCTGCCCCCAAAACCTGCGGTGAGCGCAGGCATCATGATGTTTCCCGACACCGACCTGACGATGAAGGGCGTCGCGATGATAAAGCCCTTGGCCATGAGGACCATCATGAAGAAGGGGATCAACGCTCCGATGTTAGATGCGCCCTCCGGATCGCCCAGTTCAGCGAGCAGGGCACGCGAAACACCCGTGATGGTCGCGAATATTCCGGCAACGACGATCGGATACATCGCGAAAGAGACGAGAGCAGACAGCCAGCGCGCAAAATAGTCTTTCGTGACATCGAAAAGGGTCAGGAAAATCATCACCGGAGCGATCCCGATCAACAGGGCGATCATAAGGCGGGAGGCAATGACGATGAAGGCTGCAAGGCCGCCCAGGATCGAAAGAAGCAGGACGCCCAAGGTGTCCAGCAACGCGCCAGCCATCCAGTTGAGCTCAGAACCCGCTGCGTTGAGGTAATCCCCGAGAGCGGCGATGAGTTCGTCGAATTCCTCTGCGAACGTGCCGGAAGGACCAGGCGATCCTCCTCCGACAGAGGCCACCAAGGATCCTGCGATACTGTCGATCCCGTTCAAGATCGCGGTGGCAAAAGCGTTGAAATCGACCCAGTTGGTCGCGAAGACCCCGATGAGCCCGATTTTGACTGCTAACCAGAATGCCGTGCGACCGTCCATGGCGCGGTACTGGTAGATCATGTTCAGGCAGACCAGGACCACGACAAGCGTCGCTCCGAGCACAAGCAGCGTCCCGACCGTCGAGGCCACGGCCCCGAACTGGGTTTCTGCTACGGTATCCAGGTAACCTTGGGCGGTTTCGACGAAGTACGCGACAACGCTCATGGTCAGGCCTCCAACTACCAGTTCCGAGCCGCTTCACAAATCGGCTTGGCAACCTTCCGGAGCTCGTTCGCTAATCGCCGACTTTCTGAAGTTGCCTCGACGATGTCCCAGTATTCCCCGGTGGCGTACCGGTCCCGGTACTCGGCCTCGGCCGCATCCCACGGAGGATATCGCGTCGCACATTCACAGCTCTGGGCCTCCACGATGCGCTGCATGCTCTCGGCTCTGTAAATCTGCTGGATGAGCAACCTCTTGTGGGCATCGCGCGGTCCCATCTGCCTCATCCATTCCGGCTCAGGAGGTTGGTCGGGGCAGACGTCCGGCGTGTTGAGACGCGTCGGACTTTGACTGCGTTCAGCAATACAGCTCGTGGCGGATGCGATCACTGCCGTAATCAACAAGGGCGCAAAGCGTTTCATGGCTTTGCGGACGCTGCATCGGGGTCAAGTTCGCGTTTCAAGAATGTCGTATATCCATAGTCGCCTGCTTCTGCGGATATGACTTCCCATCCGTCTGCCCCGTGGTCATTCAGGGTCCGGCGCATCTTCTCGAAATCCTTTGTTTTCTTCACCTCGAAGAAGAGTATCTCATACTCAAACCGTTTCATGACGTCTGCTTTTCCTCCAACTCTGTTCCTGGCAAGTAAAACTCGGTGATGCCGCGCTGGCCCTCTTCTCGCCCGGCCTGGATGATCACGTCGATCGAGCTTTCGATGTACTGGACCATGTCCTGGTAGGTCATCGGGATCTCGGTCTTGAGGGCGGCTATGGCGAGGCGCTGGACGGCGAGCTGCGGGGTTTCCGCATGGAGCGTGGTCATGGACCCGCCATGGCCGGTGTTGATCGCTTCGAGAAAGGTCATGGCTTCCTTGCCCCGGACTTCGCCTAGGATGATCCGGTCGGGGCGCATCCGCAGGGTCGCGGTCAGGAGGATGTCGGCGGACTGGAACTCTGCATCGCGGTTGGCGATGAGCGTGACGGCGTTTGGTTGGGCCGGAAGCAGTTCTGCCGCTTCCTCGATTGTGACGATCCGTTCGTCCGGGCTGACGTAAGACAGGATCTTCCGGGCGGCGACGGTCTTGCCGGTGGAAGTCCCGCCGGAGACGATCATGTTGAGCTTGTTCTCGACGCAGAAGCGGATGGCGTCGGTGATGACCCCGGAGGCCACGACCTCACGCAGGGTGCGGTTCTTCTGCTGGCGAAGTTCCTCGAGCTTGCGCTCCTGGCCGTAGAGATAGCGCAGTTCGATCTCCTCGAGCGGCAGGCTGGAGAAGAACCTCAGGGAAATCGACATGCCGGAAATGACGGCCGGAGGCGTGATGACCTGCGCCCGGATCGGACGCCCGCGATAGGCGATCGAGACCGATACGATCGGCTTGTCCTTGCTCATGGTGGTGTTGGCGCTCGAAGCGATCTGATTGCCGAGGTCGCGCAGCTCGGTGACGGTCAGGCGGTCGTCCAGTGCCCGCATGAAGCGGTCGCCCTGGAATTCCCCCCAGCAGGAGCCGTCGGGGTTCACGCAGATCTCGATGACGTCGTCGCGGGCGGCGTCCTTCAGCTTGTCGAGCGAGGCCTGGAGATAGCTGACCGTCATCTCAGAAGATCTCCAGATCGCGGTCGACCATGACGGTGACGCGGGCGCCCTGGTCGATGTAGATGACGGGGCCGATAGAGAGGTACTCGCCGATGACGCTGTCGGTCGCGTCAGCCAGATCATCGCCCACATCCTCGAGCACGTTTGCGGTGTTCTTGTTCTTGACCTCGCCGGCCGCAACACTTGGGGCGGCGGAGATGATCGAGATGAGGGCGGCGGATCCGAAGCGCTGCGCAAACCGCGTATCGATAAACCCGGTGACCCCGGACCGGCCGAGTTCGTCGCCGCCGAAGGCGCTGATCCGGATCGTTTGCTGGGTCGGCAGGATGATGCGGTCCCAGGCGATGGTGACACGGCGCTGCGCGATCTCGACACCGGAGCGATAGCGCCCGATTAGCCGCGATCCACGCGGGATCAGCAGCCGGGACCCGTCGTAGCTGTAGACATCCTCGGAGATGATAGCGCGGGTCTGGCCGGGCAGGGAGCTGTCGAGCGCGGTCTCCATCACCGCCTGGATCATCGTGCCCTGCACCACGGTGTTTGAGGGGTTGGCGATGACCTCGGCCTGGGTGACCTCGCTCGGCAGTGCTCCGTTTCGGACGAAGTCGGTGACCTCGTTCAGGGTGCGCTTTGTCAGTTCGGTTGATTGGGTGCCGTCCGCGCCTGCGCCGCCGAAGGCGATGACAGGCGAGGCCACCCGCCTCTGCTGAAAGGCGCGTTCCTCTTCGGCTCGCCTGCGCAACTCTTCCATCCGCCGCGCCTCTTCCTCCTGACGCAGGCGCTCCGCTTCACGCGCCCTCAGGTCCTCCTCGGACGGACCCGGCGGGGCAGGGGTGGGCTTCTTGGCCTCGAGCTGCGCCAGTTCCAGATCCATGCGCAGTTGCTGCATCTCCCGGTCGCGGGCGGCGAGTTCCTTCTGGAATTCCACCTGGGCGTTTTCGGAGGCCTTCTTGAGGGCCGCGACCTGCGCGGTCAGCGCATCGATCGCTGCCGCGGCTGCCGGGTCTTCGCCGGTCTCGGGCGGCGGTGCGGAGCGCAGCTCCTCGATCTGGGCCTGTAGCGCCGCGATCTGTTGCAGGAGCTCGGCATTGGGTTCTGCAGGCTCGGGCACCATGACGACTTCGGGCTCCGGTGGCGGCGGCGGCCGGAACGGCTCGATCTCGCCAAACCCGTCGCCTTCCTGCTGGAACTCGTCCGGCGTCGCGGTTGGCAGCGTCACCTCAACAACCGGTCGCGAGAAGACATAGAGCACGAGCCCGCCCGCAAGGATCAGGCCGGCCATCAGAAGCGCGAGAATTGGGGATCGCCGCTTGCCATGTGACGGCCGTTTCGCCGTCCCCTGTTCCAGCGCGGCGAGGCGCTTTTCCAGATCGGGGTTCGGATCGTCGCTCATGACGTTCCTCCCTCCGGCACTATCGCGGAAACGCAGACCGTGTCGTCCCCGAGCCGTAGGACCCAATACCGGTTGACGCCGGACACGCGGATCACGCCATCCTCAACGGCGCCGGTGTTCACCGTGCGCTCCCGCCCGCCGGAGTATCGGAAGATAGCCGGGACCGGCGCGTTCCGCCGGAAGGCGAAATAGGTGAAGGTGCCATCGTCCCAGATCCGGGAGGGTGTGAACTCTTTCCGCGCACTGACGGCGTAGTTGTGGTTCGGGGCCGCTTTGGCGATGGCGTTCGAAGGGCGGCGGCTGTCTCCCGGATAGCGGAACTGGACGACATAGAAGGTCGGGCTCGAAACCTCCTCTACGTTGAAATAATAGCTCCGCCGGTTCGTGTAGACGGTGACATTGGATGTCACGCCGCGGGCGAGGGGCTTGATGGCAAAGGCGCGACCCCCGGGGACGCCGTCTATCTCGAAGCCCACAGTGTCGCCCGCGATGATCGAGCGGATGCTCTCGCCCTCGCCGAACTCGACGGTCGTCACGTGGGTGAGCGAGACGTTCAGCCGGAAGACCTGGCCGTCCTGGTAGGTGGCGATGCGGACGCGCTTGTCGTTCGGGCCGCTCCGCGGGACCTGCTCCGCAAGGGCAGGGGCGGTCAGAAGGATCAGGCAGATCAGGGTGGAGAGGCGTTGGCGCATGTCAGTTCTCCAGCCTGTCCGAGCGAATGGCGTATTCGACGACGGTGAAGCCGAAGGGGTTATTCCAGACCTCATCGATGGTGCGGCGCGTTTCGGGACGGAATTCAAAGAGGAGGGTGGCGGTGAAAAGACCGGCCTGCACGCCGTTGATCGAGGTCAGGCGCTTGCGCAGGCGCACCGTCGCGCGGTTGGCCCCGATGCGGTTGATGCTGAGGATCTCGACCTCGAGGCGGGCGTTCGGGCCGTAGACCGATGGCGGATAGTCGGCATTGGCCGAGTTCCAGATGCGGCGGAGCGAGGCCTGCGCGGCTCCGTCCGAACGTCGGAGGACGCTCCGGATGCGGACATCGTTGTCGAGCTGGTTGTAGACCTCGCGATCGGTGACGTAGCGAAAGACCTCGGCCTCGATGATCGCGCGGTTTTCCGTGACGGTGGTGGCACCGACGGAGGCTTCCGGAAGCGCAAAGCCGGTGGCCGGGTCGTAGGGGACAACGACGGGTGGGGGATCGACATCGAGGATGGCGACGGCGGCCGCGCTCAGGCAACCGAGGCAGCCGAAGATCACGCTCACGAACCCGAGGCGCTGCCAGAGCCGTTCTCGCCGGAGCGCGCCATAGACCAGTTCTTCTTCGATGATCGCCAGCTCTTCGTCCACCGCGCCATATCCTCACTCGGGCCGGAGGTCGGGGAGCGAAAAATCCATGAACTTCTGCTCCTCGGCGATCGTGGCGGCATCGATGACGCCGCCGGTGCCGTCGCCCACAGTCTGGACGGCCTCGAGCTGCCACATGGCGACAAGGGCGATTGCAAGTTCCGCCGTCACGCGGGTGTTGAGATCGACGCTCTCCTTCAGCTCGTCCATGTCGTCGATGAGGCCGACCAGACGCTCGACACGCTGCAACGACTCGCCTGCATCGTCGTAGCTGTTCTGCGCGGCGGCCGAGACGAGGGCACCGGTGGTGGCCTGGGTTGCCACGCGCTCGGCCCCGGGATTGCCGCTGCGGGCCATCTCCGAGAGAGTGTCTTCGTCGAAGCCCAGATCGGCCAGAACCCGGTCCATCTGGGTCTCGATCTGGCTGGCGCCGGACCCGGTCAGACGGGAAAAATCCCCGGTCTTGATCGCTTCTATCGTGGCGATGATGTCGCCGAACTCCTGGTCCAGAAGGCCGTTCAACTCGTCCTCCATCTGGGTGCGGATGATCTCCGGCAGCTCGGCGAGACGGGTGAGGGCCTGATAGGTGCGCTGCAATTCCGCGAGGTGCTCCTTGAGGGTGTTCAGCTGTTCGCGAAGCTGCGTCAGCTGTTCGTTCTGCAGGAGCTCGTCTTCGATCATCTGGCGGAGTTGCTGGATGTTCTGTGCGATGTTCTGGGTGTCGACCACAGGCACGCCCTGGGCCTGCGCACTGGAGCCGATCAAACTCGGGCCGGGCAGGGCCAACGCGCCGACGACTACGGCAGCACGGCGAAGCCATCTGGAAGAGGGGCAGGGTACCGGCATCAACGTAGCTCCTTGATCGTGAAGTCCATGAACTCGGCCTCGGCCATCCGGGCGGAGGCCTGGGCGAGCTGGGCGGCGGTCAGTGGCTTGGTGCGCACGGCCGTGAGGCGGAGGCGGGCGGCAACCAGGCGGACCAGTTCGGCGCGGGCATAGGTGTTCAGCGCCATGCTGTCCTGAACGTCGGTGGTTCCCCGGATGCGCAGAACGATGTCCTGGATGCGCAGGGCGGCCTGTCGGATCGCCACCGGAGAGGCGTTGCCGTACCGGGCGGCGCCAAAGCCCGCGAAAGAGAGATTGGAGTTCGCGATAAGCGCCGGATCAATGGTGCCGAGCGCCTCGATCCCGCCGATGCGGGAGAGGTAGAGGTTGTAGCGCTCGGGAATAACCCGGACGTAGTGCTGGGTCTCCTTGAAGGGCGGCACGCCACCATACTCGAACACGCGACCGGGACCGGCGTTGTAGGCGGCAAGCGCGTTGATGACATTGCCATCGAAGGTGTTGAGCTGCCTTGCGAGATACCGCGCTCCGCCTTCGACCTGCAGATAGGGGCTGTCGTAATAGGCGGGGTTGATGCCGAGATCGCTGGCGGTGCCCGGCATGATCTGGGTGAGACCGAAGGCACCGACCGGGGAACGCGCCCCGATGGAAAACCGGCTCTCCTGCCAGATCAGCGCCTGCAGAAGCGCCCGCCATTGCACCACCGAGAGGCCCGCGCGGCCGACACCGGGCTGTCCATGGGTGTCGCGGGCAACGCGGATGATCAGCTCTTCGACATTCTCAGATGCATCGCCGAACATCGCAGCGCCGCCGGGATTGGGATCAACATCGGCTGTGCCGAAGACAGCCTCCACCGACCTCTCGGCGTCCCCACTCCCGGTCTCAAGGTCGGAGACCATGTCGGACAGGCCCAGGCCTCCGAAGCTCGTCTGCGCCTCGAGGATGTTGCGCAGGACGGCGAGCTGTTCCTGTTCGATCTCCGTCAACAGTTCCTTCACGGCCAGCTTGTCGCGCTGGAGGGCGAGATCACTCTCCCGGTCGGCGGTCTCCACGATGTCTCGCGCGGTCAGGGCGGTGTCATTGGTCGGGACGCCTTGTGCGACGACCGGCCCGGCCAGGACCGCGAAGGCGAAGATTAGCGCGGGGCTATTCATGGCGCAGGTCCGCAAAGGTCGCGCCCACTACGGGCATGAATATGCAATCTTCGGAGCTTGGGGCGTTCGGCGCAAAGCTGAAGCAGTTGGCGCGGGGTTCCTGATATTGCTCGCAGGCCGTGAGGGTGCCGAGACCGATGAGCAGCAGGACAAAACGGATCATGAGCGCCTCCAGAAATCCGGACGGTCGCGATACTCGGCGCCCACGAGGGCCTCGCCCTTTTCCATGCCGCCCAGAATGGTCAGGTAGGGCCCAAGCGCAGACAGATCGGCATCGACCACGACCGAGCCGGTGTCATCACGGATGAGTGCCAGGCGGCTGTCGCTGCCGGTGTTGAGGAGCACGTCGATCTCCTTCTCGAAGAGGTTCAGCATGGCGTAGTCCGCGGCATGGGCCCGGATGTTCGGCAGCAGGATCTGCGTCGGCACAGCCTCGACGATGGTCTTGCCGGTGCGCGTGCGCTCCAGCTGGCTCGCGTATTGCGTCATCATGACGGCGACGGTGTTCTGCTTGCGGGCCGTGACCAGCCAGTTGGAGAGACGCTCTGCGAAATACGCATTGTCGAGGGCCTTCCAGGCCTCGTCGATGATGATGATCGTCGGGCGGCGGTCTTCGATCTCGCGCTCGATCCGGCGGAAGAGATAGCTCAGGACCGCCATCCGTTCCTTCTCGCTCTCGCTGTCGAGAATGCCGGTCAGGTCGAAACCAACGACGTCGCCTTCCAGCGAAAACGTGTCCTTCAGGCTTTGGCCAAAAATCCAGCCGTAGCGACCGTCCTCGGTCCATTCGAGGAGGCGCTCGTGCAGATCGCCGCTATCGTCGGTCGAGACGAAGAGCGAGGCGAAGTCTTTCCAGTTGCGCAGCTCCGGGCTGGCTGCGGTCGCATTCTGGCGCACCACCTCCTGGATGCGGTTGGTCTGGGCGGGCGTGAGCGGTTTGTCAGCGCGATGCAGGAGTGAGCCCAGCCAGTCCGAGAGCCAGGCCGTGCCGCGCGGGTCCACCTCGGTCCAGAGCGGGTTCAGCCCCGTGGCCTGACCGGCTTTCACCGAGGCGTATTGTCCGCCATTGGCGCGCACCGCCATCTCCATGCCGAGCCGGTAGTCGAAAACGAAGATCCGCGCCCCGACGCGGCGGGCCTGGGTCATGAGGAAGGCCGAGAGGACGGATTTGCCGGAGCCGGGCCGCCCGAGGATCAGGGTATGGCCGCCGGTCGGTTCTTTGTCGGGCGATCCCTGCTCGTGATAGGAGAACCGGTAGGCACTTTGCTCTGGCGTCGGAAAGACCGTGATTTCCTGGCCCCACGGCAACTGATGCTTGTCCTTGCCAAGTTGGGTGCGATGCAGCGCGGCAAAGTCGGCAAAATTGCGGTTAGTGACCGCGCTGGCGCGGACGCGTTTCGGCTGATTGCCCGGATGCTGGCTCAGATAGTGGGTCTTGGCCGCAACCCGCTCGCCAATCATCTTCACGCCCTCGGCGGCGGCCGCGTTGACGATCTCGGCGCCGAGCGTTTCCAGCTCGTCGAGGCTGTCGCAGAAGACGGTGACGACCATGTGGTGCTCGCCAAAGCTCTGGCGTTTCGCCTCGAGATCGTCATGGGCGATGTCGAGCGCCTCGAGCAGCGACAGGGCGGCATCGCGCGAGGCCTGCATCTGCCGTTTCTGCCGCTTGATCCGTCCGGCCATCAGGTTCGAATTGATGGGCGTGAACGAATGCGTGACGATCATGTCGACGGGCAGGTTCAGCATGTCGAACATCGTGCAAGTGGTCGCCTCGGAATATTCCCCGATGGTGAAACACTTGCCGAAGCGCCTGCCGACGACGCCCTCGGAGAGCTCGAAATGATCTTCCAGAAAGGTCACGCGGGTATTGGCGACGTTGGTGGCGAGGAAGCCGAAGCGGTTGGCCGGATAGAGCGGCAGTTCGCGACCTGTATTCAGAGCGCCCAGAAACCCGACCAGTTCGCCGGACGTGGCCGACAGGAGACGTGGCCTCAGATCGCTGAGCCCCGACAGAAACACCCCGACTGCGTCCTTGAGGCGACGAAGGCGCTTTCGGGTCTGTTCCTTCAGTCGCTCCGGATCGCTGCCGTTCAGGAACTCGGTGAAGCTTCTGGGCGGCGGGCGATGGATGACGGTCAGGGTCAAGGTCTTGTCGCGAAGCCCGCTGGTCGCGAGCTTCTGCCGCCAGGTCGCGTCGACGGCGGCCGCGAAGGTGTCGCCCCGGACCGGTAGCAGGTCGGGGGTGATCGCCTTCGAGACCTTGTGGACGTAGTAGCTGAACTCCGGGCCGAGCTGCGCGATGAGGCGGGCAAAAAGCGCCGTAACCTTGTCGAGATAGGCGTCGTCGGTCGTGTAGCTGTTGACCCCGCCGATCCGGATGCACTGAAAGATCTCGTTGTCCCGTGTCCGGACCGTCAGGTCATCAACGAGACTGACGTAGGGCAGCATATGGGCGAGGCGCTGTTCCCGCGCGTACCAGTCCGGCATCAGGGTGCGTTCGTCGAGCGCGGCGTCACGGGGCATAGCTGTCGCCTCCGTGAACAGCCCGGTTCCGCGTCGGCGGTGTCTCCTGCAGTGCCGTGACCATCACGTCGAGGAACCGGGGGTCCCAGTCGGCGGCCTTCCAGAGCATGGGGTAGAGCACGGCCGCCAGGCCCAGCACCGCGAGGTGCTGGATCCAGACAAAAAGCAGCACCGATCCGAAAAGCCAGACCATGGCGTACATGATCGGCAGGCCGAGGAGCTTCGGCGGTCGGACGAGGCCCAGGAAGAGGGGGGAACGCTCTGCCACACCTGCCTCCGATCAGGAGCCGAAGACGGCCGCGACGATGGTCGGCGCGGCGGCGACACCCGCGATGCCGACAAGAACCCAGAGGGCCTGCCGCAGGTCGATGATGTTGAAAAACCAGCTCAGGAACACGCCGAGCACGGCCAGCGTGGCGATGACCACGCCAAGCGGACCGGTCAGCGCGTCCACGATCCCCTGCAGGAGGCTCTGGATCGGCGAGAGGTCGATGCTCTGCGCCATCGCGGGATCGGCCAGCAGCGCGAAGAGGGCGATGAAGGCAGTGTGCAATGCATAAGATCGGGACTTCATTGAGATGCTCCTTCCAGTCGATTGACGACGGCCAGCACACGCTGGACGTGGTTCCGGGTCTCGGTGAACGGGGGAATGCCGGCGTGTTTGCGGACGGCCTCGGGTCCGGCGTTATAGGCGGCAAGTGCTAGCCGCACGTCGCCGAACTCGGCCAGCATCATCGCGAGGTAGTGCGCGGACCCGGAGAGGTTCTGCTGCCAGTCCCTGGGATCGACGCCGAGGAGCTGGGCGGTGTCCGGCATGAGCTGCCCGAGACCGATGGCGCCGACGCGGGACACGGCATGCGGATTGTAGCCGCTCTCGATCTCGATATTGGCCCGGTAGAGGTTCAGCCAGGTGGTGACGGTGATGTCGGCGGCGCGCAGACCGCGATGACCTGCATAGCGCAGCGCGGTCTCTTCGATGGCGGCCAGGATATGCGGCTTGGGAACCCGGGGGGCAGGGAGGGAGGCGGAGGTGCTGACCGTCGCGGCCTTCTCGCCCAGGACCTTGAGGTCGTCAGCCGCCGAACCCTGTCCGATGCCGTCTGTGTACGTGCGGGCGAATTTTTCCTGCCGCTGGCTCGGGCGGAGGGTGCCGTCGCTCTCCATCACCAGCACCATCTGGGCCGAGACAGGAGCGATCAGGAGGGATAGGAGGAGGGCACTAAAGCCGGAGTGCCGCCATCTCTTCGCTGGAGAGCTTGTGCACCGTGCGGCGGCCTTCTTCGAGCGGCACATCGGCGTGGGAGAACCCGATCGCCTGAAGCAGGGAAATGACCCCGGTGACGGTCTTGATCTCGCGGATCTTGATGTCGTTGCGGGAGGTCCGTGTTCGCGCGGTGACGAGGAGTTTTTCGACGCCCGCATCGCTGACGGCGCGCAGGATCCAGGCCCCGTGCCAGTTGGGGCCTTTTCTGAAGGCATTCGCCTTGCAGACAACTTCCACGCGATAGCCGCTGGCGACCAGATCGCGGAATCTGGGTTCGGTGACCACATTCGGGGCTTCTTTTTCTAGATCCATCACCCGGGTCACACTCTCCAATAAGGCGAATGGCCGGGTATCATCAGTTGATGCCCAGTCATACGATGATATAGTATTGACGCACAAGTTATATCCATGCGCCGCCTAGCGGATTCTCGCTCATTCGAACGGATAAACGCCTCCCATGCCTGCGATCAAGAGAATAAGGCTGTGCCGAATCTCTCCTCCAAAATCGCTCCTCCTCGCGCTTTGTATACTCTTGCCCCTTTCGGTGCACGGGGCCTCGGCTGAAACCTGCATCGCGCCGCAGCGACCATTTGTGCCGAATGACGCCCGGGATGCCCAGGATTACGCCGACATCATCCGTCGGGACTTCGATCTCTACTTCCGTGATATCCAGTCCTATCTGCGGTGCTTGGACGAGGAGCGGGCCCGAGCCTTCGCGGAGGCCCGCGACGTGAGTCAGGAGTACGGCCGCTTCGTCCAGACAGTGGGCGACTGACGGGTCCGTAACGTGAGAGCCGTGGTCTCACGTGCCACCACGGGCTTTCCGCGACGTCGATATCGTTCTGGGTCCAAACTATCTACTTTTTAGATAATCTGCAAACTGGATTAGCCCCGTCGCAAGAGGCATGTGACGCGTGGCAAAGACAATCAGGAGTTCCGGGCATGAAGCACTCCGCGACGCATTGGTCGCGGCGCGGAAAGCGACTGGCCTGACGCAGGAGCAGCTCGCCGTTCGGCTCAAGTGCCACCAATCCTTCGTTGCCCGAGTCGAAAGTGGTGAACGTCGGATCGACGTGATCGAGCTGATCGTGTTGGCGCGGGCCATGGAGGTAGACGCGTCGACGTTGCTTGCCAAGGCCGAAGGCGCCATGGACGCGGATCACCGGATTTGATGCTCCGGCCACGCAAGGCCGTCAGTAGTTGACTTGCTCGAAGCCGTAGTTGCCCTCGTAGTCTCGCCAGTCGACGAAGACGGATCGGTGGTAGAGTTCCGGGCAGTTCATGCCCCAGGTCTCCAGGCCGACATGGGCTGCGGGCAGGGCTTCTGGTGTAGACCTGGCCCAAGAGAATGCGCCTTGGGTGCTGTAGCTGCCCAAATAGACTGAAGCATAGCGCATGCAACCGCCTTCGCCCGGGTGGTTTTGCGCAGCATAGCGGACATCATAAACGCGGATCGAACGGACGAAGTTGAACTCAGGGCCGCTGATGTCGATGTCGGCGCTTTGTGCGAGCAGCAGCGCGAAACCATCTGGCAATCGCCGGTCATTATTCTCGTCCGTAGCGGGCCGATGCTGTGGTGAAAGGTCTCGGCTCGAGATCGCCGGACCTGGCGCAGGCGTGGTCCGGCCAACTTGGTCGAAAACGGCGTTGTAGAGACGGGCGAGGGGGCCTTCGTCATTGTTCTTTGGATAGGCTGCGCCCATGGGGCACCGCCAGATCTGAAGAGGAGGCTCGATTGGCCATGGGGTGATCCGCCGGATGAATTCCGCCCTGGCGCGGGCACAGGGCACTGAAGCAGGCCAGTCACCGGACAGGCAGAGCAATATGGCGCAATCGATCGGATAGCTTTGAGCGGCGGCTATGGTCCCGCTCAAAGGGCCGATCCCAAGACCAAGAGCGGCGACGAAAGGGGCGAGGCGTTTGGGCATGTCTCGGTCTCCGGAGCTACTGACGATTCCCTACCACGCGCCTACAATACTATACTATAGTAACATTCGATATAGCATGAGCAGCACACGGGTCCGTTTGCTATGAGCCTGTCGTGCGATTGGAGAGTGCGGTCAACAGATCGGTCACCTCATCGGAAGTCACGGCGATGGCCTGGTCCAGCACGCCCTTCGGCAAGGGAGGGTCGATGAACTTTGGCGGTACGCGCCGATCCAGCCAGAGGATGGACAGTTCCGAGGTATTCCAGACGTAGACCCATGCGATGGCACGGTTTGGATTGAATCCGAAGAGACGCGCGATCGGTGCAGCCTCAGCCTTGACCGCCTTCATTGCGGCCGACCCCACGTCACGTCTTCAGCCAACGCGGCCCTGACAACCAATTTGAGATGACGGGGTGCCCCGTCCCGGTGGCACCAAGAAAAGCCGGTTTCAGCTCTTCGGGACAGCGGGTCAGACGGGAAAAGAGGGCACATCAGAAAAACACTTACTGGTTGAATTGATCGGATTAATACTCGCCTTACAAAGCTCCATTTTTGACTACGAGGTGAAGCGTCAACGCGCAAGCGGGAATGACGCCATTTAGCGTCTGCGCGGTAATCCGCCGTTGTTGTGGGAAACGTGACGGGTGTCGGGACACAACCTCGATCAATGGGAAGAGGTCCAGTGTGGCGGGACGACGGATGCAGGGCCAAGGCCATGGGACCGTGCATATGGATTGGGTTCGCTGAACCAGCGGATCTTCGCCCGCCTAGAGTGCCGCTTCTTGGGCTGTGTACATGGATGTTGCTGTCCTTCGGCGCTGCTGTAACACTTTAAGCGAGCGAATAAGATGTCCGATCAGGCTCTCAGGCGCTCTATCAAATGAGCTGCAGGAGGCCGTATGCCTCAGATCACCGCCATCATCGACGCGCTGGATGTGCTGGAGACTAATGTGCTCCTTGGACACGCCCGGCATGTCGACTCCGAGACTATGAGTGGTTTGGTCGAGAAGGGCCTGCTGACCAGATTGGACCCCGAGATGACAAACGCGTTCGGTCGCGACTACGCGCAGACCGCATTGGGGCGGCGCGTGACAGACGCTTTACGTCGGCGATAAGTTCGCTCTGGCGAAGATCCTGCGCGGCCGGGAAGAGGCGGGGGGCGTTAACGAAGAGTCCGACGAAAAAGGACCGCCAGGCATCTTTGCCAAGCGGTCCCAGAATCGAGGTAAAATAGTGTACTCACGCTTCTTATCGTAGGCGTCGATTGACGTTACGGCAAGGCCTGACGTTGTTGCAGAGGGATTGCCAACTTGTTTGCGGTGCGGCGCTTGGTTAGGCGTTGTGTATGAATATACCATCCTCCATGCCGCGCTTGAAAGGCTACCGTTTTCCTCTTGAAATCGTTGCATATGCCGTCTGGGTCTACCATCGCTTCGCGCTCAGCACAGCGGATGTCGAGGATCTTCTCGCCGATCGGGGCGTGATGGTCAGCCGGGAAACGATCCGAAAATGGGTGAACCGCTTTGGCCGCCACTTTGCCGATTGCATCAAGCGCGACAGACCGGCCGCGGGCGACAAATGGCACTTGGATGAGGTTGTCATCCCAATCAACGGCAGAAAATACTGGCTCTGGCGGGCGGTCGACGCGAACGGCGACGTCCTTGATATTCTCGTTCAGCCACAGCGCAACGCCAAGGCTGCAAGACGTTTTCTGGCAAGGCTGATCGACCGGTTCGGTGAACCCCGTGTCGTCATCACGGACAAGTTGCGCAGTTATTTCAGGCCGATCCGGGACTTGGCACCGGGCGCAGCTCATCGCGCGCACAAGGGCTTGAACAACCGGATCGAAGGAACACACAGGCCAACACGAAAACGCGAGAAGTTGATGGGGCGGTTCAAATCTCCCCAACAGGCACAGAGATTTCTGGCTGCCCATGATCAGATCAACATCGTTTTTCGCCCACGACGCTATCAACTCTCCGCCGTCTCATACCGGCACGCAAGGTCCGATGCTTTCGACCTCTGGAGAGGCTATGCAGCCGAAATGACCGCCTGACAGGCAGAGGTCTCGCCTCTCTCAAATAGGCGAAAACAAGTTGGCAATCCCCCGGCAGGATATTCTCGCGGAGGTTCTGGTGCTTCCCGGTCATCGGCGCCCGTTCCACGGGCTTCACACTCGGGCGGCAGAACTGGAAGATCATCACGAGCAGCGCTGCGACTTGATACGCACTGCCTGCGCGGTCGCGCCGCAGACCGTTGCCGATCTTGTGCCGGTTCTGTTTGCGCGAAAGCTGGATGCGCACCAGATGAGTTTTGCCTTCACCGAAACCCTTGCCCATGTGAACCGGCTGGTGCGGCGGGGAGAACTTGAACCGGTCCTGCAGGACGGTTTTCTGGCGCACCGGACATCAGGCAGCGTTTGACTATCTCGTAAGCTTGCGTACGTTGTGGCGAAAGCCGTGGTCCCTGAGTGCAGGACGCGCGCGCCTGCAAGATAAATCTGCCATATAAGCCCGAGAGGATATGCCATGCCCCGCGACGTTCCGGTCTTCACTCTGCCGCTTCGGAACCGACGCGTGGTTCTGTCGACCCGTCCGACAGGCATCCCCCAAGCCAAGCATTTCACCTTTGACGAAACCGGGATTCCGGAGCCCGATCAAGGCGAGGTCCTCGTGCGCAACGTCTACCTGTCTGTCGATCCCGCGCAACGCGGATGGGCGGCGGATGTGGCCAATTACTCTGCCCCGGTGCCGCTTGGCGGTCCGATGCGGGGTCTGGCGGTCGGGCAGGTCATCAAAAGCCGGAGCGAAGCCTATTCAGAGGGAGATTTCCTCTACGGCTTCTTTGGCTGGCAGGATTATGCGGTCGTCACGCCCGACGCCGTCTTTCACCGCTGTACCCAGGATCTGCCGCTCGACGCCTTTGCCAGTGTCTGCGGGATCAATGGGGTAACGGCCTATCTGGGCCTGACGCTGCTTGGTCGTCCGGAGGCGGGGGATACGTTGGTCGTGTCGACGGCAGCGGGGTCGGTCGGTAGCTTTGTCGGGCAGATCGGCAATGGATTGGGCTGCCGGACCGTCGGGCTGACCGGAAGCGACGAGAAAGTTGAACTGTGTAAGACCCGCTTCGGCTATGATGCGGCGATCAACTACCGGACGGCCGATCTAGAGGCCGCGGTGCGTGCGGAGGCGCCTGAAGGGGTGAACGTCTATTTCGACAACACCGGCGGCGCGATCCTTGACACCGTGCTGCGTCAGATGGCGGTCGCGGGCCGGATCGTGCAATGCGGCACGGCGGCGAATTCAAGCTGGTCCCCGATCCCGACCGGGCCGCGCAATGAGCGCGAGATCATGACGCGGCGGCTTGTCTGGTCAGGCTTTGTCGTCTTCGATCACCTGACCCGATACGCTTCGGCCTGCGACGATCTTGCCGCGATGGTCGCCAAGGGCACACTGACCTGGGCCACCGACATGAAACAGGGCATCGAATGCGCGCCCGAGGCGATCAACGACCTCTACGAGGGGCGCAACATGGGCAAGTCGATGATCTTCATCGGCTGAGCCCGAGCGCCGCAAGAATGCGGTCGGTATCCGCACCGAGTTCATGGCTTGGTTCCAGCGGAGTCAGCGGCGCCCCCTCGTAGCGCAGCGGCGAATGCTGCACGACGATGCGGCCCAGTTCCGGGTGGTCCTGGTATTGCAGCGATCCGCGGGCATGCATGTTCTCGTCCTCCATCACTTCCGATAGGGTCCGTACGGGAGCGCAGGGCACGCCCCCCGTCATCAGCTTGCCGAAGGCCTCTTCCTTGCTGCGCGCGCCGGTCCAGCCGCCGACGATCTCGTCCACCGTGTCCATCACGCTGACCCGGTCCTTGAGCGAGGCGAAGCGCGGATCCGTCAGCAGATCCGGCCGTTCCATCACGTTGCAAAGCTTCTGCCACTGCTTCTCTCCGACGCAGATGATGGCGATCCAGCCGTCGGTGCAGGGATAGACGTTGTAGGGGCTTTCAGCCATGCCGCCGTGGCGGTTGCCGGTGCGGGGCGGCGGCGGGTTCTCTTCGTCCCGTGACCCCCAGACCATCCCTAGCGAAGACGAAAGCGAGGCATAGACCGCGTCCTGCATCGCGACGCTGACACGCCGTGCGATACCCGTGCGTTCGCGGTCCAGCAGGGCGGTGGTGATCGCGCCATAGAGGTGGATGCCCGCGAAGAAGTCGCACAGCGCCGGGCCGGCCTTGACCGGCGGGCGGTCGGGGAAGCCGGTGATCGACATGACGCCTGACATGGCCTGCACGGTGAGGTCCATTGCCGGATAGGTGCGATAGGGTCCGTCCACGCCGAACCCGGTGGAGGAGGCGTAGATCAGCCGGGGGTTCAGCGCCTGCATGACCTCGGCATCGATGCCGAGTTTCTTCGTTGTACCGGGCGCGAAATTCTCGACCATGACATCTGCATCGGCCACCATTGCCTTGAGGGCCGCAAGACCTTCCTCGGTCTTCAGGTCGATGACGACGGAGTCCTTGTTGCCGTTCAGCATGGCAAAGGGCAGGGCGGCACCGCCCACCACGCCGCGTCGGCGCAGCGGTTCGCCGGCTGGGGGTTCGACCTTGACGACATGCGCTCCGGCGGTGGCCATCAGGAAGGTCGCGTAGGGGCCGTTGTAAATCTGGCTCAGGTCGATGACCTTCAGGCCGGCCAGCGGTTGATGCGCTCCGTGCGCGGTGTCGCCAAGCATGGTGATCCTCCCCTTTCGCTGACACGAACTAGCCAATCGTTCAGGGATTGACAACTCATTGCACAAGGTCATTGTATGCAAGCATACCATATGGGAGGAAATCATGTCCATTTTCGAAGGGAAGCGCTCTGTTGCGCTTGGCGCAATCCTGGCGACAACTCTAACCGGAGCCGCCGCCGCCCAAACCACGATCAGCTTTGCCGACTATGGTCCGAACCGTGGCGACCGGGCCGGAACGGTCCAGGATTTCTTCGCCGAGATCAAGGAACGATCGGGCGGAGAGATCGAGATCGTCGAACACTGGGGCGGGGCGCTGCTTGGGGCCAAGAACGGCTTCAGGGGGTTGCAGTCCGGCGTTGCCGACATGTCGACCATCACCGCCGTCTATGCCCCGCAGGATCTGTTCGGCTACCGCGTCGGCGACCTGCCGATCACCAGTGAAAACGAAGTCGCGCAGAGCATGGCGCTCTACGAGCTTGCAACCACCAACGAAGGTCTTCAGGCCCAGTTCGACAGGGCGGGCGTCGTCTATATCGGCAACTATACTGTCGGCCCTATCCAGATGGTCTGCAACGGCGTCGATCTGCAAAGCTTCGACGATCTGAAGGGCAAGAAGGTCCGCTATACTGCCGAATACGGAAAGATCTTTGACGACCTTGGCGTGACCACGGTCGAGCTGTCCACGCCCGAGATCTATCAGGCGCTCAGCACCGGGCTGGTGGATTGCGCTCAGACCTATGCCTATACCACACTGTCCTACAAGCTCATCGAGGTCAGCGACCAGTTCGTGATCTTCGACCTCGGGACACTTGGTTCGAACGCCATCTTCATGAACAAGAACTCGTTCGAGCGGCTCTCGCCCGAACAGCAGGAGATCGTCGTGACGGCCGGCAGGAACTTGACCGAGAACAACGCCAGGACGATCCGGGAGGCCAACCAGCAGGCCATCGCCGAGTTTCCGAACGGGATCGACGGCAAGGAGCTGACGGTCACGAATATCAGCGACGAAGACCGCGAGATGATCGAGGAAGCGAGCCAGAAGTACATCGACGCCTGGATCGAGGAGTCTTCGGATTACGGGCTCGACGGGCAGGCCATCGTTGATCAGTACAGATCCCTGATCGACCAGAGCACCCGGTAACCGGAGATCCCTCCGCCGCCGGGGCCACGGCAGGGGAGGGATCCGCCTGATCGGAAAGCAAGAGAACCGGATGAGACAGATGACCAAGGTGCTCGGGTGGCTTGAAAACGCGCTGTTGCAACTGGCCGTGGTGGCGATGATCGTAATCACGGTGATCATCTGTTACGGCATCGCGGCGCGGTCGTTTCATTGGCCGGGGCTTCCCGATGACATCCTGATCGTACGTCAGCTGATGGTCGCGACCATCGCCGCGGCGCTTGGCTATGCCAGCGCCGAGCGGGCCCATATCGCCATCGACATCTTCTACAACGCCTTGCCCGCGGGCGTGCGCAAGGCGTGCAACCTTCTCGCCTGGTGCATCGGGTTGGTGGCCTTCGTGCCGCTGACCGTCTGGGCCTGGGACGAATTCGCCTCATCCTTCGCGAGGGGGGATTACATGTACGGCAAGCTCAAACTGCAGGAATGGCCGGGGGAGGCGATGTTCTTCGTGGGTCTGCTCGTGATGATGCTACGGCTTGTAGCGCTGGTGGTTCACGATGCCCGGCACCCGGGTCCGGTCGACGGGCCGCTGGCCAGAGCGGAAAAGTAAGATGACACCTATCGCCATAGGCGTCGGCGGCCTGATCGCCACCTTCATCCTGATCGCCCTCCGGACGCCGATTTCCTTCGCTCTCGCGGCCTGCGCGACGCTCGGCACAATTTTGAACTTTGCGTTCATGGGCAGCGGCGGGCCGGATTTCTCACGCGCCTTCGCGCCTTCGATGACGCTGGCCTACGGCGCCATCATCGAGCTGTTCCAGTCCTACGACCTTTCAGCCGTACTGCTCTTCATCGGGCTGGGCCATGTCGCCTATGCCGCCGGGATCACCACCGACATCTATGCCGCCGCCCGGGCCTGGCTGTCCCGGATTCCGGGGGGCCTGGCCGTCGCCTCGGTCATCGGCTGCGGCGGGTTTTCGGCGATCTCGGGCTCAAGTGTTGCCTGCGCCGCGACCATGGGCAAGGTCGCCGTTCCCGAGATGCGGCGCTATGGATATTCCGACCGGATCGCGACCGGGGCCGTCGCTGCTGGCGGCACACTCGGCGCGCTGATCCCGCCGAGCGTCCTGTTCATCCTCTTCGGCATCTTCGCCGAGGAATCCATCTCGAAGCTCTTCATCGCCGCGATCATCCCCGGTCTGATTTCCATGCTGGGCTACACGGTCGTGATCCTGCTCTGGGCGGTGATGCGCCCGAAGGACCTTCCTGCGGTCATGGAACACCACAGCATGCGGGACCGTCTGGTCGCCATCGCAAAGGCCTGGATCGCGATCCTGATGTTCGTCATCATCATCGGCGGTATCTATGGCGGCATCTTCACCGCGACCGAGGCCGCAGCGGTCAGTTTCGCCACCGTGTCGATCCTGGCGTTCGCGACAGGGCGGATCACGCTGAGCGTCTATTGGTCTTCGCTGCGCGAGGCCGCGTTTCAGACGGCGGCGATTTTCCTGATTGCGGGGGCGGCCAAGGTCTTTGTCACATTCGTGGCCCTCACCGGTGTCGCGCCGTGGATGGTCAGCCAGGTGCTGGCTTTCGATCCGGGCACCGGCGTTCTGATCTTCGGGATCATCTGCCTCTACATCATTCTGGGCATGTTCCTGGATCCGCTCGGGATCATGCTTCTGACCCTGCCGTTCACCCTGCCGCTGATCGAACAGCAGGGGCTCAGCACGATCTGGTTCGCCGTGATCGTCGTGAAACTGCTTGAAATGGGCCTGCTGACGCCGCCGGTCGGGCTGAATGTCTTCGTGATCCAGTCGGTCACGAACCCGCCGATTCCGATCGGCCGCATCTTTGCCGGGGTCGCGCCCTTCTTTGCTATGGACCTGATCGTGCTGACGCTTCTGGTTCTCTTCCCGGCCCTGACTCTCTGGTTGCCAGCGCAGATCGGATAGCCACAGCCCCTAGAGGAGTAACACGACATGATCTTTTCCGAGGACCAGCTCGCGTTGAAAACCGCGGCCGAGAAATTTGCCCGCGATATCCTGCTGCCCGGCTACCAGAAGCGCGAAACCCAGCCTTTCGACCGCGACCTTGCGCGCGAGATGGGGGCCATGGGTCTGATCGGCACCGACCTTCCCGAAGAGCTGGGCGGGCTGGGCGACAGTTCCATCACCACCGGCATGGTGTCCGAGGCGCTGGCGCTTGGCGATTTCAACATGTCCGCCCTTCCCGTCAATGTGTCGCTGAATGCTGCCGTCCTGATGCAGCACGCGCCGAAAGAGATCACCGACGAATGGGTGCCCAGGATGATCGCGGGCGAAAAGCTGATGGCGATCTGCCTGACCGAGCCGCGCGGCGGGTCGGACGCCGCCCGGATCGAGCTGCGGGCGAAGAAGCGGGGCATGGACTACGTGCTGACCGGAGAGAAGACCTCGATCACCTTTGCCGACTGCGCCGACATCTTCCTTGTTTTCGCCCGCACCGGATCGGTGGAAGAGGGGGCAAAAGGCGTCACTGCCTTCTTCATCCCCGAGGGCACACCGGGCATCGCCCGGCTGAAATTCGACGACGTCGGTCACAAATGCGTCGGGCGCGGGTCACTGTTCTTCGAGGATGTCGTGATTCCGGAATGGTGCCGTCTGGGCGCAGAAGGTACCGGGTTCACACAGGTCATGCACGGGTTCGATTATTCGCGGGCCCTGATTGCCCTAGAATGCGCGGGTGCGGCGCAGGCGTCGCTGGACGAGGCATGGGCATACGTGAAGGACCGGCAGGCTTTCGGCCGCCCGATCGGTCAGTTTCAGGGTGTCAGTTTTCCGCTGGCCGAGGGCGAGTCGATGATCACGGCGATCCGCCAGCTCGCCTATCAGACGCTGCAATTGCGAGAGGCCGGGCTGCCGCATACGTCAGAGGCAGCAATGTGCAAGTGGATGGGGCCCAAACACGCGGTCGAGGTGATCCACAACTGCCTGCTGGCCAGCGGTCACTACGGCTATTCCTATGACCTGCCGCACCAGCAGCGGATGCGCGATGTCATGGGGCTGGAAATCGGCGACGGAACGGCAGGCGTGATGAAGCAGATCATCGCCCGCCAGAAGATCGGACGCGCTGCGGTCCCATACTGAGCCGACATCAACTGAGCTTTTCGAGAAACTGCCACGTCCGCTCGAAATGGGCCTTTCCCCGTTTCGGATCGTTGATCGCGTCATCAAACCCGGTGCGTGCTGTTCGCATCAATTACCTCCGGACCAGCAACCTTCTGCAACTTGCCCAGGCATTCGGATTCCGGCGCGTGGTCTATGCCAGCTCGGCCGCCGTTTACGGAACGCGGGGCTTCTATCAGGAGACCTTCGGGCGCTAGACGGTGACCGAGGACGAGCCGACCCGGCCCTATGATCTGTATGGACGAACGAAGGCGATGCGCGAGGGTCTTGCCGAACAGGCGCATCGCGAGGTCGTCGATGTGGTCGGCCTGCGACCGGTGATGACCTTCGGTTTCGGACGGCTCGACGGGGCGGTCGGGATTCTGGTCAAGGCCATGAAAGACGTTGCAGAGACGGGGCAGGGGACGGTCACCCATCCCTGGCAGGCCGACACGATGATAAACCCGCTGTACTCCAAGGACGCGGCTGACATCTTCGTCGAAACGCTTTTTGCCGACCGCAGGTTCAAACGGCCGATCTACAACCTGGGGACCGGGGAGTACCTTTCGATCCGGGAGATGATGGACCTTACCGTAAAGGTCGCGCCTGCGAGTGGTCGGATCGATTTCGCCGAGGCGCCCGCGTCCGAGGGCGGGGGAAAGGAGACGCCGCTGTTCGACTATGCCGACCTCGATTCATCTGAGTTGCGGCAAGAGCTGAACTGGGTACCGCGATACGGGTTCGAAGCCGGGGCCGCAGACTGCATCGAAGATTATCTGAGGGCGGGCTGAAGGTGCGGTCGGCGGGATTGCTGGCAAACTGGTTCGACCTCGAAGAGTCGGACCGCGCCCAGTTCGAAAGGTGGCACAATCACGAACATGTCCGTGAACGCCTGGAGGTTCCCGGCTTTACCCATGCTCGGCGCTACAGTGCGGTCGGCCCATCCCGGCCCGGACAAGGCTGGCTGATGATCTACGCTGCCGACACCCTGCAGGTTTTCGCATCGGATGCGTATGCCGCGCGCCGGGCCGCGCCGACGTCGGCCACGATCGCCGCCCGTCCCTTGCTGCGTCGGATGACCCGAACAGCCTATGACATCCAAGAGGGATTCGGGGCCGGTCATGGCGGTTTCCTGTGCGTCGTGCGCGCGGATTCCTCGGGGACGAGCGCGCAGCAATTGGACACTCTGCGATCCGTGGCCTATGGCCTGCGCAATTTGCCGGATGTGGCATCCTGGCAGCTTGGGGTACCTGACAGTGCCGTGACCCATTATAGTGAAACGGACAAGGCAGCCACATATCCCTGCGCATTGTACATCGACACTACCGATCCCGACAATCTGAACCAACTCGCCGACGGTGTCCGGATGCGTCCCGGCGGGTCGTCAATCACAGTGGATCTGTTCCGGCTCACCTTCATGATGAGCCGCGATGATTTCTGACCCGGTGAACGGTTCCGGTCAGTTGGGATGCAGAACCGCACCGCCACAGGCCGAGATCACCTGACCCGAGACATAGCCGGACAGGTCCGTGGCGAGGAACTCCAGCACGTTGGCCATGTCCTCGGTCTGTCCGAACCGACGCAGGGCAATCGCGTTGAGCTGTTCCGGGGTGCCGACACCCATGGAGGGATCGAGTTTCTTCAGACGGGCGGTTTCGATGATCCCCGGCGCGATTGCGTTGACCCGGATGCCATCCGGTCCAAGTTCGGCCGCAAGGGTGCGGGTCAGGTAGGCGACGCCAGCCTTGGCCGCGCCGTAGATGGCGAGGTTGCCGTGTTCAAGCAGCGAAATTCCGGTCTGGGAAGAGATGTTGACGATCACTCCCGATTTCTGCTGCTTCATCACGGGCGCCACGGCCGCGCAGCACATCTGGGTGGATTTCAGATTGGCCGCGATCAGGTAGTCGAAGGCTTCGGGCGTCGTGTCGGTGCTGAGGGTGCCGCTGCCCCGCGCCACGGCGACACCGGCGTTGTTCACCAGGATGTCGATCCGTCCGAACGCCGCCATGGTTTCTGCAACCAGACCTGCCACGGCCTCGGGGTTACGCAGATCGCCTTGAACGCCGATGGAGCGGCAGCCGAGCGCTTCGATTTCCGCCATGACGGACTCCGCGCCCAGTTCTTCGCCGATCCGGGCCGCGCCCTGCAGGTTGAGATCCGCGATCACCACGTCTGCGCCAAGCTTGGCCAGCCGCAGCGCATATGCCCGACCGATTCCGCGGGCCGCGCCGGTAACGATAGCGGTCTTGCCCGCCAGCCGCGCGCCGGTCAACTGGCGTTCAGGACTGCGCCGCCATCGGCGCAGATGACCTGTCCTGTCACATATTGCGAAAGATCACGGGCAAGGAATTCGATGACCCCGGCGCAATCCTCGACCTGTCCAAGCCGCCTGAGTGGCAGACCCTCGGCCTGCGCATTTGTTCCGAGGCCCCGTTCCGCGGCCTGCGCGGCGACGCGGGATGTCATGATGATCCCCGGCGCGATCGCGTTGACCCGGATGCCCTGCGGGCCAAGCTCGGCGGCAAGGCAACGGGTCAGAACGGTCACTCCGGCCTTGGCCGCACCGTAGATCGCCAGCGGCCCGCCGGGCAGGGTCGACACGGCGGTCTGGGAGGTGACATTGATGATGCTGCCGCCGCCGTTCATCAGTCGTGCCGCCGCCTGACAGGCCAGCAGGCAAGAGCGCAGGTTCGCATCCATCAGCAGGTCATAATCCGATTGGCTGGTTTGGGTAGCCAGAGGCCCGCTGTCGCGGGCGATGGCCCCGCCGGCGTTGTTCACCAGAATGTCCAGCCGTCCGAAGGCGGCCTTTGTATCGTCAAAGAGGCGCGCGACATCTTCGGGGTTCGACATGTCGGCCTGAACGGCGATGGAACGGCGGCCCAAGGTTTCGACTTCGGCCTGTACACTGTCGGCGGTCAGCTCTTCGTTCCAGTCCCTTGCGCTGTCCAGGTTGATGTCGCTAGCCACGACATCGGCGCCGAGGCTGGCCAGCCGCAGCGCATAAGCCCGCCCCAGCCCACGCCCGGCCCCGGTCACGATCGCCACCTTTCCAGCCAGCGGCAAGGCCGCAGAATTCTCTGTCATGCGTCGAACCTCACGCTATTTTCCAAGGTTTCCCGTCCGACACGGGCGCGATTGGCGTCCACCGATTCATCCTCGTATCCGAAGGAGATGCCAAAGATCAGCCGCTGCGTTTCAGGAAGTCCGAGGTGTTCGCGGCAGATCGTCGGATAGAGGCCAAGCGCACCCTGCGCACAGGACGCGATCCCGCGCGAGGTCAGAGCGAGCATCAGGGTCTGCGCGTAGATGCCAAGATCGACCGCCTCGCGCTCTTCGAACCCCTCCATCATGAAAATCATCACGCAATGCGGGGCGCCGAAAAATTCAAGATTGCGGCGGTAGGCCCAGTCTCGTTTCGGGCGGTCGCTCCGGTCGATGCCCATGGCTCCGTAAAGTTGCACTGCGGCGTCCACCTGCCGTTCGCGATATACACCCTCGAACTTGCGATCGGCCGCGAAATCCGGATCGGGGGGGATACCCTCTTTGGCAGCATCCACCATTTTCCGGCCGAGGCTGCGCAGGCTCTCTCCTGACAGGACGTAGGACATCCAGGGCTGCACGTTGCAGTTGGATGGCGCGCCCTGGGCCAGACCGAAAACCTCGCGCAGCGTCGCTTCGGGAACTTCGTCTGGCAGGTAGCCACGCACGGACCGGCGCCGGGTGATGGCTTCGTCCACTGTCATCGTCGTCATGGTCAGAACCTCAGGTTTCATGTCGGGCGGCGATTTCCATGCCGCGCCTTGCATAGGCATCCGCCAGAAAGCGTCCGATCCGGGCGCTGTCGGGCAGGGTGGAATTTCCCTGTTCCCCTCGCACTGCGACCCCTGCCGCGCCGACCGCGCCGCGGAACATCGCGAAGACGCGGTGAAAGTCGGTCATTTCTTCGGGGCTGCCGGCGTGGCGGTAATAGTCGGAGAGGTAGTCTTCCTCGGCCGGAATCCCGAGCGCCGCGTGATCGAGCCCGAGTATCCCGCCATTCTCGTCCGGCGCCATGTGCCAGGCCTGGGTGTTGAAGCCCACGTCGACGAGCGGGTGGCCGAGAGTCGAAAGCTCCCAGTCGAGTACGCCGATCACGCGGGGTTCGGTCGGGTGGAAGATCATGTTGCCGATGCGGAAATCTCCGTGACACAGAGCCAGCTGTTCGCTCTCGGGGATGCGCGCGTCGAGCCAGGTGATCATCCCGTCCAGTGCGGGATTGTCGTCGTCGCCCTTGCGGTACTGCTGCCAGAGCTGAGACCAGCGACTGATCTGGCGTCTGAAATAGTTCCCCTCGCGCCCGAAGTCCCCAAGGCCGAGCGCCCGGAAATCCAGCCGGTGGATTCGCGCCATCGTTTCGCACATCGAAGAGTAGAGCGCCGTCCGGTCGGAAGGTGTCAGGCCCGGCGTGGCGTATTCGGTGAAGACCCGGCCGTCGAGCCATTCCATCAGGTAGAAGGGCGTGCCGATCAGATTGGCGTCCTCGTGGTAATGATAGACTTCGGGCACCGGGACGTCGCTGTCGGCGAGGGCGGTGAGTACGCGGAATTCCCGGTCGATGGCATGGGCGGATTTCGCCAGCTTTTGCCCAGGCTGTTTGCGCAGGACAGCCCGCCAGTCATCAGCCTGAAGAAAAAACGTCGGATTGGACATGCCGCCTTCGGTCGGACGCAGGTGCAGGTTGCGCACTTGCCGACCGAGAAATTCCTCGAGAAAGTCGCGGAGCGGAGCCGGATCGAAGCCCGTGACGCTCGTATCCGTCGTCTGCGCCTGCATCCCTCAACCTTTCCCGAAGCTGAAAAGCGAATGGGCGATCCGGCGCTTCTGAACCTCTTCCGACCCTTCGGTGATCTTGTAGCGGCGGTGATGGCGGTAGATGTGTTCGAACGGCTTGTGGCGGGAATAGCCCAGTCCCCCATGCACCTGCATCGCGAAATCTGCGGCGCGGCAAACGAGGTTGTTCGCCATGAAGTTGCAGATCGACACTTCGTCGGTGATCTTCGCCGGGTCCATCTGATCCATCTTCCAGGCGGTGCGGAAGATATAATTGCGGATCATCTCGCATTCCGCGTGCAGCTCGGCCAGGGGGAACTGGATCGCCTGTCGCGTGGCTAGCTGTTCGCCGAACAGGACCCTGTCCTTGGCGTAATTCACCGCCTCGGTGATGCAGTACCGCGATGCGCCCGCGCTTCCTGCCGCCTGGCGGATGCGGTTCTCGTGGATGAACATCATCGCGATTTCCAGGCCACGCCCTTCTTCATGCAGGATCGCACTGTCGGGCACCCGGACGTCCTTCAGATGCACTTCGGAATGGTCCGTGGGCATGTTGAACGTCCAGTGGTTCATGATGATGTCGTGGCCCGGGGTGTCGGTCGGCACGATGAACGCAGTGATGCCCTTGCCTGATCCGTCCTTGCCCGAGGTTCTGGCGAAGACGAGGTTGGCCTGCGCCCGCCCGACCTGCGAATTCCAACGCTTCGCACCGTTGATAACCCAGTGATCGCCGTCCTTCACCGCCCTGGTGGACATCCAAGTGGCGTCCGATCCGTGGTCAGGTTCGGTCAGCGCAAAGCTTAGATGCTGCTTTCCGGTAATGATCCCTTCGATATAGACCTGCTGTTCCTTGGTGCCGTAGCGGGCGATGGCCGGCACGATCGGGAAGTTGCCGACAATCGAATTCTCGTCCTGAAGGTCGTTGTGCAGCCCCAGACCCTTGCCCGAGAGATGTTCGCGGATTGCCGCGTTCATCAGGTTGCCCGAAGCCTGGCCGCCACAGCTTTCGGGCAGGCAAAGCCGCAGATGTCCCGCCGCATCGGCGCGACGCTCCATCTCTGACAGGACTGCGCGCCAATCCTCTGAGGGGGCGCCGTCATTCTCCCAGTCGGTGCGGGCCCATTCCCGGCGGTGGTCGAAGAACTGGATATTCTCGGCCTCGAGCGGTTTGATTTCGGACTCGATGAAAGCGTCGAGTTCGGCAAGCTTGTCGATGATGGTCGTAGGGAGGTTGAAATCCATGGCCCGGGTCCTTTGCTGTTCGTTCGTGCAGGCAGCCGTTTTGGTTCGGGCGCGTCATACGCCCGGCCAGGTGTCAGTCCTGCGAAATCCGGTCAGTTAGGCGAGTACTTTTCTGTTGCCTGTTCTTTGAGAATGAACTTCTGGATCTTGCCCGATGCGGTGCGTGGCATCACGTCGATCACTTCGACGGCCTCGGGCCAGTATTGCTTGGCCACTCCGACATCGGTCATCACCTTGATCAGGTCGTCTAGGTTGAACCCGTCATCTCCGGAAAGGACAACGAAAGCGCAGCCACGTTCGCCCATCCGGGGGTCGGGATAGCCAACGATGGCAGCATCGGCGATACGCGGATCATCATAGAGGATCGACTCGATCTCGACTACGGGAACGTTCTCTCCCCCGCGGATGATGATGTCCTTGGAGCGGCCATCGATGCGGATGTATCCCTCTTCGTCCATATAGGCGAGGTCGCCGCTGTCGAACCATTCCTCCGGGCCGCGTCCGCAAAGACCCGGCCTCTTGTAATAGCCCAGGAACTGCTGCGCGCCACGAAAGTAGAGCCGACCCGTCTCGCCGGTCGGCAAGGGATTGAGGTTCTCGTCCGCGATCAGAAGTTCGACGCCATCCGTGGCCCGTCCGTCCGTGGATGCGGACTTGTCGGCGGATCGCTCAGGTTCGGTCAGCGAACCGGAGAGCGCTTCGGTCATGCCCCAAAGGGACGATACGTTGAGGTCTAGAAGGGTCTTTGCCTTTTGTATGACGACCGGCGGGATCTGGGCGCCGCCGCAGAGGAAGGTGTCCAGCTTGGGCGGTTCGGCCCCGCCTTCGACAACGCGACAGATGTCGGAAAGAAACGGCGTCGCCCCGGCCATGTGGGTCACGCCTTCGCGGCGCATGATCTCGACCGCGGCCGCGCCGTCCCAGACGTCCATCATCGCCATGGTGCTGCCATAGTATAGCGACTGCGCCATGACGGCCGCATAGCCGGTCATGTGACCGAACGGGGTCGAGCCCATGTGCACGTCGTCGGTGTCGAGACCGAAGCGGTCGCCAAGCGACTTGCAGCAGGCGATCAGCGTGTTGAAGCAGTGCATGACGCCCTTCGGCTCACCGGTGGTGCCCGAAGTGTACATCAGCACCGACATTTCGCCCGGATCGATCGGGGTGCCTTCGGAGGCCGGGATTGGTGCCGCAGAGGATTGCATCACCGCCTTGTCGAACGACCGGTCCCCGTCGCCATCGACCACGATGACATGCTTTAGGCTGGGCAGTTCCGGCTGGAGACCGTCCATCATCGCTTCGAAATCATGACCGCGGAAGGTCTTGGGCACGACGATTGCGCGGGCGTCGGCGAAGCCGAGCATGAAGCGCAGTTCCCGTTCGCGGAAGATGTGCATCAGCGGGTTCGGGATCGCCCCGATCCGGCTGAGCGCATAGGCCGAAATCACGAATTCCGCCCAGTTGGGAAGCATGATCCCCACCACGTCGCCCTTGCCGATGCCCATCTGGCGGAATGCTCCGGCGGCCTTGGCCACGGCATCCCCCAACTCTGCATAGCTGTAGGACGCGGCAGGGACGTCATAGCCCGCATCCATGCGGTAGCAGACAAGCGCCGGCTTGTCGGGACTGCGCGCAATCGCTTCTTCCAGCAGATCGTCGAATGTCTTGTCCTGCCACCAACCCTGCTTTCGCATGTTGTCGGAATGGGTCTTCAGGTTGAAATCTAGCGACATGGTCAATCCTCCCTTTGCGCTGGTGGCCTTCCATCCTCCTGAAAGCCGCCGACGAAAGCCGTACTCTAGTTTACAATACAAAACCACATCACATTCGGGAACGTCAAGTACGTTGCTGCCCAAAAGGCGCTCTGCAGGCTTCAGTAGACGAACTTCCCTGCCGGGTGCGTGGCCGAGATGCCGCCGTCCACCGGGATAAGCTGGCCGTCGACATAGGCTGCGTCGTCCGATGCCAGGAATGCGACGACACCCGCCATGTCCTCGACGAAACCGGGACGCTGCATCGGGGTCAATTTGCCCATTCGGTCCATCTTGCCCGCGTTGCGGGCCCAGTCGAACATCGGTTTGGTCAGTCCTGTTTCGGTCAGACCGGGCAGGATCGCGTTGACGCGGACGTTATTGCCGGCAAAGGCGCAGGCGGCCGTCATCGTCAGGTGATTGACGCCGGCCTTGGCTGCGCCATACGCCTCGGTCCCGCCACGTGCGCGCAGCGACCCGGTCGAGGAGTTGAGGATGATGGACCCGCCGCCGTTGGCGATCATGTGCCGACCCGCAAGCTTGCAGGCGACGAAGGCGGTGGTCACGTTGTCGTGGAACATGCCCTCCCACTGCGCAGCGGTCTGCTCAAGGAACGGGGTGACGGAATCCGTGTTGCCGGCGTTGGCGAAAAAGACTTCGAGTCCGCCGAACTCGGCAACGCATTTGTCGATCGCTGCCTGGATGGCGGCCTCGTCCGAGGCATCGGCAATGTGGTAGTCGGCTGTCCCATTGGCCTCTCGGATCAAGCGCGCGGTCTCCATCAGTGGGGCTTCGGTCCGTCCCACAACCAACACCGCCGCACCTTCTTCTGCCAGCCTCAAGGCCGAGGCGCGTCCGATTCCGCTGCCTCCTCCGGTCACGATCGCACGCCGCTTTGCCAGTCTCATCATCCCTGCCATTCCTCCAGCCTTGCAAAAGATCACTCGCCGTATTGTAAGGTACGCAAGATGAAAGTAAACTAGCTAATATATTTCTGAACGGGAGCGCAACGATGGCGGGACAGCTGGATCATATCGGATTGTTCGTGGATGATCTGGATAAGGCAGTCGCCTTCTACCAGCCGCTGCTGGGGCATGGCGCGCCGATCGTGCGCGAGGTGCCGGAACTGGGTCTGCGTCTGGCATTCTTTACTGGGCAGGGTGGTCTCACGATTGAACTGGTCGAAACCAGCGGCAAGAGCGAGATGCGTCACGGGGACGTGGTTGTCGCTTTGGAAGTCGACGATCTTGAGGCCGAGATCGCCCGCCTCAAGGCCGAAGGTGTCACTGTTCATCACCAGAAACCGACCGAAAATCTGCCTCTGCACCGGGGTTGGATCACCAAGGCCGACGGGCACGGCACGATCATCGAACTGTGCCCCAAGGGCGAGGTCACCCGCTTCGTCGCCGGCGCGTGACGGGTTGAGCCAGGGCGCCTTTGCGCAGAGGATGACATCGTGAGTATCGCCACGCCCAAAGGGACCTTGAATTTCCGGCCGGTCGCGGCTTTTCGCGCGGCGGGCGGCCATCTTCTGGAAAACAGCCTCTACCGCAGCGGCGCGTTCGGAGATGTCGACGCCGAGGGCATCGCCGGATTGAAGGCGCTCGGTCTGACGACTGTCTTTGATCTGCGCGCGGTCCGCGAACAGACAATGACACCCTCGCCGATGCTGAATGAGGCGGGGTTTACGATAATGTCCCGTGCACACGACATCCGTCATGGCGATCTCATCGAACTTCTGAAAAGCGAGAACGCGGATGTTGACGCCCTCAAGGGGGCGATGAGTCAGATCTATTTGCGTATGCCGGTCGAGTTTTCCGCCGTTTTCGGAGACGTCTTCCGCGCGCTCATTCAGCGCGGGCCCAAGCTGCTCGTGCACTGCGCCGCCGGCAAGGACCGGACGGGGGTCGTCGTGGCGCTGCTCCTGGATCTTCTGGGGGTCAGCCGTGGCGACATCTTCGCGGATTACCTTCTCACCAACCAAGCGACAGAGGCGCTGGTCGCCAAAATCGACCAGCGTGCCCGCGCCCATGACCTGCCACGAATGGCGCCGGATGTCGCGGTTGCGCTGAGCCAGGCTCATGCCGATCATCTGGAGGCCATGTTCCGCGGTGTCGAAGACAGCTTTGGCACAACCCGTGACTACGCGGTACGCGGCCTCGGGCTCAGCGTCGCCGACATCGAGCGCCTGCAACACCGGCTGGTGGCCTGACGCCGGTGCTGGCCGAACTGACCGCTCAGCCGATCTTGCGGGTCCGGCCTTCCCAGAAAGGGTCACGCAGCACGTTTTTCTGTACCTTTCCGGCGGGGCCGACAGGTAGCGGGTCACTGCGGAAGCTGATCGACTTGGGGCACTTGTAGCTTCCGATCAGGGTCCGGCAATGGGCGATCAGAGCAGCCGAGTCTTCTGTGTGGCCGTCGCGCAGGACGACAATCCCGTGCACCGATTCACCCCATTTCTCGGACGGAATCCCGACGACCGCGGCCTCCTTGACCGAAGGATGGGCATATAGGGCGCGCTCGACCTCGATTGAAAAGACATTCTCGCCTCCGGTCACGATCATGTCCTTTACCCGGTCCGCGACATAGAGATAGCCGTCACCATCCATCTGGCCGGCATCGCCGGAAAACACCCAGCCATCCCGCAGTGTTTCGGCGGTCTGATTCGGTTTGCCCAGATAGTCGTTCATCACGTAGTCCGACCGCATCGCGATTTCGCCGACTTCGCCACGCGGCAGATCCGCGCCCGTCTTCGGATCAACGATGCGGATTTCCACCCCCGGCGCGGCCTGTCCGCAGGACTGGATCCGGTGTGCGGTCGGTCCGTCGAACAGGTGATCCCGCCAGCGCAGCATCGATGCGAAGCCTCCGGTCTCGGTCATCCCGTAGATCTGGTAAAACCGCCAAGTCGGCAGCTTGGTAGACGCCTCCTGCATCAACTGCTTGGGCATCGGCGAGCCGCCGTAGACCAGCGTGGTCAGGCTCGACATGTCGTATTCTTCGAAATCGGGGTGATTGAGCATCATGGTGATCATGGTCGGAACCATGACAGCGTTGGTGACCTTGTGCTTTTGAATCGCGGCCATCATTCCGACCGGATCGAACTTTGGCAGGACGACATGGGTGCCGCCCGCGAGCGTGATGTAAAGCGCCGGATTCGCGGCCGAGAAGTGAAAGAATCCGCCGACATAGGCAAAGCTAAGATCCTCGATGTCCGGCAGCATCGCGAGGTAACCGACAGAAGCCTCTGCCAGCGCCTGATGGGTAAAGGTCACGCCTTTTGGCAGGCCGGTTGTGCCGCCGGTATAGAAGATCGCAAAGACATCGTCGCCGCGACGGTTCGCGTCCTCGCCCGGCGCGGCGCCTGCGATCAGGTCCTCATATGCGAGCATTCCGTCCGGGCAATCGCCCTCTCCGATGTAGATGACGGCCTTGAGCGGAAAGGTGCGGGCCAGCTCTTGTCCCGCCTCGACAAAATCGGTGCCCACGAACAGAATCCGTGCCTGACAGTCTTCTAAGGCATAAGCGTTCTCGGCCGGGGCCCATCTGACGTTCATCGGGGCGAAGCAGCAGCCGGCATGCGGGATGGCGAAGAACAGCTCGACATATCTGTCGTTGTTCATCGACAGGACGGCTGCAGTTTCGCCCGTATTCAATCCGAGACTCCGCAACGCAGAGGACATCCGGGCAATCCTGTCCGCCACTTCGGTCCAGGTCCGGCTGCGGCCTGCGTGTATGGTGGCGACACCCTGCGGTTTCATCGTGACCGCCTGACGTACGAATTGCGTGATCTGCATGTTCCATTCTCCTACCGATCGCAGTCCGGCATCCATCATGCTTGCCGACTTTGCTCATTAATATTAGGATACGTATTGTAAGCTACAAAACAATAAGGAATATGCCGTGCCGGGACCGCTCTCTGACATCAAGATTGTTGAACTGGCCGGGCAGGGACCAGCACCGTTCGCGGGTTCGATACTGGCAGATTTTGGCGCGGACGTCGTTCTGATCGACAGGCCGCCAGGTACAGGTTGGACGTTGGACATACCGCGCAAGTACGATTTCTACATGCGCAACAAACGTTCCGTGGCGCTGGATCTGAAAACTGAGACCGGCCTCGAAACCGCAAAAAGCCTGATCGCCAGCGCTGATGTACTGATCGAAGGCTATCGTCCCGGCGTCGCGGAACGGCTTGGCCTGGGTCCGGACATCTGCCATGCGCTGAACCCCCAGTTGGTTTACGCGCGGATGACCGGATGGGGCCAGGACGGCCCGATGGCGCAGGAGGCGGGGCACGACATCAACTATCTCGCCATGACTGGTGCGTTGTACTCAATGGGTGCGGCCGACCGCAGACCGCCGCCACCGCTGAACCTTGTAGCGGATTTGGGCGGTGGCGGCATGTTCCTGATCGTCGGGGTTCTCACGGCACTGCATGCAGCGCGCAATGGTGCGCCGGGGCAGGTGGTGGACTGTGCGATGGTCGATGGCGTGGCGCAGCTCATGTCGGCATTCCACAGCTTTCGTCAGCAGGGAAGCTGGTCGGCCAACCGCGAGGACAATATCGTCGACGGTGGCGCGCCCTACTATGGCACCTACGAGACCAGCGACGGCAAATACGTTTCGGTCGGGGCGATGGAGCCGAAGTTCTATGACAACCTCGTCGCCGCCCTCGGGCTGGATGCCGACAGCCTGCCTGACCGCAGTGACCGCGCGAACTGGCCCGCGATGCGCCAGACCTTTGCCGACGTCTTCGCGAAGCGTACCCGTGAAGACTGGGTTGCGCACATGACGGGGAAAGAGGCCTGCTTTGCCCCCGTCCTGACGATCGACGAATCCCGGTCGCATCCGCAGATGGCGGCGCGCGGAACCTTCGGTACGCTCGACGGACTGCATGTTCCGGCCCCGGCACCGCGGCTGTCGCGGACCCCGGGTCAGCTCCGAACCGCTGCACCAGAGCCGGGCGAACATACCGCGGAGGTTTTCGCGGACTGGGGTTTGGCCAACGCGACGACAGAACGCGCCTGACTGGTAAGGCAGGTGAAAATATGTTGGCAGAAGAAAACAAATACGCTAATGTACGATCATAAAGCGAATGAGGTCGCGTGACGCGTCTAAGATTCGCAGTGACTTCCGCCAAAAAGGAAGTCGAACCAGCAAGGGAGGAACTATTGATGACATTCAAAAGAACAACAGTGGCGGCAGTGGCGCTCGGTATTGCGGGAATGGGCGCGCCGGCTTCTGCCGACGTGACACTCGGTTTCCTCGGAGATCTAAGCGGCGCAACATCCGCCCTGACGGGCGAAGGCGCTTTCCACGCCATGAGTATGGCGATCGAGGACTTCGGAGGAGAGATCAACGGCGAACAGATCAAGGTGCTCAAGGCCGATCACCTGGGCAAGCCCGACGTGGGCCTTGGCATCGCGCGGGAATGGATCGACCAGCAGGGCGTCAACATGATGACTCCGGTTGACAACTCTGCCGTGGCGCTGGCGATCAGCGACCTGATCCGCGACCGCGACGTCGCCATGTTCACCGGCGCGTCCAACAGCAAGCTGATCAACGAGAACTGCGGTCCTGCTCAGCAGATGATGCTTCTTGATACGACGGCACTGGCCCGTGCGATCACGGTTCCGCAGGTCGAGAGTGGCAAGACCAAATGGTTCTTCATCACAGTTGATTACGCACTCGGCCACGATCTTCAGGCCAAGGGCGAAGCCGGCGTCACGAGCGCGGGCGGCGAAGTCGTCGGGTCGGCCATTCATTCACCGCAGACCACCGATTTCTCGTCGTTCCTGCTGGAAGCGCAGGCCAGCGGTGCCGACACGATCGGCATGGCGACTTTCGGATCCTGGCAGAACGCGATTGCCAAGCAGGCACAGGAATTCGGCGTCGAGGCCAGCCTGTCGCCCTATTACCTGGGTATCACCGACATCAAGTCGACCGGCCTGGACACGTTGCAGAACATCTCGGGCGCGATCCAGTTCTACTGGGACGAAAACGAAGCGACCCGCGCATTCGCCAAGCGCTTCGAGGAAGGCATCGACCATCCGCCGACGTTCACCAACGCCTATTCCTATGAATTCACCCGCCACTATCTGAAGGGTGTCGAGGCCGTCGGCAGCGCCGATGCCAAAGCCGTCGTTGCCTGGATGCGTGACACGCCGATGGAGACGATCCGCGGCGATACCGTAAACCTGCGGGAAGACGGTGCGACGCAGCGTGACGTCCTGACATACAAGACCAAGACGCCGGACCAGAGCACCGGCGACTGGGACTTCCTTGAGCTGACCGGCACCGTGTCGGGTGACACGATAACGACTCCGTTGTCCGAGAGCACCTGCCAGTTCGTGAACAAGAGCTGATTCTATCCCCGCCGGGCCCTGCCGGGGCCCGGCGTCCTCATCCGAACGATCACGATAGCTTCAAATGGGAAACGAAATGAGACAGACGCTTCTGGCTGCTGGTGCAGTGTTGCTTTTCGCCGCCGCTCCGGCCATGTCCGAAATCAAGATCGGGTACCTGGCCGATCTGTCCGGCGCAACTTCGGTGCTGACAGGCGAAAGCGGTTTGCGCGCGGTTGAAATGGCCATCGCCGACGCCGGAGGTATGATCAACGGCGAAGAGATAGACCTGCTGACCGCCGACCACCTTGGCAAACCCGATGTGGGGCTTGGCGTGGCGCGGGAGTGGCTGGATACTGAATCCGTAAATCTGATCCTGAACGCCGACCATTCCGCAGTCGCCCTCGCCATTTCGGAACTGATTGCGGACAAGGACGTGATTTTCCTGGCCAACGCGGTTTCTTCGCGAATGACGAATGAAAGCTGCAAACCCAATCAGCTCGCGATGCTGATGGACAGCTATGGTCTGGCTCGCGGTATCACCAAGCCGCTGGTCGAGGCCGGGCGCGACAGCTGGTTCTTCATCGAGGTCGACTATGCCTTCGGTCATGATCTTGGTTCGACCGGCGCCGCAGCGGTTGAAGAGGCCGGCGGCAATGTCGTCGGATCGGTACGGCATTCGCCGCAGACCACAGATTTCTCGTCTTTCCTGCTCGAGGCGCAGTCGCGTGGCGCGCAGACGATCGGGCTGGCAACCTTCGGATCCTACCAGATCGCGATCGCCAAGCAGGCACAGGAATTCGGCCTCGACATTCCGTTGGCGCCCTTCTTCCTCGGCATCACGGACATCAAGGCTGCAGGTCTTGAAAACGTTCAGAATATCTCGGGCGCGATCCAGTTCTACTGGGACTACAACGACGAAACGCGGGCTTTCGCCAAGCGCTTTCAAGAGGTGTATGACCGCCCTCCGACCTTCACCAATGCAATGCTCTATGAATTCACGCGCCACTATCTCAAGGCCATCGCTACCGTTGGATCGACCGATGCTTCGGACGTCCGTGCATGGATGGGTGAAAACCCGGTGGCGTTGATCGACGGCAGCACCGCGACCATCCGCGAAGACGGACGTGTGCTGCGGCCGATGTATGCCTACACGACGAAGACTCCTGACGAAAGTACGGGAGACTGGGACTACCTGACGATCAGTGGATCGCTGGAGCCGGAATTGACGGCTCTGCCGCTAGATCAGTCCAAATGTGCTCTGGTGCAATAAGCAAGTTGCCGGAGGCACGGCGTGATCTTGCCCGGCCGAAGGTCGAAACATGACGGGACAGGGGGAAAAAGGTGTGAGCACGGCGGCGCTGACAGTCAGAAACATTTCAAAGTCTTTCGGTGCATTCAAGGCCGTGGACGGTGTCGACCTCGATATCGCAACGGGCGAGATCCATGCGATGATCGGTCCGAACGGGGCGGGCAAGACCACCTGCTTCAACCTGCTCACCGGGGATCTGCCACTGACCAACGGTGAAATCCAGCTTCACGGCAAGGTCATATCGGGCCTGGCCACCGACGTGATCGCGCGACAGGGGCTGGTGCGGTCCTACCAGATCTCTTCGATCTTTCCGGATTTCACGGTGCTCAACAACGTGCGCTTCGCGCTGCAGCAGAAACGCGCCTCCAACTTTGATTTCTGGCGGCCAGAGCGGTCGCTGAACACGCTGAACGACCGGGCGATGGAACTGCTGGAGAATCTCGACCTCGATCCATGGGCCGACCACCGCGCGGGAGAACTGCCTTACGGTCGCAAACGCGCGCTGGAAATTGCGACGACGCTTGCGCTCGATCCCAGTGTGCTACTGCTTGACGAGCCGACCAGCGGTATGGGTCGCGAAGATATCGGTCGGGTGACGGACCTGATCCGCAAGGTGGCAGTCGGACGGACCGTGTTGATGGTCGAACACAACCTGTCGGTCGTGCAGGGTCTGTGCGACAAGGTGACGGTGCTTGCCCGCGGTCAGGTGATCGCGCAGGGGACGTACGACGAAGTAGCCAATGATGCTCGTGTCGTCGAAGCCTACCTGGGAGCCGTCCATGCTTGAGATTCGTGACCTGAACGCCTGGTACGGCGAAAGCCACGTGTTGCACGGGCTGGATATGGACATCCCCGAGGGCAAGGTCGTCACCTTGCTGGGCCGCAACGGTGCCGGCAAGACCACGATGATGCGCACGATCATGGGGTTGATGGGCAAGACGACGGGGACGCTGACCTATCAGGGCGTCGACCTGCTAAAACTGCGCCCGGATCAGATTGCGCGCCGCGGCATCGCGCTTTGCCCCGAGGACCGGGCGATTTTCCCGTCGCTTTCCGTGCAGGAAAACCTGTTCCTGCCGCCCATCATCGCCAAGGGAGGGATGGAGATCGACCACATCTACAAGCTTTTTCCCAACATCAGGGAACGCGCGTCGAGCCGCGGAACACAGCTATCGGGCGGGGAACAGCAGATGCTGGCCATCGCGCGCATCCTGCGCACCGGCGCGCGGTTCCTGTTGCTGGATGAACCGACCGAAGGGCTGGCCCCCGTGATCGTCCAGCAGATCGCGCGGACCATCAAGGAGATCAAGGCGCTCGGCTACACTATCCTGCTGGTCGAGCAAAACGCGCGCTTCGTCGAGGACCTCGCCGATATTCACTACCTGATCGAAAACGGTGCGATCGTGGACCGGATGGAGGCGGCGGAGTTCGCTGCCAATATCGACCGCGTCGACAAACTTCTGGGCGTCTGAGGAGACATCATGTTCGATATCAACATCAACCTGATCCTCGGCCAGATGGTGCTGGGCATGGTCAACGGGGTCTTCTACGCCATCCTGTCGCTTGGCCTCGCGATCATCTTCGGCCTGCTTGGTGTCATCAACTTCGCACATGGCGTGTTCTTCATGCTGGGCGCCTTCGCGGCCTACATGCTTGGCGAAACGCTTGGCATCGGATACTGGGGTGCGCTGGTTCTGGTGCCGGTCATGATCGGCGGACTCGGCCTGGTGGTCGAAGTGGTGCTGATACGCCATCTCTACAAGCTCGACCACCTGTACGGGCTGCTTCTGACCCTTGGCCTTGCCCTCTTTGCCGAAGGCGCGATCCGCATCTTCTTTGGACCGCAGGGACTGCCTTACTCCATTCCCGATAACATGCGCGGGGCGGTCAACCTGGGCTTCATGTTCCTGCCCTACTATCGCGCCTGGGTCGTGGTTTTCGGGATCGTACTGTGCTTTGCCACATGGTTCGTGATCGAAATGACACCGCTTGGCGCGAAACTGCGGGCGGCGACGGACAACCCGGCGATGGTGCAGGCCTTCGGAATCAACGTCCCCGTCATGCTGACCCTGACCTATGCGGCAGGCGTGGCCCTTGCCGGGGTCGGCGGCGTGATGGCCGCACCGATCATGTCGGTCGATCCGGCCATGGGCACAAACATCGTCATTGTCGTCTTCGCCGTCGTGGTGATCGGCGGGATGGGATCCATCCTTGGATCCATCCTGACCGGCCTCGGGCTGGGCCTGGTGGAGGGCTTCGCCAAGGCTGTCTTCCCCGAGGCCAGTTCAACCGTGATCTTCGCGGTCATGGTCGTCGTGCTGGTCCTGCGGCCACGTGGGTTGTTCGGGAAGATGGCATGACACAGAGCGATACAACGCCCCACCAGACAGGAGCTGTCCAGACGATGAAAAATGGCATGCCCGAACCGCTCGGCTTTACGTTGCCGCGCGCGATCTTCTTCGCGATTTTCGTGATCTTCGTCATTGTGGCACCGACATTCCTGTACCCGATCTTCCTGATGAAGATCTACTGCTTCATCATCTTCGCGCTCGGCTACAACCTGCTGCTCGGCTACACGGGACTGATGAGTTTCGGCCACGCCGCCTTCTTCGGAATGGGGGGGTATCTGTGCGGTCATGCGGCGACGGACTGGGGTCTGCCGTTCGAATTGGCCGTGCTGACCGGGACGATTTTCTCAACTGCGCTTGGCTATCTTTTTGCCAAGATCGCAATCCGCAGAACCGGAATCTATTTTGCCATGATCACGCTGGCGCTGGCTCAGATGGTCTACTTTATCTGCCTTCAAGCTCCCTTTACGGGTGGCGAAGACGGAATTCAGGCCGTGCCGCGCGGATCGATCCTTGGACTGATCGATCTGAGGAACGATACCGCGCTCTACTGGACGATGGCGGTGATCGTTTTGGCCATGATCATGCTGGTGAACCGAATCGTGCATTCGCCCTTCGGTCAGGTTCTGCGGGCAATCCGCAACAACCCGGTGCGGGCGAAATCACTTGGCTTCGATGTCGACCGTTTCAAGGTCGTGTCCTTCGCGCTGTCGGCTGGTGTGGCGGGTTTCGCCGGGGCACTCAAGACCGTGATCTTCGGTATCGCCACGCTGACTGACGTATCGACTGTCACTTCGACAGAGGTCGTTCTCATCAACCTAGTGGGTGGGATCGGCACGATCTTCGGACCTGTGGTCGGCAGCTTCGTGATCCTGTCACTCGAACATTTCCTGGCACCCTACGGGCCATGGGTGCTGTTCATCCAGGGGATCGTCTTCATGGTTTTCGTGCTGGTTTTCCGGCAGGGTATCGTCGGCGGTCTTCAAAAGGTTCTGCGCAAACAGCTTTAGGGCCGATCAGTCCTGAGGCCCCATCGCGTCGGTATCTCCGTGGATCGACGCGAGGAGGTTCTGTTTCAACTTATCGAGCGTGGCGCCTGCGACATGGAGGTTCTTCATCGGGATGCCGGACAGAACCTGGTCGTTGAAGTCCTTGTTCGCCCGCCAGACCGTCTTGAGAAGTCCGTTCGCGCGGGGCGTCAGGAAGATGCGCTTGACCCGGCGGTCCTTCTTGTCGGCGCGGCGGCGGACAAGACCCGCAACTTCCAGCCTGTCGATCAGCGCGCCAAGCGCAACCTTGCCCACGTCCAGTTCATGCGCGAGTTCAGATTGAGGGAGCCCGTCCTGACGGGTCAGGAAAGCCAAGACCCACCATTGCGACCGGGTAATTCCGTGGGGGCTGAGCCAGCGGTCGAACATCGACCTGCGCAGGCGGGACACGTCATGGATCAGGTAGGCAAAACGTAGTTCATCATCCAGATCGGTGCCCGCCGCCGGCTTGCGTGGCGTGCTCACTTGGCCTTGAACGTCGGCTTGCGACGCTCGGCAAATGCAGTGAGTCCTTCCCAGGCGTCATCGGTCGCGGCCAGTTTGGCCAATGCCTGCGCCTCGTTCTCGAGCTGCGCCTCGAATCCTTCGGTCCGCGCGGACTGGATCGTGCGCTTGATTTCGCCGTACGCCAGAGTCGGTCCCTGGGCGAGTTTCAACGCCAGCTTTTCGGCACTGGCCGTCAGGTCGGCGGCGGGCACGACGTAATCGACAAGGCCTGCGGTCTCGGCCTCTTCTGCCGTCAGGCTTTCGGACAGGAGCAGGAAGCGCTTCGCCCGCGACAGCCCCATCCGGTTCGACAGCGATATGGTCGATCCCGAATCTGCGCAGTAGCCGATCATCGAAAAGGCTGCGGTAAACTTGACGCCTTCGGCGGCAAACAGGAAATCCGACATCGCGGCGAGAGAGACAGAGCCACCCGCCACGTCACCGTGGACCGCGCAGACGATTGGGGCATTCATCTTCTGGAACCGGCCGATTGCCGGGTGGAGCATGGCCGTCCAGTTCAGAACTATGCTGGGCAGGGCACTGCGATCCTTGACGAAAGACTTGATGTCGCCTCCCACGGAAAAGAACCTGCCTTCGGCGGTCAGCAGGACGGCGCGGACTTCGGGATTGGTGGCAAGTTTGACTGACAGGTCGCACAGATCCCGGGCAAAGCTGCCGTCAATCGGATTGCCGCGGTCTGCCTGGGTCAGGACCACGCGGGCAAGCCCGTCCTCGATCCTGCAGGTCAGGGTTTCCATCTTCAGTTCGGTCATGCGATCCTCCCTCGCTATGTATGGGATGTGTCTTCGATCATTCCGTACACAACCATACTATGTGCATACTGAATATATGCAACGACTCTTGTCGCCTCAGTCCGGTTTTGCGAATCCCCTTGCCCTGGCTCGTTCGGCCAGGCTGCCCGTGCTGCGCATCAGGATCTGTGTCCGGTTCTCAAGTTCGATGGCGGCCTGAAGGCTGCCCGCTTCGAGGTTCGCCCACATCCCTCGCTTGGTCATCCAGGTGCCCATCTGGCCGTTTTCGGCGATGGCGCGGGCGAGCGTTTCGGCCTCTGGCATCAAGGCGTCGCTGGCCACGGAACGCAGGGTCAGGCCGATCCGCTCGGCTTCTGCCGCGTCGACCATGCGGCCGGTCAGCATCATTTCGAAGGCGCGGGTGGTGCCGATGGCGCGAGGCAAAAGATAACTGACACCGATGTCGCAACTGGACATGCCGACGCGGATGAAGGCGGAACTGAAACCGGCGGTTTCGCAACCGATCCGTGTATCGCAGGCCAGCGCCAGGCCCAGACCCGCCCCGGCGGCCGCGCCGTTGACTGCGGCGACGGTTGGCTGCGGTATGGCGCGCAGGCGGGTGACGAGGGTCGCGAACTTCTCCTGTCGGCCCATCCAGAAGGCGGTTTCGTCGCCCTCGGCCTCGACACCGGCCAGCGAGAGGTCGAAGCCCGCGCAGAACCCTTTGCCCGCGCCCGTCACGATCACGACACGTGCGTCAGATCGGGCAACGCTTTCCAGCGCATCCAGAAACTCGTCCACCATCTCGTCGGTCAGCGCATTGCGCTTGGCGGGCCGGTTCAGAGTGAGAGTCGCGATCTGATCCGAAGTTTCGAGGAGGACATCGCTCATCTGCCCTGCTTTTCCTTTTCCTGAGATGCCTTCAGAGCCGCGCGGGCGTTTTCCCAGTCGTCGTCTGTCATTTTTGACATTTCTGCAAAGGTTGAATGAGCCGTAAGTCTGTGGCCGCCATCAATCGGGATCGTGGTTCCGTTGATATAGGAACACTCGTCCAGCATCAGGAAGGTAAGGATCGTGCGAAGCTCGTCCATCTCGCCGAAGCGGCGCATGGGAACCATGTCCGGCTGTGTCGCACCAAAGGACGCGCCTGGGATCGGGTTGAGCTTTTCCCAAGCGTTTTCAGTCGGGAACGGTCCGGGGGCGACGGCATTCAGCCGGATTCCCTTGGGTCCCCATTCAGCGGCCAGAGACATGGTCATGGCATGGATCGCCGTTTTCGCCATTGCGCAGGGCACAACATATGCGGAACCCGAAAACACCCAGGTCACGAGGTTCGAAATCACCGTGCCGTTCAGCCCGTCGGCGATCCAGCGCTTGCCGCAGGCGTGGGTTGCGTAGAAGCTGCCGTCCATCACAGTGGCGCGCACGGCATCGTAGGCGCGGTGAGAAATCGACTCGGTCGGCGCGATAAAGTTCGCGCCTGCGTTATTGACCAGCCCGGTCAATGGGCCGCTTTCCCAGATGTCGCCGATCATTGCATCCACCGCCTCGGCGTCGCGGATGTTGACGACGCGGTATTCCGCCGTCCCGCCAGAGCGTTCGGCAATTTCCTTGCAGGCCTCGTCCAGCACCGCTTCCCGGCGGCCGCAGATCACGATATGGGCGCCATGGCTGGCGAACCCTACCGACATTTCCTTACCCAGCCCGGTACCACCACCGGTCACCAGGATTTTCTTGCCTTTCAGGACATCTTCGCGAAACGGGCTCATCCGATCCTCCCTAATGAATTGCGCCGAGAGTAGCCTCAACTAAAAGCGAAGTATACCATATCGTACGCAAGATTACGAAAAAATCAGTCAGGGTGTGGTTCGGGCTTGCATAGATTTGCTAGCTTACTATCATCCTGCGCACGAGATAACGGGCAGGAGGAGCCGAAGTTATGACACAGATACCGGACATGAAGAACTTTCGCGTCGAACCGGTCGGGGACGGCATCCTCCACCTGGCCTTCGATATGCCCGGCCGGACGATGAATGTCTTCACAAACGAAGCGATCCACGAGGTTGAAGCATTCGCGGAGTGGCTCAGGACCTCTGACGTGGCGGGCGTGGTGATCTATTCCGGCAAGCAGACGGCCTTCTGTGCCGGCGCCGATCTGACCGAACTCTCCAGCGCCTACGACATGATCATGGCCGCGCCGGAGGCAGAGCGGGATGACCTGACGGTGGCCCATTTCTCGCCGATCGGGCGGGGCTTTCGCAAGCTAGAGACGGCGGGGAAACCGGTGGCGGTTGCGCTCGCCGGACTGGCGCTCGGTGGCGGTTGCGAGCTTGCTCTGGCCTGTCATTACCGCGTCATGACGGATGATCCGGGCACGCAGATCGGCTTGCCGGAGTCGCTCGTGGGTCTTCTGCCGGGCGGCGGCGGGACGCAGCGCCTGCCGCGCCTGACGGGGGTCGAGGGATCGCTTGGCGTGCTGCTGGAAGGCGCGCGTTTCGGTGCGAAGGAGGCCGTGGCCGCCGGGGCCGCCCATGAAGTCGTCCCGCCGGGGCAGGAGATCGCAGCAGCCGAGGCATGGATCCGCTCCCGGCCAGATGCCTCGCAACCCTGGGACCGTGAGGACTGGATTGACCCTACGCGAGACGAGGTCCTGGCCGTCACCGGCCCGACCCGCGAGAATGCCCTGAAGAAGACCGGCGGTCATTTTCCTGCCGAACTGGCGATCCTGGACTGTTTGGACAACGGCGTCCCGGTCCCGATGGATCAGGGCATCGTCGCCGAGGTCGAGGCCTTCAAGCACCTCGTCCAGCGGATCGAACCGCGCAACATGATCGCTGTCCGTTTCCTTGGCCGGGTAGACTATGACAAGGCGCGCCGGAAAGAGGCGTTGCCGGACGGGCTTGATGCCTTTGGCGAGGAGGTGAAGGCCGCGATGCAAGGCAAGGCCGCCGAACTCGGCGACGCCGGATCCGCCGCTCTGCACTTTGCGGGCATCGGGGCAGATTATACCGGCGATGCCGCCTCCGCGCAGATCATCGCGGACCGCAAACCTCAGTGGTTCGTCCAGCCGCAGGGGGCCATCGAGAAGGCGGCGCTGGAGATCGTTCAGGCAGGGGCTGCCGTGGCGCGAGACAAGGGTCAGGGCTTTGACGCAAAACACCGTAACCTGATCGACTATCATTGCCAGCAGGCGGCGGGCTATCCGGTCTACCTCGGCGGGCCGTTCACCTTTCTCGACCTCTACGGGGTCTGACTTTACAGCATCTCGCGAAGCGCGCGGCGGAGCAGCTTGCCCGTCGCGCTCATCGGCAAGCCGTCCACCACCCGGATCTCGCGCGGGTGCTTGATCCGGCCAAGCCGCTCCTCGATATGCGGGGTCAGCCGGGCAACGATGTCGGTTTCTCCCGCGACGGGAACAACGAAGGCTACGGGCCGCTCTTCGAACTGCGGGTCCGGCACGCCGACGACGCCGCATTCGGCAATGAAATCGGCTTCCTCGATCACCGCTTCGATCTCCTGCGGATAGACGTTCACACCACCCGAGATGATCATGTCGTCGCCCCGGTCGGTGAGGTAGAGATACCCTTCCGCATCTACACGGCCGACATCGCCAAAGCTCTGCCATCCCTGTTTCGAGGTCTTGGCGTCGGTCTTTTCGGGCGCGTTGTGATAGCTGAACCGGGGCATGCCGGAAAAGAACACGCGGCCAGTTTCGCCGGGCGGAAGCTCTTCGTCATCGGGCCCGAGGATGTGCAGCGTGCCCTTGTAGGCGCGGCCCGCGGATCCGGGACGTTTTTCCCATTCGTCGCTGTCGATCCGGGTCAGGCCAACGCCTTCGGAGCCGGAGTAATACTCCTGCAGGATCGGCCCCCACCAGTCGGTCATCGCGCGTTTCAACGCGGGGGTACAGGGGGCGGCACCATGAATGGCGCGGGTGTGGTGCCGACCGCGATAGGCGCCACGGACGTCTTCGGGCAGGTCGAGCATCCGGCGGAACATTGTCGGCACCCATTGGCTCAGCGTCAGGTCATGCGCATCGATCAGATGCAAAGCGCGGGCGGCGTCGAATTTGCGCATGACGACGGCAAGGCCACCGACCGCCGTCACCGCCAATGCGAACCGGAGGGAGGCGGCGTGGTACATCGGTGCAGTCTGAAGATACCGCACGTCGGGTGTCAGATCGAAGAGCGACACCAGATCGCCGGCGAATGTGGGCAACCGGTCCGTGTCATCGGGTGCGGGCAGGGGGCGCAGTATGCCCTTTGGCGCGCCGGTCGTGCCGGAGGAATACATCATCAGCCCGCCGGGCACTTCGTCCGCGCGGGGAGTATCGGGAAGGTTGGTCAGCTCTGGCTCCCACGGGGGGACGCCGTCAATCTTGCCGCCGAGCGAGCGGAAGGTCACATCGGGACAGAGCCCGGGCAGCGCGGCGGCAACCTTGGCAAAATCGGCGTGAGCTGACACCACCTGCGCGCCGCAATCGGCGATGATATACGCGACCTCGGGCGGGGTCAGCGTGGTGGGCAACGGGGTGAGGTAGACGCCCGACCGCCAGGCAGCCCAGCACAGGGCAATGGCGTCGGACGTATTCCCGGCGAGCATGGCGACATGATCCCCCCGCCGCAGGCCGAAACCGTGAATTGCGTGGGCAAGAACATTGGCTCGTGCTTCCAGGGCTGCATAGCTGATCGCGCCCGAGCCGTCGATCAGCAACGCCTGACGGTTCGGATCCCGCTGCGCCCAGTCTCTGAGTCCCGGATGCATCAGATGTCTCCCATGACGCGGTTCAGGTTCTGTGCCCCCCCGGCATCATGGGTCGTGGCTACATTGGTGGAGGTGGCGATGACGACGGGCTTGTCCTTCACCGTCAGGGTGGCCCGCCAGACGATCAGGGTCCGGCCCTTGCGCATCAGCTCGCATTCCGCTTCGACCCAGTCGCCCAACACGGCCGGGCGCAGATACTCCAGCGACAGAGACGCCGTCGGCACGGAGGTCTCGCGCAGGTCAGCGGCGACACGCATGCTGTAGGCGCACATGTCCGCGAACGTCGCAAGCATGCCGCCGTGGCACGTCCCATGCGCATTGATGTGGCGTTGCGCGACGCGAAAACCCATGCGCATTCCGTCGCCGTTTCGCTTGCCGTAGAGCGTGCCAAGAAGGCTTTCGAAATGTCCAATCGGCGGCATCGGGATAAATCCCTCGGGAGCGCCGTCGTGAGCGCCGTCGCTGATCAGTTCGTGCGGGGTCATGTCGCGTGCCATCACAGGTTCCTCGAAATCAGTTCCTTCATGATCTCGGAGGTGCCGCCATAGATGCGCTGGACCCGTGCGTCGGCGTAGAGGCGGCAGATCTCGTATTCTCTCATGAAGCCGTAGCCGCCGTGGAGCTGCACGCAGGCATCCACCACGCGGCCCTGCATCTCTGTCACCCAGTACTTGGCCATCGACGCTTCGTAGGTCGACAGCTCCTTGTTCAGATGTCGGACGATGCACTGGTCGACGAAGGCCCAGCCCACGGTCAGGTCGGTCTTGAGTTCGGCCAATTTGTAGCGGGTATTCTGATAGCTGGCGACTGGCTGGCCGAAGGTGTGGCGTTCCCGCGTATATTCGACCGTCAGGTCGTAGGCCTTCTGTGCCGCGGCAAGCGAGGTGACGGCAATGATCAGCCGTTCCTGCGGGAGTTCGCTCATCAGGATCGACATCGCCGCGCCCTCGGCGCCGAGCGTATTGGCGACGGGGACACGCACATCGGTGAAAGAGAGTTCCGAGGTGTCGGCGCTGGTCTGCCCAAGCTTGTCGAGGTTCCGGCCGCGGCTGTAGCCTGCCGTGTCCGTTTCGATCACGATGAGGGACATGTTGCCCGACCCGCGCCCTTCCTGTGTGCGACAGACGGTGATTACGATATCGGCGTGCTGTCCGTTCGAGATGAAGGTCTTGGCGCCGTTAATGATCCAGTCGTCGCCATCCCGGACCGCACGGGTGCGGATGCCCTGAAGGTCCGACCCGGTGCCGGGTTCGCTCATCGCGATGGCGCAGACGATCGATCCGTCGACCATGCCGGGCAGCCAGCGTTCCTTCTGCTCGGGTGTCGCATGCGCCAGCAAGTAGCCCAGGCAGACATCCGAATGGACCGATGCATCGGCGGCGGGCCCCATGAAACCGGAGTAGGCAAGCTCTTCTGCCACAACCGTATGCATCCGGAAATCCGCGCCCAGCCCGCCGTAATCTTCGGGAGTCGAGGGGCACAGGAAACCGGTCCGGCCAATCGCATCCCAGTAGGAGCGGTCGACGATCCCCGCTTTTTCCCAAGCGTCGAAATGCGGCGCGACCTCGGCCGATACGAAGCGACGCAGGCTGTCCCGCAGCTGCGCGTGATCGTCGTCATAGACGGCGCGGTTTGGTAGCATGGGTGATCCTCCCGGCGGCAGGCGGCGAAAACGCCGCCCGTTAATTAGTTCGCAACAGGACCATAAGCTACCATATCAGTATTACAACACAGAAATGCGCGGCGCCGGTGTGCCGGGGATCTCTTCCTCTTCGTCCTGCTCTGCGGCCAGGGCGATCAGGTTCTGCTTCATCGCGTACAGAGTTCGCGAGGTCAGCTCCAGATCCTCGCGCGAGACGCCTTCGAGAATTCGGGAATTGAATGAATCAGTGACCGGTCCGATCTTCTTGATCAACAGGCGCGCCTTGTCGGTCAAGAACACCCGCTTGACCCGTCGGTCCTTCGCGTCGGGGCGGCGCTCGACGAAGCCTGATGTTTGCAGGCGATCTATCAGGGATCCGAGCGCCACCTTGCCGACGTCAAGTTCATGCGCGAGCTGGGTCTGCGGGAGGCCGTCATTGCGCGAGATGAAGGCGAGAACCCACCACTGCGACCGTGTAATCCCCATGGGCGATAATTCCCGGTCGAAAGAGACGCGCCGCAGGCGCGAAACATCATGTATGAGGTACCCCAGGCGTAGATCCCATGATCTTGTATCGTTCATTCTACCGCTCCAATTATTCCGCACTGCAGAAATTAGCAAGACTTCGACTTTGTTCGCTTACATATATTTAACTTGGATCAATGTAAGAAGGTACGTTTTCTTTCTCGCTGCGTCATTTTGATCGTCGATGTGTCGAGGTATGCACATATGACAGGCTTTACATATTTCTTACGCGTGCGTACCGTACGTACGGTTAACAAATTGCGGAAGAGGGGGTCCCAATGCCCAAATCCAACAAGGTGATCGTCAGCTGTGCCATCACCGGCTCGATTCACACGCCGACCATGTCGCCGCACCTGCCACTGACGGCGGATCAGATCGCCGAACAGGCGATCGGCGCTGCCGAGGCCGGGGCCGCGATCCTGCATCTGCACGCCCGCAACCCCGAGGACGGCTCGCCGAGCCAGGAACCCAAGCACTACAACCTGTTCCTGCCGCGCATCAAACAAAGCTGCAATGCGGTGGTTAACATCACCACCGGCGGCGGACTGGGCATGACCCTCGACCAGCGACTCGCCGCGGCGAAATGGGCCCAGCCCGAGGTCGCTTCGATGAACATGGGGTCGCTCAACTTCAATATCTCGGGCGCGGCGGCCAAGATCACCGATTTCAAACAGCCCTGGGAACAGCCCTATCTGGAGATGACCAAGGACTTCATTCTGTCGAACACATTCACCCAGATCGAACGCGGTATCACCGAGCTGAGCGAGAACGGGTCCAAGTTCGAGTTCGAGTGTTACGACATCGGCCACCTCTACAACCTCGCCCACTTTGTCGACCGCGGTCTGGTAAAGCCGCCGTTCTTCGTTCAGGGGGTCTTCGGCATCCTTGGCGGGATCGCACCCGAGATGGAGCATCTGCTGCACATGCGTTCAACCGCCGACCGCCTGTTCGGAGAGGACTACTACTTCTCCTGCCTCGGGGCCGGGCGGCACCAGATGCCCTTTGCCACGATCAACGCCCTTCGCGGGGGTCACGTGCGTGTCGGGCTTGAGGACTCCATCTACATTTCCAAAGGGGAACTTGCTGAATCCAATGCCGATCAGGTGGCGAAGGTCATTCGTATTCTCAAGGAACTGTCGATCGAGGTCGCGACCCCCGATGAAGCGCGCGAGATGCTCGAGCTGAAGGGCGCGGACAACGTGGCGTTCTGACGGGATTGCCTTGGCTGGAGAATGGAACGGGCGGGTCAACCCCGCCCGTTGTTCGTGCTAACGGTTGCACTCGAAATTCGCTGCGTCGTTCATCGACCCTTCGCCGGTGTATCGCGGCCAGCCCGGATAGTCGCACAGCGGGCGCGTCCGGCCTTTTGCGCCGCCGTTGGCATCAACCGCGACCAGCGCGTTCGGCGCAGGGGCCTTGCCGTTCTCGACCCAGTCTTCGAGGACCGAGAGAGAATCCCACGACACATTGAACTTGCCAAAGCCGTGATTGTAGCCGGGCACCAGGTACAGGCGGGCGAAGTCGCGGAGGGTCTCCTCGCCCATTTCGGTCGCGATCCGGTCCCAGTAGTCGCGCGAGCTGGACGGCGGGTAGAAGAAATCGTCCTCGCCATGAAGCCAGAGCACCTTGCCGCCGGCCTCGTGGAAGGCGGAGAGATCGGCCTGGAGCGAGTCGAAATCGGCTGAAATCTCCTCCCATCGGGCCTTGTGCCCATCTTCGTCGAACGTGGCGGCAGAGCCGGTCCATTCCGGATCGCGCAGCACGAAATACTGCACGAAATTCTGGTCCGCGCGACCGATGATCGCCTCGCCTAGGACGTTCGTTTTGCCCATTTGCGGCCAAAGCTCACCGCCCGATTTGACCGGCCAGCTTCCAAATTCCGTCACCCCCGCGTGCAGCGTGACTTCAAAGGCGTCACGGTCCGCCATTTCTTCGACGGCCCTGATTTGCACCTGGGTGAGGCAGGTCGGCGCATCGTCCCCGGCGCAGGCAAGGTCCGAAAGGTCGATCGCGGCTTCACATGCCATAGCGTCCGAAATCAGCCCGTCCTCGGCCCCGTCCATGCCGTCGCATGCGGCAAGCACGTGATTTTGAACCAGTGCCTGTTTCTCGGGGGAAAGCCAGCCGCCCTCGGTGCCGAAGCTGGCCTCGAACGTCCTGAGTTGGCTCAGGATCGCGCCGGTGTAGTTGACCACCGGGTAGTAGGCGATGACCCCGTCATAGACCTCGGGGCGTTCCTGTATGGCTATAAAGCCTTCGTGGCCGCCCTGCGATCCGCCCGCGAAATACTGCGTCCTGATCGGGGTGCCGTAGGCCGCCTGCACAAGTGCGGCGGCCGTGTCGCGTGTCTTGTGCAGCTGGTCGCCGAAGAAGTTGTGCAGGGCCTCGTCGTTGGTGGCAAAACTGCCGTCGAAGGCATCGGTGCCGGTGTGGCCTCCGTCGCTGCCGAAGGTGACGTAGTTCCGCTGGAGGGGCGAGGGGATCGCGGGACCATCGGCCGGCGTTCCGGGCACATTGTTCAGCCCCGTCACGAGCGATCCGTTCATGCCGCCCCCGCCGAACTGAACTGCTTTGCCGTTCCAGTTTTCGGGCAGGTTGACCTGGAAGGTGATGGGCGGTGCGTCTGGATCGACCGGCACGATTTCGCCGTTGACCTGGCAGAAGGCGGGCCGGCCCTCTGCGGCGGGCCGCGACACGGTCGTGATCACGCGTGCGCCGGACGTGGGCAGCGAGATGGCATCGGCCGCGATGCTGACCCCTCCGAGTGCCGCGCAATCCGGCACCTGCTGCGCGATGCCCGGCGATGCAACGAGGGCGAGTGCGCCCGCAGCCAGCGCGGCGCGTTTCTGGTACGACATGGTTTTCCTCCCTGAGATGGCGTCAGGCGCCGGACGGAGGCTTACGTTCCTGGGCCATCTCCGCAACGGAACTGCGCACGAACCTGACTCGTAATCAACCTTACGGTACACTTGGGTAAGGTATGTGTCAATTACTACCTGCCCTGGCTTCCCGGTGGAGCGTGTAGAGGCCCGAGGCCATGATGATGGCAGCCCCCGCGAGCGTCCAGCCATCGGGCAGTTGGTCGAAGATCAGAAAGCCCCACATCGTTCCCCAGATCAGCACGGTGTACTGAGTGGGGGCGACGACAACCGCTTGCGCCAGTTCCAGCGCCCGGACAATCAGGAACTCCGCCAGACCGGCTGTTACGGCAATGACTCCCAGCAGTGCCACCGTGACGGGATCGTTCGGCCAGGCCCAGAAGAAGGGCAATGGCAGAGTCAGGACGGTGACGGCGGATATTGCAGTATAGGCGACCGTCGTCATCGACCCGTCATCGCCGCTGATCATGCGCGACAGCACCTGGCGCGCGGCAAAGAATGCGGCAGCGAGAATAGGCAGAACGCTGGCGGGGTGCAGCACGCCCAGCCCCGGCCGCACGATGATCAGCATGCCCGCGAAGCCGATGGCAACGGCGATCCAGCGTCGCATGCCGATGGGCTCGCCCAGGACAAGAGCGCCAAGAACCGTGACGAAGAAAGGCGCGACGAAGGCAATCGCCATCGCATCCGCCAGAGGTATGTAGGTCACGGCAAAGACGAAAGAGATCGAGGCGCCGACGGCTGTCACTCCGCGCGCGATTTGGATGGCGTGGTGTCGGGTGCGCATGATCCCTGTCCCGTGGCGTGCGAGCAGAAGGATCACGCAGCAGAAGAGCCCGAACTGACGTGTCCAGACGACCTGTACCGGATGCAGTGACTGGGTCAGAACCTTGGCGATGGAGTCCGAGGTCGCGTAGAAGAAGAACCCTGCCAGCATGAACAGAACACCGCGCATCGTCTCGGCGCGGGTTGGAATTCTTCGGGCGAGAGCTGGCATGTGACTTCACACACTCACATCAAAAGAAGGCAGCGCCAAAAGGCGCTGCCAGTACGTACGAGGGAGGTTCGCACGTGTCACGCATTCTCGCGTGCCTCTTTTGCCATTTGCCGAGCGATGATCAGTTTCATGATCTCGATCGATCCTCCGGCAATCTTGGTGATCCGCGCATCGGCATAGGCCCGCGCGATCGGATATTCCCACACGTAGCCCCAACCGCCGAACAGTTGCAGGCACTCGTCGACCACCTTGCAGTGCAGCTCGGTGCTGAGCATCTTCAGCATGGCGGCGTCAACGGAGTCGAGTTTGCCGTTCATGAACAGCTCGATGCAGCGATCGGTGAAGACCCGCATTGCCACCGCCTCGGCCTTGAGCTTGGCGAGGGTGAACTGGGTGTTCTGCTGATCGAAGATCGACTTGTCGAAGGCCTTCCGCTCGATCGTGTAATCGAGCGTGTACTGAATGACGGTCTCGGCCACGGTGGTCGACCGGACCGCCTGCGCCAGCCGTTCCTGGCTGAGCTTGGTCATCATGATGTTGAAGCCCTTGCCCTCTTCGCCCAGCATGTTCTCGGGCGGGAGACGCATGTTGTCGAAGAACAGCTCGGACGTGTCCTGTGCGTGCATGCCCAGTTTCTCAAGGTTCTTTCCGCGGCTGAAGCCTTCACGGTCACCTTCGACCAGGAAAAGTGTTACACCTTTCGCACCCGCGTCGCTGTCGGTCTTGGTGGCCAGCACCAGCACGTCGCACATCTGCCCGTTAGAGATGAAAACCTTCTGACCGTTTACGACGAACTCGTTTCCGTCGCGCACGGCCTTGGTCCGGATCGCCTTGAGGTCGGAACCGGCATGCGGTTCCGTCATACCGAGCGAGCCGATCCATTCGCCACTGACCATCTTGGGCAGGAACTTTTTCTTCTGATCTTCGGTGCCGAAACTGTTGATGTAGGTGGCCACCAAATCCGTATGGATCAGGAATCCCGGACCGGAAGCGCCGGCTTTCCAAAGCTCCTCGAAGACCACGACGTCGAACAGGTAATCGAGCCCGAGCCCCCCGTACTCTTCGGGAATGGTGCAGCAAAGCATCCCCTGTTCGCCGGCCTTCAGCCAAAGCTCACGCGGGACGACCCCGTCTTTTTCCCACTGGGCGTGATAGGGCACAATCTCTTTTTCTACGAACTTCTTTACGGAGTCGCGGAACATCTCGTGCTCTTCTCGGAAAAGGCTGCGTTCGATCATGCGGGTCTTCCATTTTCGTATGCTAGCGTACATTTACCATCCGTCTCGCCCGTAAGCAACCGTACGATGTGGATTATGACGACTTTTCCTGTGATCGCGAGCGAAGGGCGTCGCGAAAAGCGGGATCAGAGACGGACAGCATGGCCTGCTTGCGTTCGACCCGGCCTTTGCCGCGCAGATCAGCGATCCCGTGTTCGGTGATCACGAAGTCTGTATCGAACCGGCCAAGAGACACGGGGCCCGTGGCATCCTGGGGCGCGACAATTCGGGATATCTTGCCGCGCGCGGCGGTGGCGGGCAGGGCGATTATACGCAGGCCGCCCGGCCCGCGGGCACCGGCTGCGAAATCCGACGCCCCGCCGGGACCGGAGATGAACCCCTTCGGCGTAGCCTCCGCATAGACCTGTCCGGACAGATCGACCTCAATGGCGGAATTGACGGTCACCAGCGAGTTTATCGCGGCGAGGGTCGGCAACGCGTGGGTATGGCTGGGAGGGCGAAACGCAAAGTCAGGACGCGTCAGCGCATCGTAGAGCGGTTTCGTCCCGATCGCGACTCCTGTCGTGACTGGCTTGTCGGCCCGCAGCGCGCCGGCGTCCAACAGGAGCAGGGTCGAATCGCCAATCAGACCCGAATGGATGGCAAGGTCTCGTTTATGCGAGAGGCTTCGCAGAATGGCCTCGGGTATGCGCCCGACACCGGTTTGCAGGGTCGCGCCATTGGGGATGATCGTCGCCGCATGGGCCCCGATCCGTTCGGCAATGTCGTCCGTACCGGGATCGGATGCGCGCAGCGGTTGCGTCGACTCGATCACCGCATCGAAACGGTCGAAGGGAATGCCGGGCGCACCCCGCGTCGCAGGCATTTCGGGGTTCACATGCGCGATCAGGGTTTTGGCACCCTGCCACAGGTCTGCGGCAAAATCGGTTGTCGCGCCAAGGCTGCAGATCCCGTCGGCATCGGGCGGGGACACCATGATCATCAGGCAGTCCGGCGGGTTGGCCGAAAGCCAGGCCAGGATTTCCCTGTAGGGCAGGGGCAGGAAGGTCACGCGGTCTGACGCGGCCAATTCCGGCACCATGAAAAAAGTCGTCACCCGCCCGCCGGTGGCAAGCAGGTAATCCGGCCGGTTCAGCCCCGGAACGAAGATCGAGGTGAAGGTCAGGCCGGGACGGGAGAGGCCCGAGAGCCCCTCCCTGAAGGAATCGGATTCGCCGGAACAGGCGCTGATCCAGCAGAGCCCGCTGTCGGGGAGGTGGGCCCCCAACTGATCTGGCGAAATGCGGTCCGGCATCACTCGGTGAACTTGTGAAAGTCCGGCTTGCGCTTCTCGTTGAACGCGTTGACGCCTTCCTTGGATTCATCGGAGGCATAATACAGCTTCACCGCGTGCAGGGCGAGGTTGCTGATGCCACGGATTGAGTCGCTGTCGGCGTTGAACGACCGCTTGAGGAAGGCCAGCGCCGTCGGAGAGCGTTCGCCTATCGTATCGGTCCACTTGGTGACGGCGGCGTCGAGGTCTTCCATCGGGACGGCCTTGTTGACGAGGCCCATGGCGACGGCTTCCTCGGCGGTATAGGTTTCGTTCAGATACCAGATCTCGCGCGCTTTCTTCTCGCCGACCACGCGGGCCAGCAAGGCGGTACCCCAGCCTGCGTCAAAGGACCCGACCTTGGGGCCGACCTGGCCCAGCTTGGCCGAATCCGCCGCGATGGCCATGTCGCAAAGCGTCACCAGCACGTTGCCGCCGCCGATGGCAAAGCCGTTCACACGGGCGATCACCGGCTTGGGGATGTCGCGGATCAGGCCCTGAAGCTCGTCGATCGGCAGGCCGACGACGCCGCGGCCATCGTAGTTGCCATCATGGGCGGACTGGTCCCCGCCGGTGCAGAAGGCCTTTTCGCCCGCGCCGGTCAGCACGACCGAGGCGACGTCCTTGTCGTTCAGCGCCAGCTGGAACGCCTGGATCAGCTCTTCCAGGGTCTGGCCGCGAAAGGCGTTGTAGACCTTCGGACGGTTGATTGTGATCCAGGCGGCGCGGCCCTTCACTTCGTACAGGATATCGGTGAATTCTGGGATCTTGGACATGTGTTCCTCCTTACGATCCGGCGCGGGCGCCGGTGGTCCGTTTCTTGTAAAGTCCGTTGCAGCGCGCGACCGGGCCGTTACCGACCCGCATCACGGCTTGGAAAAAGATCAGCGAGCGGGTTTCGCGGACAAGTTCGGGACTGGCCTCGACCCAGTCACCTTCCCGCGCGGGGGCGAGGAAGTCGATGGAGAGGGTCACGGTCGGCGCGGCGCCGGAATGATCCCCGACGTTGATGCCATAGCCCAGCATGTCGGCGAAGACCGCAAGCAGGCCTCCATGGCAGGTGCCGACCGCGTTCAGGTGACGCTTCTGCACCCGGAATCCGAGTGTCGTCGCCCCATCTGCGCGGCGGATGTAGTAGGGGCCGTTGAACCGCTCGCCCTCTGTCGCGTTGCCGAGGGGGGTAAACCCCTCGGGCGGAGCATCAGCGTCGCTGAGTGCGGTAGCGGTCATCAGACCATGTTCATCCCGCCAGAGACCGAGATGGCCTGGCCGGTGATGTAGCCGGCGTCCGAAGATGCCAGGAAGGCGACGAGACCGGCGTAATCCTCGGGCTCGCCCATCCGGCGAAGCGGAATGCCACGCACCATGGCGTCCTTCCACTTTTGCGCCTGTTCGCCCTCGCCCAGGACCGACTGCATCATCGGGGTGTTGGTCGGGCCGGGGCAGACGGTGTTCAGCAGCACGCCAGACCGCGCCAGTTCCCGCGCGACAGATTTGGTGAAAGAGATCATGCCGCCCTTGCAGGCGGAATAGACGGCCTCGGTCGAAGTGCCGACGCGCGCGGCGTCGGAGGCGATGTTGACCACCCGGCCGCCCTTGCGCTCGACCATGCCCGGAAGCACGGCCTTGTGGGTGTTGAGCGGACCATTGAGGTTGATCGCGATGATCTTGTCCCAGAGGTCCTTGTCGGTGTCGAGGAAGTTGGCGGGTTTGTCCCAGCCGGCATTGTTGACCAGCAGCCATGTGGGGCCGAGATCGGATTCGGCCTGTTTGACCGCATCGTTCACAGCAGCCTGGTCAGACACATCGACGCTGTATACCTTGGCCTCACCGGCCAAAGCATTGGCTTCCTTGGCGGTTTCTTCGGCCGCCTCCGGCTTGAGGTCAAAGATCGCGACCTTGCAGCCTTCTTCGGCGAGCCGCAGCGTGATGGCCCGGCCGATTCCCTGTCCGCCACCGGTTACGATGGCAGTTTTTCCCTTTAGATCAAGCATGTGCTCTCCCTCTTTCATTTCGTGTCGCACCAGGTCGTCGACGGTCAATCATATGGCTTCCTGATTAATATGCTTGCGTACGGTACGCTTGCAAGGTAATTCTTGCCTAAAGACAAGAGGAGCGCCAAATGACAGAAATGCGCCTGCAATCGGTGTCAGGATACCTGCCGCTCCTGCGGTTCGATGCCAAGGTCGCGCGGTCAGAACTGCGCTGGTCAGGGCTTGGCGGCTCGGGTCGCGGGCATCGCGCAGTTGCGGGATGGGATGAAGATCCGCTGACTATGGCGGTCGAAGCTGCCCGAGGTGCAGACCTGTCCGTGCCACCCGAGTCGGTGGTCTTCGCCTCGACCTCGGCGCCGTTTTCGGACCGGTCGCAGGCCGGAGTCATGGCCGAGGCGCTGCGCCTGCCGACCTCTGTTCTTACTCAGGATGTTGCCAACACGCGGCGCGGCGCGGTCACTGCGCTGATCCGCGCGCTGAAGGGCGGCGCATCGGAGCTGATCGCATCGGGCGAGAAGCGCACGGCCCGGCCCGGCACCGCCCAGCACGTGGGCTGGGGCGACGGAGCGGGTGCGGCGTTGGTCGGATCTGGTGACGGTGTCGCGAAAATGCTGGGTCATGCGTCGATCACCGCCGACCTTCTGGACATCTACACGTCGGTCGAACGTGCGACCCCCTATCCGTCCGAAGATCGGTTCGTCCGCGATGCAGCGGTCGGCGAGGTCTACACCCCGGCGATCAGGGCGGCACTGGACGCGGCGGGGATTGCGGCGGGCGACGTCGCTGCGGCGGTGGTTCCTGAACCTGTCGGCGGCACCTATCGTGCCGCGGCCAAGGCCTGTGGGTTGGATGCACCGAACCTCTGCGAGGAGGTCGCGGCGAAGGCTGGCGATCTTGGAACAGCGATGCCGTTTTTCTGTCTGGGACTTGCTCTGGACCGCTCAAAAATCGGCGATCGTCTGCTGGTCGCGGGCTTCGGCAACGGTGCGGATGTGCTGGTGCTTGAGGTTACGGGGCGGGGCGATGGCACCGCCTCTGCCGCTCTGGCACGGGGGGCGATCCTGACATCCTATAGCCGCTTTTTGAACCTGACGGGCATGTTGCCGCTGGAATACGGGCCGCGGGCCGAGGTGAATCAGAAGGTCTCTGCCTCGACCCTGCTGCGCCACGGTCGCGACATGCACGGTTTTGTCGGCGGACGAGATCAGGGCGGCAACGTCCAGTTCCCGAAGACTCCTGTTCCCGTGCGCCCTGACGCGACCGGCCCCGAGGATTATGAGGACGTGCCGATGACGGAGATCGCAGCCAAGGTCGCCTCGATCACCGCAGACCGGCTGAATTTCACCCCCGATCCGCCATTCTATTTCGGGCTGGTGCAGTTCGAGAATGGCGCGCGGGTGATGATGGAGCATTGCGACTGCGAAGGACGCACGCCCGAGGTCGGTGAGCCCCTGCGCATGCAGTTCCGGATCAAGGCGCTGGACCGCCAGCGACATTTCCGGAGCTATTTCTGGAAGGCGGCGCCGATCGCGCGTCCGGATCTGCCTGAGGAGGGCAAGTAGATGGCAAGCGGAATCAAGGACAAGGCCGTCATCGTCGGCATGGGCTGCACCCAGTTCGGCGAAAGGTGGGACACCTCGTCAGACATGCTGATGGTCGAGGCCTTCACCGAAGCACTGGAAGACTCCGGACTGGAGAAGTCGCAGATCGAGGCCGCCTGGTTCGGGTCGGCGTTGGACGACGTGAATGTCGGCAATTCGGCCATTCCGCTGGCCACGGCGCTGCGCCTTCAGGGTCTGCCTGTCACCCGGGTCGAGAACATGTGCGCGACGGGAACCGAAGCGTTGCGTGGCGCGGTCTACGCGGTGGCGTCCGGAGCAGTCGACGTTGCAGTGGCTGTCGGTGTAGAAAAGCTGAAGGATACCGGGTTCGGCGGCTTGCCGATCCGAACAAAGGGGTCCGTGAACGACCTCTGGATGCCTTACGGGTCTGCCCCCGGCACCTTTGCACAGCTTGCCGGAGCTTATCAGGCCAAGCACGGGCTGAAGGCAGAGGACGTCAAACGGGGCATGGCGCACGTCAGCTGGAAGAGCCACCAGAACGGCGCGCTCTCGCCCAAGGCGCACCTGCGCAAACCCGTGGACATGGAGACGATCCTGAACGCCCCGATGATTTCGGATCCGCTTGGCCTGTTCGACTGCTGCGGCGTGTCGGACGGCGCGGCATGCGCCATCGTGGTGTCGCCGGAATTCGCAAAGTCACTCGGCAAGGATGATCTGGTCGCGGTCAAGGCGCTGCAGATCAGCACCAGTCACGGCTGGGAAGCGCAATATGGCGAATGGGACGGATCCTACGTCAAGGGCACCCGCATCGCGGCGCAGAAAGCCTATGCCGAGGCCGGCGTTCGCGACCCACGCGAGGAAATCAGCGTGACAGAGGTTCATGACTGCTTCTCGATCACCGAGATGGTGACGATGGAGGATCTGGGTCTGTCGGACGAGGGCCGCGCGGCTTTCGACTGTCTCGACGGGCGATATGACCGCGACGGAGCGATCCCCTCGCAGGTGGACGGCGGGCTGAAATGCTTCGGCCATCCGGTCGGGGCGAGCGGGCTTCGCATGGCCTACGAGGTCTATTCGCAGCTTCTCGGCCGTGCGGGGCAGCGGCAATTGCGTGATGTCAACTTCGGCCTGACGCATAACTTGGGGGGGCAGCCGGCCAATTCCGTCTCCTCCGTTTCGGTCTTCGGACGACTTTGAGGGAGAGGAATCATGGCAGGACGCTGGTACGATCAGTTCACCATCGGTGAGATCATCAAACACGAGACGCGTCGTACGGTGACCGAAGGCGACAATGTCACCTTTTCGACCGCGACGATGAACCCCGCGGCAATCCATCTGGACTACGACTATTGCGCGAAGACCGAATTCGGCAAACCGCTGGTCAATTCGGTGTTCACCCTCGGGCTGGTGATCGGCCTGTCGGTCGGGGAGACCACGCTTGGCACAACCATCGCCAACCTCGGCTTCAAGGAAACGACATTTCCGAAGCCGGTATTCTACGGTGACACGATCCGCGCGACGACCGAGGTTGCCGAGATGAGGCCGTCGAAGTCGCGGCCCAATCAGGGGATCATCACCTTCATCCATCGCGGGCTGAACCAGCGCGACGAAGAAGTCTGCGTCTGTCATCGGCTTGCCCTGATGATGAAAGAGCCGACATGAACCTGACAGCCCTTCTCTTCGTTCCGGCGGATTCCGAGAAAAAGTTCGACAAGGCGCGCGGCCTCGGTGCCGACGGTCTGATCCTTGATCTCGAGGATTCCGTGGCCCCCGCCCAGAAGGCCGCCGCACGCGAGACCCTGGCTGGCTGGATCGATGCGCACAATGGCCCGCGCGACTGGTCGTTCTTCGTGCGTGTGAACCCCTTCGATACGGGGCTGACCGAGGATGACCTGAAGGCCATCGTGCGCCCCGGCCTCGATGGGATCATGTTGCCAAAGGCCAATGGCGCCGAGGACCTGCAAAGGCTGTCCGACCTGCTTGACCCGCTCGAGGCGGCGGCGGGGATGGAAAAGAACCAGATCAAGGTGGTGGTCGTCGCCACGGAAACCGCGGCGGCGATGTTCAACCTCGGCTCCTACGCGCCGGCGCATCCGCGCCTTGCCGCGCTGACCTGGGGGGCGGAGGATCTGGGCGCTGTCGTCGGATCAACATCCAACAAGGAAGCGGACGGCAACTGGACCCAGCCCTATCAACTGGCGCGCTCGCTGTGCCTGTTCGCGGCGGCCAATGCCGGGGTTCAGGCGCTGGACACTTTATATGGCGACTTTCGCGACCCTGACGGCCTGACGGCCTCCTGCAAGGTGTCGCGCCGCGACGGCTTTCTCGGGAGGCTTGCCATTCACCCCGCGCAGGTCGCGGGAATTCAGGCGGCCTTTGCGCCCTCCGACGAAGACGTGGCGCTGGCCCGCCGGATCGTCGCGGCTTTCGAAGAGAACCCCGATCTCGGCACCATCGGGATCGACGGGAAAATGTATGACATACCCCACCTCAAGACGGCCCGCCGGACGCTGGCCGCCATCGGTGAAGGCTAGGGAGGACTGCACATGTATGATTCTGCAGAAGAACGTGACGAAATGCTCGACTCGATCCGCGATGGTGTACGCGGTGTGGTGAGCAAGTTCGATCCCGACTACTGGCTGGAACGGGACGACGACGGCAAGTTCCCGCACGAATTTCACAAGGCCATGGCGGATGCCGGCTGGCTTGGGATCACAATGCCAGAGGAATACGGCGGTGCCGGTCTGGGCGTGACCGAGGCGGCGATCATGATGCACGAGGTCGCCAGCTATGGCGGCGGTATGGCCGCGGCCTCGACCGTGCATATCAACCTGTTTGGTCCGCACCCGGTCGTGGTCTTCGGCACGAAGGAACAGAAATCCGAATGGATTCCGCGGCTGGTCAGCGGTCAGGACAAGGTTGCCTTTGGTTTCACGGAACCGGACGCCGGTCTGAACACCACGCGCATCAAGACCTTCGCGGAAAAAGTGCCGGGCGGGTACCGGGTGAACGGGCAGAAGGTCTGGACCTCCACCGGGCAGGTGGCGAACAAGATCATGCTGCTGACGCGCACCACGAAATTCGAGGACTGCAAGAAGCCGACGGACGGCATCACGATCTTCTACACCGATCTGGACCGCAAACACATCGACGTGCAGCGCATTCCCAAGATGGGTCGAAAGGCGGTCGATTCCAACGCTATTTTCATCGATGACCTGTTCATCCCGGATGAGCATATGATCGGCGAAGAGGGCAAGGGGTTCTCTTACATCCTTCATTCCCTCAATCCCGAGCGCGTGCTGGTCGGTGTCGAAGCGGTGGCTATCGGCCGCGACGCGTTGAACCGTGCCGCGAGGTACGCCCGCGAGCGGGTCGTCTTCGATCGGCCGATCGGGCAGAACCAGGGGATCCAGCATCCGCTGGCCGAAAAGTGGATGTACCTCGAATCCGCATGGCTGATGCTGATGAAGGCGGCCGAGCTTTACGATGCCGGCAAGTCCTGCGGGGCAGAGGCCAACGCCGGCAAATTCCTGGGGGCACGCGCGGGCTATGACGCCTGCTTGCAGTCGGTGCTGACCCACGGCGGCTTTGGCTATGCCAAGGAATATCATGTCGAACGCCTGCTGCGCGAGGTCACGGTGACCCGTATCGCCCCGGTGACGGAACAGTTGATCCAGTCGTTCATCGCGGAAAAGGTCCTCGACCTTCCCAAAAGTTACTGACGGTCGGCGGGCACAGGGCTCGCGATCACACAAGACGAACAAGGAGGCGCAGATGGGCGTGATGGATGGCAAGGTGGTGCTGGTGACCGGCGCCGCGCGTGGCGTAGGCAAGGCTGTCGCCGTCGAGATGGCACGGGCCGGGGCAGCCGTCGTTGTCAATGACCTCGGGGTGTCGCTCAAGGGCGATGACACATCGGACACGCAGCCCGCGGAAGAGGTCGTGGCCGAGATCGAAGCCATGGGTGGCCGCGCGGTTGCCAACTTCGGTTCGGTCGCAAGCTGGGATGACGCACACGCCATGGTGCAGACCGCGCTCGACACGTTCGGGCAGATCGACGGCGTAGTGAACAACGCCGGAAACCTGCGCGACGTGCTGTTCCACAAGATGACCGAAGAGGAATTCGATGCCGTGATCGGCGTGCACCTCAAGGGGTCCTTCAACGTCAGTCGCGCCGCTGCGCCCCATTTCAAGATGCAGGCCAGCGGCACCTATGTGCATATGTGTTCCACCTCGGGCCTGATCGGCAACCTTGGACAGGTGAACTACGGCGCGGCCAAGATGGGCATCGTCGCGATGTCCAAGCTGATCGCCATCGACATGCAGCGCTTCGGCGTGCGTTCGAACGCCGTGGCGCCCTTCGCCTGGACACGGATGGTTTCGTCGATCCCGGCAGAGACGCCGGAACAGCAGAAACGCGTCGAAGGGCTCAAGAAACTGGTTCCGGAAAAGGTAGCGGCGCTTTGCGTGGCGCTCTCGGCTCCGGCCTCGACGGTTTCGGGTCAGGTCTTCGGGTCGCGCAACAACGAGATCTACCTCTTCTCCCAGCCCCGTCCGCTGCGCACGGCGCATACCGCTGAAGGCTGGTCCCCGGAAGCGATCATCGACCGGGTCTTCCCGCAGTTCGAGAATGACTTTTACCCGCTGCACAAGTCCGGCGACGTCTTCACTTGGGATCCGGTCTGATGGCCTTTGACGCAGAGCGGCTGCTCAGCTGGGATTTCGAGGAAAAGGCCCAGTCCTACGACGCGAGAGATGCGATCCTCTATGCGCTTGGCGTGGGCCTGCCGCTCGCACCGGGTGAAAGCGATGACCTGAACTTCCTGCTCGAGGACCGGCTCCGTGTCCTGCCCTCCTTCGCGGTGGTTCTGGCGACGCCGGGAATGTGGCCCAAAATCCCTGAACTCGAGATTGATTGGGTCAAAGTGCTGCACATGGCCCACGCGGTGCGGTTCGACACGCCGCTGCCGACGCAGGCCAATGTCAGAAGCCGAGCAGAGATCAAGGAACTTTACGATCGCGGTCCTGACAAGGGCTCTGTTTGCATTCTGCGCCGTCAGGTCATCGATGCGGATACGGGTACCGTCTACTGTACCATTGATCAGACCGTGGCGATGCGCGGCAACGGCGGCTTCGGTGGCGACCCCATGCCCCGCACAGAGCGCCCCGAAATGCCCGGGCGCGCACCCGATCATGCGGAGGCCGTCAGGACCTCGGACCGGGCGGCGCTGATCTATCGGCTGTCGGGCGACCTGAACCCGCTGCACGCCGACTACGACGTGGCCCGCAGCGCCGGCTTCGACAAGCCGATCCTGCACGGTCTGGCCAACTATGGAACGGCCTGCGCCGTGGTTCTGCGGGCATTCTGCGACGGCGATCCGAAGCGGATGAAATCGCTGAACCTGCGGTTTGCCGGAATCGTGCTGCCCGGCGACCAGCTGGACTTCACCTGTTGGAAAGATGGCTCGCAGGTGCTGTTCGAAGCCCGTGTCGGCGACCGCGTGGTGATCGATCAGGGCGTGTCCCTGATCGACTGACTTCGGGGTCAATAAACCGCCCGCCCCCCCGAAAGATCGAACACCGTCCCTGCGTTGAAGCTGCACCCTGGCGACGATAGCCAAGCCACCATTTCAGCCGCTTCTTCGGGGCGGCCCATGCGCTGCATCGGTATCATCTTCACAGCGGCGTCCATCGCACCGGGCGATTTACCCGACATCTCGTCGACCAGCGGTGTTTCGAAGACGGTCGGGCAGATCGCGTTGACGAGCACCCCTGTTGCCGCCAGCTCTCGTCCAAGCGATTTGGTCAACCCGATCACACCGGCCTTGGCGGAAACATAGGGTGACATCTGCGGGCTGCCGTCCTTGGCCGCCTGGCTGGTCGTGTTGATGATCCGGCCCCATCCGCGGTCCAGCATGCCTGGCAGGAACGCCTGACAAGTGTGGAAGACACTGTCGAGGTTGATCGCATGTGCCTGACGCCAGACGTCGAGGCTGAGCGTCGGGAAGGGTCCGAAGGCGACCGAATGGCCCGCACAGTTGAAAAGGATATCCAGCCCGCCCCATTCCGAAAGCAGCGCCCTTGCCGCGCTACCCACCTGATCCGCGTCGGACACATCGACCGAGGCGGTGAGCACATCGCCGAATTCACTGAGGTCGCGCCGGGCGGTTTCCAGCTTGTCGGGATTTCGGCCCCAGATCGCGACCTGCGCACCGCTTTGCAGGTAAAGCCGTGCCGTGGCCAGCCCGATGCCAGATCCGCCGCCCGTGACAAGCGCCCGTTTCCCTTTCAGATCATAGGTGTTCATGAAAATTTCCTCCTGCTTCGGCAATATGCTTGCTTATCATATGCTACAATATAGAGTTTGAGTTATCTTTCTGCGTATTCTGGCGACCGAGTATTCGGCCGTCGGGGTCGCATCAGCCATCGAGGGAGGAAATGATGGGATACGAGTCGGTTTTCCGCACGGATCTGTTCAGCGACAGGACCATCATCGTCACCGGCGGCGGCTCTGGGCTAGGGCGTTGCACCGCGCATGAGCTTGCACATCTGGGCGCCCATGTCGTGATCGTCGGGCGGAACCCGGACAAGCTGGAAACGGTCAGTCAGGAGATCCGGACCGATGGTGGCACGGTCACGCCGATGACATGCGACATCCGCGAGGAAGAGCAGGTGATCGAGGTGATCGACCGCACCATCGAAACCTGTGGTCGCCTCGACGGACTGGTGAACAATGCCGGCGGACAATATCGCGCGGAACTCAAGGATATCACGACCAAAGGGTTTCAGGCCGTGGTCCGCAACAACCTTACGGGCGGTTTCATTTTCATGCGTGAAGCCTACAACCGCTGGATGGAGCAACATGGCGGTGCCATTGTGAACATCACCGCCGACATGTGGCACGGCTGGCCCGAGATGGGCCATTCCGGTGCGGCCCGCGGAGGAATGCACACTTTGACGGAAACTGCGGCTTGCGAATGGGCCCATGCCGGGGTGCGCGTCAACTCTGTCGCGCCGGGGGGAATCGCCTCGTCCGGATTCGACCAGTACGAACCTCATATCGCGCAGCGACTGCTGGAATACGCCGACAAGGTGCCACTGCCGCGCTACGGTACCGAAGCCGAGATTTCGGCGGCCATCGTCTATCTGTTGTCCCCTGCTGCGGCCTATATCACCGGGAGCTGCTTGCGCGTTGACGGCGGCGCCCCGAATAGCCGCCAGACCTGGACGCAAGACTATGCTCCTAAGAACATCCCCGAATTCAACGGCTTTCATCGCGCCGTGATGCCCGAGGTCCTGAAGCCCAAGGCCTCTGACTGAGTGGTGTCAGCTTGGACGTCGGCGCACCAGTTCCGCAACGTCGCCCGTCACCAGAAGCGTGCCCTCGGTGTTCGTCAGGGTCAGCCTGTCGGTGACGATTCCTGCATCGGGACGTGAGGCGCTTTCCCGCAGGCCGATCGTTTCCCATTCCGCCCGGACCGTCGTGCCGACGGGCACCGGTGCGACGAACTTGATTTGCGACCAGCCCAGAACGGCCATGCCGGAGGTTACCAGCCGCCCGCTTCGCACGACAAGCCCGTGCATCAGAGACAATGACAGCATGCCGTGGGCGACGCGCGTGCCGAAATGGCTGGCATTGGCAACGGTATCGCTTGTGTGCAGCTCGGCCATGTCGCCGGTGATTCCACCGAAGCCGAAGATGTCGTGATCAGTGATCGTCCTTGTGGGGGACTGACCGCTGCTGCCTATGATCTGATCTTCATACCAGTCCGAAGACATTCTCTTCGCTCCTTCGATGCTGCATCAGTCCGCGACCCGCTCAATCGTTCAGGAACCGGTCGCCGAGAACACTGCCAGATACGTCGGTTGATTTGGTGATGCGGAAAATCGCGTTGGATCTGAATATGTTACGGCCGTCTGCCCTGGCAAGCGTATCGGTAAACAGAAGGCTTCGCGTTTGCTGGACCAGTCGAGTGGACATTTCGACCCAGTCACCCAGGCGGGCAGGGGCAAGATAATCGACCGACATCTGAACCGTCGGCATGAGCATGAACCTCAAGTCCGGGTTTTCTTTCTGACATGACAAGCCCTGCAGGTCAGCCAGCGAGGCGATCAACCCGCCATGGGCTGTTCCATGCGGGTTCAGATGCCTGCGCCGGATCCGGAGACCGAACTTCAGTCGGCCATCGACGACTTTCCCGTAGACCGACCCGATCCACAGGTTGAACCCTTCTTCGATAGCCAGAACCTTGAACCCTTCTGGCGGGTCGTCGGGCATGTCGTTGGCCAGAAGATCGATTGCTTTTGAGTGGTCCATGCGGCGCCTCATCTTTCGGCATCATGAAAACCTGTCAGGACCTTCATGTCCAGAATATAATTCGGTAGATTACCATACGCACCATAACTGTTATTGACCTTTGGGGCTTCAATCGGCAAAACGGTCAGAACGGAGGAGATTGCCATGATTGACTGGATCAAGACCGCGCCAGAAGTATCCGACCCCGGCTATATGCAGGACGACGACTTGCGCCATCGTCCCGAACCGGGCGGCAAGATGCGGGATTCCCTTTTCTGGCAGATCATCATGCCGGAACACGAACTGGGATTTCAGTGCTATCTCTACCTCACCGGCGATGGACGGGCCGGTTTCAACCTGATCCTCTGGGGTGCGGACCGAAAGCCCTATGTGCTGGAACTGGTGCAGGGTCATGTGCCCGAGGACATGGATTTCGATGACTTCCGGTTGGAAGGCCTGCACGTCCGTCAGCCCGCCGATCAGAAGACCGCGCGGATCTCGTTCAAGTCCGAAAAGGTAACGCTCGACTACAGTTTCGAAGGCTTTCACGACCAGTTCAGCTATCGCTCCAACCCGGATGACCTGCCCGGATGGTTCGCCGAGAACCGGCTGGAACAGTCCGGCTGGGTCAAGGGCCACATCGAATGGGACGGCAATCGGATCGATCTGGATCGGATCGGACACCGCGATCACTCCTGGGGCACGCGCCACTGGCAGGCCCCGCAGCACTGGAAATGGCTGGTGGCCTATACGCCCGACGCCTCGCGGATCGTCAATGCATGGATCTGGCAGGCGGTCGGGGAATGGGGCGTCGGAGGCTACGTCATCCGGGATGGTGAACTGGTGCCGATCGCCAGCGTCAAACAGAAGGCACAGTTCGACGAACGGATGATGCAGACCGGAATCATGGTCGAAATCACCGACACACGCGGCGACACATGCGAGATGGAGATGGAACGCTTCGGCCTGGTCAAGCTTCCGACCGGCGGACGTTATGCCACGATGATTTCCGAAGCGGCCTGCAGGGTCAAGATCGACGGACAGGACGGGGCAGGGCAGTTCGAATGCCAATGGCCCGTCGACTACCTCGACAAGATGATCGAACTCAAGGCGGCCGGCGGAATATGAACTGGGACTGGGACGCAACGACGCTTGCCGCGCTGGATGCCTACCTGACGGACAAGGGCCTGTACGAAGGCGCGCCCGCACCGAAGCGGATCGGCGACGGCCATTCCAACCTGACCTACCTGATCCGGGTGAAAGGTGGAAACGCAGTGCTGCGCCGCCCACCTCCGCCGCCGCTGCCCAAGGGCGCGAACGACGTTGAACGCGAGGCATGGGTGCTCTCGTCGCTGGCGGGTCAGAACCTGCCGGTGCCCGGGGTCCATGCCGTCGCGAGTGCGGGTGAGGTGCTGGATGTCCCGTTCTACATCATGGAGCACGTGCCCGGTCACATCATCACCGACCGCCTGCCCGATGGTTTCGACGCGCAACGCGATGGCGCTTCGATGGTGTTCGGCATGGTGGATGCTTTGGCCGATCTGCACGCCGTCGACTGGCGCGCCTGCGGTCTGGCCGACTTCGGGCGGCCCGAGGGGTTCAACGCGCGACACCTGAAGCGCATCGAAGGGTTGATGAACCATCGCGACGATCCCGCGCCGGCCTGGCTGAGCGATATGGCGTCCGAGCTGAAGCGCGACGTTCCGGCTGAATCCGGCGAGTCGATCGTGCACAACGACTTCCGGCTCGGCAACCTGATCTGGTCGGATCCCAAGCCGCGTCTTCTGGCGATCCTGGACTGGGAACTGGCCACAATCGGCGATCCGCTTCTGGACTTGGGTTACATGGCTTGTTGCTATCCCGTTGCAGGCGAAGAGATGACCCCGACGCAGGAGCTGTCAGCTGCGTTTCTTGAACCCGGTTTCCCCGCGCGCGAAGAGGTCTTTGCCCGCTACGCCGAGGTGACAGGCCGCAATCTGTCCCGCCTGTCTTGGTATGGGGCCATGTCGGCGTGGAAGCTGGCGGTGCTTTACGACTACCAGCACAGGTTGGCGCGCGACACCTATTACACCGATGCGACGCAGGCCCCGCGCTTCATCGCGGCGGCCGAGCGCTTTCTTAGGATACTGTGATGGATGAACTCGGAATCGATATTGCAGACGGAATCGCCGTCGTGACCCTGAACCGCCCTGACTCTCTCAATGCGCTGAACCGTGTGCTGCGGGACGGGCTGGTCGCGGCGCTGAAGGACCTGGACGCCAACCAGGACATCCGAGCGATCATCCTCACCGGCACCGGACGCACCTTTTGCGCCGGTCTGGACGTGCGGGAACTGGAAGGCTCAGGCAACAGCGTCACCGACAATATCGGCAGCAGCGACATCGGCGCAACCATAGGCGCACTCAAGACCCCCCTGATCGCCGCTATCAACGGGCTTGCCGTGACTGGCGGTTTCGAAATCACGCTGGCCTGCGACATCGTGGTCGCGGCGGATACAGCGTGGTTTCAGGACACCCATGCCAAGATCGGCCTGCTGCCCGGCTGGGGCCTGTCGCAACGCCTTCCCCGGATTGTCGGGCCATCCTCGGCCAAGGAGATTTCGCTGACCGCGCGGCGCGTATCGGCGACTGAAGCGGCACAGATGGGGTTCGTGACACGCGTTGTCGCTCCGGATGACCTGTTGCCCGCCGCGCGGGAAATCGCCGCCGGGATCGCACAATGGGACCCGGCGCATATCGCCCGGATCAAGGCGGTCATCGACGACGGATACGGTTTGCCGTTGCGCGACGCCCTTGTACTGGAGAGCGAACGCGCAGCAGATCTCAATCGCCAGGTGACCCTCGCGGCTGGAGAAACGAAACATGGAAACTAGGAGAGACCGCAGATGAAGGTACTTGTGCCTGTCAAACGCGTGATCGACTACAACGTGAAAGTTCGTGTGAAAGCGGACGGATCGGGTGTCGATCTTGCCAATGTCAAAATGTCGATGAACCCGTTCGACGAGATTGCCGTGGAAGAGGCGATCCGGCTGAAAGAGGCCGGGAAAGCCGAAGAGGTTGTCGTCGTCTCGATCGGTGTGAAGCAGGCGCAGGAAACCCTGCGCACCGCGCTTGCCATGGGGGCCGATCGCGCCATCCTGGTTGTCGCCGCCGATGACGTGCACAACGACATCGAACCGCTGGCCGTCGCCAAGATCCTCAAGGGCGTGATCGACGAAGAGGCCCCCGGCCTCGTCATCGCGGGCAAGCAGTCGATCGACAACGACATGAATGCCACCGGCCAGATGCTCTCGGCCCTGCTCGGCTGGTCCCAGGCGACCTTCGCCAACGAGCTGGACGTTGACGGCGATCATGCCGTCGTGAAGCGCGAAGTCGACGGCGGCCTGCAGACCATCAAGGTGAAGATGCCCGCCATCATCACCGCCGACCTGCGCCTGAACGAACCGCGCTATGCCTCTCTGCCCAACATCATGAAGGCGAAGAAGAAGCCGCTGGACGAGAAGACAGCCGACGATTACGGCGTCGATGTCTCCCCGCGCCTGGAGATCGTGAAGACCTCGGAGCCCGAAGCGCGCAAGGCCGGTGAGATGGTGCCCGACGTGGACACCCTCGTGGCGAAACTCAAAGAGAAGGGGATCGTGTAATGGCCGTTCTTCTGCTTGCCGAAGTCAACGATGGCGAACTGGCGATGGACGCCACCGCCAAGGCTGTCTCTGCCTCGAAATCCCTGGGCGATGTGACGGTTCTGTGCTGTGGCGCCTCGGCCAAGTCCGCCGGTGACGCCGCCTCCAAGATCGACGGTGTCGCCTCTGTGCTGGTCGCCGAGGATGCGCTCTACGGCCACCGCCTGGCCGAGCCTGTGGCCGCGCTGATCGTCTCCCTCGCCGGGGATTACTCGCACATCGTGGCCCCCGCCACGACGGATGCGAAGAACATCATGCCGCGTGTTGCTGCCCTCCTTGACGTGATGATCCTGACGGATGTGTCAGGCGTTGTGGATGCCGATACCTTCGAGCGTCCGATCTATGCCGGAAACGCGATCCAGACTGTAAAGTCAAAGGATGAAAAGAAGGTTATCACCTTCCGGACCTCCACCTTCGACGCGGCTGGTGACGGCGGCTCCGCTTCTGTCTCCGACGCGGCCACGGCCGAAGATCCGGACCTGTCGGAATGGGTCGAGGATGCCATGGCAACCTCCGACCGCCCCGAGTTGACCTCCGCCAAGGTGGTTGTCTCCGGCGGCCGCGGCGTCGGCTCCAAGGACGACTTCGCGATCATCGAGGGCCTCGCCGACAAGCTGGGCGCCGCCGTTGGCGCGTCGCGCGCCGCGGTCGACTCGGGCTACGCCCCGAACGACTGGCAGGTCGGCCAGACCGGCAAGGTCGTGGCACCGGAGCTCTACATCGCCGTCGGCATCTCCGGCGCGATCCAGCACCTTGCTGGCATGAAGGACAGCAAGGTCATCGTCGCGATCAACAAGGACGAAGAGGCCCCGATCTTCCAGGTCGCGGATTACGGCCTTGTGGCCGACCTCTTCGAAGCTGTCCCGGCGCTGACTGAAAAGCTCTAGCGGTCTTGTCCGGTCGCGCGGTCCGCGCTACCGGACAAGACCGAGATATTGCGGCAACCAGAGTGTCACTGCTGGAACGAGCGTGATGATTGCCAGCGCGATGATCAGCGGGATCAGCCATGGCAGGACGGCTAGGGATACCTGTTCGATCGAGAGTCGGCTGATGCGTGCCATGACGAACAGGATCATCCCGACCGGCGGTGTCAGCAAGCCGATCATCAGGTTCAGCGTGAAGATTATTCCAAGCTGGACCGGATGGACATCGTAGCCCGCAGCCATCGGAATCAGAACGGGACCCAAGATCGTGATCGCAGCCGTCGTGTCGAGGAAGGCCCCCACGACCAGAAGCATGAGGTTCACAAGCAGCAGGAACACATAACGGTTGTCCGTCAGCGTCGACAGGCTTTCGGACAGCATCTGGGTCGCCTGACTGATGGTCAGCAACCACGCGAACACGGAAGCCGCCGCCACGATGAACAGAACCGACGCCGTCGTTTCAATGGTATCCATGACAGACCGGCTTAAAGTCTTTGCGGACAGGGCGCGGTATCGGATGAGGCCGAGGAACAGCGACCAGATCACGGCGGCCACCGCGGCCTCTGTCGGAGTGAACCACCCCAGTGTCATGCCGCCGATGCGAAGCACCGGAGTCAGCAGGGCAAGGACCGCCGAGAAGCTGAATATCACGTCGAGCAGCAGAAGGACGCCAAGCGACAGGCCAATCGAGAGATTGGCATTCAAACCCAAACTTATCAGGACGTAGATAGCCACGGGGAAACTGACCACAAGGCCGATTTCCAGGACCGAAACGCCGAAGGCGCGTCCGTTGAACGGCATGTCCGTGCGCCAGCCTTTGCGCCAGGCGAGAACGAAAACCATTCCCATCAGCAGAAGCGTCATGAGCAGACCGGGAAGGAGACCGGCCAGGAACAGCGCGCCGACCGAGACGTTGGTGACCATTCCAAAAATGATGATGGGCAGCGACGGCGGCAGGATCGGACCGAGGGTGGCAGAGGAGGCTGTCACACCGACCGCGGTGTCCAAGGGATAGCCGCGATCTGTCATTGCCTTGATCTGCATCGTCCCGATCCCCGCAGCGTCGGCGAGCGCGCTGCCCGACATCCCCGAAAAAACCACGGATGCGACGATGTTCACATGCGCGAGCCCGCCGCGCATCCAGCCGACCAATGACAGCGCGAAGCGATTTGTGAGCGATACCTGAACCGCGACTCCTATTGCCTGCGAGGGTAGGGGCTGCGGTGGATCTCCTCCATCATTTTCTCCCGGAAGACCTCGGCAGGGGTCTTCCAGCCGAGGCATTTCCGAGGCGTGTTGTTGAGCTGATCGCAGAGCTTCTTCATCTCGTGGTCCGTCATCTTGTTGATGTCACGCTTCCGGGGCAGCCACCGGCGGACGCGCCGATTGGTGTTTTCGACCGTGCCCTTTTGCCAAGGCGAAGACGGATCACAAAACCAGGTCTGCGTGCCGATCTCGGCCTGCAGATGTGGCCAGCTTACGAACTCGGTGCCGCGATCGAAGGTGATCGATTTGCGGGCGAGATGGGGTAGGTCCTGCACGGCCTTCATGATCTTGCCCATCACTGGTCTCGTTCGTTTGCTGGGGTTCCTCAGAAGCACGGTGAACCGACTGACCCGCTCAACGAGTGAAGTGACGTTGGACTGGCCAAGGTTCTGTTCGAACAGCATAAGATCAGCCTCCCAATGTCCGAACTGACGACGATGCGCGACATCGTCAGGTCGGAAAAGGATGCTGACATCACGGTCGAACCTGGGCGCTTGCCGCTTTCTCGCACGGCGCGGCCGACGGGCCTTGCGATGTTCCGGCAGGTACCACCACAGCTCCTGCGCCATGCCTTCCGACGAGTAGATGTAGCGGTAGATCGTCTCCTGGCAGACCCGCGTCCTGGCACGCTCGAAGATCATCCGGTTGCCGATCTGCTCGGGCGTCCATCCAAGCTTGATACGGGTTACGACGGCCTTGCAAAGATCCGGATGCCGGATCAGCTTTCTCTGCACGGATCGGCGCTTCTGCGTCCGCAGCTGGGCCGCATGTCCGAAGTACCCGGCGTACTTCTTCGGAAAGGCATCATCGGCCCAGAAGTTGCGTTTGATCTCTCGGTGAATGGTCGACTTGTGGCGCTTCAGAACCCGCGCCATCTCTCGGACAGGGACCTTTGCGTGCCACCAATCCTCGATCCTACGGCGTTCATTCAGACTCAGTTGCGTGTAAGCGGCTCCCATGGCACGATCTCCTGATTAGATAACCCATTGGTTTCTAATAGGAGTCGCACTTCAAGGTAGCGCGCACCCGCGTACAACACAAACGCGCATAATGAAGTTTATGTTAACCAACTGGCGCCCTGAGCCGCTAAAACATTACGATTTGATAATGCCCCGGCAAGGGCGGTGCCACCGTACTGAAGTTACTCCTTTGCGAAAGGAGCGACCATGTTCAGAAAATTCGGATTGCTCTTGGGCCTCGCAACTGCTGTAGTTCTTCTGTTTATGGTTTCGAACAGATGCTGCCTTCTGCGAAGGCATCTGATTGAAAGCTCCCCTACCTTTCACTTGCCCAAGCGATTGCCGCATCCGTTCCCGAGGGGTCGAACTGGCGAAGTTCGGCCTTGGTCAGCACATCGGCGAACTTGGTGCCCCACTCCATCAAAGCCCCTTCGCCCACCACAGCAACGCGGCGGAAGTCGTTCCTATGGGCTGTGTCGATCTTCAGATCTTCGAGCAGAGCGGACGGCCCCTCGTAGCCTTCAAACCTCGTAAGATCGAGAACCAGGCCGGGCTTGCTTGTCTCTTGCAGGCGCTGATGAAGCAGGGCGTGCATCCGCATCAGGTCACTTTCGCTGAGCTTGCCCTCGCAGGCAAGGCCAATCATCTCGTCATGATCTGTCAGTGTCTCGGTGAACATGGTTTTTCTCCTCTTCTTCCGGCTTGCCGTGACCGTAAAGGTTGGCGTTTTGGTGCGCGCGGTCTTCGTGCTCAAATTCCAGACTCGAATGGCCGATGCTGAAATCGTCCTTCAGCCGGTCTTTGATCGTGGCCTTGACCTTTTCGATTTGACCCCAGCCGTCCGCTGTCAGCACGACGTGGCAGTCCAGAGCCGCCTCGTGCTCCTGCATCTGCCACAGATGCACGTGATGAACGTCCGCGACACCATCCACACCCCGCATCGCCTCAACGACGGCTTCGTTATCGATGTCCGGTGGACTGCCGAGCATTAGCGTGCGAATCGGACCGCCGATCTCGGTAAATGCGAGGTAAAGGATGTAGAGAGCGATGCCGATGGTGATCGCCGGGTCGACCCACCGCATGTTGTAAAGGAGGATGAGCGAGCCGCCGATGATGACCGCCACGGAGGCCAAAGCGTCCGACAGGTTGTGCAGGAAGAGTGCACGGATGTTCACGCTGCCTTTTTGCATCGAATAGGTGAGCATTGCCGTCAACGTGTCGACGACCAGTGCCACACCGCCCAGGATCACCACCGTCCAGCCCTGTACCTCTGGTGGGTCGATCATGCGCATGCCACCCTCGTAGATCAGGTAGAAGCCGATCAGGATAAGTGTCGTGTAGTTGATGAGCGCTGCGACGATTTCTACCCGCCCATAGCCGAAGGTCATGCGCTTGTCCGCCGGGCGGCGTGCGATCTTACGCGCGAGGAAGGCGATCACCAGCGACGCCATGTCCGAGAAATTGTGCAGGGCATCCGCGATCAGCGCGAGGCTGCCGGAAAGGATCCCGCCGGCGATCTGCGCGACCGTCAGGAGGCCGTTGGCCCAGATGGCGATGGAGACGCGACGATCACCGGAATCTGGGTCGATATGGGCGTGGTCGTGAGCCATCAGGCGCATTCCTTTTCACGCGGGGGATCAAAACGAATCAAAACGCGGGCGAGCGCCGCGTTTTGAATGTCTTTCTAATCGCGCAGAACGGACTGGCTTCATGCATTTAAATGCGGCCACCTCCGATCTGTCGCGCTGGTGGCTCAGCAGCAGCCGGAGTTCTTCTCCGGTTGCGACACTTCCTGAACCAACTCTGCGGTTTCCGGGCCGCTAGCCTGCCGCGCCACGTCCGCTTGAGCCACGATCCCACAGCATTTGCCGCTCTCATCTTGAACCACGCTGCGGCGCACCTGCTTTTCTTCCATCTTACTGCAACAGCTTTCCACGTCCTCATCAGGTGAGACTGTTAGTACATCGGCGGACATAACGTCAGAAACGGGCGTGTCGGTAGGCTTGCCCTGCGCAACGGCACCACAACAAATGTCGCGGTCCGTGACCATGCCGACCGGCTCACCGACGTCATTTACCACCGGAAGGGAGCCGACCGACTTTTCATCCATCAGTTTCGCAGCGTCCTGGATCGAAGTCTCGGGACCGCAACAAGTTGGATTGCTGGACATGATCTCGTGAACTTGCATGATTTTACTCCTTGCTTTGGTGATAGTACCTAAACCGGAAAACTGGTGTCCGAGTTCCTAGTATCGCGCTTGCCGGCAAGTTTTCGCACGCGGTTTGCAGCTGCCCGTTTTCAATCGGTCAGGGATCTGTCGACGGCGGCCATCAGATATCTCCTCGAATCGTTCACGAGAATATGTAGTTGCTACAGTCACTGTAGCTTCAAGCCCCGATTTCAGGCAATGTCCTCACTTGCCTGATTGTCATCGTGCACCGCCTTGTGGTGTTCACCATGCGCGTCTTTCAGGATTCCGACGCCACCCCAGGCCGCGATGCCGGCGACAATCACGCCCACGACTAGGTCCGGCCAGTTCGTACCGAGCCAGGCCACGAGCCCGCCTGCGACGACGATTCCGAGATTGGCCGCGAAGTCGTTCCAGCTGAAGGTATTCGCCGCTCGGATGTTCACGTCTGGATCGCGAAGCCTTGCCAGCAGCCAGACGCAAAGTGCGTTGATGGCCGCCGCTACCAGCGCCATGACAATCATGATGGTGCCAAGAGGATCCGATCCGCCGACGTAGCGGCGCCAGGCGTCATAAAGGATGCCAAGGGCGAAGAGGATCAGCAGGCCGCCCGAAACGTTTGCGGCTCCGCGCTTCCACTTGGCGGAGCGGGACAGTGCGAAGAGGCTGATCGCGTAGACGAAACTGTCCGACAGATTGTCGAGGCCATTGGCGATAAGCGCGCTTGAATCGCCGAATGCGCCCGAGGCGAAGAAAGCGATTGCCAGCCCGATGTTGAGACCCAGCACGATCCAGAGTGTGCGTCTTTCCGTTGCGTTTCTCTGCTCCGCCATGCCGGGTATCCAAATTAGTGAATTGCCAATGAGTAACTAACACCGGGCTTTTTGCGTTCCGATCAAAGGTCGTCGAAATTGCTCAGGCGCCGATCTCTTCATGGTCGGTCAGGCATTCGGAATGGTCGCGCAGTACCTCGAGCACACGGCAATCAGAAGTCTGTCCGCCGCTGCACTCATGCACCATCCGCTTCAATTCCGTCCGCAGCGCCTCGAGCCGCGCCAATCGTCGCTCGACCTGTTTGAGTTGCCGACGGGCGATTGCATCCGCCTCTGCACAGGACTTTCCCGGATGATCGCTGAGATCGAGGAGCTCACGGATCGCGTCCAACGAGAAGCCCAGTTGCCGAGCGTGCCGGACGAATGACAAGCGGTCGAGTTCGGCGTCGCCATAGCGTCGTTGGCCCCCCTCGGTCCTGCCGGGCTCAGGCATAAGTCCGATCTGCTCGTAATACCGGATGGTCTGCACTTTTGTTCCGGTCTTCTTCGCCAGAGTCCCAATCGTCAGCATTTCCGCTCCCCACATTACCTACAGTGGGTGTAGCTTTATGCGGTGCGCATCACAAGCTTCACCTGAGTTTCACAGATAGGTGATTGTTGGCCGATCGGTGACAATCACGCTTGAACCTACAGTAGCTAGAGGATGTAGACGCACACAAAATATAGAATCAGGTTCGGGCGGAGCGGCGTGAGGCTTTCAGGTCTTCAGAAGGTATTGTGGGTGTTGGCGGGCGCGGCGGCGTTCGTTTTCATCTGGCTGTTGCTATGGTCCGACTACCGTGCCGACCTTGCCCGAGCCGAGAATGAACCACCGTTTCTTGCTGATTTCGAACTGACCGATCATCGGGGCATGATCCAAACGGACGAAGATTTCAAAGGTCGCTGGATGCTGGTCTTCTTCGGCTTCACCAATTGCCCTGACGTCTGTCCGACTACGCTGTCCGAAGTCGCGGCCGTGATGGAGGGCTTGGGCGATGAGGCGGCAAAGGTCCAGCCGATTTTCATAACGATCGATCCGGAGCGGGATACGCCGACTACACTTGCCGAGTATGTGCCCCTGTTCGACGCAGGGATCATCGGGCTGACCGGTACACCGGAGCAGATCGCCGCGACATCCGAAACCTTTCCGATATTCTTTGAGCGGATCGAGCAGGCGACTGCGCCGGGCGGATACACGATGGGTCACACGTCGCATCTTTTCCTTTTCGACACGCAAGCAGGCTTCGCGGACTCCTGGCCCTACGGCACGCCCGCCGAAGAGATCCTCGCCGATCTGAGACAGAGGATCTGATCGTCATGACCCGACTTTCCGGAGAGACGGCCCTTGGCCTGGCCTGGATCATCGCGCTCACCGCGTCGCTTGCAGTGCTTTTCATCGGCGAGGTTCTGGGGCAGACACCTTGCGTGCTTTGCTGGTTTCAGCGTGCCTTCATGTTTCCCTTGGCCATCATCCTCGGGCTCGGGCTCTGGTGGCAGGACCGGCGTGTGGGTCGCTACGGGATCGCGCTGGCCTTGGGCGGTGCCGCCGTCGCGCTTTGGCATATGGGCCTCTATGTCGGGCTGATCCCCGAACGCATCCAGCCCTGCACGGCCACCGGCCCATCCTGTACCGACGACAATCAACTGGTCTTCGGCATTCCGATTCCTTTGATGGCGCTCGTCGCCTTCGTGGTGATCGGGCTGCTGTCGGCCGTCTCACTGAAGGAAACACAAGAATGAAACGACGCGGCCTCATCCTGTCCGTTCTCGCGCTCGGTGTCGCCGGTTTCGGCGGTGCCGCCTGGTATTCCAGCCGCCCCGACCCGATTGCCGCGGCCGATCCCATCGACCCTGAATTGGCCGACGCGCTGATCCGACCCTATTCCCCGATCCTTGGACCTACGGATGCGCCCGTAACCATCGTTGAATTCTTCGACCCAGCCTGCGAGGCATGCCGCGCTTTCTATCCGGTCGTCGAGGATATCATGGCGGAGCACGGAGACGCGGTGCGCGTTGTAATTCGCTACACGTCTTTTCACGGCGAGGCGTCAGTAGAAGCGATCCGTGTGCTCGAGGCGGCGCGCATGCAGGACGTGTTTGAACCCGTGCTTGAGGCAGTCCTGCGCGAGCAGCCGAGGTGGGCCTCGCACGGGGCGCCGGAGCCGGGTTTGATTTTACAGATAGCTTCGACCGCAGGGCTCGATACGGATGCCGCCCGGACACAGATGCTGGCCCCCGGTGTTGTGGCGGTGCTCAACCAGGACCGAGCTGATCTCGAAACCGTAGGCGTGCGACAAACGCCCACGTTCTTCGTGAACGGCAAGCCTCTCGATCCGTTCGGTGAGGCCGAATTGCGGAGGCTGGTGGCAGTGGAAGTTGCGGCAAGCCAAAGCTGATTCGCGGAAGCAGGAGAAACGAGTGGTGAAGAAGCTGAGATATACCAATGCATTGGCCGTGCTTCTGATGGTTGCAGGGCTGTCGGCCCCCGCACTGGCCGGTTCGGAGGATGTCGTGGTCGAGAACGCGTGGTCCCGCGCCTCGATCGGCGTCAACAGGCCGGGTGCCGCCTATATGACCGTGCGCAACACGGGTGAAGACGCCGTTACGCTGACCGGACTTGCGACACCGCTGGCCATGATGCCCGAGATCCATGAGTCGAAAACCAACTCCGATGGCGTCAGTTCCATGGTGCCTGCAGGCGAGATCACGATTGAGCCCGGCCAAAGCGTGGCATTGGAGCCGGGAGGGTTGCACGCCATGCTCATGAAGCTGCAAGAGCCGATGACCGAAGGCGAGACTTTCCCGCTGACACTGACCTTTTCGAATGGCGGCGAGGTAACGGTCGAGGTCCCAATCCTCGGAATCGCCGCGCGTGGACCGGAGGGCTGATGCAACGTCGGCAGCTCGTTCTATACGGCGCAGCCGGTGCCGGCTTTCTTGGCCTGACGCTCTTCGTGGGCTGGTGGCGGGTGGACGGGCCCGGTGCGCCTGAACCAAAAGGACAGCGGCCCCTGCCCCTGTCGGCGATGGAGTTCCGGCTGACCGACCACGAGGAAAATGAGGTAGGGCCTGGCAACCTGATCGGTCGTCCGACAATGGTGTTTTTCGGGTTCACCTACTGCCCGGACGTCTGCCCGACGACCCTATCGGATATTTCCGGCTGGCTTGAGGAACTGGGCGACGAAGCATCAGAGATGAACGTGGTCTTCATCACGGTCGACCCGGAGCGGGACACGGTCGAGGCCATGGCCGAATATGTCGGCTATTTTCATCCGGTCATTCGTGGCTGGACGGGGCCGGAAGACCAGATTGCCCGCGCTGCAGAAGGGTTTCGTGCCTCATTTGAGCGCGTCCCGACCGAGGGCGGCGGCTATACGATGAACCATACGGCAAGCGTATTCCTGTTCGATGCCGAGGGTGAGCTCGTCACCATGATCGACTATCACGAGCCAAGAGAATTCGCGGTGCCGAAGATCCGGCGCGCACTGACAGAAGACGTAGAGGGGGCAACATGAAGATAAGAACTGTCTTGGCGGTCGTTGCGGTCGCAGGCGCGTTTTCGGTGACCGCCATCGCCATCTCTGGCGTTCTGTCCAAAGAACCGGTGCCCCCTGCGATTGCTGAAGCGACCCTCTGGACTCCCGATCCGCTTGCGCCGCCTCGGATTACCGAAACCAATTCGGTCCGCCCTACACTCGCCCAGGCAGATATCGCATTCGAGTTCAGACCCCGGCCCCTCCTGACCGTTTCCCCCGCTGATACCTCCTTGCCATCTATCGAGCCCCCGCTGGTCACCTGGTCGCGCGAGATTGCGTCGGGCGAGACGCTTGATGCGGTCCTTTCCGATGCGGGGCTGGATGCTTCGGATCGCGCCGAAATCGCCTTGGCGATTGGCACGGAATACGATCTGCGCCGTCTGCGTCCGGGTCACGTCATTACCGTGGTTTCCACGATGGATGGCAATCCGCGTCGTTTAGAACTCGCCGTCGAAGACGGTGTCCGGATAGAGGCGGTCTTCGGCGAACAGCTTGCCGCTCGCGTGTTGGAGCCGGACCCGGAATTGGTGACTTTCGCCGGCGAGGCGGTGATCGAGAGCTCGATTTTCGCTGCCCTGGACACGGCAGACATCCCCGCCCGTTTTGCGGTGGACCTGGCGCAGATGCTGGGCGGCACCGTGGATTTCCGTCGTGATCTTGCGGGTGGCGAGACGATGCGCCTCCTTTGGCGCGAGGCCCGAGACGGGAACAAGAGGATTGGTCAGCCCGTGCTTGCCTTTGCCGCACTGGATATCGATGGCTCGGTCTATGAAATCGTCTGGCCGAACGACGGCAGCGGCCAAGCGACGATCTATGTCGACGGAGAAGTCCTGCGCGTGTTCGCGCAACCGGTCGAAGGTGCACGGCTGAGTTCAGTCTTCGGCCGTCGCACCCATCCGGTCTACGGCAACGTACGGATGCACACAGGGGTCGACTTCGCGGCGGCGCGCGGCACGCCGGTACAGGCGACGGCACCTGGCCGCGTTAGCTTCATCGGCCGCCGCGGTGGGTATGGCCGGGTGGTTGAAATCGCGCATGGCTCCGACACCCTGACGCGCTACGCCCATCTCAGCGCCGTACCGGACGGGCTCACACAAGGGCAACGCGTGATCGCCGGAGATTTGATTGGCCGCGTCGGTGCGACGGGTACCGCGACAGGCCCCAACCTACATTACGAAGTGCTGGTGGACGGTCGCCCAACCGACCCTCTCTCTGACGACCGATTGGCAGGGGCGGCCGAGCGTGAAGCGGACGACACGGCCGCGCTTGAGCGACTGCGTGAGGCGCGTTCACTTCTTGCTGAGAGGCTCGCCAGCGAATTTGCACAGACGACAACCGAAAGGCTTTGATCCATGAAACGATTTACTCCCGCCCTTGCCATCGCATTTGCCTTGCTTCCCGCGGCGCAGGCCGTCGCAGAGGCGATTCAGATCGACGTCCGGAAGACAAACGGCTGCGGCTGTTGCCTGTCCTGGATGAAGCACCTCGAGGAGAATGGCTTCGCGCCGATGGGCGAGGACATGTTCGGAGGATCTCTTGTGCGCTTCAAACTCGACAATGGCGTGCCGCAGCGCATGGTGTCCTGCCATACTGCTCTGGTCGACGGCTATGTGATCGAGGGCCACGTGCCGGCGGCTGACATCCAACGCCTGCTGGAGGACCGGCCAGACGCGGTAGGCCTGGCGGTGCCGGGAATGCCCTACGGGTCGCCCGGCATGGGACCGGAGGACGACCGGGAGGCTTACGATGTCTTCCTGATCCACGAAGACGGATCGACCGAGGTCTACACCAGCTACTCGGCTCCTGACTGAACTCGCGGCAGAACCTTAACAATTGGAACCCCTCTCCCCCATAGCGCTTGGCTTTCTTGGAAGCCTGGCCGCCGGATCGCTGACCGCGGTCGGGGCGGTCCCCGTTCTTTTTGGGCGCATCCCGTCCCGGGCCACGCGCGATCTGCTGCTTGGCTTCGCGGCGGGTGTCATGCTCGCGGCTTCGTTCTTCTCGCTGATTATCCCGGCTCTCGACGCTGCTGAAGGACAGTTCGACAACGGTGCTCTCCCGGCGGCCATCGTATGTGTTGCGATCCTGCTTGGCATGGGCGCGGTCGCTCTGATGAACGAACGGCTGCCGCATGAACATTTCAAGACGGGGCGGGAAGGTCCCGACGCCGCATCGCTGCGGCGCGTCTGGCTTTTCATCATCGCGATCACGATCCACAATTTTCCCGAAGGGCTTGCCGTCGGCGTCGGGTTCGGGGCTGACGGTTTGTCGGGCGGGTTGCCACTTGCGATCGGTATTGGATTACAGAATGCCCCCGAAGGTCTGGCGGTGGCGGTTTCGTTGCTCGGCGAGGGCTATTCCAGGTTTCGCGCCTGGAGCATCGCCGCCCTGACCGGTCTGGTGGAGCCCGTCGGCGGGCTCATCGGCGCGGGTATCATCGGCATCTCGCAACCGCTGCTGCCTTGGGGTCTCGCCTTCGCAGCAGGTGCGATGCTCTATGTCATCAGCCACGAGATCATTCCGGAAACCCACCGATCCGGCCATCAGAACAGGGCGACGCTCGGCCTCGCCGTTGGTCTTGTGATCATGTTGTTCCTCGACGTCTGGCTGGGATAAGCTGATGAGAACTTGCCTCTTCGTCGGTCTGCTTGCTGCGCTGATCGCCTTTCTTGTCGATCAGGCAACGAAGGCAATCGTTGTGTCCAATGCGACTGTTCTTAGTTCCGGCGTATCGGTCTTTCCCGGCTTCAATCTCATCTACCTGCGCAATGACGGAGTGACCTTCGGGCTTCTCGGCGGCGCGCCGTGGTGGAGCCTTGTCTTACTGGCGCTTGGCATCTGCGTCTGGCTGGCGTTCATGCTGGTCCGTACCAGCAGCCGGGTCGAGGCCATTGCCTATGGTGCGATCATCGGCGGTGCACTCGGCAATATTCTGGACCGCCTGCGCTATCGTGCGGTGACGGATTTCCTCGATTTCTACATCGGGACGGCGCACTGGCCTGCCTTCAACATGGCCGATGTTTTTGTGGTTGGCGGCGTGATGCTGCTGCTCATTGCGCCGTGGGTTGGCGCTCGACTTCAGACCGATTCATGAAGCCGGGATTGCCGCAGTTCGTTAGTGAGGACCTGAACCTGTTCCAGCGCATGGGTCTTGCCCTTGCTGCCGGCGGATTGACGGTTTTGACTCTTCCGCCGTTTTCTTGGCTCATCGCGGTCCCTGTCGCCTTCTCCGTGCTCTTTATCGTTCTCCGGAACATCTCAACCTCGCGCGCTTTCCTTGTCGGTTGGGCTTTCGGACTGGGCCAATTCGGGATTGGAATTTCCTGGATCGCCGAGAGCTTTTACGTCGATGCCGAACGTTTCGGCGCACTGGCGATTCCGGCGGTCGCGGGTCTGTCCGCCGGACTTGCCATCTTCCCGGGCATGGCGGCGATGCTTTTTGCCGCCATCATGCAGCGCCGAGCTGTCGGCGGCATTGCGGCGGGCCTGCTGTTTGCAACCTGCTGGGTGGCCACGGAATGGCTGCGGGGTCATGTCCTGACAGGGTTTCCCTGGAACCTTGCCGCTTATGCCCTTGTCGACTATGCCGCCCTGCGCCAACCCGCCGCCTGGGTCGGAAGCTACGGTTTGGGCTTTCTCACGGTCTTCATCGGCATATTGCCAGGTGTGTTGACTGTGGCGGCGCCAAAGAGACGCGCGCCTGTTCTCGTGCTCTTCGCCGTTGCTGTGGCGGGTTTCTGGGTTGGCGGTGCGCTTCGGTCAGGGCAGGACGTGCCGCCGACAGACGTTGCTTTGCGCATCGTCCAAGGCAATGTGCCACAAGTCGAGAAGTGGGTACCGGGCAGCCGCCAGCGAACCTTGGAAAAATACCTGGGCTTGTCCGCGCAACCCGGACGTTTCGATTTGCTGCTTTGGCCGGAAACGGCCTTCCCCGGCTTTCTGGACGAAGATGCTGCGGCACGCGCGCGGATATCTGCAGCTTTGCCAGACGGCAGGATCCTACTGACAGGTGCGCCTGACCGAGTGGAGGGCGATGGGGGAACCAGATATTTCAACACGGTTCAGGCATACGATGGCACCAGTGAGATTCTGACGGGATATGCAAAACATCATCTTGTTCCGTTTGGCGAATATGTGCCGCTGAGAGGCTGGCTACCCATCGAACGACTGACGGAAGGGTTGGGCGATTTCACGCCGGGACCAGGGCCGCGCACGCTGGCGATCCCTGGCGCGCCTCTGGTCGCGGTGGCGATCTGTTACGAGATCATCTTTCCGGGCCACGTGGTCGATGACCTTTTCCGCCCCGACTGGATATTCAACGCCACAAATGATGCCTGGTTCGGAACCAGCATCGGACCCGAGCAGCACCTCGCCTCCGCGCGGATGCGCGCGGTCGAGGAGGGGCTTCCCGTGGTCCGGGCGGCCAACACTGGGATATCCGCGATCATCGACGCCAATGGAAATGTCGTCGCGCGTCTTGATACCGGGGAAACAGGCACCATTGATGCCGGCCTGCCGGGCGCGCGTACTCCAACGCCCTATGCGCGGTTCGGCGACTGGACCTTGTTGGTTCTTGTTTTTGGGTGCTGGGTCTTCGGCTGGCTGGCCAGTTTGCTCGGACGAGATCCCGATGCGCGGCATTTTGGAACGGAGGTATCCTGATGCTTGTGATCGTGAGCGCTATCGGAGGCGCGATCTGGGGTGGCTATCTGGCACGACGGAGGAGGGGGAATCATCTGGATATCCTCCAATATGCGGTAGCGTCTGCGATCGCCTTCGGACTTGTCGCCCTGTTTGCAACCATCGTGCTGTCGCGGGTTCTCAGCTAGCGAGCTTCGAAATTGCGCAAACGTGTCAGCGGCTTGAAGACCCGATAGCTCGAGGTCCCGATAGAGAATCGCGCGAATGTGCATCTAGGCGAGCTCATTTCTGATTGAGCCGTCGCTCGAACGCCTCCAATGTCGTCCCGCTGACGTGATGCTCGATCCCTTCCGCATCGCGTTCCGCGGTCTCTTCGTCGATTCCCAGGCTCAGAAGAAAGGCGACGACGACCCTGTGGCGGCGTCGACAGATCTCCGCGAGGTCCTGCCCGGCATCGGTGAGGAATATCGCGCGGTATGGCTCCCGCCGGACCAGACCAGCAGCCTTGAGCCGCGAGATGTTCTTGGTCACGGTCGGCGGCTTCACGCCAAGCCGCTCGGCGATCTCGACCGGTCTGGCCTCCCCGCGCGTCTCGATCAGTTCCGCGATCAGTTCGACGTAATCCTCCGCCATCTCGCTTTCATGTGCCTGACGCACGGTCGCAAAGCCATCGGCCTGCGCCTCGGGAGCCCGGTCGACCGCTTCGAATGGCTCACGCCCTTGTGATTGTAGCTTTGTCATACTCGGGACTTTGCAGCGAAACAGCGGGATTGACAACTTGTTTGCTTCGGGTAGATAAGTTAGCCATGTCTAACTTTGTACTTTGGAGGCCGTGGTGATGCGAAATATTATGAGAGTGCTGCTCGCCACACTCGCAAGTGCGCTCCTCCTGTTTGGACCTGTCGCCGCGACGCCGGCCAAGGAGGCGCCTTGGCTTCCCGAGGCAGCGGCCTACCGTCTGACGCTCTTTCTTGGAAATCTCGAGCCTCTGCCCTGGGACGACATCGAGACCGCCTGGACGGAACCCTACCGGGGTTCGGAATTCTCTGTCGGGGTGCTGGCGTGGCTGGACCGCAAAAGCGATATCGAGCCCGACGGTCTCCTGGACGCTATAATGCGCGAAGACCTGCAGGCGGTCTTCGCCGAGGCGACGCGGCTTGTAGCGCTCAGGATTGAGGAGAATTTGGACCGTGCTCTCGCGGCCGAAGAATCGGCGACAGCACAGCTGGCGGTGCAGACGGCACGCGAACTCTACCGTGCGTTTGAGGATGGTATCGCGGCGGCCGATCCCGAAGCTGCAAGACGCATCGGCCTCGCCTGGCTGGAGCTCAACAGCAGCACAGGTTCCGCTGGTGTTCTCGGCGCTGGCGCCACATCTGCGGATCGCGACACGATGGAAGCCGCCCGTGCAGTCATCTCCGGCTATCTTGCGGAGAACTACCTCCTGGACAGTTTCGCTCCGCGCCGGACGCTGAGCGCCCTGCCGGAAACAGCTGTGCTCAGCGGAAAGGCCATCGAGGTACCGCCAAGCCTGCCGCCTGGGTCCGACATCTTCGATCAGGACCCGCTGCCGCTGCTCGTGCTCAACTTCGAGGAACAGGGCATCGACGAGACCGATCTGCCGCTTGTTGCCTACGGCGACATGCTGTTCGACAGCGCGCAACTCTTTGGAAGCCCGGCGCAGGATCTCGGGATCGCCTGCTCGACCTGTCACAACCGCTCGGACGTCAACCAGCGGCTCTTCATCCCCGGCGCCAGCCACCAACCGGGCGCGATCGACGTGGACGGCGCCTTTTTCAACCCGATCTTCAATGACAGGCGCGACGACCCGCTCGACATTCCCAGCCTGCGCGGCTTGCGTTTTACCGGTCCCTACGGCCGCGATGGCCGCTTCGCCTCCTTGCGCGATTTCACCCGCAACGTGGTCGTCAACGAGTTCGGCGGGAAGGAACCGACGCCCTTCATGCTGGACGCTCTCGTCGCCTACATGCTCGAGTTCGACTTCCTGCCGAATTCCATGCTGACGACTGATGGCCGTCTGACCGACACGACCCAAGAGGCCGCCCGGCGCGGCGAGGAGATCTTCAATACGCCCTTCGTCGGGCTCGGCGATCGGTCCTGCGCCAGTTGCCACGTGCCAGACGCGAACTTCCTCGACCGGCAGGCCCACGACATCGGCTCAGTCGCGCCGGGCTACGAGGGGGCCCGCGCCGGTGCGCTGGACACGCCCACGCTGCTCGGCACGGCCTATACCGCCCCCTATTTCCACGACGGGTCATTGCCGACGCTGGCCGCCGTCGTGGACTGGTTCGACGAGACGAAATCGCTTGGGCTTACCGAGGAAGACCGCGCCGACCTAACCGCCTATCTCGAGACCGTTGGCGCGGCAGACGAGCCCTATGAAGCCTTCGACACCGAGAACACCGCTTTCCGGCTGGCATTCGCCGAACTGACGACCTTCGCCTCGACAATCGATACGCTACTGCCGCGGCGGGACGCGGAGCATATCCTGCTGCTGACCGACACCGTGGCCGCGGACCTCTCGGCGGACGCCAGTACCATGTCGAACCTCCCCGCCCGGCCCGAGGTCTATGCGCTGGCCGAACGTCTGGCCGCGGTCGGCGCCGCCGTCCGTGCCGATGACTGGAAGGCCGCCGAAGCAAGCTGGACCGCGTTCAAGTCCGAAGCCGATGCAATCGAAGAGAGGGCATTCTGATGCCGGTCCATCTGACCCGTAGAACGATACTGACCTTGGTCGGCGCGGGCGCGGTGTCGCTGGCGACACCTCTCGCCGCGCAAGACGTAACCCTGCGGCTTGCCTTCATCCCGCAAGAGAACCCCGACAAGCTTCTGGGGGACATCGAGGCCATCACCGGATGGCTGGCAGAGGAGATCGGCGTCCCCGTCGAGGGGTTCGTCACCATCGACCATGCAGCGGCGGTCGAGGCGCTGCGCAACGGCGACGCGGATATCTCCTTCATGGGCGCCCTGCCCTTCGTTCTGGCCGAGGCCGAGATCGGTGCCGTGCCGCTCCTGTCCGAGGTCTACCGCGACGCGCCGAGTTATACGGGCCGCATCTTCGTGCGGCGCGACAGCGGCATCGGCGCGCTCGCAGACCTGCGCGGGCGCGACATCGCTTTTGCCGATCCGATTTCGGAATCGGGCTATCTCTACCCGCTCGCCGAATTCGTCGAGGCCGGGCTGGTTGAAGGTCCCGGCGCAGCGGAGGAATTTTTCGGCCGCGTCTTTTTCGCGGGGGGCTACCAACAAGCCATGCAGGCAATGGCCGAAGGCCTGGTCGATGCCGCGGGCGCCAGCCAGTATGCCGACCTGCTTCTGACACCGCAGCAACAGGCGGAGGTAACCTGGATCGCGGAAAGCGCGCCGATCCCGAGCCATTTGGTGATCGCTCGCCCGGGGCTCGACACCGACCTGCAGGCCCGGTTTGTCGACGCGATGCTGCGGCTCAATGCGCCGGAAAACCGCGAAAAGCTGCGCTATCTCTACGGTCCGGACGGCTATGTCAGGGCCGACTCCGCCGCCTATGACGGCGTACGCGATATGGCACGGCAATACGGGCTGTTGCGATGAGCACAGCTATCGAAATAGACGACCTGAGTTTTGCCCATACGGGCGCGGACCTTCCGGCGCTGGAGCGGGTCTCGTTTCGGATTTCGGCGGGCGAGAGCGTCGCTTTGCTCGGCCCGTCCGGGGCGGGCAAGACGACCCTGCTGGCACTGCTCGACGGCAGGCTCCAAGGCTGGAGCGGGCGGGTATCCGTTCTGGGTGCGCCGCTCGATCCCGACCGCCCGCCGCCGAGCGCGCGCCGTCCGGATACCGGTTTCGTGTTTCAGGAGTTTGCATTGGTCGAACGCTCCACGGTTCTGCGTAACGTCCTGAATGGCCGCCTGGGGCGCATGTCGCCGCTGCGGGCCCTGATGGGATCGCCGACCAAGCATGATCTGGAGATTGCGCGCACGGCACTTGCCGATTGCGGCATTTCCGATCTTGCCGAACGCAGGGTCGACAGCCTCAGCGGCGGGCAGCGGCAGCGTGTGGCCATCGCGCGGTGTCTGGCGCAGGAACCGCGCCTAATCCTCGCCGACGAACCGGTGAGCAACCTCGACCCCGCGCGTGCATGTGAGATCCTGGCGCTGCTGACCGGGGCGGCGCGAGCGCGCGGCGCGACGGCGCTGTTTTCGTCGCACCAGCCCGACCTGGCGCGGCGTTTCGCGCAGCGCATCATCGGCATGCGGGATGGGCGGATCGTGTTCGATGTACCGACCTCCGAGTTGAACGATAATGCGACGGCGGAGCTCTATCGGGAGGTAGAGCCAAGCCCCGGTATCGGCCTCAGGGCGGTGTCCTGATGGCGTTCCGCGGGTTTGGCGGCTTTGCGACGAGCGGTCTGATCGCAACCGCGATCCTGTGGTCCTTCGCCACGACCGATGTCGAGTTCTCGCGACTTCTGTCGGCCGGCCCGCGGATCGCCGATTTCCTCGGCCGGATGTTTCCGCCTGACCCGACGGTGATGGCCGAGATCAAGAAGGGCAGCGCGGAAACGCTGAGGATCGCGATCCTCGGCACCCTCGGTGCTGTGATCCTGTCCGTTCCCCTCGGCATTCTCGCGTCTGAGACGATGGTATCGCCTGCGGTGTTCCGGCCGATCCGAACGCTGCTTGCTTTCATCCGGGCGATTCCGCTGATCCTCGTGGCCATGCTCATGGTGGGCGCTGTCGGGCTCGGGCCGCTGCCCGGCATCATCGCGGTCGCCTTTCATGCAACGGGGATGCTCGCCAAGTTCTATGCCGAGGCGATCGACGGCGTGTCCCGCGCGCCGATCGCAGCACTTGAAAGCGCGGGCGCCGGGCCGCTCGTGCGGCTCAGATACGCGATCTGGCCGCAGATGGCGCCGGTCGTCGCCCGCGACACGATTTTCCGGTTCGAGTTGAACCTGCGCGAGTCGCTGATCCTCGGCATTGTCGGCGCGGGCGGGATCGGCTTTTACATCCAGACCTACGTGCGCTCTTTCCAGTATGACAAGGCGGCCAGCGTCACGATTGCCGTCGTCGTCATGGTCATCGCCATCGAAGCCATCAACGTTGCGCTGCGCCGTCGTTTTGCCTGACTATCAGGCATAGATGTCGATGGGGGTTCCGTCCCTGACCATGGCGTAGATATCCTCGATTTGCCGGTCCGTGACGGAGATGCAGCCCGCGGTCCAGTCGCGTTTGTTCATCGGGTCGATCCCCTTGCGCGGCCCCCCGTGGATGAAGATGTCGCCGCCCGGCGATTTTCCTTGCGCCTCCGCATACGCGATGTCGGCCTCATTGGGATATGAAATGCCGATGGAGAGGTGGAAGAGGCTGTCCGGGTTGCGCCGGTCAATCAGATAGGAGCCCTCCGGCGTGCGGCCGTCTCCTTCGAACTGCTTGTGGCCTTCGGGCGCGAAGCCCAATCCGATGGGATAGGTCCGCAAGACATCATCCGTTCCGTCAAGAACCAGCAGCCGCTGCGCCTTGTACATACGCAGCCGGGTCACTTCGGGTCCGTTGTAGGACCGGAACTTGCTGGCACAGCCAGACAGGAAGGTGGCCAATCCGCCCAACAGCAAGACCCGCCGTGGAATTCTGGTATTCATCACTGCTCGACGCCCCTTTTGCGAGGTCTGGTTGATGTCAGACGTTACTCTACCGAAACCGCCGGATCAATGACCGTGCGCCAGTGCTCCCTTCGCCATCTGCTCGCCCACCGGTTCTCCGCCTGAAGGCCCGGCCTCAACCTGATGGCCGTTCAGGAGCCGAAGTGCGTTGGCGACCACCAGCAGAGACACGCCTACATCCGCAGCAATGGCGCCCCACATTGAGGCCATACCGAACGCGGTCAGCCCGACGAACAGCGCCTTGGTCGCCAGCGATATGCCGATATTCTGGTGGATGATCGTCATGGCACGGCGCGAATGGCCGATAAGCCAGGGTACCTTGCCGATGTCGTCGGTCATCAGCGCGATGTCGGCCGTCTCGATCGCGGCATCCGATCCGACAGCGCCCATGGCGATGGCATAATGCGCCCGCGCCATGGCCGGTGCGTCATTCACACCGTCGCCGATCATCGCCACCATGTCGTGGCTTTCGACGAGTTCCTCAATGGCCGTCACCTTGTCTTCTGGCAAAAGTTCGGCGCGCACCTCGTCGATGCCGACTTCGGCTGCCACCGCGCGCGCGGTGCGTTCGTTGTCGCCCGTCAACATCACGATGGTCTTCACTCCCTGCGTGTGCAGCCGCGCAACGATCCCTTTGGCATCGGGGCGGATGCGGTCGCGAAGCTCCAGAACGCCGGTCACGCCGGTCTCGTCACCCACGGCAACAAGGGTGCTCCCTGCCCCTTCGATCCGGTCCCGCAGATCCGACGGAATGGCATTGCCGAAACCTTTCTCCTCGGCGAACCGATCCGAACCGAGCCAGATCGCGCGCCCGTCGGCGCGTCCTTCCAGCCCGCGCCCGGGCACGGTGCGGGTGTCCTCTGCGGCAGACACCGAAACACCATCGGTTTCGGCACGCGCTAGGATGGCACGTGCCAGCGGGTGCGAGGATCGCGCCTCCAGACTTGCCGCCAGCGTCATGAGATCGCGCGCGGAGGCTTCGCCCAGCGGATGGACTGCCGCCAACTCGGGCTCGCCCATGGTGATCGTCCCGGTCTTGTCCATCGCCAGTGCCGTGGTCCGCCCCGGTGCTTCGACATAGGCGCCGCCCTTTATGAGCACCCCAGCCCGTGCCGACGCGGTCAGCGCTGCGACAATGGAAACTGGCGTAGAAATGACAAGGGCACAGGGGCAGGCGATGACCAGCAGAACCAGCGCATTGTAGAACCAGTAATCCCAGGCACCGCCCGTCACCAGTGGCGGCACCAGCGCGATGGCGATCGCCAGAGCCATCACGATGGGTGTGTAGATGCGCGCGAACTTGGCCACCCACTGTTCGACCGGCGCGCGGCGGGCATGGGCATCGCCCACCATGCGAATGATTTTCGCGAGCACCGTGTCCGAGGCGGCCTTCGTCGCCCGCACCGTCAGTGTGCCCTCGCCGTTGATCGTGCCGGCATAGACCTCGTCGCCGGGTTCCTTGGGCACTAGCGCGCTTTCCCCAGTAATTGGGGCCTGATCGACGGCCCCTGCCCCGTCCACGACCTCACCGTCGAGGGGGATCCGGTCGCCGCCGCGCACGATAAACCTTGCATTGACTGCCACGGCCGCGGCCGGAACGTCGGATTCAGATCCGTCGTCGTAAAGAACCCGCGCCGTTGGCGGCGCCAGATCGAGGAGCGCGGAAACCGCATTACGCGCCCGCCCCACGCTCCAGCTCTCAAGATAGAGAGAGAGCGAGAAGAAGAAGGCGACCGTCGCAGCCTCAAAAAACTCGCCGAGGCCGATGGCGCCCGCGACGGCCACCACCATGAGCAGGTTCATGTCGGGGCTAAGCCTCCGCGCCGAAGACCAGGCCTTGGGCGCGACAAGCCAGACGCCAAAAAGAATCGCGACGGCGAAGATCCCTGCTTCCGCCATAGGCATAGGCACCTCGCCATGGCCGGCAAAGAGCCCGAGCGCGCCGCCCAAGTTGGTCTCGACAATGTGAAAAAGGAATCCCGCCGCCCAGAAGCCGCCGCTCAACGAGGTAAAGCGCTTCTGACGTGCCAGATGCGCCGCCTGGTCCTCTGCTGCGTTGTCGGCATCCCACGGTTTCGCACTCATGCCCGTGCTCGCGACCACCTGAGTGACTTCGTTGTCCGAGATCTTCTCGGCGCTATCGAGGATGGTCATTCGCCCGTTGATCACGTCGAATGCCAGGTGTTCGGTTCCGCCCACTTTCGGCCCGACAACCCGGTTCAGGATCGCCACCTCTTCGGCGCAATCCAGGCCGGAGACCTGAAAGCTCCTTCCGCCGGACGGCGCTGGCGCCGTGGACGCGACGTCCTTGCTGGCGTCGCAACAGGATTTGCCTCTTGGGTCAGAATGCTCTTGATCACCCGGATGGCCGTGATCGTTGCGGTTGCCGTCGGAAGACATGGATTGACCTCAGGATTCATTGATTCCACATTGACATAGCCCCTACAGTAACTAGAGCTTCAAGGGCAAAAAAGTGGATATTCGTCCAGCAAGAAAGGCGCCCTGCGGAGGCTTGAAGCTAGCCGCCCCCTTGAAACGACGCGGTTGGAGCAACGCTTGCCGGTACGAAGCGATCAGAATGAGTGAGGTAGACATGCAGAAACGAAACGCGCCGATTATCGCAGCGACATTGGTGCTTGCTGGCTGCGCGGTGCCAACGCTGGACGACGGCGGCGCTCGCAACGAAGTGGGAAGTGTTCCCGAGGCCGTCATTGCCCTTGCTGCGCCTGGTCAGGATCTCACCACGGCGCGGCTTCGTCCCGAGGATGGCTGTTATTGGTATGAACACAGCGGTCCGGTGGAAAACACCTTGGTTCCGCTACGCTCGGCAGGTGGCAACCCCATCTGCACTTCGCGCCAGTCCTGATCAGCCCATAGATGCGTCAAGCCCACACGTAACACATGATGCGCCAGTCAACTTCTCGGGGTGACGCTGTCTTCCGCCGAGTACAGGAATGCCGTCGAGCCAATCTCGACGTTGGGATAGAGATCATTGATGTGTGCCATGACCATTCGGACGCAGCCGGAACTCGCACGGCCGCCAATGCTTCTTGGATACGGTGTCCCGTGAATCCTTAGATAGGTGTCTCGGTCGCCGACGAAGAGATAGAGGGCTCGCGATCCGAGCGCGTTTTCAGGTCCGGGTTCCATACCGTCAGCGATATCGGCGTAGAGCTCTGGGTCGCGGTCGATCATGTTTTGTGTCGGCTGCCAATGCGGCCACCTGACCTTGCGCTTGATCGTATAGGTGCCCGGTTCGTAAAGTCTGCCGCGCGCGATCGCCACGCCATAGCGCATCGCCGTGCCGCCTTCTTCGATGTGGTAGAGATAGCGCGCAACAGCATCGACATGGATATCACCGGGTACAAGTCCGTCCTTCGCGAGGACCCGCTGTGGCAGGAAGCGAGGGTGAAGGCCCCAAGGGTTGGACGTGGCCGGGTCGTAGCCGGGAGGTGTAACCTGTGCGTCCCAAGCTGCCTTCTGCGCATCGGTAGGCCACGTGTCTGCAAGGAGCGGGCTGGATATCGATGCCGAAAACAGCGCGGTGGTCGTCTGGATGAAATGTCGTCTTGTCAGCATATAGATTGCTCCGTTCACGCATTGGACGGCAAACCGAACCTTACCCCGAACGCAGTGTTGTTCGCCCGGGAAAGAGTGAGGCGTTATTGGCAACTTGCTCCATGGTGCCGTTCTATGTCGGTGGCTTAACTCCTAAAGCTACTAGAGGTTCAAGAGAAATTTTGATGCCAGACGATCTCGGTAATACTTCGGGCCCGTTCGTTTCTTTATCAGTCTAAGCGCTGTCACGATCTGTGGGGTGAAACCAGGCTACTGCCACGATGCCGGGCCTCGTCTTGATCTTCGCTTCAATTGTGATCCTTAACTCGCTATGCCGAGCAGTTAAATTGAGCGCTTTCAATAATGGGTCTTTTCAACACGTTTGGCAGCAAGCCCCATATAAAATTTTGCCTCACGCGGAAGTGGTCGTGATGACGTGCATTGGGATATTATCGTTCACGCTTCGCGATAATTGTCACAAGCCCCAACACCTTCTGCGACCACATCAAGCAGGGCGTCTGCATCATTTAAAAGAGCTGCTATGCGCGGACTGCTGATCCGGTAGCGAATGAAGCGCCCATCGCGGTCGCTGGCGACAAGTCCGCAATCCAGAAGGCATCGCAAATGATTTGACACGTTGGGCTGCGATAGCCCTGTGCGTTTGACGATCTCGTGAACAACCAACGGTCCTTCACACAGCACGCCCAGTATCGCCAGTCGGCTCGGGTCGGCAAGACCGCGAAAGAGCTTTGCCCTACGCTCGATGCCAGCGGCCGCAGCATTGCGGTCGGCGAAGACTTGCATCATATCACTCCTTGCTGATATGTTTAAACTTGATCCACTTTAGCAGGAGTATTGCACCGATGGCCAACACCGAAAGCTCCGGATCGACAGCAGATACGCCGCCCCTCCGTTACCGGGTTTCCGGAATGGATTGCGCCAAGGATGCCGCTCAGATCGAGCGGGCGGCGCAGTCTGCGGGTGTCGCGCCCGACGCAGTGAAAGTATCAGCGGCGACCCATATCATGACTCTGAATGCCCCTGAAGCGCGCCTGCCGGAGATCGAAAAAGCCGTTGAGACAATGGGATATGGGTTCGACCGCATCGAGAGCGACGAGGACCTTCAGCAAAGTGCGGCCCATCAGGACCCGGGCTACCGCCGCGCGCTCTGGATCGTCGTAATTCTGAATGTCGGTTACGGCGTTCTGGAAATGATTGGCGGGTTCATCGCCGGGTCACAGGCCGTGAAGGCCGACGCGCTGGATTTCATCGGCGATGGCGCGATCACTTTCTTGGGGCTTCTTGCCATCGGATGGAGCCTTCTCTGGCGGGCACGCTCTGCCCTGATCCAGGGCATCTTTCTCGGCCTGCTTGGCCTTGGGGTCTTTAGCACGACCATCATAAGGGCATTCGAGCCGACAACCCCAGACGCCACATTGATGGGGATTCTGGGCCTGATTGCTCTTGTGATAAATGTCATCTCCGTGCTGCCGTTGTTGCGGTACCGCAAGGGCGATGCGAACATGCGCGCTGTCTGGCTTTTCTCGCGTAACGACGCCATCGGCAACGCCGCAGTCGTTATCGCCGCTGGGCTAGTGGTTTGGCTGGGCAGCGCTTGGCCCGATCTTATCGTCGCGTTCGGGATCGCCGGACTGTTCCTGCACTCGTCATGGGCGATCATCCGCGACGCGCGGGCCGATCTGAAGGCGGTGGCATGAACAGCCGCGTTCTCGGTGGGCTTTGCGCCATCGCCGCGTTTGGTGTTGATCAGGGCACCAAGGCTCTTGCCCTGAACTCCCCGGCGCTTGAGAACGGGGTCGAGGTTCTGCCCTTTCTCAACCTCGTGCGGGTTTTGAACGATGGGGTCAGCTTCGGTATGCTCGGCGGGGTCGTACCCTGGTGGGGTCTGGTCGCACTTGCTGCCGTGGTCGTGGCATGGCTGCTGATCTGGCTGTGGAAGGCTCCGGACGGGCTGACAGGTGCGGCGCTCGGTCTGATCATCGGAGGCGCGCTTGGCAATATCCTTGATCGTCTGCGCTATCAGGCCGTCCCTGACTTTCTCGACTTCCATTACGGGTCATACCACTGGCCGTCCTTCAACTTGGCTGACGTGGCGATCTTTTGTGGGGCAGCATTGCTGTTCTGGGACAGCTTTCGCACCTCGAAAGTCAGGCCGGAAAATCGGGAACAAGACAATCGCAAGGGAGATGTCACGGGGGGATAACAGCTAACAGGCAAAGAACTTTGGGAGGGAATTCGGCTTGAGATTTTTGGATTGGATTGACCGTGGCATTCGCGGCATCGGCGTCGTGACTGCGTGGCTGACAGTTGTTTCGATTGCTGCTTATGGCGCGCTTCAGATGCTGGATCGCAAGCTACAACTTGGCGTGTCGAGCTATTTGCCGGACCTGTCCACGTCACTGCTGTTCATCCTAATTTTCTTGACCTTTGGGTATACCTATCTGCGCGACGGTCACGTGCGCGTTGATGTTCTTCGCAGACATTGGTCCGCCCGCCGCATTGCTTGGATCGAACTGATTGGCGGCCTTTTTGTCCTTCTGCCGCTCGCCGCCATCCTGACCTACTACGGATGGGACGGTTTGATGCGCACCACGAAATACGCGGAAACCCAGTTGTGGGCACAACGCATTGCCGGGGTCATCGGCCCCATCCTGCTGGCTCTTGCCGGGATGATCGTAGCCCTTCGCAACATCGCCTTTCTGACAGGGAGACGTGCGCAAGGTGCACCGGAACAAGCAAGCGGCCTGCACAATGGTGAATGAGGTCCTCACGGTTGCCATGCTTGTCGTGATGGCGATTGGGGTTTTCAGTGGCTTACCGGTGGCGCTGGTGCTCGCGGGGACAGGCTTCTTGGGGTTTGTCGCTGCGGTTTGGGTGGGGATCACTGATTTTCAGCATCTGGGGCTGATCTACCTGAGGGCCCGTGGTGTACTGACCAATGAATCAGTCCAATTCACCAGCGTTCCAATGTTGATTTTTCTTGGCCTGATCCTGAATGCCAGCGGGATTGCCGAAACCATGTTTCGCTTGCTGGGGCGTCTTCTGACAGGCGTTCCCGGTCGCTACGCCATTGCGACTTTGCTGATCGGCCTCGTTCTTGCGCCCGCCGCCGGGGTGATCGGTGCTTCCGTCATAACTGTGGCGTTGGTGGCCTATGCCCCGATGATGGCGTCGGGCTACGCACCGCGAACCGCAGGAGGCGCTGTCGCAGTTTCTGGAGCATTGGGTGTCGTGTTCCCGCCAGCCGTGATGCTGTTCTTCATCTCGAACGTGTTCTATCTGCGCATCGGATTGATGTATGTGGCCCTCATCGTACCTGTGCTTCTGATGGTCATGGCCTTCGCGGTCTACTTTGCGGTCACCTTGAGAAAAACGGTCGAAATCCCGCTGGACACACCCAAGACCAATCTTGTGTCAGACCTCTTGTTTGTACTCGCGTCTGTCGCGGTCATCGCATCCATTCCGCTCAGCATCATTCTGGGCTTTGCGCCACTAACAGAGGCGGCTGGAGTAGGGGTTTTTGGCGCGCTATTGGTCGCGCTGGCGCGAAAGCGCTTGTCTTTCTCATCGTTGAACTCTGTCACGGTGCAGACAAGCACGATGACGTCGATGGTCTTCTTCATCGTATTGGGCGCATCGGTATTCTCGCTCAGTTTCCACCTGGTCGGTGGACCGGACGTCATCTTCGAGTGGATATCCGCATTCGATCTCACCCGGTGGGAACTGTTGGCGATCCTCCTTGGCGTGATCATCATACTTGGGTTTGTTTTTGACTGGATCGAGGTGCTGCTGGTCTTTGTACCAGTGTTGATGCCGATCTTTTCGGAACTCGACTTCGCAGATCACGTCGGCTCTGCCTACTTTGCGCAAATCTGGATCGCTGGCCTGATAGCACTGGCCTTGCAGACGTCTTTTCTGACGCCTCCCTTCGGCTATGCCCTATTCTTTGCCAAGATGGCGGCACCTAAGGGTATCAACCTTTCCGATATCTATCGCGGCGCGGTACCGCTTGTCGCCATCGAGATCGTATTGATCGCAGCCCTGATCTCGTTCCCTCAGCTTATCACTTGGTTGCCTGAAATGTCCCTTGGGGATGTGGATGCGCCGCAGCTAATCCAGCGGTGACAGATGTTTTGAGCGCGGATGCAGTGATTTCCTTCGAAGCGGCACTGCTCTTTCGGGGCCACTTCCGCACCGCGAACAGAAAGGCTGAACGGGGCCTGAGCAAAGGAAAGCAAACAGGAGGATAACGAATGTCCAGCATACCATCCGCAGAGGGCTTTGACAGCACACTCACCCTGCTGCGAAATCCGTATGGATTCATCTCTCAGACCTGCCGCGCGCTCGACACAGATCTGTTTGAAACCCGCATCCTCCTTCAAAAGACGATCTGCATGACCGGGTCGGCGGCTGCGGAAGTATTCTATTCCGACGATAAGCTGATCCGCGCGGGCTCGATGCCAGGCCGCATACAGAAGACCCTGTTGGGTGAAGGCGGCATTCAGGGATTGGACGGCGCTGCCCACCAGCACCGCAAGAAGATGTTCATGTCGCTGATGGGGACCGAGCATATAGCCGCGCTTCAGGGAATGTCGCTTCACATGCTAGACAATTATGCACCGGATTGGGAGGCGAGGAACGAAGTCGTTTTCTACGACAAAGTGCGCGAAATGCTCACGAGAGCCGTTTGCGCCTGGTGTGGGGTTCCGCTTCCCGAGGCGGAGGTGGCGACCCGAACGGCGCAACTTACAGCGCTTTTTGAGGACGCCGGGGCCATCGGCCCGAAACATTGGGCTGCACGTCTGGCGCGCCACCGCCTGGAAAAATGGGCAGCGGGGATGATTCAACAGGTCCGCGATGGCGAGCTTCAGCCGACGCAGGAAAGCGCCCTTCATGTCATCGCGACGTGGCGTGATCTTGACGGCGCGATACTGCCCCCGAAAGTCGCCGCCGTGGAGTTGTTGAACGTCTTGCGCCCGACCGTGGCGGTGTCCGTTTTCATTGTTCAGACGGCCCACGCCTTGCACCGGTATCCGGAATGGCAGGAGAAACTGCGGAACGACGAAGGACTGCTCGAACCCTTCGTGCAGGAGGTTCGCCGCCTCTATCCGTTCTTCCCTGCGGTGGCGGCACGGGTAGTAAGCGCTTTCGAGTGGCAAGGGTATCGCTTTCCGGAAGGTTGCAGGGTCTTGCTCGACCTCTATGGCACGAACACCGATCCGCGTTCATGGGATGCGCCGCTTGAGTTCCGCCCCGAACGGTTTCGGAGCCGCGCCGAAAACCAATATGACTTCGTTCCACAGGGCGGCGGCGACCACTACACGAACCACCGCTGTCCGGGCGAGTGGATCGCGATCAGCCAGATGAAGGCGTTTTGCAGATATCTTGTGAACGACGTCAAATACGATGTGCAGGATCAGGATTTGGAGCTGGGCACGGGAGAGCTGCCACCCCTACCCGAGAACCGGTTCATCATGCGCAACGTCAGGCGTCGGCGGTAGCTTCGGCCTCGTCCGGATCGACCGACCGCGCATCCTTCGTGGCCTCGAACGCCTCCCACGCGACGTAGGGCACGATCAGAAGCGCCGCGACCGGATCGGCCCACCACCAGCCCATCCATTGTGTCAGACCAATTCCTGCCAACACCACAACGGTCTGGTATTCGCAGATCATGGTATCCTTGGCATCGTATTTCAGGGCAGGTGAGTCGAGCCGCTTGCCGTAGCGATACTTGCCCCAGGCCAATAGCGGATTGACCACTAAAGAGACAAACAGGATCGCGATCCCCCACCAATTGAAGCCCGGTGCCTCCTGCGAGATGAAGGCGGACACCGCCTCGTAGAGGATCGCGGCGACGACGATCCAGAAAGCACAGGCGACCACATAGAGCGCGACCTTCTTGCGATGCAGGACCGTGCGCTTGTCGCCACCGTCCTTCTCGGCCTTCAAGCGCCAGATCAGCGTCCCGGCTGAGGTGGCTTCGACCGTGCTGTCGAGACCCCAACTCACTAGTGCGGCGCTGCCGGTCAGAAGTCCAACGGTGACGGATACGACGACCTCGATCAGATTGTAGACAAGGCTGGCGATCTCGACGCGGATGCCGCGTGTCAGATTGGTTTGTCTATCATTTTTCTGCTTGCTCATGATGCGGTAACCCCTGATATATTCTATAAGTTCCCGCCGAGAGTTGGTTACCTTGTCATCAGTATCTCGCCATTTGGAAGCCGACATTGTTCTCCTTCTAAGCTGCCTCAATAAAGGCGAGCTTGCCCCTCATACATGAAAACAAAGGGTTTCGGACCTTTCGCGTAGCCGGTGTCGAGCCGCTCCATGCGGAAGCCGTTCTGTTCGACCAGAGTGTCTGTCTGGCGGTCAAGGTGACAGTTTCCGGCACAACGTTTCCAGGCAGGCGTGAGCCAGCGCTGCCAACGCTGGACGCTGGGTTCCGGCGCTGTTCCATGCTCGACGAAGCGGAAGACGCCGTCAGGTTTGAGAACGCGCTGGATCTCGGCCAGCACCTTCTCCGGTTCCGACACGCTGCAGAGCGTCCAGGTAGCAATCACGCAGTCAACGCTGCGATCTTCCAGCGGCAATGCTTCGGCCACGCCCTCGATCATCTCCGTTGTCGGTGTCAAGCCCTGAGAAGCCTCCGCGGCCTGATTAAGGAGTTCTGGTGAAGGGTCCACACCGACGATCTGATCCACGGCGTCGGGGTAGAGCGCGAGGTTCAGGCCCGAGCCGATCCCGATCTCCAGCACGCGCCCCTTCGCACCTGAGACTGCGCGCCTTCGGTAGGGAAGAAGCTGTTCCTGACCCATGGTGAGATGCGTGAGGCCCGGAAGGATGTGTTTTTCGTAGAACCGCATGAGCTGTTATCCTATTCGCCCAAGAACCGGAAACGCATCGAGCATCCAGTACGACAACGCGCTCAACTGTCCCGTCATCATCGCCACGCCCATGAGGATCATGACGACGCCCGCAATCTGGTGAAGGCGACGGCCGACCCGGCCGATGGCGCGGAGCCGGCCCGCGATCTGATCGGTGAAACCGGCAACGATCAGAAATGGTATCCCGAGGCCAGCGGAATAGACGGCAAGGAGCATGACGCCTTCGCCCATCGTGGCGCTCGCCGCACTGGCCGTCAGGATTGCGCCGAGGATCGGGCCGATACACGGCGTCCAACCGAAACCGAAGGCAAGCCCAAGGACGTAGGACGCAGCGGGTTGGCCCCCGGGGATGTTGAGATTGAATCGGAAGTCGCGTTCCATGACCGAAACACGCGCGGCTCCTATCGTGAAGAGCCCGAAGACAATGATGATGCCGCCCCCAACGAGGTTGAGTTCATACCGCCACCGAAGCAGGGCCTGACCCATTGCAGTCGCGGATGCGCCAAGTCCCATGAAGATGGTGGAGAAGCCGAGAACGAAGCAAAGGCTCAGCCAGACCGCACGCAACGGCGAAGCTGCAGCCGCCCCCCCTTCAGCGGCTGTGCGTCCGGCCACGTAGGAGACATAACCTGGCACAAGAGGCAGCACGCAGGGGGACAGAAACGATATCGTACCGGCCAGGAGGGCGGCGGTGAGGCCCAGAAGCGAGATATCTACCATGCTTCACGTTCACCCCTAAAAAGCTTGCGCAGGGGGACTTTGGCAGCGGCCCAGTACGCCAGGGTCGGGACGATGATCCATTGCAGCAGCGGCGTGAGACCGGCGTCGATGACGGGGACCACCGGCATGATGTCGCGATAGGCCCAGGCCGCCCGGATCACGATGTTCAGCCACTCGCTGAAGATCGTGTAAGAGACGCCCAGGACCACGGCCAGGAGCAGGACGCGCCCTGCGCGTTCCGACGGCCATGCATGCCCCCCAACGAGAAACAGGGCGAGCAAGAGCGTGCTCATGGCGATCAACAGGTCTCCCCCGGTGCAATGCACGACCGCGAATGCAATTTCACTCCAGGTGCCTTCAACCCAGATCGTGTAGAGCGGGATATGCGCCATTTCCCAGATCAGATGACCGACGGCGGTATAGACAATATATCGGCGGATGACGGACAGCCATCCGGTGTCGCTGCTCGTAAAGGTTTCTGTGCTCGCTGTCATGCTGGGGGTCCGTTCTTCGATTAATGCGCGTTTGTCAGGCCGTTGACGTACAGGATCATGTTGATGTGCCGGAAAGCGGAACCCGCAAAGATCCCGGCATGGCGGTTGCCGCGCGCGATAACATGCACAAGCGGAGCCTCGGGATGGTCAGCCGCAATCGCGCGATACTGATCGATCAGATTCTCTATTGGCTCTTGTGCGCGAGCAATGACCACGTTCTTGGCAATCGGTCCGGGAACCGGATCACTGGCGTCGGTCACCACAAGGAAGGTCACCATGTCCAGCATGGGAGATGAATTCACTCCGCCCCTCACCTTTTCAAGAAGTGCCTGTTGATCAGCACAAGGCTGTCCGCAGTCGGACGGTACAAAACTAAGAACGACGACCTGATCGGAGAGGCTTTCCAAGTCCAACGGTTCTCCGTCAGGGCCGAGCAGACCCAACGCAGGCAATTCGTTGAGGTCAACGGCGGTGAAAGCAGGTTCTTTCTGTGCCATCACCTCGTCAAGACGGTCGCCGGGATGATCTGCGTAGGCCGGGAGGCCCGCGACGAGGGCTATCAGCAGGAGTATGTTTTTCATGGCTGTTGCTCCTGCGGCCTCATCGCGCCCGGTCCGAGAACCGGAACGCTGATTTCCATTCGGGCACCCGATGCGAAGGTCAGGATCAACGGCAAATCGGTGCCTTCTTCGAGTTTTTCCGACAGGCCCATCAGCATCAGATGCATGCTGCCGGGCGCGAGGGTTACTGGTTCTCGGGAGGGCAGGTCCAAGCCGTCGACCTCAACCATTCGGCTAATGCCATCGTTGTCGGTCTCGACGGCGTGAATCGTTACGTTCCCAGCGATCGGCGTCGTGATTGCGACCAGTTGATCACTCTGATTGCTCGTGAGCGTGAGATAGGCCGCAGCCGGACGGGAGGCGAGGATGCTCGCGCGGGCCCAACCATCCGATATCGTCACATCGGCCGATGCGAAGAACGGCCAGAGTGTTAACACGGTTGCAAGTGCGGTGATCTTCATTTGGTAAGTTCCTTCACTCATAGCTTTTTGCGGATTTCCTGCGCCAGCGCCTCCGGCGGTTGGCCGCCTTCCTGATAGACCGCCTCAAATTCGCCACTGGGCTGCATGAGGTAGATGTGTCCGGCATGCGCCATGAAATAACCGTCCGGCGCGCTATCGTCCTCGGTCCGCTCGTACCATGTGCGGAAATTCCTGGAGGCCTCGGCAACCTGCGCTTCAGTCCCGGTCAGGCCGATCAGGCTCGGATGAAAGACTGATACATATTCAGCCATTACCGGCACTGTGTCGCGTTCCGGATCGACCGTGATGAAGATCGGCGCCACCTGGTCCGCATCTTCGCCGAGCAGATCCACGACGCTGGCCATGTAGGCCAGAGTGGTGGGGCAGATGTCAGGACAATTCGTAAATCCGAAGAATACAAGTTGCCAGCGATAGGTGTAATCGGCTTGGGTCACCTCTTGTCCGGTATGATCCGTGAGTGAAAATTCGGATCGAATATCCGCCTCGCCCGAATAGCGGACGGTCTTCGATCCGTTGCCGAGATACATGTCCAAGGCCCAAGATATCGCCACCCCGGCGATGACCAAAATTACAGTGCCCCACAATATGGTTCTCAAGAGCCGCGCCTTGGGAGAGGTTTCACTGGGTTCAATCGACATCTTCGGCCTCCGAAATCAAAGCCTGAAGATCGGCCTTCTCCAACAATCCAGGAACGAGCGTCTCGCCGATCAGAAACGTCGGCGTGCCGGATATCCCGAGCTGCCCCGCAAGGTTTCGAGACGTTTCGATATGGGCGTCGATTTCGGGCGCGGCCATGTCCACCTGCAACTGGTCGTAATCCAGACCCGCCTGTTCAGCAGCCCGCCTTATGAAGACGGTATTGGCGCGAGGCTGCGCCATCAGAGCCTCGTGAAACGCTTCAAACTTGTTCTGTTTTATTGCCGCCAGCGACGCCCGAGCCGCCAGTTTGGAGTCTAGCCCGAGAATGGGCCACTCCCTCATGATGATGCGCAAATCCGGGTTCTCCTCGATCAATTCGAAAAGGACCGGGGCCGCGCGTCGGCAATAGGGGCAGTTGTAGTCAAAGAATTCGACAAGCACGATGTCGCCATCAGGATTGCCCATCACGCCGGTGTTCGCGTCCGTCCGCGGCAGTTCACCAACGCGCTGGATCGCAGCACGTTGTTGGGCCTGAGCTGCCGCGCCAGCCTCTTCCTGAAAGGCCAGGAGCGTATCCACCAGAACTTCCGGGTTCTCGCGGATGGTTTGCAGGATCAAGGCTTTGATGGCCTCTTGCTCAACCTGCTCGAGCGGCGTCGATTGCTGGGCTAGCGAAGTCGCGGGCGCAGAAATCAGCGCCCAAAGCAAAACTGCAAGCATGTGAAGGGTAGTTTTGAATGTCATCTCGATTTTCCGCGCCTTATCGCCGGGGGCATCAGCCTCCGGCGATAACTGTTCAGCCCTTGTCGGTCGAAGTGGCGGCTCCATTCTCGGAGTTGTTCATTGCCTCCATCATCTCTGTGCAGGCCTCCATCATCGGGCCCATTTTCTGCATCATCTTCATCATGGGCATCATGCCGTCCATGTCGGCGTTCATTATGTTGCCGGCCATGCCGCTCTCACCGTCCATCATCTGGCCGGACAAACCGGTGTTGTCCTGGGCAACCACGCCGGTGGCCAAAAGTGTGGACACGGCAGTCGCCATGCTCAGGTTCTTGAAAAGTGTCATCAGTTTCTCCTTCAGGTTTTCTAGAGCTTTTCGGGTTCAGTCCCTCGACAAGCTCGGCTCTGCGGCCGAGTTACTTTTTCGCATGAGTTGGATTTGCACATCACGCAGACGCCAAGCCCGCACATCACGGCGCAGGGTGCCACGGCCAGGATCAGCGGCGCGGCTCCGATGGCCGTCACCCAGCCCCAATTCAAGTAAAGCCCGGCGCCAATGATCGCCATTGACGCAAGAATCAGACTTCGCCGTCCCAATTGCGGCCGCCACGGACGTGCCTCCGGCGTTTCGGTGTAAGGTGATGTTTCGGACATTGGCTATTCACTCCTTTCGTTGATGATGGTCTGGATCTGGGCCATGACTTCATGGCTGTCCCATTCGGCCGGCCCCACAAGTCGTCCGCGCTCGAAACCGTCGCGGTCGATCAGGATCGTGGTGGGAAGGCCCAGAGCGCCGAAGGCAAGCATCGCTCGTGTGCTGTCGGCGAGATACATGTCGAGATGGCGGATGCCGATTTCTTCGTAGAAGCTTCGAACGACCCTCATACCGGCGCGGTCGATTGACAGTGGCAGGACATGAAAATCGTCACCGCCCAGCTTTTCCTGCAAAGCGTCGAGCGTTGGCATTTCTTCACGGCAGGGAACACACCAGGTCGCCCAGATGTTCAGTAGGACCACTCTGCCCCGGAAATCCGCCAACGTCAGATCGCGCCCCGCCCCGTCCACGAAGGGCGGCGACAACATCTCTCGCGGCTTTTCGTGAAGCGGCATCAATGGTCTGGCTTGAACCGGCCCCGCGACGCCGATCGCTGCCATGCCAGCCAACAATTCGCGTCGTTTCATGATCCCGCTCCTTCCTGAAGGCGCCGCACAACGGGAAGGATGTCTTCCTCCAGGGAGCGGCGGTTGAAGGGGCCGATATGCTTGTAAGCAATCCGCCCCTCGGCATCGATCACGAAGGTCTCCGGCAAGCCGTAGACGCCCCAGTCTATGGACACGCGCCCGTTCCGGTCCGCACCGATCCGGGTATAGGGGTCACCAAGCTCGGAGAGAAAGCCCAAGGCTTCCTCGGGGCGGTCCTTGTAGTTAATGCCGAAAATCGCAACTTCGTCCCGCGCGGCGAGCTCGTTCAGCAAGGGCATCTCGACCCGGCACGGCACGCACCAGGACGCCCATACGTTGACGATGGACACCTGCCCTTTCAGGTCGGCGGTCGACAGGCCATCGGCTCGTCCTTCTATCGGCGGCAAGTCGAACTCGGGGACTGCCTTGCCGATAAGGGTCGATGGCAGACGATCATCGTTGTTGAAGAGGCCCCAATAGAAGGCTCCGCCGACAAGGGCGAAGATCGCGACCGGCACCAGAGCCAAAATCCGACCTTTCCGGCGGCGTGGTTCTTCGGTCGCACTCATGGGGCACCCCTGTCGTTTGCGGTGACTTCCGCCTGGAATTGGCGCTGACGGTCCGGCCAGGTGCTCTTGATGTAGGAAAGCACATCGGCAATCTCATCGTCGGTCAGGATGCCCTCGAACGCCGGCATGTCGCTTTCGTAGGAGGGCACGACGGCGCCGACGCCACCCTTGGTGACGACGAACAGGTTCCGGTCCGAGTGGTGCCAGGTATGGCCGGTTTCGTCATGTGGCGGCGCGGGCATGCGCCCGTTGTCCAGACGCCGCCGCCAGTCCGGCTGGCCTTCGAGGTTTGCACCGTGACAGGATGCGCAATTCTCCGCATAGAGCGTCTGCCCTGCTTCGATATCCGCAGCGGTCACGGGCTCCCCTAGGAAGGTCAGCCCTTCCACCAAATCCTCGTCGCTTTCCGACTGCGCGAGGACGGCAAAACCGATCGCAGATAGTGCGACGATGGCGGCACCGATTGTTGCGGTCCGTCTCATGTCGAACTCCTGAGGTATTTCACGAGTGCGACGACGCTGAGCAGCAGAACCACGGCGACGAGCAGGAGCAATAGCCCTCCGCCGAACATCATCACCCCCATCATCGGGCCCGTCATCATGTCCATGCAGTTACTCATCGGAGTAAACGGCGATCCCGCCCTCGCCGAACGCATAGGTCTTGAGCGTACCGGTCTTTACTCGTGCCATGCCTGGCGCGTTCGAAGGCATGCCCGGCAAAGTAATGCCGGTGATGTCGGGCTTCTCCGTGACCAGCCTTTCCAGGATCTCCGAGGGTACCAATCCACTGACATAATAGCCTTCGATCTCGGCCAGATGACAGCCGAGCCCCTGCTCGGGAACGCCGACTTCGATTGAGCGCTTATCAAAATCCCGATCGTCGATGCGTGTCACCTGATAGCCGTTCTCTTCCAGATAATCGGCGTAGGTGTCGCAGCAACCGCAGCCCGGATCGCGCCAGATCGTGATCTGCTTCGTTCCGTCTGACACATCGGTACTTGCGTGACCGGTCGCATCATCGGTGCTTTGTGCCGAAGTCAGCGTCGTGAAAGTGAAGGTTCCGCCGACGCCAAGTGCAGCAAGCGAAGCCAGGAAAATTCTTCTGTTCATCGGGTTCTCCATCATGCGATCGCGAGCGCGATCCAGGTTGCGCCGCCATCGCGGCTGAGTTTCAGAGCGCCGTCGAGTATGGCGGCCACGTGATTTTCGTCCCTTGGGTGAAGCGCGATGGCCCTCCCCTGCCCTTCTGCCTTGTGCGTCCAGACCACGCCGCCGTCCTGCGACGCCCAGACCCCCGACGGCAGTGCCGCGTAAAGCTTAGACGGTGCCGTAAGGGCGCTGGCCAGCGACAGGACCGGCTCGTCCGTCGGCAGTGATGCCTCGGCAGGCGGTGCGTCGCCCGCCGCCAGAGCGTCCATCGCATCTCCGGGCTGGACATCCTGCCAGCGGCAGAAACAGTCCGGCACGCGGGTCAGGCCTTTCTCGGTTCCTGCATAGATCCATATGCCGCCCATCCCGGTTTCGAGATCGACCGACGCCAGCGTCAGAGGGTCACGCTCGGCCGCGTCAAGCCAGGGCCGGTCCATCGCCAGGGCCCAGGTTGCGCCTGCATCCTCGCTCTTCCAAAGGCCGTCGCCGCGGATCGCCGCATAGATCATGTCGGGGTTTCCGGCGGCCACAGCCAGCGCGGTGACCTCGCCGGAGGCAAGCCCGTCGCTTCGGGTAGTCCATGTCGCTCCGCCGTCGCCGGACATGGCCACCCTCCCCCGCGCCAGTCCGGCAAGAATGCGTCCGGGGCGCGCAGGATGCGTGGCGAGCGAGGCGACCGGAGCGGGTGTTGGCCTCTCTTCCCAGTTGCGACCGCCGTCAGGGCTGATCATCAGTGTCGCGTCGGCGGCCAGCAGCGTGTCGCCGTCGAAAGCGAGCGTTCGGATATCGGCCGCCCCGTCGCCCGCGCGTACCGCGCCGGGCAGCACGAGCCCTGCGGCTGCACCCATACCCAGTGCCAGGAAGTGGCGTCTGTCCGGCTCAAAATTCAAGGTACTGTTTGTCATATCTTGTCCTCCTCCGGAGCTCATGCGACGCGGATCACGCCCATCATTCCCGCAGCCTGGTGTTCGAGAATGTGGCAGTGGAACATCCAGTCGCCGAGGTTGTCGGCGACGAAGGCGATCTCGACCCGTTCGCGGGGCGCCATGAGCACCGTGTCCCGCCATTCCCGATGCGGCGTCGGCGCACCGTTTCGGCTGATTACGCGGAATGAGTGGCCGTGCAGATGAATCGGGTGATCAAAAGCGGTCGCGTTGGTCATTTCCAGAATGTGACTTGCGTCGCGTTTAAGCGTCAGGAACGGGTCGAGCACATGCCCCTCGGCGGCTTTTCCGTTGACGAACCAGATGCCGCGTCCGTCATGCATCATGCCCATCATTCCGCCGCCCATCATGCCGCCACGCGGCTCGAGGCCCATTTCGCGTTCCACCATCATGCCCATCATGCCGCCGGTGAATGTCACCTCATGACGCTGCGCGGATCTCAGGTTAGGTTCCGGAATTGGGTTGGTGGGCAATGCGATCGGCCAGTCGGGTGTGACCTCACGCAGGGCGGTGTCGGCATAGGAGAATTCGAGGACCCGAAAATCGTTCCCGCGGTACGCACGGTCTACAAGCTGGGCTCTTTCGCCTGGCTTGCCGGAGCAATCCAGGATCACATCGACGCGCATTGCAGGCCCAAGTACGACAACACCGTCCCGCGGCTCATGCGGCGTGACGGGTTGCCCGTCGAGCGCGATGATGCGCGGTGCATGGTCCCCGAAATCGAGAGCGAAGATCCGGGCATTCGCCGCGTTGATCAGGCGGAGGCGGATCCGTTCCCCCGATGCCACCTCGAATGTTTCCGGCACACGACCGTTGATCGTCACAGTGTTCCCGAGGCGGCCAGCGTGGCTCACGTCATGGGCATTGCCGAAATCATCCGAAATCGATGCGTCCTCGGCCAGACGCCAGTCGTCCAGGACCCAAGTAACATCGCGGTCGACCCGAGGTGGATTGGCCTCATCGATGATAAGCGGGCCGTAGAGACCGCGCCCGACCTGCTCGAAGCTGCGCTGATGTGGGTGATACCAGAAGGTGCCGGCATCGAGTGCATCGAATTCGTAGACGAACCTGTCGCCCGGGGCGATCGGTCCCTGTGTCAAGTGCGGCACCCCGTCCATTGCGTTGGGAAGCCGGATGCCATGCCAATGCACAGTGGTTTCCTCCGCAAGGTCATTCATAACCTCGACCTGAAGGCGATCACCTTGTCGAATGCGGATCTCCGGGCCCGGGACCTTACCGTTGTAGCACCAGGCCGCGGTGTCGGAATGTGGCTCGGGAACAATCCTTGTTCTTCCCTGTGCGGCCCGGAGCGAGAATTTCCGGGTGGCGGCTTCTGCCATCCTCGGAAAAGGCAGGGTGGTGGACATCACACCCGCGAGCGACGACGCAACAAAGGCGCGGCGCGTGAAGGTAGGTTTGTATTTGAAAGACATCGGACTGGGCCTCTCTGATCATTAAGTCCTCCGCTGGAGCCAAAGCGGCAACTGCGGTTGGAAATACCCGCAGCGCGAAGCAGCATGGCTCCGGCGTCACGGCATGACACTGCGGCTGCGAAGCCGCGGCGCGTGTCAGTTCAGAGAAGGAATCTTGGAGGCTGTTTGGCAGGTGGGCTGATCAGACCGCGAAAATCCCGCGCGATCGGCAGTCCATGGGCGCTCGAAACTGCAATTAGACCAAATTCCGCCGAGGCTCCCACCAGCGCGACGGCGGTCGCCGAGTTGCACACGAAATCGCAAGCGATGCCTGAGGGTCCCGCCGAACCATCGCACGCCTCACAGTCGGCACCTGGCATTTCAGCTCCGGCTGCGATCATTTCAGATGCCATTCTGGCCGAACCGGCCGCATGCACAACCGAGCTTGCCGCGAAGGCGGCAAGGACGGCTATCATGATGAGGCGGGCGACAAAGTGCATGCGGCTAATTTACCAGTGTTCAGAGGGTTGTTCCAGCGGGATGTTTTCGCGTCCCCGCGAGGTCGGAAGGCGTCAGATCATCCATTATCGGGCAGTCGGGACGATCATCGCCATGACACCGAACAACGAGATCACGAAGCGTCGCGCTAAGCGCCTGCAACTCCTCGATTTTTTGATCCACCCGCGCGAGGTGACTTTGGGCGATCGCCTTGACGTCGGCGCTGGACCGCTCGCGGTCCTCGTACAATGACAACAGCGTGCGACATTCCTCGATGCCGAAACCCAACGACCGCGCCCGGCCGAGAAACGCCAGCTTGTGCAGATCCTGAACAGCAAAATCGCGGTACCCGTTTTCACGCCGCGACGGTTGCACGAGTCCGATATCCTCGTAATACCGGATTGTTTTTGCGGGCAAACCGCTCTGTTCCGAAACATTTCCAATGTTCATAGCTGGCAACCCTCTCCTTGAAACACCAGATAGTCCTTCCACCTACTGGAAGGTCAAGGACGCTTGGCAATCTTTTTGTGACGCCCCTTCAAAAAATGAACCTGTCCCAACTCCCATAGTGTTCCTCGCTGCGCTTCCCACGCGACAGGCTGAGCGCGATGAGAGCGATCCCGGCGAGGATACCGACAAGGCTGCCTGCCACCGTGCCTCCGCCCAGGAACCAAGGCGCGACAATGAGCCAGAGGCCGAAGAGGATGTTAAGGAACCGCAACGGGCGCGCGACCTCGGCCCAGGCGATGACCGCAGTGGTCAGGACCAGTGCGCCCAGCAGGTGATCGCTGTTCGCCATGGCCGCTTCATTGCCAAAGATCGCGCGCGACAACATCAGGAAGACCCCGATCGCAGCACTCAGCCCGAGTGTCCATGGTACGGTGACGCCGCGTGCGCTTTGTCGAAAGATCTGCATCGGTCGCGCGTCGAAGCTCATTTCGCCCCCCGTTGTGCCACCGGGCAGAGCATCGCCCCTGAAGAACGCGCGCCAGAACGGTCTGCCCCGGCGCGTATTCCAGACCATGAACTGCACCATCGCGACGATTTCATCGAGCGAGAACGGGATCATGATCAGCATGGCCAGCGCCGCCATCAGGCAGATCGTGCAATAGGTGCCGATGGCAATCGGCTGAATGATGATGAAATAGATGCTGATCACGCCAAGCGGCCCGACAACGATGCCGAAAAGTGCGACCATCCAGGGCATCGTGCGCCAGCGCAGGCGGCTGCCCATCACGCCCATCATGATCTCAAACATATAACTCATTGCGCCAAGGCCGCCGTCGGCAATGGGCCAGGCTTTCGAGACATCGGAGGTGATGATGTATTCGGTGCCATTCAGCGCGACCGGCGATGAAAAGAACGGCTCCCACACGCCGTCTACATGGCCGAGCTGGTAGGCCGACAGGATGCGCGACAGGATGAAGCCCACGACACCGAGCGCGATGATCGGCAGGCGCTGGACATAGGTGGAGGGGCAGTAGGTCCAGCCGGGCGGGATATCGGTATCGTCCATCATCCCCTCGCGCGACATGCCCGGCATCATCGGGATCAGGATTGTCAGCGCGACCACCAGCGCGCCGATCAGCGTGTCGTTGGCATAGACGGCCGCGTCCGGCGTCCAGAACACCAGCGGCGCGGCCAGCAGCCAGACGCCGAGCGCGGCATTCACCCATTGCGCCCAGCCGTTACCATGGCGCAGCGACAGGGCGGCAAAGACCATGATGGCAAGTCCGGTGAAGACATTGTTCCACGCGGTCAGCCAACTGCGTGTAGCGGCGGACCACAGCCCGCGATCCTCCGTCACGCGCTGGACCGCCGCGCTGAATTCGGTCTGATCGAAGGTGCCGAAAACCGATGGCGCGGTGGCCAACCACAGGCCGAGCGCCATGACCAGCCAATGCACCCAGAGCATAGAAAAATGCATCTGCCGCATGTGTTGATCATGCTCGCGCCGATCCGCGTTCGCCTCGGCCTCCGTCGGTGCATGCTCTGCAGCCTCTTCCGCCACGGCGTTTTCGACCTTGGCCGCCGAGACCCGTGCGGCGTTCAGCCCGTTCGCTTCGTACCATTCGTAGGGATCGTCCTTCAGGCGCTGAAGGATGCCCGGCATGTCGTCGCGCAGACTGTGTTCAGGCGTCCAGTCCAAGTGCTTTTTCGCCGCCGAAAGGTCTAGCTCGTAGTGATCGCTGGAAATATCGACCATCCATGCCCTGATGAAGGCATCCTCCCCAAATACCTTGTTTTCCGTCCAGGCGCCGAGCTTGGCCAGTTGGGACGGCACGTTCCAGGTGATCCAGTCCTCGCCATGCAGCTCGCGCCCGATCAGGCGCTGCAACTCGCCGAAGGGTATCGGGTCGGCCTCGCCCAGTAGCACCGGAAAAACGTCCGGCAGCTTGACGCGCCGATCAACGATACGTTCCACCGCGTCTAGAAAATCGTCGAGATGCAGGAACGCCTGCCCGCGCGACAGATCGCCAGGATAAACCTTGCCGCTGAATCGTCGTTCGTGAATGCGGGCGATCTGGTGGGTCAGAAAAGTCGACTGCCCGTTGTCATCGTAGATACCGGCGGGGCGCATCAGCACGAGTTTCTCGTCGCCCCTTACCTCGCGCAGTACCTTCTCCGTGCGCACCTTCGATGCGCGGTAAGGAAACCTAGGATCGAGAGGATGATCCTCGTCTATCGGCTCCCCCGGCTCGGTCGGCGCATGGGCAAGCATGGTGGAAGCGAAGACGAACTGTTCAAGCTCAAACCCCTGAAGACCCTTCAGCAGCCGTTTCGAGCCTTCGACTGTAACGGCATCATACGCCGGATCATCCTCGCCGCTGAGATCGAAATAGCCCGCAAGGTGAATGCAGGCGGAAATCCTGTCGCCGTAAGCCAGCCGCACACGATCAAGCGCGGTATCGACACTTGCCTGATCGGTGATGTCGAAACAGACGCACTCGGCCTGATGCGGCGGATGGGGCGGCGAATACCGGTCAAGTCCGACGACGCGGTAGGACCCGTGCAGCCGTCGCACCACCGCGGCCCCGAGATACCCGCTCGACCCGGTAACTATAACGACCGGCTTGCTTTCATCTGCCATGGCGACGCTCCGGCCTTCCGCTACGTACGCAGGTATTTCACCAGCGCAATAACTGCGAGAATCAGCACCACGATGACAAGGAGCCAGACAAGTCCCATTCCAATCATCATACCGCCGCCCATCATTCCACCATCCATCATGATCTTCTTCCTTCTCTCAATTGCTAAGCGTTCAACTAAGTCATCCGCATTTGGTTTCAATTTCCAGCGCTGGAAGGTTGGAGGCCGCGGTTGCGATTGAAAGTAAGCCTCCGGCGGCGGCCGTCTGATCGCGGCTACGATCCGATGATAAGTCCGACGTTATGTCCGACTTCAATAACCACCCGCAGATCGAAGTTCTTGCCGTCACTGACGGTGCCCGCCGCCGGCACTGGTCGGACGAGGACAAGCTCCGGATTGTCGAGGAGAGCTTTGTCGGCCATCGGCAATGTGCTGCCACGGCACGGCGGCATGGCGTTTGCCGCTCGCTTCTGACGATCTGGCGCCGTCAATACCGGAACGGCGAACTTGGCGTATCCCATTCTACAGCCTTTTCGCCGGTCAGCGTGACGCATGACCGCCCAGTCTCGCGGCCGGGTCCGGTTGATCCCTCTGAGCCTGTGCGAGATGCCCAAGTCGAAATTGCGCTACCAAATGGCCGTCGGCTTGTCGTGCCGGCCGCGCTGGACCCAGAGGCGTTGGTCCGGCTTATCCAGCTGGTGGAGCGCGCATGATCGCGTTTCCGGCGGGCGTGAAGGTCTGGATTGCGGGCGGTGTGACGGACATGCGGCGCGGCATGAACACCTTGGCG
>NZ_FNYY01000005.1 GCF_900109145.1 Marinovum algicola
GGCACCGTGGAGCTGCCCTCGGGCACCGAGATGGTGATGCCGGGCGACAACCTGAAGTTCACCGTGGAGCTGATCGCCCCGATCGCGATGGAAGAAGGCCTGCGCTTCGCCATCCGTGAAGGCGGCCGCACCGTGGGCTCGGGCGTCGTCTCCAAGATCATCGAGTGATCGCGATCCCGTCCCGGGCCTGACCCGGGACAGCACTTCCAGCCTGGCGGCCCCTGCGGGTCGCCGGGCTTTTTTGTGCCCGATGCCAGGTGCGGCATCCCCACCACGAGGCCCCGGCGCGGGGCCGGGACGCGAGGCCACCCGCAGCCCCGTCCCGGACCTGATCCGGGACCTCTCGCCCGATCGCGCCAGACAGGCTCCAGGGCTCGCCCCGGAGTTTCGCGGCAAACGACAAGGCCGCGCGGCATCACCCGCGGGCGGCCGGGGCAGGGGACAAAACCGCCGCTTGCCCCCTTGCCACACTGCCGCGCCCCCTGTATAGCGCGCGGGTTCCCGATGGGAATGTGAGGGCGGGGTGATTCCCCGCCCTCAAGGTTCGACGAGGGTCGGCGGTGGTCGTCCATCCTCCTCTCAACCTCAACGCCAATGAAGGCTAAGACCAATGCAAAGCCAAAACATTCGCATTCGGCTCAAGGCGTTTGACTATCGTGTGCTCGATGCCAGCACGCAGGAGATCGTCAACACCGCCAAGCGGACCGGCGCCAATGTGCGCGGCCCGATCCCGCTGCCGAACAAGATCGAGAAATTCACCGTTCTGCGTGGCCCCCACGTGAACAAGAAATCGCGCGACCAGTTCGAGATCCGGACCCACAAGCGCCTGCTCGACATCGTCGATCCGACCCCCCAGACCGTGGACGCGCTGATGAAGCTCGACCTGGCCGCTGGTGTGGACGTCGAGATCAAGCTGCAAGCGTAAGGAGGGCACGACCATGATGCGCTCTGGTATCATTGCAAAGAAAGTCGGGATGACCCGCCTCTTCCAGGAAGACGGCAAGCAGATTCCCGTGACCGTGCTGCAACTCGATGGCCTTCAGGTTGTCGCGCAGCGCACCGCGGACGAGCACGGCTATTCCGCCGTTCAACTCGGCGCCGGTTCCGCCAAGACCAACCGGGTCTCCAAGGCGATGCGCGGCCACTTCTCGAAAGCCAACGTTGCGCCCAAGCGCAAGGTGGCGGAGTTCCGCGTGGCCCCCGAAGCCATGATCAACGTCGGTGAGGAAATCACCGCCGATCATTACTTCGAAGGCCAGTTCGTCGACGTCTCCGGCACCTCGATCGGTAAGGGTTTCGCCGGTTCGATGAAGCGCCACAACTTCGGCGGCCTCCGCGCCACGCACGGTGTCTCGATCTCGCACCGGTCGCATGGTTCGACCGGTCAGTGTCAGGACCCGGGCAAGGTGTTCAAGGGCAAGAAGATGGCCGGCCACATGGGTGCAGTGCGTGTGACCACGCAGAACCTGCAAGTGGTGAAAACCGATGCCGACCGTGGCCTGATCATGGTCAAGGGCGCGGTTCCGGGCTCCAAGGGTGGCTGGGTCACCGTGCGCGATGCCGTCAAGAAACCGTTCCCCGAGAACGCGATCCTGCCTGCCGCGTTGAAGTCTGCTGCCGACGAAGCCGCGAAAGCCGCTGAAGAAGCCGCTGCCGCAGCCGCCGCAGAAGCCGAAGCCGAGGCAGCCCGCCTGGCCGAGGAACAGGCCGCAGCCGAAGCCGAGGCTCTGAAATCCGCCGAAGCGGAAATCGAAGCCGAGAAGAAGGAAGGCGAGGAATGAAACTCGACGTGATCAAACTCGACGGCGGTTCCGCCGGTTCGGTCGAGCTGGACGACGCGCTCTTCGGCCTCGAGCCCCGCGCCGACATCCTGCACCGGGTGGTCCGCTGGCAGCGTAACAACGCACAGGCCGGCACTCACAAGGTCAAGACCCGCTCGGAAACCAGCTATTCGACCAAGAAGATCTATCGCCAGAAGGGCACCGGCGGCGCGCGCCACGGTGACCGCAATGCGCCGATCTTCCGCAAGGGTGGTATCTACAAGGGCCCGACCCCGCGGTCGCATGGCCACGATCTGCCCAAGAAGGTCCGCAAGCTGGGCCTGATGCACGCCCTGTCGGCCAAGGCGAAAGCCGGTCAGCTGGTCGTGATCGAAAACGCCGCGTCCGAAGGCAAGACCAGCGCGCTGGCCAAACAGGTCAAGGATCTGGGCTGGAAGCGGGCGCTGGTGATCGACGGTGCTGAGATCAACGAAGGTTTCGCGCAGGCCGCGCGCAACATCGACGGTCTCGACGTTCTGCCGTCGGTGGGCGCAAACGTTTATGACATCCTCAAGCGTGACACCCTGGTGCTCACCAAGGCGGCTGTCGAAGCACTGGAGGCTCGTCTGAAATGAGCGCGAAGGCAGAACATTACGATGTGATCCGCAAGCCGGTCATCACCGAGAAATCCACCATGGCGTCCGAACATGGCGCGGTGGTTTTCGAAGTGGCGATTGACGCCGCCAAGCCGCAAATCAAGGAGGCCGTCGAGGCGCTCTTTGGTGTGAAGGTCAAGGCGGTCAACACCACGATCACCAAAGGCAAGGTAAAGCGCTTCCGCGGCCAGATGGGCAAGCGGAAAGACGTCAAGAAGGCCTATGTGATGCTCGAAGAGGGCAACACCATCGACGTGACCACCGGTCTGTAAAGACAGGATCGAAGGTCAGGATCATGACCCCCGGCTGCGCGAGCGGCCGGGGGGTTTCTTTTGCAAGGCTCGGGGGCCGGGGGCGCCGCTGGATATGACCGAGGCTGCTGGGGCGGTGACGGGCTTGAGGGAAGCGAGGGGGCGCCATGGCGGGTTGTCACCCGTCCTGCGTCGTGTGCTTGGAACCCGTTGCGGCACGGCTCCGGGGCGCCCAGAGATGCCGCGTGCCGTCGCAAGGGTCCGGCGCCCCTGATGTGCCGCATGCGCTGGCGGGGCGGGCGCGGACGAAAAAAAGGGGCCCGAACCGGACCCCTTCACTGATTAACCTACCGAGAAAAACTCAGTCCCACCAGCCTTCGTCGACCGCTTCCATCTGCTCCAGCTCTTCCTCGGTCTTCCGGGTCACGAGCACATAGGTTTCGTCGTCGACGGCCGAGAGGCGCACGTCGTCCATGCGGATCAGCACGTGTTTGTCGCCGATGTCGAGAAAGCCGCCGACCTCGGCCACCACGCCGACCATCTGGCCGCTGCGGTCGAGCACGATGTCCTCAATCTCGCCGATGTCGTTCCAGTCAGGACCGACGCCCTCGTAATCCCAGTTGCCCCACGTGTCGTCGTCCATCGGGCCGTTGATGGTGTAGATCTCGCCGCCGGTAATGTCGCGCGAGCGGATCAGTTGGGCATAGTCCAGCGGTGCGTCGGCATCCATGGCAGGCTCGGCGTCACCCATGGTCGTCGCGCTCGATTCCATCGTGCTTGCGCTATCATCCATGGCGGCGTCATTGGCATCCACGTGGGACGCGGCAAACGCCGGTCCGGCAACCAGAGCGGTAGTGAGGGCGAGTGTGGTCAGACGTGTCATGTGATAGTCTCCTTCGTGTCTGTCTTCATCGACACTACGAATTCGGCGGCGGTTTGGTTCCGAGGCGATTTGGAAAAATTCCCAAAAACCGGTGCCGGAGCGGATGGAATGACGGAGCGTTCGGCATGTCGAAGGCCGCTTGTGTCGCGATGATGTGCCTGGCACCCCATGGCGCTTGACCCCAACGCCGCCTTCCCCTATCAGACCCCATCCGCACCGCCCCAGATTCGTCTGGGGCTGTGTGTTTTGTCGTCTTGGTGCATCGCGCGGGCCGGCAAAGCCAGATACCCCGTCCCGGGCTTGCCCCGGGACCTCATGGGCCAGGGGGCCCCGGGGCAAGCCTGGGGCGCGATGGGCGGGGCAGGTGGCGCACGAACCGGGGACCTTCGGGGCCCTATACTCTGGCTCGCAAGAGCCCAAACATAGCGGGGCGGAAAGCCTCGCATTGCTAAACGGAAGACAGAAAGCATGGCACTCAAGTCGTATAAGCCGACGACGCCGGGCCAGCGCGGGCTGGTGCTGATCGACCGTTCGGAGCTGTGGAAAGGACGCCCCGTCAAAGCCCTCACCGAGGGTCTGACGAAATCGGGCGGCCGGAACAACACCGGACGTATTACCTCGCGCCGCCGGGGTGGCGGGGCGAAACGCCTCTACCGGATCGTTGACTTCAAGCGCAGCAAACATGACGTCGAAGCCGTCGTGATGCGCATCGAATATGACCCCAACCGCACCGCCTTCATTGCCCTCGTGCAATATGTCGACGGCGACCAGGCCTATATCCTGGCTCCGCAGCGGATCGCGATCGGCGACAAGGTCGTCGCCGCGCAGAAAGCCGACATCAAGCCGGGCAACGCAATGCCGTTCTCGGGCATGCCGATCGGTACCATCGTGCACAACATTGAGCTGAAGCCCGGCAAGGGCGGCCAGATCGCGCGCGCCGCGGGCACCTATGCCCAGTTCGTCGGCCGTGACGGTGGCTACGCCCAGATCCGCCTGTCCTCGGGCGAGCTGCGCCTGGTGCGTCAGGAGTGCATGGCCACCGTTGGCGCCGTGTCGAACCCCGACAACTCGAACCAGAACTACGGTAAAGCCGGCCGCATGCGCCACAAGGGCATCCGCCCGTCGGTCCGTGGTGTCGTGATGAACCCGATCGACCACCCGCACGGCGGTGGTGAAGGTCGGACCTCGGGTGGCCGTCACCCGGTCACGCCCTGGGGCAAGCCGACCAAGGGTGCGCGCACCCGCAACAAGAACAAGGCGTCGCAGAAGCTCATCCTGCGCTCGCGTCACGCCAAGAAGAAGGGTCGCTAATTCATGTCGCGCTCTGTATGGAAAGGGCCTTTCGTCGATGCCTACGTGCTGAAAAAAGCCGAAGCGTCGCGCGAATCCGGTCGCAACGAAGTCATCAAGATCTGGTCGCGCCGCTCGACGATCCTGCCCCAGTTCGTGGGCCTGACGTTTGGCGTCTACAACGGTCAGAAACATATCCCTGTCAACGTCAGCGAAGACATGATCGGTCAGAAGTTCGGTGAATATTCGCCGACCCGGACCTATTACGGTCATGCCGCCGACAAAAAAGCGAAGCGGAAGTAAGTCATGGGCAAGGAAAAGAACCCCCGCCGCGTGGCCGACAACGAAGCAATGGCAAAACTGCGCATGCTTCGCACGTCCCCGCAAAAGCTCAACCTCGTCGCCGGTCTGATCCGCGGCAAGAAGGTGGAAAAGGCGCTGACCGATCTGGCCTTCTCGAAGAAGCGGATTGCCGTGGAGGTGCGCAAGTGCCTCCAGTCGGCCATCGCCAACGCCGAGAACAACCACGGTCTTGACGTCGACGAGCTGATCGTCGCCGAAGCCTATGTCGGCAAGAACCTGATCATGAAGCGCGGTCGCCCGCGGGCCCGTGGCCGGTTCGGCAAGATTCACAAGCCGTTCTCGGAAATCACCATCAAGGTGCGTCAGATCGAGGAGCAAGCCTAATGGGTAACAAGACCAATCCGATCGGCATGCGCCTCCAGGTCAACCGCACCTGGGACAGCCGCTGGTACGCCGATACCAAGGATTACGGGGATCTTCTGCTGGAAGACCTGAAAATCCGCGACTTCATTCACGAAGAATGCAAGCAGGCCGGTGTCGCCCGTGTGATCATCGAACGTCCGCACAAGAAGTGCCGCGTCACGATCCACACCGCGCGCCCCGGTGTCATCATCGGCAAGAAAGGCGCGGACATCGAGACGCTGCGCAAGAAGATTGCCGCGATGACCGACAGCGAGCTGCACCTCAACATCGTGGAAGTGCGCAAGCCCGAGCTGGATGCCCGCCTGGTCGGCGAAAGCATCGCTCAGCAGCTCGAGCGCCGGGTGTCCTTCCGTCGCGCCATGAAGCGCGCGGTGCAGAACGCCATGCGCATGGGTGCCCTGGGCATTCGGGTCAACGTCGCGGGCCGTCTTGGCGGCGCCGAGATCGCCCGGACCGAATGGTACCGCGAAGGCCGCGTGCCGCTTCACACCCTGCGGGCCGATATCGACCACGCACATGTCGAGGCGACCACGCCTTACGGCATCATCGGGATCAAGGTCTGGATCTTCAAAGGCGAGATCATGGAGCACGACCCGCAAGCGCGTGACCGCAAGGCCCAGGAAATCCAGGATGGCCCCGCCCCCCGCGGCGCCGGTGGCCGGAGGAACTAAGCCATGTTGCAACCCAAACGCACAAAATTCCGCAAGATGTTCAAGGGCCGCATTGCCGGTGAGGCAAAAGGCGGCAGCGATGTGAACTTCGGGACCTATGGCCTCAAGGCGCTTCAGCCCGAGCGTGTGACTGCGCGCCAGATCGAAGCGGCGCGTCGTGCCATGACCCGTCACATGAAACGTCAGGGCCACGTCTGGATCCGGATCTTCCCGGATACCCCCGTGACCTCCAAACCCACCGAAGTCCGGATGGGTAAGGGTAAAGGTTCGGTGGATTTCTGGGCCGCCAAGGTCAAGCCGGGCCGCGTGATGTTCGAGATCGACGGCGTGTCGGAAGATGTGGCGCGCGAAGCGCTGCGTCTGGCGGCGATGAAGCTGCCGATCAAGACCCGGGTCGTGGTTCGCGAGGACTGGTAAGTTCGGTGGGTTGAGAAACCCACCCTACGCAAAAAGACCCCCGCCGAGAGATCGGCGGGGGTCTTTCTTTTGCGGGAGGCTGGCTGGGTGCAGGGCCACAGGGCCGCGTCCGGGAACGGTGGTAAGGGGGGAGGTCCCGGATCAAGTCCAGGACGGCGGCAGGGTCAGCCGAGCCTGGGCGACACGGCCCCGCGGACGCCGGTCTGACCAAGGCCGTCCGCCGTAGGGTGGGGTTTTACCCCACCGCCCGGTCAGTCGAACTTGCGCGACGGCGCCAGAACCTTGGCTTCGCCGATCAGCACCTTCTTGCCATCGACCGCGCAATGGCACTCCAAGGTCACCCGGCGTTTGGCGTGATCGATGTCGACCACCTTGACTTCGGCATAGACCATGTCACCCGGCCGCACCGGGGCGAGAAACTTGAGCGTCTGGCCCATGTAGACGGTGCCATGGCCCGGAAGCTGCTCGCCGATCACCGCCGAGATCAGCCCCGCGGTCAGCATGCCATGGGCGATCCGGCCTTCAAAGATCGTGTCCTGGGCATAATCGTCATCGAGATGCACCGGATTGCGGTCGGTGGAGACCTGGGCAAAGAGCTCGATATCCAGATCCGTCACCTGTTTGCGCAGGTGACGGGTCATGCCCATTTCGATGTCTTCGATGCAGATCGTGCCGCGGGGCATATTGTCCAACATGAGGCTCCCTTTCGTGACCGTGAGCGTAATTATAGGGCGTCACCGGGGCGACATTCGCAATATAATTACTTCGCACGCGCAGAAAATCAAGCCTTATTAGGTCAGCGAAGGCGACCTATCGTATAAGTCGGGTTGATATTTTCCTTGGTGAGATAAGCATTTAGAGCGGATTCTTCGGGATCCTGCGACGTTTTGGTTTCCTGCGCGGCCAGGCCGCCAGAGATGAAGAGAGAATCGATATCCTCGCCCATCGCGCCGTCGATGTCGGTATGCGGGCCGTCACCGATGCAGAGGATCGCGGTATTGGCGACGCCGGGGCGCACCTCGGCCAGGCGGCGGCGGGCGAGGTCATAGACCGGCGGATGCGGCTTTCCGAAGTAGAGGCTGGTGCCGCCCATCTCGGTATATAGCGCGGCAATGGCCCCGGCGCAGTACTCCCGGGTCTCGCCGCGGTCGACCACGATGTCGGGATTGGCGCAGAGCAGCGGCAGGTCTTTCTGCTTGGCCCAGAGCAGATCGGGGCGCAGATCGGCCGGGTCGGCATGGGCGTCGAACGGACCGGTGCAGACGATGCCTTCTGCCTCTTTCAGCGGCACGCGGGTGATCTCGACCGGATCGTCGATCAAGTGCAACGGTCCGAAGAACCGTTCATCGCCGGGCGTGCCGATATGATAGACCTTGCTGCCCACCGCGCCGGTGAACATGGCGGCGCGGGCGCTGTCGCCGGACGTGGCTATGGTGTCCCAGGCGTCGTCGGGCACCTGCAACCTGCGCAGCTGGTCGGCAACCTCGTCGCGCGGCCGGGGGGCGTTGGTCAGCAGCACCACGGTGCCGCCGCCGGCGCGAAACGCCTGAAGCGCCGCGACGGCCTCGGGGAAGGCCGCGACGCCATTGTGCACGCAGCCCCAGAGATCGACAAAGGCGGCGTCGTAGCGGTCGGAAATGTCGGAGAGCGAATGGATGATCCGGGTCATGGGGGCCTCGTTTGCAAAGATGGCCAAGACTTAGGCCAGATCGCGGGGCCGGGCCAGCCCGGAGGCGCGCGCCCCGGCCCTGTGCCGGGCCGGGGCGCGCAATTGGTTGCTGGGGGTTCCGGCGCGGGGCTGCGCGCCGGGTGAGCGGGCGGCTCAGCGCGCGTAGGGGTCTTTCAAAGCCGGCAGAAGGCGGCCGGTGCATTCGCCGAAGCCCAGGGTGAAGCCGTCGCCCCTGGCGGTGCCGGTCAGGGTGAGCCGATCGCCGTCTTCGAGAAAGGTGCGGCTCTCGCCGGTGTCGAGCGTCACCGGCTCCTTGCCGCCCCAGCTCAGTTCGAGCAGTGAGCCGCGCTGGTGTTTTTCCGGCCCGGAGATGGTGCCCGAGCCGAGCAGGTCGCCGGGGTTCATCGGGCAGCCCGAGGTGGTGTGATGGGCCAGCTGCTGCGCCGCCGAATAATACATCACGTTGTAATTGGTCTCGGCAACGGTGCTCGCCGCCTTGCCTTCGGGCGCAAGGGTGACCGCCAGGTCGATGTCATAAAGCATCGGCCCGTTGTCGCGCAGATGCGGCAGCAGCTCCTTTTCGCGCGCCGGCGTGTTGCAGCGGAACGGCTCGAGCGCGGCGCGGGTGACGATCCAGGGGCTGACGGTGGTGGCGGTGGCCTTGGCCTGGAACGGCCCCAGCGGCTGATATTCCCAGGCCTGGATGTCGCGCGCCGACCAGTCGTTGAGCAGCACGTAGCCAAAGATCATGTCATCGGCTTCGTTGACCGTGACCGGCCCGTCGGATTCCTTGCCGACGATGGCGCCCATCTCCAGCTCGAGATCGAAGCGGGCGCAGGGGGCAAAGCGCGGGGCGTCGTCGTTCGGCCCCTTGAGCTGGCCCCAGGGGCGGCGCACATCGGTGCCCGAGACCACGACCGAGGAGGCCCGGCCGTTATAGCCGATCGGAATGTGCAGCCAGTTCGGTGGCAGGGCGTTCTCGGCGCCGCGGAACATGGTGCCGACATTGGTGGCGTGATGCTTGCCGGCATAGAAATCGGTGTATTCCGAGACCAGAAACGGCATGTGCATCGTGGCGGCCGCCTGCTCGACGAGGAAGGGCTCGACCGAGGGGCGCGATGAACTGCCTTCGGCCAGCAGGCCGGTGAGCCTGTTGCGCAGCCGCTCCCAGAGCTCCGGGCCCTGTTCCATCACCTCATTCCAGAACGGCACGTCAAACAGCGGCTCGTCGCCGAAATTCAGCAGGCCGACGGATTCGGCGGCGCCGCAATCGAGAATCTTGTCGCCGATGGCCACGCCGCAGCGCGGCTCTTCCTCGCCGGTGGAAAAGACGCCGTAGGGCAGGTTGTTGAGCGGAAAGGGGCAGTCGGGCGCATTGGCGCTGTCGACCCAGCTTCTCATCAGGGGCATATGTCTTCCTTTGTCAGTCTTGCTGCGCCATGCAGGCACAGCCTAGGGGGCGTCGGGTTGGGTGTCTGGCATGGCGCGGGCGATGGCCTCGATTTCCTGGCAGCGGGCGTCTATCTCCACCAGCCGCGCAAAGGGTGTGAGGTCGGTGTGCCAGCGACGGGCGTTGTAGATCTGCGCCACGAGGCAGAGATCGGCAAGCCCGGGGGCCTCGCCGAAGCAGAAGGGCGTGTCGGGGCGGATCAGGCCCTGGAAGGCGGTGAACCCTTCTCGCATCCAGTGCAGCATCCAGGCCACGGTGTCCGCCTGGCTGTGACCCAGCGCCTTGAGCTGGCCGATCACCTTGAGGTTGTTGACCGGATGGATGTCGAGCGCTATCTGATGTGCCGCGGCGCGGGCCTGCGCCCGGGCCACCGCGCCTTGGGGCAGCAGCGGCGGTTCGGGGTGCGCCTCGTCGAGATAGTCGAGAATGGCGAGGCTTTGGGTCAGGACCGTGCCGTCATCCAGCACCAGCGCCGGCACGCCGCGACCGGGGTTTACCGCAGTATAGTCGGCGCCGCGCTGGACGCCGGCGACAAGATCGACCGGCTGGATATCATAGTCCAGCCCCTTGAGGTTGAGCGCGGCGCGGACCCGGATCGAGGTGGTCGAGCGCCAGTAGGAATAAAGCTTCATGTGGTGTCGTCATCCTTGTCTTGCCTGCGCTCGGCGCGGTTGCGCCGGTGCAGGGCATAAAAGAACAGGCCGCCCCCCAGAAGGACCGGCAGGATCACCAGCAGTTTCAGGCCGACGCCGCTCATGCCGCGCGGCCTGTCCTGCCGGGGGCGGTCATTTGCGCCCCGGGGTGCCGTCGAACTTCTTCTCGAGCGAGGTCCAGCAATCGATGTAATCGTCCTGAAGCGGCGCCTCCTTGGCGGCGAATTCGGTCAGCTGCTGCGGAAACCGCGTCTCGAACATGAAGGACATGGTGTTTTCCAGCTTCTCGGCCTTGAGATCGGCATTCGAGGCGCCTTCAAAGGCGTTTCTGTCCGGCCCGTGCGGCAACATCATGTTGTGGAGGCTCATACCACCCGGCACGAACCCCTGTGGTTTGGCGTCATATTGGCCATAGATATTGCCCATCAGCTCAGACATGATGTTCTTGTGATACCACGGTGGGCGGAAGGTGTCTTCCGCCACCATCCAGCGTTCGCGGAACAGCACGAAATCGATATTGGCGGTGCCGGGTACGCCCGAGGGGGCGGTGAGCACGGTAAAGATCGAGGGGTCGGGGTGGTCAAAGAGGATCGCGCCGACCGGGCAATAGGTCCGCAGATCGTATTTGTAGGGCGCGTAGTTGCCGTGCCAGGCAACGACGTCGAGCGGGCTTTGCCCGATCTCGGTCCGGTGGAACTGGCCGCACCACTTGACGGTCACGCTCGAGGGCACTTCGCGGTCTTCGAAGGCCGCCACAGGGGCCTTGAAATCGCGCGGATTGGCGAGGCAGTTGGCGCCGATCGGGCCGCGGCCGGGAAGCTCGAACTTCTGGCCGTAGTTCTCGCAGACGAACCCGCGGCACGGGCCTTCCAGCACTTCGACGCGATAGACCAGGCCGCGCGGGAGGATGGCGATTTCCTTGGGTTCAAGGTCGATGATGCCAAGCTCGGTGGCAAAGCGCAGCTTGCCCTCCTGCGGCACCACCAGAAGCTCGCTGTCGGCGGAGTAGAAATATTCGTCGACCATCGACTCGGTGACAAGGTAGACATGGCTCGCCATGCCAAGCTGGCTGTTGACGTCGCCTGCCGTGGTCATCGTGTGCATGCCGGTCAACCAGGTGTGATCCTCGGTATGCGGCACCGGATCCCAGCGGTACTGGCCAAGCGAGACGACATCGGGGTTGACGTTGGGGGCGCTCTTCCACTGCGGCAGATCGATCTTGGTGTAACGGTGCGAATGTTTGACCGAGGGGCGGATCCGGTAGGTCCAGGTCCGCTCGGGCGGATCGGCGGTAAAGGCGGTGCCGGATAGCTGTTCGCCGTACAGCCCATAGTCGCATTTCTGCGGGCTGTTCATGCCTTGCGGCAGGGCTCCGGGCAGGGCCTCTGTTTCGAAATCATTGCCGAACCCGGGCATATAGCCCGGCGTAGTGCCGACCGGGGTCTTGGCCTGGGTCAGCGGGGCGGATTGCGGGGTGTCTTTCATGGCGCGTCCTCCTGTTGCGCTCTGAGGTAATAGTTGATTTTGTAACTAACAACGGGTAATCGCGGAAACATGGACGAAAAAGACGATTTCGATGTGCAGTTCTTCCTGCCTTATCTGCTCAATCAGGCCTCCGAGGTGGCGTCTGACGGGTTTCAGAAGATCTACAAGGACCGCTACGGCATGCTGCGCACCGATTGGCGGGTGCTGTTTCACCTCGGCATCTACGGGCGGATGACGGCGCGCGACATCGGCCGCATGGCGCAGGTGCACAAGACCAAGATCAGCCGGGCGGTGGCGCGGCTCGAGACGCGGCGGTTCCTGCTGCGCGAGGAGGATGCGGCCGACCGGCGGGTCGAGCATCTGACGCTGACCTCGGCGGGGCAGGCTGCCTATCGCGATCTGCGCGGGGTGGCCAGAAACTACGAGGCGCGGCTTGTCGCCGGTCTCGATCCGCAGGATGTCGTCGCGCTGCGCCGCGCCTTGCTGCATCTGTCGGGGCGCTGATCACGCCTTGGCCGTGAACCGCAACACGCCGGCCAGCCGTTCCACGCCGCCCCGATCCGAGGGATGCTCCTGCCCGTCGAACACCGGCACCTCGGCAAGGTCGAAGGGGCTGACGCCAGCGAGGCAAGCGGCGTTCACCGCCACCTGGCCTTGCGGAAAGCGGCGTTCGTGGTGGGTGTAGATGCCGCATTTGGCGCAGAAGAAGTGCCGGGCGGTGAAGCTGCCGAATTGATAGAGCGTCAGCGCTTCGCGGCCCCGATGGATGTCGATCGCCTCGGCCGTCACCGCCACCGCGCCACGCATCCGGCAAAAGCTGCAATCGCAGCGGCTGGCGGTGGCAAGGCCGCGCGCGAGGCGGGCGGTGAATTGCACCGTGCCGCAATGGCAGGCGCCGCTTTGGCTGGTCTCTGACATGGGCAGAGGCTAGCCTCGCGCCACCTGTCCCGGCAATCGGAAAAACGAGATGTTGCAAACCCCCGGATTCCTGCGCGCGATGAAACCCGGCGAAGAGCCTGCCGTCGACGGCCTGCTGCGCGCGGCCTTTGGCGGTGACGCGGAGGTGCGGCTGGTGGCCAGGTTGCGCAAGGCGGGCGCGATGGCCGGCGAAAGCGTGCTGCCGGGGCCAGAGGGGCAGGCGGAAGTGGTGGGATACTTCGCCCTGTCGCAGATGCGCCAGCCCCGGGGCTGGCTTTGTCTGGCGCCGGTGGCGATCCACCCGGAATGGCAGGGCAGGGGCCATGGCCGGCGCATGATCAAGATGCTGGCGGGCTGGGCCGGGGCCGCCGGGCAGACCGTGGTGGTGCTGGGCGAGCCGGGCTTTTACACGGGCCGTGGCTTTTCGCGCGACCGGGCGGCCGGGCTCGCCTCGCCGTATCCGGTCGACCACACGCTGATTCTCGCCCCGGGTGAGAATATCCCGGCCAAGACGCTGGTCTATCCCGCCGCCTTTGGCTGAACGGCACGTCGGGGCTTGCCAAATCAGGCGCGGCAAGCGCAACTGCGCAGCATGTTCAAAGCCAAGGCCGAAAATCCCCCCCTTGCCATCGCGCTGATGCTGCTGGCGACCGTTTTCATTGCCAGCTCGACAGCCTTTGCCAAGGCGCTGGGCTCCGGCACGCTGGGCGGCATTCTGCATCCGCTTCAGGTCACTTTCGGCCGGTTCCTCTTTGCCGGGCTGTTCTTTTCCGGCGTGGTTGCGGTGCTGCGGCCACGCTTTACCCGCGTGCATTGGGTGCTGCATGTGCAGCGGACCTCCTGCGGCTGGGCCGGGGTGACGTTGATGTTTGCCGCGGTGGCGGCGATCCCGCTGGCCGATGCCACGGCGATTTCCTTTCTCAACCCGGTCTTCGCGATGATCTTTGCCATCCCGCTTTTGGGCGAACGGGTGGGGCCGGTGCGTTGGGCCGCCGCCGGGCTGGCCTTTTGTGGCGCGATGATCCTGCTGCGGCCGGGCACCGGGGCGTTTCAGTCCGGCGCCCTGCTGGCACTGGGCGCGGCGCTGGCGCTGGGGCTCGAGGTGATCTTTATCAAGCGGCTGGCCGGGCGCGAGGCACCGGTGCAGGTGCTCCTGGTCAACAACCTGATCGGGCTCAGCATCGCCACCGCGGTGATGCTGCCGTTCTGGGTCTGGCCCTCGCCGGCGCAATGGGCCGGGATGGCGGGCGTCGGCCTGTCGATGGCGCTGGCGCAAAGCTGCTTTTTCAACGCCGTGGCCCGCGCCGAGGCAAGCCTCGTGGTGCCCTTCAGCTATGCCACGCTGCTCTCGGCGGCGGTGATCGATTTCACGGTCTTCGGCACGATGCCGGTGCCGGTTTCGATGCTGGGCGCGGCGGTGATCATTGCGGGCGGGGTGCTTCTGGCCTGGCGCGAGGGATTGGCAAAGAAACGCCCGACCGCGCCGCAGCCCAATGTGCAATAGCCCGGCCCGGGGCCGGTCAGTCCGGCACGTTGTCGATGCCGCCACGGCCCCAGGGATGGCAGCGCAACAGGCGGCGCAGGGTGAGCCAGCCGCCGCGCAGCGCGCCGTGTTTCTCCAGCGCTTCCATCGCATAGGCCGAGCAGGTCGGGTGATAGCGGCAATTGTGCCCGACCCAGGGCGAGAAGATCAGCCGATAGACGCGCACCGGCAGCGACACGACAAAGGCCAGCGGGCTCACCTGCCGCCCCCGTGCACCTTGCGCAGCGCATAGCGCAGGTCATTCTGTAGATCGGTGAAATCGCGGGCGGCGGTGGCCTCGGCCTTGCCGATCAGCACGTAATCCCAGCCGGGCTGGCCGAGCTCCGGCAGGATCAGCCGGGCAATCTCGCGCAGGCGGCGCTTGGCGCGGTTTCGGGCGACGGCATTGCCCACCTTCTTGGAGCAGGTAAAGCCCACCCCGATCGCCGCATCGTCATCGCCGCGCCGGCGGGCCTGCAACAGAAAGCCGCCGGTGCCCTGACGCCGCGCGCGGGCGGCGGCGAGAAAGGCGGCACGCTTTTTCAGAACCCGGATTTCCGGGCATGACAAAACCGCCGGGGCATGGGTTCCCCGGCTGGCATCGCTGCCAAGTTCGGGGGCCTCCGGCGGTGTCATCTGTCAGAACGCGACGAGCGCTTATGCGCTCAGCGACTTCCGGCCACGGGCGCGGCGGGCGTTCAGGATCTTGCGGCCGGCCTTGGTGGCCATGCGCGCGCGGAAGCCATGGCGCCGTTTGCGCACGAGGTTCGAGGGTTGATAGGTGCGTTTCATCGCTCCGTCTCCAATTACTGGGCCATCCCTGGCCATTCCGGGCCGCACACCATCACGGGCCACGCGGATTCGCGTGCGGCGGCAATCTGAAGCCCGTGCTATAGGGGCCATGCGCCGCCAAGTCAAACCCCGCATGAGCCCATTCGCCCGGCACTGCAACATTTTTTGTCGCAGGGGTCGTCAAATGTTTCAAAACCCGCTTTCGGCCTTTCAAAGGCCCTCGATCCCGTCACCTTGCATCAAGCGGGCGTGATTGTGCTATGCCCGCTCTGGCCGCGGCCTCATGTTTCAGGAGAGAAAAGACAGGCCAGACCTGAGAAAGTCGATAGAATGACCGATATGACATCCCCACAGCCGCCGACCAAGGTCCGCCCGGCGTTCGTGCGCAATCTGCCGCTGATCGCCATCCTGACGGTCGCAATCGTGGGGTTCTTTACCCTGCGCGATTATCTCACCTTCGAGACTCTGCGCGAGAATCGCGAGCTTCTGCTGGGTTGGCGCGACAGCAACTACCTGCTCGTGGCGCTGGGCTTTGTCGCGGTCTATGTCACCATCGTCGCCTTTTCGTTGCCCGGCGCGGCCGTGGCCTCGGTCACCGGCGGCTTTCTGTTCGGCCTTGCGGCCGGCACCGTGTTCAACGTCACCGCCGCCACCATCGGCGCCACGGCGATCTTTCTCGCCGCGCGCTGGGGCCTGGGCAAGACACTGACCGCCAAGCTCGAGGCCTCGGAGGGCACGCTGCGCCGGCTCAAGGAGGGGCTGCGGGAAAACGAGATCAGCGTGCTTCTGCTGCTGCGCCTGGTGCCGGCGGTGCCGTTCTTTGTGGCCAATCTGCTGCCGGCGCTGGTCGGCGTGAAATTCCGCAATTTCCTCTGGACCACCGCCCTGGGCATCGTGCCGGGCGCCATCGTCTTTACCTGGATCGGCGTCGGTCTCGGCGCGGTATTCGACCGTGGCGAAAGCCCCGATCTGAGTCTGCTCTGGGAGCCTCATATCCTCGGCCCGCTGCTCGGTCTTTCGGCGCTGGCAGCGCTGCCCATCGTGATCAAATCCGTTCGCGGCAAAAAAGAGATCTGAGCCATGAAGAAGATCAAGACCGATATCCTGGTGATCGGGGCGGGCTCTGGCGGGCTGTCGGTCGCTGCCGGCGCGGTACAGATGGGCGCCGATGTGGTGCTGCTCGAAGGTCACAAGATGGGCGGCGACTGCCTGAACTATGGCTGCGTGCCCTCCAAGGCGCTGATCGCCAGCAGCAAGGCGGCCTATGGTCAGGCGCATGCCCGCCGCTACGGCGTCGCCGATGTGACGCCGCAGGTGGATTACGCTGCCGCCAAGGATCACGTGAAAGGCGTGATCGCACAGATCGCCCCGGTCGATTCAGTGGAGCGGTTCGAAGGCCTGGGCGTGCGGGTGATCCGGGAATTCGGGCGGTTTGTCTCGGAGAGCGAGGTGCAGGCCGGCGAACATCTGATTTCGGCCCGGCGCATTGTCATCGCCACCGGGTCGTCGCCACTGGTGCCGCCGATCCCCGGGCTCGACGAGGTGCCGCATGAAACCAACGAGACGCTGTTTGACCTGCGCGAGCGGCCCGAGCACCTGCTGATCATCGGTGGCGGCCCGATCGGCATGGAAATGGCGCAGGCCCATCGGCGGCTTGGCTCGGCCGTGACGGTGATTGAAGGCGCCAAGGCGCTGGGCAAGGACGATCCCGAAACCGCGGCCATCGTGCTCGACCAGCTCCGCGCCGAAGGCATCGAGATCGTCGAAGAGGCCGCCGCGGCCGAGGTGCGCGGGCAGGCGGGTGCCATCGAGGTCGAGGTCGAGGACGGCCGCGTTTTCAAGGGGTCTCACCTGCTGATGGCGGTGGGGCGCAATCCGAACCTGGACAGCCTCGATCTGGACAAGGCCGGGGTGGAAACGACCAAGGCCGGCGTCAAGGTCGATGACAGCCTCAAATCGACCAACCGCCGGGTCTATGCCATCGGCGATGTGGCGGGCGGTCTGCAATTCACCCATGTGGCGGGCTATCACGCCGGCATCGTCATCCGCTCGGCGCTCTTCGGCCTGCCGGCCAAGACCTCGACGGCGCATATCCCCTGGGCCACCTATACCGCGCCCGAACTGGCGCAGGTCGGGCTGACCGAGGCGCAGGCGCGCGCGGCGCATGGCGACCGGCTGGAAGTCACCCGGTTCGAATTCGCGCACAGCGACCGTTTGATCACCGAGCGCGAGACTGCGGGGCTGATCAAGGTCATGGTGGTGAAAGGCCGCCCCGTGGGCGTCTCCATCGCCGGACACCAGGCCGGGGAACTGGCCAATCTCTGGTCGCTGGTGATCGCCAACAAGCTCAAGATGAAGCATGTGGCGGCCATGGTTTCGCCTTATCCGACGGTCGGAGAGATCAACAAACGCGCAGCGGGGGCCTATTTCTCGCCCCGATTGTTTGATAATCCAACGGTCAAACGCATCGTTGGGCTGATCCAGCGCTGGGTGCCGTAAGGGGTTGGCCGCAAATGCTCAATTCGCTGTCCGGGCGATTTCTGATCCTGACAACCGTCTTCGTGATGCTGGCGGAGGTCATGGTCTTTGTTCCCTCGGTGGCGCGCTTTCGGCAGGATTACCTGTTGGGCCATCTGGAGCGGGCGCAGATCGCCTCGCTCTCGCTGCTGGCCAACGACATGATCGACGCCGATCTCGAGGATGAGCTGCTGCGCAACGCCGGCGTCTACAACGTCGTGCTCCGGCGCGACGAGGCGCGGCAGTTGATTCTTTCGTCGCCGATGCCGCAGCCGGTCGACGTGACCTATGACCTGCGCGACGCCTCGCCGCTGACGCTGATCCTCGATGGGCTGCGCCGGCTGGTCGATCCCGAGCCGCGGATCATCCGGGTGATCGGCAATCCGCTGCGCGACGCCGGCCTGCTGATCGAGGTGTCGATGGACACCGCGCCGCTGCGCATGGCGATGATCGACTACGGGCTGCGCATCCTGTTCCTTTCGGCGGTGATCTCGATCGCCACCGCCTTTCTGCTGTTCCTCGCCGTGCGGGTGTTCCTCGTCAAACCGATCAAGCGCGTCGTCGGCCAGATGCAGGCCTATGCCGCCGCGCCCGAGGACGGCCGGCGCATCATAAAGCCCTCCGCCGGCGTGCGCGAGCTGCGCGAGGCCGAGGAGGCGCTCAAGATGCTCGAAACCGAGCTGACCCATGCGCTCAAGCAGAAGGAGCGACTGGCGCAGCTGGGCGGCGCGGTGGCGCGGGTCAGCCACGACCTGCGCAATATCCTGACCTCGGCCCAGCTCTTCACCGACCGGATCGAGATGTCCGAGGATCCCGGCGTCAAGCGGCTGGCGCCGAAGCTGGTGAATTCGATCACCCGTGCGGTCAATCTCTGCGAGGCCACCTTGGCCTTTGGTCGCGCCGAAGAGCCGACGCCGGTGCTGACCCGGGTGCCGCTGGCGGAACTGGTTTCCGACGTGATGGAGAGCGAGCGGCTGGCGACCGGCGAATACGACCTCAGCTATTCCGAAGATGTGCCCGCCACCCTGCACATCCGCGCCGACAGCGAACAGCTTTATCGCGTGCTGTCGAATCTGGTGCGCAACGCGCGGCAGGCGATCATGGCCACCGGCAAGCCCGGCGAAATCAACATCTGCGCCGAAGAGGCGGAGGAGCATTGGCTGATCCGGGTGACCGACACCGGGCCGGGCCTGCCGGCCAAGGCGCAGGAGCATCTGTTCAAGGCGTTTCAGGGCGGCGCGCGCAAGGGCGGCAGCGGTCTGGGGCTGGCAATTGCCGCCGAGTTGATCCGTGGGCACGGCGGCGCGTTGACGCTGGAACGTACCGGACCGGAGGGCTCGGTCTTTGAAATTCGCCTGCCGAGCGGAACTTTGTGAATTTCTTCGAATTCGCTCTTGCAGACCCTTTGGCCCTGACTTATACCCCGCCTCCACGGACCGATAGCTCAGCTGGATAGAGTACCTGACTACGAATCAGGGGGTCGGGGGTTCGAATCCTCCTCGGTCCGCCACTTCCCCCCGAAATGGGGTGACAGGCGGAAATTTCCCGGACAATTCGGAACTCATTCAAACGCTGGCGCGGCATTCAATTGCGCTTTGCCTGCTTTGCCACATTCTCGGCAATCAACGCCTTGTAGAGCGCCCGGATATGCTCCGTTACCGGGCCGGCGCCGGACCGTGTGCCGATTTTCTTGCCGTCCACCTCGGCCACGGGTGTCTGCGCGCCGAAAGTGCCGGTCAGAAAGGCCTCGTCGGCACCATAGACCTCGTATAGCGAAAAGTTCTTTTCGAACACGGGAATGCCATTGTCGCGGCAGAGGTCGATCACCTTTTACCGGGTCACCCCGTTCATGCAGTAATCGCCGGTCGAGGTCCAAACCTCGCCGCGCCGGACGATGAAGACGTTGGTGGTGTTCACGAAGCCATGCGGATCGAGCATCAGCCCCTCGTCGGCGCCGGCCTGTTCGGGGGCGCGGGGGGGGCGGTCTTGCTGGGTCATTCCGGGGCCTCTTGGGGGCAGGGGAGGGCGTGGGAGCGCAGGGCGCGGTAATGCGGCAGAGCGGCCTCCGAGACCGTCTGCAACTGGTCGGAGAGCGCCGGCAGGGGGCCCTCGGGGCCAGCAAAGCCGGTCGAGCGGTGCACCGCATCGTACCAATGGGGCGCCCAGACGCCATCGCGGGCATGGCCACCGGCGGGCCAGTGCAACATGGCCGGATCGTAGGCAATGCCCAGGGCGGCGCAAAGCCGGGTCAGCATCGTCCCGGGCGCACGGCGGATATCGGCGCTGTCGATCACGATGGCGGGGGCGCCCTCGGCGCAGACTTGGTCGAAGATCTCTTCCTGCTGCCGAAATCCGATGTCCTCGAGTCCGGGACGCTCCAGCTTGCGATCAAAGCTGGCGAGCACGCGGGCGGGGTGCCGGATCAGGAAGACATGCGCGACAGCGGCAAACCAGTCTCGGTCGATTCCCGGCAGCATGTGCTGGCTCATGTGTTTCTGGTAAAAATTTTTCTGACCGCCCTGAGCTGGCGCCATACAGCGTCGTGCAACCAATGCGGGATCGGCCTCGCCGGCGGCAAGGATTGCATCGCGCATTGGGTGGGCCCGTCCGCTCTGCGCGAGATAGGCCGCGTAAAACGGCTCGTCCCAGACGTCGAAGTCGTGGCGGGCGCCAAAGGAATACATCAGCGCAGTCGAGAGATTGCGCGGCCCCGACCACATCGCGATATTCATTCCCTCACCTCCCGTTCTGCCTTGTTTCTAAGGGCCTAGGCCTTGCATTGAGTGAGGGTGCGCCACAATCGTCCGATCTGCAATCGGTGATTTCAGCGGCTTTGCAAGCCACGCCAGAAATGGCAATTCCAGCCGATGCGCATCAGCGTCAATTGCGGAAATTGGCTGAATTTTGCCAACTGAAAATCCAAGGCTGACTTTCTGTCGAGTAGTCGCCTATATGTTGCATCAGAATGAGACCAACCGGATTGTTCCGATGGTCTTGGTGGTGGAATTGCCACTCTGGAGAGGCCGTTAACAATTTATTTGTTGACCTGATGTCACAAATATTGGAATTGACTGCCTAATCACGATGAATTAACGATCTAAATTGTCAAAACGACAGCTATCGGAGAGAACATGCCGGAAATCGATCTGGACGGATTGTCTCTGAAAGAACTGAAGCAGCTGCAAAAACAGGTGGCCAAGGCGATCAGTACTTTCGAGGACAGAAAGAAAAAAGAAGCACTGGCAGCCCTCGAGGCCAAGGCGGCGGAGATGGGGTTCTCCCTTTCCGACCTGACCACCGGCAAAGGCGGCAAGATTTCGGCGCCGAAGTATCAGAACCCCGATGATCCGACACAAACCTGGACAGGCCGTGGCCGCAAGCCCGGCTGGTTCGCCCAGGCATTGGAGCGCGGGACCTCGCCGGAAGAGATGCTTATTTCCTGAGACCTTCCGTCGAAAGACGAGGCCCGGGAGTGAGACACGGGCATTTAACAAAGCAAAAAAACCCCCGATGCCAGGCATCGGGGGTTTTATTGATAGGGCGTCAATAAAAGATCAGCCGATGGCGGCCGCCTTTACATCGTCATCGATGAAAGGCGTGTATTGCGCAAAGTTGTCGGCAAACATCTGCACCAGTTTCTCGGCCTGAGCGTCATAAGCCGTCGGATTGTCCCAGGTGCGTCGCGGATCCAGCAGCACCTCGGGCACGCCGGGCACGCCGGTGGGCACGTCAAAGCCGAAGTTCGGATCCTTGCGGAACTGTGCATCGGCCAACGATCCGTCCAGCGCGGCGGTCAGCAGCGCGCGGGTCGCCTTGATCGGCATGCGGCTTCCGGTGCCATAGGCGCCGCCGGTCCAGCCGGTGTTGACGAGCCAGCAGGTGGCACCGTGCTTGGCGATCTTTTCGCGCAGCAGGTTGCCATAGGCCTCGGGGCGGCGCGGCATGAAGGGCGCGCCGAAGCAGGTCGAGAAAGTGGGCTCGGGCTCGGTCACGCCGCGTTCGGTTCCGGCCACCTTGGAGGTGAAGCCCGACAGGAAGTGATACATCGCCTGCGCCGGGGTCAGCCGCGCGATCGGCGGCAGCACGCCAAAGGCGTCACAGGTCAGCATGATGATGTTCTTGGGGTGGCCCCCCAGCGCGCTGTGCGAGGCGTTGGAGATGTACTCCAGCGGGTAGGCGCAGCGCATGTTGGCGGTGAGGGAATCGTCCTCGAAGTCGAGCTCCTTGGTCTCTTCGTCATAGACCATGTTCTCGATCACGGTGCCGAATTTCGTCGTGGTGGCGAAAATCTCGGGCTCGGCCTCGGCGCTGAGGTTGATGGTCTTGGCATAGCAGCCGCCTTCGAAGTTGAAGGTGCCGCGATCCGACCAGCCATGTTCGTCATCGCCGATCAGCACCCGCGCCGGATCGGCCGAGAGGGTGGTCTTGCCGGTGCCCGACAGGCCAAAGAAGATCGCGGTATCGACAGGGTTGCCCACCGCATGGTTGGCCGAGCAGTGCATCGGCATGATGCCTTTTTCCGGCAGCAGGTAGTTCAGCAGCGTGAAGACAGATTTCTTGTTCTCGCCGGCGTATTCGGTGCCGCCGATCAGGATCAGCTTGCGGTCAAAGTTCATCGCGATCACCGTGCCCGACCGGCAGTCGTGGCGCGCCGGGTCGGCGGTGAAACTGGGGCAGTTGATGACGGTGAAATCGGCGGCGAATTCGTCCAGGTCCTCACGGTCGGGGCGGCGCAGCATGTGACGGATGAAAAGCCCGTGCCAGGCCAGCTCGGTCACCATGCGCACATCGATGCAATGTGCCGGGTCGGCGCCACCGACGAGATCCTGCACAAAGAAATCGCGGCCTTTCATATGGGCCAGCATGTCCTGGTAGAGCGCGTCAAAGCCTTCCGGCGACATCGCGGCATTGTTGTCCCACCAGATGCTGTCGGCGACGCTCTCGGTCTTGACGACATGTTTGTCCTTGGGCGAACGGCCGGTGAATTTGCCGGTGGAGACCAGAAACGCGCCACCCTGGCCCAATGTGCCTTCCTCGCGCCGCAGAGCCTCTTCGATCAGCGCCGGTTCCATGAGGTTGTAATAGACATTGCCCAGACCCTCGATCCCTTGATCTTCAAGCCGGAACTGCGGGTTCACCCGTCCAAATGCCATTTTCTTTCTCCATGTATCCGTGCGTCTCGCGCCGGAAAGTCTTGTTGCTGACGGCAGAACGCGCCGCCCCCGCGGCCCTGTCCCGGGCCTCGGTCCAACTGGTGTAACATGGGGTTTCTTAGGGTGAACAGGACGCAGGGACGCAGTTAGCGCCACCAAATCACGGTTTAGCGCAATCATATTTCGCGTCGGTGACGCGGGGTCCGAAAGGTGAGGCAATTTAGCCATTCCTTCGTACTTTTCGGGTCTGCTTCCGGGGGGCTGGCGACGTGATTCGCAGTTAACGATTGATTGCCCGCCGCATATCAAGGCATAATGGCGCAAAAAAATATGACAGTTGAGCAGCATAAGGACACACCCAATGTCTAAAATCGCCTTGGTGGACGATGACAGGAACATCCTGACGTCGGTCGCAATGACGCTTGAGGCCGAGGGCTTCGAAGTCGAAACCTACAACGACGGCCAGACGGCGCTTGAAGCCTTCAACAAGAAGATGCCCGACATGGCGGTGCTGGACATCAAGATGCCGCGGATGGACGGCATGGACCTGCTCCAGCGCCTGCGCCAGAAATCGACCATGCCGGTGATCTTCCTGACCTCCAAGGACGACGAGATCGATGAGGTTCTGGGCCTGCGCATGGGCGCCGACGACTACGTCAAGAAACCGTTTTCGCAGCGGCTTCTGGTCGAACGCATCCGCGCGCTGCTGCGCCGCCAGGACGCGGTCGAGACCGGCGCCGTCGGCGACACCGAGGAAACCAAGGTGATCGAACGCGGCGAACTGCGGATGGATCCGCTGCGCCATGCGGTGGCCTGGAAGGGCAAGGACGTGTCGCTCACCGTGACCGAATTCCTGCTGTTGCAGGCGCTGGCCCAGCGCCCCGGTTTCGTCAAGTCGCGCGATCAGCTGATGGACGTCGCCTATGACGATCAGGTCTATGTCGACGACCGCACCATCGACAGCCACATCAAGCGCCTGCGCAAGAAGATGCGCAGCGTCGACGATGATTTCTCTGCCATCGAGACGCTTTATGGTATCGGTTACCGGTACAACGAAGAATAATGGCTCTGGTCGAGGAAATGGGCGTGCCCGAGACAGGCTCCAAACGGCGGGGTGACGTTGTTCTGGGCGACGATTGGGTCGCGCCCGACGGCACCGTCGAGCAGGAGCTTCAGGACAGCCGCGCCCGACGCGGGCTGTTCTCGCTGCGCACGTCGCCGCTCACCCGCAAGATCATCATGTTCAATCTGATCGCGCTGAACGTGCTGGTCGGTGGCATTCTCTATCTCAACTCCTCGCGCGACGGTCTGGCGGCACAGCGCGCCTCGGGCCTCGTCAGCGAGGCCGAACTGATCGCCGATGTCTTCGAGGCGCAGCTGCCGGGCAGCGCGCCGGTCAGCCTCGTCACCGGCGATGGCGTCGATGTCGCCGCAACGCTCGAGGGGATCGAGCTGCGCCGCGGCGCCGAGGTCTTTGTCTTCGACCCGGCGCAGGCCATCGTCGGCCGTTCCGCCTCAGACAGCATCGATGCGCCCGAGGATGAGGGCAATACCGTCATCACCGATCTGCTCGGCTCGATCTGGGACGCGGTGGCGCGGCTGGTCACCGATTCCGAAGAAGAGCGCCTTGCCGCCTTCGAAGAACACCTGATCGATCTGGCTGGCCCGGCGCTGGCCGGCAACACCACCGTACGCACCACCGAATCCGCCGATGGCGGCACGGTCTTTACCGTCGGCACGCCGATCGAACAGGGCGGCGCGCCGATCGGCGCCATCGTCCTGGTCTCGGCCTCGGGCGAGATCGACAAGCTGGTGCGCACCGAGCGCGAGCGGGTCTTGCAGATGTTCCTCGTGGCGACGCTGGTCTCGATCGGCTTGTCGCTGGTACTGGCTTCGACCATTTCCAACCCGATTTCCGATCTCGCCGAAGCCGCCGAGCTGGGCCGCGACCGCGACCGCCGCAAGGACGCCAAAGGCCGCATCCGCATCCCCGACCTGACCGCACGCCCCGATGAAATCGGCCGGCTGTCGGGCGCGTTGCGCGGCATGGTCACGGCGCTTTATGACCGCATCGACGCCAACGAACAATTCGCCGCCGACGTCAGCCACGAGATCAAGAATCCGCTGGCCTCGCTGCGTTCCGCGGTGGGTTCGCTGCGCATGGTCAAGCGCGAGGATCACCGCGACAAGCTGCTCGACGTGATCGATCACGACGTGCGTCGGCTCGACCGGCTGGTCAGCGACATCTCCGATGCCTCGCGGCTCGACAGCGAATTGGTCAAGGAAGAACAGGCGCAGTTCAACCTGCTCGACCTCCTGGGCAACCTCGGCGACTTCCTCGGCAAGGAAGCGCAGACCAAGGAGATCGAATTCATCACCGATCTGCCCGAGGCGCCGATCATGGTGCATGGTCTCGAGGCGCGTCTGGCGCAGGTCTTCGTCAATCTGATCACCAATGCGATCAGCTTCTGCGAGGCCGGCGATGCGATCCGCGTCTGGGCCCGTCAGCGCGAGAACCGCGTGCTCATCGTGGTCGAAGACACCGGCCCCGGCATCCCGGAAGAAGCGCTGACCAAAATTTTTAAGCGCTTCTACTCGCACCGGCCCGAGCATGACTTCGGCAACAATTCCGGCCTTGGCCTAGCGATCTCGAAACAGATCGTCGAGGCGCATGACGGGGTGATCTGGGCCGAGAACATTCGCCCCACCGAGGCCGACATCACCTCCGAGCCGCTGGGCGCGCGTTTCGTCGTGGGGCTTCCGGTCTAGAAAATGGCGCAGCTTCTGCACGCAAGCACCGTAGCCTTCCGGGGCCGCGGTGTTGTCATTCTGGGCGCGTCCGGCAGCGGCAAATCGGCGCTGGCGCTCGAACTGATGGCGCTGGGGGCAGGCCTGGTGGCCGATGACCGCACCTTGGTCGAGGTGCAGGACGGCGCGTTGGTCGCCTCCTGCCCGCCGGCGATCTCGGGGCGGATCGAGGCCAGGTTCCTGGGCCTTCTTGGGGCCGACCCGCATCCGCCGGTGACCCTGGCCCTCGCCGTCGATCTCGACCGGATGGAGCAGCAGCGGCTGCCGCCGCTGCGGCAGACCGAAATCGCCGGCGTTTCGCTCGCTTTGGTTCACAATCGCGACGAAAGGTATTTCCCTGCTGCAATCAGGCAGTATCTTGTGCATGGTCGCCGCGACTGACCCCCGGCGCCCCAGGAGACGAAGACCCCATGCATCCCGATGCACCCAACCGCCTTGTTCTGCTCACCGGCCCCTCCGGGGCGGGGCGGTCTACGGCTCTGAACGCGCTCGAAGATATGGGGTTCGAGACCATCGACAACCTGCCGCTGGCGCTGGCGCCGACGCTGCTCGACGGCGGGCTGAGCCGCGACATGGCGCTGGGAATCGATGTCCGCACCCGAGATTTCTCGCCGGCGGCCCTGACGACGCTGCTGGCCAATATCGCCCAGCTCACCGGGCAGAACGCCGAGCTTGTGGTGCTCGAGGCCGAGGCCGGCGTGCTGGCCAACCGCTACAACGAGACCCGCCGTCGCCATCCGATGGCGCCCGACGGCACGCCCGAGGCCGGCATCGCGATCGAGCTCGAGATGCTGGGCGCGCTGCGCGATCAGGCCACCGTGCTGATCGACACCTCGGCGCTGTCGCCGCATGATCTGCGCGCCGAGATCCAGCGGATCTTTGCCCGCAGCGGCGGACATGATCTCGCGGTTTCGGTGCAGTCCTTTTCCTACAAGCGCGGCCTGCCGCTGGCGGCGGATGTGGTGTTCGACTGCCGCTTCCTGAAAAACCCCCATTGGCAGCCCGACCTGCGCCCGCTGACCGGGCAGGACAGCCGGGTCGCCGATCACATTGCCACCGATCCGCGCTTTGCCGTTTTCCGCGACAAGGTCTTTGATCTGCTGACCTTCCAGCTGCCCGCTGCACGTGATGAGGGCAAGGCGCATTTCTCGGTCGCCTTCGGGTGCAGCGGTGGCAAACACCGCTCCGTTGCCCTCGCGGAAAGCATTGCCCGAGGGCTTGCAACGGCGGGCTGGGGGGTGTCAATTAGGCACCGAGAGCTTGAGCGGCGCGCGCTGGCGCCGCTGGACCCTGTCCAACGGTGACCGGGAAATGAACGGGAGACCGGCGACCTTGATCGGCATCGTGATTGTGGCGCATGGCGGACTGGCCAGGGAGTACCTGGCCGCGATCGAACATGTGGTCGGGGCACAGCCGGGCATCCGCGCGATCTCGATCGAGCCCGACCATGTGCGCGACGACAAGCAGATCGAGATCTGCCGCGCTGCCGATTCCGTCGACCAGGGCGGCGGCGTGGTCATCGTGACCGACATGTTCGGCGGATCGCCCTCCAACCTTTCTCTCATGGCCTGTGCGCCCGAGAACCGGCGCATTCTTTATGGCGCCAATCTGCCGATGCTGATCAAACTGGCGAAAAGCCGCGATTTGGGTGTTGCCGACGCCGTCAGGCGTGCGACAGAGGCGGGACGCAAGTATATCGACAGCCAGAATATCTCATCGGATCAGACTACATGACAGACACCGTGACCCGCACTCTGAAGATCGTGAACGAGAAGGGGTTGCACGCCCGCGCCTCGGCCAAGCTGGTCGAGGTGGTCGAGGGATTCGATGCCCGGGCCGAAGTCTCGCGCGACGGCCTCGACGCCTCGGGGGATTCGATCATGGGGCTTTTGATGTTGGCAGCTTCGAAAGGAAGCACTATTGAGGTTCAGACTTCGGGCCCGGACGCCGAGGCGCTGGCTGATGCCGTCGAAGCCCTGGTGGCGGATCGGTTCGGAGAAGACTGCTAGGCCGGCTCACGGCCTGCCGGGGAAGGATGCTGAACGCAACCATGGTGGAAACCGCGCAATCCTCAGCCGGGCGCAAGGCGTCAACGGCGGGCCAGCAGGTACCCTATGACAAGCGCAAGCTGTCTTATGCCAATACCTTCACCAATCCGTGGAAGGCCAATACCATCCGGGCGATGGAATGGTTGACCGGCAAGCTGCCGCTGTTGCGCCTGGTGCGCCGGTTCGAGCGCCAGGGGCCGAAAGAGGGGCCGGCCTTCTTCAGCCAGGCGCTCGAGCTGATGGGGATCGAGCTGCGCACCCCGGCCGAGCAGATCGCCCGCATCCCGGCCACCGGCCCGGTGATCGTGGTGGCCAACCATCCGCACGGGCTGGTGGACGGCATGGTCCTGGCGGAACTGGTGGGCCGGGTGCGCACCGACTACAAAATCCTGACGCGCAACCTGCTTTCCGGGGTGAGCGAAATCGAGGACCTGATGATCCCGGTGCCGTTCCCGCATGAGGAAAACGCCCGTGTCGAGAGCCTGGAGATGCGCAAGGCGGCGATGGATCACCTGCGCCAGGGCGGGGTGATCGTGCTGTTCCCCTCGGGGGTCGTCGCCGCCAGCGACACCTTCTTCGGCAAGGCGGTCGAGGCGGTCTGGAATCCCTTTACCGCCAAGATGATCACCCGCTCCGGCGCCACGGTGGTGCCGATCCATTTCCCCGGCCAGAACTCGCGCCTTTACCAGATCGCCAACAAGGTGTCGGCCACCCTGCGGCAGGGGCTGCTGATCCACGAGGTCATGCATGCCTGCAACCGGCCGCAGGCGCCGATCATCGGCGCTCCGATCACGCCCGAGGAAATCCGCAGCTGGGACAGCAAGCCGCGCCGCATGATGGCCTGGCTGCGCGCCCATACGCTCGGGCTGGGAGGCTAGACAGCAGCCGCGCCGGGGCGGTGGCGGCAGGAGGGGGCCAGCCCCCTCGGCCTGCGGCCTCACCCCCGCGGTATTTTCGGCAAGAGGAAGCAGCCGGGGCGTGGTCCCCGGGGTCAGCGGGTCGGCACGGGGGTCTCGCCGCGGTAGTCGTAGAAGCCGCGTTTGGTCTTGCGGCCGAGCCAGCCGGCCTCGACATATTTCGTCAGCAGTGGGCAGGGGCGGTATTTGGTGTCGGCCAGACCGTCGTGCAGGACGTTCATGATGGCCAGGCAGGTGTCGAGGCCGATGAAATCGGCCAGCTCGAGCGGCCCCATCGGGTGATTGGTGCCGAGCTTCATCGCCTTGTCGATCGAGGTGACATTGCCGACGCCTTCGTACAGCGTATAGACCGCCTCGTTGATCATCGGCATCAGGATGCGGTTGACGATGAAGGCGGGGAAATCCTCGGCCGAGGCGGCGGTCTTGCCCAGCCGCTCGACCACGCCGAGGCAGGCGTCATAGGTGTCCTTGTCGGTGGCAATGCCGCGGATCAGCTCGACCAGCTGCATCACCGGCACCGGGTTCATGAAGTGGAAGCCCATGAATTTCTCGGGCCGGTCGGTCCGACTGGCCAGCCGGGTGATCGAGATCGACGAGGTGTTCGAGGTCAGGATGGTGTTCGGCTTGAGATGCGGCAGCAGCCCGTCGAAAATCTTCTGCTTGATCTCCTCGCGTTCGGTCGCGGCCTCGATCACCAGATCGGTCTGCGCCACCTCCGCGGTTTCGAGCGTGGTGCGGATCCGCGCCAGGGCCGCGGCCTGGTCTGCGGCGCTCAGCGTGCCCTTGGAGACCTGTCGGCCGAGGTTCTTGCCGATCCGCGCCACCGCCGCGTCAAGCGCCTCCTGGGAGATATCGGTCATCACCACGTCATAGCCGGCCACCGCCATCACATGGGCGATGCCGTTGCCCATCTGGCCCGCGCCGATCACACCGATCGATTGAATTTCCATGACCTGCCCTCGTTCTGCTCGCCAGACAATAGGCAGCAACGCGGGCCGAGGGCAAGGGCGGGCGGGCGCGGAGTTTCCGTTAAACATCGCCATAAATCCATCGTTTAGGCATTTCGAAATCGAATCGGGTGAGGCTCGTCCCGGGTGAGAAAAATCAGGTGGGTGAGATGACCTATGACATGACCGGGGGCGCGGCCCCCGACTATCTTCCTTGTCGCTACGGGGCGTCGCGGCTGGTGTTCCGAGGGCCCCGGCGCCGGCTCGAGGGCGAATATGTCGCCTTTTTCGGCGGCACCGAGACTTTTGGAAAATTCATTGAAACGCCGTTTCCGGCGCTGACCGAAGAGGCGCTTGGCCTGGCCTGCGTGAATTTCGGCTGTGTCAATGCCGGGGTGGATGCCTTTGTCAACGACAGTGCCCTGCTCGAGGCGGCGGGCCGGGCGCGGGCCACGGTGGTGCAGATCATGGGGGCGCAGAACATGTCGAACCGGCTGTACAGTGTGCACCCGCGCCGCAACGACCGCTTCATCAACGCCTCGGCGATGCTCAAGGCGGTGTTTCGCGAGGTGGATTTCACCGAGTTCCACTTTACCCGGCACCTGCTGGGCGAGCTGGCGGCGATCAGCCCCGATCGGTTCCGCATGGTGCGCGAGGAGCTTCAGGCGGCCTGGCTGGCGCGGATGACCTTGCTGATCAGCCGGATCAAGGGGCCGGTGGTGTTGCTCTGGCTGGCCGACCGGGCGCCGTCGAACGAGCCCGACGCGGAAGCCGATCCGTTATTTGTGACCGCCGACATGCTGGAGGCGCTGCGGCCCAAGGTGGCGGCGATCGTCGAGCTGCGCGCCTCGGCCGCGGCCCGCACACAGGGCACCGCCGGCATGCGTTTCGACCCGATGGAAGAGGCCGCCGCGCGCGAGCTTCCGGGGCCGGCGGTGCATGACGAGGCCGCCTTGGCGATCGCCTGCGAGCTGTCGGGGCTGCTGAACCGCCGGCATTGAGCCGGGAGGCGCGGCACGCGGCCGGCCCGGGCCATCTGCCGGCTGCGCCGCGCCGGAAAACCCCGATGCGGTCATTGCCGGGCGAGAGGGTTTGTGGCAAGACGGAGCTGACGTTCCTGAACCGACGAGTTTAGACATGACCGACTATGCCCAGCGCCGGACCTTCATGGTCGATACCCAGATCCGCCCGTCCGACGTGACCAAGTTTCCCATCATCGATGCCATGCTCAGCGTCCCGCGTGAGGTCTATACCCCGCGTGACAAGCGCGAGGCCGCCTATGTCGGCGAGAATATCGAATTCGCGCCGGGCCGGGTGATGCTCGAACCCAGGACGCTGGCCAAGATGCTGGATGGCCTGGCGATCTCGGGGGGAGAGCTGGTGCTCGATATCGGCGCGGGCTACGGCTATGCGGCAGCGGTGATGGCGCGGATGGCCGAGGCGGTTGTTGCCGTCGAGGACGACGCCGACCGGGTGTCCGAGGCGCAGGGCGCGCTGTCGGATCACGGCGCCGACGGGGTGATCATGCATGAGGCAGCGCTGGACGCCGGCGCGCCGGAACACGGGCCCTACGATGTCATCGTGATCGAGGGCGGCATCGAGCATCTGCCCGAGGCCATTGCCGATCAGCTCAAGGACGGCGGCCGCATTGCCGCGCTCTTCATGGAGGGCGCGCTTGGCACGGTGCGGCTGGGGTACAAGCAGAACGGTGCGATCTCGTGGCGGTTTGCCTTCAACGCGGCGGCGCCGGTGTTGCCCGGATACCAGAGTTCCAGGGAATTTGCGCTGTAGCGGCACCGCGTGGCTTTTGCAGCGACGGAGGCAGGCCCAGATGGCGTATCAACGAGTGGCAAGTTCAGGAGACAGGCAATGATCCGCAATGCAATGAGGCGGGGCGCCTTGACTATCGCACTGGCGCTGGCGCCGGTGGCGACCAAGGCCGAGACGCTGGCCGATGCGCTGGCCAGCGCCTATACGCATTCCGGCCTGTTGCAGCAGAACCGCGCCTTGCTGCGCGCCGCCGACGAGGATGTCGCGGTGGCGGTTGCCGCGCTGCGCCCGATCGTGAGCTGGAGCTCGTCGTTCAGCCGCGATTTCGGTTACAGCTATTCCGCCACGACCGGCGCCGGCACCGGTTTTCAGGATGACAGCGCCAGCTTTTCCATCGTGGCCGAACTGCTGCTTTATGATTTCGGCGCCTCGCGGCTTCAGGTCGACGCCGCCAAGGAGGCGGTGCTGGCCACGCGCGAAGGGCTTGTGGTGATCGAGCAGCAGGTGCTGTTGCGCGCCGTCGTGGCCTATGTGGGCGTGCGCAGCGCCTCGGAAACCGTGTCCCTGCGGCAGAACAACCTGCGGCTGGTGCAGCAGGAGCTGCGGGCCGCACGCGACCGGTTCGAGGTGGGCGAGGTGACGCGCACCGACGTGTCGCTGGCCGAGGCGCGGCTGGCGGCCAGCCGGGCCAATCTTGCTGCGGCCGAAGGCGATCTGCTGCGCGCGATCGAGGAATATCGTGCCACTGTGGGTTCGGGGCCCGACAATCTCGTTGCGGTGACGCGGCTGCCCGATGTCGAGCGCAACGAAGACGCGGCCAAGGCGATCGCCGTGCGTACGCATCCGTCGATGCGCCAGGCGCAATACCAGGTCTCTACTGCCGATATCAACCTGCGCCGGGCCGAAGCGGCGGTCAAGCCGCAGGTCTCGCTCTCGGGACGGGTCACCAAATCCGGCGATTTCAACAGCGGCGATTATTCCAACACCGGGTCGGTCTCGGTCGATTTTGGCGGCCCGATCTATCGGGGGGGCCAGCTGTCGGCACTGGAGCGTCAGGCCAAGGCGCGCGCCGATGCCGCGCGGAGCAACCTGCATGTGGTGCAGCTTGGGGTGGCGCAGGACGTGGGCACCGCGCTGGCCACGCTGCGCGTGGCGAATGCCTCGATCGAGGCGACCGAGCGGCAGATCCGCGCTGCCCGTGTCGCCTTTCAGGGGGTGCGCGAAGAGGCGACCCTGGGCCAGCGTACCACGCTAGACGTTCTGACCGCCGAGCAGGATCTGCTTGACGCCGAGGTGGCCTATACCGCCGCCGTGGCCGACCGCACGATTGCCGCCTATCAGGTCCTGTCGGCCATGGGGTTGATGACCGCCAAGCATCTCGGTCTGAACGTGCAGCTTTACGACCCCGCGGAATACTATCGGCTGATCAGGAACGCGCCGGTCAAGAGCCTTCAGGGCGACAAGCTCGACCGGGTGCTGCGCCGCATCGGCGACTGAGGTCCACCCGCCACAAACCCCGCGCAATTTTCGCTATCGGTTGTGCGGTGCGCCCCGCCGGGGTATCCTCCCGGCGAGGCAAAGTGGTGAAAATAATGTCAGATCCTGTCAAATCCTCGGAGATCGAGGATGTCCTGTCATCTATTCGCAGGCTGGTGTCCGAAGAGGCACGTCAAGAAATGCAGGCACGGCGGGCGGAGGCCGAGAAGGCCGTGCCGCCAGAGGCCAGGGCCCCCCAGGAACCGGAAGCCCTGGTGCTGACCCCGGCGCTGCGCGTGCACGACGGCGGCCGGGCAGAGCCCGACTCGCCGGCCCCGGAAGCGATCGAGGAAGCGCCCTTCGAAGAGGCTGTCGACGAGGGCGCCGAAGCCGCGCCCGAGGTCTTCGCCGATCATGTCGCGGAGCCGGCCGCGGAGGCGGTGCAGGAGGCCGTGGCCGAGAGTGTATCTGCGGATGATCTGCCCGAGGCGCCGGCCGAGCCCGAGACGCTCGAGGCCAAGATCGCGGCGCTCGAAGCGCTGATTGCCGGCAGCAACGAAGGCGCGGCGGCGCAGTCGGAGGTACCTGCCGCCGAAGCGGACGCCCCGGAGGCGGAGACCACCGATACCACGGATATGGCGCCCGATTTGGCACCGGAGGCGGCGGCGGAGGAGGCGCTGGATTGGGAAGATCACGACCCCGATGTGCCCGAGGCCGAAGCCGCGCCGAATGCCGCCGAGGAGGCCCCCCAGGACACCCCGGCCGAGCAGCAGGACACCCTGGCAGCGCAGGAAGAGGCGCAGCAGGACGACACATCCGAGGCTCTGGATCAGGACGACGATCAGCCGCCGGCCAAGCCGTTTGTCTTTGTCTCGCGCAACAGCGTGCCGGGCCCCGAAGCGGCGCCCGAGGCGGAGGCCGGCGACGATGGCGACACCGATGCCTCCGAGGAACTGGTGTCGGCCGCGGCCGATCTTGGCGCAATCGACGAGGAGGCCCTGCGTGACATGGTGGTCGAGATCGTCCGCGAGGAGCTTCAGGGCGCCCTGGGCGAGCGGATCACCCGCAATGTTCGCCGCCTTGTCCGGCGCGAAATTCACCGCGCCCTGGCCAGCCAGGAACTCGACTGACCCTGCAAACGCAAACGCGCCCCGATCACGGGGCGCGTTTGCAAGTCTTGGAAAAGATGGAAGATCAGGCGGCTTCGCGTTCCGCCGCTGCGGCCGCATTGCGCCGTTCGCTTTCTTCGCGCGACAGGGCGACCGAAGTCCGCACACCCTTGCCCACGAATTCCATCAGACCCTGAACGACACGTTCGTTCGGGTCGATCCCGGCACAGGACAGCACCTCGCGTCCATCACGCGAGCGCGCCCAGCGGGCAATCTGTTCGGGGCCGTTGCCGTATTTCTTGTCATCGGCAATGGCGTCGTCGAGTGCAGCCAAGACCACGGCGGCAAACAGCTTGCGGGCACGGCTGCCCTGTTCGCTGTTAAAGGCTGTACCATCAACGAAATCAGTCATGTATCGTCCTTTATTCTTGCTCTTGTGTTTCTGGCGTGAAGGCCCTTATGGCCGCTTTTTATTGATTCGGATACCCCGCAAACGCATACCACTTATGTGATACTTGCATAGCTTTCTGCGCATGCAGCACAGGATATGGTAAGCTTGCTCTGGGCATGAACGCGATATATAGGTCCCGTCAAATCGTCTTCAACCTCTCGACAAGGTCCTGCCACAATGCCCAAGATCAACGGTAACGAAATCCGCCCCGGCAATGTCCTCGAGCACGACGGCCATCTCTGGGCCGCCGTCAAGGTCGATCATGTCAAACCCGGCAAAGGTGGTGCATTTGCGCAGGTCGAAATGAAGAACCTGCGCAACGGTTCCAAGCTGAACGAACGCTTCCGTTCCGCCGACAAGGTCGAGCGCGTGCGGCTGGAACAGAAGGACATGCAGTTCCTCTACGAAGACGGCGGCCAGCTGATCTTCATGGACACCGAGACCTACGACCAGGTGCAGCTCGACGCCGAGATCCTCGGCGAGCGCCGCCCCTTCCTGCAAGACGGCATGACCATCGTGGTGGAATTCCACGAAGAGGAGGCGCTGAACGCCTCGCTGCCGCAGAAGGTCACCTGCAAGGTGGTCGAGACCGAGCCGGTGGTCAAAGGCCAGACCGCCGCCAACAGCTTCAAGCCCGCCGTGCTCGACAATGGCGTCAAGGTCATGGTGCCGCCCTTCGTGGGCCAGGACGAGGATATCGTCGTCAACACCGAAACCATGGAGTATTCCGAGCGCGCCTGACCTCGGGGCCCGCGCGCATATCCCCCGGACAGCCGGGGGCGCGCATTTCATGATCAAAGGCCTCCGGCACAACGCCAAGGAGGCCTTTTTCATGTCCACAGACCATCCCGACCTCGCGGCCATCGCCGCCCTGCATCGCGGCGACACCGCCCGCATCGATGCCATCGCCCGCCGGCTGGCCCGGGGCGCCGGGCTGCTCGGCTATCGCACCGAAGGCGTGTTGCGCGGCTACCTGCTCTGGAGCCGCGGGGCCGGGGGCGCGCCGGAGATCGAGCGCCTCTACGTCGCCCCGGGCTGGCGCCGCCGCGGCATCGAAGAACGGCTGCGCCGCCGTCTGCCGCAGCCCTCGTAACCGCCCCGCGACACGCCCAGGTGGTCGGGCTTCAACCCGGCCCGCGTGCCACCAGCGAAACCTGCGCCGCCCCCGCCTGCATCTCGCCCCTGGCCCGGTCAAACCGCAGATAGGCCAGCGCCCGGTCGCCGGCGCGGGTGCCCAGCACGCCCACCGGCTTGCCGTTGGCGGTGATCTCGCTGCCCGGATCGGCGGCGCCGTCCACCGCCACCTGGGCCAGCCCCTTGCGCAGTTCGGTCTTGTGCTTCATCCGCGCCGTCACCTCCTGGCCGACGTAACATCCCTTGCGGAAATCCACCCCCGCCAGCCGCTCGAATCCCATCTCGAGCAGATAGCTGTCCGGCCCCAGTTCGCGGCCCCAGCGCGGCACCATCGCCGCCACATGCAGCGCATCCCAGTCGGTGTCGTCCGCCTCCACCGCCTCCGGCGCGATCAGCCGCCAGCCCAGCCGGTCGTCGCGCGGATCGGGCAGGGCGCCCGCCGGCGCCGCACCGGTGCCACGCGACACCGCCAGATCGGTCGGCCCAATCGTCACATCGGCGCGCAGCTTGTACATCGTCAGCCGCTTGGCCAGCCCCTCGGCCAACTCGGCCGGCAGATCCATCAGCACATCCGCACCGTCCGCCTGCAAGAAGAAGTCGGCGATCAGCTTGCCCTGCGGCGTCAGCATGGCGGCATAGACCAGCCCGCGATCCAGCCGCGCCACGTCATTGCTGACCAGCCCTTGCAGAAAGTCCCTGACATCGCCGCCTGCAAGGCGCAGCACGCGGCGTTTCCCGGCATAAGTGTTCATTTGACAATTCCTTCCGGCCCTGACGTCCCATATAGACATCCCGTGAGCAAGCAGAAGAGGCAAGATGCGCGCCCCGATCTCGGTCATCATCCCGACGCTGAACGCCGCCACGGCGCTGCCCGCCTGCCTGATGGCGCTGGGCGAAGGGCTGCAAGAGGGGCTGATCCGCGAGCTGATCGTCAGCGATGGCGGTTCCACCGATACCACCCTCGCGACCGCAGAGGCCGCCGGCGCCCGGATCGTCACCGGCCCGGCCTCGCGCGGCGGCCAGCTCCGGCGCGGCGCCGCCCGGGCGCAGGGCGACTGGTTGCTGGTGCTGCATGCCGACACCAGGCTCGCCCCGGGCTGGACCGCGCCGGTGCTGGCGCATCTTTCCGGCGGTTCCGCCGCCGCCTTCCGCCTCCGCTTCGACAGCCGCCACCCGATGGCGCGGCTGACCGAAGGCTGGGCCAACCTGCGCAGCCGGCTGTTCCAGCTGCCCTACGGCGATCAGGCGCTGCTGCTGCCGCGCGCGCTCTATGACGCCGCCGGCGGCTATCCCGACCAGCCGCTGATGGAGGATGTGGCCCTGGCCCGCGCCCTCAAGGGCAAGATCACACTGTTGCCCGCCAAGGCGCTCACCTCCGCCGACCGCTACCGCCGCGACGGCTGGCTGCGCCGCGGCGCGCGCAATCTCGTCACCCTGGTCCGCTACGCCACCGGCACCCCGCCCGAGACCCTGGCGAAAGGCTATCACCGACGCTCCTGATCTTCCTCTTTCCGAAAATACCGCGGGGGAGGCCGCAGGCCGGGGGCAGCGCCCCCAGTCCCGGCCGGTCCTAGGCGCCGTCCTGCATCCGGTACAACCCGGCATAGACACCGTTCCGCGCCAGAAGCGTCTCATGTGTGCCTTCCTCGACCACCCGCCCCTGATCCATGACGACGATCTTGTCGGCATGGCGCACGGTCGACAGCCTATGCGCGATCACCAGCGTGGTGCGGCCCCGCGCCAGTCGGTCCAGCGCCTCCTGCACCAGCGCCTCGGAGGCGGTGTCGAGCGCCGAGGTCGCCTCGTCGAGCAGCAGGATCGGTCGATCGCGCAGCACTGCGCGGGCAATTGCCACCCGCTGCCGCTGACCACCCGAGAGGTTCGAGCCGCGCGGCCCGGCCGGGCTGTCGAGCCCTTCCGCCAGCCGCGGCAGGAAATCCGCCACATGCGCCGCCTCGAGCGCCGCGTTCAGCCGGTCTTCGCTGACCTCGCGACCATCGAGCACGATATTGTCGCGCAGGCTCTCGTCGAACAGCAGCGCCTCCTGGCTGACCACGGAAAACAGCCCGCGCACCTCGGGCACCGCCATGTCGCGCACGTCGGTGCCGCCGATGGTGACCTGGCCGCGCTGCACGTCGACCAGCCGCGTGATCAGGTTGAAGACGGTGGATTTCCCCGCCCCCGAAGCGCCGACCAGCGCCGTGGTCTTGCCGGCCTCGGCCACCAGCGAGGCGCCACGCAGCACCGGCGCGTCGCCAAAGGCCAGGTGCACGTCATCCAGTACGATTTCCGGCGCGCCCTGCGGCGCGGGCCGCGGGGTTGCCGGCGAGGCCAGCCCCGGCCGGGTCTCGAGCAGCTCGCGCAGCCGCTCGATCGCCGCCGCTGCCACCTGCCAGACACCCGAGACCGCGCCCAGCCGGCGCAGCGGCTCGAAGGCCAGGCCGAGAGCGGTGAAAAAGGCCATGAAATCGCCCACCGTCTTGGTGCCGTCGATGATCTCTCGCCCGCCATAGAGCAGCACGCCAAAGAACCCGACACCGGCCATCAGGTCGACCATGCCGGGGATCAGCGCCTGGCCGAGCGAGGATTTGACCTCGACCCTGATCCGCTTGTCGGTCAGCTTGGAATAGCGCCGCGACTGGTAGCGTTCGAGCCGGTTCAGCTTGATCGGGACGATGCCGTGAAAGATCTCGTTGAGCCGCACCGACAGCCCGGCTGCCACGTCGCGCGCCACCCGTGCATGGCGGCGGACATAGCGTTGCAGCACCACCACCGGCACCACCATCACCGGCACGCCGATCAGCGCCACCAGCGTCCAGCGCCAGTCGATCGACAGCGCCACCCCGAACAGCGACACCAACGCCACCACGTCGCGGCCGGCGCCGGTGACCAGGGTCTTCCAGACCTTGTTGATCGAGCCGACATCGCCCTCGATCCGCTGCATCAGGTAGCCTGGGCTGTGGGTCTGGTGGAACTGGCCCTCCAGGGTCATCAGGTGATCCACCAGGTCGGTGCGAATCTCGCCCGAGGTGACCTGGGCCAGTCGTGTCAGCACCACCTTCTGCACCACCGAGGCCGCCGCGCGCAGGGCAAAGATGCCCAGAATGGCAAGCCCCACAAGCACCAGCTTGTTCCCTTGTCCGCCGATGAAGATCTGGTCGAACATCGGTTTCATCATGTAACTGATGGCGCCGTACATCGCGCCTTCGAGCGACATGAAGACCAGCGCCACCGCCAGCAGCCAGATGTGCCGCCGCAGGTACTTGCGCCAGAGCCAGCGTGCCAGCCCGCGCGAATTGGGCGGGGTCTCGCTCACGCCTCGTCCTTTCGCTCGCGCAGCATCTGCGCGGTCTCGGCCGGGGTCTTCCGGGCATCCCAGGCGTCGTTCAGCCGGGCGGCGCGGTATTCGCTGCGCAGCCAGTCCTCGAAGCCGATCGGCTCGGCGTTCTTGCGTGCCTCGTAGACCGAGAGGATGTAATCCTGCACCCCGGTCTTGGTCCATTTCATGTGCAGGTATTTCATCGATAGCTGCTTGCGCGCCTCTTCCACCGGCAGGCCTTCGAACACCATCAGATACATCGCGGCAACGATCCCGGCGCGGTCGGCGCCGGACTTGCAATGAAAGACAAACGGCTTCTCGATATCGCGGAAGGTGTCCAGAACCGCCAGAAGCCGATCCCGTTTGGTGGCATTGCGCGCCCAGAGCTTGGTGACGCGGAACTCCATGCCAAGCGCTTCGCAGGCTTCCTTTTCAAACAGGTAATGGGCGAATTTCTCTTCGCCGCGCAGGGTCACCACGGTCTTGATGCCGAGCTCCCGATAGCGTTTGAGCCGGCGCGGGCCGGGATGGTTCGAACGATAGACGCCCGGCGCGATTTCGAAGAAATTGGTCCAGAGCACGCGCAGGAAGGCATGGTCGACGACGTTGTAATGCACATTGCCCCAGAACCGACCTTTCGGCGTGGAGATATCCTTGCCGAAGGACCGGCTGAACCGCCGGTTGCGGTCCTCCAACCAGGTCATCATCTTCTTGATCATCGACACTGCGGCCGGTGGCCGCCTCCCGGGGTTTCGCTGGCGCGGGTTTAGGCGCTCGGGACCCGGCTGGCAAGCCGGGCGGTGGCGATTGACGAAGGCGCCGCGCCGGGGTTAGCTGCGCGTCGATCCACGGAGAACGCAACATGCCCCTCGCCAATGGCCGCACCTACCGGGCAATCCCCGGTCCCTCGGAAACGCCCGACGCCGTGCAACGCGCGATGCACCGCAGCTCGGTCAATATCTACGAAGGCGAGGTCGTCGAACTGACCGAGAGCCTGCTGCCGGATCTGCGCGGGGTGGCGCGGACCGAACATGACGTTGCGATGTATATCTGCAACGGTCACGGCGCCTGGGAGGCCGCGCTGGCCAATGTGCTGAACCCCGGCGATCTGGTGCTGGTGCCGGCAACGGGGCGGTTTTCGCACGGCTGGGTGGAAATGGCGCAGGGCCTGGGCATCGAGGCCGAGATCCTGGAATTCGGCTTGCAGAGCCCGTTCGACCCGGACCGCGTCGAGGCGCGGCTGCGCGCCGACACGGCGCGGCGCATCAAGGCGGTTCTGGCGGTGCATGTGGATACCGCCACCTCGGTGCGCAACGACATTCCCGCGCTGCGGGCGGCGATGGATGCGGCAGGGCACCCGGCGCTCCTGATGGCCGATTGCGTCGCCTCGCTGGGCTGCGACCGCTTCGAGATGGATGCCTGGGGTGTCGACGTGCTGGTCGCCGGCTCGCAAAAGGGGCTGATGGTGCCGCCGGGCATGGGCTTTGTGTTCTTTTCGCCCAAGGCCGCCGCGCATCGCCCCGACCGTGTGTCGCGCTATTGGGACTGGACGCCGCGCGCCCGGCCCGAGATGTATTACCAGTATTTCGGCGGCACCGCGCCGACCCATCACCTCTATGGCCTGCGCGTCGCGCTCGACATGATGAAGGACGAGGGGATGGAGGCGATCTGGCAGCGGCATGCCACGCTGGCCCGGGCGATCTGGGCGGCGGTGGAGCATTGGGGGCAGGCCGGGCCGCTCCGGCTCAACATCGCCGATCCGGCGCATCGCAGCCATGCGGTCACCACCCTGGGTATCGGAACGCCCCAGGGCCAGCGGCTGCGCGACTGGTGCGAACGCAACGCCGGCGTGACGCTGGGCATTGGCCTGGGCATGGCGCCGCCCGACAGCCAGGAGCGGCACGGTTTCTTTCGCATCGGCCACATGGGGCATGTGAACAGCCACATGATCCTGGGCGTGCTGGGGGCGATCGAGGCGGGGCTTGCCGCGCTCGACATTCCGCACCACGCCGGCGGCATCCAGGCCGCCACACGGGCGATCAGCGCCGCCGCGCCGCCAGCCAGCTGATCCAGGTGTTGAGCGTCAGCCCGGCGAGCACGACCGCCGCCAGCCCGAAGGCCGCCAGCAGGGCAAACAGCATCCAGATCAGATTCACGCCGAACATCACCAGGCACGCGGCGGTGTAATCGGGCGCGCGCCCGACGGGGCGGTCGTGGGATCGATGGTACATGCGGCACCTCGCGCAAACTGCGACGCCGTCAAGAATAGACCGCCCGGCGCGCCTGTCATCTAAAGTTTTCGCCAATCGCCTGCGGTGTTCGCGCCCCGGGCCCGACCCGGGGCCGCACGCGCCGGATGTGACCGGTCCGGGGGCCCCGGCGCGGTGGCCGGGGCGGGGTCACGCGCCGGCGGTCATGCCGGGTCGAGGTGGCCGTCGGTCATCCGCAGCTGCCGGTCCATCCGCGCCGCCAGCTCGAGGTTGTGGGTGGCGATCAATGCCGAAAGTCCGGTTTCGCGCACCAGATGCATCAGAGCCTCGAACACCGTGTCCGAGGTCGCGGGGTCGAGGTTGCCGGTGGGCTCGTCGGCAAGCAGCAGGCGCGGCGCATTGGCCAGCGCGCGACAGAAGGCCACCCGCTGCTGTTCGCCGCCCGAGAGCGCGCCGGGGCGATGACCGGCGCGGCCCTGCAAGCCGACGGTTGCCAGCAGGGTCTCGGCCCGGGCCTCCGCCGCGCCGCGGGCCACACCATTGGCGAGCTGCGGCAGCACGACGTTTTCCAGCGCGGTGAATTCCGGCAGCAGGTGGTGGAACTGATAAACGAATCCCACGTCGCGCCGCCGCGCGGCAGTGCGCTTGCGGTCGCTCAGCCGGGTCATCTCCTGGCCGCCGATCCGGACCGAGCCGGCATCGGCGGTGTCGAGCAGCCCGGCGATATGCAGCAGCGTCGACTTGCCCGCCCCCGAGGGCGCCACCAGCGCCACCACCTCGCCGGGGGCGAGGCTCAGGTCGACGCCCTTGAGCACCGCCACCTCGTTTTCGCGACCCTGGTTGTAGGTCTTTTGCACGCCGTCCAGCGCCAGCACCGGATCACTCATACCGCAGCGCCTCCACAGGGTTGAGCCGCGCCGCGCGGCGGGCGGGAAAGATGGTGACGATGAAGGACAGCCCCAGCGACAGCGTCACCGCCGAGAGCACATCGCCCAGCTCGAGCTTGGCCGGCACCGCGTAAAGCCCGCGGATCGACGGATCCCAGACGCCGCCGCCGGACAGGTAGTTCACCACCGCAAAGATCGGGTCGATGTAGATCGCGAAGAGACTGCCGAGGATCACGCCAAGGAACGTGCCGATCAGCCCGGTGAAGGCGCCGCAGATGAAGAATATCCGCAACACCGAGCCTTCCGAAAGGCCCATGGTGCGCAGGATGCCGATGTCGCGGCCCTTGTTCTTGACCAGCATGATCAGCCCCGAGACGATGTTCATCGCCGCGATCAGCACCAGGATGGCGAGGATCACGAACATCACGTTGTCCTCGATCTCCAGCGCCCGGAGGAAGGCGCCGCTGGCGTCGCGCCAGGTCCAGACCAGCGCCCGCTCGCCCGCCACCTCGAGCAGCGGCAGCGCATAGCTGTCGACGGTGTCGGGGTCCGCGACCATGACCTCGATCTCGTCTGCCACGCCTTCGCGGTTGAAATAGCTCTGCGCCTCGGCAAAGGGCATGTAGACGCGGGTGCGGTCGATGTCGTGGCGGCCGGCGGTGAAGACATAGCCCACCTCATAGGCCTGCACCCGCGGCGAGGTGCCGAAGGGCGTCTTGACCCCGTCGGGCGAGATCAGCTTGATCCGGTCACCGATCGTCACCCCAAGCTCGCGCGCCACGCCCGAGCCGATGGCCAGGCCCGGGCCAAAACCGGAGAGATCGCCCTGGCTGTCGATCGGGTTGGCGACGCGCGGAATGGTCGAGAGATCGGCGGCAGAAATGCCGAAGACCTCGACACCGGAGTTTCGGCCATTGGCGGTGGCCATGACCTGGCCCTTGACCAGCGGCGCGGCGCGGGTGACGAAATCGAGCGCGGAGATCCGCGCCCGCAAGGCATCGAAATCCTCGATGCTGCGTTCGATCTGGCCGAATTCGTTGATCTGCTGCTGATAGTAGACGGTGACATGGGCGTTGGTGCCGACGATGGTATCGACGAATTCCTCGCGAAACCCCGAGCGCACCGCCAGCGTGGCAATCAGCGCAAAGACCGCCAGCGTGATGCCGATCAGGCTGATCCAGGTCATGGTGCTGACGCCGCCTTCGGCGCGTTTGGCGCGCAGGTAGCGCCAGGCGATCATCCATTCGAAGGCGGCGAAGGGCGCGGGGCTGCGCGGAGTGGCTCTGCTCATGGGCTTTCCTTGTTTCGCGCGGAAATTGGTCAAAGGGGCCGCAAGGGTCAAGCGGCGAATGCCGCGGCGCCGCGCGGGCTGTCGCGATTGTGTTGTTCGGGCGCGATGGCGGAGCGCTTGCATCCTTCGGCCGGCTCGGGATAGTGCAGGGGGATGAGAGGACCGCGTTTCACCGATATCGTCGCCGCCCTGCCGCCCACCGTGCCCTTCGTCGGCCCGGAACAGATGGAGCGTGACCGGGGCGCGCCTTTCGTGGCCCGTCTTGGCGCCAACGAAAGCGTCTTCGGCCCGTCGCCGCTGGCCAGCCGGGCGATGCAGGCAGCAGATGCCGAGATCTGGAAATACGGCGACAGCACCAGCTTTGATCTGCGGCATGCGCTGGCCGAGGATTTGGGCATCGGTGCCGACAATATCGTCCTCGGTGCCGGGATCGACGGGCTGCTGGAATCCACCGTGCGGCTGATGGTCGGCCCCGGAGATCAGGTGGTGACCTCGGATGGCGCCTATCCGACGTTCAACTTTCACGTGGCGGGCCATGGCGGCACGCTGCACCGGGTGCCCTATCGCGACGATCACGAGGATACCGAGGCACTGCTCGCCAAGGCGCGCGCGGTCGGGGCAAAGCTGATCTATCTGGCCAACCCCGACAATCCGATGGGCAGTTGGCTCTCGGCGGCGCAGGTCGAGGCGATGATCGCGGCGCTGCCGGCGGGATGTGTGCTGGTGCTCGACGAGGCCTATGTCGAATTCGCGCCTGAGGATTCGGTGCCGGCGTTTGACGTCACGGACCCGGCGGTTCTGCGCTTCCGGACTTTTTCCAAGGCGCATGGCATGGCCGGCGCGCGGGTGGGGTATGCCATCGGCCAGGCGGATGTGATCGCCGCCTATGAAAAGGTGCGCAACCATTTCGGGATGAACCGCTCGGCCCAGGCGGGCGCGCTGGCGGCCTTGCAGGATCGCGCGTGGCTGGCCCGGGTGCAGCGCGACGTGGCCACGGCGCGCGACAGAATCGCGGCGATCGCGCGGGACAACGGGCTTCGGCCGCTGGCCTCGGCCACCAATTTCGTGGCGGTGGATTGCGGCGCCGACGGCGGTTTCGCCCGCCGGGTTCTGACCGGCCTGCTGGCACAGGGGGTCTTTGTGCGAATGCCCTTTGTTGCGCCGGAAGACCGCTGCATCAGGATCAGCGCCGGCACGCCGGAGATGCTCGACGCTTTTGCCGCCGCACTGCCCGAGGCGCTCGCCGTCGCGCGACGGGGCTGAGCCACTGGTCTTTGCCGGCCTGCGGCCTATCTTCGCTGCATGCAGATTCTCATCTTGTATTTCGCCACCGCGCTGGTCTTTCTCGGCCTCGATGTCATCGGGTTGCGGCTCCTGATCCGCCCGGTGTTCGAACGCCATGTCGGCGACCTTCTGGTCGACGGGTTCCGCCTTGTTCCGGCGCTGGTCTTCTACCTGTTCTACGTCGCAGGGCTGATCTGGTTCGTCAGCCTGCCGGCCCTGCGGGCCGAAGCGCCGGCGCAGGCGGCGCTGGGCGGGGCCTTTCTGGGGGCGCTGGCCTATGGCACCTACGAGTTCACCAATCTGGCGACCTTGAAAGGCTGGTCCTGGTCGATGCTGCTGACCGATCTGAGCTGGGGCATTTTCCTCACCGGCTTTGCCGCCTGGGCGGGGCTGATGATCACCCGCGCGCTGAGCTGATCAGCGCCGCCGCCGCCGCCCGGCGCGCGGGATCGAACTGCGTGACAGCGGATACGTGGCATCGGGATGCGGCGGGTGGCCTTGGGTTTTCGCCCAGAAGCGCGGCCCGCCAAGCCGCATCCACAGCGGAAGGCAGAGCACGATCCCGGCGACGAAGCCGCCGGCATGGGCCCAATAGGCGACGCCGCCGCCATCGCCCGGCGTGCTGAAGCCGCCAAAGAGCTGCATGCCGAACCACAGCCCCAGCATGATCCAGGCCGGCAGCGGCAGAACCTTGAAAAAGACGATGAAGATCAGCAGGATATCCACCTTGGCCCGAGGGTAGAGCAACAGGTAGCCGCCCATCACCCCGGCAATCGCCCCCGAGGCGCCGACCACCGGCACCATCGATTGCGGCGCACTGGCCCATTGCAGCACCGCGGCGGCCAGCCCGCAGGCGAGGTAAAAGCCCAAATAGGGCAGGTGCCCCATCTCATCCTCGATATTGTCGCCGAAGATGAAGAGAAACAGCATGTTGCCCGCAAGGTGCAGAAAACCGCCATGCAGGAACATCGAGGTGAAAACCCCGGTGATCCCCTCGCCGGCGCTGACCTTGGCCGGGATCAGCGCGTAATCCCAGTAGAAATAGGACAGCGCCCGGTCGCCCATGTCCACATATGACAGGAACACGACGATATTGATCGCCATGAGCGCATAGGTGACAAAGGGCGTCCGGCCGGAGGGGTTGTGATCGCGGATCGGGAACATGGGGGAAAGCTTGTGGCTTTCCCCCCGAAGGTCAAGAGATCACACGCCGGTCATGACATTCCCGAGAGCAGCGCGGCATTGCCGCCCGAGGCGGTGGTGTCGACGCAGACATGGCGTTCATGCGCCACGTGCCCCTTGTCGGGCAGGCCGGTGATCAGCGGCAGGATCGGCCCGTCACGTCCGGCCAGCGCCTGCGCATAGGCCCGTCCGGTGGATGCGTCGCCCCACCAGAGCGCACCCGAGATGGCCTCCAGCGCGCCCAAGGCCGCCGGTTCCAGCGCGCCGGCGACGCGGACGCCGCTGCCGCCAAGCGCCTCGACGGCCGCTTTCTGCGCCTGCGCTGCGGCATCCCCCGGCCCGAGGCAGAGCAGCGGCGGGCGCGGCAGGGCGGTGAGCCGGTTGGATTCGCCGGTCGGTCCCGGCAGCGAGAGCGGCTGATCGGCCTCGGGCAGTTCGCGGGCCTTCAGCGCCTCTTGGAGGGCCAGGCTGTCGACCTGCGCGCCGGGGCTCTCGCTTGCGAGGGGGGCGGGATGGCTGGAATAGCGCGCCAGATAGTTCGGCCCGCCCGCCTTGGGCCCGGTGCCCGAAAGCCCCTCGCCGCCAAAGGGCTGGCTGCCGACGATGGCACCGATCTGGTTGCGGTTGACGTAGATATTGCCGGCATGGATGCGCTCGGACACATGTTGCACCCGGTCGTCGATGCGGGTGTGCAGCCCGAAGGTGAGGCCGTAGCCGGTGGCATTGATCGTGTCGATCACCTGATCGAGTTGATCGGCCTCGAAGGTGGCGAAATGCAGCACCGGGCCAAAGATCTCGCGGTCCATCTCTTCGATGCCGCTGACGCGCAGCAGGGTGGGGGGGATGAAATGGCCGGTTTTCGGCACCGAGATCTGCTTGATGACGCGACCTTCGGATTTGGCCTTGGCGACATAGGTGGCGATGCCCTCATGCGCCTCGGCGTCGATCACCGGGCCGAGATCGGTGGAGAGCTGCCAGGGCAGCCCGGGTTGCAACGCCTCCATCGCGCCGGTCAGCATCTCGATGAACGGCCCGGCAATGTCGCGCTGCACGTAGAGACAGCGCAGGGCGGAACAGCGCTGGCCGGCGGACTGAAAGGCGCTTTCGACAATGGCCTGAACCGCCTGTTCGGGCAGGGCGGTGCTGTCGACGATCATCGCGTTCAGCCCGCCGGTTTCGGCGATCAGCGGCGCGCCGGGGGCGAGGGTGTCGGCCATGCTGCGGCGGATTTTCAGGGCCGTCTCGGTCGAGCCGGTAAAGGCCACGCCGCCGACGCGCGGATCGGAGGTGAGCGCCGCACCGACGTCACCTGCACCGGGCAGACATTGCAGCACGTCGCGCGGCACACCGGCCTCGTGCAACAGCTCGACCGCGCGGCAGGCGATCAGCCCGGTCTGTTCCGCAGGTTTGGCCAGCACCGCATTGCCCGCCGCCAGCGCCGCCGAGACCTGACCGGTGAAGATCGCCAGCGGAAAGTTCCAGGGGCTGATGCAGGTAAAGGTGCCGACCGGCGCGTCCTCGGGCGCATTGGCGGCGTAGTAGCGCAGGAAATCGACCGCCTCGCGCAGCTCGGCCACCGCATCCGGCAGGCTTTTGCCCGCCTCGCGGGCGACCAGGGCGAAGATCTCGCCGTAATTGGCCTCGTAGAGATCGGCGGCCTTGTTGAGGATGGCGCCACGTTCAGCCGCAGAGGCCTGCCATGGGCGGGCCGTGTCCAGGGCGGTTTCGCAGTCGGCGGGGCTGGCAAAGGCGACCGCGCCGACGGTTTCGGAGGGCAGCGCCGGGTTGGTGACGGGCACGGCCTCGCGCGGTGCGGCCTTGCCGGCCAGCAGCGGTGCGGCCTGCCACTGGTGCGTCGCGAAGGGCGCGCGGGCGGCATCGATTTCCGCCAGCGTCGGGCGGTGCGCCAGATCCCAGCCGCGCGAATTCACCCGCTCGGGCTGAAACAGCTCCGGTCCCTTCGGCAGATGGGGCTGCGGATCGCCCACCGCCTCAAAAGGATCGCGCGCCACCACCTCTGGCGGCACATCTTCGTCGACAATCTGATTGACGAAAGACGAATTTGCGCCGTTTTCCAGCAGCCGCCGCACCAGATAGGCCAGCAGGTCCTTGTGCGCGCCGACCGGGGCGTAGATCCGGCAGCGGGAGCCTTCGGATTTCAGAACGATGTCATGCAGCGCCTCGCCCATGCCGTGCAGACGCTGGAATTCAAAGCTGTCCTTGTCCTCGGCCATGTCGAGAATCGCGGCCACGGTATGGGCGTTGTGGGTGGCGAACTGCGGATAGATCCGGTCGGTCATGTTCAGCAGACGGCGGGCATTGGCGATATAGCTCACGTCGGTCGCCGGTTTCGAGGTGAACACCGGGAACCCCGCCAGCCCCTCGACCTGCGCCAGCTTGATCTCGGTGTCCCAATAGGCGCCCTTGACCAGCCGCACCATGATCCGGCGGTCGGTCTCTTCGGCCAGCGCGTGAAGATATTCGAGCACCGCGCCGCAGCGCTGACCAAAGGCCTGCACCACCACGCCCAGGCCATCCCAGCCGGCAAGACCCGGATCGCGCATCAGCCGCTCGATCAGATCCATCGAGATCGACAGCCGGTCGGCCTCTTCGGCGTCGATGTTGAGCCCCATCCGGCGGCCGCGCGCCATCAGCGCCAGGTCGCGCAGGCGGGGATAGAGCTCGGCCATCACCCGGTCTTTCTGCGCCTCTTCGTAACGCGGATGCAGCGCCGAGAGCTTGACCGAAATGCCGGGGTTCCTGCGCACGTCGTCCGAGCCGCAGCCCTTGGCAATGGCCTCGATGGCGCGGCCATAAGCGGCGTGATAGCGCATCGCGTCGGCATCGGTGCGCGCGGCCTCGCCCAGCATGTCGTAGCTGTAGGTATAGCCCTTCTGCTCCATGCCGCTGGCGCGTTTCATCGCGGCGCGGATGTCCTCGCCCAGCACGAACTGGCGGCCCATCTCCTTCATCGCGCGGCCGACGGCGGTGCGGATCACCGGCTCGCCCAGCCGCTTGACGGCGGCGCGCAGGTGGCCGACCGGGCCGGGCTCGGCATCCTCGCGCAGCACCTTGCCGGTGAGCATCAGCGCCCAGGTCGAGGCATTGACGAGCGGCGAGGTGGAATGGCCCATGTGGCGGCCCCAGTCCGACGGCGCGATCTTGTCCTCGATCAGCGCATCGATGGTTTCCGGGTCGGGCACCCGCAGCAGCGCCTCGGCCAGGCACATCAGCGCCACACCCTCGTCGGTCGAGAGACCGTATTCCGCCAGAAAGACCTCCATCATTCCGGGGTCGGAATTGTCGCGGATGCGGCGGACCAGTCCGGCGCCGGCGGCCGAGATGCGCGCCCGGTCCTCGGGCGAGAGCGCCGCGGTCTCGATCAGCCGCGCGACGGTGTCGGCCTCGTCCGCATAGGTGAGCACGTCGATGCGGTCGCGCAGCGCCGCCAAGTCATTCTGTGTCATTCGAATCCCCGAGGGTTGTCTTTGCGCCCAGGATATCGCGATTCCACTGGCCATTTCTCCCGGAGTTTGCTTTATTGGAAGCCATATTCATCGAATTTTCGGGTATTCGCAGTGCATCTTGACCAAATAGAGCTCGACCGTTTCGATCGGTCCATCGTCACCGTTCTGGCCGAGGACGGCCGCATCTCGATCACCGATCTGGCCAAGCGCATCGGCCTGTCGAAATCACCCACCCAGGCACGGCTGCGGCGGCTGGAAGAGGCCGGGGTGATCCGCGGCTACCGGGCGCTGCTCGATCCGATCCGCCTGGGGCTGGATCACGTGGCCTTTGTCGAGGTGCGGCTCGAGGATACGCGCGAGGCGGCGCTGGCGGCCTTTGCCGCGGCGGTGGCGAAAATTCCCGAGATCGAGCAATGCCATCTGATTGCGGGAAATTTCGACTATCTGATGAAGGTGCGCACCTCGGACATGCGGGCCTATCGCAAGGTGCTGGCCGAGAAGATCTCGACCCTGCCGCACGTCTCGAACACCTCGACCTATGTGGCGATGCAGGCGATCAAGGAAAGCGGTCTCGGCGATGTGACTTGATCGCTGGCGTCCGCGTGGCACCATGGGGCATGTCGCGCCTTGCCCTGATCGTTCTTGCCTTGCTGTTGCCACTCACGGCCCGGGCCGAGACCTGCCCCCCGCCGCCGGATCATACCGAGACTTTTGATGGGCTGTTCGAAGAGGTGCAGGCTGCGCCCGACGCGGGTGCCGCGCAGCAGGTGGTGAACCGGATGTGGGCGCTTTGGGCGGACGCGCCCGATGCGCGCGCGCAGGAGATCCTCGATCGCGGGATGCGGCGGCGGTCGGCTTACGATTTTCTCGGGGCCATGCAGGATTTCGACCGGTTGATCGCCTATTGCCCGGATTACGCCGAAGGCTACAACCAGCGCGGCTTCGTCAGCTTCATCCGGCAGGATTATCCCGCCGCGTTGATCGACCTCGACCGGGTGATCGCGCTCAGCCCGCGTCACACCGGGGCGCTGACCGGGCGGGCGCTGACCTTGATGGCGCTGGGCCGGACGGCCGAGGCGCGGGCGGATCTGCTGGTTGCGCTGGCGCTCAATCCCTGGCTGCCGGAACGGCGCTTTCTCGATCAGCTGACGCCGGGGCCCGAGGAAACCGATCTTTAGCGTGATTTTGCGGTTTTCCACCGCGTCAGAGGGGCTTATGGTCGGCCCCGCTGGCCCGCGTGGTGGAATGGTAGACACAGGAGACTTAAAATCTCCAGGCCCCTGGGCCGTGCCGGTTCGAGTCCGGCCGCGGGTACCAGCGAAGATCGGGATATCCCGGCGGTCAGACCGCCTCGGGGTCCATCACGCTGGCCCAGCGCAGGCGCGTCGCGGCGACCTCTCTGGTCAACGCATTGGCCAGCCAGAGCCGCAGCCAGGCCAGGGTGACCGCGCCGAACATCATCGAACCGCCGGCCATCACGCTTTCGATCCGGGTTGTCATCACACCCGTTGCCAGGTGCCAGGTTGCGGCGAGAAAGAGCGCCAGCATGGCGGTCATGAGCAGCCATGATCCGATGGATCTGAGAGTGAGTTTCGGCATGATGTCCTCCGGCATTTCGCGTCCCCGATCCCGAGCTTTGACGCGAAATGCGGCGGAACTGCGGCCGAGATGGGGAATTGCCGGCGGCGGGGCGCTCAGCCCTCTCTGCGCCGCAGGCGGATCACCACGTCGACGCTGGCGATTTCGGCGCCCTCGGGCGCGTCGGGCAGGGCCACGATCTTGAGCTGGTCGGCCGGGGCATCGGTCAGATAGCCGTCGTCTTCCCAGTAGAAATGCGGGTGGTCGTGGGTGTTGGTGTCGAAATAGCTTTTCTGGCCATCCACCGTCACCTCCTGCATCAGCCCGGCGTCGCAAAAGGCGCGCAGGGTGTTGTAGACGGTGGCCAGCGACACGCTTTCGCCGGCTTCCTGAACCTTGGAAAACAGGCTCTCGGCGGTGACATGGCGGTTCTTGCCGTCGCCCACCAGCAGCTGCGCCAATGTCAACCGCTGCCGCGTCGGGCGCAAGCCCGCGCCAGAGAGCCAGGTGGCACCGCGGTCCAAAGCTGGGGACGTCATTCTCATGCCTCGCTTGTCATGCACGGTTTCAATATAGGGGCCTTCGCGAATGGTTTTCAATGTCCAGCTGACCTCGGGGACGGTTGATTTGCGGCCAATGGGCTGAAAAAGCGGTGGCCTTGCATGGGTCGCGGGCGGAATGCTAGACCGGTTCAAACTTGTGATGACCCTTCCAGAAAGGCGCCTGAATGGCCGATTTTCCCACCAGCTTCGACAAAGACGACCTCCTGAAATGCGCGCGGGGCGAGCTCTTTGGACCCGGCAATGCGCAGCTGCCGGAACCGCCGATGCTGATGATGGACCGGATCACCGAGGTTTCGGCGGATGGCGGCGAACACGGCAAGGGCCATGTGCGCGCCGAATTCGACATCACCCCGGACCTGTGGTTCTTTGACTGCCACTTTCCCGGCAATCCGATCATGCCTGGCTGTCTCGGCCTTGACGGTCTGTGGCAGCTTACCGGCTTCAACCTCGGATGGCGCGGCTGGCAGGGGCGCGGCTATGCGCTGGGCGTGGGCGAGGTCAAGCTGACCGGCATGGTGCGGCCCGACCGCAAGATGCTGACCTACAAGGTGGATTTCACCAAGGCGGTACAGACCCGCCGGCTGACCATGGGCGTGGCCGATGGCATCGTCGAGGCCGACGGCGAGGTGATCTATCAGGTCAAGGACATGAAGGTGGCGCTCAGCGAGAGCTGATTGGCGCCCGCCAGCGAGATGTGTCGGACGCCGGCTGCGCAGCATCGCAGCCGGCGTTTTTGTGCGCGAGGAGGGCAAGGCAGGGCCATGGCGGGTGCCTTAACCGCAATGTCATGGCGCGGTCGCAAAAGCGTTACGATCCGGGCTTAGGCGCAGAGCGAACCGGCGCGGCCCCGAAAGGCGGCGCCTTTCTCAGCCAGACAGTCTAGCAAGGGATTACTGACATGGTGGACAAATCGCTCATCGACCTTTCGTGGGATGACTTCGACGAACAGCGCGATCCGCGCCCCGCGGGCAACCAGTTCGACGCCGTCGTCGACCGTGCCATTTCGCGCCGCGGCTTTCTTGGCGGCGCGCTCGCCTTCGGTTCGGGCGCGGCCGTCTTCGGCACCGGCCTGCTGTCGTCGACCACCGCGTCGCGCGCGGCCGGTCACGGCGGGTTTGCCTTCGAGCCGATCGGCATAGCCACCGACCACGAGATCCATGTGCCCGCCGGCTATGCCCACAAAGTTCTGGTTCGCTGGGGCGATGCGCTCTGGTCCGAGGCCGATGGTGCCTATTCGCCCGAGACCGGCGTGTCGGTCGACATGTCCGACAAGGTCTTTGGCGAAAACACCGACGGCATGGAGCTCTTCGAGGTCGACGGCCGCGAGGTGATCGCCGTCAACTCGGAATACGTGAACCCCAAGATCAACCTGCCCGCCGCCTCTGAAGGTGTGCCGCAGACCGCCGACGAGGTGACCCTGCTGAAGAACCTGCAAGGTGTCACGGTGATGGAGGTGACCCGGGGCGACGCCGGTTACGAGGTGGTCAAGGACAGCCCGCTGAACCGCCGCATCACCCATGAGACCGAGATGACCCTCGAAGGGCCGCTGGCCGGTCATGACCTGGTCAAGACCAATGCCGATCCCGAAGGCCGCACCGTCAAGGGCACGATGAACAACTGCGGTTCCGGCCGGACACTCTGGGGCACCTACCTGACCTGCGAAGAGAACTTCAACGGCTACTTCGGCGCCACCGGCGAGATGCCGGAAGGCGAGGGCTACAGCCGCTATGGCATCGGTGGCGAAGGCCGCTACGCCTATGAGACCTTCGATCCGCGTTACGACATCTCGCAAGAGCCGAACGAACCGCACCGCCATGGGTTCGTGACCGAGATCGATCCCGCCGATCCGGCCTCGACCCCGATCAAGCGCACTGCTCTGGGCCGCATCAAGCACGAGAACGCGGCCATGACCCAGGCCGCTGACGGCCGTGTCGTTGTCTATATGGGCGACGACGAGCGCGGCGAGTTTCTTTACAAATACGTCTCGAACGGCACCTGGGAAGAAGGCCAGGACGGCGGCGATCTGCTGAACGACGGCACGCTCTATGTCGCCAAGTTCAATGACGACATGACGGGCGAATGGCTGGCGCTGACGCCGGAAACCACCGGCATGGCGCTGCCCGAGATCCTCGCCTTCACCCGCATGGCGGCCTCCGCTGCGGGCGGCACCACCATGGACCGCCCGGAATGGGTCGCCGTGAACCCGGTGAAACCCGAGGCCTATGTGGCGCTGACCAACAACTCGCGTCGGGGCGAAGGTGCCACCAACGCCGGCGGCGACGACATGTCGACCAACGCCGCCAATCCGCGCGAGACCAACAACTTCGGTCAGATCGCACGCTGGACCCCGGCAGACGGCAATCACGCCGCCGAGGCCTTTACCTGGGATCTTTATGTCATGGCCGGCAACCCGGCGGTGTATGACAACGCCTATGCCGGCTCGGAGAATGTCACCGAGGGCAACATGTTCAACTCGCCCGACGGGATGATCTTCTCCTCCGACGGCATGCTCTGGATCCAGACCGACGGCGACGACGACAACGAAGGCGACTTCGCCGGCATGGGCAACAACCAGATGCTGGTGGGCAACCCCGAAACCGGCGAGATCGCGCGCTTCATGACTGTGCCGAACGGCGCCGAGGTGACCGGCCTGTGCTTCTCGCTCGACAAGTCGGTGGCCTTTGTCGGCGTGCAGCACCCGGGCGGCGCATGGCCCGACGGCGAAGGCGCCCCGCGTTCGTCCATCGTCGCCGTCTGGCGCGAGGACGGTGCGACCATCGGCTAAGCTGGACCTGAAAGTACAGTGCGCGGCGCCGGGGAACCCTTCGGCGCCGTGTTGCATTGGGGCCTGCGCCGGCGGCGCCCAATCTGCTTGCCCCTAAACCCCTGCCTGTCTTACACAGGGCGCCAACAGGCCAAAGGGAGTGCGTTCATGCGCCGTGTCGTCGTCACCGGGTTGGGGATCGTTTCCTCCATCGGCAACAATGTCGAGGAGGTCCTCGCCTCGCTCAAGGCCGGAAAATCCGGCATCACCGCCAACGAACAGATGAAAGAACATGGCTTCCGCAGCCAGATCGCGGGGGATATCAAGCTCGATGTCGCAGATCACGTCGACAAGCGGACCCTGCGATTCATGGGGCCGGGCGCGGCCTATGCCTATATCGCCATGGGCCAGGCAATTGCCGATGCCGGGCTCGACGCCGACGTGATCTCGAACCCGCGCACCGGGCTTGTCGCCGGCTCGGGCGGGCCCTCGACCAGCGCGATGTTGCAGGCCCATCAGACCGTGCTGAAAACCGGCGCCACCAAGCGCATCGGGCCGTTTGCCGTGCCCAAGACCATGTGCTCGACGATTTCGGCCAATCTCTCGACCGCCTACGAGATCAAGGGCATCAACTATTCGATCACCTCGGCCTGCTCGACCTCGCTGCATTGCATCGGCAATGCCGCCGAGCAGATCATGCTGGGCAAGCAGGACGTGATGTTCGCCGGCGGTGGCGAAGAGCTCGACTGGACGCTGAGTTGCCTGTTCGACGCGATGGGCGCGATGTCCTCGAAATTCAACGACGCGCCGGAAAAAGCCAGCCGCGCCTTCGACAAGGACCGCGACGGGTTTGTCATCGGTGGCGGCGGCGGCATCGTGGTGCTGGAAGACCTCGAGCACGCCAAGGCGCGCGGCGCCAAGATCTATGCCGAGGTCACCGGCTACGCCGCCACCTCGGACGGCCATGACATGGTGGCCCCTTCGGGCGAGGGCGGCGAACGCGCGATGCGGCTGGCATTGCAGAGCCTCGGCGCGGATCGCAAGGTGGGCTACATCAACGCCCATGGCACCTCGACCCCGGTGGGCGATGTCGGCGAGATCGAAGCCGTGCGCCGGGTCTTTGGCGAGGGCACGACCCCGCCGGTCAGCTCGACCAAATCGATGACCGGCCACAGCCAGGGCGCCACCGGCGCGCAGGAGGCGATCTACTGCCTGCTGATGCTCGAACATGATTTCATTGCCCCCTCGATCAATGTGGACAGCCTCGATCCGGCGCTGAAGCCGGAGGAGATCGCCACTTCGCTGGTCGAAAACGCCGGATTGGATTCGGTGATGACCAATTCCTTTGGGTTCGGCGGCACCAACGGGTCGATGATCCTGAGCAAGTACAACGGATGATTTGAAGATGTCTCATTCCATGCAGGGCAAACGCGGGCTGATCATGGGCGTCGCCAACGAGCGCTCGATCGCCTGGGGAATCGCCAAGGCGATGGCCGGGGCCGGGGCCGAACTGGCCTTCTCCTACCAGGGCGAGGCCTTTGGCAAGCGGGTGGAGCCGCTGGCGGCGTCGGTCGGCAGCGATTTCCTGGTCGATGTCGACGTCACCGACGATGCCTCGCTCGACCAGGCCTTCGAAAAACTGGGCGCGCGCTGGCCGACCATCGATTTCCTGGTCCATGCCATTGCCTTTTCCGACAAGACCGAGCTGACCGGCCGGGTGCTCAACACCAGCCGCGACAACTTCAAGAACTCGATGGACATTTCGGCCTATTCCTTCATCGAGGTGGCCCGCCGGGCGCATCCGCTGATGGTAGAGAACGGCGGCACGCTCTTGACGCTCACCTATATGGGATCGAACCGGGTGACGCCGAATTACAACGTGATGGGCATCGCCAAGGCGGCGCTCGAGGCCTCGGTGCGCTATCTCGCCAATGACCTCGGCCCCGAAGGCATTCGCGTCAACGCGATCTCGCCCGGCCCGATGAAGACGCTGGCCGGCGCGGCCATCGGGGGCGCGCGCAAGACGTACAAGCACACCGATCAGAACGCGCCCCTGCGGGCCAATGCCACGCTCGAGGCGGTGGGCGGCACCGCGGTCTATCTGGCCTCCGATGCCGGAGCCTGCACCACCGGCGAGATCATCCGCGTCGATGGCGGCTTTCACGTCCTGGGCATGCCGCAGGCGGAATACCTCTGATGCGCGAATTTCGATAAATCGCCACAACTCTGGCGGTTTTACGCCCCGTTCCTGCCAAGGAGCGGGGCTAATTTTTTTCCATGACACCAGATCAGGCTCTGAAAACCGCCATGATGGGCGACGCGGCCCAGCCGAAGGGCAAGCCCGCGAAACCGCCGCGCGCCGCTGCCCGGCCGAAGTCCCGCGCCTTTCGCTGGACAATCCGGCTGCTGTTTGTCGCGCTGTCGCTGATGATCACCCGCGGCGTGCTTCAGACGCCCGAGATCCGTGCGATGCTGGATGATGGCGTCGCGACGGTGCTGGCGGTGCTCGCCAAGGAGCGCGCGCAACAGGACGCCATGGCCGGTGCCGCAAGGCTGGAAGAGATGCAGGACAGCGCGCCGCGGCAGGCGCCGGCACCGGAGATGTTCGAGGATCGCGTTGCGGTGCGCCGATCCGAAAGCCCGGCCGGGCCGCGCAGGCTGACCGGCCCGGTAGAGGCGGTGATTGCCGGCAATGCCTTCATGCTGGGCGGCGTGCCGGTGGTGCTCGACAGCCTGGTCTGCGCCGCCCCCGACACCGAGGCCGGGCGCAGGGCGACGGACGGGCTTGAGGAACTCACCCGCGCGCAAGACCTGCGCTGCACTGTGACCGGCGCCGCCGGCGAACATGCGGTCCGGGCGACATGTATGCTCAAGGGCGAGGGCGACCTGGCGCTTGCGATGCAGGCCGACCGGCTCTGCGACGCGGACTAGCGGTCAGAACCACTGCCCGGGCTCCATCAGCCCCAGATCCAGCAATTGCCGCGAATGCCATTCGAAGGGCACCGAATTGTGCCAGGTGAAGGCCGCGATGTCATAGGTCGAACCGGGGTTGAGCTTGAGTGCCTTGGCGGTGCGGAACGAGGCCACCGCTGCGGTGATGTTGTGATGCCACGGGCAGGAATAGGTGTTGTATTCCTCGTCGGAAAAGGTGTGATCGGGCCGCATCTTCAGCTTGGGCCGGGCCCGAAAGATCGAGATCCGGTCGATCTTGCGCCGGTGCGCCGGCACATGTTCCTCATAACGCCAGCGCAGCCCGCCGTGGAAATCGAGCTGTCGTTCCTTGGGATGATTGTTGTTCGCGGGATCGGGCCGGGCCAGAGCGTAATAGCCGGTGCGGTCGAGATGCGCGCTCTCGAGCGAGACGGCATTGCCGAAACGCCGCAGATCCCCGGCATAGAGATCGACGACAAAGCTCAGCATCGCATCCCGCCGTTCCTCGCTGTGAAAGGCCAGCATCTCGCCGATGGTCCGTGTTTCGCAGAAGGGATAGAACAGGTATTCGGCGTTGTAGCAGTAATAGACCCAGTTATCGCCGGCCCGGGGGATCACCGCGTTGACGATGGTGTCGATGCCGCCGTCGCGCACGTGGCTGTGGTCGACCCGGTGAATGCTGTCCACCAGATCCTCGGGCAGGGTGATCCGCGCGGGCATGAATCCCACGACCGCCTTGAAGCCCTGATATTGGTGGTGGCGCAGGGTCGAGGCAACCTCGGCCTCATCCTCGCAGAGGATCAGCGCCACGGGCCCTCTGGCCAGCGCGTCTTTGCCTCGGGCGAGGAAATCGGAAAGCGACGAATACTGCATCTCGGCCTCGTTTTGCCGCAGAATCGGTGAATTTTGTGTGCATTGCAAGAGAGGGGGCTTTTGATGTAGGCACGCGGCTCAGACGCGCGTCCGAGGAATCCCCCAATGTCCGACTTGAAGCCCGAACCGAAGAAGCTCTTTATCAAGACCTATGGCTGTCAGATGAACGTCTATGACAGCGAACGCATGGCCGAGACGCTGGGCGGGCAGGGCTATGTCGAGACGTCTTCGCCGGACGACGCCGACATGATCCTGCTCAACACCTGCCATATCCGTGAAAAGGCGGCGGAAAAGGTCTATTCCGAGCTGGGCCGCTACAAGGGGCTGAAGGCCGAGAAACCCGATCTCAAGATCGGCGTTGCCGGCTGCGTCGCGCAGGCCGAGGGACAGGAGATCATGCGCCGCCAGCCGCTGGTCGATCTGGTGGTCGGCCCGCAGAGCTATCACCGCCTGCCCGAGATGGAGGCGAAGACGCGCGAGGGGGCCAAGGCGCTCGACACCGATTTCCCCGAGGAAGACAAGTTCGAACGGCTGAAATCGCGCCCCAAGGCGGCGCGCGGCCCGACCGCCTTTCTCACCGTCCAGGAAGGCTGCGACAAGTTCTGCGCCTTCTGTGTCGTGCCCTACACCCGCGGCGCCGAGGTCTCGCGCCCGGCCGTGCAGGTGCTCGACGAGGCCCGCGATCTGGTGGATCGCGGGGTGCGCGAGATCACCCTGCTGGGGCAGAACGTCAACGCCTATCACGGCGCCGGAGAAGGCGGCGACTGGTCGCTGGCACGGCTGGTCCGGGGCCTGAGCAAGATCGACGGGCTGGCGCGCATCCGCTACACCACCTCGCATCCCAACGACATGACCGACGATCTGATCGCGGCGCATGGCGAGTGTGACAAGCTGATGCCCTATCTGCACCTGCCGGTGCAGGCCGGTTCGGACAAGATCCTCAAGCGGATGAACCGCGCCCATACCGCCGAAAGCTATCTGAAGCTGATCGACCGGCTGCGCGAGGTGCGTCCCGATCTGCATCTGTCTGGCGATTTCATCGTCGGTTTCCCCGAAGAGACCGAAGAGGATTTCCAGGCCACGCTCGATCTGATCCGGGCCGCCCGCTACGGCACCGCCTTTTCCTTCAAGTATTCCACCCGCCCCGGCACCCCGGCCGCCGAGCGCGATCAGGTGGCCGAGGACGTCAAGAGCGACCGGCTCCAGCGTCTCCAGGCGCTGATCAATCAGCAGCAGCGCGAATTGCAGGACGCCATGGTCGGCCGCGAGGTTTCGGTGCTGTTCGAAAAGGAAGGCCGTCTGCCCGGCCAAATGGTCGGCAAGTCGGAATATCTGCACGCCGTTCACGTCGCCGAGGCCAATGTCGCCCGGGGCGAGATCGCCCGCGTCCGCATCGTCGACAGCGCCGCGAATTCCCTCGCCGGCGTCTTGAACTAGGCGGCGCGGCCCGCCGGCCCGTCACAACAAAAGGGCGGACCGAGGCCCGCCCTTGCGTCTCCTGCTCCCCTGCGGGGTGTCAGTAGTTGTGTTTCCGGTGCGAGGCGCGGTTGCGATAGATGTTCCGCATCGTCGATTTCAGCCCCTCGGGATTGCCCACCAGCGCCTTGTCGCGGCAGACCCGCTCAGCAATGGCATGTGCGGTGGGGTATTCGTAGCCGACCGCCACCAGGCTGTCGACGAAGACCGCGTTCGGACGATCCCAGATCACCTCGTTCCACGGGCCGCGAAAGCAGCTCACGACGATCGTGTTGTCGGTCGGGCCATATTCGCGGTTGTGTTTCTTGTGATATTTGCCGCCGGCCATGGCGGGGGCCGCGAGCGCCGCGCAGACAGCGGCCAGTACAAGTGCTTTTTTCATAAGTTTACCCTAACCTAAATCATAGGCCAATTTTTCGGCCAAGCATACGCCCAGACAAACGCTGTCTGCCCGGTTTCGCGGGGCAGCCCATCCAGCGCATCTCAACGAGACTGTGCGGCAGAGTACCGGTCCGTTAAGATTTTCAAAAGAAATTTTTAACTTTGTTGCCCGTAGCGCGCCAAACACGCCATTTTATGGCGATTATCCTGTCTTACTGCGCAATCCTGTGGTGTGGGCGCGCCAGCGGCCGATGATGAACATCTCGTCACGGTTGTCTAACCGCCTGAGAATCTTTGCACTATTCTGCGACCGAACCCGGCGGCAATGGACGATATAGCGGCATGACCCGCAAGTCACCGCAATATCTGGATTTTCTCCTTCACACCTATCAATTGTTTGCTAATGTGTTGATGTCAAATGAGTTCAGGTCCCGGTGCAGCGATTCTCGTGCCGGGATCTCTGGGGGAAACAATTTCGAACAAGGGACAGACGCTGTGGGGATCACAATCACCAAAGCCTTTCGGGCCGCTGCCACCGGATGCGCCGCCGTTGCCGCGGCCGCCCTGCTGACGGCCACTTTGGCCAATGCACAGGGTTTCGCACGCGACACGCCGTCGCAACAGGGCCGAGATCAGGGCCAGTACATACCCAATATCGTGCTCACGCCGGATGGCTGCGAGGTCTGGGCCGCCGATGACGGTGCCGAGGGCTATGCCTCCAACCGGCTGACGCGCAAGGGCACGCCGATCTGCCACGACGTGACGCCCTGCGGGCGGGTCAACACCGATCAGTTCTTTGCCACCGACAGCTATCGCATTCACGCCAACGGCCGCGCCCGGCTGCAAGAGTTCTTCCGGGGGTCTTCGGCCTTCGCCTATACCATCGTCGGCCATACCGACAGCCGCGCCAGCCATGAATACAACCTCCGCCTCAGCTACAACCGCGCCATCGCCGTGGCCAAGGTGGCGGAATCGGTCGGCGCCAAGATCGCCGATGTCCGCGGCATGGGCGAAACCGCGCCGGTCGCACCGAACAGCTCGGTCGAAGGCATGGCGCGCAACCGCCGCGTCGAAATCCTGTGCTTCCAGTAAGGGGACAAGAGATATGAACATCGTCAAACTCTGTGCCGCCCTGACGCTGGGCTTTGCGGTTTCGGCCTGTGACGAAGGTCTGCGCGGCTATCCCGCCGACAAGACCATCGACCGTGGAATCAATGCGCATTCGCTGAAATCGCTGAAGTGGGGCGTCTATGTCGATCCCGACGGCTGCGATCACTGGATCTCCGACGATGGCGTCGAGGGCTATCAGGTCAACCGCCTCGACCGCTACGGCAAACCGGTGTGCTCGGGCGTGGCCCCGCCGACCTATACCGCCGGCGATTTCAAAGGCGGCTCGCCGATCGCCGATCCCAACTGATCCGGGGAAGGGCGCCTGACGAAGCCGACAGCCGCGGAACCGCTCCGCGGCTGTTTTTCGTGACCCGGCAATGACATTTCCATCCGCCCCCTTGCCAAGCCCCGCACACTCGGCCACGCTCGACCTGGATACACGACGGAGACCCCCTTGAGCGCACCGCATCTCGACGACCCGATCACCCCTGACACCCTACAGGAGACGGTGCTTGAGTTCCCCGACAATCGCCTGCTGATCGACCTCTGCGGTGAATTCGACGCCAATCTCGCGGCGCTCGAGGCGCGGCTATCGGTGCAGATTCTGCGCCGCGGCAACCAGCTTGCCGTGATTGGCGAGACCGAGGCCCGCGACCAGGCTGCCGCCGTGCTCACCGCGCTCTACGAGCGGCTCGAAGCCGGCCGCCCGGTCGAGCCCGCCGACATCGACCGCGAGCTGCGCATGGGCGGCCCCGCCGAGGCCACCGGCGCCCGCGACGGCGATCAGCTCGACATGTTTCCCAAGGGCGCGGTCGAGATCAAGACCCGCAAGAAGCTGGTCGAGCCGCGCACCGAGGCGCAGAAGGCCTATGTGCAGAGCCTGTTCGAAAAAGAGCTGGCCTTTGGCATCGGCCCCGCCGGCACCGGCAAGACCTATCTCGCGGTGGCCGTCGGGGTGAACATGTTCATCAACGGCCATGTCGACCGGATCATCCTGTCGCGCCCGGCGGTCGAGGCCGGCGAAAAGCTCGGCTACCTGCCCGGCGACATGAAGGATAAGGTCGATCCCTACATGCAGCCGCTCTATGACGCGCTGAACGATTTCCTTCCGGCCAAGCAGCTGGGCAAGCTGATCGAGGAAAAGAAGATCGAGATTGCGCCACTGGCCTTCATGCGCGGCCGGACGCTTGCCAATGCCTTCGTGGTGCTCGACGAGGCACAGAACGCCACCTCGATGCAGATGAAGATGTTCCTGACCCGTCTGGGCGAAGGCTCGCGCATGGTGATCACCGGCGACCGCACCCAGGTCGACCTGCCGCGCGGCGTGCAATCGGGACTGGCCGATGCCGAACGGCTGCTCAAGACCATCCCCAAGATCGCCTTCAACTATTTCACCGCCAAGGACGTGGTCCGCCACCCGCTGGTCGCCGCCATCATCGAGGCCTATGACAAGGATGCCGAGACGCCGTGACCGGCCGCCGGGCGGGCACCGCCCATCCGTCTTCTTCTGTTTGAAAATACCGCGGGGTCCGGGGCAGCGCCCCGGCGATCAGCCATATGCTCACCGAAACCATCTTCGAAGACGACCGCTGGCAGGAGGCCGGCCTCGAGACGCTGGCCGAAACCGCCGCGGCGACGACTCTGGCGCATCTCGGCCACAGGGCGGCGGAATACGAGATTGCCGTTCTGGCCTGTGACGACGCCCGCATCGCCGTGCTCAACGCCGATTTCCGCGGCAAGCCCCGGCCCACCAATGTGCTGAGCTGGCCCGAAGAGGATCTGGCCCCCGAAGCGGCGGGCGCCGCGCCCGAGGCGCCGGAACCGGGCGACGAAGCCGATCCGCATCACCTCGGCGATGTCGCCATCGCCTGGGAGACTTGCCAGCGCGAGGCGGCAGAGCAGGACAAGCCATTTGCCGCTCATGTCACCCATCTGATGGTGCATGGGGTGTTACATTTGCTCGGGTTTGACCATATCCGCGACAAGGATGCCACTGTGATGGAGGCACATGAACGTGCCATACTTGGCAAACTGGGTATTTCAGACCCATATAGGAGCGATCAGGGCCCGTCAGGCCCGTAACGGACAGATTGATGGACGACATAGACCCCAGCTCTAAGGCAGCGCAACGCGCGCTTCCCGACCTCGACACAGACACACCCCAGCGTCCCGGCCTCTTTGGCAGGATGTTCCAGGTGTTGCGCCCGTCGGACACCGACGAAGCGGCAGACCTTCGCGCCAACCTCCCGGCGCCGCTGCCACAGACCCACGGCATGATCAACCTCCGCCGCCTCGCGGTCGAGGACGTGGCCATCCCCAAGGCCGATATCGTCGCCGTGCCGATCACCATCACCCGCGACGATCTTGTCGATGTCTTTCGCGACAGCGGCTTGTCGCGGCTGCCGGTGTACAACGGCACGCTCGACACGCCCGTCGGCATGGTCCACCTCAAGGATTTTGCCCTCAAGCACGGTTTCAACGGCAAGGGCGGGCGTTTCTCGCTCAAGGCGATGCTGCGGCCGCTGCTCTATGTGCCGCCTTCGATGCCGATCGGCGTGCTGCTCACCAAGATGCAGGCCGAGCGTCGCCACATGGCGCTGGTGATCGACGAATACGGCGGCGTCGACGGGTTGGTGACGATCGAGGACCTGATCGAACAGGTGATCGGCGAGATCGAGGACGAACACGATCTCGACGAGGACAAGCTCTGGACGGTAGAGAAATCCGGCACCTACCTGGCCCTGGCCAAGACCCCGCTGGATGAGTTCCAGGCCGAGATCGGCATGGATCTCACCGCTACCGACGAGGTCGACGCCGAAGAGATCGACACCCTCGGCGGGCTGGTTTTCGTGCTGGCCGGCCATGTGCCGGCGCGCGGCGAGATGGTGCCGCATCCCGACGGGCCCGAATTCGAGGTGGTGGACGCCGATCCGCGCCGCATCAAGCGGCTGCGGGTGCGGCTCCAGGCGCTGGCGCGAAACGGTGTGGATCAGACCCCCGTCGCGGACGCCTCCTAGCGATGCCGGCAGCTCCGGCACATGGCGTGGCGCAGGGCCTGGCCCGAGGGCTTCGCCGGCATCCCTGGCGTCAGCGGCTCTGCGCCGCCTTGCTGGGCGCGCTTGCCGCCACCGGCCTGGCGCCTCTGGGCTGGGCGGCGCTGGGCTTTGTCGCGCTGATCGGCCTTTTCGCCCTCTCCGGCGAGCCGATGGCGCCGCGCCGGGCGGCCGTCCTCGGCTGGTTCGCCGGCACCGGCTATTTCGCCGCCGGGCTGAACTGGATCGTCGAACCTTTTCTCGTCGAGCCCGAGATCTACGGCTGGATGGCACCCTTCGGCCTGATCGGCCTTGCCGGCGGACTGGCGCTGTTCAGGGCGCTGGCCTTCTGGGGCGCGGCGCGGCTGGGCGGCGGGCCGTTGCGCCTTGCCCTCGGGCTGGCCGCTGTGGAGTTGGCGCGGGGCTATGTTCTGACCGGTTTTCCCTGGGCGCTGCCGGGCTATATCTGGACCGAGACGGTTTTTGCCCAGCTGGCGGCCTGGATCGGCCCCTACGGCCTGACGGCCCTGACCCTTGCCATGGCGGCCCTGCCGGTCTGGCTCTGGCAGCGCCTCACGGTCTCGCTGCCGCTGCTCAAGGCCGGTCGGGTCTTCGGTCTCACCGTCGGGCTGGGCACGCTGCTGTGGTATGCGGCGGTGACACTTGATGCCCGGGTGCTGCCAGAGACCCCCGAGACGGCGCCGGTGCTGCGTCTGATCCAGCCCAATGCACCGCAGGACCAGAAATGGGATCCCGACATGATCCCGGTCTTTTTCAACCGCATGGTGGCATTTTCGGCCGAGGGCCCACGGCCCGATCTGATCCTCTGGCCGGAAAGCGCGGTGCCGGTGCTGCTCGAGGATGCGGCGCCGACGCTGGCCTATATTTCCGAGCAGGTGGGGGGTGTGCCGCTGCTGCTGGGCATCCAGCGGGCCGAGGGGCGGGCGTTCTACAACTCCGCCGTGCTGGCGGACGCAGAGGGCCGTGCCGGGCAGGTCTATGACAAGCATCACCTGGTGCCGTTCGGAGAATACATGCCCTTTCCCGGCTTCTGGCAGCGTCTCGGCATCACCGGTCTCGCCGCGCGGGTCGAGAGCGGCTATGCGGCGGGCCCCGGTCCGGCGTTGCTCGACCTCGGCTTTGCCCGGGCCTTGCCTCTGATTTGCTACGAGGCGGTCTTTCCGCAATATGCCCGCTACCGGCCGCGCCCGGATGTGCTGATCCAGCTCACCAATGACGCCTGGTTCGGCGCCCATACCGGGCCCTATCAGCATCTGGCACAGGCAAGGATGCGCGCCATCGAGACCGGGCTGCCGCTGGTGCGCGCGGCCAATACCGGCGTCTCGGCGGTGATCGACGCCAAGGGGCGCATCGTCGAGGCGCTGCCGCTGAACGCGGCCGGCTATTTCGACGCGGCACTGCCGCCCGCGCTGCCACCCACGCCTTATGCCCGGACGGGCGACATGCCGCTGCTGGTGTTGCTGATTGCTCTCGGCCTAGCCGCAATCGCACGGCGCCGGCGCATTCCTGGTTGACCTTGCCCCCGACGCGGCATAGCGCGTCAATTCATTCGGGCGTCACAACGGCTTCCTGGCGTGACGCCGGCAATCAATGGAGCAATCCCAATGTCTCGTCAGAACTACATTTTTACCTCCGAGTCCGTCTCGGAAGGGCACCCCGACAAGGTCTGTGATCGGATCTCGGACGCCGTGCTCGACGCGCTGCTGGCCGAAGATGCGATGGCCCGTGTCGCCTGCGAAACCTTCGCCACCTCAGGGCTTGTCGTCATCGGCGGCGAGGTCGGTCTGACCGATCAGGAATTGCTCAAGAACTACATGGGCCGGATCGGCCAGATCGCCCGTGACTGCATCCGCGACATCGGCTACGAGCAGGAGAAGTTCCACTGGAACACCTGCCACGTGCTGAACTTCCTGCACGAGCAATCGGCGCACATTGCGCAAGGTGTCGACAAGGACGGGGCCGGCGACCAGGGCATCATGTTCGGTTATGCCGCCAACGAGACGCCCGAGCTGATGCCGGCGCCGATCCAATACGCCCATGCCATCCTGCGCCGGCTGACCGAGGCGCGCAAATCCGGCGATGAGCCGACCCTGCGCCCGGACGCGAAATCGCAGATCTCGGTGCGTTATGAAGACGGCAAGCCGGTGGGCGTGACCTCGATCGTGCTGTCGACCCAGCACGAGAGCGAATACCAGAAATCCGCCGACATCCGCGCCATCGTCGAGCCCTACATCCGCGAAGTGCTGCCCGCCGACTGGATCACCGAGGAAACCGAATGGTGGGTCAATCCGACCGGCACCTTCGTGATCGGCGGCCCGGATGGGGACGCCGGCCTCACCGGCCGCAAGATCATCGTCGACACCTATGGCGGCGCCGCCCCGCACGGCGGCGGCGCGTTCTCCGGCAAGGATCCGACCAAGGTGGACCGTTCGGCGGCTTATGCCGCGCGCTACGTCGCCAAGAACGTCGTCGCGGCCGGTCTGGCCGACAAGTGCAACGTGCAGCTCTCCTATGCCATCGGCGTGGCCAAGCCGCTGTCGATCTATGTCGACACCTTTGGCACCGAAAAGGCCGATGTCGAGGCAATCGAACGGGCGATCCCCAAGGTGATGGACCTCACGCCGCGCGGCATCCGCGAGCACCTTGACCTCGCCAAGCCGATCTATGCCCGCACCGCGGCTTATGGCCACTTCGGCCGCGAGCCGGAGGCCGACGGCGGCTTCAGCTGGGAAAAGACCGATCTGGTCGAGGCGCTGAAGAAAGAGATCTGAGACGACGGGTACGGGGGGCTTTGCCCCCCGGCCTGCGGCCTTCCGCCGAGGATACTATCGAACAGAAAAAGAGCCCTGCGGCTCTTTTGTGACAGCCGGGGCGCACGCGATGACACGCATTGAATATTCCGAGATTTCCAAGACGCTTGCCTCCTTGACCGAAGGGGAAAGCGACGAGGTCGCGCTCATGGCGACAATGGCCTGCGAGCTGCATCACGCCGACGACCGCTTTGACTGGACCGGATTCTACCGCGTGACCGGGCCGGAGGTGCTCAAGATCGGGCCTTATCAGGGCGGCCATGGCTGCCTGACCATTCCATTTTCGCGCGGGGTCTGTGGTGCGGCGGCGCGGACCGGCGAGGTGCAGCTTGTCGAGGATGTGGAGGATTTTTCCGGCCACATCGCCTGCGCCACGTCGACCCGGTCGGAAATCGTGTTGCCGGTCTGGCGCGGCGATGGCCGGCTGATCGGCGTGCTCGACATCGACAGCGACCGGCCGGCGGCCTTCACGCAAGCGGATGCCCGGGGATTGGCCGGCCTGCTGACGCAGGTTTTCGGCCAAGTCTGAGCGCCGCAGCGCGGCGTGAAATTTTCTTGCGAAATTTCACGACTCGGTTCACCGTGAAAAACAGGCCCGGATTTTCACCGGGATCGTTCGCACGGGAAGGCCGATGGACCATCACAGCACCAACAGTCAGAGCCTCGGGGCCGACCTGCGCGCTCTTCGCCGGGCGCGGGGGCTGACGCTGGCCGAACTGGCGGCGCGGCTCGAAAGGTCGGTGGGCTGGCTGAGCCAGGTCGAACGCGATCTCTCGGAGCCTTCGATCGACGATCTGCGCCAGATCGGCGCGGTGCTTGAGGCGCCGATCTCGATGTTGTTCGGCCATACGCCGATTCCCGCCGAAGAAGCCGGCCTGGTGGTGCGCCGCGATGCCCGGCGGCGGCTGGGTTCCGGCGCGGCCGGGCTGGTGGAAGAGCTGCTCTCGCCCGATCTGACCGATGATTTCGAGATGGTGCATTCCACCTTTCTGCCCCGAAGCGAGATCGGCGAGACCGTCCGCCGCCCGACCCAGGAGGTGGGGTATCTGATCACCGGCAGGCTCGATCTCGAGATCGGCGCGCGCCGCTTCACGCTGGAGCCGGGCGACAGCTTTCGCATCCGCGGCGAGCCGTTTCGCTGGATCAACCCCTATGACGAGCCGGCGGTGGCAATCTGGGTGATTGCCCCGCCGGTCTACTGAAACCGACAAGCACAGGACCGAACCATGAGCGATTTTCCCACCCAGGCCCGCGTGGTCATCATCGGCGGCGGCGCCGTCGGCGCCTCTTGCGCCTATCACATCGCCAAGGAGGGCTGGGAGGTTGTGCTATTGGAAAAGAACGAGCTGACCGCCGGCAGCACCTGGCATGCGGCGGGCAATTGCCCGAACTTCTCCACCTCCTGGGCGGTGATGAACATGCAGCGCTATTCGCTGGAGCTCTATCGCCGCCTGTCGGACGAGGTGGATTACCCGATGAATTATCATGTCACCGGCTCGATCCGGCTGGGGCACGGCAAGGAACGGGTGATGGAGTTCGAGCGCGCGTGCAGCATGGGCAACTATCAGGGCCTCTCGCTCGAGATGATGCAGGTCTCTGACCTAAAAGACCGCTATCCCTTCATGGAAACCCACGATCTGGCGGGCGCGCTCTATGATCCGGACGACGGCGATATCGATCCGGCACAGCTCACCCAGGCCTTGGCGCGCGGCGCTCGCCAGGCCGGGGCGCGGATCGAACGGTTCTGCCCGGCCACCGGTGTGAGCCGCAGCAACGACCAGTGGGTCGTGCACACCGACAAGGGCGACATCACCTGCGAAAAGGTGGTGAACGCCGCCGGTTACTATGCCCAGCGGGTGGGGGAATGGTTCAAACCCTATGGCGGGCGCAGCGTGCCGATGACGGTAATGAGCCACCAGTATTTCCTCACCGAGCCGGTGGCCGAGCTCGAGGCCTGGTCGCAGGAGAACGGCAAGCTGCCGCTCCTGCGCGACGTCGACAGCTCGTATTACCTGCGGCAGGAGAAATTCGGTCTCAACCTCGGCCCCTACGAGCGCAACTGCAAGGCGCATTGGGTCACGCCCGACGATCCGATGCCCGAGGATTTCTCGTTCCAGCTCTACCCTGACGATCTCGAACGGCTGGAATGGTATATCGAGGACGCCATGGCGCGGGTGCCCCTTCTCGGGCAATCCGGTGTCGGCCGCGTCATCAACGGGCCGATCCCCTATACCCCCGACGGGCTGCCGCTGATCGGCCCGATGCCCGGCGTGCCGGAGGCTTATGAGGCCTGCGTCTTCACCTTCGGCATCACCCAGGCGGGGGGCGCCGGCAAGGTGCTGGCGGAATGGGTCACCGAGGGCCAGACCGAATGGGACATGTGGGCCGTCGATCCGCGCCGTTTCACCGATTACGCCGATCCGGCATATTGCCAGGCCAAGGCGATGGAGGTCTATGGCCACGAATATGCCATGCATTTCCCGCATCATCGCTGGCCCGCCGCACCCGACCGCAAGCTGTCGCCGTTGCATGGCCGGTTGCAAGCGGCGGGGGCGGTCTTTGGCGATTACAACGGCTGGGAACGGGCGAACTGGTTTGCCAAACCCGGCGACGACACCTCCGAAGAGGCCACCCACACCTGGGCCCGCTCCGGCCCCTGGGCGCCGCGGGTGCAGGAGGAATGCGAGGCGGTGCGCGATCACTGCGGCATTCTCGCGATTTCGGGCTTCACCCGGCTCAAGGTCGAGGGCCCCGGCGCGCGGGATTACGTCGACAGTCTCACCGCCTCGCGGATGCCTGGCGAAGGCCGGGTCGGGCTTTGCTATTTCCCCGATGGACGCGGCCGGATCCTGACCGAAATGACGGCAATGGTGCACGGGCCCGATGACGTCGGGCTGATCACCGCAGCGGTGGCGCAATGGCACGACGCCGAGCTGCTCTGGCGGCAGGCGCCCGAAGGCATCACCGTGACCGATCATTCCGACGCGGTCGAATGCCTGCTGGTCACCGGCCCGAAGGCGCGCGAGATCCTCGGGCCGCTCACCGATCACGACCTGACGAAACCCTGGCTTTCGGCCAGTTTCGAAGGCCAGGTCGCGGGCAGGCCCTGCGCCTTGCTCCGGGTTTCCTTCGCCGGCGAACTGGGCTGGGAAATCCACTGCGCCACCGAGGACGCGCCGGCGATCTGGGATGCCGTTACCGAAGCCGAGGCAAAGCCCTTCGGCATGTTCGCCCTCAACGCCCTGCGGCTGGAAAAGGGCTATCGGGCGTGGAAGGGCGATCTGTCGACCGATTACACCCTGCTCGAAGGCGGGCTGGACCGCTTTATCGACTGGTCCAAGGAGTTTCCCGGCAAGGCAGCCCTGGCGGCTGAGAAACAGCAGGGTCCGGTCAAAGGCTGCGTCTCGCTGCAAATCGATGCCGGGGAATGCGACGCGCCTTACATGGCGACCCTGTGGAAAGGCGACGAAGTGGTCGGCGAGGTCACCTCGGGCGACTGGGGTCATCGGGTCGGCGGCTCGGTCGCGCTGGCGATGCTGCGCAGCGATCTGACCGCGCCAGGCAGCGAGATCGAAGTCGATATTTTCGGCACACGTTGTCCCGCCCGGGTCCACCCGGTCGGCGGCCTCTGGGACCCCAGGAACGAAAGAATCCGCGCATGACCGATCCGGCCTTTCTTTTGTGTCCAATTGCCCTCGGGAGGGCCCTCGCGCGCGGGGACAGAGGCAGCGCCGCAGAATGCCCGGCCTGCCGCACCCACCCCGGCCGGGGCGTGGCACGATGAGCCGGATCACCCTCCTCGACGGCGGCATGGGCCAGGAGCTGGTGCACCGCGCCGGAGACCGGCCGACGCCGCTCTGGTCGACCCAGGTGATGCGCGACCATCCCGGCCTGGTGGCGCAGGTGCATGCCGATTTCTTTGCCGCGGGCGCCACCGTCGCCACTGCCAACACCTATGCCATCCTGCGTGATCGGCTGACCCAGGCCGGCATCGAAGCGCAGTTCGCCGCGCTGCATGACCGGGCGCTGCACGAGGCCGAGACCGCGCGCCGGGCGCATGGTGCGGGCCGCATTGCCGGTGCCATCGGCCCGATCGGCGCCTCCTACCGCCCCGATCTGCATCCGGCGTCGGATGCGGCCGTGGCGATCTATCGCGAGATCGCGGCGCTGCACATTCCGCGGGTCGACCTGATCCTCTGCGAAACCGTCGCCTCTCTGGCCCATGCCCGTGACATCCTCGCCGCGACGGTGCCGGGGGGCAAGCCGGTCTGGCTGGCCTGCACCGTGGATGACGAGGACGGCAGCCGGCTGCGCTCGGGCGAGCCGGTCACCGAGGTCGCCCGGATCGCCGTCGGCGAGGGCGCCGCCGCCGTGCTGGCCAATTGCTCGGCGCCCGAGGCGATGCCGGCCGCGCTGGATGCCATGGCCGGGAGCGGGCTGCCGACGGGCGCCTATGCCAACGGCTTCACGCAGATCACCAAGGAGTTCCTCAAGGCCAATCCCACCGTCGACGCGCTGGCGCCGCGCAGCGACATGGGGCCCGAAATCTACGCCCGGCACGCCCTGCGCTGGGTTGCCCAGGGCGCCACCATCATCGGCGGCTGCTGCGAGGTCAGCCCCGCCCATATCGCCGAGATCGCCCGCCGCCTGAAAACCGAAGGCCACAGCATCGTCTGAACCCTCACCCGTTCCAACTCTTTCCGGGTCCGGGGACGCGCCCCGCGAGGCCCGGCCTGCCAGGAAAGTCTGCCCCATGCCGCATCTGCCCACTCACGCCCGCGCCGTCATCATCGGTGGCGGTGTCATCGGCTGTTCCGTCGCCTATCACCTGACCAAGCTGGGCTGGAAAGACGTCGTGCTGCTTGAACGCAAACAACTCACCTCGGGCACCACATGGCATGCCGCCGGGCTGATCGCCCAGCTCCGCGCCACCGCCAACATGACGAAGCTGGCGAAATACAGTCAGGAGCTCTATGGCGCGCTCGAGGCAGAGACCGGCGTTGCCACCGGCTTCAAGCGGGTGGGGTCGATCACCGTGGCATTGACCGGCGAACGGATGGAGGAACTTGCCCGGTCCGCCGGCATGGCGCGCGCCTTCGGGGTCGAGATTGAGGAGATTGGCCCGGACGACATCGGCCGGCGGTATGCCCATCTCAACCGCGAGGATGTGGTCGGCGGCGTCTATCTGCCGAAGGACGGGCAGGGCGACCCCGGCAATATCGCGCTGGCGCTGGCCAAGGGCGCGCGCCAGCGCGGCGCGGTGATCGCCGAGCGCACCAAGGCCACCGGCGTCACCCGCACGGGCCGCCGCATCACCGGCGTCGACTGGCAGGCCGAGGACAGCAGCCAGGGCCATATCGCCTGCGAACATGTGATCAACTGCGCCGGCATGTGGGGCCGCGAGGTGGGCGCGATGCTGGGCACCGATGTGCCGCTGCATGCCTGCGAGCATTTCTACATCGTGTCCGAACCGATTGCCGGGCTCAGCGAGCTGCCGGTGCTGCGGGTTCCCGATGAATGCGCCTATTACAAGGAAGACGCCGGCAAGATCCTTTTGGGCGCCTTCGAGCCGGTGTCGAAACCCTGGGGCATGCAGGGCATTCCCGACAGTTTCGAATTCGACCAGTTGCCCGAGGATTTCGACCATTTCGAGCCGATCCTGGAGCAGGCAGTCAATCGCCTGCCGATGCTGGCCGAGGCCGGCATCCACACCTTTTTCAACGGCCCCGAAAGCTTCACCCCCGACGACGCCTATCACCTGGGCCTCTGTCCTGGCATGGACAATGTCTGGGTCGCCGCCGGCTTCAACTCGGTCGGCATCCAGTCGGCCGGTGGCGCCGGCATGGCGCTGGCCGACTGGATGGGCAGCGGCGAAAAGCCGTTCGACCTGGGGGACGTCGATATCGCCCGCATGGCGCCGGTGCAGAACAACCGCCATTACCTGTTCGAGCGGTCGAAAGAGACGCTGGGCCTGCTCTACGCCGATCACTTCCCCTTTCGCCAGAAGGCCACCGCGCGCGGTATCCGGCGCACGCCTTTCCATGCGCATCTGGCCGCCGAAGGCGCGGTCTTTGGCGAGTTGGCGGGCTGGGAACGCGCCAACTGGTTCGCCCGCGACGGGCAGGCGCGCGATTACGAATATTCCTGGAAGCGGCAGAATTTCTTCGACAATGTCGCCGATGAGGTGGCCGCGGTGCGCAGCTCTGTCGGCATGTACGACATGACCTCTTTCGGCAAGCTGCGCGTCGAGGGGCCGGATGCCGAGGCCTTTCTCAACCATGTCTGCGGCAATGACATGTCGGTGCCGGCGGGCCGCATCGTCTATACCCAGTTTCTCAATGCGCGCGGCGGGATCGAGGCCGATGTCACCGTCACCCGCCTCTCCGAGACCGCGTATCTGGTGGTCACGCCGGCGGCCTCACGGTTGGCCGACGAGACCTGGCTGCGCCGCCACCAGGGCGAAAACCGTGCCACGATCACCGACATGACCGCCGCCGAAGGCGTGCTGGCGGTGATGGGGCCGAACGCCCGGACGCTGCTGCAATCGGTCTCGCCCAATGATTTCTCGAACGCGATCAACCCCTTCGGCACGGCGCAGGAGATCGAAATCGGTCTGGGGCTGGCGCGGGCGCATCGCGTCTCTTACGTCGGCGAGCTGGGCTGGGAGCTGTACGTCAGCTCGGACATGGCGGCGCATGTGTTTGAAACGCTGCGGGCGGCGGGGGCGGACCACGGGCTCAAGCTCTGCGGCATGCACATGATGGATTGCGCCCGGATCGAGAAGGCCTTTCGCCACTTCGGCCACGACATCACCTGCGAGGATCACGTGCTCGAGGCGGGCCTCGGGTTTGCGGTCAAGTCCGCCAAACCGGCGTTCATCGGCCGCGACGCGGTGCTGCGCAAGAAGGAGGCCGGGCTCGACCGGCGCCTGCTTCAGTTCCGCCTGACCGATCCCGAGCCGCTGCTCTATCACAACGAGCCGATCCTGCGCGACGGCAAGATCGTGGGCTACCTGTCGTCGGGTGCCTATGGCCACCATCTGGGCGGCGCCATCGGGCTGGGGTATGTTCCTTGCGCCGGCGAAAGCGCGGCCGAGGTCAAGGCCTCGCGCTACGAGATCGACGTCGCCGGGCAGCGGGTGCCGGCCGAAGTTTCGCTGCGGCCGATGTACGATCCCGGAAACGACCGCATGCGGGCTTGACCTTGGCCTGGCACGGGGATGAAACTGCCGCGCAAAATTGCGCGGGCAGCAACGCAGGGATCACATTCTGCCCTCGCCAGCGACCGGAAGTTGTGCGATTTCACGATTTTTTCACGATTGAAGCGCGTGGGCCTCTTGGCAGAAGTGTGTAACAACAGTCATCTAGACCGCAAAATGGGGGCGGACGGATGGCGGGCGTTTACGAAATCAGATTCTTTGGCACCTTTTCGATGCAGGCGCCTGACGGCCGCGATGTCACACCGCGCGGATCCAAGGCGCGCGCGGTTCTGGCGCTGCTGGCGGCGGCGCAGGACATGCGGCGAGGGCGGCGCTGGCTCGAGGGCAAACTCTGGAGCGATCGCTCGCAGACCCAGGCCAGCGGCAGCCTGCGCCAGACCCTGAGCCAGATTCGCGCCGCTCTGCCTGATGACGAGACGATCTTCGAGGCCAGCCGGCTGAACGTCTGGCTCGAGCCCGGACGCATCCGCACCGATCTCGATCCGGCGGGGGGATTGCCCCGGGCCGATCGCGAGATGCTCGAGGGGCTGACCGTCCGCGACCCCGAATTTACCAAGTGGAAGGCCGATCTGATCCGCCGCCATGCGCCCCCCGCCGAGGTGTCGATGGCCCAGATCATCCGGCCGCGCGGCAGCGTCGGGCTGGTGGTACGCTCGGCGCCCGCCGGCGAAGGGCCGGCGGCGGAACGCATCACCGGCCAGATCCTCGCCGATCAGGTCGCCAAGAGCCTCGAAGAGCGCTTCTCCGTGGTGCGTTTTGCCTGGGGCGACAAGATGCCGGCCGACCTGCTTCCCGATATCGAGGTGCGCTGCGACGTGGCCGAGGACGGCGGCCGCGCGGTGGCTTTCCTGCGGGTGGAGAACGGCAGCGACGGGCGGGTGATGTTTTCGGACTATCGCAGCATGGCCGGGCCGGTGACCGAGATGATCAGCGCCGAGACCGTCACCGGGCTGGCCCATTCCGCCGCCGCGCGCATCCTGCACCGGTTGCCCGCCATGGTGCCGCTCGACCGGCCCGAAGCCGCCGCGGCCGGGTATGGCAGCCTCGGCATGCGCAAGCTGGCGCAATTCGACAAGGTTTCGCTGCAAGAGGCGAACCAGTTTTTCCGCCGCGCCCATGAAGCTGACGGCAATGGTGTCTACCTCGCCTGGCAGGCCTATGTCCGCATGGCGCAACTGCTCGAGACCGGACACGGCAGCGGCCCCGCCGACCGCGAAGAGACCGATGCGCTGATCACCCAGGCGCTGGAAAGCGCGCCCGACAATGCGCTGGCGATCTCGCTGGTGGCGCTGACCCGGATCGGGTTGCAGCATGATCCCGAAGCCCCCGCCGATCTCGCGATGCAGGCGATGAAATTCAATCAGTACAACCTGTTCGCGCAGCAGACGCTGGCGCTGGCGCACAGCACGCTGGGCAATCCGGCCGAAGCCTACCGGCTGTCGATCGCGGCGCGGGCCTCGGAGCCGGACGATGATCTCAGCCACCTCTGGGATCTGTTTCACACGCTGATCTGCATTTCGGCCGGCAAGCTCGACGAGGCGCGGCTTGCCGCCGCCCGTGCCAGCCGTGCCGCGCCCGGGTTCATCACCCCCAAGCGGCAGCTTGTGGTGCTGTGCGCCCACGCCGGCGACATCAAGGGGGCGCAACGCTACATGCGCCAGATTCAGGCGCTGGAGCCTGATTTCACCCTCGACCGTTTCCTCAACGATCCGGCTTATCCGGTGCCGACGCTGCGCCGCGCCGGGCTGATCTCGCAGCTTCGCAAGGACGAGCTGATCGGCTGAATCAAGCCGTCTTGCAATCGCCGATCCGCCGTGAAACGCTCCGCTCATGCGGGTGCATCTCTGCGGGTGCACCACGCAAGTCCCGACGCGATCGCGGCGGGCAAGCCGGGCCGCATTTCCACCCGGCTGCGAGGCGCGGGCGGCCACGGGGCTGCGGATTGTTTTGGAGAATAGCAGGACGGGCGGCTGGCGCGGCCTCTTGCGGAAAGGAAGATCATGCTGAAAAACGACATGCTCGAACAATGGGACCGGGAGAATTTCTTTCACCCCTCCACCCATCTGGCCGATTTCGCGCGAGGCGAGGTCGCACATCGTGTGGTGACCACCGGCGATGGCTGTCACATCGAGGATCGCGACGGCAATCGCCTGCTCGATGCCTTTGCCGGGCTGTACTGCGTCAATGTCGGCTACGGGCGCAAGGAGATCGCCGAGGCGATCTCGGATCAGGCGCATGAGCTGGCTTATTACCATGCCTATGTCGGCCATGGCACCGAAGCCTCGATCACCCTGGCCAAGATGATCCTCGACCGCGCGCCCGACCACATGTCCAAGGTCTATTTCGGCCTGTCTGGCTCGGATGCGAACGAGACCAACGTCAAGCTGATCTGGTATTACAACAACATTCTCGGCCGGCCCGAAAAGAAGAAGATCATCTCGCGCTGGCGCGGCTATCACGGTTCGGGTCTGATGACCGGCTCGCTCACCGGGCTCGAGCTGTTTCACAAGAAATTCGACCTGCCGCTGGCGCAGGTGGTCCACACCGAAGCGCCCTATTACTTCCGCCGGGACGATCTCGATCAGAGCGAGGCGGAGTTCGTGGCGCATTGCGTCGCCGAGCTGGAAGCGCTGATCGCGCGCGAAGGCGCCGATACCATCGCCGCCTTCATCGGCGAGCCGGTGCTGGGCACCGGGGGCATCGTGCCGCCGCCGGAGGGCTATTGGCCGGCGATCCAGAAGGTGCTGCAAAAGCACGACATCCTGCTGGTGGCCGACGAGGTGGTGACCGGGTTTGGCCGTCTGGGCTCGATGATGGGCTCGGATCACTACGGGCTGAAGCCCGACCTGATGACCATCGCCAAGGGGCTGACCTCGGCCTATGCTCCGCTCTCGGGTTCGATCGTGTCCGACAAGATGTGGAAGGTGCTGGAGCAGGGCACCGACGAGAACGGCCCGATTGGCCACGGCTGGACCTATTCCGCCCATCCCATCGGAGCCGCAGCCGGGGTGGCCAACCTCAAGCTGATCGACACGCTCGGGCTGGTCAAGAACGCCGGCGAGACCGGCGCCTATTTCAACAAGGTGATGGCCGAGGCGCTGGGCGGGCATGCCCATGTCGGCGACGTGCGCGGCGAGGGCATGATGTGCGCCGTGGAATTCGTCAAGGACCGCGACAGCCGTGGCTTCTTTGACGCTTCCGAAAAGGTCGGCCCCCGGGTCGCCGCCGCGCTGTTGGAGCAGGGGGTGATCGGCCGGGCGATGCCGCAGGGCGATATCCTGGGCTTTGCGCCGCCGTTCTGCCTGACCCCGGCCGAGGCCGATGAGGTGGCGGAAAAGACCCGCGTGGCGGTGAGCCTGGTTCTGGGGTGATCCCGGGCTGAGCGTGGCCCGGCAAAGTCAGCGCGGCGGGATTGCCCCGCCGCGTGTTACACGCCCGGTTCTTTCCGGGCGCCGGTGTCAGCCGCTGGCGCGCCGCCCGGATGCCCGATCAGCTGCCATCCGCGCCCATATCGGGGCCGATCTTCTTGAGGAAGGCATAGAGGTCTTTCGCCTCGTCTTCCTTGCGCACCCGGAAGCTCATCTTGGAACGGGCGGAACCGTCGCCGGTAACTTCCTGAACCGCGCCTTTCGGATCCATCACGAATGCCACGAAGCTCGCCTCGTCAAACACCAGCCCGGCCTCGCCGGCGGCGATCATGTCCTTGCCATAGCGAAAATCCTCGACGGTACCGGCGGTGCGGCCGACGACGCCATAGAGGTTGGGGCCGGTCTTGGCCTTCTTGCCGGCCAGCACCTCGCCGGCGTCGTTGGTGACGACGTGGCAGGACTGGCACTTGCGGAACGCCTGTTCTCCGGCATCTGCATCGCCGGTGGCGGTTAGGTCGGGGCCGTGGCTGTCGGCCATCGCGGGCATGGCAAGCGCCATAGCCAGAAGCGATGTCAGGGCTAGGGTCTTCATCGGTCAAATCTCCTCAGCAATTCTTTCAGGACATAGGTTCGGGGCCATTAGGTCAAGCGCGACGTTTTGGCAAATCCTGCCCGCCATGGCGCCAGAGCCTTGATTTCCTTGGCGCTGAAAGGGTAGGCGGTCGGACAAGATGCCGCGCCCCGGCCGGGGCGTGGGGGCCTTTGACACCGACAGGAGGGGCATAATGGAAGACATGGTGCCCGCCTGGGTTGACGGAGAGCTTACACCCGTTGGCAAGCTCGAGGCGCATGAACGCGGGCTTCGGCACAAGGCAGTGTCGGTTTTCGTGCTGGCCGGCGATGCAGTGCTGATCCAGCAGCGCGCGGCGGGCAAATACCACACGCCAGGGCTCTGGGCCAACACCTGCTGCACCCATCCGCTCTGGGGCGAAGCGGCCGAGACCTGTGCCATGCGGCGGCTGGAGCAGGAACTGGGCATCACCGCCGTCACTCCGATCTGGCGGCACCAGGCGGAATACCGGGCCGATGTCGGCGGTGGCATGATCGAGCATGAGGTGGTGGAGATCTTCACCGTCGAGGCCAGCCGCGACCTTCCGGTCATTCCCAACCCCGACGAGGTGCAGGCGGTGCGCTGGGTGACGCGGGCCGAGTTGGTGGCCGAGATCGCCGCCATGCCGCAGATCTACACCCCCTGGATGCGCATCTACATGGCCGATCACGCCTCGGCGATCTTTGGTCACGGCCCGGCGGGCTGAGCGGCCGGCGGGCTGGCGCCTGCGCCGGCAAAGGTGTATCCGAGGGCAAAGACAGCGATGAAGGCAGCAGCATGACCAGACAAGCGGCGGATTTCGCAGCGGTGGCAGAGACCGGGCGCCGGGTGTTGCAGACCGAGGCGGAGGCGCTTCTGGCGCTCGGCCGGGCGCTGCCGGAGGATTTCGAGGCGGCGGCGCAGCTGCTGGCCGCGCTCGAGGGCCGGGTGATCGTCTCGGGCATCGGCAAGTCGGGCCACATCGGCCGCAAGATCTCGGCCACCCTGGCCTCGACCGGCACGCCGTCCTATTTCGTGCATGCCTCCGAGGCGAGCCACGGCGATCTCGGCATGATCACCCGGCATGACGTTTGCCTGCTGATCTCCAATTCCGGCGAGACCGCCGAGCTGCGCGACATCCTGCTGCACACACGGCGGTTCTCGATCCCGATGATCGGGATTTCGTCGAACCCGAACAGCACGCTGATGCAGGCCGCCGATTTCAAGCTGACCCTGCCGAAACTCCCCGAGGCCTGCCCGATGGGCCTCGCTCCCACCACCTCGACCACGCTGACCCTGGCGCTGGGCGATGCCCTGGCGGTGGCGGTGATGGAGCTGCGCGGCTTCGGCTCGGAGGATTTCCAGGTGTTCCATCCGGGCGGCAAGCTCGGCGCCCAGCTCAGTCGGGTGGAAGACCTGATGCACGGGCCGGAGATGCTGCCGCTGGTGCCCGCCGACATGGCGATGGCGGATGTGCTGATCACCATGACCTCGAAAAGCTTTGGCATCGCGGCTGTGGTCGACGACGGCCGGCTGGTGGGGGTGATCTCGGACGGCGACCTGCGGCGCAACATGGCCGGGCTGATGAAGATGACTGCCGGCGAACTGGCCAGCCGCAACCCGGTGACGGTGACGCCGGATGTCTTTGCCGCCCAGGCGCTGGCACTGCTCAACGAGCGCAAGATCGGTGCGCTGATGGTTGTCGATGACGACAGCCGCCCGGTCGGCATTCTCCATATCCACGATGTTCTGCGCGCAGGTGTTGCATGAAAACCGTTATCCTGATCCCCGCCCGCTATGCCTCGGCGCGCTATCCCGGCAAGCCGCTGGCCGAGCTGACACAGAAGGACGGCAGCAGGAAAAGCCTGATCCAGATGTCCTGGGAGGCCGCGCGCCAGATCGCCGGCGTCGACGAGGTGCATGTGGTCACCGATGACGACCGCATCCGCGAGGCCTCGGAGGGTTTTGGCGCCTCGGTGATCATGACCTCGCCCGAGGCCGAAAACGGCACCGCCCGCTGCGCCGAGGCGCTGGCCAATGGCGCGATCTCGGCCGATCTGGTGGTGAATTTCCAGGGCGACGCGCCGCTGACGCCGCCCTGGTTCGTGGAAGAGCTGATCGCTGCGATGAAGGCTGATCCCGGCGCGCAGATGGCCACGCCGGTGCTGCAATGCGATCCGGCGACCTATGACATGTTTGTCGAAGACCGCCAGAACGGCCGGGTCGGAGGCACCACGGCGGTATTTGGCGAAGATCACCGGGCGCTCTATTTCTCCAAGGAGATCGTGCCCTATATCGACCCGGCCAAGGTGCCCGAGCGCGACATTCCGGTCTATCACCATGTCGGCGTCTATGCCTACCGGCCCGAGGCGCTGCGGTCTTACACCTTCTGGGGTGTGAGCCGGCTCGAGACGCTGGAGGGGCTGGAGCAGCTGCGCTTCCTGGTGCACGGCGTGCCGGTGCGCTGCGTGGTGGTCGAATCGCGGGGCCGGATGTTCTGGGAGCTGAACAACCCCGCCGATGTGGCGCGGATCGAGAAGGTGTTGAAAGAGCAATGACAGAGACCAGAACCGTCACCATCGGCGAGATCGCCATCAGTGCGCAGGATCCCCTGGCGCTGATCACCGGGCCCTGCCAGCTCGAAAGCCACGACCATGCCCGGATGATGGCCGAGAAGATCGCCGAGGCCTGCGCGCCAAGCGGCACCCGGTTCATCTTCAAGGCCAGCTACGACAAGGCCAACCGGTCCTCGATCTCGACCCAGCGGGGCCTGGGGATGGACGAAGGCCTGACCATCCTGTCGAAGATCCGCGAGGAATTCGGCTGCCCGATGCTGACCGACGTGCATTCCGAGAGCCATTGCGCCCCGGCGGCCGAGGCGGTCGACGTGCTGCAAATCCCCGCCTTTCTCTGCCGGCAGACCGATCTGCTCTTGGCGGCGGGCGAGACCGGTGCCGCGATCAACGTCAAGAAAGGCCAGTTCCTGGCGCCGTGGGACATGGGCAATGTCGCCGAAAAAATCGCTTCGACCGGCAATCAGCGCATCATGCTCTGCGATCGCGGCACCTCCTTCGGCTACAACACTCTGGTGAGCGATTTCCGTGGCCTGCCGACCATGGCCAAGACCGGCTATCCGGTGGTCTTCGACGCGACCCATTCGGTGCAGCAGCCCGGCGGGCAGGGCACCACCTCGGGCGGCCAACGCGAGTTCGCTCCGGTGCTGGCCCGGGCGGCGGTCGCGGTGGGTGTGGCGGCGCTCTTCATCGAGACGCACGAGGATCCGGACGATGCGCCGTCGGACGGGCCGAACATGATCCCGGTGGATCAGATGCGCGCGCTGATCGACCGGCTGGTGGCTTTCGACCGGCTGTCCAAGGGGCTCTGAGCCCCCGCGTCCCGGCCCCGCGCCGGGACCTCGCGCCGCAAACCGTGAGGCCCCGGAACAGGTCCGGGGCGCGGGGATTGCGCCGCAGCCCGGGCCGCTTGCGGGCGGGTTCTCTTGGGGCTGAGAGGCCCCGGCGCGAGGCCGGGGCGTGCTGCGCGACCCTCTGCCCCCGGTCCCGCAATAGAGAGCGCATTTTCCGGGTCGCCTTTGTCGCGCGGTTCTGGCAACAGGATCCGGTCGCCTTGCAGAAGGATCCGCCAGATGCGCCCTGCCGAAGCTCTCAAGCCCAAGACCAACGAAGATACCGCGCAGGGCCTGGCCTTTGCCGTCTCGGCCTATGTCATCTGGGGCTTTCTGCCGCTTTACATGAAGCTGCTGGCGCATATTCCGCCGGCCGAGGTGGTGGCGCACCGGGTGATCTGGTCGGTGCCGATCGCGGCGGTGGTGCTGGTGGCACTGGGGCGGACGGCCACCCTGCGCGAGGCGCTGCGCAACCCGCGGATGCTGGCGATGGGCTGCGTGACGGCGGCGCTGGTGTCGATCAACTGGGGCATCTACGTCTGGGCGATTGCCAACGATCGTGCGCTCGACGCGGCGCTGGGGTACTACATCAACCCGCTGTTCTCGGTCTTTCTCGGCGCGGTCCTGCTGGGTGAACGGCTGAGCCGGGCGCAGATCGCCGCCATCGCCCTGGCGGCGGCGGCGGTGCTGGTTCTGGCGCTGGATGCCGGGCGGCTGCCCTGGGCGGCGGTCGGGCTGATGCTGTCCTGGGGATTTTATGCCCTGGCCAAGAAGCAGTTGCCGATCGGCCCCAACCAGGGGTTCCTGCTCGAGGTGCTGATCCTGACGCCGCCGGCGCTGGGTTACATCGCCTGGACGGTCGCGACCGGACAATCGCATTTCACCACCAGCCTGACGCTGGACACCTGGCTGCTTCTGGGCTGTGGTGTCGTCACCGCCGTGCCGCTCCTGTTTTATGCCAATGGCGCCAAGGGGCTGCGGCTTTCGACCATCGGCGTGCTGCAATATATCGCGCCGACGATGATCTTTCTCTGCGCGGTGCTGGTTTTCAAGGAGCCCTTCGGCCAGGCTCGGATGATCGCCTTTCCGATGATCTGGGCGGCGTTGGTGATCTATTCGGTGGCAATGCTGCGCGGCATGCGGCGGCTGGGCGCCTGACCCGTGGACCCTTGCGGCGGCGCCGCGCATTTGCCACACCCTCGGCGCATGGATGACAGCTATCAGCCCCCCGACACGCCGCTCGACGTGCTGCACGAAGATCACGAGATCCTCATCGTCAACAAGCCCGCCGGCCTCCTGTCGGTGCCGGGCAAGGGGCCGCATCTGGCCGATTGCCTGATCGCCCGGGTGCAGGAGGCCTTTCCGACGGCGCTGCTGGTGCACCGGCTGGACCGCGACACATCCGGCGTGATGGTCTTTGGCCTGACGCCGCATGCCCAGCGCCACCTTGGTCTGCAATTCGAGAAGCGCGGCGTCAGGAAAACCTACGTCGCGCGGCTCTGGGGCCGGCTGGAGCCGCGCACCGGCACCGTCGATCTGCCGCTGATCGTCGACCGGGAGAACCGGCCGTTGCAAAAGGTCTGTCACGAGACCGGCCGGGCGGCGCAGACCGATTGGCGGGTCCAATCCTACAAGGCCGACGAGACCCGCGTGCGCTTCATGCCCAAGACCGGGCGCAGCCACCAGTTGCGGGTGCATGCCCTGGCGCTGGGGCATGTGATCCTCGGTGATCCGCTTTATGCCAGCGGCGCGGCGCGGGCCTATCCTCGGCTGATGCTGCACTCCGAGGAGCTGCGGTTCCGCCATCCCGATGGCGGCGAGGGGGTGAAGTTCCGGGCGGTGGCGCCGTTCTGAGGGCGCCGGCCGGTTTCAGTGGCCGCCGGTATCGGCGTCGCGGCGGGTGAGCCCCATGTCGCGCAGTGCCGCGTCGCTCAGGCGGCGCATCTGCTGGCGTTGGCGATAGGCACCGTCGGCGGCGATCAGCCAGCCCAGGACGCGGGCCAGGATCGAGCGGGTGGCGGGGCGGTGAAGCGGGCGGGGGAGGCTGCGATGGGTCAGCATGGTCGGGCTCCTTTCGAGGTATGACATTGGATGACCTCAGACTGACAGCCGCCTGCAAAAGCAGCGCAAAAAGCCGGGTGCAAAGGCCGCCCCCGCGTGCAAGACTTTCGTAAAATGAGCCGGATACACCGTAAAATCGGCGGTGAGAGGAGCCTGACAGCCGAAATGCCCGATCTCGTGATCCATCTGCGCGGCCCCTTGCGGATCGCCACCGGCGACGGCCGGCCGCTGGCCGGCCTGACGCGGCGGGGGCAGGCGATGCTGGTCTGTCTGGCGTTGCAGCCGGGGATGCGGGCCGAACGGGGGTATCTGGCCGAGCTGCTCTGGAGCGACCGGTCGGAAGAACAGTCGCGCGCCTCGCTGCGACAGGAGCTTTCGGTGCTGAAACGGGCCGTGCCGGAGGCGATTCTGGCGGCGGATCGCCAGGCGGTCTGGCTCGATGCCGGCGCGGTGCAGGTTGACGAGGGCGGCGCCGGCGATCTGCTCGAGGGGTTCGATCTGGCTTCGGAAGGTTTCGAGGACTGGCTGCGGCAGGCACGGGCGGGGCGCGCAGCAGATGCGCCCGCCGAGACCAGCGCTGCGGCGCGGGGCGAGCGGCCGACGCTTGCGGTGCTGCCGTTCGAGGAATTTGGCGCCGCCGCGCGGGACATGTTCGCCGACGGTGTGGTCGACGAGATCACCAGCGCGCTCAGCCGGTGCAAGGAGTTCCGCGTCATTGCCCGGCAATCGGCTTTTGCGCTGGGCGATCCGGGGCTTTCGGTGCCCGAGGCGGCGGCGCGACTGAAGGCGGATTACATCGTCGAGGGGTCGGTGCGCCGCGCGGGCGAACGGCTGCGGATTTCGGTGCAGCTGGTGCGGGGCCACGACGGGCATACGCTCTGGACCGCGCGCTTCGATGATCGGCTGGACGATCTGTTCGACCTGCTCGACCGGATCGCGGCCCAGGTGGCGGGGCAGATCCTACCCAACCTGCGCGCCGCCGAGATCGCCCGCGCCCGCGCCCGGCCGCCGCAGGACCGGACCGCCTATGAGCTGATGCTGACCGCGCTGCCGCATTTCTGGGCGCATCGCGGCGAAGAGAACGAACGGGCCATCGCGCTGCTGGATCAGGCGTTGCTGCATCAGCCGGATTTCGCGCCGGCGATGGCCTACAAGGCGTGGTGCCATGCACATCACTGCTGTTACACGTGGACAACCGACGGCGCACCGCATCAGGCGGCGGCCCGGACGCTCGTGTCCCGGGCGGCGCCGATGGTGCAGGACGATCCCGGCGCGCTGGTGGCGCTATCGGCGGCCTGCGGGCTGGCGCTCAACGATTTCGCCCGGGCGCGGAGCCTGGTCGACCGGGCGTTGCTGCTTGATCCGAACAACGCCTGGGGCTGGCTACGGCTGGGCTGGACGGCGGTTTATGTCGGAGAGTTCGACACCGGCATGGCGGCCTTTGATCGCTACGATCAGCTCAGCCCGCTCGATCCCTTCCGCTTCAACGGGCTGTTCGGCCGCTCGGCCGCGCTGCGGGCGATGCGGCGGTTCGACGAATCGGTGGCGCTTTGTGAACAGGGGCTGCGCGAAGGGACTGGGGTGACCTGGGCCTACCGGATGCTCTTTGGGACCCATTGGCTGGCCGGCAACAAGGATGCGGCAATGGCGGCGGCGCGGAAATGGCGGGCCGCCTATCCCGACATCACCTTCGAGATGGCGCGCAACCTGATGCCGAAATGGCAGCACGACCCGGCCTATTACAAGGCGCTTCAGGAATTGTGGCGGCAGGACGGCTGAGTCGCGGGCCGGATCAGGCGCTCTTGCTCAGCCGCGCTTCCAGCACGTCGAAGGGCACGCCGGGCTCGTCCTTGGCGCCGCGGATCACCAGCGAGGTCTTGACCGAGGCGACATTGGGCGCGGTCAGCAGTTCGCCGGTCAGAAAGCTCTGAAAGCTCGACAGATCGGGCGCCACGCATTTCAGGATGAAATCCACCTCGCCATTCAGCATGTGGCACTCGCGCACCAGCGGCCAGGCGCGGCAGCGGTCCTCGAAGGCCGAAAGATCGGCCTCGGCCTGGCTCACCAGACCGACCATGGCAAAGACCTGCACCTCGAATCCCAGCTCGCGGGCGTCGATATCGGCATGGTAGCCGCGTATGAATCCCTGCTCTTCGAGCGTGCGCACCCGGCGCAGGCAGGGCGGGGCCGAAATGCCGACCCGGCGGGCCAGCTCGACATTGGTCATCCGCCCGTCGGCCTGAAGCTCGGCCAGGATTTTGCGATCTATCGGGTCTAGTCGAGTTCCCGGCATGTATCCCTCCGCCGAAATTGCGTTTGTTATACCAGCCCTGTCAGGCGACGCAATAATGTTTCGCTCTTGCGCAAGATTGTTTTTGCCGCGCCGGTCTGGCCGGTGTCAGGGCGCATAGCGGCCCTGCATGGTCTTTTCGTCGGGCGACGGGATCGCTATATGCGGCCTCTGACATGCAAGCGCAAGCCAAAGGGGCACAACATGGGTGAGACACGCCACACCAAAGTTCTGATCATCGGGTCCGGCCCCGCGGGCTATACCGCCGGGGTCTATGCCAGCCGCGCCATGCTGAGCCCGATCCTCGTGCAGGGAATCGAGCCGGGCGGCCAGCTGACCACCACCACCGAGGTCGAGAACTGGCCCGGCGACACCGAAGTGCAGGGCCCCGATCTGATGGTGCGGATGGAGGCCCATGCCAAGGCGATGGGCACCGAGATCATCGGCGACATCATCACGTCGCTCGATACCTCCAAGCGGCCGTTCGTGGCCAAGGGGGACAGCGGCACCACCTACACCGCCGACGCGGTGATCCTGGCCACCGGGGCGCGGGCGAAATGGCTGGGGCTGGACAGCGAAGAGGCCTTCAAGGGCTTTGGCGTCTCGGCCTGTGCCACCTGCGACGGTTTCTTCTATCGCGGGCAAGAGATCGTCGTGGTCGGCGGCGGCAACACCGCTGTCGAAGAGGCGCTGTTCCTGACCAATTTCGCATCCAAGGTCACGCTGGTGCACCGCCGCGACGAGCTGCGCGCCGAGAAGATCCTTCAGGAACGGCTGTTGAAACACCCCAAGATCGAGCCGCTGTGGTTCCATGAGCTGGATGAGGTCTTTGGCAATGACATGCCCAAGGGCGTCGAGGGCGTGCGGGTAAAGCACGTCAAGACCGGCGAGATCACCGAAATCCCCTGCAAGGGCGTCTTTATCGCCATCGGCCATGCGCCGGCGACCGAACTGGTGAAAGACACGCTGGAGCTGCACAACGGCGGATACGTTAAGGTCGAGCCGGGCAGCACCCGCTCTTCGGTGCCGGGCATCTTTGCCGCCGGAGATCTGACTGACCACATCTATCGCCAGGCGGTGACCTCGGCCGGAATGGGCTGTATGGCGGCACTCGATGCCGAGAAGTTCCTGGCCGAGCACGGCGAAGCCGAGCGCAGCCCCGAGGCGGTGACCGAACCGCTGGGCTACGGCGCCGAAACCCCGGCTTGAGCCGGGGTCCTACCCGCCCGGTGCACCCCCGGGGGTGATGGGCACGCCGCCATCCCCCCGCGGCGGTCGACGCGGCGCCTAGGGGTGGATGTCGCGCGGCGTGCATCCCGATTCCAGCACCACCGCGATCCAGTTGACCTCGGGCTCGAGGCCCAACTCGTTCAGCCAGGCCTGTTGCAGCCGATAGGCGGGCAGTTCCTGCGCGCCGGGGCAATACCAGTGCCGCGCCTCGGCCTGTCGGTGGTGCGCCAACTCATGCAACAGCGTGCTGACGTCAAAGGGATCGCGCGGCGACCAGGGGCGGATCAGCCAGATCACCTGCGCCTCGGCATCGTAGAGCCCGCGCAGGGCGGCGTGCCGCGAGGACAGCCCGTCCAGCGCGGCGGCCCGGGCGGCGCTGACAAGCCGCACGGCGGGCGGCTGGGCACGGCGCGGCAGATCGGAGCGGCGGTCGAGCCAATCGTCGAGATGGGCCACGAGTTCGACCAGCGTCGGCGCGGTGCGCCAGGCCAGCGGATCGGCCGGTTCGGCAGCAGCGGGCAAGAGGGACAGGATCAGGCATAGGGCGCCTGTGCGTGCCAGCGCAAGGCTGGCCCGGAAAGGGAAGGTCATCACGTCCTCCGCATCTTGTTTTGTCAGGCTGTGCTTTGATGATACGCTGGGGGCGAGGGATGCCGCAAAAGACGTTTTTTCATCCCCGGATGAAGGGAATTCATCTGCCATGGGCCGACATTTGCCGCCTTTCGCCGCGGTGCGGGCTTTCGAAGCCGCCGCGCGCCACCGCAGCTTCAAACGCGCCGCCGAGGAGCTGTGCCTCTCGCCGTCGGCGATCAGCCATCAGATCCGCGCGCTCGAGCAATATCTCGACACCGCGTTGTTCGAGCGGGACGGCAACCGGCTCGAGCTGACGCTGACCGGGCGCGGCTACGCCGGCAAGCTGACCGGCTTGCTCGACCAGCTCGACGAAAGCACCCGCGCGGTCAGCCAGGCCGGGGCGCGGCCTTTCCGGGTTCTCTGCACGCCGGGCTTTGCGGCGCGCTGGCTGGTGCCGCGGCTGGACCGGCTGGAATTTGGTGACCGGGTGCGGCTTCGGGTCTCGAGCGGCGCGCCATCGACCGATTTCGCCGGCAATGACAGCGATGTGGTGATCCAGTGGTCGGTGACGCCGACGGCGGGCGTATCTACCGAGCCCCTGATGGAATCGAGCCGCTACCCGGTGATAAGCCCCGAGTTGAAACACCGGGCCGCCGTGCACCGGCCCGGTGACCTTCTGCGCCTGCGGCTGATGTACGACGAGACCGACGATGCCTGGGGCGAATGGTTCCAGGCCGCTGGCGTGACGCCGGCCGCACTGCCGCAGGGCCCGGTCTTTCCCAATTGCGAGCTGGCAACCACCGCGGCCGAGCGAGGGCAGGGGGTGTCGCTGGCCTATGATGCGGTGGTGCGGGCCACGCTGGCATCCGGGCGGCTGGTGCGGCTGTTCGAGGCGGTGACCCTGCCGATGGTAATCTATTCCCTGGCCTATCCCGAGGGGCGGGCCGGCGATCCGATGATCCGCGCCTTTCGCGACTGGATCTTCGCCGAGGTCGCGCGCGAGCAGGTCGGGGTGCGGGTGGCTTCGGCGCTGGCCTGAGCGCGTCATGCGGCTGCTGCAAAGCGGCATTTCGGCAACGGCGTGCCTGCGCCGCCGCTTCGGGCTTTCCTGGGGCGGCGACTTGTGCGATGTGTTCAGCGTTGAACATACTTTGAGTCGCTCCCATGGCCCCGCCCAAAGCCAAACCGATCACCGATGAGGACGGCAATGTCTTTCGTCTCCTGCGCCAGCTCGATCTGGCGCCGGAGGCGTCGCAGCGGTCGATCGCCGAGGCGCTGGGCCTGTCGCTGGGCACGCTGAACACGCGGCTCAAATCTGCCGAGGCGGCCGGGTTCATCAAGATCAGCGAACGTTCGGGGCCCGACCGGCGCCAGCGGTTCGCCTATGTGCTGACCCCGCGCGGGGCAGCGGAAAAGAACCGGCTGACCGAGAGTTTCCTCGCCCGCAAGCTGGCGGAATACGAAGCGCTTCATGCCGAACTGACGGGCACCGCCAGCGGTCTCGTCCCCATCAAACACAGGACTGAATTGATGCAGAACAACCTGGCTCCGATTTCGGAACTCTATGTCTCTTACGAGAGCGCCCAGAAGCTGAAGGTGGAGGCCGGCAATCTGGTCAGCCACGATCTCAGCCCGCGCCAGATCTGTGATCTGGAACTTCTGATGAACGGCGGTTTCAACCCGCTCAAGGGGTTTCTGTCGGAAGAGGACTACAACGGCGTTGTCGAGAACATGCGCCTGGCCGACGGGTCGCTCTGGCCGATGCCGATCACGCTCGACGTTTCCGAGGAATTCGCCGCCTCGCTCGAGATCGGCCAGGACATCGCGCTGCGCGATCAGGAAGGCGTGATCCTCGGCACCATGACCGTGACCGACCGCTGGACCCCCGACAAATCGCGCGAGGCGGAAAAGGTGTTTGGCGCCGATGATGCGGCCCACCCGGCGGTCAACTACCTGCACAACACCGCCGGCAAGGTCTATCTCGGCGGGCCGGTGACCGGTATCCAGCAACCCGTGCATTATGATTTCCGCGGCCGCCGCGACACGCCGAACGAGCTGCGCGCCCTGTTCCGCAAGCTGGGCTGGCGCAAGGTCGTGGCCTTCCAGACCCGCAACCCGCTGCACCGCGCCCACCAGGAGCTGACCTTCCGCGCGGCCAAGGAAGCCCAGGCCAACCTGCTGATCCATCCGGTTGTCGGCATGACCAAGCCGGGCGACGTCGATCACTTCACCCGCGTGCGCTGCTACGAGGCGGTGCTGGACAAGTATCCGCAGTCGACCACCAACATGTCGCTGCTGAACCTGGCGATGCGCATGGGCGGCCCGCGCGAGGCGGTCTGGCACGGGCTGATCCGCGCCAACCACGGCTGCACCCATTTCATTGTCGGCCGCGACCACGCCGGCCCCGGCAAGAATTCCCAGGGCGAGGATTTCTACGGGCCTTATGATGCGCAGGATCTGTTCCGCGAGTACCAGAGCGAGATCGGCGTCGAGATGGTCGATTTCAAGCACATGGTCTATGTGCAGGAGCGCGCGCAATATGAGCCCGCCGACGAGATCGAGGATCGCGACAATGTCACCATCCTCAACATCTCGGGCACCGAGCTGCGCCGGCGTCTGCAAGAGGGGCTGGAGATCCCCGAATGGTTCTCGTTCCCCGAGGTGGTGGCCGAGCTGCGCCGCACCCGTCCGCCGCGGGCCAAACAGGGCTTCACCGTGTTCTTTACCGGTCTCTCAGGCTCCGGCAAATCGACCATTGCCAACGCGCTGATGGTGAAGCTGATGGAAATGGGCGGCCGCCCGGTGACGCTGCTCGACGGCGACATCGTGCGCAAGAACCTCAGCTCCGAGCTGGGCTTCTCGAAGGAGCACCGCGACCTCAACATCCGCCGCATCGGTTATGTCGCCAGCGAGATCACCAAGAACGGCGGTATCGCCATCTGCGCGCCGATCGCGCCTTATGCCACCACCCGCCGTGCCGTGCGCGAGGACGTGGAGCAATTCGGCGCCTTCATCGAGGTGCATGTGGCCACCTCGCTCGAGGAATGCGAGCGGCGTGACCGCAAAGGGCTCTACAAGCTGGCGCGGGAAGGTAAGATCAAGGAATTCACCGGCATCTCCGATCCCTACGACGTGCCGGCGGATCCTGAACTGAGCGTCGAGACCGAGAATGTCGAGGTCGACAACTGCGCGCATCAGGTGATCCTGAAGCTCGAGAGCATGGGGCTGATCGCCGGCTGATCGCGGCAAAAGCCACGCAAAACGACAAAGGCCGCGGGTGATCCCGCGGCCTTTTGCCTGTCATACGGAGTGTGTCCGCCCGGCTCGGTACGGCGGGGAGGGCGGCCTAGTGGACCGCGACCGGCGCCATGTCGTGCTGCCGCGCCAGAACGAAGGCCAGCTTGCGGTCGGCCACGAGGGCCAGCTGCTCGCCATCCTCGCGGTGGACGGCGTAAAGCGTTTCGGCGCCATGCGCCTGATCGCGGATTTCCTCGGGAAGGTCGGCGACCGCCACCGGTTTCACATAGACGATATTGAGCGGCACCGTCTGGCCGAAATCATAATTCGTGTTCATGACATTCACCCTTTCCTGATATTGATCGTCTGCACCACGGTTTCTGGGCGTTGCATCGTCAGATCGACATGCAGCAACCCGTTTTCCATCACCGCTTCGCCCACCTCGACACCATCGGCCAGCACGAAGCTGCGCTGGAACTGCCGCGCCGCGATGCCGCGATGGAGAAAGACACGTTCGCTGCCGTCGTCGCGCTGGCGGCCGCGGATCACCAGTTGTCGGTCCTCGACGGTGATCGAGAGATCGCCCTCGGCAAATCCGGCCACGGCCAGAGTGATGCGATACGAATGATCGGAGGTCTGTTCGATATTGAAAGGCGGATAGCCTTCGTTGCCGGTCTTCGCCGTGCGTTCCAGCAGGCGCTCCAGCTGCTCGAACCCCAGCATATGGGGGTAGGAGCCCAGGGTCAGTTTTGTCATGACACGTCCTTTGGCAAAGCGACATCTCTTGACCGGCCCCGTCAGCGGCAACCGGTTCACAACGAATATGGTGTGGCATCCGGTGGGCTGCAAGGCCTTTGCCAAAAGCCTTTGAACACAGTATCCTGAACACCTGCCCGCGATGGAGAATACCCGGATGAACATGCAGACCGAACTGGCGATGAAGACCGACGAGGTCTTGCGCGTTGAACTCGAGGTCTTCAAACGCGAGCACCGCGATCTCGACCAGGCGATCGATGCGCTTCAGGCCGAGGGCCGCGCCGATGCGCTGACCATTCAGCGGCTGAAGAAGAAAAAGCTGATGCTGAAGGACAAGATCGCCCAGATCGAGGACCGGCTGCTGCCCGACATCATCGCCTGATCCGCCATGGCGCGGCTTGCGGTCCGGCCCAAAGTCTGGCCCCAACGCCTGCGGCGCGCGCTGCTTGGCGTCCTGGGGCTGTTTGGCCTCCTGCTGCTGGCGCTGGGGGTGCAGCATCTGCGTCTCTCGGGCGGGCCGGCGCTGGGCCCACCTGTGCCGGGCGGGCTGCGGCTGGCCACGCACAACGTGCATTACATCGTTACCCGGCGCGACACCGGCCTCTGGTCGCTGGCGGACTGGCGCCGGCGCAAGCCGGTTCTGGATGCGACCTTCAAGGCGCTCGCGGCCGATCTGGTGGCCTTTCAGGAAATGGAAAGCTTTGCCGGCGGTTCCGGCAGCGACGAGAACCTCGCCCGCGACTGGCTGTTGCAGCAGAACCCGGGCTATGCCGCCGCGGCCACCGGGCCCTGGCGGGAATTTCCGCCGACCCAGCCGATCCTCTACCGCCGCGCCAGGCTCGAATTGCTGGATCAGGGCTGGTTTTTCTTTTCAGAGACGCCGGAGGTGATTTATTCGCGCACCTTCAATGGCTCCTGGCCGGCCTTTGCCGCCTGGGCCGAGTTCCGCGACCGTCGGGGCGGCACGGTGTTTCGGGTGTTGAACCTGCATCTGGATTATTCCAGCCTGGACAACCGGCGCAAATCCGTCGTGCTGATCCGCGCGCGGCTGGCGGACTGGCGGGCGGCGGGCCATTCGATGGTGGTGCTGGGTGATTTCAACGCGCTGGCGGGCTCGGCGCTGCTGGCGCCGCTGGAGGCGGAGGGGCTGCGGTTCGTGCCGGTGCCGGGGGCGACCTATCACTTCGATCGCGGGCTCAACCTCTTTGGCGCGATCGATCATGTCGGGTTGGGGCCGGGGCTGCGCGCGCTGCGCCCGGCGGCGGTGTTTCGCGAGCGGTTGGGGCCGGTCTGGCCGAGCGACCATTACCCGGTGGTGGTGGATGTGACTTTCGGGGATTAGGGGCGCTGCCCCCGGCCTGCGGCCTCCCCCGGCGGTATTTTTCAAGAGAAGAAGCCACGGGAATGCGAAAATGCTGCCGCTGCGACCGGCGGGGCCGTTGCCAATGGGGGCGCTCTGGCTATAGTGCGGCCTTCCTAACGTGAGGGGATGCGATGACAGAGCCGGTAGTGGGCATCATCATGGGCAGCCAGTCGGATTGGCCCACCATGAAGGAAGCGGCGGATGTGCTGGACGAGCTGGGCGTGGCCTATGAGGCGCGCATCGTCTCGGCGCATCGGACGCCGGACCGGCTCTGGGACTACGGCAAGACGGCGGTGGACCGGGGGGTGCAGGTGATCATCGCCGGCGCCGGCGGCGCGGCGCATCTGCCGGGTATGATGGCGTCGAAGACCCGGGTGCCGGTGATCGGCGTACCGGTGCAGACCCGGGCGCTCTCGGGGGTCGATTCGCTGTATTCGATCTTGCAGATGCCGCGCGGCTATCCGGTGGCGACCATGGCGATCGGCGCGCCGGGAGCGAAAAACGCGGGGCTGATGGCGGCGGGCATTCTGGCGTTGCAGGATGCCGGGCTGGCGCAGCGGCTGGAGGATTGGCGTGCTGCGCTCTCGGCCTCGATCCCGGAGGTGCCGGTCGATGAATAAGGCTCTGGCGCAGGGGGCGGTGATCGGCATTCTGGGCGGTGGCCAGCTTGGCCGCATGCTCGCGGTGGCGGCGAGCCGGCTGGGCTTTCGCTGCCATGTCTTCGAGCCGGGGGCCCATCCGCCGGCCGGTGATGTCGCCTGGAAAGTGACGACGGCGGGCTATGACGATGCCGCGGCATTGCGGGCCTTTGCTGAGAGCGTCGATGTCATCACCTATGAATTCGAGAACATTCCGACGGCGGCGCTCGACATCCTCGAGGCGCTGCGGCCGATCCGGCCGGGGCGCGAGGCGCTGCGGGTGAGCCAGGACCGGCTGATCGAGAAGGACTTCCTGTCGGGGTCGGGGCTGACGGTGGCGCCTTATGCCGATGTCGGTGACGCGGCATCGCTGGAGGCGGCGCTGGCGCGGATCGGCACGCCGGCGATCCTCAAGACCCGGCGCTTCGGCTATGACGGCAAGGGCCAGGCGCGGATCATGGCGCCGGGCGATGCCGGTCAGGCGCTGGCCGACATGGCGGGCGCGCCGGCGGTGCTGGAGGGCTTCGTCGATTTCGAGCGCGAGATCTCGGTGATCGCGGCGCGCGGGGTGACCGGCGAGGTGGCCTGTTTCGACCCGGGCGAGAATGTGCACGAGGGTGGCATCCTGCGCACCACCACGGTGCCGGCCGAGATCCGGCCGATGATGCAGGCCGATGCGGTGCTGCTGGCCGGGCAGATCCTCAATGCGCTGGATTATGTCGGCGTGATGGGGGTGGAGCTTTTTGTCACCGGCCGGGGCCTCGTGGTCAACGAGATCGCGCCGCGGGTGCATAACTCGGGCCATTGGACCCAGGCGGGCTGTGCCGTCGATCAGTTCGAACAGCATATCCGCGCCGTGGCGGGCTGGCCGCTGGGCGATGGCGGCCGACATGCCGATGTGGTGATGGAAAACCTGATCGGCGAGGACATGGACCGGGTGCCGGAGATTGCCAGGGAGCGCCATGCCAGCCTGCATCTTTACGGCAAGACCGAGGTCAAGCCGGGGCGCAAGATGGGGCATGTGAACCGGGTGAAGACCGCAGGATAAACCCGTCGGCGGCGGGGGGCTCTCTGCTGCGAAGATCTGCGATCGGGGAGGTCCCGGATCGGGGTCCGGGACGGGGTCAGGCGGTGACCAGCCGGCGGGCGGTTTCGCCAGCCAGATGGGTGAAGACCCCGGCGCAGAGCGTCGCCTCGACCCGGCGGGTCGTGGCGTCGAGCACCACCAGATCGGCGCGTTGGCCGGGCGCCAGCGTGCCGCGGTCTGTCAGGCCCAGCACCTGTGCCGGGCCGGAGGAGATCAGCGCCCAGGCCTGCGCCAGATCCCGCTGTCCGAGATCGACCAGCTGCCAGACCGCGTTGCGCGGGGCCGGGTAGTGGTAGTCCGAGGCCAGCGCGGTGCAGAGCCCGTCCTCGACCAGCGCCCGGGCCGAGACCTTGCCCTTGTGGCTGGCGCCGCGCACCACGTTGGGCGCGCCAAGCACCACCGGCTGGCCACGGTCCCGCGCCGCCTGGGCGGCCTCGCGGGTCTCGGGGAATTCGCTGATCGCGGCGCCGCGGGCGGCCCAGATGGCGCGGTCCTCGGCGCTGGCATCGTCGTGGCTGGCGTAGCGGATGTCGCGCCGGCGCAGATCGGCGCAGACCGCATCCAGCGCCGCCGGCACTTCGGCCGAGCGCGCATGCAGCGCCTGCATCAGCGCCAAATGCGCCTCGGGGCTGCGGCCGGATTTCAGCGCCGTGCCGGTGAGCCGCGGGATCGCGCGGCCCGATGCCAGCCGGTCGTGCGGCAGATGATCGTTGAAGGCGACATAGCGGATGTCATGCTCTGCCAACAGCCCGAGCACTGTCCGGAAATCGTCGATCATATGGGTCTCGAGCCGCAGCTGGACCTGTAAATCCGTGTCGAGCTGCGGCCGCACCCGGGCCAGCGCCGCCAGCATCCGCCTGGCGAACTCGGGGCTACGCAGCCCGCCTTCCCAGGAATAGAATTGCGCCAGAACGGCGGTGGTGATGCCATTGGCGGCCAGTTCGGCTTCGGCCGAGACCAACCCGGCGGCAAGGTCGGTCATGGCGCCGCGGCGGGGGGCGAGATGGCGTTCGAAACCGTCGCCGTGCAGATCGACGATGCCGGGCAGGATCAACTTGCCGGAGACGTCGACAGGGCGCCCGCCAGCCGCCGCGCCGACCAACCCGCCGGAGATCGCCAGCGGCCCGCCGCGCAGCCCATGCGGCGAGAGCCAGCGCGCGCCGGTGAAGGTGAGATCAATTGGCATCGTCATCTCCGAACAGCATGTCGGCAAGATCCATGCCGGGGTCGAAACGGCCTTCGCGCAGGAACAGCAGGGTCTGTTGTATCACGATCGGATTGTTCATCATGAAGGTATGGGTGACCGGCAGGGTAATATGCCAGTCCATGCCCTCGACCTTGGTCGAGGCGACCGAGACCTTGCCATCGTCCGGCCCGTCGATCAGCGACGAGAAATAGGGGTTGAGCGAGCGGTTGCCGGCGATCACGCCGAGTTCTGCCTCCACCGGGGGAAGCTGCGGCGGCAGGCTTTCGGGATCGGTGCCCAGTTGCAGCCCGGCCGGGCCGTTCATCCAGCGGAACAGCTCGAGCCCGCCGAGCTCGTCCACCAGCTCGCTACCGTGGTTGGGCGGGGCGAGCATCACCACGCGGCCCAGATTGTCGGGCGTGCCGTGATCGCGCAGCCAGACGCGCAGCAGAATGCCGCCCATGGAGTGGGTGACGAAATGCGTGGTCTGGGTGCCGCATTGCGCCAGGGCTTCGGGCAGGGTCTTGCCGACCAGGGTTTCCACATCGGCCGAGGTCGAGGGATAGGAGGGCAGCACCGTGTCATAGCCTTCGAGGCGCATCACCTGTTCCATCACCGCGAAACTGTATTCGCTGCGGGCCAGGCCGTGCAGGAAGACGATGCACTCGGCCCGGACGACGCCGGGCAGCATGAACAGGACAAGGGCAAGGACAAGACGCATGAGGCCTCAGATAAGCGGCGGGCGGGGCATGCGGAAGGGGTTACCTTGCGCGCAATGACAGCGCCACGCCGCCCAGCACCAGAAGCGCCGAGAGTACGAAGCGCAGAGTAAGCGGCTCGGCCAGGAAGAGCATGCCGCCGGCCATGGCGATGATCGGCACGGTCAGCTGGACCACGGCGGCGGTGGCGGCGCGCAGTTGCGGCAGCACGGTGTACCACAGCGCATAGCCCAGGCCCGAGGTCACCGCACCTGCGATCACCGCGAGGATCACGCCGCGCAGGTTGGTCGCATCCGGCCAGAACGCAAAGGCCAGGGCGCCGAGCGGCACCGACCAGAGGAACGACGCGCTCATGGTCTGCAACGGCGCGCCTCGCTTGCGTCCGATCAGCGAAAACAGCCCCCAGCCCAGCGCGGCGGCCAGCATCAGCGCCGCGCCCAGCGGATCGGGCCGTTCCGCGCCCGGCCCCATCAGCCAGGCCAGGCCGGCAAAGGCAATCGTCGCGCCGAGGATGCGCAGCGGCGGCAGCGGCTCGCGGGCCAGAACCGCGCCGGCGAACATGGTGATCTGCACCCCGCCAAACAGGATCAGCGCGCCGATCCCCGCCGGCAATGTCCGATAGGCAAAGGAGAAGCCGAGGATATAGAGCGTCAGCGTCGCCACCCCGGGCCAGACCGCTCGGGTCGGGCGCAGGGCGCGCGCCTCGCCGCGCAGCGACACCAGCAGGCCGAGCAATGCGGCGCCGGAGATCAGCCGGATCAGGGCAAAGCTCGAGGCACCGGCGCCGCCTTCGAGCGCCATGCGGTTGAGCACAGAATTGGCCGCAAAGGCCACCATCACCAGCGCCGTCAGCCCGACCAGGCGCAGGCCGGCGCTCCCGGCCGGCGGGGGGGCCGAGGCGGCGCTCATGCCGCTGCCTCCGGCACGATCTGCTGCACGATGCCGACCGAGATCAGGTAGAGCGAGGTCACCACCAACCCCCAATGCGCCCAGCTCTGGGGATCGAAGTTCACCCAGGCGGCCCAGCCGGCAAAGAAGGTCCAGGCCAGCGCCACGGGCAGCGACAGCAGGCGCCAGCGCTCGGTGCGGACCGGGTGGATGAACTTGAGCGGCAGGAACATCGCCACGGCACAGACCAGCACGATGGCCAGGATCACCGGCGGCGGCGGCGCGATGGCAAACATGACAATCACCACCATGTTGAAGCAGCCGGGGAAGCCGGCGAAGGAATTGTCTTTTGTCTTCATGCCGGTATCGGCGAAATACAGCGCGCTGGCAAAGGTCACCACAATGATCGCGAGCCAGCCGGGCCAGCCGGGTAGCAGGCCGGATTGAAACAGCGCAAAGGCCGGAATGAAGACATAGGTCAGGTAGTCGATGATCAGATCGAGCAGCACGCCGTCAAACCGCGGCGCATTGTGCTTGACGTCGTATTTCCGCGCCAGCGGCCCGTCGACGCCATCGACCGCAAAGGCCACCACCAGCCAGACGAACATCATCGGCCAGTCCGCGCGCGCCGCCTCGAGAAGCGCCAGCATGGCAAAGACGGCGCCGGTGGCGGTCAGCCAGTGGATCGAGAGAGCGCGGAGATTTGTCATCGGTCAGTCATCCCCGATATGGCGGTTGGATTCAATGGGGGCCGCTGGCACAGTGTTGAAAATCCGCGTGAACCCCACGGCAGGCCAACGCCCGGACCTGCGGCCGCCGGTACGAAAATGATGCGCGTTGCAACGGATGGGTATAGTCTGAGCTTATCTCGCCGGCGGCAATTTTATTTGCCTGAGGCAGAGCGGAAGCTACAGGGTCGGCAAGGCCCGAAAAGAAATGTCCAATGGGAGCCTATGGGAGGAATGATGATGACCGATACGCGTAACCTGGTGAAGCTGGCAATGGGCACGGCGCTGGCCGCCGCCTTCGGGGGCGGGGCGGCCTTCGCGCAGGAGGTGACGCTGCGGCTGCATTCCTTCCTGCCGGAGCAGGCCAATGTGCCGCAGAACATCCTCATCCCCTGGGCCGAGAAGGTCGAGGCCGAGAGCGATGGCCGGATCGACATCCAGCTGTTTCACGCCATGGCTCTGGGCGGCACCCCGCCGGAGCTGATGGACCAGCTTGTCGATGGCGTGGCCGATATCGTCTGGACCCTGCCGGGGTATACGCCGGGCCGGTTCCCGCGGGCCGAAGTATTTGAACTGCCCTTCACCATGACCACCGCCGAGGCCGCCAGCCGGGCCTATTGGTCGCTGGCCGAAGAGACGATGATGGAGGACGATTTCAAGGACATCAAACCGATCGCCCTGCATGTGCACGGGCCGGGGATCATCCATACCTCGGATCCGGTGGTAGAGGTGTCCGACCTCAACGGCGTCAAGCTGCGGGCGCCGACCCGGGTGACCAACCAGATGTTCGCCGCGCTGGGCGCGACGCCGGTTGGCATGCCGGTGCCGGCGGTGCCGGAGGCGCTGTCGAAAGGCGTGATCGACGGCACGGTAATCCCCTGGGAGGTGACCGGCGCGCTCAAGGTGCCGGAACTGGTGCAGAACCATACCGAGATGGGCGGCGACAAGGCGCTCTATACCGCGGCTTTCGTCTTTGCCATGAACAAGGACAAGTACGAGTCGCTGCCCGACGATCTCAAGGCGGTGATCGATGCCAATTCCGGGCTCGAGACCTCGGCGCAATTCGGCCGGCAGATGCAGGAGGACGACGCGCCCGAACGCGAGACCGCGCTCGACCTGGGCAACAATGTCATCACCCTGAGCGACGCGCAGACCGCGGAATGGCGGGCCGCGGCCGCGGGCACGATCGATGCCTGGATCGCCGAGATGGAGGGCAAGGGCATTGACGGCGCGGCGCTGCGCGCCCGCGCGCTCGAGCTGATCGAAGACGCCTCTATGTGAGGCCTTCGGCCCCAGGCGCAACGCCGCCGGGGCCGTGCGACGACGCCGGGAGGGCCGGGCAAGATGCTGACATTCATGGACCGGCTGGCCCGGCTGATGGCGATCACCGGCGGGCTGGTGCTGACTGTCCTGGTCGGGTTGACCTGTGTTAGCGTGCTGGGCCGCGGGCTCAATACCCTGGGCCATTCCGGCGTTCTGGGCGAGGCCCTGGGCGCGGCGCTGATCAATAGCGGGGTCGGCCCGGTGGCCGGCGATTTCGAACTGGTCGAAGCCGGGGTGGCCTTTGCCATCTTTGCCTTCCTGCCGATCTGCCAGCTGCACGGCGGCCATGCGACGGTGGACATCTTTACCCAGGCCCTGCCGCTGCGCGCCAACCGCTGGCTGATCGCCTTCTGGGAGGTTGTGCTGAGCCTGACGATCTGGCTGATCACCCTGCGTCTGGCGGCCGGCATGATCGGCAAATACGGCAATGGCGAAACCACTTTTCTGCTGCAATTCCCCGTCTGGTGGGCCTATGCGGCCAGCCTCGTGGCGGCCGGCGTGGCCGCCGTGGTGGCCGGCTATTGCGCCTATGCGCGGCTGGCCTTTGCCCTGACCGGGCGGGCGCGGCTGCCGCAGGCCGAAGGAGCGGTGCATTGAGCTTGCTGACGCTGGGTTTCCTGTCCTTTCCCGTACTGCTGGTGATGATCTTTCTGCGCGCGCCGATCGGGCTGGCCATGCTGCTCTGTGGCATCGGCGGGCTCTGGCTCGCCACCGATGGCACCACGGTCTTCATGGCGCGGCTGAAGAGCGAGACCTACACCACCTTTTCCTCTTATTCGCTGTCGATCATCCCGCTGTTCCTGCTGATGGGCCAGTTCGCCACGCTGTCGGGCATGTCGGCGGCGCTGTTTCGCGCCGCCGAGAGCTTTCTCGGCCATCGCAAGGGCGGGGTGGCCATGGCCGCCGTCGGCGCCTGCGCCGGATTTGGCGCGATCTGCGGCTCGTCGCTGGCCACGGCCGCCACCATGAGCCGCGTCGCCCTGCCGGAGCTCAAGCGCTACGGCTATTCCGGCGGCTTCTCGACCGCGACGCTGGCGGCGGGCGGCACCCTGGGCATCCTGATCCCGCCCTCGGTGATCCTGGTGATCTATGCCATCCTGACCGAGCAGAACATCGCCAAGCTGTTTCTTGCGGCCTTCGTGCCGGGGCTTCTGGCGGCGCTGGGTTATATCCTGACGATCTCGATCTATGTCCGCGTGAACCCCGAGGCGGCGGGCGTGCGGGCGCCGGTGCCCTGGGCCACGCGGCTGCGGAATTTCCTCGACGTCTGGCCGGTGGTGCTGGTCTTTGGCCTGGTGGTGGGCGGCATCTATGTCGGCTGGTTCACCCCGACCGAGGGCGCCGCGGTCGGCGCCGCCGGCACCGGCATCATTGCGCTGATCGGCGGCAACATGTCCTGGACAGTGTTCAAGGAGGCGATCCTGGTCACCGCTTCGTCGACCGCGATGATCTTTTTCATCGTTCTGGGGGCGGGGATCTACAATGGCTTCCTGGCGCTGACCCAGGTGCCGCAGGAGCTGGCCGACTGGGTAGTGGGGCAGGGCTTCAGCCCCTGGACGGTGCTGGCGCTGGTGCTGGTCTTCTATCTGGTGTTCGGCTGCCTGATGGACAGCCTGTCGATGATTCTGCTGACCATCCCGATCTTTTTCCCGGTGATCTCGCTGATGGATTTCGGTTTTGTCGATCTCGCCGCGATGCAGGCCGAGGCGGCGCGCGAGGTGCTGGCGGCGGGGGTGCCCGAGGGGATGGCGGCCGAGATGCTGGCCGCGATCCGCGAGGCCATGGCGACGGGCGCCGAGCTGAGCCGCGAGCAGATGCAGGCGCTGGGCATCCGGGTGACCGAAGGCATCGCCAACCGGATCGAGGCGGAACAGGTGGCGATCTGGTTCGGCATCCTGGTGCTGATCGTCGTCGAGGTCGGGCTGATCACGCCGCCGGTGGGGATGAACCTCTTTATCATCAACACCATGGACCGGACGACACCGATGGCCGACACCTATCGCGCGGTGATCTGGTTCGTCACCTCCGACATCCTGCGGGTGATCCTTCTGGTACTGTTTCCGGGGATCACATTGTTCCTGCTGGCGTGAGGCGGCGGGGCGCGGGTCTTGCCCGGGGGTGGCGACGCGAACCGGCGATCATCTCCCGGTCTACCCGAATGTCCCGGCCTGCCCGGCCTTGGGATGCGCTTTCTCGTAGACCTCGAGCAGCCGGGCGCTGTCGATGCCGGTGTACCCTTGGGTGGTGCTCAGCGAGGCATGGCCGAGGAGTTCCTGGATCGCCCGCAGGTCGCCGCCGGCGTTGAGCAGATGGGTGGCGAAGCTGTGGCGCATGGCATGCGGCGTGGCACTGGCGGGCAGGCCGAGCTGCATGCGCGCCTGCTGCATCGCCTTTTGCACCAGCCGCGGGTTGAGCCGCCCGCCGCGGGCGCCGAGAAACAGCGGCGCCTCCGGTTCGGGATCGAAAGGGCAGAGGGCGAGATAGGCATCGACAGCACGGGCGGCGGCGGGGATCACCGGCACGATCCGCTCTTTCTGACCCTTGCCCAGAACGCGCAGGCTGTCGCCCAGCGGCGCGGCGCCGCGGCTCAGCCCCAGCGCCTCGGAGATCCGCAACCCGCAGCCGTAAAGCAGCGTCACCACCGCCATGTCGCGGGCGGCGATCCAGCCGGTCTGGCTCTGCATCTCGATGGTGTCGATCATCGCGCGGGCGGCCTCTTCGGCCAGCGGGCGGGGCAGCTTGCGGGTATATTTCGGCGCCCGGGTCGAGAGCACGGCGGTGGGCTCGAAGCCCTCGCGTTCGGCCAGCCAGCGGTAGAAGCTCTTGACCGCCGAGAGCTTGCGCGCCAGCGTGCGCGGCCCCACCTCCGGTCCGCGAGTATGGGCCATCCAGGCGCGCATGTCGCGCAGGGTGATGCGCGAGAGCGGGCCCAGCCCTTGGGTGCCACCGTGGTATTCGGTCATGAAGGTTAGGAAGTTCAGCACATCGGCGCGATAGGCCCCGGTGGTGTTCTCGGCCCGGCCTTGCAGCGCGCGGGCCTGGGTCAGCCAGTCCTCCAACGCGTCGCGCGCCGCAGGCGAGATGAAGGTCGCGGGCGTGCTCACGCCAGCCAGCGGCGCATCGAGCGCTCGAAGACACCGGCGAAGAAGGCCAGCAGATCGGTGCCCTGCTGCGGCGTGAAGAGATGCGGATCCTCGGCGCCGAAGGCCAACATGCCGGGCAGCCGGCCGGGGCCGAGATCGAGCACCAGACAGGCCTCGGAACGGATGTCGCCGGCCTTGCCGCCGTAGAGCGCCGGATCGCCGGCGGCGCGCTGGCGCAGGGTGACCGGGCGCAGCCCGCCCATGCGGCCCTCGGTCACATATTGCGAGACATAGCCGGGTTCGGCCACCCGCAGCACATCTCCGAGTTTCGAGAACGCCGGATCGTCCTCGGCTCGCTCGGCGCTTTCCAGCACCAGCCGCACCGCATCGACGCGCAGGATATCGGCCACTTCGCCGCCCAGGCCGCGTAGGAAGGCTTCGAAATCCACCGGGTCGAGCATGCGCAGGATGGCGCGGTGCACCTGGTTGGTGCCGGCGAGATTCTCATAGGCCGCGGCAATGACGCTGCGGTGAGTGTCCTCGAGCCGGTCGAGGCGACGTTCCAGCCGCTCCATGGCAATGCCGCGCAGATCGACGATATTGCTGCCCATGGCCTTTTCATTGGCAGCGATCAGCGCATGCATCACGTCCTTGTCGTCGAGGATCACGGTGGGGCGCGCAATGATGGTGGCGCGGAGGTCGTCGTCGATCTTGAGGCTGGAGGTCATGCGTGTCCCTTAAGCGAATCCCGTGGTCCTTGCCGGAGGCTAGCAGGGCCTGCCCGGGCTTTCCGCAGGTTTTTGAGCGGCTTTGCGCCTTTTCTTCAGGTTGTGCCTTTCTGCCAACGCCGGACTGCGGGGCCGGGGCGGGAGCGAGGGGCCAGCCCCTCGCGCTCCCCGCGGTATTTGCAGCAAGAGGAAAGGGGCGGCCAGGGCCGTCCGCTGCCGGTGTCTTGGCAAACCGGCAGCGGTGGCATACCTCTCGGCAGAGTTTCGAGCCGCGAGGGACAGGGCCGCATGTGCCGCAGCTATTTCGACGAAGGCGACCGGATCGGTGTGCTTCTGACCCAGGCGATGGGCGATCTGGCCGGGGTGCTGGATTACCTGGCGCCGGCGGGCGGCTGCCATCTCGGGGCCTTTGTCGAGGTGCCGCTGGGCCCGCGCAGGATGCTGGGCGTGGTCTGGGGCGCCGGGGCGGGGGAGTTCGACCGCGCCAAGCTGCGGGCGGTGATCCGGGTGCTCGACGCGGCGCCGATGCGCGAGGGGATGCGTGCCTTTCTGACCCGCGCCGGCGCCTATACGCTGACGCCCCTGCCGGCGATGCTGCGGCTGGCCACCCGGGCGCCGGGGCTGGGCGCGCCGCCGGGGGCGCGCAAGATCTATCGCCGGGGCGAGGGGCTGCCGGATCGCGACACCAAGGCGCGTCGCGCGGTGCTCGGGGTGCTGGAGGACTATGGCGGGTTGGCCTTTACCCTCAAGGAGCTGGCCGAGATGGCCGGGGTTTCGCCTTCGGTGGTCAAGGGGCTGGCCGCCCAGGGCGTGGTGCGTGAGGAGGAGGCGCCGCGCGACACGCCCTATCTGCCGCTCGATCCCGCGCGTCCCGGCAAGACGCTGACCACCGACCAGATGACGGCGGTGGCACATCTGCACACCGCCGCCGGCCAGGGTTATTCCACGACGCTGCTGCGCGGGGTCACCGGATCGGGCAAGACCGAAGTCTACCTCGAGGCGGTGGCCGATTGCCTGCGCCGCGGACGGCAGGCGCTGGTGCTGCTGCCCGAGATCGCGCTGACCCAGGAATTCCTGACCCGGGTGGAGGCGCGGTTCGGCGCGAAACCGGCGGAATGGCATTCGGGCATTACCCAGACCGAGCGGCGGCGCTGCTGGAAGATGGTCGGCGAGGGCGGGGCGCAGATGGTCGTGGGCGCGCGGTCGGCGCTGTTCCTGCCGTTTCGCGACCTCGGGCTGATCGTCGTCGACGAGGAACATGACACCTCCTACAAGCAGGGCGACGGGGTGCTCTATAATGCGCGTGACATGGCGGTGCTGCGCGCTTCGCTGGAAGACGCGCAGGTGGTGCTGGCCTCGGCGACGCCGTCGCTGGAGAGCTGGGCCAATGCGCAGGCCGGCAAGTACACGCGGATCGAGCTGACGTCGCGTTTTGGCGCGGCGGTGCTGCCGGAGATGCGGGCGATCGACATGCGGGCCGAAAGCCTGCCATCGGATCGCTGGGTCTCGCCGACGCTCCAGGCGGCGGTGAATGCCCGGCTGGAACGCGGCGAGCAGTCGCTGCTGTTCATCAACCGGCGGGGCTATGCGCCGATCACGCTGTGCCGCGCCTGCGGCCATCAGATCGAATGCCCGCAGTGCGATGCGCGGATGGTCGAACACCGGTTTCTCAAGCGGCTGGTCTGCCATCAATGCGGCGAGAGCCGGCCGATGCCCGAGATCTGCCCCTCCTGCGAGGCGGAAGGCCGGCTGGCGGCGGTGGGGCCGGGGGTGGAGCGGCTGACCGAGGAGGCGGTGGCGCTGTTTCCGCAGGCCCGCGTGGCGACATTGTCGTCAGACATGTACGGCTCGGCCCGGGCGCTGAAGACGCAGATCGAGGAGATCGCCGGCGGCGGTGCCGATATCGTCATCGGCACCCAGCTGGTGGCCAAGGGGCACAATTTTCCGCTGCTGACGCTGGTCGGGGTGATCGACGCCGATCTCGGCCTGCATGGCTCCGACCTGCGGGCCGCCGAGCGTACCTTTCAACTGGTGCGCCAGGTCGCAGGCCGCGCCGGGCGGGCCGAGAAGCCCGGCCTTGCGCTGATCCAGACCCACCAGCCCGAGCATCCGGTGATCCGGGCGATCATTGCCGGCGACGAGGAGCGCTTCTGGCAGGCCGAGGCCGAGGAACGCCGCGCCGCCGGGGTGCCGCCTTATGGCCGGCTGGCGGGGATCATCATTTCAGCCGAAGAGGCGCAGCCGGCCTTCGACCTGGGCGCGGCGCTGGCGCGCAATGACGCGGCGCTGCGGCGGGTGGGGGCGCAGGTCTTTGGCCCGGCGCCGGCGCCGATCGCCCGGGTTCGCGGGCGGCACCGGGTGCGGCTTCTGGTCAAGGCCGACAAGGGGGTGGCCTTGCAGGGGGCGCTGGCCGAATGGATCGGCCAGTTCCCGGTGCGTGGCGGGCTCCGGCTGGCGGTGGATATCGACCCGCAGAGTTTCTTCTAGCGGCTCAGCGCGTGCGCCAGGGCGTGGTACGACGCTTTGGGCGTGCGCGCCTGGGTGGCGTAATCGACGTGCACGAGGCCGAAGCGCTTGTCATAGCCGAAGGCCCATTCGTAATTGTCCAGCAGCGACCAGTAGAAGAAGCCGCGCAGATCGACATCCTCGGCAATGGCGGCGCGCGCGGCATCGAGATGGGAGTCGATGAAGCCCTGGCGTAGCGGGTCGTGTACCGCACCGTCCTGCACCGCATCATCGCCCGCCATGCCGTTCTCGGTGACATAGATCGGCAGCCCCCGGGCCGGTCCCTGTGCCAGCCGCAGCAGGAACTCGCGCAGGCCCTCGGGGCGGATTTCCCAGCCCATTGCCGTCTTGGGCAGCGGGCCATCGACCGTGCGGTATCGTGGCCAGGGCCGGGTGGGGTCGGCGGCATAAAGCGCGCGGGTGTAGTAATTCACCCCCAGCCAGTCGAGCGGGGTGGCGATGGTGTCCATATCCGCCTGCCAGCCCGCCGGCATATGCGGGCCGAGGCCTTCGAGCGCCTCGGCCGGATAGCCCTGGCCGGCGATGGCCTCGATGAACCAGCGGTTGTAGATCGCATCGGCCCGGGCGGCGGCGGCCCGGTCTTCGGAGCTGTCGCTGGCGGGGCTGGCGGTTTCGAAGTTCAACACGATGCCGAGGTCTTTCGCCCCGCTGGCGCGAAGCGCCTGCATCGCGGTGCCATGGGCCAGCAATACATGGTGCATGGCATGGGCGGCGGCGCGGATGTCGCGCAGGCCGGGCGCATGGGCGCCGATGAAATGCGACAGCCAGGCGACGCACCAAGGCTCGTTGATGGTGGCGGTGGCGGCGACACGATCGCCGATGCGGTCGAAGACCACCGCGCAATAGTCGGCGAACCAGCCGGCAATGTCGCGATTGGTCCAGCCGCCTTTCATCGCCAGCGCCGACGGCAGATCCCAGTGATACAGCGTCAGGAACGGCGTCATCCCGCGCGCGAGCACGCCGTCGACCAGCCGGTCGTAGAAGTCGAGGCCCTCGGCGTTGGGGCGGCCGGTGCCCTCGGGCATGACCCGTGACCAGGAGGTCGAGAAGCGGTAGGCGTCGAAGCCGGCCGCCTGCATCAGATCGAGATCCTCCTGCCAGCGATTGTAATGGTCGCAGGCCACCGCGCCGTCGTCGGCGCCGGCCACATTGCCGGGGGTGGCGGCGAAGGTGTCCCAGTGGCTGGCACCGGCGCCGCCGAAGCCGGAGCCCTCGATCTGATAGGCCGCGGTTGCGGCGCCAAACAGGAAGTCGGTCGGGAAATCGCTGCGGGCGTTGCGAAGCGCGTCTGTCACGGGTCGGTCTCCTGTCAAAATAGGGTGGTGCCGGCGCAGAATGACAGCGCTAACGGCGCTGTCAACTTGGCGATCCGCCGGAGCGGGGTTTATCCGAACAGGTCGCTCTGTCCCGGCGCGCGGGGGGCGGGCAGGCCGAGGTGGGCCCAGGCCTTCTGGGCCAGCATCCTGCCGCGCGGGGTGCGCTGGATCAGGCCCTGTTGCAGCAGGTAGGGCTCGATCACCTCTTCCAGCGCATCGCGGCTTTCGCTGAGCGCGGCGGAAATCGTCTCGATCCCCACCGGGCCGCCGGAGTAGTTTTCGGCGATCAGCTTGAGATAGCGCCGGTCGGCGCCGTCGAGGCCGAGGTTGTCGACGCCCAGCCGGGTCAGCGCGCCATCGGCCAGCTCGCGGGTGATATGGCCGTCGCCATCGACCACGGCGAAATCCACCACCCGCCGCAGTAGCCGCCCGGCGATGCGCGGCGTGCCACGGGCGCGGCGGGCGATCTCTCTGGCGCCTGCGTCGTCGGCGGGCACCCCGAGCTTGACGGCATTGCGGCTGACAATCTCGTGCAGCTCGTCGATGGTGTAGAAATTGAGCCGCGTCGGAATGCCGAAGCGGTCGCGCAGCGGCGTCGTCAGCAGGCCAAGGCGGGTGGTCGCGCCGACCAGGGTGAAAGGTTGCAGCTCGATCCGCACGGTGCGCGCGGCCGGGCCTTCGCCGATCACCAGGTCCAGTTCGAAATCCTCCAGCGCCGGATAAAGCACTTCTTCCACCACCGGGTTGAGCCGGTGGATCTCGTCGATGAACAGGACGTCGCGGGCCTCGAGGTTGGTCAGGATGGCCGCCAGATCGCCGGCCTTGGCCAGCACCGGTCCCGAGGTCATGCGGAAGTTGACGCCCAGCTCGCGCGCCATGATCTGCGCCAGCGTCGTCTTGCCCAGGCCCGGCGGGCCGTGAAACAGCGTGTGGTCCATCGCCTCGCCGCGTTGCCGGGCGGACTGAATGAAGACGCGCAGGTTGGCGCGGGCCTCGGCCTGACCGATGAAATCGCCGAGCTGCTGCGGGCGCAGCGCGCGGTCGACATCCTCGGGCCGCGCTTCGGGGCGCAGGGTGGGGTCCGGTTCGCTCATCTCTGCCGCTCCTCGCGCCTTTGCCTCATCCTTTCGGCGCCAAGAGCTTGAGCGCGGCGCGGATCAGGGCCGGGGTTTCGGCCGCGGGGTCGTCGCCGGCGGCCTGGGCCACCGCGCCCGCCGCCTCGCCGGGACCGTAGCCCAGGTTGCTCAATGCCGACAGCGCCTCGGCCTGGGCGTTGCTTGTCTTGGGTGCGGGTTTGGCTGCGGGCCGGGCCGGGGCCGGCTCGATCACCGCGTCTTCGACATCGCCCAGTTCGGCCGTCCGGGCGCCGCCCATGGCCATCACCGCCGGCGCCTTGTCCTTCAGCTCATGCACCACCCGCTGCGCGGTTTTGGGGCCGATCCCCTTGGCCGCCTTGATCGCCGTGACATCGCCAAGCGCGATCGCCCGGCCCACGCCCTCGGGGCCCAGTGCGCCCTGGATCGCCAGTGCCGCCTTGGCGCCGACGCCCTGCACCGTCAGCAGCAGCCGGTGCCATTCCTTCTCGACCAGCGACGGAAAGCCGTAGAGCTGCAACAGATCCTCGCGCACCACCAGATCGGTATAAAGCGCCACCGCTTCGCCGGGGCCGGGCAGGGTGGCCAGGGTGCGCTCGGAACAGAACACCACATAGCCCACGCCGCGCACGTCGAGCAGCACGTGATCCTCGCCGCGATAGTCGATCCGCCCCGAGAGCTTGCCGATCATGACGCCCGCGCCTCGCGCAGGCTGGGCGAACGGTAATAGAGCGCATGGGTGATGGCGATGGCCAGCGCGTCGGCCGCATCGGCCCCGGCCAGCACCACGCCGGGCAATTGCATCTTGACCATATGGGCCACCTGTTTCTTGTCCGCATGGCCGACACCGACCACGCATTTCTTGACCGCGTTGGGGGCATATTCGCCAACCGCGAGCCCGGCCTGCGCCGGCACCAGAAGCGCGATGCCCCGGGCCTGGCCCAGCTTCAGCGTCGCCACCGCATCCTTGTTGACGAAGGTCTGTTCCACCGCCGCCGTGGTGGGGGCGAACCGCGCCAGCACCGCCGAGAGCTGTTCATGCAACGACACCAGCCGCAGTGCAAGATCCGTGCCCGAGGAATGGCAGATGCCGTTTGCCACATGCGTCAGCTTGTTGCCCGAGACGTCGATCACGCCCCAGCCCAGGTTGCGCAAACCCGGATCGATGCCCAGAACCCGCATGACTGCCCCGTTTGTTGCCTTTTTGTTTCGCTAGCACGAACCGGGAACAAACGCCAAGCGAAACCTGTCAAGCCGATTGCCCGGTCAGGACCGGGCCGGCGGCGATCCAGGGCCGTCGCAAAACGCGTCCCGCGAAGGTCTGAAAACGACATGAAAGCCCTTAGTTTATTGATTTATTTCAGACTCTTGGGGGCCAAAAGAGCCATGCAGAAAACGCATATGGGGAATGCGCCGGTGGCGCTTGCTCGGGGCGTGTTTGCACATTAATTGCGCGAAATGAAAACACGCGCCGCCATGGCGCTTTAGCCTAGGAGCAAAACAATGGCAGTTTCTGAACAGAGCCACGCCCATATCGCCATTGCCGGCGTTGCCGAACGGATCGGTCGCGTCATTATCGCCATGATCTCGGCCGTGCAAGAGTGGAACGACGCCCGCCAGACCCGCAAGATGCTGTCGCAGCTGAGCGAGAGCGAGCTGGACGACATCGGTCTGACCCGCGCTGACATCGACCGCGTCGCACGCGGCGATTATCACTGAAAGCGCGCAGATGAGTACGCCCCCGGGCCGCGACTTCGATGGAAGCCGCGGCCTTACTCGTTAATGGGGGGCGGGTAAGTCTGATGATGCGGCCCGCAGAAATCTAGGCGTGGGTGCGGGCCGCGGGAATCCGGTCCGGGCCGCGGGGGGCGGCTGGACCGGAGCACTGGTTAACAAACAATCGGATGCGCGGGGCGCGGCACGCCAGGGCCGGCGCCCCTGCGATCACATAAGCAGCGGTGCAATGAAGCGGGCGACGGCCTGCGATACGGGCTCGATCTGCATCGCCCAGGCGGCGCCCTGCTCGAAAATCGTGCCCTCGGCCAGCAGCGCCAGCTTGTCTTCGTATTGAACTGGGCCCTGATGGGCGATCAGCAGGCCCTTGAAGCCGACAAAGCCCAGGCCGATGGTCAGCAGGCCGCGCAGCGGCACGCCGGTGAGCCCGCGGCGCGGACGTTGACGGATGACCCCTGTACGGTCAATGAAATTGACGTGACCGCGCGCCAGCTTGCGGTTCTTTCTGGCAATGCGATTCACACGTTTGTCGAAATGGAAAAGCGTTTCCGACATGGCAGCCTCTAACTATCTGGCCCCCACCAGACACGGGAACCTTAATGGGCTGCAAATGTGGCGGCACTGCGGCAACTGCCTCGAATTGACCGAAAAACCCCGCAAAATCAGCTAGATTTGCGGAGGGTCAGGGTCGTCCATTCAACAATATCTTCGCGTTGCACCAGATTGATACCATTCCGGGAATAAACCGCAATGACCTCATCCGCCTGTTCGGTGAGGATTCCGGATAGAATCGCATATCCCCCGGTATCGAGCGCCCGGGCCATATCGGGAGCCAGGGCGATCAGCGGCCCCATCAGGATATTGGCAAAGACCAGATCAAAGGGCGCGCGCGCGGCGATGTCGGGATGATCGAAGCCGGTGGCCTCGACACAGGCCACCCGTCCCTCGAGCCCGTTGGCGCGGACATTGGCCTCGGCCACGTCGACGGCCACTCGGTCGATATCCGAAGCCAGCACTTCTTGCGGCCAGATCCGCGCCGCCGCCATCGCCAGAACGGCAGTGCCACAGCCGATGTCGGCCACGCTCTGGCCTTCGAAGCCCTCATTGGCCAGCCGGTCGAGCGCCCGCAGACAGCCCAGCGTGGTGCCATGGTGGCCGGTGCCAAAGGCCATGGCGGCCTCGATCAGCAGCGGCTCGGCGTTTTCGGGCACCTTGTCGGCGTCATGGCTGCCATAGACAAAGAACCGGCCGGCCTCGACCGGAGCAAGCTCGCGCCGGACCTTGGCCACCCAGTCGGTCTCGGGCAGTTCAGAGATGACGAAGTCCTTGGCGGCGAAGGCGGCCGAGAGCAGCGCAAGCGCTGCCGCATCGGGGGCTTCGGTGAAATAGCCGCCGATCTCCCAGAGGCCCGAACCATCCTCCATCTCGAAGACGCCGACGCCGGTGGGCTCCGGCTCCAGCCGTTCCATCGCCAGACCGAGCGCATGGGCCTGATCTTTTCCGGTCAGGGTGGTGAAGGCGGTGAATGTGGGCATGAGGAGCCTCCTGGCAAGCGTTTCCGGTCTCTAGCCCGAAGTCGCGGCCATGGCCAGTCACTCTCTGCCTGGCCCGGATGGCCCGCCGCGCCCCGGACGTGATCCGGGGCCTCTTGGCCCGGCTGGCGAAGCGCTCCCGGCCGGGCGGGGATCACTCGGCGGGGGCGGCGGCGATATAGCCGGAAAACACCGTCTCGTTGCCGGGCGCCGGGTGGCGCGGGATCAGCAGCGCCAACAAGAAGGAGGCCGTGGCGATCCCCGCCGCCCCGACAAAGACCGCGCCGGGCGAGATCAGCCAGAGATACCCCAGCCCTGCCGGCAGGAACACCGCCGCGATATGGTTGATGGTAAAGGCCACCGCCGCCGTGGGGGCGATGTCGCGCGGATCGGCGATCTTCTGGAAATAGGTCTTGAGCGCCAGCGCCAGGGCAAAGAACATGTGATCGATCACGTAGAGCGAGGCGGCCAGCAGCACGCCCCAGCCGAAATAGTAGATGCCGCCATAAGCCAGAAACACCGCGATCAACCCGGCGTATTCAAAGAGCAGCGTCGCGCGTTCGCCGAACCGGCCGACGGCGCGGCCCATCACGGGCGCAAAGACCATGTTGGCCACGAGGTTGATCAGGAACAGCGCCGTGACTTCATGCACCTGAAAGCCGAAGCGTTCGACCATCATGAAACCGGCAAAGACCACGAAGATCTGCCGCCGCGCGCCGGACAGGAATTGCAGCACGTAATAGAGCCAGTAGCGCCGCCGCAGGATCAGCTTCTTGATCTGCGGATCGGGGGCTTCGAACCGCGGATAGGCCTGCATCGCCAGCACGGCCAGCGCCGCGGTGATGCCGCCGGCGATCAGGTAGACATGTGGATAAGACAGTCCCAGCGCCTCCCAGGTCAGCACGATGGCGCCATAGGCCAGCAGGGTCGCCGCCGAGCCCGCCGCCAGCAGCAGGCCGAGAATGCGCGGCGCCTGATCTTTGGGCATCCATTGCAACTGTAGCGACTGGTTGACCGTCTCGTAGTAGTGAAAGCCGATCGATGACAGCATGGTCACTGTCAGGATACCCGCCATCGAGGGGAAATATGCGGTCACCGCCGTCGCCACCCCCAACAGCAGCAGCGCGACAAGCCCCAGCACCTGCTCATGCATAAGCATGATCAGCGCGATGACGCCCACCGCCAGAAAGCCGGGGATTTCGCGTACCGTGTGCAGCCAGCCGATGTCCGATCCGTCAAACCCGGCCACTTCGATGACGAAGTTGTTGAGCAGCGCCGACCAGGTGGCAAAGGCCACCGGCATCGCCGCCGCCATGAGAAACAGCAACGTCACCGGCCGCTGCCAGAGTGGCAGCTCGCGGGAGGTGGAAAGGGGCACGCAACGGATCATGAGCCTTGCCATACGCCCGCCCGCGCGCGAAGGCGAGCGAAACCGGCGCGCAGGCGCCTCTGCATGGCCGCACAGAGCGCGGTTTATCCCGCCGTCGCAGGGTGCTAAGGACGGCGCCATGCTGACGTCCGACGATATCGCCCCGCTTTTCACCCGCGCCGACGGGAGCTATCTCTTTGCCCGCTGGGGCCGTCCGATCGCGCCGATCGTCTTTGGCGTGACCGAGGCCACCCTGCCTGTGATCAAGGGCGCGATGGAGGCGGTGGTTGCCATGGCCGGCCACCAGATGGCCGAGACCGACCCGGAGCTGGGCAGCAACTGCATGTTTTTCTTCTTCCGTGACTGGGACGAGCTGACCGAGGTGCCCGACCTCGACAAGCTGGTGCCGGATCTGGCGCCGCTTGTGACGCGGCTCAAGGCGGCAGAGGCCAACCAGTACCGGGTGTTCCGTTTTGACGATCAGGGCGCGATCAAGGCGGCTTTTGTCTTTCTGCGGATGGACAAGGAGCTGGGCGCCCAGCCGGCCGCGGATCTGGCGCTGGGGCAGGTGGTGCAGGTGATGCTGCTCTGGTCGGAACAGGCCTTTGCCGAGGTCTCGCCCTTGGCCATTGCCGGGGGCAGGACCGTCTTGCGCCCCGAGATCGGCGCCGTGATCCGCGCCGGCTATGATCCCGTGATGCCGGCGGTGGCGCAGGATCCGAGCCATGCGCTCCGGCTGGCGGCGCGGGTGGGCATGGCGCAATAGCTTTGTGGGGGCAGGGCCGCGGCGCCCTCCCGAACGCCGCGACCCCGGATCATCTGTCGGGGGCAGGTTTCACTTCTTGTCGTGCCGACCCGGGGCGTAATCCTTGCCGTTGGTCCGGCCATCGCCATTGCGATCCTCGCCGACGCTGGCCGAATAGCCGGGCGAATAATCGCCGCCGTTGGCCTTGCCGTTGCCATTGCGGTCGCTGATGTCGTCAGGGTTGTCCTTGGCCACCTGTCCCGGCGGATTGCCGCCTTCGTGCAGGGCGGCCACGGGGCCAGCGGCAATAACCGCGCTCAGTGCAATCAGAAAAAGTCTCATGCTGTAATCTCCCATGTCAGACCGAAATCCTCGGTCGGCGGAAGCTACGTAAGGTCAACCTCAAAAGTTTCGCGCGTGACGGATTTTTCGCGGATCAGGGGGCGGCCGCGCCATCAGGCGGCTTGTTCCACCCGCGTCTCTGCATCGGCAATCGGCCAGTCGGCGATCAGCTCTCGCAGCAGGGGAAAGGCGCGGTGCATCTTCTCCATCTCATCGGCCTGTACGATGTTGTCGGAATACTGCGCCCGGCTGTCGTTGCTGTCGTGCACCGCCCGGATATAGCTCGGGCTGCGCGAATAGATCACCCGGACCGGGCGACGCTCGAGGATCTTCTTGTGGGCGATGCCAAAGGGCTGACGGCGCGATCCGGTGGGGGCGGTGACCGCCAGCCCGAGATTGGTGGCCGCATTGAGCCGGTGGCGCAGCGATATCTGGCCGTCCCGGAACACTGCCGAAATGCCACGCGCATGCGAGAGAAAACAATATTCCTCGCCCGGCGCGCGCAGTTTCTTGGCGGCCATCGCCTCGGCGCGCAGCTTTTCGGTGAAATCGGCGCTGACCGCGTCATCGTCATCGAGCACGATCTGCGTGCTCCAGGGATCGCGGTTGAAGGTTGCCTTGCGGTAGCGGGTGAAACAGGTGCCGGCGCTGTCGGGGCCGCGAAAGATCACATGCGCGCGGTCGCCCAGCATGTCGCCGCAGACCTGTTGCAGCCGGGATTTGTGCCGCTCTGGCAGCGCCTCGGCCGAAAGCACGATCAGGCCGAAATCGCCATCGCTCTGATCGGCCAGCGAGCGCAGGGCGATCTTTTCGAGGAAATAATGCCGCCCGTCAAGCCGCGCGTCATCGAACAGCTTGGCGGCGTCGTTCGACGCCTCGGATTGCCAGCCGGAGCGCCCGAAATAGGAATAGCGCATTTCGTAGATCATGTGCATCGGCGGCCTCGCGGATCATTCGAGACAAAGTCTAGCGAGAGGCGGGCGGCCAACCAAGCGGCTTAGCGGCACTTGCGTCGGGGCTGTTGCCAAATTGAATCCGCCCGGCTTGCACCGCGCGCGGCGGGATGGTTTGACGGGGGCGGGCAACAGGGGATTTGCGATGCGCCACCGTTTCGACTGCCGGGTCTATTACGAAGACACCGATATGGCGGGGATCGTCTACCACGCCAATTTCCTCAAGTTCATCGAACGCGGGCGCAGCGAATGGGTGGCCTCGCTGGGAATCGACCAGCGGCAGATGAAGACGCGTGACGGGCAGGTCTTTGTCGTCAGGCGGATCGAAGGCGACTATCTGAGCCCGGCGTATTATGGTGATGACCTGACGGTCCTGACCACAGCGGACAAGATCGGCGGCGCCCGCATGGTACTGCGCCAGCAGGTCTGCCGGGATGAGACGCCGCTGTTCGAGGCGCTGGTGACCGTGGTGGTTCTGGGGCCGGGTGGTCAGGTGCTGCGGCTGCCGCCGGAGCTGCGGCGCGCGCTGTCCTAGCCGCTGGCGCAGCCGCGAATGTCGACGGCGTGACGTTTGCCCAGAACGGTAAAGCGCAGGCCGGAGCGGTCGAGCGCAAAGGGCGCGCCCTCGACATGCTGCATTTCGGTCGATGCGGTCAGGATGTTGCCGGCGCGGCGGGTCTCGGCCTCGGCGACCCAGATCGACGGGTTGGCGGTCTCGACCACCACGAACTCCTGGCCGCCGGCGCTGGGCATGGCGATGCGCGCGGTCAGGGCGACGCCGCCCTCGACCGGCGAGATGCGGCAGGAAACCTGGCCGACCTGCGCCTCGCGCGCCGTCAGCGGCCGGTCGACCAGCGCCGCGACAAGCCGCGGATCGCGCCTGTCGCCGGGGGTCAGCGTGGCGGAGAACCGCAATTCCGCAGGCACGCAGACATCCTTGCAGACGCCAAGCTCCATTCGGCCGGTCAGGCGCATCTCGCCGCCGGTGCTCTCCGGGCGGATCATCAGCGGGATCACCACGTCGCCGGGATAGCCGATTGAGGTCATGCCGTTCTGGTCCATCGCCTCGGGCGTCGGCCAGAGCGCGCGCAGGCCGGCGATATTGCGGCTGCCGGCCCAATCGAAACGCGGCGGGATGCCGGCGTCGCCGGGGCTGCGCCAATAGGTCTTCCACCCCGGCGCGAGATCGAGCAGCAGCCCGACCACATGGCTGCCGTCGGCCTGTTGCCAGCCGGGGATCAGCGCGGCGCGCGCCACCTCTGTCGTCTGGGCGGCGGCGGGCCCGGCAAGTCCGAACGCAAGCGCAAGTGAAGTCAGCAGGTGTCGCATCATAGGTTATGAGATGCGGGAAAGCCGGCTGAAATCCAACTCACTTTGTGGCGAGCCTTGCGTCATCTGGCGCCACGGCCCATCTTGACTGCAAGGCAGCAAGGGGAGCGCAGAGGCGATGAACGAGCCGATGACCAACGACGGCGATACCGGCCTGACAGGACAAGTGCTGATCGCGATGCCGGGGATGCTTGACCCGCGCTTCGCCCATTCCGTCGTCTATCTCTGTGCCCATTCACCGGAAGGCGCGATGGGGCTGATCTTCAACAAGCCGGTGGCCGATCTCGGGCTGGGCGAGTTGCTGGAACAGCTCGAGGTGCCGGTGACCGACGACTTCCGCCAGAGCCGGCTGCATTTCGGCGGACCGGTGGAGCAGGGCCGGGGCTTCGTGCTGCACACGCCGGATTACGAATCGCCGGTGGCGACCCTGCATGTGGACGAGATGGTCTCGATGACCGCGACGATGGACATCCTCGAAGAGATCGGCGCCGGCCGCGGCCCGCGGCGGCGTCTGGTGGCGCTGGGGTATGCCGGATGGGGGCCGGGGCAGCTCGAGATGGAGCTCGGGCAGAACGGCTGGCTGACCTGCGAACCCGACCCGGCGCTGCTTTTTGACCGGCCGGACCCGGAAAAATGGGAGGCCGCGCTGGGCGTGCTGGGGATCGATGCCCTGGCGCTGTCCGCGACTGCCGGGCACGCCTGAACGGCGCGCGCGTCGCGAAGGCAGGCCGCTTTGTTGCGTCCCGGGTTTGCCTCGGGATCGCGCCCGGCGTTGCGGCCCCGCACTTGGCCCGGAGGCCCCGGATCGGGTCCGGGGCGGTGGTGTGGGCAGAGCTGGCCTTGAATGGCACGCGTCCCGGGCTCGCCCCGGGACCTCGCGGCTGGTTGCCCCCAAGCTGAAAATCAGCCGGCAGCCACCCGTTGCCAGACCCAGGCGCCGTCGTCGCGGATCTCGCGCGTGGCCTGACCGGTGTGCCAGAGGTGCAGGCAATGCGCCATCGCCTCGACCATCGCCAAGCCGTATTCGCCGGCGCCGATCCGGCGCTTGAAAAGCGGCGCGAAGCAGTCGGTGGCGGTGCGTGGCGTTGCGAGATGGGCCGCAAGCCGCCTGAGCGCGCCGTGATGGTTGTCGATCAACTGGTGCAGGCGCAGCGGCAGCCCGGTGAAGGGCAGCTTGTGCCCGCCAAGCACCAGGTGCTCCTCGCGCGCGAGCGGCAGGAAGCGTTCGCAGCTCTCCAGCCAGTCGGCCACCGGATCGGCCTCGGGCTCGGTGGCATAGACGCCGATGTTCGACGAGATCGACGGCAGGATCTGATCGCCGGCGATCACCAGGTTGTCGTCGCGACTCCAGAAGGTGGCATGCGCCGGGGCATGGCCATTGCCGAGATGCACGGCCCAGCGGCGGCCGCCCATGGTGACCTCGTCACCCTGGGCGATCCGATGAAACCCCAGCGGCAGCGGCGCCACCACATCGGCGAAATTGAACGGCCGCTCGGCGCTGCGTTTCGCCAGGATCTCGGGGTCCATGCCGCAGGCGCGCCAGAAGGCCAGGGTTTCCTCGGTGGGCCCGTGCTGTTCGTCCAGCGTCAGCATCCGCGTCATCAGCCAGGCGGTGCGGGTGGCCCAGACCTCGGCGCCATGGGTGGATTTGAGCCAGCCCACCATGCCGGTGTGATCGGGGTGGTGGTGGGTCATCACCACGCGGCGCACGGGCTTGCCGGCGAGCGGCCCGGCAAGCAGCCGGTCCCAGAGCGCGCGGCTGCGTTTCGACGAAACGCCGCTGTCGATCACCGTCCAGCCGTCGCCATCATCGAGCGCATAGACGTTGACATGGTCCAGCGCCATGGGCAGCGGCAGGCGCATCCAGAGCACACCCGGCGCCACCTCCGTCGCCGCGCCCTCGGCGGGTGGCTCGGGCCAGGGATAGCGGATGCCGGAGGTGTCGCCGTCCCGCATCAGGAGGCCAGGTCTTCGGGGCTCAGCGCATAGAGGGCCGCCGCGCCGGCGCGCGATTGTTCGAGCAGGCTGGCGTGTTCCGGCAGCAGCCGTTCGATGTAGAACCGCGCCAGCCGGCCGCGGGCGCTGTCGGCGCCGTCGGCCTCGGCGGCCTTGAGGTGGAAATGTCCGCCCAGCACCCGGGCAAAGCCCATCAGGAAAGGCACCGCGCCGGCGAAGCGTTCGTTCAGGTCGCTTGTACCGATCAGAGCCTCGACGGTTTCGCGCAGCGTTTCCGAGGCCTGCCAGACCGGCTCGGCCAGATCGGGCAGGGTGGCGCGCAGCCCCTCGGCATGGGCCTCGACCTCATCCAGCAGCGCATTCATCGCCTCGCCGCCGTCCATCATCTTGCGGCCCACCAGATCCATCGCCTGAATGCCGTTGGTGCCCTCGTAGATCGCGGTGACGCGGACATCGCGATAGAATTGCGCCGCGCCGGTCTCTTCGATGAAGCCCATGCCGCCGTGCACCTGCACCCCGGTTTCGGCGACGCGCATGCCGGTCTGGGTGCCAAAGGCCTTGGCGATCGGGGTCAGCAGCGCGGCCCGCGCCGTCCAGGCCGGATCGCCGGTGGCCTGGCCCATGTCGATCGCCTGGGCGCATGCCACGGCAATGGCACGGGCGACAAAGGTGTCGGCGCGCATTTCGGCCAGCATCCGGCGCACGTCGGCGTGATCGACGATGGTGCCGGTGCCGCCCGCGACCGGGGTGCGGCCCTGCTTGCGGTCGAGCGCATAGGCCAGCGCGGTCTGGGTCGCCGCCTCGGCCTGGCCCAGCCCCTGCACACCGACGCCGAGGCGGGCGTTGTTCATCATGGTGAACATGGCGCGCATGCCGTCATGCGCCTCGCCCACCAGCCAGCCGGTGGCGCCGTCGTACTCCATCACCGCCGTGGGCGAGCCATGCAGGCCCATCTTGTGCTCGAGCGAGACCACCCGCAGGCTGTTGGGTTTGCCGGGAGCGCCGTTGTCATCGGGGATGAACTTGGGCACCAGGAAAAGCGAGATGCCCTTGGTGCCCGGCTTGCCATCGGGCAGGCGAGCGAGGACCAGGTGACAGACGTTCTCGGCAAAGTCATTGTCGCCCCAGGAGATGAAGATCTTCTGGCCGGAGACCGCATAGGTGCCGTCGCCGTCGGGCTCGGCCTTCGACCGCAGCGCGCCCACGTCCGACCCGGCCTGCGGCTCGGTCAGGTTCATCGTGCCGGTCCATTCGCCCGAGATCAGCTTGGGGATATAGAGGTCTTTCAGCGCGTCCGAGGCGTGGTTTTCCAGCGCCTCGATCTGGCCCTGGCTCATCAACGGCGCCAGTTGCAGCGACAGGCAGGCGCCCGACATCATGTCGTTGACCGCCGTGGTCAGCATCATCGGCAGGCCCATGCCGCCATGTTCGGGGCTGGCCGACATGCCGATCCAGCCACCTTCGCCGATCGCCTTGTGCCCCTCGGCAAAGCCGGGCGAGGTGCGCACCACGCCGTTTTCAAGCACCGCCGGGTGCAGATCGCCGTTGCGCTGGTACTGCGAAAGCTTGTCCTCGCAAAGCCGGGCGGCCTCGGCCAATACGGCCTGGGCCATGTCTTCGGAGGCTTCGGCGAAGGTTTCGGTTGCGGCAACCGGGGCCAGTGGCACGACATGGCGGAAAATGACGTCGTAATCACTGAGCGGGGCGGAATAGGCCATGGGAATACTCCCTTGCAAAGGCTTTGCTTTCTGTTGCGCTACAGCTATACGGCTGCGCAGCTTTGCGGCAACTGAAACGCGGCGTCACGGACATGACCCAGATTGAGACAGACCGGCTCGATCCCGCCTCTGGCGGAGTGGCGCGCGCCGTGGCGGTGCTGCGCGCCGGCGGCCGCGTGGCGTTCCCGACCGAGACGGTCTACGGCCTCGGTGCCGATGCCCGCGACGGTGCGGCGGTGGCGGGGATCTATGCCGCCAAGGGCCGGCCCAGCTTCAACCCGCTGATTGCCCATGTGGCGGATATCGCCACCGCGCGGCGGTACGTGCATTGGAGCGACCTGGCCGACCGGGTGGCGCAGGCCTTCTGGCCGGGGCCGCTGACGCTTGTTCTGCCGCTGCGCGAGGATGCCGGAATATCGCCGCTGGTGACGGCGGGGCTGTCGACTCTGGCGGTGCGGGTGCCGGCGCATCCGCTGGCACAAGAGCTGTTGCGGGCCTTTGACGGGCCGCTGGCGGCGCCCTCGGCCAACCCCTCGGGCCGGATCAGCCCGACCTTGCCGGACCATGTGCTGGCGGGGCTCGATGGCGAGATCGAGGCGGTGCTGATGGGCGGCGCCAGCGAGGTCGGTGTGGAATCGACGATCCTCTGGCTGGCGCCGGCGCCGGTGCTGCTGCGCCCCGGCGGGCTGCCGGCCGAGGCGCTCGAGGCGATGCTGGGCGCGCCGCTCGAGACCGGCGGCTCGGCCGAGGCGCCTTCTGCGCCCGGTCAGCTGCTGTCGCATTACGCGCCCGAGGCGGGCCTGCGGATGGATGCCACCGAGGCGCGCGCGGGCGAGGTGCTGCTGGGTTTCGGGCCGGTGTCAGGCGCGATGTCCCTGTCCGAGAGTGGCGATCTGCACGAGGCGGCGGCGCGGCTCTTCGGGGCGCTGCATGCGCTGGACGGTCAGGCGTCGGTGATCGCGGTGGCGCCGATCCCGGAGGTGGGGTTGGGCCGGGCGATCAACGACCGGCTGCGGCGGGCGGCGGCGCCGCGCTGAGCCGCCGTATGGGCGTTCCGGCGCGGCGCTCACCTCACATATTCGGATAATTCGGCCCGTCGCCGCCCTGCGGTGTCACCCATTTGATGTTCTGCGACGGGTCCTTGATGTCGCAAGTCTTGCAATGCACGCAGTTCTGGAAGTTGATCACGAACTCCGACCGCCCATCCTTTTCCACCACTTCATAGACCCCGGCCGGGCAATAGCGCTGCGCCGGTTCGGCGTATTTCGGCAGGTTCTCGTCGATCGGCACCGAGGGGTCGAGCAGCCGCAGGTGACAGGGCTGGCTCTCTTCGTGGTTGGTGAAGGAGAAGGCGACATTGGTGAGCCGGTCAAAGCTCAGCTTGCCATCGGGCTTGGGATAGTCGATCGGCTTGTGGTGATAGACCGTCTGGGTGGCCTCGGCATCCGATTTCCCATGCTTCAACGTGCCGAAGAGCGAGCCGCCAAACAGCGAATTGGTCCACATGTCGAGCCCGCCAAGCGCCAGTGAAGCAGTGAGGCCCCATTTCGACCACATCGGCTTGACGTTGCGCACTTTCTTCAGGTCCTTGCCGATTGCGCCTTCGCGCACTTCGGTCTCATAGGCGCTCAGCTCGTCGCCGGCGCGCTCGGCCTTGATCGCATCATAAGCCGCCTCGGCCGCCGCCTTGCCCGACAGCATGGCATTGTGGTTGCCCTTGATGCGGGGCACGTTGACCATGCCCACCGAACAGCCCAGCAGCGCCACGCCCGGCGCCACCATCTTGGGCATCGACTGATAGCCGCCCTCGGTGATCGCCCGCGCACCATAGGCGACGCGCTTGCCGCCTTTCAGCAGCTCGGCCACCATCGGGTGATGCTTGAACCGCTGGAATTCCATATAGGGGAAGAGATGCGGGTTCTTGTAGTTCAGGTGAACCACGAAACCCACATAAACCTGATTGTTGTCAAGGTGATAGATGAAGGATCCGCCGCCTGCATTGCCGCCCAGCGGCCAGCCCATCGTGTGGGTGACCGAGCCTTCGCGGTGTTTGGCGGGATCGATCTCCCAGATCTCCTTCAAGCCGAGGCCGAATTTCTGCGGCTCTTTCCCGGCCGAGAGGTCGTATTTCGCGATCACTTCCTTCGACAGATGCCCGCGCACGCCTTCGCCGAGGAAGACGTATTTGCCGTGCAGCTCCATGCCCGGCTCGTAGCCCGGTCCCTCGCTGCCATCGGGGTTGCGGCCGAACTCGCCGGCGATCACGCCCTTCACTTCGCCGTTCTCGCCATAGACCAGCTCGGAACAGGCCATGCCGGGGAAGATCTCGACGCCCAGGGCTTCGGCCTGTTCCGCCATCCAGCGACAGACATTGCCCATGCTGACGATGTAGTTGCCATGGTTGTTCATCAGCTTCGGCATCGGCCAGTTGGGGATGCGGACCTTGCCCGCTTCGCCCAGCATGTAAAAATTGTCATCCCGGACCGGCACATTGATCGGCGCGCCCTTGTCCTTCCAGTCGGGGATCAGCGCGTCGAGACCGCAAGGATCGAGCACCGCGCCCGACAGGATATGCGCCCCCACCTCGGAGCCCTTTTCCAGCACCACCACCTCGAGATCGGCATCGAGCTGCTTGAGCCGGATCGCCGCGGACAGGCCGGCCGGCCCGGCGCCCACGATCACCACATCATATTCCATCGCTTCGCGCGCCACGTCGCTCATCTCCGTCCCCTTGGCTTGTGCTGCACCTGCATCATAATCCGCAGAGTCCTGCCCGGAAAATACCCCTTGGTCAACGTCCGGCGCTGCGTCAAAACCGGTCATTTGCCGGACAATTCGGAAAATTTCGGGATGTTAGCGCCCAAGCTGTGCGGCGCTGCCGAATCGCGCGGCGCTTTGCCCATGCAGGGAAATCCCCCTTGCATCCGGTCCGATGCTCGGGGCAATGTCGCTGAAACGAGCTGAGATGAATTCGCCGCCGCCTCGACAGGGGCAGGCGGCCCTTTCTGGTAAGGCCTATGGAAAAGATACCTATGACGCGCGCCGGCCACGCCGCGCTCGAATCCGAATTGAAAACGCTCAAATCCGTCGAGCGTCCCGCCGTCATCCAGGCGATTGCCGAGGCGCGCGAGCTGGGCGACCTCAAGGAGAACGCCGAGTATCATTCGGCGCGGGAAAAACAGGGGTTCATCGAAGGCCGGATCAAGGAACTCGAGGGTGTGCTCAGCCTGACCGAGGTGATCGATCCGACCAAGCTGTCGGGGCCGGTCAAATTCGGCGCCACCGTCACCGTCGTCGACGAGGACACCGACGAAGAAAAGACCTGGCAGATCGTCGGCGAACATGAAGCCAATGTCGAAAAGGGCCTGCTGAACATGAAATCGCCGATCGCCCGTGCCCTGATCGGCAAGGAAGAGGGTGACAGCGTCGAAGTCCGCACGCCGGGCGGGACGAAGGATTACGAAATCCTGAAAGTCGCCTATATCTGACGGCGCGCTCCCTGCGCGCTGAGCGCCCCCTCATGAAGAGCCCGGCCATGCCCGACGCGACATCCGACACCCCCCCGACCGACCCGGGCGCCAGGCTTGCGCCGGCGGCGCCGACGCCGCTGGGCATCTACGACCGCAGCCGCGGCCCGCAGGTCACCGGCATCGAGGTGACCGCCGTGGCGCTGTCGCTGGTCTGGCTGTTGGGGGCGGCGATCTTCTTTGTCGTGCTGGAGCCGTCGAACGGCACCGATGACAGTCTGCGGTTCCTGATGACCATGCTGGCGGTGTTCATGCCGGTGGGGATGATCTGGGTCGCCGCCACCGCTGCGCGCGCCTCGCGGGTGATGCGCGAAGAGGCGACGCGGCTTCAGACCGCCATCGACGCGTTGCGCCATGCCTATGTCAGCCAGAGCCAGGGCGGCGCCTCGGCGACCTCGGTGGGCCGCAAGCTCGACGAGATCGCGGCGGCGCAGCGCAAGGCCGAGGCGACGCTGGCGATGTTCTCCTCGACCCGCGAGATCGGCAGCCACCGTCCGGCCCAGCCCGGCGCCCGCGCACCCGCCGCGCGGCCGCAGGGCCAGGCCGACGATCAGCCGGCGCTGGCGCTGGGCACCCCGGCCGAGGCGCTGACGCCCGAGCTGTCGAATGACGATTTCATCCTCGCGCTGAACTTCCCGGAAACGGCCGAGGACCGCGACGGTTTCTCCGCCCTGCGCCGGGCGCTGAAGCATCGGCCCACCGCGCAGCTGGTGCAGGCGGCGCAGGATGTGCTGACCCTGTTGAGCCAGGACGGCATCTACATGGACGACCTGCGCCCCGACATGGCCAAGCCCGACGTCTGGCGCCGTTTTGCCGAGGGCGCCCGCGGCCGCGCCATCGCCGGGCTGGGCGGCGTGCGCGACCGGTCGTCGCTGGCACTGTCAGCGGGGCGGATGAAGCAGGATCCGATCTTCCGCGACGCGGCGCATCATTTCCTGCGGGTCTATGACCGGGCGTTCCAGAGCTTTTCCGAACGCGCCTCGGATGCCGAGGTGGCGGCGTTTTCCAACACCCGGACCTCGCGCGCCTTCATGTTGCTGGGCCGGGTCGCGGGGACGTTCGACTGACGGCTGATCCGGCTTGGGGCTGGTTATGCGGAGGCCCCGGATCGGGGTCCGGGGCGGGGGTCCTGAAATCCTCGCGTCCCGGGCCTGACCCGGGACCTCCTGGCCCCGCCACCGAGCGCGCCGGATCACATCTTGAAATTTCCGAATGGCAGAAGCTTCCCCGACGCGGCGCATCATTTCCTGCGGGTCTATGACCGGGCGTTCCAGAGCTTTTCCGAACGCGCCTCGGATGCCGAGGTGGCGGCGTTTTCCAACACCCGCACCTCGCGCGCCTTCATGTTGCTGGGCCGGGTCGCGGGGACGTTCGACTGACGGCTGATCCGGCTTGGGGCTGGTTGACGCGGAGGCCCCGGATCGGGGTCCGGGGCGGGGGTACTGAAATCCTCGCGTCCCGGGCCTGACCCGGGAGCTCCTGGCCCCGCCACCGAGCGCGCCAGATCACATCCCGAAACTTCCGAATGGCAGGAACCGCACCGGATCGCCGACGGCGATCTCGGCCGCGCCATCGGGCAGTTCCACCAGCCCTTCGGCCCAACTCAGCCCGCTGATCCGGCCCGAGCCTTCGGAGCCAAAGACCTCCGCTCGCCCCTCCCGCATCCTGGCGCGCAGGTATTCCCGCCGCCCCGGTTTCTTGCGCTTGGCGAACCCCGCCGGCACCTCGAAGCTCTGCGGTGCCGGCCAGTCGCCGCCGGCCAGCAGCGCGACCGCCGGGCGGGCAAAGATCAGCGCGCAGACCAGCGCCGCCACCGGGTTGCCCGGCAGGCCGAAGACCGGCACGCCGTGCCAGGTGCCAAGCGCCAGCGGCCGGCCAGGCTTGACCGCGATCCGCCAGAGCTGCATCGCCCCCGCTTCGCGCAGCAGCGCCGACATGTGGTCTTCGTCCCCCGCCGAGGCGCCGCCAGAGGTCAGCAGCACATCTGCCCGCCCGGCCGCGTCGTCGAGCCGGGCGCGCAGCGCGGCGCGGTCATCGGGGGCAATCCCCAGGTCGACCGCCTCGACGCCCCAGCGCCGCGCCAGCGCCAGAAGCATCGGGCGGTTGGCGTCAAAAATCTGCCCGCCGCCCGCGGCGGCGCCGGGCGGCCGGATCTCGTCGCCGGTGGACAGCACGCCCAGCCGCAGCCGCCGCCGAAGCGGCAATGTCCCGTGGCCGACGGCCGCCAGCAGCGCCAGGTCGGCCGGGGTCAGCGGGCGCCCGGCACGCAACACGGTCGCGCCTTCGGCCACATCCTCGCCGGCGCGGCGGGCATTGGCGCCGCGTTTGAGCGGCCCGTTGAGGGCAATCTGCCGGCCGTCGGTCGTCACATCCTCTTGCAGCGCCACGCTGTCCACGCCCTCGGGAAGCGCCGCGCCGGTCAGGATGCGAAGGGCATGGCCCGGCGGCACGGCGCCGGCAAAGGGCACCCCCGCCGCCGCCCGGCCTTCGACCAGCGGCAGCCGGGCCACGCCCGCGGGCAGCGGGCCGGCAAAGCCATAGCCGTCGACCGCCGAATTGGCCTGCGGCGGGTTTGCGCGGCGAGCGGTGAGATCTTGTGCGAGGATGCGGCCCTCGGCCGCCTCCAGCGGCTGCTGTTCGATGCCCACCACCGGGCGCAGGTTGGCACGCAGATGCGCCAGGGCGTCCTCCACCGGCACCCAGTCGACCCCGGCCGGCAGGGCAAAGCAATCGTTGCTGAGCGGCGGCGGGGCGAGGGGCGCTGCGTCCGCCGCAGGCGCCTCCTGCGCCACCAGCCCCACCTCGCGCAGGATGAAATCGGCAATGGCGGCGGTGTCGTCGAGGTGAAACACCGGCCGGTCGAGCGCTGGGGCGGCATCCGAGGCGACGGCGCGGATCGTCGGGTCGCCGGGCGCGATCAGCGGCTGGCCGGTGGCGGCGCGCTGGGCTTCGATCTTGGGGTGACGGTCGCGCTTGTAGCCTTCGACCAGCACCAGATCGCAGGGCGCGAGTTGCGTCAGCAGCGCCTCGAGCGGCGGCTCGCTGGCGCCACGCAGCTCGGTCATCAGCGCCACGCGGTTGCGCGAGGCCAGCAGAACCTGCGCCGCGCCGGCCTCGCGGTGACGGTGCGAATCCTTGCCCGGCTGATCGACGTCAAAGCTGTGATGGGCATGTTTCACCGTCGATACGGTAAAGCCGCGTCCGGTGATCTCGGACACCAGCCGCTCCATCAGCCCGGTCTTGCCCGAGTTTTTCCAGCCGGTCACGCCATAGAGTCTCATGACAGCAGTGCCTCCGCGTGCGCCAGATCCTCGGGCGTGTTGACGTTGAAAAAGGCCTGGCTGTCGGGGAAAAGCGCCTCGCGGCCACCGTGCCGGTCGGTCCAGAGCACAACCTTTTTCAGCCCCTCGTGCAATGCCGCGCGCAGGTCGTCGCGCAGGGCGACCGGCCAGAGGCCGAAGGTCGGGTGACGGATCAGGCCGGATTTCGACATGGATTTGGTCTCTTCCACGTCGCGCGGTGTGGCGGCGAGCACCAGCGGATGGGCCTGGCCCCGGGCCTGCGCGCCGAGCCGCGCCACCAGGTCGGCGGGCAGAAAGGGCGTGTCGGCGGCGGCGGTGACGATCTGGTCGAAACCGCGCGTCGCCGCGTGGTCCAACCCGGCCAGAACCCCGGCCAGCGGGCCGGCAAAGCCCGGGATCGTGTCGGCGACCACGGGCAGGCCAAGGCCCGCAAAGCGCGCCGGGTCGCCATTGGCATTGAGCACGATCTCGCTCACCTGCGGCTGCAACCGGGCGATCACATGGGCGAGGATCGTGGTGCTACCCAGCGGCAACAGCCCCTTGTCGCCGCCGCCCATGCGCCTGGCCTGGCCGCCGGCAAGGATCACGCCCAGCGGCGCGCTCATCGGTGCGCCCCTCCGCTTTGCCGATCTCGTAGAGCCTCGGCCGTCATTGCCCGCCCCCCTTGCGCCGGTGCTTGCCGGGTTCCTCCGGCACGCTGTCGGGGTCGGCGTCCCAGGTGATGCGTTCTTCGCCCGACAGGCAGACAAAGCGCTTGCCGCGCATCCGCCCGATCAGCGTCAGGCCCACCTGCCGGGCAATCTCGACCCCCCAGGCGGTAAAGCCGGAGCGCGAGGCCAGCACCGGGATGCCCATATGCGCCGTCTTGATCACCATTTCCGAGGTCAGCCGGCCGGTGGTATAGAGGATCTTGTCGCCGCCGGCGACGCGCTCCTGCATCATCCATCCGGCGATCTTGTCGACCGCGTTGTGCCGTCCGACGTCCTCCATGTAGACCAGCGGGCGGTCCTGGTGACAGAGCACCGTGCCATGGATCGCCCCGGCCTCGAGATAGAGCGACGGCGTGCGGTTGATCCGGGCCGACAGCGCATAGAGCCAGCTCGCGCGCAGCTCGGCCTCGGGCAGGGTAAGGTCTTCGAGCCCCTCCATCATGTCGCCAAAGACCGTGCCGACGGCACAGCCGCTGGTGCGGGTCTTCTTCTTGAGCTTGTCCTCGTGGCTGGTCTGGCGCGCGGTGCGCACCACGACCACCTCGAGATCGGCGTCATAATCGACCCCGGTCACCACGTCTTCGGAGCCGAGCATCGCCTGATTGCGCAGAAAGCCCAGCGCCAGATATTCGGGATAATCGCCGATCGTCATCGCGGTGACGATTTCCTGCGAGTTGAGATAGATCGTCAGCGGCCGCTCCTCGACCACCGATATTTCCTGCGCCTGGCCGGCATGATCGACACCGCGCACCACCCGCGTCAGACGCGGGGCCGAGGGATCGGGGGCGATCAGAAAGGGGGCGGCATCTGGTGCGGTCGGCAATTGCGTCTCCCGGCGTCTCTTAGTAGGGCTTGCGCGAACCTAGGATGAAGCCATGCAACCCTCCACCCCCAAACGCGATTTCTGGCGCGGGATGCGCGACGGCGCGCCCTTTATTCTCGTCATCATCCCCTTTGGCGGGCTGTTCGGCGTGGTCGCCACCGAGGCCGGGCTCAACGTCTTCGAGGCGCTGACCTTTTCCATTGTGGTGATCGCCGGCGCGGCGCAGTTCACTGCGCTGCAACTGATGGTCGAGGATGTGCCGCTGTTGATCGTGCTGATCTCGGCCCTGGCGGTCAACCTGCGGATGGCGATGTATTCCGCCGCGCTGACGCCGCACCTGGGCGCGGCGCCGGTCTGGCAGCGCGCGCTCTGCGCCTATTTCACCATCGATCAGAGCTTTGCCACCAGCCAACTCACCTTCGAACGCGAGCCGGACCTGCCGGTCGCCAACAAGGTGGCCTATTTCCTCGGCACCGCCTTGGCGGTGTCGCCGCTGTGGTGGGTGGCCACGGTGGTGGGGGCGTTGCTGGGCAAGAGCGTGCCCGAGTGGATGGCGCTCGACTTTGCCATTCCGATCACCTTCCTGGCGCTGCTTACGCCGATGCTGCGCACATTGCCGCATGTGATCGCGGCGCTGGTGTCGATCGTGGTGGCGCTGGTCTTTGCCTTTCTGCCATACAACCTTGGCCTTCTGGTCGCGGGTGTCGCCGCGATGATGGCCGGGGCCGAGGCCGAGCGACGGCTGACCCGGAGAGCGGCGGCATGATCACCACGGTCGAGATCTGGGTGGCGATCATCGTCATCGGGCTGGGCAGCTTCCTGCTGCGGTTCAGCTTTACCGGCCTTGTCGGCGGACGCAATCTGCCGGCCTGGGTGCTGCGGCACCTGCGCTATACGGCGGTGGCGCTTCTGCCGGGGCTGGTGGCACCGCTTGTTGTCTGGCCGGCGGCCACGGGTGGCACCCCGGATGCCCCGCGTATGGTCGCCGCCGCGGCCACGATCCTCGTCGGGCTGGCCACACGCAACGTGCTGGCGGCGATCGGGGCCGGGGCGGCCGGGCTCTATCTCACGCCCTATCTGGTGGGGTAGGGCGCGGGCCGGGCCCGCGCGGCGCGCTAGTCAATCTTAACGCGTGGCGTCATTGGCTCCGCCGGGCGCGCTGTTCGGCGTCGAATTCCGCAATCGCCTCGGATTTGTCATCCGAATCGTTTTCCCTCAGGGTGCGCGTCGTCACGCCGGGCAGCTTGGCGAACTGATCGCTGAGACTGTTGGGAAAGAATGTCGGCCGGATGCTTTCGAACCCCGGCAGTTGCCGCAGCAGCCGGCTGGTGGCCTGGCTGCAAAAGGCCTGTGACACCGCGCCATTGTCGAGCGCCAGTTGCAGTGCCTTTTCGGCGGTCGCGGCATCGACCTCGATCCGCTGGATCACCACGTGAAAGGTTTCACGAGCGTGAGCGCGGGCATAGAAATCGGCGATTCGCGGGGTGACGCCGAACAGCACGTCGCCCCGCTCGGCAATATCCGGATGCTGGACCGATCCGGCGGGATCAAAAATCACCCGCTGCGACCCGTTGATCATCAGGCTGGTATGCGCGCCGGCCCCGGTCTTGTTGCTGACCATCGTATAGAGCGTCAGCGCCGGCGGCCCGTCATGACGATAGGCGGCGCGCTGCACCACCTCGAGATCATCGTACCGGGTGCGATCCGGCGCGGCGCCGCAGCCGCCCAGAACGGCGAGGCCCAGACAGGCCGCAATCAGCGTTTTCATAAGTCAGGCCCCGGCCGCAGCGTCAGGTGTTGAAGATCGCGAGGAACAGCAGGATCAGGATCGTGGCCACCACCACCCGGATCGTGGCCGTGACGAACCCGTTGAAGGTTTCTTCCTGAACGGTGATGTCCATCTCGCCGTGCTTGTGATCAGCCATCTGTCGTAGTCCTCTGAACTGGTTTGCCCGAGGATGTAGCGGATTCCCGCAGGGGTGTCACGCCTCCATCGGCGCGCGATTATGTCGCTTCCGGCGACTCTTCGCGGGTGGCATCCTCGAGCCTCTGCGCCAGCCGGAAACCGATCCGCCGGGGCTTCTCGGCCTCGACCAGCTTGGGCAGGGCCCGCAGCAAGACATTGAGTTGGCTGATATGCTGGACAAGCTGGGTGCGGATGCCCTGCGGGTCGGTGCCGTAGAATGTGATGATGTCAGGATCGAAGAATCCCATGCCCTCAATCCGCAATACACCGGCCTGCGACCCGGTGAACCCCATCGCCACCTCATGCGCATTGTCGAGATCGGCCTCGAAGTCGCGGATATAGAGAACCAGCCGCTCATAGGCCCATTCCGCCGGGCTTTTCCGGGCCACCGGCTTGTCGGTGACACAGCCGTCCGGCGTGGCCCCGCCCTTGCGGCTGTCATCGGCATAAACCTCGATGCGACGGGGCAGGGCGGCGGCCTCATAGGCCTCGGCGGTGGTGGAAATTTCGGTCTCGTCCATGGGGCCTCTGGCGTTAAAGCGGGAGTTCGGTGGTGTCCTTGATGTCTTCCATAACAAAGCTGGCAGAGATATCCGAGACCGGCACCATCGCGATCAACTTCTTGTAAAACGCGTCATAGGCCGGCACGTCGGCGACCCGCACCCGCAGCACGTAATCGAGTTCGCCGGTCATCCGGTGAGCGCCGGTTATTTCCGGCAGCAGCCGGACGGCGCGGCCGAATTTCTCCATCCAGTCGGCGTCATGAGCATTGGTGCGCACCATGACAAAGGCCTGAAGCGGACAGCCGGCGCGCGCCGGATCCAGCAGCGCCACCCGCTTGCGGATCACGCCGCGCGCTTCGAGATTGCGCATCCGCCGCCAGCAGGCATTGCGCGACAGCCCGGCGGCGGCAGCCAGATCATCCATGCTCTGGGTGGCGTCGCGCTGCAATGCGGTGAGGATTTTGAGATCGAATGGGTCAAGGTCGGCCATGGCTGGGATCATGTCCCAATGCCGGGCCGATGTGCAATGAATTTCGGGATCTCCTCTCACGCCCGCAGGGCTAGCCTTGGGCAAACGCACCTTACGGAGAGACCCATGTCTGCACAGAACGGCCCGATGGCCTTTTTCACCGCCCATCCCGCCTCGGTCAACGAGAGCTATTTCCAGCACATGCGCTTTGCCCTGGGCTTTGCCGGGCTGCTGGTGCTGGCGGCGGGGGCCGCGCTGGTGCATGCGGTGTTTCCGGCGCTGTGCGAGACAACGGCCAGCCGGCTGGTGCGCCGGATGCATGACCGGCTGACACGCCGGCACTGAGCCGATTTTCCCGGCGACGGCCCCGATTTTCGTCTCACGATGACGTGAAATCGCCGATAAGGGGATATCTAGAACCGCTGCATTGCCTGTTTACTGCCTGCAAACTAGGGTGTCTGACAAGCCAATGAGGAGCAGCGGGTGACAGCGAACAGATTTGGATGGATCGTGGCATGGGGCCTGGCGCTTGCCACTGCGGCGCCGGTTTCGGCGGCAACCCTGTCGGGGGCCTATCTGGCCGCGCGTCAGGCCGGGTATCAGACGGATTTCCGGGCGGCGGCCGATTATTACGAAAAGGCCCTGTTCCTCGACCGCGAAAATCCCAGCCTGATCGAGGCGGCCGGCGCCGCCCGCCTGTCGCTGGGCGAGGTCGATCGTGCGATTGATCACGCGCGCAAGCTCGAAGAGATGGGCATTCGCTCGCAACTGGCGCAGATGGCGCTGACGGCGGGCCATGCCCGCGACGGCCGCTACGGCGATATCCTCGGCATGATCGACGACAGCCGCGGCATCGGCCCGCTGGTCGACGGGCTGCTGGTGGCCTGGGCCAAGCTGGGGCAGGGCGACATGAGCGCCGCCCTGGTGGCCTTTGACGAGGTTGCCAACGAAAAGGGGCTGGGCAGCTTTGCCGCCTATCACAAGGCGCTGGCGCTGGCCTCGGTCGGCGATTTCGAGCGCGCCGAGGAAATCATGTCGGACGAGACCAGCGGCGGCGCCCTGCTGACCCGTCGCGGCATCGTTGCGCGGGCCCAGGTGCTGAGCCAGCTCGGCCGCAACGCCGAGGCCGCCGAGCTGATGGACGCAAGCTTCAACGCGCGCCTCGACCCGGGGCTGAGCGCGCTGCGCGAATCGCTCGAAGGCTCCGCGCCGGTGGGCTTTGATATTGTCAGCTCGCCGCGCGAAGGCATGGCCGAGGTCTTTTACACCATTGCCGGCGCGCTCGAGGGCGAAGCGGGCGACGATTACACCCTGCTTTATACCCAGATCGCCGAATATCTGCGCCCCGATCACATCGACGCCATCCTGCTGACCGCGCAGCTGATGGAGGATCTGGGCCGCTACGAGCTGGCCGTCGCCACCTATGAACGGGTGCCCGAGGACGATCCGGCCTATCACGCCGCAGTTCTGGGCAAATGCGATGCGCTGCGCGCTTCGGGCAAGGTCAAGGACGCGATCACCGAACTCGAGGCCCTGGCGGTAACCCATGGCGACCTGCCGGTGGTGCATGTCTCGCTTGGCGATCTCTATCGCGGCGAGGCCGATTACGAAGCCGCCACCTCGGCCTATGACAAGGCGGTGGCGCTCTATGGCGAGCCGACCAAGGCGCAATGGTTTGTGTTTTTCGCCCGCGGCATCGCACAGGAGCGGCGCGGCGAATGGGCCAGCGCAGAGGCCGATTTCCGCCGCGCGCTCGATCTCAGCCCGGATCAGCCGCAGGTGCTGAACTATCTAGGCTATTCGCTGGTGGAAAAGCGCCAGAAGCTCGATGAGGCGCTGGCGATGATCGAACGCGCCGTCGACATGCGGCCGAACTCCGGGCATATCGTCGACAGTCTCGGCTGGGTGCTCTATCGCCTGGGCCGCTATGACGAGGCGGTGGGCCACATGGAACGTGCCGCCGAGCTGATGCCGGTGGATCCGGTGGTCAACGATCACCTGGGCGACGTCTATTGGGCGGTGGACCGCAAGCTCGAGGCGCGGTTCCAGTGGCACCGGGCGCTGAGCTTTGTCGATCCCGATGACCCCGATGGCGAGGCCGATCCCGAGCGCATCCGCCGCAAGCTGGAGCTTGGCCTCGACGCCGTGCTGGCCGAGGAAGGCGCGCCGCCGCTCGAGGTGGTGGAGAATGGCGCCAACTGAGGCCTTCGCCCCGGCGAAGATCAACCTGACACTGCATGTCACCGGCCAGCGTGCCGACGGCTATCACCTGCTTGATTCGCTGGTGGTCTTTGCCGGGGTGGGCGACGTCCTGCGCGTTGCGCCGGCCGACGAGATGTCCTTGCGCGTCACCGGGCCGATGGCGGCGGGTGTGCCCGAGGACGCGCGCAACCTCTGTTGGAAAGCGGCCGAGGCCTTTGGCGCGCCGGTCCGCATCGAGCTGGAAAAGCACCTTCCGGCGGCGGCGGGCATTGGCGGCGGCTCTTCCGACGCGGCGGCGGTGCTGCGGGCGATGGAGACGATTTACGGCCGGCCCTTCAGCGGCGACGCCCTGCGCCTCGGGGCCGATGTTCCGGTCTGTCTGCTGGCCCATGCGGCACGGATGTCGGGGATCGGCGAACAGGTGCTGCCGCTGTCGCAGCCGCCGATGGATGCGGTGCTGGTCAATCCGGGCGTCGCGGTCTCGACGCCGGCGGTCTTCAAGGCGCTGAGATCACGGGACAATCCGCCGATGACGGATTGGCCGCTGGATGGCCGGAGCGACAGCACATTGGCCTGGCTGCGCACCATGCGCAACGATCTCGAGCCGCCGGCGATCGGGGTGCAGCCGGTGATCGGCCGCGTCCTGACGGCGCTGGACGAGGAAGGCGCCGACCTGGCGCGGATGTCGGGGTCTGGCGCGACCTGTTTCGGGCTGTTCCCCGACGGCAGCGCGGCCACCGCTGCGGCGGCGGGCCTGCGCGCGGCACATCCCGACTGGTGGGTGGTCGCCACGACTCTGACCTGAGCGCCCGCGGCCCGGACCCGATCCGGGGCCTCCCGGTGGGCCAGGGGGTCCCGGATCGGGTCCGGGACGGGGTGGGGCAGGTTCGGGACGGGTTAGTTCACCCGCGCGACGACATAGGTGGCGAGATCGTCGAGCATGGCGCGGATCGGGTGGTCGGGCAGGCGGGTCAGGGCGTCACGCGCCCTGTCGGCCCAGTCCAGCGCGTCCTGCCGCGCGGCCTCGAGGCTGCCGTGCCGCTCCAGCAGCGCCAGCGCCTGCGCGAGATCGCCGTCTTCCTGCCGCCCTTTCTCGATGGTGCGTTTCCAGAAGGCGCGTTCCTCGGCATCGGCCTGGGCCACCGCCTTGATCACCGGCAGGGTGAGCTTGCGTTCGCGGAAATCGTCGCCGACGTTCTTGCCGGTCGCCTCCGAGCCCCAGTAATCCAGCAGGTCGTCGACCATCTGAAAGGCGACCCCCAGCGCATCGCCAAAATCGAACAGCGCCTTGATCTCTTCTTCCGGGCGGCCGGCGATCACGCCGCCCACTTCGGTCGCGGCCGAGAACAGCGCGGCGGTCTTGCCACGGATCACTTGCAGATAGACCGCTTCGTCGGTGGCCAGGTTCTGTGCGGCCGAGAGCTGCAAGACCTCGCCTTCGGCAATCGTCGCGGCGGCGTTCGACAGGATGTCGAGCACCCGGAGATCGCCCGGTTCCACCATCAGCTGAAAGGCGCGGGCAAAGAGGTAGTCGCCCACCAGAACGCTCGACTTGTTGTCCCACAGCAGGTTGGCGGTGGGCCGGCCCCGGCGCTGGGCGCTTTCGTCGACCACGTCGTCATGCAGCAGCGTCGCGGTGTGGATGAATTCGACCGTCGCCGCCAGCTTGACGTGATCGGCGCCCTCATAGCCGCACATCCGCGCACAGGCCAGCGTCAGCATCGGCCGCAGCCGCTTGCCGCCGGCATCGACCAGATGCGCCGTCACCTCGGGAATGCGCGGCGCATGTTTCGACGCCATGCGGCCCCGGATCACCTCGCCCACGGCCTCGAGATCCGCGGCGAGGAGCTCGGCCAGCCGTTCGTGAGGTTTTGCCACCGCGTTGTCCAAGCTCATCACACTCCCGTCACAAGGCTCGACATGTCTGCCACCTTGCCCTTACATCGCCAACATGGAAGAGCTGTTGCGCACCAACGACATCACCGTCATCGCCTATGCCACTGCCCTGTTGCAGGACGAGGGTATAGAATGGTTTGAATTGGACGTAAATATGAGCGTGCTCGAAGGATCGATCGGCATTTTGCCGCGCCGGCTGATGGTGCGCCGGGACGAGCTGGCGCGGGCGCGGGTGCTGATGCATGACCATGACATCCGTCTCGACTGAGACAACCGACAATGCCTTTCTCGGTGGTCGAGTGCAGCTGTTGCAGCCGCGCCGGGGCTATCGCGCCGGCGTGGACCCGGTGCTGCTGGCGGCGGCCGTCGCGGCGCGGCCGGGTGAGGCGGTGCTCGAACTGGGCTGCGGCGTCGGAACGGCGCTTCTCTGCCTTGGGGCGCGGGTGCCGGGACTGACGCTCTGCGGGGTGGAAGTGCAGCCCGACTATGCCGAACTGGCGCGGCGCAACGCCGCCCGCAACCGGCTGTCCGCCGAGGTGGTCTGCGCCGATCTGGCCGATCTGCCGCCCGGGGTAAAGGCCCGCACCTTCGATCAAGTCCTTGCCAACCCGCCATATTTCCAGCGTACCACCAGCCACGCCAGCCCCGATGCCGGGCGTGAGACGGGCCGTGGCGAGGGGCTGGCGCTGGGGCACTGGATTGCCGTCGCGGCCCGGCGGCTCAGGACCGGCGGCTTTGCCACTTTCATCCAGCGCGCCGAGCGGCTGCCCGAGATGCTGGCAGGCTGCGAGGGGCGGCTCGGCGGGCTCGAGGTGCTGCCCCTGATCCCGCGTGCCGGCCGGGCCGCGCGGCTGGTTCTGCTGCGGGGCCGAAAGGGCGGCGGCGCGGCCTTTCGACTGCACGCTCCGGTTGTGCTGCACCATGGCGAAGCGCATCTGGCCGATGGCGACGATTACGCGCCTCGGATCGCGGATGTGCTGCGAAACGGGGCGGCCTTGCCTTTTGCAGCGGCAGGAAAACAAGGGTGAGCGGGGCTCCGCGGTCTTTTGCAGTCGCAGCGTGACAGAACTGTAAAAGTGTGCTGCACTGGGGATCCACACGAACCTTAGGAGGATCCTCATGAGCTTGAGTTCGCACCTGCACGAATTGAAGAAGAAGCATCAGGTACTGTCGGACAGGGTGGAGGAAGCCCAGCGGGCCCCAGGCACCGACGACCTGACAATCGCGAACCTCAAAAAGCAGAAATTGCGGCTGAAGGAAGAAATCTCCCGGATTTCGGAGGAAGTGGCCTAACGCGTCACCGTCGGCACCATGTGCGCTGCCGGTGCAAGAAATTCTGGCCGTGGCAAAGGGATGTAGCCCGGCCGGCTGGCCATCAGATGGGGGCGGGTGTCCGCCCCTTTTTGGTGCCGGGCCGCCGTGCGGCGGTGGCAGAACAGAAAATGGCCGGTCGCTGGGACCGGCCATTTCGCGTATCAGAAGCAAGTGCCCGGATCAGACGAAGAACTGGCCGCCGTTGGCCGAGATCGTCGAACCGTTGATGAAACCGGCGTCGTCGGAGGCCAGGAAGGCCACGCAGCGGGCGATTTCCTCGGGTTCGCCGAGGCGGCCGGCGGGGATCTGGCCGATGATCGATTCGCGGACCTTTTCCGGCACCGCCATGACCATTTCGGTGGCGATGTAGCCGGGACAGATGGCATTGGCGGTGATGCCGGCGCGCGCACCTTCCTGCGCCAGCGACTTGACGATGCCGAGATCGCCGGCCTTGGTGGCGGCATAGTTGACCTGGGCGAACTGACCTTTCTGACCGTTGATCGAAGAGATCACGATGACGCGGCCGAACTTGCGCTCGCGCATGCCGGGCCAGATCGGGTGAACGGTGTTGAACACGCCGGTCAGATTGGTGTCGATCACCTCGTTCCATTGTTGCGGCGTCATCTTGTGGAACGGCGCGTCGCGGGTGATGCCGGCGTTTGCGACCACGATGTCGATCGGGCCGACCTCGGATTCGACCTTTTCGATCCCGGCCTTGGATTCGTCGTAGTCGCCGACGTTCCACTTGTAGGTCTTGATGCCAGTTTCCTCGGTGAACTTGGCCGCGGCCTCGTCGTTACCGGCATAGGTGGCGACCACCGTGCAACCCTGCGCCTTGAGCGCCTTGGAAATCGCCGCGCCGATACCGCGCGAACCGCCGGTGACGAGTGCAATTCTTGCCATGATCTTCCTCCAATTCAATCTGCGTTTGTAATGGTGTTACCGCGCCACCGTTCATCGCGCAACAATATTGCGCAACTTTCGTCTGTTGCGGTTTTTCCTGAGGGGTGGGAGAGGCCGGGGCGCCCCTGCGCCCCGGCCGAAGGGTTACGGGCGTTCGACGCAGAGCGCCACGCCCATGCCGCCGCCGATGCAGAGCGTGGCGAGGCCTTTCTTGGCACCGCGACGCTGCATTTCGAACAGCAGGGTGTTGAGCACGCGGGCGCCCGAAGCGCCGATCGGGTGGCCTATGGCGATGGCGCCGCCGTTGACGTTCACGATGGAGGGATCCCAGCCCATGTCCTTGTTCACGGCGCAGGCCTGGGCGGCAAAGGCTTCGTTGGCTTCGACCAGGTCGAGATCATCGACCGACCAGCCGGCCTTTTCCAGCGCCTTGCGCGAGGCATAGATCGGGCCGACGCCCATGATCGACGGGTCGAGCCCGGCGGTGGCATAAGAGGCGATGCGCGCCAGCGGCTCGATGCCGCGCTTTTCGGCTTCGTCGGCCGACATCAGCAGGGCGCCGGCGGCACCGTCGTTGAGACCCGAGGCATTGGCCGCGGTGACCGAGCCGTCCTTGGTGAAGGCGGGGCGCAGCTTCTGCATCGCGTCGATGGTCGCGCCGTGGCGGATGTATTCGTCATCCTTCACCTCGATGTCGCCCTTGCGGGTCTTGACGGTGAAGGGCACGATCTCGTCGGCGAATTTGCCGGCCTTCTGCGCGGCTTCGGCCTTGTTTTGCGAGCTGACGGCGAATTCATCCTGCTGGTCGCGGCTGATCTGCCATTTCTCGGCCACGTTCTCGGCGGTCTGGCCCATGTGATAGCCGTTGAAGGCATCCCAGAGACCGTCGCGGATCATGGTGTCGATGTACTTCATGTCGCCCATTTTCTGGCCATTGCGCAGGTTGGCGCAATGCGGCGACATCGACATGTTTTCCTGGCCACCGGCGGCGACGATCGAGGCATCGCCAAGCTGGATGTGCTGGGCGGCAAGTGCCACGGCGCGCAGGCCCGAGCCACAGACCTGGTTGATGCCCCAGGCGGCGGATTCCTGCGGAAACCCGGCGTTGATATGCGCCTGACGCGCCGGGTTCTGGCCCTGGCCCGCGGTCAGAACCTGGCCGAGGATGGTCTCGCTCACGTCGGAGCCTTCAATGCCCGCACGCTCGACAAGCGCCCGGAGCACGGAGGCGCCGAGATCATGGGCGGGGGTGTTGGCAAACGAGCCCAGGAAAGACCCGACAGGGGTCCGGGCGGCCGAGGCGATAACGACATTGGTCATGGTTTCTTCCTTCACCGTTTGTGGCGCAGGGAGGATAGCAGGACCTCATCGTGCGGCCCGTATCCTCCCGCCGCTCGAGACGATGCCATAACGTAAGCCTGACCATGCCACAACAGTTCCCGTACCGCTTGACGTGCATGTCGCAGCCGCGATTTACAACTGCCGGAATGGTCGGCAAGGGTGCTGAAATCTCAGGCGCTGGCCCGGGCCTTGCGGCCGTCAAGCCAGCCCGGAGACACCGTGGGCGCGCCGAAGAAATAGCCTTGCAGACAGTCGACGCCCATCGCCGTAAGTGCCGACACATCTTCGGCATTTTCCACATTCTCGGCCACTGTGAACATGTCGAACTGTTGTGCGATCGCCAATATCGCCTGGGTCAGCACCTGGTTGTCGGGATCGGCATGGATGTTGCGGATGAACTGGCCGTCGATCTTGAGGATATCGAACTGGAACTGCTTAAAATGTCGCAGGGCGGTAAAGCCGGCGCCAAAATCGTCGAGCGCAAAGGCGATCCCGCGTTTTTGCAGGTCAGACATGAATCCGATGACGATTTCGGGCACCAGCATGGCCGAATTTTCGGTGATCTCGAGAATCAGCCGTTCGCCTACCGTCGGATCGGCCTTGAGCCCGCGGTCCAGCGTGCGCATCCAGGGCCGATAGCCGATCGAGCGCGCCGACATGTTGATCGCAAGCCGCAGGGACGGCGTGCACGCCAGCGTCAGCAGGCCCTTTTCCAGCGCCAGGCAGTCGATCCGCCGGCCTGTTTCGCTCTCTTCTATCGGCTGAATAAAATCGACGGCGGGAATCACCCTTCCGGTCTCGTCGAGCACCCGGATCAGCCCCTCGTAAAACGCCATGCGGTCGGGGCGGCGCGCCTGCACCACGGGTTGAAAGGCCAGCATCACCTGCTTGTGCCTGACCGCCTCATCGACCATGCGCAGGGTGTCACGGTCGCGCAGCATCAGCGCCTCGGCCAGCGCGTTGCCGTTTTGGCGGCGCCCGCGCATGTCAGTCCGTCGCTCGTTCATCCAAGACCCTCCGTTGCGGTCCCGGCCAATCTGCGCCACAAGGTTTAATCTGGGGTTTACAAGGTCGAAATAGCGAGGAGGGCAGATGGCGGATGCAGGTGGCAGGCGCTGTGGCTGGGCCGGGCCGGAGCCGATTTACCTTGCCTATCATGACACCGAATGGGGCGTGCCGGAATACGATGCCCGCGCGCTCTGGGAAAAGCTGATCCTCGACGGCTTTCAAGCCGGGCTGAGCTGGATCACGATTCTCAAGAAGCGCGCGGCCTTTCGCGCGGCCTTTGCCGGGTTCGACCCGCAGGTGATCGCCGGCTGGGGCGAGGCCGAGGTGGCGCGGTTGCTGGCCGATCCCGGCATCGTGCGTCATCGCGGCAAGATCGAGGCCACAATCTCCAATGCCCGGGCCTTTTGCGAGCTGGGGCAGGGGTTCGACGATTTCCTCTGGCGGTACGTCGATGGCGTGCCGCTACAGAACCGCTGGGCCAGCGATGCCGAGGTGCCGGGCTTCACACCGCTGTCCCAGCGGGTGTCGAAGGACTTGAAGAAGGCCGGCTTTCGGTTTTGCGGCCCGACGATCACCTATGCCTTCATGCAGGCCTGCGGACTGGTCAACGACCATCTGGTCTGCTGCCCGCGGCATGCCGCCTGCGCGGCGCTGGCCGAAGGCGCCGATCCGTCAGGTGAGAGGCGCGCGCCCTGTTGACTCTGCCGCGCGCTGCTGTATACGCGCGGCTTCATTGGTGTTGGTGGCCCCCGCAAGGGGATGCCTGTCGAAGCCCCGGCAACGGGGTCTTAGAGGACAACGCCCTTTATATCGCCGCAGCAGGGCCGGGGCGGGACCGATTTGGAACGGTTTCGGATCAGGTTGCGGAGCCAAGGTAAAGGAGATCAGCCGTGACCAAACGCACGTCTGCCAAGTACAAGATCGACCGCCGCATGGGCGAAAACATCTGGGGCCGTCCGAAGTCCCCGGTCAACCGCCGCGAATACGGCCCCGGCCAGCACGGTCAGCGTCGCAAGGGCAAACTGTCCGACTTCGGCCTCCAGCTGCGCGCCAAACAGAAGCTGAAAGGCTACTACGGCGACCTGACCGAAAAGCAATTCCGCCGGATCTTCCGCGAAGCCGAGCGTCTGAAAGGCGACACCGGTGAGCACCTGATCGGCCTGCTCGAGCGCCGTCTCGACGCCGTGGTCTACCGCGCCAAATTCGTGCCGACCATGTTCGCCGCCCGTCAGTTCGTGAACCACGGCCACGTCACCGTGAACGGCCGCCGCGTCAACATCCCCTCCTACCGCGTGAAAGAGGGTGACGTGATCGAAGTCCGCGAGAAATCCAAGCAGATGGCCGCGATCCTCGAAGCCACCCAGCTGGCCGAGCGTGACGTGCCCGATTACATCGACACCGATCACTCCAAGCTGACCGCCACCTTCGTGCGCGCGCCCGGTCTTTCCGACGTGCCGTACCCGGTTGTGATGGAACCGAATCTCGTCATCGAATATTACGCACAGAACTAAATCGTTCTGGCACTGATGTTCCGAAAGGCCGCGCTGCTTGCGCGGCCTTTTTTTGTTCCGGCCCCGAGGAGACAGGCATGACTCAGGACTATCCCATCTATGGCCGCATCGACGGCCCGATCGTGATGATCGGTTTCGGCTCGATCGGCAAAGGCACCTGGCCGCTGATCGAACGGCATTTCGAATATGATGCGGATCGCTTTGTGGTGGTGGAGCCCGACAAGAGCCACCACAACTTCCTGCGCCAGCACAAGCTGAACTTCATCGACGTGGCGCTCACCGCCGAAAATTATCGCGAGGTGCTGGGCGGGTTGTTCCCCGACGGCAAGGGGTTCTGTGTCAACCTCAGCGTCGATACCTCCTCGCTCGATATCATGAAATTCTGCCGCGAGCTTGGGGTGCTCTACATCGACACCGTGGTCGAACCCTGGGCCGGCTACTATTTCGACACCGAGGACAATGCCGCGCGCACCAACTATGCCCTGCGGCAGAAGGTGCGCGACGAGAAGGCAGCCAATCCCGGCGGCACCACCGCCGTCTCCTGCTGCGGCGCCAACCCGGGCATGGTGAGCTGGTTCGTCAAGGAGGCGCTGCTGACGCTGGCCCGCGACACCGGCCGCGAGGCCGAGGCGCCCGCCGACCGCGAAGGCTGGGCGAAGCTGATGCAATCTCTGGGCGTCAAGGGCGTGCATATCGCCGAGCGCGACACCCAGGCGCGGCGCACGCCGCGGCCGCGGGGCGTTTTCGTCAACACCTGGTCGGTCGAGGGGTTCATCGCCGAAGGGTTCCAGCCGGCGGAGCTCGGCTGGGGCACGCATGAGACCTGGTTCCCCGAAAATGCCCATCGCCAGGAAACCGGCTGCAAATCCGCGATCTGGCTGGAGCGTCCGGGCGCCATCACCCGCGTTCATACCTGGTGTCCCACGCCCGGCCCGCAGTTCGGCTTTCTGGTGACCCACAACGAGGCCGTTTCGATCAGCGATTACTACACCGTGGGCGCGGGGCATGATCCCGAGTTCCGCCCGACCTGTCATTACGCCTATCACCCCGCCGATGACGCCGTGCTGTCGCTGCATGAGATGTTCGGTTCGGGCCAACAGCAGCAGAAACACCACATCCTCACCGAGGACGAGATCGTCGAGGGCATCGACGAGCTGGGCGTGCTGCTCTTCGGGCACGAGAAAAACGCGCTGTGGTATGGCTCGCGCCTGTCGAACGAAGAGACCCGCGACCTGGCGCCCTATCAGAACGCCACCGGCTTGCAGGTGACCTCTGCGGTGCTCGCCGGCATGGTCTGGGCGCTGGAGAACCCGCAGGCCGGCATCGTCGAGACCGACGAGATGGACCATGCGCGCTGTCTCGAGGTGCAACGACCCTACCTCGGGCCGGTCGAGGCGCATTATACCGACTGGACCCCGCTCAAGGACCGCTGGGAGCATTTTCCGGAGGACATCGACGAAAGCGATCCCTGGCTGTTCCGCAACGTGCTGGCGAGCTGAGGCGGGCGGGGAGCGCCCCGTGCCGCCTGCCGGCCGAGCGGCCCCGGCCCCGGCGCGGGGGCCGGGGCGGGTTGCCTCCGATGGCCGGCGCCTGTTGAGCGCAACCGCCCCCAAAGGCGATCTTCCGCAGCCGGGCCGCATGCCCCCGTCCCGGCCGCCGCGCCGGGACCTCGTGGCCGGCTCCCCCGCGCATCGCGCCCGGAGAGCCGCCGGTGGTGCCGCGCCGTCGCCGCTCCGCGGCACTGCGCACCTTCCCTTGTCTGCCCGGGCGCTCTAAGAGGTTGCCCTGAAAGGAGCCCCTCATGACGCTGATCACCCCGCAACCCGGGATCATGGAGATTGCCCTCTACCAGGGCGGCAAGTCGAAGATCGCCGGGCGTGACGACGTGCTCAAACTCTCGTCGAACGAAAACCCGCTGGGCGTGCCGCCCGGCGCGCAGGCGGCCATCGTGGCGGCGGCGGGGCAGGTGCATCTCTATCCCTCGACCGATCACGCCGCCCTGCGCGGCGCCATCGGCGCGGTGCACGGGCTCGACCCCGAGCGGATCATCTGTGGCGTCGGCTCGGACGAGGTGCTGCAATTCGTCACCCAGGCCTATGCCGGACCGGGTGACGAGATCATCCACACCGAACATGGCTTCTCGATGTATCCGGTTCTCACCCATATGACCGGCGCGACGCCGGTGCGTGTGCCCGAGGCCGGGCGGCGGGTGGATGTCGATGCCATTCTTGACGCAGTGACCGCGCGCACCCGGATGGTGCTTCTCACCAATCCCGGCAACCCCACCGGGACGCTGCTCGCCGACGAAGAGCTGTTGCGGCTGGCCGATGGTCTGCCCGAGCGCGTCATCCTGGTGATCGACGCCGCTTATGCCGAATTCGCCGAGGGTTACGACGGCGGCGCGGCGCTGGCGACCGAACGGCCCAACGTTCTGATGACGCGGACCTTTTCCAAAATTTACGGCCTTGGCGGCCTGCGTGTCGGCTGGGGCTATGGCCCGCAGGAGATGATCGACGTTCTGCGCCGGCTGCGCCAGCCGTTCAACTTGTCGGAATTGCAGATGGCGGCGGCCGAGGCGGCGGTGCGCGATGCGGACTGGCTGCGCGACTGTGTGGCGCTCAACCGCGATCAGCGGGCGCGGCTGACCGGCGCGCTGCGGCAGTTGGGCCTGGCCTGCGACGACAGCGAGACCAATTTCGTGCTGGCGCGATTTGCCGACGCGGCCGAGGCGGAGGCGGCCGATCGGGCCTTGCAGGCCGCCGGCATTCTGGTGCGCGGGGTGGGCGGCTACGGCTTCCCCGAGGGTCTGCGCATCACCGTCGGCGACGCCGATCAGACCGGCCGGGTGATCGCCGCGCTCTCGCGCTGGCGGGAGGGCGGCTGATGGCGCAGATCTACGGCAAGGTTGCCCTGATCGGGCTCGGGCTGATCGCGTCGTCGATGGCCCATGCCATGCGGCGCGGCGGTGTCGCCGCGGAAATCAGCGGCTACGCCCGCTCGCAGGCGACGCGCGACACGGCACGCCGCATCCAGCTCTGCGATACGGTCTGCGACAGCGCCGAGGCGGCTGTCGAGGGCGCCGATCTGATCGTGCTCGCGGTGCCGGTGGGCGCGATGGGCGTGGTGGCCGAGGCCATCGCCCCGCATCTGAAACCCGGCGCCACGGTGATTGACGTCGGTTCGGTCAAGGCCGCCGTGGTCGAGGCGGTCGGTCCGCATGTGCCCGACGGCGTGCATTTCGTGCCGACCCACCCGATGGCCGGCACCGAGCATTCCGGGCCGGAGGCGGGCTTTGCCTCGCTGTTCGACAACCGCTGGACGCTGATCGTGCCGCCCGACGGCGCCGACAGGGCTGCGGTGGAGCGGGTCGAGGCCTATTGGCAGGCACTTGGCGCCAATTGCGAGCGGATGGAAGTGACGCATCACGATCTGGTCTGCGCCGTGGTCAGCCATATTCCGCACCTGATCGCCTATACGATGGTGGGCGTGGCCGACGATCTCTCCCGCGTGTCCGACCAGGAGGTGATCAAGTTCTCGGCCGCCGGGTTTCGGGATTTCACCCGCATCGCCGCCTCCGATCCGACGATGTGGCGCGATGTCTTCCTCACCAACAAAGAGGCGACGCTGGAAATGCTCGGTCGCTTCACCGAAGAGCTGTTTGCCCTGCAACGGGCGATCCGCACCGGGGACGGCGAGGAATTGTTCGATTATTTCACCCGGACGCGGGCGATCAGGCGTGGTATCATCGAGGCCGGGCAGGACACCGATGCCCCGGATTTCGGACGGGCGAAGAAACACGACAGGTAGGGTAACGAGGGGCGGTTGATGCGGGGGCTGGCGACGCGGGTTGTGACAAGGCGGGTACTGCCCGTGCTGCTGACCGGCCTTCTGGCCACCTCTGCCTCCGCCAGCTCCATGGCGCCCGAAACCAGCCTGCGGCCGGTGGCGCGGTCGGTCGGGGTCTTTCTCTCGTCCATGTCCCGGGCGCAACTGCTGCCACCCCTGCCATTGCGCCCGCTGCGCTCGCCCCGGCCCACGGTGCGCCCCGAGGGGTTCGTGACCAAGATTATGGCACAGCGCGAAAAGCCGCGCGGCCAACTCTGCGGGCTGGTGGGGGTCGAAGGCGAAGAGATCGGCCCCGTGGCCGGCCGGATTGCCGGCTGCGGCACCGACCGGGCGGTCCGGGTCTCGGCGGTCTCGGGCGTGCAGCTCAGCCAGCGCGCGGTGCTGACCTGCGGCACCGCGCGGGCCTTGCAGTCCTGGGTCGACACCGGGCTGCGGCCGGCGGTGGGCAAGATGGGCGGCGGCATCGCCGGTCTGCGTGTCGCGGCGCATTATTCGTGCCGCACCCGCAACAACCGGCCCGGCGCCAGGATCAGCGAACACGGCAAGGCCAAGGCGATCGACATTTCCGAGATTGTCCTGGTCAACGGGGACACGCTCAACGTGCTGCGCGACTGGCGGCGGGGCCGCAAGGGGCGCGCGTTGCAGCGGGCGCATGGCGCGGCCTGCGGCATTTTCGGCACCACCTTGGGGCCGGGGTCAGACGGCTATCACGAGGATCATCTGCACTACGACACCGCGCGCCATCGCGGCGGCGCCTACTGTCGCTGAGCCTGCCAGGCGGCCCGCAGCCTGTCGCGCTGGTTCGGGGTGCGCTGGGCCACGGCGAGGTCGCCGATCATGTCGGACAGGGCCCGGCGCTCTGCGCCCCGGCTCCGCGCCCATTGGCTCAGAAGTTGCGCCAGCGCCGCGGTGCGCATGAACTCCGCGTCCGGCATCGGGATGCCCGAGCTGACCTTGCGGGATTTTTCGCGCCGCCCCGGGGGCGGGCGCAGGTCGAGCGCCCGGGAAAAGACGACCTGGGCGAGATCGGCGATTTCCTCCGCCTGTGCCGGCTCTTTCTCCTGGCGGTCCGAGACGAGGGCGAAGGCGAGGCAGCGCATGACATTGGCCGAGCTGCGGTAGAACCCGGCGGGCAGGGGCCGGGCAAGCTGGCTGCGGCAGAGCGCCACCGCCTCGGTGGCGAGATCGGCCAGCAGCGCGGCATCGCCCAGCATCAGCGCCGCGTTCAGCGCCACATAGGCCCGGGAAAAGCCGACGTGGCAGCGATCCTGCCGGATGTCCTCGCTGGTGGAAAACGCCGCGATCTCGTCACCGAGCGCCAGCAGCGGCGCCAGGCCTTCCGAGAGACGGGTGTCGTCGCCCAGCTCCAGTGCCTTGTGGGTCCGGGCAATGCGGGCATTGGCGCGGTGATGCGGCGCGAGGTCGGGCAGCGCGGCAATCGCGTCGAAAAGCGTGATCTGGTCGTCGAGTGCCGATGGCCGGGCCCGGGCGGAGTAGAGCACCGAGGCCGCGGCCCTGTTCTTGCGCGCTGCCGGCAGCGCCGCGAGCGAAGCGATGGCCTTTTCGACCGGGAGCGCGGCGAAGTCCGGCAGCGCGCCCGAGGTTTTCGAGAGACCGAACAGGCCCACCGCAATTAGACCTTGAGGTTCGGAATGATCTGCTTCTTGCGGCTGACCACGCCGGGCAGGACCAGCGTGTCGCCGGCGGCTTCGGCGTCAAAGCTCTTGGCGGCGACGTTTTTCACCAGCTCGTTGGGCACCAGCAGGGTCGATTCCTCGTTCAGGATGTCGACCACGAAGAGCAGCACCTGATCGACGCCATCCTCTTTCGCCACCTCCTGCATCGAGGTCATCAGGCTGTCCTTGCGGTCGAGGACAGTCTTGGGCGCGGTGGTTTCCAGCACCGAGACGCGGAATTTGGTGTCGCCGACGCCATATTCCTTGGAATCCATCCGCAGCAGCTCGGCGTCGGAAAACGCCGAGACGTCGGATTTCGCGGCGAACATCTTTTCCGCCAGGTCGCCGATCTCGACACCGAGATCCTTGGCCAGCGCTTCGGCGATGGCGCGGTCTTCCTGCGTGGTGGTGGGCGAGCGGAATTCCAGCGTGTCGGAAATGATGCAGGACAGCATCGCGCCCTTGATCGCCTTCGGGGCCTGCGCCAGATCGTCGCCGATCATCTTGTACATGATGGTCGCGGTGCAGGCGAGCGGCTCGATGCGGATGTCGATCGGGCCCTTGGTTTCCAGCCCGCCGACCAGCTTGTGGTGGTCGATGATGGCCTGGATGTCGGCGTCGTTGATCCCCTCGGGCAGCTCGGCCGGGTTGTTGGTGTCGACGATGACGACCGGCGCATCGGCGGCGACGCCGGAAATGATCTCGGGCTTGTCGAGGCCCCAATGCGCGAGCACGAAGGCGGCTTCGGTATTGGGCTCGCCCAGCAGCTTGGGCGCGGCGGGGGTGCCCTTGATCTCGGAGAGATACCAGGCCCAGACGATGGGCGCGCCGGTGGAATCGGTGTCGGGGGATTTATGGCCGAAAACCTGGATGGTCATGAATGTCGTCCTCGGGGAGATGGGATGTTTCGCGCCTTATAGGCGGCAGGTTCCGCGATGTCACGGGGGCGGGTAAGGGTGCGACGATGGGTGGGGTTTCGCGCCCGGCTCCGCTTTAGCGCAGGATCGGCGGCTTGTCGGGGTCGCTGCCGGGGGCGGGGCGATCCTCCGGTGTCGGCGGCTGCGGCAGGTCGAAGCGCAGCCCGTGGCGCGCCAGCGTCGCCGCCATCGGATCGCTGGTGGCAAAGAAGGCCACGTCAAGCGCCGCCGCCTCCAGCCCGGAAAAGGTCAAGGCCTCGTTGATCGCCCGCGCCAGCGCCGGCTCGGCCCCCGGTGTCGCGCCGACAAAGCCCAGCAGGTGGCCGCGCGCGCCGCCGGTATAGGTAACGCCCGCCAGATAGGCAAAACGCGCCAGCCCGCCGGCGCTGGCCAGCTTGGCATCGAGCGCGGTCAGCAGCGCCTCAGGCAGGCCGCGCGGCGCGGTGATCTCTTCGGGCCGCGCCTCGGCCTCGGCGGGGCCGTCCGACAGGGTCTCGGCCAGCCAGTCGACCGCTTCGGGCGGGATCAGGATCTGCGACGGCGCCACCTCGGGGTTGACCGCCAGTCCGATGCCCTGACCGGCCAGCATGCCGGCAATCGCCCGTCCCGAGAGCGCGACATAAGGCGAGATCCGGCCGGTGAATCGCGCCAGCCGCTCTTCGCGGTCGAAGACCAGCACGAAGCGCGCATCGGCCACGTCGAACAGCTCGGGCTCGACGTTCTCGCCCTCGGGCGCGCCGGCGAGCAGCAGAAAGACCTCGCCATCGGCCAGCCGCTCGTAAAACCGCAGGCGCGCGGCGTCATCTTCGGGCGCCGCCTCCATCGCGGCATGGGCCAGGTCGAGCGGCGTGGGGTCTGTCATCTCGGCATCTCCTTGCCTCGTGTCCGGGGAAACGGCGGCAGATCGGCCGCGGGCCCCGGGGTTGCTTTCGCTCTCGGGTAGTGCGCCCGGGCCGACGAGGCAAGCGAAAGGCGCCGACAACATCGGCTCAGCCCGCCAGAACCTCGCGCACGCGGCGTTGCAGTTCCGGCACCAGATCGGCCTCGAACCAGGGGTTCCTCTTCAGCCAGCCGGTGTTGCGCCAGGAGGGATGGGGCAGGGGGATGACGCCCTCGGGCGCCGCGCGCCAGTCCTGCACCACCTCGGTGACCGGGCGGCGCGTGCCCAGATGCCATTTCTGGGCATGGCCGCCGATCACGAGCTTGAGCCGCAGGTTGGGCATCGATGCCATCGCCCGACTGTGCCAGGTTTCGGAACAGAGCCGTGGCGGCGGCAGATCGCTGCCGTTGGCGTCATAGCCGGGAAAGCAGAAGCTGTTGGGCAGGATGGCGATGCGGCTGCGGTCGTAGAAGGTGTCCTTGTCCACTCCCAGCCAGTGCCGCAGCCGGTCGCCCGACCGGTCCCAGAATGGCACCCCGGCCTCATGCACCCGCAGCCCCGGCGCCTGGCTCGCGATCAGCAGCCGTGCCGCTGGATCGAACCAGACCACCGGCCGCGGGGTATGCCGGGTGCGGGTCGCGGCAAATCGCGCGGCGCAGAGCCGGCAGGCAGAGATCGCGGTGTGCAGGTCGCTCATGCTGCTTAGATAGGCCCGGGCCGGACGGACACAAGCCGGCACCGACAAAGCCGCGCCGGAGCAGGCCGAAGCAGCGCGGCGTGTCTTGCGCCGGCGCCCCGCAGGCTCGACTTTCGCCGGCAGACCTGCTTTCTGCGGGGACGTCTGCCGCCGCGCGTCGCGCAACAGCGTGCCTTGGGCCGGCGGCGCAGCGCCGAGCCGGGAGAAAGAGCCAATGACCAGCACCACGGGCGGCACGTCCCGCGAGGGAATTATCCGGATCGCGACCCGCAGATCGGTTGTCACCCGCGCGTTTCGCGTGGCGATTGTGGTCGGGACCGTTCTGGGGCTGCTCAACCACGGCGACGCGATCCTTGCGGGAACGGTGAACGCCGGGCAATTCGCCAAGATCTGCCTGACCTTCCTGGTGCCCTTTTCGGTCTCGACCTATTCCTCGGTACTGGCCATCCGCGAGCGCGATGCCGGCTGACCGGAAATCAAGGGGCGCCAAGGCTGACCGCGCGACGCTGCGGTTGGACGGAATTGGCCTTTAAAGCGCTGATCTTGAAGAGGTCTTGGGTCTAAATGGTGCCCGGGGGCGGCACCACTGCCACACTATTGCCTTATTTTTCTCAGTGACTTACCGGAAAAAATGCGCGATCACAGTCGAAAAACTGTACATAGAAGTGTCTATAGGATTGGCCCATTTGACCCGCACCCTGCATAAGTTGAAAGACAGCGCACTGCGCGCCGCCATGAACAAGGATGTCACATTGCATGATGGGGGCGGCCTCTACTTCGTCAGCACCGCGACTGGTGCTGCGTCATTCCATTACAGATACCAGATCGACAAGCGTACAACCAAGATGGGCTTGGGTCCTTACCCGACCGTGTCGCTCGCTGACGCGAGGGAGCAGCACAAATACTGGCAGCGGCTGAAAAGTTTGGGGCGAGACCCCAAAACAGCTAGAGACGCAGAGAGGGCCGGCAGCGCACGAAACTACCGAACGGTAGACAACATCTTCACGACGTTCTTTGAGACCCACAAGCGCTCTCTGAAGGGCGAGGGAGAGGCTGGGCGATGGTGGTCGCCAGTCAAGCATCACGTTCTACCGCACCTTGGACACGAGACCGTAGAGACCTTAACTGCCGACAAGATCGTGGCAGCTTTCGAACCGATTTGGACCTCAAAGAAAGACACGGCACGTAAGGCATTCAACCGGTTCCGAATGGCAATGGAATACGCAAGGGCAGATGAAGCGTTTGACCTCCAGATAATAGAAGACGCCTTCAGAAAGCTTGGTCCGCAAGGCAAGCACAAACGCGTGTCTGCACGTGCGTTGCATTGGAAAGAATGGCCCCCTGTTTATGCAGATCTAACAAGTTCCATGACTCACACTGCACTAAAACTGATGGTGCTGACTGTTGTAAGGACATCCAACATTCGCTTCATGCGTTGGGATCAAGTCGATCGCCGTCAGGCGATTTGGACGCTCGCGGAGGAGGATACGAAAACAGGCCAACCCTTCCGAGTCCCATTGCAGAAGCAGGCGATTACATTGCTGATGCAGGCCGATCGGTGGCGGGACGCCTCTGGGTACGTATTCCCTGTACCCAAGAACAAGCGGGGTGTACTATCAGAAAATGCGTTCCTCCAGTATTTCAAAAGGCAGAACATCGACACAACAGGCCACGGCATCCGCTCAACCGTGACAGACTTCCTTCGTGAGACCGATCGCGCAGACCAAGAACTTTCTGAACTGGCGCTCGCGCACCAAACTAAGAAAGAAGTCACCGCCGCTTACTTCAGAAGCGATCTCTTGGAGCAGCGCAGGGCGATCATGCAAGAATGGGCGGATTTTGTAACGCAAGGCGCGGTCACCAAAATCATCAACGCACAACAGGACAAAGACACCGACCGCTACCTGCGCTTCTTGGAAACATTGGATGAAGAAGCCCTCAGAAAAGTAGAAGCTGGCTTGCCTGCGTACGACGTGGATAAATGGTATCGAAAAGACCTAACGCCGGATGATTTGGCTGAGGACTTACCTGATTAATTCTTGAAGGCGAGGGGACCCAATAGGGCAGGGGGTGTCTTGAGAGATACCTCCCTACAGCGGCTATGGACCAGTGCGAGTGCAACCGGGAAGAAGTTGCATTAATAATGCCCTACGCCATTCTCGCGCCCTCCGGAAACTCACGCTTCAACGAAAAAGCATTGACTTGCGAAAATCTCGAATCTATTTATCAAGCATCGAAACCGCCGAACGCTCCGGCACAAGACTTCATGAGCGAATCAGGAGACGTCACATGACGCGTTCAATTCAAAATCGTTGGAGACCTTTCCTGTAAGTTTCGAGGTCTCCGCTTAGAAAGGAGACCCAGCATGGCGCTAGACCAGAATAAGAACAGTTTCAACGAAAATTTCGTTGAGATCGATGAGCAAGGCACCTTCGAATATGACACGGGAGAGTGTCCTGCGCTCGTACCCGTGTACCTCGGCTCAACTTCTGGCCTCAGCGGGATGGCAGAAGATGAATGGGCGGGCCTAGAAGAACTCTTGCAAGCGCCTTCCAGCGATCCTCGATCAGACTGGGAGCTTGCTGCTGCATGTCTCACAGCGCATGAACTTTTTTCAAAACATGGGTTGCATGTTGATCTGTCCTGTCAAAACTGGCAACCGACCAAGAAGCAAGCGGCGATCCTGATCAGCTTTGTAGAACAGAGGTTTTCCGATTGGCCTGTGGGCGACAGAACCTTGGAATTCGCATACCGCGATGCACGCTGCATCCTTTTCCAGCAGAAGTTGGAGGCCTATGATCGCCAACGGGTGGCTGAAGAGAAATCAAAGCAGCCACGAGCCAAGGTAAAGAAACCGACGGCCTTCGCACAGATCGACAAAGCCCTTGCCGGGGTCAAGGCGCGCATTGACTCTCTGGAACTTGACGCCCTCATCCGCCGCCTGTGCCGGACGATCAACTTCAAAACTGATCTTCAAGCGATGAACTACCTTGTGGATCGCTTTGTCGAGAGCAATCACGTCCACTTAGGGAAGCGCGATGCGCGAAAAGTTGTAAATCGAATTGTAGCCGAGCAGGCCTCGGCAAACCGCCCAAAGCGCGGAGCGGATACAATCCCTGTGGTGAACGAATGGTCTGACCATGAAATGGCTGAGTTCGCACAGGATCGGCTTGACGAAGCAGTGGATGCGAATGGTGATCCTGTAATCTATGTGTTCAAGGGCGATGTATGTGATCTGCACGAAGGTAGCCGCAGGATGCTCAGTGAGGCGCAATTCGGTACGATTCTCGACTCAAATACGCGGTGGCTTCGCAGGAAGGGCGAGGATGACAAGAGGATTGAATTCGCCCCTAAGCAGATCGTAAGGCACAACTACAATCGGCTAGACAAGAAATATGCGGTCCTTGCTGAGGTAAAGTCTTCGCCCTACTTTACTTCGAACGGACGTCGGGTCGACACTGCTGGGTATGACAAGTTATCCGAAACGTTCCTTGACTGTGAGTTAGATGTGCCAGCCGTTAGTGCTGAACCTTCGCCCGAGGAAGTCCACGACGCAAAGCAGCTATTGATCGAAGAAATGATGGGCGATTTCCCCTTTGAGGGGATTCTTGACCGCTGCGAACGCATGAATCGCGGCTTGCACAACGTACCCGGCAGCCAGCCAATGCCTTCAATAGCCCACGCAGTCTGTATGTGTATCGAACGCTCCGTTCGCGATTTAATCGCTGGCCCAACTCCTGTTTATGCTCCAACAAAGCCGGCACCCGGGACTGGAGCTGGCCGACTAGTAGGCGCAATTACACTTGCAGCGACCGGAAGAAAGGCAGCGGCAGAGCCTATGCCTTCGTCAGACGAAGAGTATGCCAAGGTAATGGGCGCACACATCAATCATTCTTCCGAGTTCACCTTCTTCGACAACATGAACGCAGCAATCTCTCTGGGTTCATTCGCGTCAAACGTGTCTGAAGGCAGGGTGCGGACGCGCCTTTTGGGGTCCAGTCGCATGGTGGAGGCAGACGTCCGCCATACATGGGTCGCCGCTGCCAACAACATCAAGGGAACTAGCGAAATCCTTCGCCGAATGGTCATGATTGAACTCGACGCGAAGACGCCGAACCCTGAAAACAGGACGGGCTTTCGCCATTCTGATCTGGAATCTTGGACTCAGGAAAACCGACCCAAGCTGGTCTGGGCGATCCTGACATTGGTTCAGAACTGGGTCGCCAAGGGGATGAAGCCATGGACCGGGAGGCCGAAGGCAAGCTTCGAGTCATGGAGCCGCGTTATGGGAGGAATCCTTCGCGACGCAGGAATCCGAGGGTTCTTGGAAAATGAGGCGCGTCTCCGCTCATATGGTGCGATCGGTGGCGACAATGGGGTTGAGATGTTCATTCAGCACCTTGCATCTACCCATTGCGATGGAACCTTGTTCCGGGCCGGCGGCACCGCTGAGATACGAGGACGTAAGGGAGTTGCAGTCTTTAGTATCAAGGATGAATTGAACGTGGCGGATGACGGCAAGCCTCTCCTGTTGGACGGCTGGGGCTACAATCGTGATGATGGGAGCTACAATCATGCGCGCGGCATCGTCACCGCTTTCCGCGAGACTGCCCGCCGTGCATATGAGGTAACTTCATTCGAGGGTGATGAGGAAGTGCGGTACGCGATCAGTTTCACGGAGGCTCCCGACCCGCAGTCTCAAAACCAATACTTCTGGGAAATGAGCAAGCGCCGGATCAACTGATGCGCCGTCGTTGTCACCCCCCGCGTTAGCGGGGGGCAATCCTGTGCAGTGTTGCGGGCATGGGCTGGCGGATGCGGGGTTCAGCGGGTTTGAAGGTCCGCAGCCCCGCACCCCTGTTTTTCTTGGTTCTTTTGCAGCGAAGGTCTCCGTTGCGGGCTTGAAGTTCGTTCTAGGTCTTCCTTCGGATCCTGATATCTTTCGGTGCTTCAAAAGAACCTATGATCGCTTCGGTACACACGAGGGACGAACCGATCAGGCGAGAAAACATGCTTACATCCGCTCGTGGATTCTCGCGGAATATAGCCCGCAGTCCGCAGGATTCGCCCAAGCCTATGAAATATAGCGTTTTCTTGACGCGGGCATGTGCCCGCACACCCCCGCGACAAGTCCGCGTGTTCGAATCGTTGCGAGTGCTAGGTTTGAGGCTCTCTATGCTGCAAGGTGCTCACCGCACGACGTCCGATTTGAGTATACGCTAAACGGACATGAGAAAGTCGTTCAGATGTGTCAGATTAGACTTAACGAATCATTTATCAGACAGTATGGTTAATACAGATAGTCAAATCGGACACTGGAGTTCAGCAGATGGGTGAAGTGATAGGCTACGCACGGGTTTCTAGTGCAGGCCAGAAACTAGATGTTCAGAGCGCCGCCCTAGCGGGCGCAGGTTGCGAGCGGATATTCGCGGAGAAGAAGAGCGGAACGAAAAGGCAGGGGCGCGTCGAATTGGAACGCATGATGGACTACGTCCGGAAGGGCGACACCGTCGTCTGCGTCCGTTTGGATCGTCTCGCGCGTTCAACACGCGATCTGCTGCAAATCGCTGAGACACTGGAAGAGAAAGGCGTGAACCTCAAAGTGCTTGAACAGGAAATCGACACCGGCACCCCCGCCGGTCGTTTGTTCTTTACGATGATCGCGGCAATAGGTGAATTCGAAACAGAACTTCGCAAAGAGCGTCAGCGCGAAGGAATTGATGCAGCCTTGGCCAAAGGTATAGACAGCCCGTTCAGGGGACGGCCTGCCAAAATTCAACTAAAAGACGTTCAGGCAGCACTTGAAGCGAATAATGGTTCCAAAGCCGCCGCTGCTCGCGAACTGGGCATCAGCCGAGACAGCGTTTATCGGATAGTCCGTGAACAGTAGTCTTGGTCGCGGGTGTTGGAGATTCCAGATGAGCATAGCACCTCCAACCTCAATACTCCTGAGAACAAAACCAATCTGACCTTGCAAGCGCTAAGAACATGACCCTTCGCCAGTTGTTTATTGGAAGAGCTAGGGTTTGGCTCTTTTCCAATAAATAGTTGGAGAACTCATCGGCGCTGAAGTTCAGCAAACTCGTTGCGCGAGTTTGGATAGTCTCTGGGAGATCAGCGGCAGCTTCAGTTCCGAACTTTTCGGCTAGGCCATATTCTATGAAATGCGCCTCAACCCTTTGCTGAGCAAAAGCCTCCCAGTGTTCCGGCGCTTGAACGAAGAACTCGACCACGGGCGGACTGGCCTCGATAACTTGCGCGAAGACCCATTGTTCTGAGAAGTACTTCTGGTCGTCAAAATACGGGTGCAACACCTGCGCAGCCATCTCTTCAGGGTAGGAATTGAGCTTGTCAGAATTGCAGTCACGGCAACAAGGAACAAGATTTCCGGGTACGACTGAATAGGTTGGAAAATTCGCTTTTGGAACGAAGTGATCGAGAGTTCTCACGTGACCGATGCCCCCGCAAAAAGGGCACTTGCCATTGGCGCTGACTTTAATCTGTTGGTAGATGTTCCGCCCGGGCTTTCCTTCCGGCCTTAGGTACCGCTCGTACAGATTAATCAAATGTGACTTTCGCAATTCTCCAAAGACCTCTTGGTCGACACCTCGAAGAGACGGAATTCTTGGCAGCAAGTACAATTCCCCAGCGGCGGCTTTCGCAACGTAGTCATGCTCAATGGGGGCACATGGCGCTAGGTTGTCTCGATACCGACTCTCTATCGCCGCAGGACCGACACCATCCATGCAAGCCTCAAAAGCCTCTTCGAAGCTAATTTCGGGTGCTACTAGTCGCTTCATTATTGGCTCTGCCGACTTTTCTCGTGCAAAAGAGATCTAAGGATTGCACGTCCTTCAAATCCTATCTGTTCGTCGAAGACATCCAGTATATCCTCATAGGAACTGCTAGTTTCAGCTTCTTTTTGCAGAAGCGCATTGAACCCTGACTTTGCAACCTCCAGTCCAAACACCTCTCTCGTAAGCAGGCCAACATTCTCAGCAAAGGTTTCAACATCGGGACGCGACGATGACGAAGCAAGTCCCGAACGCGTTATTTTCCAGACGCATGATTTCGGCACCTCTTGAAGTACAACCGGGGAGTGCGTTGCAATTATTGCCACGCCATTACGGTCGTGCAGCAATTCGCTCAAGCTTCTGACGAGCGCAGACAACAGTGGGGGATGCAAGTGGCTTTCAGGTTCGTCAAACAAAACAAGTGTCTTTTCTTCAACCCGTGATACGAGCTTGGTAATCGTTAGAAGAACAATTGCATGTCCAGAGCTCATAGTTTGAATACGTTCGAGGGCTTCATCAGCGAGTGTTCTCCCGCGAAGCTCCGAAAGCTCTTCGAGCGCCTTCTCTGCAAAGTTGTCATCCGATGCCAACGTCTGAACGGCTTTGAGCCAGCGTTTCCGTTTTCCCGGTTCACTCAAGCAAAGCTTCAGGCTTTCGACGAATTCAGTATGCAGGTCAGAAATCGGCTTTAAAAGTGTCCCGCTTTCATCCTCATCGTCCTTAAGACCTATGTAAAAGTAGCAAGTCCCTTTCTTTGGGTCCGGTTGCTCCGGTGGGGGAGCGAAGGGGTCGAAAGCACTGAACGAAACTGAGACTAGACTACTGAAAAAATCATCACCGATGGGCTCGTTCCCGAACAGGTTCCTCTCTTGAAATTCCCCCGCCGTATCGCCTGTTTCCAAAATGGAGTAGATCATTTGGTTCAAGAGCGTCGTCTTTCCCACCCCATTCCTGCCGATTATGGCATGAATGTTAGAGCTAGGCTTGGAATTGGCTTTCACCTTAAAATCAAGAGTATAGCCGGCGAATTCTTTGTCTTCTGGCAGAACGAAACAGAAGTCGAAGTCAGTAACCGGGACCCCACCTGCAAGTACCCGACGGAACTGTTCCTCGATAGTGTTGATGCTTACTCCGCGCAGATGTGAGGTTTGGAAAACGGACTCTTCACAAGCAAGTTCCAAGAGCTTTCGATTGTGAACTACGTCCTTCAGCGCCTCAAGGTATTCCTCCCGGAACTCTTCAGAGTAATCCCTCGCAAGTTCATGATAGTAGTCGACGTCTGTTCCCAACGAGAAATAGCCCTCAGGAAGCTCAGTAAATGGCTCATCAAGCGTCGAGTAAGTTGAGGTTTCTTCCGTTTGCCCCACAAAGCCAATCTTTACGTTGCTAAGCTGGTTTTGCTCTCCGTTTTCGTCGAATACGTAAACCTCGAACATCGTCACGAACGAATAGTCGTTCCAGCGGTCGACCTTCAGGTAGACCGTGTTGACCCCCTTGGAAGGAACCGAAGTGTCTCTTGAAATGACGCGAAACTGCATGGCTCAGTCGATATCCAGCGGCGGAAGGCCGTTCACGATCTTCATCGTTTCAATGCTGACGGTGATCACCCGTTGGAATAGCTCCAGCGGATATTTGGGATCGCCGACCGTCTCGTTGGCGTAGTCGTTGGCGTCGTTGACGATGCCGCTTTTCTTGTCGGTCTTCACGACCTGCCGTTCCATCACCCATTCCAGCGCGGGCTTGCCGTTGACGACGTAGTCGTAGGCCTCAAGCGGAATATTCTGGAGCGTGATGTTGTCGTTGTAGATGACGGTCGTGAGGTCCTTTTCCTTGCCCTTGCCGCCCCACTTCCATTTGGTGGTGTGCTTGACGCGGTAGAACGCGACGGGATCGCTCTGGGCCTCCGGGATAAGCCGGTGATCGCCTTCTTTGAACGTGACCATATATGGCTCAACGCTCTCAAAGTTCACATGCAGATCGCCCAGCGCGCGGCCTGCGTCGCGGAAGGCGACGAAATCGGCGAAGGTGCGGACCGCCGGGATACGGGGCAGCGCCTTGGCGAGGTTGTTGGCGAACCGCTCGCGGTAGTCGGGCGAATGCAGCAGGCCGTAGATGTAATAGAACAGGTCTTCCTTGCTGATCTCTTCGCCCGAATAGGCGGCTTGGAAATGCGCGCGGCCCTCATCGGTAATTGCATCGCGGCGGGTGAGGCCGACTGTCTGATCGCCTGAGGCGGCGAAGAGGCCGTCACCGGGTTGGGCTTCTTCATAGAGATAGAGAGGAAAACACTTACTCTTTTCGATCATGTCGTAATTTGGGAGCACATCCACACAAAGCACAGAGAAGCCGCTACGTGCGCCTTTGCCTGAAAGGCAGATTATCCTCGAATCTTCAGGAACCAATGCGAAGCCTCCGGCGCGCTCAATTATGCTCCCATCATAGTAGAGGTATGTCTTTTCGAATGGGCGGAACGTTGCCAACCTCGTTCGGTCGCTTTTGAATCTGAGCCGCTTACCCCGCTCGAAGGTTTTTTCTAGGTCTGCGGACCATTTGATCCGCTTTGGATCGCGAACAACGTCCTTTAGAGAAGCTTTTTCGGCGACTTCGGCGTTAAAAGTTTCCATCGTCTCGCGGACATTTATTTGCAGCTTCGTTTCGGAAAACCCATAAACCCAAGTATCGCGGGCTGTAGATACACCATTCGAAAACGTCGCGAACACCGTAGGTTGATCATCTGCTGATCGAGACCCGATCTCTATGTATTTATCGAAGCTGGCGTCCACCTGATCAAGCCAGTCGTTCTTCTCGTCGGGAGTGATGGTCTCCCAACCAACGCTCTTGGCAATCCCATCAATAGAGCCAAAGTTCCGAATAACATTCTTCTTTTCAGCAGTTGTAAGGTCTGGACCAATATCGTGAAAATGTATCCGGCCATGATCGGTTTTTCCCGTATTCTTGACCAGAACAGCTATGGAAATGCCGGTCATACTGCCGGACTCAAAAATATTTTGGCCTTCACGGGCCGCCCCCTTGGAGAGCATGCTCTTCCGCACGTCGCCACGAAGATGAAAAATGTAGAGATCGCTGAACTCTTCAACGAGACACTTGCGCATCCCATCAGCATAGCCCCGTTCGATCCATGCGCTTCCAGCAACAAATGCCATTACGCCCGCATCGCCTATCCGATCTGACGCCCAGCGAAACGCTCTTATGTAGCTGTTGTATAGCTGATTTTTCAGTTTAGCTTTGGATGCCTCTGCGTAACTGTCACGGATCGCTGAATCGAGCTGAGGATAGCTAATGTTAGCAGCATCGTCGTTCGCGTTTTCTTGTCCACCAGAGTAAGGCGGATTGCCGATGATCACGCGGATATCCAGCGCCTTTTGCTTGGTCCGGCGTTCCGAGTTGTCGGGCAGGAGATTGGCGACCATATCGCGCTCTTGCTCGTACATCTGGAAAGTATCGGTCAGCAGAATGCCCTTGAACGGCTCATAGGGAGCATCCTTGTTCAACTCTCCCTGCGCCAGCTCGTGATAGACCGTCTCGATGTTCACAGCGGCGATGTAATAGGCCAACAGCACGATCTCGTTGGCGTGAATCTCGTTCTTGTATTTGTGCTCCAGCTCTTCCGGCGCGATCAGGCCGGATTGCAGCAAGCGGGTGATGAAGGTGCCCGTTCCAGTGAAGGGGTCAAGGATGTGGACACCTTGGGACCCTAGCGTTTGTCCAAACTGGGCCTTCAGCACGTCGTTGACAGAATGCAGGATGAAGTCGACCACTTCGACGGGGGTGTAGACGATGCCAAGGCGCTGGGTGAGGACAGGGAACGCGCCTTTGAAAAAGCTGTCGTAAAGCTTCAGGATCAGCTCTTGCCGCCCGTTTGCCGTGACCACATTCTCTGCACGGCGCTGGACGCTGGCGTAGAACTTTTCAAGGCTTTCGGATTCCTTAGACAGGTTGTGCTGGTGAAGCTGGCCCAGCACGATCTCCATCGCGCGGGAGACCGGGTTTTCCTTTGTGAAATCGCTGCTTTTGAACAGGGCGTCGAAGACGGGTTTGGTGATGAGGTGCTGGGCGAGCATCTCAATCGCTTCGTCTTCGGTGATCTCGGGGTTTAGGTCGTCTTGGAGTTCAGCAAGGAAGGCGAGGAAGGCTTCGCGCTCTGGCCCTTCCTGCGCGACGATGGTCTTGATGCGGGTGATGTGGGTCTGGGCGATCTCTGCGATGTCCTTGGCCCATTTATCCCAGTATTCGCGGGTTCCGCATTTCTCGACGATCTTCGCCATGATGGCGCGGGTGAACTCGTCAAAGACAAAGGCTTGTTGCGCGTCAGCGTCGTCCGTTCTGCGTGGCGCTGGGCCCTCCTTGCCAATCTCCGAACCGGGTTTGCTGCGCTTCTGCTTGTTGGTGTCGAAGTCGTCGACGACGGCTGTCAGTTCCCTCAGCTCGCTCTCCGAGGATATGCTGACCAGCTCTACCTTGTCGCTGATATCCTCGCCCAGTTCGGCTTGGTTGATGCGGGCGTCCAGACGCTCGTCGTGGGCGCGTAGGGCGTTGAGGATTTGCCAGACGACCTTGTACCGCTCGTTGTCGTTGAGGGCGTCCTCTGGCTTCGTATTGGGCGGAATGGCGACGGGCAGGATCACATAGCCCAGCTTCTTGCCTTCAGCGCGCCGCATAACGCGGCCTACAGACTGCACAACGTCGATCTGGCTCTTACGGGGGTGCATGAACATGATCGCGTCCAGAGCGGGCACGTCGACGCCCTCAGAAAGCACCTTGGCATTGGTGAGAATGCGGCACGTGTTGTCGCCTGCGTCCGCCTTTAGCCAGTTGAGCATTTCCTCCCGCGAGCTGGCGTTGTAGCTGCCATCAACATGGCGAACTTCGGTGCTTAGATGGCGGTCGTCTTCGATCAGGTCGTTGCCAACGTATTCGTCGACCACTTTTGTGAACTCGCCTTCGATGATCTCGGATTTCTTGATGGTTTGACAGAAGGCCAGCGCGCGTTTCATGGGGCGCGAATCAAATTCGAGGTCCTTCGCGAGGTCGCTTTTCGTCAGAGCCTTATAACAACCGATGATCTTTGTCGCGTCATCCAGCGTTAGCTCTGGGCCATCCTTCAGACGGTTCTGAATGGTCTGCGAGACCAAGCCTTCGTCAACGGCGAGTACAACCACCTTATAGTCTGTCAGAAGCTGGTTCTCGACGGCCCAACCAAAGCCCCGGTGAAACAGGTCTTTGCCAAACTTGGCCTCGTCATCCATCGACGCGAGTTTAGCGTCATAGTCATCGGCCTTGCGCTTGGCCGTATCCGCGAAGATGCGCGGCGTCGCGGTCATGTAAAGGCGCTTCTTTGCCGCGACATAGTCGTTGTCGTGGATGCGAACAAAGTTGCTGTCGTCCTCGTCCTTCAGCGTTACGCCTGTGGTTCGGTGTGCCTCGTCACAGATCACCAAATCGAACACCGGTAGTTCGTGGTATTTTTGGGCGCGGGTGAGGACGTCAATGGAATGGTAGGTGGAGAAGACCACTGTCATCTGATCTGAGGGCGCAGACAGAACCTGACGGGCGAGTTTTTCGGGGTCTGTCGTCGCCGGGAAGGCCAGATCATGAACGTTTAGATCAAGGCTGTCAGCGTCAGCTCTGCGGCCGACCTTCGTATCAGAACAGGCGGAGAATGCGGTGAACGGATGCTCTCTGTCGTTCGTCCACTCCCGAACGGTCTGGGACATCAGTGCAAGCGATGGGACCATGAACAGAACGCGCTTTCCCGGACCTGCCAGTGTTTCCGCAATTCGTAGCCCCGTGAAGGTCTTACCCGTCCCGCACGCCATGATCAGCTTACCGCGATCTGCGGTTTCCAGCCCTGCCTGTACTTCGCGCAATGCATCCCGCTGATGATCGCGGAGTTGTTTCTTGGGTGCTAGGCTAACCGTGCCAGAACGGATAAACTGGGACCAATCAATGCGGCTTGCCTCAAGCTCTGCGACGCTGATCCGGTTCCAATCCTTTGAGAGCTTATCCAGCGTTTCCTGTGTGTTGCGACCAAGCTCTTTGTGCGTTGTGTCCGCGATTACTAGCCGGGTGAACAGATCATTGGATGATGCCGAGATAAAGCTGTCGATATCGGGCTTTTGGATGGTGTGGTTGGGTGCATAGAACTTGCACTGGATCGCCGCATAGCCAGAACCGTCCGACAGAGTCCCTACAAGATCGATTCCGGTGTCAGTGTTGCTCCAGCCTTGCGACGTTGCCCAATCGGCGAACGGCTCAACTTTCGAATAAAACTGACGTTGAATGTCGTCGTTCTCCATAAATACCCGAACAAGGCGTTCGAAATAGTCGCCTTTCTCTCGTTCGGTCCGCGCTGACGCGCGATACTCATTCAAAATGTCTTGTAGAAGCACCCGTAACGACCTCAGTTTATTGATTTTGTTGTTTTGGCTATTCGCCTCTCCAAAACCCTAGCGTGCATTGTGCGGACCGTCTAGCCAACCGAGACAGCGGGCGAAATGAATGCAGCCGAAAGTCACAGACGGCGAACTGTACATAGAGATGTACATGGCAACATTTGCCATGCGGCCTAAGCCATTGTTAAAAAAGGTGTATTTTTTAGCAAATGGTGCCCGGGGGCGGAATCGAACCACCGACACGAGGATTTTCAATCCACTGCTCTACCCCTGAGCTACCCGGGCACGGGAGAACGCGTTGCGTTCGGGTGGATGCCTTCTAGGAGAGCCGTGCCGGAGTGTCCAGTGGGTTTTTGCAAATTTCTGCCCCCCGGCACGGCATTTCTTCACTCCGCCGCACGTCGCCAGATCAGCCCCTGGTCGCCGCCGAGCTTGGAGCTGGCCAGCGGGCGGTAAACCGCTGCCAGCACTTCCAGATCCGACGAGGTCGTGAGGGTCAGGTAGGCCTCGAGCCAGGCGAGGTTGTAGGCCGAGATCTCGCGGCTGCCGTCGAAATAGCTCTGCTCCTCGCCGGTGATCTCGCGGGTGGTGGCGCCGTCGGTCAGATCGTCGAGCACAAAGCCCACCACGCGGTCGAGCGCGGCGTCGCAGCGCGCCCCCGGGGCGAAACCGTGATCGGCCAGCAGGCGCGAGGCCACCACGAGCGGTGCCACCGCGTGCATCTGGTAGTGGAAGGCCAGCCGACCGCGGGTCATCTCCTGCGGCAGGCTGCCATCGGGGGCGGCGGTGCAGAGCACGTAATCGGTCGACCAGGCAGCCCAGCCGCGCAACAGCCGATCGCCGCCCAGATCGGCGATGGCCGCCACGCCGAGCGCCGCCCAGGCGCGCAGATTGCCCTGGCGGGCGCCGCCGGGGGCCTGTTCCCAGAAACCGAGCTGGCGATAGGCCAGGGCGCTCAGCCAGCGCTGGATGGCCGAGAGATCTTCGTGCCGGGTGGCATGGGGCACGATCTGGCGCAGGGCCAGCCCCAGACCGGCCAGCCGCGCGCCAATGGTGAGCTGGGCGGTCTCGGTGGCCAGCGTCTCGAGCGCGCCGGCCTCGGCCCAGGTCGCAAGCTGGGCGATCACGCAATCGGCGATCACGGCTTTCTGCGCGCCTGGTTCATACACCCGGTTGGCCAGTTCGGCGAGGTCGCGGATGAAATCGTCCAGCGGCGCCAGCGCGGCTTCGGCGGCGGCCTCGGCGGCCGGGTCGATCTCGGAGCGGGTCGCGCCTTGATCGGCGTAGCGGCTGTCATAGGCGAGCGTCAGCACCGGCGCCGGCGGTTCCGGGCAGGTCAGGGCCAGCGCCGGCGCAGCAAGCCCGAGGCTCAGCGCAGCCGCAGCCAGCGCGCCAGATCCGCGGCGTCTGAATCTCCGCCGGTGGCGGCTTTGTCGAGCCATTCGAGGGCCTCCGTTTCATTGCGGGCGACGCCCGCGCCCATGGCAAGGTTGCGGCCAAGTTCCGCCATCGCCGGCACCGCGCCCGCGTGGGCGGCGGCGCGCAGGGCGGTGATGGCCTCGGCCAGGGATTGCGCCGTTGTGGCACGGTTTTGCAGCAGCCGGGCGTGACGCCAGAGCGCCTCCGGCTCGCCTGCTGCGGCGATCCGGGCCACCAGCTGCGGGAAATCGAACGTTTCGTCGATCGCCCGGCGCAGCTCCTCCGGTGCGGCGAGGTATTGTTCGAAGGCGCGCGGCAGGGTGTCGCCGCGGTCAACCAGTGCCTTGAAATGCGCGGCCGCCTGTTGCGGCGCGTAACTCGCCAGATCGGGCTGCGCGGTCAGGTGAAACAGCCGCCACTGGCCTTGCAGGTCTCCGGCCCGGTCGCGGGCGACAACCTGCGCGGGCCCCGGTGCCGGCCGGGTGTCGAATCCGGCCATCTGGCCATTGGTCAGTCGCAGTTTTGACAGGGTGTTGTGACCGGCGATGGCCAGCCCGATCTGGCGCCAGTGAAACGACATCGGCGCCGTGCCGTGGATTGCATGTGCCTCGCCCAGTTCGTCGGTGTCCTTGGTGGAACAGGCCATCAGGCTGACCGCGCGGTCGAAGTAATCGTCGCGCTTGGTTTCGGCGACGTGGGGCAGGGCGAACATCATGGCGAGAAAATCGCCACGGTCGTCGATGATCCCGGCAAATTCGTCAAAGACCCGGCGTTCGGCTTCCGGCGTCTTGCCAAGCCGCGCCAGCAGTCGGATCGCGGCACCTTCGCCCCGGTGGCTGGCCTGGCGCAGCAGGTGCCGCACTTCTTCGGCCATGGCCGGGTTCATGCCGCTGTCGTTGATCATCGCGACCGAGAGATCGAGCGCGGTGGTCACGCCATTGTTGAGATAGACCCGGCGGAAGAATTCCAGCGCCAGCGCCCGTTCCGCCGGATTGGTGGCCAGCGCAAACTCGAGCTTGGCGAACTCTTCCAACGTCTTATCGGAATTGTCGGTGCGGTCGGCCCAGATCCGCTGTGCCGTCTCGGTGGCGATCGGGTCGCGCTGCACGAGTTGCAGGTAATGGGCGAGGGACAGGGTGCGCCCGTCCAACGCCTGCGATTGCAGACGGGCCAGACGCCAGGGGTCCTTGTAGGGATCGAGCGCCATCAGGTTCGACGGCGTCAGCGCCACCATCTTGTGCGTGGTGCCGGCATAGGCCCGCGCCCAGGGTTCGGCCTGATCCAGCAGCGGCGCATCGGGCGCCTGGCAGCGGAACAGCCGGTCGAGGTCGTTCATTGCGGCGGCGTCGCGGTGGCGCGTGGCGGCCAGGGTCAAGAGGTCGACGGCGCGGTTGAGCTGCGCGGGATCGTCGCGATAGCGCAGCAGCCTGGCGGCAAGCGCGCGCATGCCCGCGGGGTCGTTGCGGGCGGTGGCGATCTCGAGCTGCGCGATGATCTCGTCTTCGCCGGCCCAGCGGCCGAGCCGCACCGAAAGCTCCTGCGCCAGCTGGGTAAAGACCAGGCCGGGCGCGCCGGGAATGGTGGCGATCTCGCGCAGATAGGTGAGGTAGGGCCCCGAGAGGCTGGTCTCCATGGCATCGATGTTCACGCCGGTCTGCAACAGCGGCGTCAGCGAGGCGCGGCGGCGGCCGCGGTCGTCGGCCTGGGTATGGGCGAGGATCTCGCGCAGGGTGTCGGCGTCGATGCCGCCCTCCTCGAGCCGCCCCCGGGAACCGTCATCGACCACGATGCCGCGGGCCACGGCGCGCCGGAGATAATGCAACATCTCGGCGCTGTCCTGATCTTCGGCCGCGGCCGAGAGATGAAATTCCACCATCCGCCAGGCCGCCCTGGCCGAACCCAGATCGGCGGCGAAGCGATACCACGCCCAGCCGATCTCGGCATTGCGGCGGACAATGCCTCCGGTGAGGTATTCGTGTGCGATGCGTTCGGCGCGGGCACAGACGCCACTGTCCATCTGTCCCAGCAGCCCGCCAAAGGCCATGGTGGCGGTCAGATCCTCCGGCGCGTCCCAGCCGGGCAGGGGGCGCGCTTCGGCCATGCGCCGCGCCACCAAAAGGAGCGCTTCGGGGTGACCGGCAAAGGCCGCCTCGAGGATCAGGTCATCGGCGGCGGAGGTGTCGGCGGGAGTGCCGATACCATTGCGATGGAACTGCGCCAGCTGCATTTTCTGGCCGTTGGTCAGCAGCGGGCGTTGCGCCGTCAGCTGCGCCACAAGCCCGGCCTGTTCAAGCGCATCGAAGCGGCCGGCGTCGATGTGCAGACCGATCAGGTCGATCAGCTCGGCCGCCCCTGAAAAGCGCGCGTCCGCGCTCGACAGCCGCGCGCGCAGGGTGGCGATAAAGTCGAAATGCCGGTCGGGATCGGCGCTCTGATAACGGCGGATGTCGCGTTGCAGATAGCGGGCGCGTTCCATCTCGGTCAGCGCGTCCTCGTCGCCGGGGCTGCCGTCGTCGACGCGCCGCTCGGCCGCGGCGCGGCCGCAGAGCGATTGTTCCTCGACCGCCGGCGGCAGGAAGGCCAGATCGAGCGGCACGGCCGGCAGCGCCGCCGGCGCCAAGAGCGCCATTACGCAGGGCGCACCCAGAAGACGGCTCAGCGCAGACATGCCCGCACCTCCGCATGCTCGCCGAAATCCACGTCCAGCGTCACCGCGACCGAGCTGACGCCCGCGCTCCAGAGACCGGTCATCGGCGCATAGAACCGCCCGCTGGGCAGCTGCGCCCGGTGGCGCAGGATTTCGCGGTGGCGGGTCTCGCCCGCGTCATTGCCAAAGGCCAGAACCGCGCGGCGGGCCGGGGCGCCCGCGGCATCGACAAACAGCATGTGCGCACTCTCCGTATCAAGCGTCGAAAGATCGACGCGCAGGGTCTTGGGATCGTCGGCGTCGCGCGCGACTTCGAGGGGGATGTCGCAGCGGTGGCGCGCGGCGGCGATCAGTTCGGCCATCGGCTGGTCGTCATGAAGCCCCGGGGCCTCGGCCTGGGGCAGTTCCCAGACCAGCACGCTGGGCCGGGCGTTCTGAAACTCGGCCGAGGTCAGATAGGTGGAAATCGCCGCAAAGGCACCACCACCCGGCACCGAATATTGCACCACGTCGAGCCCGGTTTGCTGCGCCAGAAAGCCGGCGAAATTGGCCTCCGGCGTGTCGGAATGCTCGCTGCCCACCAAGGCGACAACGCCCCTCGCGCCCTCGGCGGTAAAGGTACGGCTGGTCTTCCAGGTCGCGGTTTCGGCCGGCGGCAGCGGCTCGGCGCAGGAGCGTTGGCGGACAAGGCGGGCGTGCGAGGCCACGCTGGCCGAACCGGTGGGCACCGTCTCGAACCGGCCTTGCGCCAGCGCATCGATCCCCGGCACCGCCTTGATCGCGGCGCCGATGGCGGCGGCGGCCAAGCGCGCTCCTTCGGCGGTCAGCCGCGGATCGGTGCGGAAATAGGGCAGGGGGCCGGTGGCGTCGACCATTTCGGCGCGCAGATCGACGGCGCGCACCCCGGCCGCCTGCAATTGCGACAGCGCGTCGAGATAGACCGTGGTGGCCAGCGAATAGTCAAAGCCGTAATTGGTGGTGGCGGGAGACAGGTATTTCGGCATCGCCAGCGATTTCACCGGCACCGGCGCATAGATCAGTGCCGTCCCCTTCGCGGCCAGCGCCTGCGTGAGTGTGGCGAGATCGGCGATTGTCTCCGGCGCCATCGGGTGATGATTGTGCAGGTCGGGATGCAGGCGAAAGAACACGCCCTCGCGCCCCTCGACGCTGGCCATGAACTGCCCTTCTGCCAAGCCGCGGCAGCCATAGCCCGAAGCCGCCGCCGGCCCCGCCAGTCCCAGACTGGCCACACCCAGCCCCAGCATCGCCGCGGCGGCGCGCCGCCGGAATGTTGCGCATCGCGTCATCATGTCGCCTCCCTGTGCCGCTGCCGCGCCTCGGCGCTCCGGCGCAGGCTTTGCGCCATGGTGCGGACCGGCAGATCGCCCGTGCGTTCGGCCAGCTCGAGATAGCCGATCACCCGGGTCAGCGCCGCCGCATCCAGATCGTCGCGGCTCAGATCCTTCATCGCCAGTGCCAGCACCATGCGCGCGCCGCCCTCCTGACGGATGCGGGCGCGGGTGGCCTCGGACATCGGACCAAACAGCTTGCCCGGACCATTGAGCGCGATCAGCGCATCCTGGGCCAGGCTGTTGCCGGCCCAGGCATGGGGATAGAGCACGCGGATAAATTGCGACACGCGGTGTTTCGGCTCGCGCGCGGGGTCGAGCAGGTAGAGCGCCGCGACAAAATCGTCGAACAGGCCCTGCCGACCGGCGCCCGAGGCGATGCTGGCGTAATAGGCGATGTCAGAGGCATGTTCCGCCGGGCCGCGTGGCCGCAGGCGCTTGACCATGCGCAGTGCCGCCAGCCCGTCCCCGGCCTCGGCCAGCCGGCGCAGATCGGCGTCGCGCAGCGGCCTGTTGCCGACCATCGCCTTGCGCAGCCGCCGCAGTTCGGCGGTGGGCAACTGGCGGGTGTGGGTGATGCCACGGTCGACCACTACGGCGATCCTGCGACTTTCGGGGGCTGCCGGCAGGGTCAGCGGCTGGGCGAGGCCGGCGCTGGCCAGCGTCCCGGCCAGCACCGTTGCCAGCACGATGGTTCGGCGCATTGCCATGGCTCAGCCCTCCTGCCCGCAATGACTGGGCAGATCGGCGATCCGCACCAGGCCCGCCGCGTCCAACGCGATCGGCGCGCGGCCGGTAATGTCCGAGGCGATGTAACGCGCCTGCCGGCCCAGGTCTCCGGCCAGAAACCGCGGGAATTGCCGGGTAAAATCGTTACCTTCCAGCAGGATCGCCTCGGCCGTGGCCGTGGCCACGCCGGCGCCGTTGGCGTCGAGCACATTGTCCTCGATCCGGGTCACCGCGCCGGCGGGCTGGCCCGACACCCAGATGCCGGCGCTCTTGTTGCTGACCAGGATGTTGCCGTCCAGATGCGCCGCCAGGCTGTGACGCACCTCGATGCCCTTCTGCCGGTTGCCGATCACGTAATTGCCGCTGACACGGGCACAACGGGCCCGGTCGAGCTTGATGCCGCTGCCATCGCGGGCCCAGACGATATTGCCCTCGACCCGGGTGCGGTCGGGGGCGTTCTTGATCAGGATGCCGACGCGGTCGCCCTCGAGGATGGCATTGCCCGCCAGCACCGTGCCGGAAGAGCCGTCGAGCACCCGGATCGCGTTGGTCACCGAGCGCCCGGCCAGAAGGTTGGCGGTGACGCGGGTGTCGCGGCTGTGCAGGATGACCAGCGCGGCCGATCCCGCGTCTTCGATCCGGTTGCCGTCGATCACCAGCCCCTCGGCGGCCTGCACCGAGATGCGCTTGATCCGCGCGATCTTGCTGTTGGCGATGAAAGAGCCGGCGGCGGGCCGGTCAAGCGCGCCGCGAATGACCGAGAGACCGGAATATTTGACCGTGCTGCCAAACCCGAGATCGGCGATCTCGGCGTCGCGCACGTGCAGCGTGCCGGCGCCGGTGGTGGTGACGAAGGGGGCGAATTCCGCATTGTCGGGGCTTTCGCCACCGACCCCGCGCAGCACAGCGCCCTCGAGCACCAGCCGGCCGAAATTTAGCACGAAGGCGCCGTGGTTGCGGCTGAGGTCCAGCCGCTCGCCGGGCCCGATCCGCAGCTCGGCCCCGTGCCGGATGATCAGCGGCGCACGCAATTCGAGCCCGCCCGTGCCGGGCACCGCGTCTTCGCCCATCAACGCCGCCAGATCGGCCAGCCCGAGGCTGCCGCTTTCGATCATCCGCACCTGGGGGCCGCGCCCGGCCTGCGCCGCCAGGACGGCGCTGTTGTCCTCATGCCCGAAGGCCTGCGCCAGACGGCCGAGCGCGATCCGCAGATCGAAACTGCCGGTCGAGATCGCCGCGCCGGTGGGGGCCCCGATCGGCGTGACATCGGCCGCCGGCGGCAGTGCAAAGCCGGCTTCGGCCATCAGCGCCCGGGCGCCGAACCGCGCGGCCTCATCCGCCGCCACCGCCTCGGCCAGCCGCAGGACGGCCTGCCGCTGCTGCTGGCCATGGCTGTCGGGCGCGGCGAAACCGGGCAGGGCCATGCCGGCCGCCATCACCGCCGCAACCCAGAGGCCGGCGCGTCTCGTGTTCCGTTCACGAGGCATGACGCGCACTGCTGGCCAGGTCCTGCGGGGCCTCCTGCAAGACGATGGTGAAGACCAGCACCTCGACCGCCGTGTCGGTCGGATTGCTCAACGTCGTGCGCGTCTGATGGCATAGCGTCTGGCGGTCGCCGTCGCGCAGCCGCGCCTGGGTGCGGCCATTGGTCAGCAGCACCTCGCCCGCCGCCACGATCGCCTCGCGTCCCGGCGCGGGATCGAGCCGCATGGTGCCGCCGGGTTTGACCGTGACGGTGCAGAGCGTCATGTGATCGCGCGCCACCAGCTGGCGGATGCTGCCCCATTCGTAATCGGTGCGCTGGTGTTTCTCGGCCTCGATGCGCTCGTTCGACTTCAAGTGTTCGGCCACCTGCTTGACGGACTGGCAATGGCCCACCTTGGTGACCAGCAGCGCATCGGCGGTGTCGACGACGATGATATCCTCGAGCCCGACACAGGTCACCAGACGGGTTTCCGAGCGGATCATGCAGTTCTTGCTCTCGACCGAGATCACGTCGCCCTGAATGACATTGCCCGAGGCGTCGGTGTTGGAAATGCCGTACATCGCGGTCCAGCTTCCGACATCGCTCCATTCCACGTCGAGCCGGCAGAGCGCGATGCGCCTTGTCTGCTCGAAGACCGCCTTTTCGGTCGGTTCGGCATCGGCCTGGCCAAAGGCTTCGCCGTCAAGCAGCAGGCCCTCGGCGGTCTCGGACGCGGCGCTCAGCGCCTGCACCACGTGGTCGAGCGTTTCGGGATCGTAGCGGGCGTATTCCTCGATGATAGTCGCCGCCTTGAACAGGCTGATGCCCGAGGCCCAATAGGCGATGTCGCTCTCGACCAGCAGCCGCGCCTTGCGGGTGGGGGGTTTTTCGACAAAGCGCTCGACCTCGCGCAGGTTGGGATGGGCGATGATCGGGCCGCCGTCGGTGATATAGCCAAAGCCGGTTTCGGCATAACGCGGCTTGATCCCGAAGGTGACGATGTATCCGGCCTCCGCGCCCGGCTGCACCGCCTTGATCGCGGTGTTGATGTCGCCCTCGATCACGTGATCGGCCGGCACCACCAGCATCAGCTGGTCCGGATCCCTGGCCGCCAGCTTGAGCGCGGCGGCAAGGACGGCGGGGCCGGTGTTGCGGCCCATCGGTTCGAGGATCACGTCGGCGCCGCGGCCGATCTGGCGCAGCTGACGATGCAGCGTGCGGCCGTGTTTCGCGGACGAGACGATCAGCGGGGTGCCGAAGCCTTCGCCGGAATGCCGTTCGACGGCGGCCTGGAAGAAGGTGAGCGACGCGGCATCGCCGACCCGTTGAAACTGCTTCGGGCTGTGCGTGCGCGAGATCGGCCAGAGCCGCGTGCCATTGCCGCCGCAGATGATCAGGGGGGTGATCTCTTTCATTGTCCGTCCGTCCCATTCTCAAACGGTTTGGCGAAAAGTGCCTTGGAAATCCGCACCCGTGCGGATTTTCCGATGTCATCGGCGGTCAATGCGCCGGGCTGCGGCCGGAGCCGGACCGGCAGGAAGAGATCGCCGTCTTCCGCCGCGGCGCTGGTGGCCGAGGTCAGGATGATCTGCGCCGGGATCGCCCGGCCGTCATTCATCTGAAGATGCACCACCTCGCCTGCCATCGCGCGCGACAGGCCTTCGGTGCTCATCTGGGTCTGCACGCTGACGGTTTCGTCCTGGCCGAACAGCATCAGGATGCTGTCGCCCGGCAGCACGGTGGCGCCTTCGAACATGCCATCAGTCAGGGTGACGGTGCAGTCGCAGGGCGACTGAAAATTCAGCACGTCGCCGGTGGTGGCCGAGAGCGAATAGAGCACCTCGCCCTTGCCGGCGGCAGGGTTGAGATAGATGATCTGGCCGCCGCTGGTGGCGCGCATCTCATTGCCGGCGCGCATGATGAAGACCGGGCGCAGCTCGTAATTGGTGGTGTAGCGCACAAAGAGCGCGCTCAGAGCCAGATAGATCAGCAGCAGCGAGGTCAGCACCACGCCGATGCTCTTGAGCCGGCGGCGGTTGTCCTCTTCGGTGCCGCCCGCCTTCGGCTGTTTGAGCTGGGTCGGGCCGGTGTAGCTCATCATCGAGCCAAGGCTGACGACGTCGCCGGCGATATAGGTGTTCAGGATATACCGCAGCTGCGGCAGATGCGGGCCGGTGGGGTCGATGAACTGCAAGGTGAGCTCGTCGCCGGTGGCATTGACGCTGACCTTGGCCTCGGGAAAGAGGGTGATGGTGAAGCCGCCGAAATCGAACCGCAGGCGCACCGGCTGACGGCTGTTGATCAGCGCCGGCGGAACCGCGTTCAGCAATTCGACGTAGGCCGCCGTCACCGAAACCCCGGTGCCGGTAAAGCGGGCCTCGCCGATCTGGGCCGTGAACGGCACCGGCAGTACCGGGTGCTCGTTGTCAAATCCGAACTCGGTCGGGACCTGAGGCGCTTTGGGTGCGCCATGTTCGTCTTTTTCCATGGTGATCTTGTCAAGCATCGCGCACCTCAGACTTTGGTAAAATACAGGATCGCAACCGTCAGCCAGACCAGCGCGAGCGCGTGGTGGGCGGCACTTTCGGTTGCCTTGAGCTTGTCACGCAGCGCGATGATCGCGCCGCCGGTTCCGCCGCCCTGGCGGGTCCATTTCTGCTTGTCCATGCGGAACAGGACATAGGTTTTCAGCGCCGCGCCCACGACCTGGCTGAAATACAGGATCGGCGGATGGGTGACCGGAAACCAGCTGCCCCGGAACAGCGCGATGATGACGCAGAAGATATAGCGGGTGATCATCACCCAGGCGATGTAGAGCGGGATCACCGAGGGGCTGACCATGATCGCGGCCAGCGCCACGGTGATCGGCCCGACAAGCGTCGTCCACATCGAGACCCGCTGGTCGAGCACCGACCACCAGGTAAAGCCGCCGATCAGCCGCGGCGAGAGCCGCAGCGCCCGGCCGTTGGTGCGGATCATGTTGCCGAACCAGCGCACCATCAGCGTCTTGGAACTGTCGAGAAACGTCGGCCGTGGCTGAAACTCGAAGCTGACCGAGCGCACATCCGGCAGGTAATGCATCTCGTAGCCGTTCTTGAGCAGCCAGAACCAAGTGGATTTGTCGTCGCCGGTCAGGAAATCCACCCGGCCCAGCCGCCAGTGGTCGAGGAAATCCTGGCCGATGGCCTGAATGAAGGTCGGATCGGTGGCCAGATCGGCGCGAAAGACGCTCATCCGCCCGGTCAGCGTCAACACCCGCTTGGACAGCCCCATCGAACACATCATCACCTGCCGCTGGTTGAAGCGCAGCACGAACCAATCCTTGAACAGGCTCTCGCGGCCGACTTCGACGTCTTCGTCGGTGGTCAGAGCGCCGACCTTGAGATCGGTGAACACCGGCGCGCTTTCGGTCCAGATGTCCTCGGGCACCATGGTGTCGCCGTCGACAAAGACGAGGATGTCGCGGTGGGTGGGCGAAAGGCCACCCAGGATGCGCAGGGTCCGGGCCAGCGCGTCGCGCTTGCCGTTGGCCTTGATGCGGTCGACGATCAGCTGAACGCCGGTCATGTCCTCGGCTTGGGTCTCGTAGATCTGTCGGATCAGCCGCGCGTCGGCGCCATCGACCACCGAAGCCACGATCGTCGCCCCGTCCCGGGCGCGCGCGGCGGCGCGGAACACGCTGCGATAGACGGGCAGGGTGACCTCCGGCTCCACCATGTAGGAGGTGACCAGCATGTACATGTGCGATCTGCCGGCCCGTTGGGCGAACCGCCGCCGCGCAAGACGCTTGCGCCGCGGATGGATGACCCGCCGAAAGACCACCGCGCGGGCAAAGTTGATGGCCGCCCAGCTGTACCGCCACGTGCCCAGGAAGCCCATGATGAAGATCGTGTTGGTCGCATACTGGATCTCCCCCAGTGCCGCTCTGGGCACCAGGGTCACCAACAGGACGACCAACGAAAAATAGGCCATATGGGAGAGCGCAAGCATGGCTCGGCTCCTCTCTGCGATCACGATGTTGCGAAGTGCTGGCTTACCAGCAGATGCCCTCGTAGGTGCCGCTCGACACCTTCTGGCGGTTCATCCGGGTCAGATCGAGCACCGGGCGGTCCTTGGCCGCGGCCTCGAGCGTATCCAGCGTGTCGCGGTAGAAGTTGCCCACCAGAATCGCGCCGGCCTCATGGATCATCGCATCCAGGTCCGGGGTCATCCGGTCCTTGAGATCGGGGATCACGTCATTGCCGCGGCCCGCCGCCGAATTGTCGTTGGCATAGGCTTCGTGCACATAGGGATCATAGACATCGACCTGCACGCCGTTCCTGATCAGCCGTGCCGCCAGCTCTGCCAGCGGGCTTTCGCGCAGGTCGTCGGTGCCCGGTTTGAAGGAAATGCCGACAAAGCCGACCTTTTTCGCCCCGGTGCGTTCCACCATCGCCTCGGCGCGGCGGATCTGTGCCTCGTTGGCCTCGAGCACCGCGTTCAGCAGATGTGCCGGCGTGTTCTGCGTCTCCGCCAGATGGCGCAGGGCGCGCACGTCCTTGGGCAGGCAGGAGCCGCCGAAGGCAAAGCCGGGCCGCATGAAGTAGGACGAGATGTTGACCTTGGTGTCGGAGCAGAGAATCTCCATCACCGTCTGCCCGTCGAGGCCGGCGGCCTTGGCGATATTGCCGATCTCGTTGGCAAAGGTCACCTTGACCGCGCGCCAGGTGTTCGAGGTGTATTTCACCATCTCGGCGGTGCGCACATCGACAACTTTGATGTCGCAGGGCAGGTCGATGTTGATCGCGGTCAGGATGTCTGCGGTGCCCTGATCCAGCGCGCCGAAGACGATCAGGCCGGGATCGTCGTAATCCTCGATCGCGGTGCTCTCACGCAGGAATTCGGGGTAATAGCCGACGCCGAAGTCGCGCCCGGCGATCTTGCCGCTTGCGGCTTCCAGCGCCGGGATGCAGGTGTGCTCGGTCGAGCCGGGGACGATGGTCGAGCGGATGACCACGCTGTGGTAGCCCTGCTTTTTCGCCATTGCCGCGCCGATGTTGCGGCAGGCGGTCTCGACATAGGTCAGCCCGACAGAGCCATCCGGCGCGCTGGGCGTGCCGACGGCGATAAAGGAGACGTCGCTGTTGTCGATCGCATGCTGCACATCGTCCGTGGCAGACAGCTTGCCGTCGCCGACAACCTGCGCAATAAGCGCATCCAATCCGTTTTCGACGATCGGGGAAAGCCCCGCATTGATCGCCTCGACCTTCCCCGGCTCGACATCGACCGCGATGACCTGATGACCGTCGCGGGCCAGGCAGGCCGCTGAGACCACGCCTACATACCCAATGCCAAAGACACTGATTCTTGCCATTTGCTCTACCTCTACTGTCCACCCTTGTGGGCGGTTATGATTTTTTATTGTTGCCCTTATTTTGGGCATTTTTTGAGACTAGTATGCTCGTTTTATACGGAGATATTAAGAATTTGCGTCAGATTGGTAATGTAAAACGTGAATTTTGTGCGCGTTCACATTTGCGGTGGTATTTGCGCCACAGTCGATTCCGGGGCATCGGTATAGGATGACGCGCAAAGGCATCACGTCACTCCCTTTAATCCTGGGTTAACCTTGAGTGAAGATATTGACAGGAAATTCACGGATGCCACGATATATCGTGATTTGAGCGTGAATTGAGGGGGCGTCAATTTGCGCGTCCAGCCCGAGTCACCGCCATCGCCCGGGCTACATGAACCGATGTTCAGAAATCCGCTGCAAGAAAAAACTTCACAGGGTTCCGCTACGTAGCAAAACCCTTGTCGCAACGGTTCGGTTGACGCATTCAAACATTGCTATGTATTGAAACGTCTTTCATGCTAGTTTAACTGACGTCAGGCCAAAGGCGCCGCAGGGCGCCCCGGATCAGGAGAGGCATTATGACCAGCTATCCCGTGAACATGACCGTTACCCCGCAGGTGCAGGCTTTCTTTGACGAGGCCACGAATACGATTTCCTATATCGTCCGGGATCCGGGGTCGGACGCCTGTGCGATCATCGATTCCGTCATGGACATCGATTATGCGGCAGGGCGGATCACCTATGATCACGCCGATGCGCTGATCCGGTCGATCGAAGAGCAGGGGTGTCGTCTCGAGTGGATCATCGAAACTCATGTTCATGCCGATCACCTCTCGGCCGCGCCCTATATTCAGGACCGGCTCGGCGGCAAGATCGGCATCGGATCGAAAATCATGGTGGTGCAGGACACCTTCGGCAAGGTGTTCAACGAAGGCACCGAGTTTCAGCGCGATGGCAGCCAGTTCGACAAGCTGTTCGAGGATGGCGATCGCTACATGATCGGCACGATGGAGGCCTTTGCGCTTTATACGCCCGGGCATACTCCGGCTTGCATGACCCATGTGATCGGCGATGCGGCCTTTGTCGGCGACACGCTCTTCATGCCTGACGGCGGCTCGGCGCGGGCGGATTTCCCCGGCGGCGATGCCGGCGAGCTCTACGATTCGATCCAGAAGGTGCTGCGCCTGCCGGACGAGATGCGGCTGTTCATGTGCCACGATTACGGCCCCAACGGCCGCGACATCCAGTGGGAGACCACGGTGGCGGAGGAAAAGGCGCACAACATCCACGTCGGTGGCGGCAAGACGCGCGAGGATTTCATCAAGTTCCGCACCGAACGCGATGCCACGCTGGCCATGCCCAAGCTGATCATCCCCTCGCTTCAGGTCAACATGCGCGCCGGCGAGGTGCCGCGCGACAAGGACGGCAACCCGGTGCTCAAGGTGCCGGTCAACGGCCTCTGAGCCGTCGCCCGCCCCGGACCTGATCCGGGGCCCCGCCGCCGCCTTTCCGCCCCGGACATATGATCCGGGGCCTCTCTCCCCGTCCCCCAGACGCGCCGCATCCCTTTGCGAAAACGCCGAACGGTGCCCACTCACCCTCGCATGTCCCGTTGCCCGCCGATCCTGCTCTATGCGGTTCCAATGGGGCGCCATGCGCCAGCGTACCCGCACTGGGGGCCGGCGCCAGGTCTACGGGTCTTCGCGCCCGACCTGATGCCGGGCCACCGCCATCGACTTGACCAGCGCGAAACAGCTTTGTCCGACCGCCAGCCCCATCGCCTGCACCGAACGCTGGGTGATCCGCGCCAACAGCACCTCGTCGCCGACCGTCAGGGTCACCAGCGCGCCCGGCCCGTCGCCCGGCAGCAGGCTCTCGATCACCCCGGGGATCACGTTGAGCGCCGAAATCGCCTCGGGGCGGCGGCGGGCCAGCATGACGTCATGCGCCATGATCCGCACCCGCACCAGATCGCCCGGGGTGCCGCTGATCCGCGGCAGCCAGAGCGGCCCGCCGGCGCTGCGCAGCCGGGTCAGCCCGTCCCCCTCCTGGCCATCGATCCGCGCCGTCAGCGTTGCTCCGGCTTCGCGCAATCCCATGCCGCGCAGGGCGCGCGGATCGAACAGGATATCCTCGGTCGGCCCGTCGCGCAGCACCTGGCCCCGGTCGATCACCACGATGCGGTCGGCCAGCCGGCGGGCCTCCTCCATGTCGTGGGTCACCAGCACCACCGGCATGTTCAGATGTGCCCGGAGCCGCTCGACCTCGGCGTAAAGCCCCTCGCGGGTGCCCCGGTCGACAGCCGAGAACGGTTCGTCGAGCAAGAGCACCGCCGGATCGCGCGCCAGCGCCCGGGCCACCGCGACCCGCTGTTGCTGCCCGCCCGAAAGCTCCGCCGGCCGGCGTGCCTCGAGCCCGCCCAGATGCACCAGCTCCAGCACGGCGCGCGCCCGCGTCTCATCGGCGCCGGCGGCCATCACGTTGGCCAGCGCCGTCATCTGCGGGAACAGCGCGTAAGACTGGAACACCACGCCCAGCCGCCGCCGATGGGTGGGCAGCCGCGTGCCCCGCGCGGTATCGAGCCAGGTCTCGCCGCCCACGGCGACGCGGCCTTGGTCCGGTTGCCAGAGCCCGGCAATCGCCCGGAGCAGGGTGGATTTGCCTGCGCCGGAGGGCCCGACCAGCGCCAGCAGTTCGCCGGCCTCGACCTGAAACGCCACATCGAGCGGGATCGGCGCCCCGGAACTGACCGCCACCTCGAGCGTCACGACAGCCTCCGCCCGGCGCGCGCCGAAAGCCGGAAGGTCACCGCGATGGTCACCAGCGAGATTGCCAGCAGCACCGCCGACATCTGCGCCGCGCCGGCCATGTCAAAGGCCTGCACCCGGTCGTAGATCGAGATCGCCACTGTCCGCGTCTCGCCCGGGATCGCGCCGCCGACCATCAGCACGATGCCGAATTCGCCCAGCACATGGGCAAAGGTCAGCACCATGCCGGTCAGCACCCCGGGCCAGGCCAGCGGCAGCTCGACCCGCCAGAGCGCCGTCAGCGGGGCCATGCCGCAGCAGGCTGCCGCTTCGCGCACCTCGCGCGGCACCGCCTCGAAGCCGCGCTGGGCGGGTTGCACCGCAAACGGCAGGTTGAACAGCACCGAAGCCGCGACCAGCCCCTCGAAGCTGAACACCAGCGGCCCGCCGAACGCGCCCTGCCAGAGCTGGCCCACCGGGCTTTCGGCGCCGAAGGCCACCAGCAGATAGAACCCCAGCACCGTTGGCGGCAGAACCAGCGGCAGGATCACCAGCGCCTCGACGACGCCTTTGCCGGCAAAGCGATGAAAGGCCATGAAGCGGCCGAGAAACACCGCCACCGGTAAGAGCAGTACCACCGTCCAACCCGCCAGATGCAGTGAGAGCCAGAGCGCGGGCCAGTCCATCAGGCGGGCTCCGGCGCGGCAAAGCCATAGGCGGCCAGGATCTCCTGCGCCGCCGGTGTTTGCATGAACTCGTGAAACGCCCGGGCGGTCGCGCCGGCCTTGGGCGTCAGCACCATGCTTTGGTCAAGCGGGCTGTGCCAGGCGTCGGGGATCAGCGCGCTTTCGGCCCGTGCCCGCAGGGTGTCGGCCGCCGCCAGAGAGGCCGCGACCAGCCCGCCCTGCGCATTGCCCGAGCTTGCGAATTGCGCTGCCTGGGCGACATTCTCGCCAAAGACCAGATGCGGGGCGATGGCCTCCCAGAGCCCGCGATGCAGCAGCGCCTCGCGGGCGCGCTGGCCATAAGGCGCATGTTCCGGGGTGGCGATGGCAAAGCGGCGGATCTCGCCCCGGGCCAGCGCCGCGGCGAGCCCGTCCATCGCCGCATCCACTGCCAGCCCGCCGTGCGGCGCGATCAGCGCCAGGCGGCCGCGGGCATAGACCGTGGCGGCCGCCTGAACCGCACCGCTATCGGCCAGAACCTGCACATAGGCGGCATCGGCCGACAGAAAGAGCTCGAACGGGGCGCCATTTCGGATCTGCTGTGCCAGCGTCCCGGAGGAGCCAAAAGCCACCCGCACCGGCCCTCCGCCGGCGGCGGCAAAGCCCGCGGTCAAGGCCGGCATGACAAAGCGCAAAGAGGCCGCCGCGGCAATCACCGGCGGCGCCTCGGCCTGCGCCGGCAGGGCCAGGGCAGCGGCGGTCAGGGTCAGAAAATGACGGCGGGGCAGCGGCATGTCGGGCGGTTTTCCAAGGTTTCCGAAACCTTATCGGCGCCGGGGCAGGGATAAAAGCCCGACCTTCGACGCGGGACAGGCGCGGCGCTTTTTCGTTGTGGAATCATTTTTCATTCTGTATTTCACGAAATATGGAAAAATATGCCTCCACCCTCACCGAACAATTCGCCGCGCTCAGCCATCCGCAGCGCCTTGCGGTGTTTCGCTTGCTGGTCCGGCGCTGCCCCGATGCGCTGCCGGCCGGCGAGATCGCCGAGGTGCTGGGGCACAAGGCCTCGACGCTTTCGGTCTATCTTGCCGCGCTCACCCGGGTCGGCCTGATTTCCCAGACCCGGCGCGGCACCTCGCTGCTTTACGCGCTTGACACAAAGGCGGCGCAGGGTCTGGTGAGCGATCTGTTTCTCGATTGCTGTCGCGGGCGGCCCGATCTCTGCCCGCCGATCTTTCACCCCCTGTCCGACAGGAGCCAGACCATGCGTGACCGCAGCTACAACGTTCTGTTCATCTGCACCGGCAATTCTGCCCGGTCGATCTTTGCCGAGGCGATCCTGCGCGATGTGGCGGGCGACCGGTTCAACGCCCATTCGGCCGGCACCAGGCCCGGTTCCGAGCTCAACCCGATGGCGCTCGAGATACTGGCCGCCAAGGGCATTCCGACCGGCGATCTGCGGGCCAAGAACGTCGATGAATTCCAGGGGCCCGAGGCGCCGACCTTCGATTTCGTCTTTACCGTCTGCGACCGCGCCGCCAACGAGGAGTGCCCGGCCTGGCAGGGTCAGCCGATCAGCGCCCACTGGGGCCTGCCCGATCCGGTCAAGACTACCGGCAGCGCGGCCGAGCGCAGCCTGGCCTTTCAACAGACCTACGCCATGATGCGGCACCGGATCATCGCCTTTGCCGCGCTGCCGCTCGATGCGCTCGACCGCGTCTCGCTGCAAAACAGGGTCGATGACATCGGCCGCGAAAAGGAAACTGCATGACCACCTATGCCTTGAACGGCCTCGGGCGGATGGGAAAGCTCGCCCTGCGTCCGCTTCTCGAACGCGGCGCCGAGATCGTCTTTGTCAACGATGCGGTCGGCGACCCGGCAATGCACGCGCATCTTCTGGAGTTCGACACGGTGCATGGCCGCTGGCCCGCCACATTTGCCGCCGATGACCAAAGCATCACCATCGACGGCATCCGCATCCCCTGCCGGCAAGGCCGTGAGATCGCCGATCTGCCGCTCGAGGGTGTGGACGTGGTGATCGATTGCACCGGGGTCTTCAAGAGTGCGGCCACGCTCCAGCCCTATTTCGACGCGGGCGTGAAAAAGGTCGTGGTCTCCGCCCCGGTCAAGGACGGCAACGCCGCCAATATCGTGATGGGGGTGAATCACGACCGCTATGATCCGGCCGGTCACCGCATCGTCACGGCGGCAAGCTGTACCACCAATTGCCTCGCGCCGGTGGTCAAGGTGATCCACGAGAACCTCGGCATCAAACATGGGTCGATCACCACGATCCACGATGTGACCAATACCCAGACCATCGTCGACCGTCCCGCCAAGGACCTGCGTCGCGCCCGGTCAGCGCTGAATTCGCTGATCCCCACCACCACCGGATCGGCAACGGCGATCACGCTGATCTACCCGGAGCTTGCCGGCAAGCTGAACGGCCATGCGGTGCGGGTGCCGCTGCTCAATGCCTCGCTGACCGATTGCGTTTTCGAAGTGGCGCGCGAAACCTCGACCGAAGAGGTCAACGCGCTGTTTGAAGCGGCCGCCGCCGAAGGTCCGCTCACGGGCATTCTGGGGTATGAGACCCGGCCGCTGGTCTCGACCGATTACACCAATGACCCAAGGTCCGCGATTGTCGATGCGCCTTCGACGATGGTGGTGAATGGCACGCAGGTGAAGATCTATGCCTGGTACGACAATGAATGGGGATATGCCAACCGGCTGGCCGATGTTGCCCTGATGGTCGGCGCGGACCTCTGAGAGCGGAGCCGAAGCAATGACCGCTCAGACCGCTGAGACCCCGAACGGGCTTGCCGCCTATATTGCCGTCACCGCGGCCTATTGGGCGTTCATGCTCACCGATGGCGCGCTGCGGATGCTGGTGCTGCTGCATTTTCACACCCTGGGCTTCAGCCCGGTACAGCTGGCCTATCTCTTCGTGCTCTACGAGATCGCCGGCGTGGTGACCAACCTCTCTGCCGGTTGGATCGCCGCGCGCTTTGGCCTGACCTCGACATTGTATGCCGGGCTGGGAGTGCAGGTGCTGGCGCTGCTGGCGCTGGCGCAGCTCGATCCCGGCTGGGCGGTGGGCGCCTCGGTGGCCTATGTGATGGCGGTGCAGGGGGCTTCCGGCGTGGCCAAGGACCTGGCCAAGATGTCATCGAAATCGGCGGTCAAGGTGCTGGCCCCGAAAGAGGGCGGCGGGCTGTTTCGCTGGGTGGCGCTGCTGACCGGCTCGAAGAACGCGGTCAAGGGTCTCGGCTTCCTGGCCGGCGCTGCGGCGCTGGGCCTTTTCGGCTTCACCGCCTCGGTGCTGGGCATGGCGGCGGTGCTGTCCCTGATCCTCCTGGCTGTCGCGCTGCGCATGCCGGCGGGGCTGTCGATGGGGCGCAAGGACGCGAAATTCCGCGAGGTGATATCGAAGAACCGCGAGATCAACTGGCTGAGCGCGGCGCGGGTGTTCCTTTTTGGAGCCCGCGATGTCTGGTTCGTGGTCGGCATCCCGATCTATTTCTACGCCGTGCTGTCGGATGGCACCGAAGCCGGCAACCGCGCGGCCTTTTTCATGATCGGCAGTTTCATGGCGGTCTGGACCATCCTCTATGGCGCGGTGCAGGCCGCGGCGCCACGGCTGTTGCGCGCCCGAACCCGGCCCGACCCCGAAATTGCCGCCCTGGCGCGGCATTGGGTGGCGGCGCTGATCCCGGTGCCGGCGGCGTTGGCGGCGCTGGTGGTGATGTCTGGCGCGCCGGCCCCGTGGCTGACCGGGGTGCTGGTGATCGGCCTGCTGATTTTCGGGGCGCTCTTTGCGGTGAACTCGGCGCTGCATTCCTACCTGATCCTCGCCTTCACCAGCGACGACCGCGTGACGCTGGATGTCGGCTTCTACTACATGGCCAATGCGGCGGGCCGGCTTCTGGGCACGGTGATGTCGGGGCTGGCGTATCAGATTGGCGGCGTGGCGCTCTGCCTTGCCGCGGCGGCGCTGTTCATCGCGCTGAGCTGGGGCGCGATGGTGAGGCTGGCGCCGGGGCAGGCCCGGGGCTAGGCAAGAAAAAACCCCCGCCAGTGGCGGGAGTCGTGGAGCTCTTGAGCCTTGAAGCCGAGCTTACTTGGAGCCCGGCATCGGCTTGGGCGTTGCGGGCATGCGCTTGCGGGTGCGCCGCGCCGGGGCGGCCGGTTTCGCGGCCGCCGCCTTGGGGGCCTCTGCCTTGGGAGCATCGGTTTTCGGCGTTTCGGTTGTTGCAGCGGGCTTCGACGCTTCTGCGTTCGGCGCTTCGGCCTTGGCAGCAGGCTTCGCCGCTTCTGTTTTCGGGGCTTCAGCCTTGGCAGCAGGCTTCGCCGCTTCTGTTTTCGGCGCTTCGACCTTGGCAGCGGGCTTCGGTGCGTCTGTCTTGGGCGCTTCGGCCTTGGCGGCGGGCTTGGCCTCTTCGGTTTTCGGCGCTTCGACCTTGGCAGCAGGCTTCGGTGCGTCTGACTTGGGCGCCTCAACCTTGGCAGCAGGTTTCGGCGCCTCGGCCGTCGGTGCCTCGACCTTGGCTGCGGGCTTCGGCGTTTCGAACTTGGCCGAAGGTTTTGTCACCTGGGCCGGTGCGCTAGCCGTCTTTGCAGCCGGTGCGGCGGGGGCCGGTTTCTCCGCGACCGGTTTCACCGGTTTCGCCGCGGGTTTGCGGGCCGGGGCCTTGCGGGCGGCCGGCTTGGCCGTCGCCGGTTTTCCGGGCGCTTCGGCTGCGGTGTTTGCCGGGGTGGCCACGACCGGACCCACCGGCGAGAGCAGCTTGGCGCTCTCGAAGGCCGAAGTCATCATGACCTGCGCAAGGCGCATGTTGGATTCGAAGGCGCGGTTGGCCATCTGAAGGCAGGCCGCCGACATTTCAAGTTGTTTGACAAGCAGATTCATCAGTCTTTCCTGTTTATGCAAGGTTTCCGAACAGGGCTCCCGGCCCGGCAGGCCCGCGTTTTGCAAGCCGGCTCCGGTTGTCGCCCACGGCATCCGACAGCGGCGCCACCCAGGCCAACGTCACCTGCTCTGGGCGCTGGCCCGACGCCAGCGCCAGCGCCGCAGCCAGATTGGCCTCGAAAAAGGCCGCCGGCTTTTCGGTGAACATGCGGGTGGTTTCATCCCGTGCAACCGACCAGCCGCCAAACATGCCGAGGCTGCGATAGGCGATGACGCATTGGGCCTGCGCGGCCAGCGCGCCCATGGCAAGACAGGCGTTCCAGCTGTCGAGGGCCTGCTTCAAGCCTGTCTGCATCTCACCGTGTCGTCCTTCGCGGCACCGGGCACGCCCGGACGTGGCGCTCGCCACGATTTCTGTCACCGGCCAGTATAACACGAATTGCCGCGCTTGCAGCATATTTAATGCTGCACTGCGGCGGGCGTCGGCGGCCTGTTGCCGTTAGGTCAGGAGGCGCGAAAAGCGGCGCTATTCCAAGGGGTCAGCTGTCAATCATCGCTTGCAAAATGGCCTTGGCACTCTCGCCGGACCAATCGGCGTCACCTTCGAGGCGGGCGATCTCCCGGCCTTCGCGGTCGAGAATCACCGTTGTCGGCAGGCCCAGCACCCGGACGCCGCGGGCAATCGCCTGATCGGGATCGCGGTGCAGCGGCAGGTTGTCGACGCCGATGCTTTCGAAGAACCGGGTCATCGAGGGCGCCGGGTTGCGGCCGGTGGCCAGCGTCACCACCTCGAAATCCTCGCCGCCCAGCTCGGTCTGGAGATCGGCCAGCATCGGCATTTCCTTACGGCAGGGCGCGCACCAGGTGGCCCAGAAGTTCAGCAGGACCACCTTGCCAAGGTAATCGTCGAGGTTGAGCGCCGCGCCATCGAAATCAGTGAAATCCCGTGCCGGCACCGAGACCGGGGCGGGATGCACCTTGAGCTTTTGCATGTCGCCCTCGCGCAGCGCCTCGAGCGCGGCGGGATCGGCAGCATTTGCGCTTGCCCCCAAGCCCATATAGACAGCGGCAGCAAGAGCCGATGCATTCAATCCCCGACGAGTGAGCTTCATGTCAGACAAATCCTCAAACCAGATGTGGGGCGGCCGCTTTGCCGCTGGACCGGACGCGATCATGGAGGCGATCAATGCCTCGATCGGCTTCGATCAGCGCATGGCCGCACAGGATATCGAAGGCTCCCGCGCCCATGCGGCGATGTTGGCCGCCCAAGGCATAATTGACGGTAAAGACGCCGAGGCGATCAGGGAAGGGCTTCTCACGATCTTGTCAGAGATCGAGGGTGGTGGTTTCGCCTTTTCCACCGCGCTGGAAGACATTCACATGAATGTCGAGGCCCGGCTGAAAGAGGTGATCGGCGAACCGGCGGGCCGTCTGCACACCGGCCGCTCGCGCAATGACCAGGTGGCGACCGATTTCAAACTCTGGACCCGCGACCAGCTTGATGCGGTCGATCAGGCGTTGGGCGCGCTGATCAAGGCGCTTCTTGCCCAGGCCGAGGCCGGGGCCGATTGGGTGATGCCGGGCTTTACCCATTTGCAGGTCGCCCAGCCTGTCACCTGGGGCCACCACATGATGGCCTATGTCGAAATGTTCGCCCGCGACCGTTCGCGCATCCAGGACGCCCGCCGCCGGATGAACGAATGCCCCCTCGGCGCCGCCGCGCTGGCCGGCACCTCCTTTCCGATCGACCGCGAGGCAACGGCGCAGGCGCTGGGTTTCGACCGCCCCGCCGCCAATTCGCTCGACGCCGTGTCTGACCGGGACTTCGCGCTGGAATTCCTCGCCGCCGCCTCGATCTGCGCCATGCACCTCAGCCGCCTGGCCGAAGAGCTGGTGATCTGGTCCTCTGCGCAGTTCCGCTTCGTGACACTCTCGGACCGGTTCTCGACCGGCTCCTCGATCATGCCGCAAAAGAAGAACCCCGACGCGGCCGAACTGATCCGTGCCAAGATCGGCCGCATTTTCGGCGCCAACGTGGCGCTGATGACGGTGATGAAGGGGCTGCCCTTGGCCTATTCCAAGGACATGCAGGAAGACAAGGAACAGGTCTTCGACGCCGCCGACAACCTGATGCTGGCGCTGGCCGCGATGGAGGGGATGGTCAAGGACATGTCGGCCAATCGCGACAGCCTCGAGGTCGCGGCCGCCACCGGATTCTCGACCGCGACCGACCTGGCCGACTGGCTGGTGCGGGTGCTGGGCATGCCGTTCCGCGATGCGCATCACGTCACCGGTTCGCTGGTGGCCAAGGCCGAGGCCAAGGGCTGCGATCTGCCCGACCTGAGCCTCGAAGAGATGCAATCGGTGCATGAGCATATCACCCAGGACGTCTTTGACGTGCTGGGCGTGCATAATTCCGTGGCCTCGCGCACCTCTTATGGCGGCACCGCGCCGTCGCGGGTGCGCGAACAGGTGGCGCGCTGGAAAGAGGCGCTGGCATGAGCCGCCTCGCGGCGCTGGCCGCGCTCGTGCTTTTGGCGGCCTGTGGCGTCGACGGCGAACCGGAGCGGCCCGAGGCCAGGACGCCGGTGAACCTGTCGGTCACCGGCACCGCCGAGGTCGGCCTTTCCGGCGGCTCGAGCTGAACGCCATGGCCGGGGTCTCTCCGTTTCGCTGGCTCTACCTCGCGCTCGCGCTCTGGGGGGCGGTGCATCCGATGGCTTATCTCCTGCGTTGGTTTTCGCAGAACGGGTTTGACCTGCCGGGCCTGGTGGCGGCCTGGCATGTCAATGCGGCGACCAGCGGGCTGGTCTGGGACCTGACGATTGCCGCCCTGGCGCTGACCCTCTGGATCGCCGCCGAGGTGGCGGTCCGCCGCAACTGGGAGGCGCTGCTGGCGATTCCGGCAACCTTTCTGATCGGCCTGTCCTGCGGCTTGCCGCTCTATCTCTTCCTGCGCAGCCGGCCTATACTTTAGCGCGCATTCCTCTACCAGAATTCCCGCGTTTGTAACGCAGCTGCCCCATTCCAGCCATATTTGGCTGGGAAATTATGGCCGGACTCAGCCAGGGGAATCCACAGCGCGCCATGACCTTTGTCTCTGCCAACAAGACAGCCGTTTCCGTGCCACCCGCCGCAGGCCAGGGCCGGCTGATGCGGGTGGCCCGCGAACACGGAGTCGGGCCGGTCAGGCAATATGCCCAGATGCTGGCGCTGCGGGTCAGGGGCACCGGGATCGACACCGGCGAATACTACGATTTCGGACTTTACGACAACGCCCACACCGGCCGCGGCCGCGCGCGCTTTCTTGGCGAACAGGCCAGCCGCGAGCTCAATCTTTCGCTCTCCCCGGATGGGGTCTGGCACCACGACGCCATCGTTTCCGACAAAGTGGCGCTGGTGCAGTACCTTGCCGAACGCGGAATGCCCACCGCCGAGACCCAGGCCACCGTCGGCAAGAGCCATGCCTTTGGTGGCATTCCCCGGCTCAGGAACACCGGCCAGTTGTTGGGTTTTCTCTCCGCCGGAGCGCGTTATCCGCTGCTGGCCAAGCCGACCTTCGGCCGGCTCAGCACCGGCGCGGCGCGCATCGACCGGATCGACGACGAAGGCCGCTTCCTGCGCTTTGCCAATGGCCGTTGCGCCGATCTGGCGAGCTTTGCCGAAGAGGTGATGCGGGATCACGGCCGCACCGGCCTGGTGTTCCAGAGCGCGCTGCGTCAGCACGGCGCACTGACGGCGCTGACCGGCCCGGCGCTTGTCACCCTCCGACTGGTGACCCTGGCCGAAGCGCCGCAGGCGCCTGCCGTGCTCTATGCGCTGGCCTGCCTGCCGGATGCGGGCGCGGGAATGCTCTGCCCGGTCGACCTGTCCGATGGCACGCTGGGCGAGATCCGTCGGGGCAGCGGGCCCGACACCGAGTGGCGCAGCAGCCATCCGGTTACCGGCCGGCGCCTGACGGGGCAGGAGCTGCCCGACTGGCGCGCGGCCTGCGAGCTGGCCTCTGCGGCCCATGCGCTCTTGCCGGAATGCGGCATCATGGGCTGGGATATCGGCCTGACCGTCGACGGCCCGGCGCTTGTCAGCGGCACCGGCACGCCGCGCCACGCGCTCTATCAGCTGGCCCATTGCGAAGGCGTGATGAACCCGCGCTTCGCGCCCCGATTTCGGGCGGTGGCGGCGCGGCAGGCGCAGGCGGTGCAGGTGGCACTCGGGCGCGGCGCGGCGCCCGGCACGCGGCGCTGATCGCCCATTGATCCCACCGGCGGTTTTGCTATGACCGCCGCCATGGATCATTTTCTCTACCGCGACGGCGCGCTTTTCGCCGAGGACGTGCCCGTGGCCGAGATTGCCGCCACGGTCGGCACGCCGTTCTATCTTTATTCCACCGCCACGCTGCTGCGCCATTTCACCCTGTTCGACGAGGCGCTGAACGGTCTGCCGCATCTGGTCTGCTACGCGATGAAGGCGGCCTCGAACCAGGCGATCCTGAAGACGCTGGCGCAGGCCGGGGCGGGGATGGATGTGGTCTCGGGCGGGGAATATGCCCGTGCCAGGGCGGCCGGCGTGCCGGGCGAGCGGATCGTGTTTTCCGGTGTCGGCAAGACGCATGAGGAGATCCGCACTGCGCTGACCGGCGGCATCCGCCAGTTCAATGTCGAGAGCGAGCCGGAAATGGCGGTGATCTCCGAAGTCGCCAGCGCGCTGGGCGTCGAGGCGCCGATCACCATCCGGGTGAACCCGGATGTCGATGCCAGGACCCACGCCAAGATCGCCACCGGCAAGAGCGAGAACAAGTTCGGCATCCCGATCTCGCGCGCCCGCGAGGTCTATGCCCATGCCGCCAGTCTGCCGGGCCTCAAGGTGGTGGGCATCGATGTGCATATCGGTTCGCAGCTTACCGAGCTCGAGCCGTTCCGGCTGGCCTACCGCAAGGTGGCCGAACTGACCGAAACGCTGCGCGCCGACGGCCATGACATCGAGCGCCTCGATCTCGGCGGCGGGCTGGGTATTCCCTACACCCGCTCGAACGAGGCGCCGCCGCTGCCGGTGGAATACGGCGCATTGATCAAGGAGACCGTCGGCCACCTCGGCTGCGAGGTCGAGATCGAGCCGGGGCGGCTGATCGCCGGCAATGCCGGTATCCTGGTGTCCAAGGTGATCTACGTCAAACAGGGCGAGGACCGGCAGTTCCTGATCCTCGACGGCGCGATGAACGACCTGATCCGCCCGGCGATGTACGATGCCTGGCATGATATCGTGCCGGTGATCGAGCCCGAGGCCGGGGTCGAGCAGACCGCTTATGACATCGTTGGCCCGGTCTGCGAATCGGGGGATACCTTTGCCAGGGGCCGGATGATGGCGCCGTTGGTCCCCGGCGCTCTGGTCGCCTTCCGCTCGGCCGGGGCCTATGGTGCTGTAATGGCAAGCGAATACAACACCCGCCCGCTGATCCCCGAGGTTCTGGTGCGGGATGATAAATTTGCTGTCATCCGCGCCCGTCCGACCTTTGACGAAATGATAAACCGCGATACCATCCCCGAGTGGCTCTGACGCGCCCCCGCGTTCGGGCCGGTCAGTATGGAGCGGTATCATCCCCCGGACGACACGGTATCTTGAGAGTGTGAGCCGCATTCGCGGCGCGGTGACCCTGACATATCTCGGCCTCTGGTCCGAGCGTGTGACGCGTGCCTTCTGGCCGCTGTGGTCGGTGGCGCTTGTGGCGCTTGCCCTCCTGATGCTCGGTATGCAGGATCTCCTGCCGCTCGAGGCGGTCTGGGCGCTGATCGTGTTTTTTGCGCTGGGCGGGCTGCTGACGCTGGGCCTTGGCCTGCGCCGGTTCCGCCGGCCGCGCCGCGACGAGGCGCTCGACCGGCTCGATGCGACGCTGCGGGGACGGCCGCTGCAAACCCTGCGTGACAATCAGGCGATCGGCGGCAGTGATGCCGCCTCGGTCGCGGTCTGGCAGGCGCATCAGGATCGCATGGCCGCGCGCGCCGCCGAGGCGCGCGCCGTGTCGCCGGATCTGCGGGTGTCGCGGCGCGATCCCTTTGCCCTGCGCTACGTGGCGGTTCTGGCGCTGGCGGTGGCGCTGCTCTTCGGCTCGTTCTGGAAGGTCTCTTCGGTCACCGGCGTCACCGCCGGCGGCCAGGCGCTGGCCTCTGGCCCGACCTGGGAAGGCTGGGTCGAGCCGCCGGCCTATACCGGCCTGCCGTCGCTCTACCTTGCCGATCAGACCGGCGGCACGCTGGAGGTGGCCGAGGGCAGTCGCATCACCCTGCGGTTTTACGGCGAGGTCGGTGCGCTGACGGCGCGCGAGACGGTCTCGGGCCGCACTGCCGAGGTGGAAAGCGTGGCCGAGGCCTCGCAGAGCTTTGAGGTGCGCCAGCCCGGGGCGCTGGTGATCGACGGCCCGGGCGGCCGTGACTGGCAGATCGCGCTCGCCGCAGACACCGCCCCGCAGGTGCGCGTGATCGACGAGATCACCACCGCCGCGCGCGGCGAGATGTCCTTGCCCTTCGAGGCCGAGGACGATTACGGCATCCGCTCCGGCGAGGCCACCATCCGGCTCGATCTGGCCGAGGTCGACCGCCGCCATGGCCTGGCCGTCGAGCCCGAGCCGCGCGCGGCGATCAGGGTGCCATTGCCGCTGCCGATTTCCGGCTCGCGGGCGGCGTTCAACGAGACTCTGATCGAGGATTTCTCGCAACATCCCTGGGCCAACCTGCCGGTCACCATCGAGCTGCGGGTCATCGACGACCGCGACCAGACCAGCGCGCCAGAGACCCTGGCCACGCCGCTGCCCGGCCGCCGGTTTTTCGATCCTTTCGCCGCCGCCATCATCGACCAGCGCCGGGCGCTCTTGTGGTCGCGCGGCAATGCCGGCGACGCGGCAATGATCCTGCGTGCCATCACCCACCGTCCCGAAGGTCTTTTCCGGTCGGCCGTGCCCTACCTGCGGATGCGTACCATCCAGCGCCGGCTCGAGAGCTTTGCCGCCACCGGCATGACCGGTGCGCAACGTGACGAACTGGCCGCCGCGATGTGGGATCTGGCGGTGCTGCTCGAGGATGGCGACCTGTCGGATGCGCTCGAACGGCTGCGCCGGGCGCAGGAGCGGTTGTCGGAGGCGATGAAGAACGGCGCCTCGGATCAGGAGATCGCCGAGCTGATGCAGGAGCTGCGCGAGGCGACGCAGGATTACATGCGGCAATTGGCCCAGCAGCAGCGCGAGAACGGGGAACAGCCCGAAACGGCGCAGACCCCGGAAAACATGATGGAGATGACGCAAGACGATCTTCAGGCCATGATGGACCGGATCCAGGAGCTGATGGAACAGGGGCGGATGGCCGAGGCCGAACAGGCGCTGGCCGAATTGCAGCAGATGCTCGAAAACATGCAGGTCACCCAGGGCCAGCAGGGTCAGGGCCAGCAGTCGCCCGGCCAACAGGCAATGGACGGGCTGGCCGAGACCCTGCGCGATCAGCAGGGGCTGTCGGACCAGGCGTTCCGCGACCTTCAGGAACAGTTCAACCCCAATGCCCAGCAAGGCCAGAACCAGGGCAACCAGGGTCGGGATGGCCAGCAGGGCCAGGGCGAGCAGCACCAGCAGGGCGAAGGCCAGGGCCAGGGTCAGCAGCAGGGTGAACAGGGTCAAGGCGGGCTCGAAGGCGAGCTGGCCGACCGGCAGGAGGCGCTGCGGCGCGAGGTCGAACGCCAGCGTGGCGCGCTGCCCGGTCAGGGCACTGAGGCCGGCCGCCGGGCACAGCAATCGCTCGAGGATGCCGAACGCGCCATGGAGGGCGCCGAACAGGCGCTGCGCGCGGATGATCTGGCCGAGGCAATCGACCGCCAGGCCGAAGCGATGGACGCGCTGCGCGAGGGCATGCGCAACCTCGGCGAAGCGCTGGCCGAGGAACAGCGGGAACAGGGCGGCCAGGGCGACACCGCCGGCGCCCGCGAGGGCGAGCGGCGTGATCCGCTGGGCCGCGACGCCGGCAATTCCGGCACCATCAGCAGCGGCGAAGAGTTGTTGAACGGCGAAGACGTCTATCGCCGCGCCCGTGAGCTTCTGGATGAAATCCGCCGCCGCTCGGGCGAGGGCGCCCGGCCGGAAATCGAACGCGACTATCTGGAACGGTTGCTCGACCGGTTCTGATGGCGGGCGAGGCCGGGATCAGCCCGGGGTTTGTGCCGCCTCCGACGACATGCCGTCGAGCCAGTGCAGCGCCGCCAGCACCTGCGCATCGAGCCAGCCCCGCAGCCCGTTGACCCAGATCACATAGCTCTCGAGCGCTGGCGCGAGTCCCGGGGCCGTCTCGGCGATCTGCGGCGAATAGGCATAGATCAGCGCCGCAATCGCCACCAGAAGCAACACCCAGGTAAAGCCACGGCGGAAGTGGCTGCGTGCGGTGCGCTCGGGCTCGGCGGCGATCTCTTCGCTGGCCTCGCTTTTGCGCGGCTGATCGGTGGAACGCAGGGTCGAGTTGATCTCTTCGATATCGGGAAGCAGTTCGCGCCGCGAGCCGCTGGCGGCGGCGGCCGCCGCCGCGGTGGCGCTGGGCGTCGGCTCCGGCGCTTTCGGATCCTTGCCGCGCAGGCGCGCCATGCGCTCGCGCGATTGTCGCGCGCGCTGCGCCTGCTCGTCTTCGGTGCGGCGCATGTCGTCAAGCCCGAGATCGGGCTGGCTCTCGACCGCGCCGCGCTCGGCCTCGCGCACCCGGCTCTCGCGCTCGGCCTCTTCGCGTAGCACGCTGGCGACTTCCGGGTCCAGCTGGCGCTGGGGCGCGGCGGGCTGCGGCGGTGTGGAGGGCGCTGGCTCCGGCGCGGCGGCTGACGCGTCTTCCGGGCCCGGGCGTGCCGACTGCCGGGCGGGGTCAAAATCTTCGTGCTCCGGGGCGCCGGCGGCGGGCTGAAACCAGGTCTTGCCGCAGGCCGAACATTGCACGTCCCGGCCCTCGGGCGGAACCACATCATCCGGAACCTCATACTGCGCGTCGCAATTCGGGCACGTCAGCCGCATCTTTCCCACCTGTCGCTCTTTCGGGGGCTACCCCTGCCTCAGCTTGGATCATATGTCCACCGATCGGCAAGGAAAAGCGCAATGCCGCCAAGGGCGCGGATTGCAAGTGGGGCAGGGCTGTTGCATTACGGGCCGGACTTGACGACGAACCTTATTTTACAGGGCGGGGCGCATACGTGATCGAGCTTGATGAAGTGGCCTACAGCTATGGCGGCGGCGAACTGCTGACCGACCTGTCGCTCAGGCTGGCGCCGGGGTCGTTCCACTTCCTCACCGGCCCCTCCGGCGCCGGCAAGACCACCTTTCTCAAGCTCTGTTACGGCGCGCTGGTGCCGACCGGCGGGCAGGTGCGGCTTTTCAATCAGGACGTGCGCGAGCTCGACCGGGACGGCATCGCCTATGCCCGCCGCAGGATCGGCGTGGTGCATCAGGATTGCCAGTTCCTCGATCACCTGCCGGTGGCCGAGAACATCTCCTTGCCGCTGGCGGTCTCGGGACAGGACAGGCTGGCGGCGCAGGCCAACCTCAAGGAGCTGATGTCCTGGGTCGGCCTGGCGCATCGCGCCCAGGCCCTGCCGCCCGAGCTGTCGGGCGGCGAGCGGCAGCGTGCCGCGCTGGCCCGGGCGCTGATCCTGTCGCCCGACGTGATCCTTGCGGATGAGCCCACCGGAAACGTCGACTGGGAAATGTCGCAGCGGCTGCTGAAATTGCTCGTCGAACTCAACAAGATGGGCAAGACGGTCATGATTGCCACCCATGATCTCAGTCTGATCCGCGCCGCCAAGCACCACGTGCAGGCCCGCGTTTTGCGGATCTCCGGGCGCAAGCTGCAACTGGCGGGGGCGGACCTGTGAAGATCAACCTCGCCGCCGTGACCGACATGCTGTCCTTTGATGCCGGCGCCGACCGGGTGGTGCCGCCCACCGGCTTCACCGCCCGGCTGACCGTCTTTACCGCCGGGGCCATGGCCTTTCTCGCGGTGTTTGCGCTGGCGCTGTCGCTGGCGTCCGGGCGGCTGGCCGCGAACTGGCGTGACGCACTGGCCGGCAGCGCCACGCTGCGGATCTCGGCACCCGCCGCGCAGATGGCCGCGCAGACCGAGCGCGCGCTCACGATCCTGTCTGAGACCCCCGGCGTGGCCGAGGCCCGCGCGCTGGAGCCGGACGAACAGCGCGCCCTGCTGGAGCCCTGGTTCGGCCCGGACCTGCCGGTCGAGAGCCTGCCGGTGCCGCAGTTGATCGAGGTGCGCGAGACCGCCTCGGGCTATGACGGCGACGGGCTGCGGCTCAGGCTACAGGCCGAGCTGCCCGGCGCGGTGCTGGACGATCATACCCGCTGGCGCAAACCGCTGGTCAGCGCGGCAGGACGGCTCAAGTTGCTGGGCTGGCTGGCGATCGTGCTGATCTTTGGCACCATGGGCGCGATGATCACCCTGGCGGCCAATGCGGCGCTGGCGGCCAATGCCCAGGTGATTCAGGTGCTGCGCCTTGTGGGCGCCACCGACACCTATATCGCCCGCGCCTTCGTGCGCCGCTTTACCCTGCGCGCCGCCACCGGCGCAGGCGCCGGCGTCCTTGCCGGGCTGCTGGCGGTGGTTTTGCTGCCCGGCGCCGGCTCCGAGGCCGGCGTGCTTACCGGGCTGCGCTTTCAGGGGGGGCATTGGCTCTTGCCGTTGCTGGTGCCGCTCCTCGCGGCGGTGGTGGCCTTTGCCGCCACCCGCTATGCGGCGATGCGCGTGCTTGGGGGACTTCGCTGATGCAATATGCGCGGTCGCTGCTGTTCAATTTCCAGATGTACCTGATGCTCGGCCTCATGGGGATCGCCTTTTTTCCGCTGGCGCTGGCCAGCCGCGACGGCGCGCAATGGGCCTGCAAGACCTATTGCCGCTGGGTCCGCTGGACCGCCGGCTGGATGGTCGGGCTGAAAACCGAGGTGCGCGGCGCGGTGCCGCAGGGCGAAGTTCTGGTCGCGGCGAAGCACCAGTCGTTTCTCGACATCATCATCATCTTCTCCGCCTTGCCGGCGGCCAAGTTCATCATGAAGCGCGAGCTGCTCTGGGCACCGGTCCTCGGGCAATATGCCGCCCGCATCGGCTGTGTTCCGGTTGCCCGCGGCAAGCGCGGGGCCGCGATCAAGAAGATGGTGGCCGACGTCGCCGCCGGCATGGCCAACCCCGGCCAGCTGGTGATCTATCCGCAGGGCACCCGCGTCGCGCCGAACCGCTATCTGCCCTACAAGGTGGGCTCGCATGTGCTCTACGCCGAGCTGGGCCAGCCCTGTGTGCCGGCGGCGACCAATGTCGGTGTCTTCTGGCCGCGCCACGGCGTTTTGCGCAAACCCGGCCTCGCGGTGGTGGAGTTCCTCGAGCCGATTGCGCCGGGGCAGTCGCGCGCGAGCTTTCTGAACACGCTGGAAGAAGTGGTCGAGCGGCGCTCGCAGGAGCTGATGCTCGAGGCGGGGTTCGCGGATCTGCCGGAGGAAAACCGGCACCTGACCCGGCTCTGAGCGATCCGGTCGGCCCGGCAGTCGAAATTCCGTCACCGGAAAAATGTGCGAAAATCCCTGAGAATTTCTGGCAGGGCCGGTGGCGGGACTGGGCCCGCCACCGGCGCGGTCTCACATGTGGATCGCGCCGTCGCCACAGGCCAGCGCGGCTTCGCGCACCGCTTCCGAGAAGGTCGGATGGGCATGGCAGGTCAGCGCCACATCCTCGGCCGAGGCGCCGAATTCCATTGCCACGCAGATCTCGTGGATCAGATCGCCGGCCGCCGGGCCGATGATGTGGCAGCCGAGCACCCGGTCGGTTTCCTTGTCGGCCAGCAGCTTGACGAAACCGTCGCCGGCGAACACCGCCTTGGCGCGGCCGTTGCCCATGAAGGAGAACTTGCCGACCTTGTAGGCGCGGCCTTCTTCCTTGAGCTGTTCCTCGGTCTTGCCGACGCTGGCGACCTCGGGATGGGTGTAGATCACGCCCGGAATGACCCCGTAGTTCACGTGGCCATGTTTGCCGGCGATGACTTCGGCCGTTGCCATGCCTTCGTCCTCGGCCTTGTGCGCCAGCATCGGGCCTTCGATGGCGTCGCCGATGGCATAGATGCCCTTGACGCTGGTCTGCCAGTCGTCACCCACCTTGATCTGGCCGCCCTTGGTGGTCTCGATGCCGAGATCGGAGAGGCCGAGGCCGTCGGTAAAGGGCCGCCGACCGGTGGCGCAGAGCACCACATCGGCCTCGGCCGTGGCCTCGCTGTCATCCTTGCGCAGCTTGTAGTTGACCTTGGCCTTGGTCTTGGTGGCCTCGACGCTCGAGACCGCGGCGCCGAGCGTGAATTTCAGCCCCTGCTTCTCGAGCAGCTTCTTGAACTGCTTCTGCACGTCGGAATCCATGCCGGGGGTGATGTGATCGAGGAATTCGATCACCTCGACCTCGGACCCGAGCCGGGCATAGACCGACCCCATCTCGAGCCCGATGACACCGGCGCCGATGACGATCATCTTTTTCGGCACCTTGCCCAGGGCCAGCGCGCCTTCCGAGGTGACCACGACCTTTTCGTCGACGGTGACATCGGCGCCGGGCACCGGCGAAGGCTCGGAGCCCGAGGCGATGATGATGTTTTTCGCCTCGTGCACCTCGTCGCCGACCTTGACCTTGCCGGCCTCGGGGATCGAGCCCCAGCCCTTGAGCCAGTCGATCTTGTTCTTCTTGAACAGGAATTCGACGCCCTTGGTGTTCTGGCCGATGACGTCGTCCTTGTAGGCCTGCATCTGCTTCCAGTCGACCGAGGGGCTTTTCCCCTTGAGGCCCATCCTGGCAAAGTTGTGCTCGGCCTCGTGCAGCTGATGGGTGGCGTGCAGCAACGCCTTGGAGGGGATGCAGCCGATGTTGAGGCAGGTGCCGCCGAGCGTCTCGCGGCCCTCGACGCAGGCGGTCTTGAGACCCAGTTGCGCGCAGCGGATGGCGGCAACATAGCCGCCGGGGCCTGCGCCGATGACGATGACATCATAACTTGCCATGGTGTGTCCTTTCTTGGTCGGGCAATTCGGGGGCGCTGCCCCCGGACCCCCGGGATATTTGCGGCCAGAAGAAGATGCGGGTTGGGCTCATAGCAAGGCTGCCACGAGCAGGGTGAGGATGGCGACAAGGCCCAGTGCCCAGAACAGGCTGCGCCAGGGCACCCAGCCGAAGGCATAGGCCGGGATGTAGAGCAGCCGGGCGACAAGGTAGAGGCCCGAGGCCGCGGCGGTGACCCCGCTGGCCCTGTCGGCGAAGGTCACCACCAGGGTGGCGATGGCGAAGAGGATCAGGCTCTCGAAGTGGTTGTTCATCGCCCGGTAGAGCCGCGCGGTGCGCAGGCTCACCTGATCCTCGAGCGCGCCACCCAGACGGGGGCGGTCACGCGGGGAGAGGGTCTTGCCCGGGCCGAGCTCGAGATTGGCCGGGACCGCCATCAGCGCGATCTGGCCGATTTGCAGCAGAGCTGCGAGGGTGAGGGCGGTGAGTTCGGGGGTCACGGACACAACGCGCCCCGGGCCTGACCCGGGGCCTCCTGGGGGCGGGCAGGCGAGAGGCCTCGGAGCAGGTCCGAGGCGAGAGGGGCCTGGGGGGCCGGGGCGGCGGGTGCGATCCTCATAGCGTATCCAGGATGTGGCAGGCCGCGTCCCGGACGCCGTCTGTCTCGGACCGGGCCCTGGCGCGCGGACCATCGATGAAGTCGCGGGCCTTGTCCAGGTCGTTGACCTCGAAGAGGCAGAACACCCGGGATGGCGTGTCGTGTTCCTGCCAGATTTGCAGAAGCGAGAGGCCGGCGTCGCGCTGTGCCTCGGTGTCGGCATCGAAATGCTCTTTCCAGCTGGCAAAATCGTTCACGTCGTAGCGGCAAAGCAATTGCATCTTGTGCCTCCTCGTTTCCCTCCCCGGGCCGCCGCGTAAGGGGGGCGGCCCCCTCCCGGTTGCGGTTCCCGCGGGCGTGCCGGGCGGACGCCCGGCCGACGGCCCGGCGCCGGGTTACAAATCCATCAGCAGACGCCGCGGGTCTTCCAGCGCTTCCTTGACGCGGACGAGGAAGGTGACCGCGCCTTTGCCGTCGACGATGCGGTGATCGTAGCTCAGTGCCAGGTACATCATCGGGCGGATCTTGATCTCGCCGTTCACCACCATCGGCCGGTCCTGGATCTTGTGCATGCCGAGGATGCCCGATTGCGGCGGGTTGAGGATCGGCGAGGACATCAGCGAGCCATAGACGCCACCGTTGGAGATGGTGAAGGTGCCGCCCTGCATCTCGGCCATCGACAGCTTGCCGTCGCGGGCGCGTTTGCCCTTTTCGCCGATCGCCTTTTCGATTTCGGCAAAGGACATCTGGTCGGCGTCGCGGATCACCGGCACGACGAGGCCCTGCGGCGTGCCGGCCGCGATGCCCATGTGCACGAAGTTCTTGTAGACGATGTCGGTGCCGTCGATCTCGGCGTTGACCTCGGGCACCTCTTTCAACGCATGGCAGCAGGCCTTGGTGAAGAAGGACATGAAGCCGAGCTTCACATCGTGTTTCTTCAGGAACAGATCCTTGTATTCGTTGCGCAGCGCCATGACCTCGGTCATGTCGACCTCGTTGTAGGTGGTCAGGATGGCGGCGGTGTTCTGCGCGTCCTTGAGGCGGCGGGCGATGGTCTGGCGCAACCGGGTCATCTTGACCCGCTCCTCGCGCGCGGCATCCTCGGCCGCCACCGGCGCACGGGGCGCGGCCGCGGGGGCCGATGCCGAAGCGGCGGCGGAAGTGGCGGCCACCGCCTTGGCGACGTCTTCCTTCATCACCCGGCCGTCGCGGCCCGAGCCCTGCACCTGATCGCGCGAGAGGCCTTTTTCGGCCATCGCCTTCTTGGCCGAGGGGGCATCCTCGACGTCGTTCTCGTCCCGCCCGGCGGGGGGCGTGGTGTACTGGCTGCCGCCGGCCGGATGCCCGGCATCGTCAGCGGACGCCGCGGCGCCGCCTTCGGACGAGATCACCGCCAGCTTGGCCGAGGCCTCGACGGTGTCGCCTTCCTTGGCGGTGATTTCCGCCAGAACGCCGGTCGCCGGGGCGGGCACTTCGACGCTGACCTTGTCGGTTTCCAGCTCGCAGAGCATCTCGTCCTGGGCCACCGGATCGCCGACCTTCTTGAACCAAGTCGAGACCGTCGCCTCGGTCACGCTTTCGCCGAGGGTGGGGACCATGACATCGACGCTGCCGCCGCCGCTGGCGGCTCCGTCGGCCGCGCCGGAGGTCTCTTCCTCGGTCTTGGCTTCGGCTGGGCGCTCCTTGGGTTCGGTGGCACCGGCTTCGCCGCTCTCGGCGATATTGGCAAGCAGGGCGTCGACGCCCACGGTCTCGCCTTCTTGCGCCACAATGTCGGACAGTTTGCCGGCGGCGGGCGAGGGCACCTCGACCGTCACCTTGTCGGTTTCCAACTCGCAGAGCATCTCGTCCACCGCGACACTGTCGCCCGGTTTCTTGAACCAGGTCGCCACGGTGGCCTCGGTCACGGATTCACCCAGCGTGGGCACGCGTACTTCGGTCGGCATATCAGTCGTTTCCTTCAATCGTCAGCGCCTGGTCGACCAGCGCCTGTTGTTGAGCTTTGTGTTGCGAGGCGAGGCCCGTGGCCGGCGAGGCGCTGGCGGCGCGGCCGACATAGACCGGGCGGCTGTGGGTGGCGTTGATCCGGTTGAGCACCCATTCGAGGTTGGGTTCCATGAAGGTCCAGGCGCCCTGGTTCTTGGGCTCTTCCTGGCACCAGATCATCTGCGCGTCCTTGAACCGCTCCAGCTCCTTCACCGCCGAGATCGCCGGGAAGGGATAGAATTGTTCGAAGCGCATCAGGTAGATGTCGTCGAGACCGCGCTTGTCGCGTTCCTCGAGCAGGTCGTAATAGACCTTGCCCGAGCACATGACGACGCGGCGGATCTTGCTGTCGTCGACCAGTTTGGTTTCGGAATTGCCCTTCTCGGCATCGTCCCAGAGGACGCGGTGGAAGGAGGAGCCGGTGGTGAATTCCTCGGCCTCGGAGACCGCCACCTTGTGCCGCAGCAGCGATTTCGGCGTCATCAGGATCAGCGGCTTGCGGAAGGTCCGGTGCATCTGGCGGCGCAGAATGTGGAAGTAGTTGGCCGGCGTGGTGCAATTGGCCACGATCCAGTTGTCCTGGCCGCACATTTGCAGGAAGCGCTCGAGCCGGGCCGAGGAGTGCTCGGGGCCCTGGCCTTCGTAGCCATGCGGCAGCAGGCAGACCAGGCCCGACATCCGCAGCCACTTCGATTCCCCCGACGAGACGAACTGATCGAACATGATCTGCGCGCCGTTCGAGAAGTCGCCGAACTGCGCCTCCCACATCACCAGCGCGTTGGGTTCGGCCAGCGAATAGCCGTATTCGAAGCCGCTGACCGCATATTCGGACAAGGCGCTGTCGATCACGTCGTAGCGCGCCTGGCCCTCGCGGACGTGGTTGAGCGGGTAGTACCGCTCTTCGGTGTCCTGGTTGATCAGGGCGGAGTGGCGCTGCGAAAAGGTGCCGCGGGCGCTGTCCTGGCCGGACAGGCGCACCGGATAGCCTTCGGTGAGCAGCGAGCCGAAGGCCAGCGCCTCGGCGGTGGCCCAGTCAAAGCCCTTGCCGGTCTCGAACATCTTCTGCTTGGCTTCGAGCAGCCGGCCCACCGTGCGGTGCAGCGGGAAGCCTTCGGGCGCCCGGACGAGCGCGGCTCCGACCTCTTCCATGGTCTCGGGTTTGATCGCGGTTTCGCCGCGTTGGTAATCGTCGTCGCTCTGCCGGTCGAGATGCGACCACTTGCCATCGAGCCAGTCGGCCTTGTTGGGCTTGTAATCCTTGCCGGCCTCGAACTCTTCGTTCAGCCTGGCCTGGAAGGCGGCTTTCATGTCCTCGATCTCGCCCTCGGGGATCAGCCCGTCCTTGACCAGCCGCTCGGTATAGAGCGAGAGCGTCGTCTTGTGGCCCTTGATCTTCTTGTACATCAAGGGGTTGGTGAACATCGGCTCGTCGCCTTCGTTGTGACCGAAGCGGCGGTAGCAGAAGATGTCGATCACCACGTCCTTGTGGAACTTCTGGCGGAACTCGGTGGCCACCTTGGCGGCGTGCACCACCGCCTCGGGGTCGTCGCCATTGACGTGAAAGATCGGCGCCTCGACCACCAGCGCGTTGTCGGTGGGGTAGGGCGAGGAACGCGAAAAGTGCGGCGCGGTGGTAAAGCCGATCTGGTTGTTCACCACGACGTGGATGGTGCCGCCGGTCTTGTGACCGCGCAGGCCCGACAGCGCGAAACATTCCGCCACCACGCCCTGGCCGGCAAAGGCTGCATCGCCGTGCAGCAGCACCGGGATCACCGTGGAATGTTCGGCGTCGTTGCGCTGATCCTGCTTGGCGCGGGCCTTGCCCAGAACCACCGGGTTCACCGCCTCGAGGTGGCTGGGGTTGGCGGTCAGCGACAGGTGCACCTTGTTGCCGTCGAACTCGCGGTCCGAGGAGGCGCCGAGGTGGTATTTCACGTCGCCGGAACCGTCCACGTCCTCGGGCTTGAAACTGCCGCCCTGAAACTCGTTGAAGATCGCCTTGTAGGGTTTGTTCATCACGTTGGCGAGCACAGAGAGCCGGCCGCGGTGCGGCATGCCGATGACGATCTCTTCGACCCCCAGCGCGCCGCCGCGCTTGATGATCTGCTCCATCGCCGGGATCAGGCTTTCGCCACCATCAAGGCCGAAGCGCTTGGTGCCCATGTATTTGACGTGCAAGAACTTCTCGAAACCCTCGGCCTCGACCATCTTGTTGAGGATGGCTTTCCGGCCTTCGCGGGAAAACTTCACTTCCTTGCCGTAGCCCTCGATGCGCTCTTTCAGCCAGGCGCTCTGTTCAGGGTCGGAGATATGCATGTATTGCAGCGCGAAGGTGCCGCAATAGGTCCGCTTCACGATCTCGACGATCTGCCGCAACGAGGCGATCTGAAGCCCCAGAACATTGTCGATGAAGATCGGCCGGTCCATGTCGGCGGCGGTGAAGCCATAGGTCTTGGGGTCGAGCTCGGGGTGCGGGCTGTCCTGGCGCAGGCCCAGCGGATCGAGATCGGCGGCCAGGTGGCCGCGAATACGGTAAGCCCGGATCAACATCAGCGCCCGGATACTGTCGAGCACGGCGCGCTGGATCTGGTCGTCGGTCAGTTCGACCCCGCGGCTCTTGGCGCTGTCGGCGATCTTCTTGCCGGCGGCGCGGCTCTCGGCCGGGGGCGGGGCGGGCCATTCGCCGGTCAGCGCGGCGGTGACGTCGTCACCGGGCTGCGGCGGCCAGTCGGCGCGCGCCCAGGAGGGACCTTTCGCCTCGTTCTTGACGTCCCGATCATCGTCGCCCAGCTGCCGGAAAAATTCCTGCCAGGCCTCGTCGACCGAGGCCGGATCGTCGGCGTAGCGGGCGTATATCTGTTCCAGATATTCCGCATTGTGGCCTTGCATGAAGCTCGAGGCCTTGAAGATGTCGTTGGGGCTTTGGTCGGTCATCTTTGCACCTTTGGCGGACGTGAACCGGTTGTCTTTAGTCGGTAGGGCGGGGGTGACCCCGCCTTACCATAGGATTGTTTTCAGCCTCTGACAGGGGTCAGCCCTTGTCGATGGCCTCCTTGACGGCCTCGCCCAGCGTCGCCGGGCTGTCGGCCACCACGATGCCGGCGCTGCGCATCGCTTCGATCTTGTCGTCGGCGCCGCCCTTGCCACCGGCGACGATGGCGCCGGCGTGGCCCATGCGACGGCCCGGAGGCGCGGTGCGTCCGGCGATGAAGCCCGCGGTCGGTTTCCAACGGCCCTTCTTCTTTTCGGAGGCGAGGAATTCCGCCGCTTCCTCTTCGGCCGAGCCGCCGATCTCGCCGATCATGATGATCGAGGTGGTCTCGTCATCGGCGAGGAACATCTCCAGCACGTCGATGTGTTCGGTGCCCTTGATCGGGTCGCCGCCGATGCCCACGGCCGAGGATTGGCCCAGGCCCATGTCGGTGGTCTGCTTGACCGCCTCATAGGTCAGCGTGCCCGAGCGCGAGACCACGCCGACCGAGCCGCGCTTGTGGATATGGCCGGGCATGATGCCGATCTTGCAGGCGTCGGGCGTGATGACGCCGGGGCAGTTCGGGCCGATCAGCCGGCTCTTGCTGCCTTCGAGCGCGCGCTGCACCTTCATCATGTCGAGCACCGGGATGCCTTCGGTGATGCAGACAATCAGCTCCATCTCGGCGTCGATCGCCTCGAGGATCGAGTCGGCGGCGAAGGGCGGCGGCACATAGATGACAGAGGCATTGGCCTCGGTCTTGGCCCGGGCTTCATGCACCGAGTTGAAGACCGGCAGGTCAAGGTGGGTCTGACCGCCTTTGCCAGGGGTGACGCCGCCGACCATCTTGGTGCCGTATGCGATGGCCTGTTCGGTGTGAAAGGTGCCCTGCGAGCCGGTGAGGCCCTGACAGATCACCTTGGTGTTTTCATCTACGAGGACTGCCATTGAAAGGAGTCTCCTTGTCGTTTCCGTAGGGTGGGTCTGCGACCCACCGTGATCCGCGAGGGTGGGTTACAAACCCACCCTACGATTACCCTTTGACCGCTTTCACGATCTTCTGGGCGCCATCCTTGAGGTCGTCGGCGGCAATCACGTCAACATCCGAGTTGTTGATGATCTCCTTGCCCTTCTCGACGTTGGTGCCTTCGAGACGCACCACCAGCGGCACCTTCAGGCCCACTTCCTTGACCGCGGCGATCACGCCCTCGGCAATGACGTCGCAACGCATGATGCCGCCGAAGATGTTGACCAGGATGCCCTTCACGTTCGGATCGCTGGTGATGATCTTGAACGCCTCGGTCACCTTTTCCTTGGTGGCGCCACCGCCCACGTCGAGGAAGTTGGCCGGCTCGGCGCCGTAGAGCTTGATGATGTCCATCGTCGCCATGGCCAGGCCCGCGCCGTTGACCATGCAGCCGATCTCGCCGTCGAGCGCGATGTAGTTGAGGTCGTATTTCGAGGCCTGAAGCTCCTTGGCATCTTCCTCGGTCTCGTCGCGCAGCTCGGAGATGTCGGGCTGGCGGTACATGGCGTTGCCGTCAAAGCCGACCTTGGCGTCGAGCACCTTGAGCTCGTTGCCGGGCATGACGATCAGCGGGTTGATTTCCAGCATCTCCATGTCCTTCTCGATGAAGGCCTTGTAGAGAATGCCCATCAACTTGACGCATTGCTTGACGGCCGCGCCCTCGAGGCCCAGCGAAAAGGCGACGCGGCGGCCGTGATAGGGCTGATAGCCGGTGGCGGGATCGACGCTGAACGACAGGATCTTCTCCGGCGTGCTGGCGGCCACCTCTTCGATGTCCATGCCGCCCTCGGTCGAGCAGACAAAGGACACGCGGCTGGTCTGGCGATCGACCAGCAGCGCGAGATAGAGTTCGCGGTCGATGTCGGAACCGTCTTCGATGTAGATGCGGTTGACCTGCTTGCCGGCCGGGCCGGTCTGGTGGGTGACCAGGGTCTTGCCCAGCATCTTCTTGGCCTCTTCGGCGGCTTCTTCGACCGACTTGGCCAGCCGCACGCCGCCCTTTTCGCCGGCGCTCTCTTCCTTGAAGGAGCCCTTGCCGCGGCCACCGGCGTGAATCTGGGCCTTGACGACCCAGAGCGGCCCGTCCATCTCGCCAGCCTTGGTCTTGGCCTCGTCCGCCTTCAGAACGACGCGGCCATCGGATACCGGCGCGCCGTAGGAGCGAAGCAGTGCCTTCGCCTGATACTCATGAATGTTCATGGATCAACTGTCCCGTCTTGCTGCAATTGCATTGTGCCATTGCATATTAAAAACAGGTTCCTAAACGTAAAACTGTCGCGTCAACGGTGTTAGCGCCGAAAACCCGACATTTGTGATCACACGATTTCAGCGTGTGATCACAAACTCTGCGGCCGACCGGGCCTCTCTGCCGACTGCCGCGAATCACCTGCCATGCAGGGCGCCGCGGCACCCCGGCGGCGATGCAAATCCTGCAACCGCCTTGGACGCGCGCCATCCCGGAAACGCCGAAACGAAAACGGGCGCCCCCGCAGGGACGCCCTTGATCATTTCGGCTGTCCGGGCCCAGGGCCGGACGGCTCAGGCCAGGGTGCTGTCGATGCCCTTGCAGGCTTCGACCAGGCCTTTCACGGCCTTGACCGAAGCGTCGAACATCTCTTGCTCCTGCTTGTTGAGCTTGATGTTGACGATGCGCTCGACGCCGCCGGCGCCGATCACGGTGGGCACGCCCACATACATGCCGTTCAGGCCGAATTCGCCGTCGCAATAGGCCGCGCAGGGCAGGACGCGCTTCTGGTCTTTCAGATAGGCTTCGGCCATTTCGATGGCGCTGGTGGCCGGGGCATAGAAGGCCGAGCCGGTTTTCAGCAGGCCGACGATCTCGGCGCCGCCGTCACGGGTACGCTGGACGATGGCGTCCAGTTTCTCTTGCGTGGTCCAGCCCATGTCTACCAGATCGGGGAGCGGGATGCCGGCGACGGTGGAATAGCGCACCGAAGGCACCATGGTGTCGCCGTGGCCGCCCAGAACGAAAGCGGTGACATCTTTCATCGAGACGTCGAATTCCGAGGCGAGGAAGTGACGGAAACGCGCCGAATCAAGCACGCCGGCCATGCCGCAGACCTTCTCGGCGGGCAGGCCGGAGAATTGTTGCAGCGCCCAGACCATGGCGTCGAGCGGGTTGGTGATGCAGATGACAAAGGCGTCGGGAGCGTTGTCGCGGATGCCTTCGCCGACCGATTTCATCACCTTGAGGTTGATGCCAAGCAGGTCGTCGCGGCTCATGCCGGGCTTGCGCGGCACGCCGGCGGTGACGATGCAGACATCGGCGCCGGCGATGTCGGCGTAATCCTGGGTGCCTTTGAGCCGGGCGTCGAAGCCCTCGGAGGGACCGGATTCCGCAATGTCGAGCGCTTTGCCCTCGGGGGTGCCTTCGGCAATGTCGAACAGGACAACGTCGCCCAGTTCCTTGAGCGCGACGAGGTGGGCGAGCGTGCCGCCGATCTGTCCTGCGCCGATCAGGGCAATCTTGGGTCTGGCCATGGGAATTTCTCCGGTCGGTGTTGAATTTGGCCGTTTGCGTAAGCCGGAATTCGGCGCGGCGCAAGTGCGCTGCGCTGCGGCGCCAAACGGCGCAACGGCTGGAAGTGCCGGGGTGATAGCGATAAAGACCGGGAAACAAGGGCAGTTAGACGAGGCGCAGATGCTGGAATTCTCCCCCGGATTTTTCGCCGTGGCGCTGCCTGCGGTGGTGTTTGCCGGGGTGTCCAAGGCCGGTTTCGGCTCGGGCGCGTCCTTTGCAAGTGCCTCGATTCTGGCGCTTGTTCTGCCGCCGGGCCTTGCCCTCGGGATCATGCTGCCGCTTCTGATGCTGATCGATCTGGCCAGCCTGCGGCCCTATTGGCGGCGCTGGTCCTGGCCCGAGGCGCGGGCGTTGATGCTGGGCGCGCTGCCCGGCGTGGCGCTGGGGGCCTGGCTCTACCGGATCGCCGATGACGATGCCATCCGGTTGCTGATCGGGGTGATTTCGCTGGCGTTCGTGATCTGGCAGATCAGCCTGGCGCGCGGCTGGGTCACGCTGGGCGGGCGGCCGCTGCCGTTGCGCGGCGGCTATCTGTCGGGGATGACCGCCGGGTTCACCAGCTTCGTCAGCCATGCGGGCGGCCCGCCGGCGGCGGTGTTTCTGCTGGGCCGCAAGCTCGACAAGACCCGGTATCAGGCGACCACGGTGATCGTGTTTTGGGTGATCAACCTGTTCAAATTCGTGCCTTACAGCTTCCTCGGCATTTTCACCATCCAGACGCTGATTGCCGATCTCCTGCTTGCGCCCGCCGCGCTGATCGGGGCCTGGCTGGGGGTGAAGGCGCATCACATGATCCCCGAGCGGGCGTTTTTCGCGGTCACCTATGTGCTGCTGAGCTGCACCGGGGTGAAACTGATCTGGGATGCCCTGGCATAGCGGTGTTCACAGGGGCGTCAGGTGTCACTGCCCTTGGCGGGCAGCGGCTCGGCCAGGGTTTCAAAGGCCTGGCCGGCGGCCATCAGACAGGTGATGCCGTTGGCGGTGGTGACGGTGATCGTCCAGCTGCCGGTGTCGCGCGAGGCAAAAAGCTCCATCACCGCATTGTTGCCGCCGAGGCCAATGGATTGCCGGCTTTCGCCGTATTTTTCCGCCAGCCGCGCGATCACCGCGTCACGCGGGGCACAATTGGGGGTGGTCTGGGCGCTGGCCCGATCGGCGGCCAGCGCCAGCAGGCAGGCGCCAAGGCCGAGGCTCAGTTCAAAGACGTGTTTCATCTCGTTCCCTCTGGTTGAGGCGGGCGTCTGACGCCGGCCGGTGGATGGGATCAGCCTGCGGCAAATGGGTTAATTCCGCGGTAAACCTGGCGCACGTTGCCTGTTATCGGGGTTTCTGCTGCACTGCGGCACTTCACCCCTTGAACTTTTCGGAAATCAATGACCCTAATTCGCGCAACAATCTTGCAAGGAGGATCCTCTCGATGGATATGCGCGCGCGCCCTTACCGTTCCGTTCTCTATATTCCCGGCTCCAAGACCCGGGCGCTGGACAAGGCGCGGGGCATGGCGGTGGATGCGATCATCTTCGATCTCGAGGACGCGGTCTCGGTCGAGGAAAAGGCCAATGCCAGGGCGACGCTGGCCGCGGCTCTGTCCGAAGGCGGCTATGGCCCGCGGATGAGGATCGTGCGGATCAACGGGCTCGACACCGAATGGGGCCACCAAGACGCCCGGGCGGTGGTCGAGATGCGGCCCGACGCGGTGCTGCTGCCCAAGGTGAATTCCGCCGATGATCTCGATGCTCTGGCCGAGATCACCGGCGACCTGCCGATTTGGGCGATGATGGAGACGCCGCAAGGCATGTTGCGCGCCGAAGAGATCGCCGCCCATCCGAAACTCGCGGGCTTTGTCATGGGCACCAATGACCTTGCCAAGGATTTGCAATGCCGCTTCCGCGCCGATCGCTTGCCGCTGATGGCGTCGCTCGGGCTCTGCCTGCTGGCGGCCAAGGCGCATGGTGTGGTGATTGTCGATGGGGTCTACAATGCCTTCAAGGATGACGATGGCCTGCGCAGCGAATGCCAGCAGGGCCGTGACATGGGCATGGACGGAAAGACGCTGATCCACCCGGCGCAGGTGGCCATCGCCAACGAGGTCTTTGCGCCCTCGGGCGAGGACATCGATCTTGCCGGGCGCCAGATCGCCGCCTTCGAGGAGGCCGAGGCGAAGGGGCAGGGGGTGGCCGTCGTCGATGGCCGCATCGTCGAGAACCTGCATGTTGCCACGGCACGCGAGATACTGGCAAAAGCAGAGGCAATTGCAGCCCTCTCATCGGAGTAGCCTCATGTTTCTTCTTGTCCTCGGTCTCGCGCTCTGGGCGCTGGCACATTTCTTCAAACGTCTGCTCCCGGCCCGCCGCGCCGCGATGGGCGACAAGGGCAAGGGGGCGGTGGCGCTGGCGCTGGTTGTCTCGGTGGTGCTGATGGTGCTGGGCTATCGCGCGGCGCCGTTCGTCGATGTCTGGTATCCGCCGGAATGGGCGCGGCATCTCAACAACCTGATGGTGCTGATCGCGCTCTTCATGATGTCGCCCGCCCCCAAGAAAGGCCGCCTGCTCTCGGGCATGCGCCATCCGATGCTGATGGGCTTCGGCCTCTGGGCGCTGGCGCATCTGCTGGTCAATGGCGATGTCGCCTCGATCGTGCTGTTTGGCGGGCTGCTGGTCTGGGCCACGGCCGAGATTCTGGTGATCAACCGGGCCGAGCCGCGCTGGGTGGCGCCGGCGCCGGGCTCCTATGGCAAGGATGCCATGTTCTTTCTGGCCTCGATCGTGCTTCTGGGTGTGATCGGCTATATCCACGGGCTGATCGGCCCGTCTCCATTTCCGGGGTAACTAAATGAAACTCTATCGTTTTCTATCCGCCGACGACACGTCGGAATTCTGTCACAAGGTCTCGGCCGCGCTCGACAAGGGCTGGGCGCTCTACGGCGACCCGACCTATGCCTTTGACCATGCCAATGGCGTCATGCGCTGTGGCCAGGCGGTGACCAAGGAGGTCGAGGGCCAGTATTCGCCGGACATGAAGCTGGGGGCGCAGTAATGGCCGCGACGACGACCGCCAAGACCAACCCGGGCCGCTTCTTCGAGGATTACCGGCTGGGCGAGGTGATCCGCCACGCCGTGCCGCGCACCGTCTCTGGCGGCGAAAGGGCGCTTTATCATGCCCTGTACCCGGCGCGTCACGCGCTATATTCCTCGGATGAATTCGCCCGCGGCGCGGGCCTGCCTTCCGCACCGGTCGATGATCTGGCGGCGTTCCATCTGGTGTTTGGCAAGACGGTGCCGGATATCTCGCTCAATGCCGTCGCCAACCTCGGCTATGCCGAGGGGCGCTGGCATCTTCCGGTCTATCCCGGCGACACCCTGCGCGCGGAAAGCGAGGTGATCGGGCTCAAGCAGAACTCCAACGGCAAATCCGGCGTGGTCTATGTCCGCACCCGGGGGCTCAACCAGCGCGACGAAGTCGTGTTGGATTATGTCCGCTGGGTCATGGTGCGCAAACGCGATCTCGCGGCGCCGGCACCGGAGACGGTGATCCCCGAACTGCAAAAGGTGATCCCGGCGGCGGATCTCGTGATCCCCGACGGGCTCGACTTTTCCGGCTATGATTTCGATCTGGCAGGCGAGCCGCACCGCTGGGGTGACTATGTGGTGGGCGAGACCATCGATCACGTCGATGGCGTCACCGTCGAAGAGGCCGAACACATGCTGGCCACCCGGCTCTGGCAGAACACCGCCAAAGTGCATTTTGATGCCACTTTCCGTCCCGACGGGCAGCGGCTGATCTACGGTGGGCATGTGATCTCGCTAGCGCGCGCGCTCAGCTTCAACGGGCTGGCCAATGCCCAGATGATCGTCGGGCTGAACGGCGGCGCACATGCCAACCCCTGTTATTCCGGGTTGACGGTCAAGGCCTGGTCAGAGGTGCTCGACAAGGCCGAGACCGGCGCGCCCGGCGTCGGCGCGATCCGGCTGCGGCTGGTGGCCACTTCCGGCGGCGATCCCTTCACCCTCAAGGGCGCGGACGGCAAGTACCTGAGCCATGTATTGCTCGATCTCGACTACTGGGCGCTGATGCCCGTCTGACCCAAAGGTAGGGCGGGTCTGCCCCATTGTCCCGCCCTCCAAACCGCGTGATCACACCCCTCCCGAGACCTCCCCGAGACCCGCCCGAGACGTGATCGCTAACATATACCTGATGAATTTTGGCAGGTATATGCCGCCTGGATCTGCACCGAATCACCGGGTTTTCTGCATAGCGGCAATTTTGTGATCACTGCCTCCGAGGCTGTGATCACAAATCCCGAAAAATCCGCCAATTGGGCCAAAAAACCACGTCTTATCGGGGGCGCGCCCGGTGACACGCCGGAAAAAATCACTATCACCTATAGTCAAGAGAACCGAAAGGAACCGCCATGGCTGATGTGAACCGGGGCAATCGCCCGCTCTCTCCTTTCATGATTGGACCGTATTACCGGCCGCAGATCACCTCGATCTCGTCAATCATGGTCCGTCTCACCGGCATTGCTTCGCTCGGCAGCGCCCTCCTCGTGGTCTGGTGGCTGCTGGCGGCGGCGACTTCGGAAAGTGCCTTCGGCCTGATCGACGGCCTGCTGCGCAGCTGGTTCGGCGACCTGATCCTGCTGCTCGCCTCCTGGGCGATCTGGTATCACATGCTGGGCCGGCTGCGGCATGTGATCTGGGATTTCGGCTACGGGCTCTCGCTCGAGACCTCGGAAAAGATGGGCTGGGGCATGTTCATCGCCGCCACCGGTCTGGCCCTGTTCACGGCCATCGTGCTTTAAGGAGGCCTAGGATGAATTACCTGACAGATCGCAAACGCGCCGAAGGGCTTGGCTCGGGCCGCAAAGGCACGCATCACCACTGGAAAATGATGGTGACCTCGATCAGCCTTGTCGTGCTGGTGCCGCTGTTCGTCTTTGTCTTTGGCAGCGCGCTCGGCCGCAGCCAGGAAGAGGTCATGGCCTTCCTTTCGCGCCCGTTCCCGCTGATCGTGATCGCCATGGGGCTGATCGTGGGCCTGACCCACATCAAGATGGAAATTGACGAAGCAGTCGAGGATTACGTCCACGGCATCGCCCGCAAGCTGACCCTCGTGGCCACGGCGGCGCTGGTCTACACGCTGATGGTGGCCGGCCTTTTCGCTCTTTTGAAACTCGCCCTCTGATCCGCCGCGCGAGAAGGAAAACAACAATGACAGCAGCTTACGAATACGAGACGCATGATTATGACGTCGTTGTGGTGGGCGCCGGCGGTGCTGGCCTGCGCGCGACGCTGGGCATGGCCGAACAGGGCCTGCGCACCGCCTGTGTGACCAAGGTCTTTCCGACGCGCTCGCATACCGTGGCGGCACAGGGCGGTATCGCCGCTTCGCTTTCCAACATGGGCCCCGACCATTGGCAGTGGCACATGTATGACACGGTCAAGGGCTCCGACTGGCTCGGCGACACCGACGCGATGGAATACCTCGCGCGCGAGGCGCCCAAGGCGGTCTATGAACTCGAGCACTACGGCGTCCCGTTTTCGCGCACCGAGGAAGGCAAGATCTACCAGCGTCCCTTCGGCGGCCACACCACCGAGTTCGGCGAAGGCCCGGCCGTGCAGCGCACCTGCGCCGCCGCCGACCGCACCGGCCATGCCATCCTGCACACGCTCTACGGCCAGTCGCTGAAGCAGAAGGCCGAGTTCTACGTCGAATATTTCGCCATCGACCTGTTGATGAGCGAAGACGGCGCCTGTCAGGGCGTGCTCTGCTGGAAGCTCGACGACGGCACCATGCACGTCTTCAACGCCAAGACCGTGGTGCTGGCCACCGGCGGCTATGGCCGCGCCTATTTCTCCGCCACTTCGGCCCACACCTGCACCGGCGACGGCGGCGGCATGGTGGCCCGCGCCGGCCTGCCGCTTCAGGACATGGAGTTCGTCCAGTTCCACCCCACCGGCATCTACGGCTCCGGCTGCCTGATCACCGAAGGCGCGCGGGGCGAGGGCGGATACCTCACCAACTCCGAAGGCGAGCGCTTCATGGAGCGCTATGCACCGCAATACAAGGACCTGGCGCCGCGCGACTACGTGAGCCGCTCGATGACCATGGAAATCCGCGAAGGCCGCGGCGTCGGTGAGGACGGGGATCACATCCACCTCAACTTGTCGCATCTGCCGCCCGAGGCGCTGGCCGAACGCCTGCCGGGGATTTCCGAGAGCGCCAAGATCTTTGCCGGTGTCGATGTCACGAAAGAACCGATTCCGGTACTGCCGACGGTGCATTACAACATGGGCGGCATTCCGACCAACTACTGGGGCGAGGTGCTCAACCCCACCGCGGATGACCCCAACCGCGTGGTTCCCGGCCTGATGGCCGTGGGCGAGGCCGGTTGCGCCTCGGTGCATGGCGCCAACCGCCTCGGCTCGAACTCGCTGATCGACCTGGTGGTCTTTGGCCGCGCCGCCGCGATCCGTGCCGGCAAGGTGGTCGACGCCGAGAGCGCGGTGCCGACTGCGCCCAAGGCCGAGATCGACAAGGCCTTCGACCGGTTCGACGGGCTTCGCAACGCCAAGGGCGGCACGCCGACGGCCGAGCTTCGGCTCGAAATGCAGAAGACCATGCAGGAGGACGCCGCCGTTTTCCGCACCGCCGAGACCCTGTCGCAGGGTGTCGAGAAGATGACCAAGATCGCCGCCAAGCTTGACGATCTGCATGTCACCGACAGCTCGCTGATCTGGAACTCCGATCTGATGGAGACGCTGGAGCTGACCAACCTGATGCCCAATGCGCTGGCCACCATCGTCGGCGCCGAGGCGCGCAAGGAAAGCCGTGGCGCCCATGCCCATGAGGATCACCCCAAGCGTGACGACGAGAACTGGCGGGTACACACCATCGCCACGGTCGATGGCACCAAGGTCGATCTCAGCTTCCGCCCGGTGGTCAAGGACCCGCTGACCACAGAAGACGAGGGCGGTATCGCGCTGAAACGGATCGCGCCCAAGGAAAGGACGTTCTGATGAAGCTGACCCAGGTACTGACTCTCGCGGCGTTCTGCGTCGCTCCGGTCGCCGCGTTGTCCCAGTCTTATGGCGAAAAGGGCTGGATCGGCGAGGTGGATGCCAAATCCTATGTGGCCGCCGACGATCATTACGTCGCGCCGGGCAAGGAGGCCCGTGTCTATGTCGAGCCCGTGCGCGCGGCGCCGTCCGAGACTTTCGGCTGTGTCATGGGGCTGGGCGTGATGCAGCGCGGTACGCTGATCTGCCCGGGGCACTGACGTGACCGGAGTGACGGGCACGAGGGCCATCTCCCTCGCCGCGCTGGCGCTGGTGCTGGCCGCCTGTACGCCGGCGTCGCAGGACCAGTTGGCCCGTGGCGCGGCGAAATCCGTGGTGGCGCGTGCCGCCGCCGAGCGGCTGCCCGGCGTGCCGGTCGCGCCCTATACCGATTGCATCATCGACAATGCCACGTCGCAGCAGATTCTGGTGCTTGCGGCGGACAGCGTCACCGGGCCCACCGCCTCGACCTGGGAAATCATCACCGGGATTGCGCGCAAACCCGAGACCCTCCAATGCCTGCTGACCAATGGCGTCAGCGCCTTGCTGCAATAGGAGCAACGACATGGTACAACTGACCCTCCCCAAGAATTCCCGCATCAAGACCGGCAAGACCTGGCCCAAGCCCGAGGGCGCGACCAATGTTCGCAAGTTCCAGATCTATCGCTGGAGCCCGGAAGAGGGCGGCAATCCCACGGTCGACACCTATTTCCTCGACATGGACAAATGCGGGCCGATGGTGCTCGACGCGCTGATCAAGATCAAGAACGAGATCGACCCGACGCTGACCTTCCGTCGGTCGTGCCGCGAAGGCATCTGCGGCTCCTGCGCGATGAACATCGACGGGATCAACACGCTGGCCTGTATCTACGGCCTCGACGAGATCAGCGGCGACGTGAAGATCTATCCGCTGCCGCATATGCCGGTGGTCAAGGATCTGATTCCCGATCTGACGCATTTCTATGCCCAGCACGCCTCGATCATGCCCTGGCTGGAGACCAAGACCAATCGCCCGGCCAAGGAATGGAAGCAATCGATCGAGGACCGCAAGAAGCTCGACGGGCTTTATGAATGCGTGATGTGCGCGTCCTGCTCGACAGCCTGCCCGTCTTATTGGTGGAACGGCGACAAATACCTCGGGCCGGCGGCGCTGCTGCATGCCTATCGCTGGATCGTCGACAGCCGCGACGAGGCCACAGGCGAGCGGCTGGACGATCTGGAAGATCCGTTCAAGCTCTATCGCTGCCACACCATCATGAACTGCACCAAGACCTGCCCCAAGGGGCTGAACCCGGCGGAGGCGATTGCCCACATCAAGAAGATGATGGTCGAACGCGCGGTCTGATCCCCGAGGCGCAATGGGCTTGGAGACCCCGGATCACGTCCGGGGCAGGCCCCCGGATCGGGTCCGGGTCAGGCCCTTGGACCGCGACAGCGGACGGGCCCCGCGCCCCAAGCTCTCCCCGTCCCGGACCTGATCCGGGACCTCCCCCGCGCCGAGCAACCCGGAAGGCCGGTCGACAGCCGCCCCGCGCGAGCTAGATGTCATCCGGCACGCCAAGCCACCTGCGGTCCCATGATCATCCTACTCGGCCTTCTGATCGCTTTTATCCTGCTGCTGATCTTTGCGCGGCCCGCGACGCGGCAGTGTCGCTGGCGGGAGCGGCGCGGGGCGGAGGAGAGCCAGTGGCACTGCGCCTATTGCGGCGCGCAGACCGGGGGCGCGCCGGGCAGGCCGCCGGATTTCTGCTTGCGCGATCAAGGGCCACCGCTAGGTTGAGGCAATGCAATTCCTGTGCCCGCCCGAGCTGCTCGACCATATTCCGCATCCGCAGCCGGCGGCGAAATTCCTGCCGCAGTGGTTTCGCGACCTGCCGCGCGAGATGGGTCTGCGCGATGCCCATGGGCTGCCGGGGCTGACGGTGCGGGCTTGCCTGCCGGTGGCAGACATCATGGCGCTGGGCTGGATCATCCCGCTGCCCTTCGACATTTCCGCCGGCGTCGACCCGGACACCGGCCAGTTGCAGTTCCGCTGGGCCGAGGGTCTGCCCTTCGCTCCGATCGAACCGCACCACCCGGGTCAGATCGGCGCCGGCCGGCCGCCGTTTCAGGCCGTCCAGCCGCTGAAGTTCCTCAATCCCTGGCGTGTGATCCTGCCGGCGGGCTGGTCAGCCGCCTTCCTGCATCCGCAGAACCATTTCGAGCTGCCCTTCCGGGCCTTTTCCGGAGCGGTGGATTGTGACGCGCTGGAGGTGCCGGTGAATGTGCCCTTTGTCTGGCAGGCGCAGAGTGCCGAAGCGCATCTGCCCGCCGGAACGCCGATGGTTCAGGTCGTGCCCTACGAACGAAAGGCGATGACGGGTGCCGCGCAAGTGCGTGCCGAGAGCGTCGACGAACAGGCCGCCCGGGCGGTGGCGCATCGCCGCAAACACAGCGAAGAATCGATCTATGCCCGCGAATGGCGTCGGCGGCACGAGCGCGGCGGCTAGGTCTGCTCCCGGCGCATGGCGAGCTTGCGGACGCGGGGGCTGCGCCGGGCGGTCCCGGCCTAGTCTCAGACGTGGGGAGGGAACCTCCCGACCAGAGGTACTGCCATGAAAACTCGCCATAAAATCGATGCAGAACCCGCGCCGGCCGCGCTGGATCAGGCTTGGGCCTGTTCCACGCCAGAGACGCTGCCGGCTTCTGATGCGCGGGTCTCGTCCGCCGCGCCGGCCGCCTGACGACCGGCAGTTTCGCGCCCTTATCGGCCAAAAGGCCGGGGCGCGGAAAAATCCCCGGAGCGGGCAAATTTCCTCTTGATCGAATCCCGCTTCCGCTCCATATGCGGCTTCAAGACGCCAACGCACGCGCCTCTGTCGAGGTGGGCAATGCAACACCCACGCGGTTACGTAGCGACGGTAACGTCTCCCTTGGAACTGAGCGGTCTGCGCCGGGAAACCGGAATGGCCGGGTCTGATTGGAGATGACCATGAACGCATATGTAACCGGGCTCACCGCTCGCGACAGCTCTTTTGTCACCACTGCAAACACCGATCAGCCCGCCGTTTCGCGCGTCGAGGCTTATATCCGCGCGCAGGATTTTGCCCGCCCGACGCTGGTGATCGACACCGAGGCCGTGGCCCGCCAATTCGCCGCGCTGGCGCAGGGCCTGGGCCGCGCGCGCATCCATTATGCCGTCAAGGCCAACCCGGCGCCCGAGATTCTGCGCAAGCTGCACTCGCTGGGCTCGAACTTCGATGCCGCCAGCCGGGTCGAGCTTCAGATGTGCCTCGATGCCGGTGCCGCGCCCGAGCAGCTGTCTTTCGGCAACACCATCAAACGCGCGTCGGATATCGCCTGGGCGCATGAGCAGGGGATCGACCTCTTTGCCGTCGATGCCGAGGAAGAGATCGAAAAGATCGCCGCCAATGCGCCCGGCGCCCGCGTCTACCTGCGCATCATCGTCGATGCGACCGAGGCCGAATGGCCGCTGACCCGCAAGTTCGGTTCGGGCCGCGACAAGGCACTGGCGCTGATCGCGATGGCCAAGGACTACGGGCTGAACCCGGTCGGCCTGTCGTTTCACGTCGGCAGCCAGACCCGTCGCGCCGCGATGTGGGCGCCGATTCTCGATCAGGTGGCCGCCGTCTGGCATGCCGCGAAAGCCGAGGGCCACGAGTTGACCCTGCTGAACATCGGCGGCGGCTTCCCGGCGTTCTACGGTCGCGAGATCGACGCGCCGGCGCTTTATGCCGCCGAGGTCATGCGTCTGGTGCAGGAGCGGTTCGGCGACGTGCCCGAGATCATGGCGGAGCCGGGCCGGGGCCTGGTGGCCGAGGCCGGTATGATCGCCGCCGAGGTGCTGCTGGTGTCGAAGAAATCCGACGATGACCTGCACCGCTGGGTCTATCTCGACATTGGTCGTTTTTCCGGTCTGGCCGAGACCGAAGGCGAGGCGATCCGTTATCAATTCGCCACCGCGCGCGACCACGAGACAACCGGTGCCTGCATTCTTGCCGGCCCGTCCTGCGACAGCGCCGACGTGCTCTATGAAAAACAGCCGGTGCAGCTGCCGCTCGGGCTGCGCGCCGGCGACAAGGTGATGATCCGCGCCTGCGGGGCCTATACCTCGACCTATGCCAGCGTCGGCTTCAACGGCTTCCCGCCGCTGGACGTGGTGGCGATCTGATCCGGGAGCGCCCGAGGCAAGAACCGAGCTGCTGACTTGATGAGTAAACGGGGGCGACGCGGCCGGCGTTGCCCCCGTTTGCCGTTTGCGGGCTTGCCAAGGCTGCGCCCGCCCTGTCAGATCGCGGCAAACGACAGGAGTTCTCGATGTCCCAGATGCCCGCCGATGCCGAAGAGCGCCGCGCCGTCCCGCCGGTGATCTGCTACCCGCCGGAGACGCTGCCCGACCCGCAACTGGCGCTGAAACAGGCGGCGCGTGCGGGTGCGGAAAAGCTCTCCGAGGTGCGGGTGCCGCCGCGCGAGGCACGGTGTTTCGAGGTGAAGGCCGGGCAGTTCGTGCGCATCACCTCGGTCGAGGGGCCGCAGGTGGGTGATCTGAACCTGTGGAATGCGCAGGATCTGGGTGAGCGGTTCTTTTCGGGCAAGACAAGGGCGTTGCATGGCACCCATGTGAGTACCGGCGACAGGCTCTGGTCGTCGCTGCCGCATCTGCGGGCGATGGCGACGGTGGTGGCGGATACGCTGGACTGGTACGGGATCGACGAGTTCGGCGGCGCGGTGCATGACGTGATCGGCACCCGCTGCGATCCCTATACCGGCCACCTTCTGTCGGGGGTGCAATATCATCATTGCTGCCATTCCAACCTGACGCGGGCGCTGGCCGAGGCCCGCGGGCTGCCGCTGGAACATGCCGAATTGCATGTGCATGACGTGCTCAATGTCTTCATGTGCACCGGCTTCACCCGCGACACCGGGCAGTATTTCATGAAGGCCAGCCCGGTGCGCCCCGGCGATCACTTCGAACTTTTTGCCGAGATCGACCTGCTGGGCGCGCTGAGCGCTTGTCCGGGTGGCGATTGCTCGGCCGAGCACACCTCGGATGCGGCGGCCTGCCATCCGCTGCTGGTGGAAGTTTTTGCGCCGGCACCTGAGGCGCTGGCCGGGTGGGAGCCGGCGCCGGCCAACGGCTATGACCGGACACACGGGCTGGGCTGAGGTGTCCAGGGGCGAGAGGCCGGCGCGGCGGGCGCTTCAGGACGGGGGCGGGGCCTCTGCCTGGTGGATGAAGTGCAGCCGGTCGAAGCTGGCGCGCCAGGCGGCGACATCGGCGGCCAGGGTTTCCGGCGCATCGGCGGTAAGCGCCCTGGCGACAAGCCGGGCCAGTTCCGGCGCGTGCGCGTCGGTCATGCCCCAGCGCACCAGCTCCGGCGTGCCGATGCGCAAGCCGTTCATGTCGCCTTCGACCGGATCGCCGGGCAGGCCGATGCCGCAGGCGAGGAAACCGGCCTTGCGCAGGGACTTCGAGGCCGCCTGACCGCCGCCGAAGTTTTCGGCACGCAGGGCGAACTGATGCGACCGGGTGGCGCCATCCGACGTGCGGAACACCGGCAACCCTTCCGAAGCCATGTCGCGGGCCAGGGCGCGGGCCAGGGTGACCATCTGCGCCGCATAGGCCTGGCCATGATCGCGCCAGTCGAGCAGCGATACCGCGAGAGCGGCGGATTTGGCGGCGTCGAAATTGGCGGTGAGACCGGGAAAGGCGATCTGCTCCAGCCGCTGGGCGATCTCGGCGTCGCGGGTGACAATCAGCCCGCCGGGCGGGCCGCCGAGCGATTTGTAGGTGCTCATGGTGATCAGATGCGCGCCGTCATCGAGCGGATTGGGCCAGGCGCCGCCGGCGATGATGCCGCATTGATGCGCGGCGTCGAACAGCAGGCGGGCGCCGGTCTGATCGGCGATCGCGCGGATCTCGCGCACCGGATGCGGCAGCAGGTTGAGGCTGCCGCCGATGGTGATCAGCCGCGGCTCCACCGCCTCGGCCAGATCGGCCAGCGCCGCGAGATCGACGGTGTAGCCGTCGGCATCGACCGGCGCCTCGTAGATCGTCAGCCCGTAGAGCCCGGCGGCCCCGCTATCGTGATGGGTGACATGGCCGCCGATCTCGGCCGGTGGCACGATCACCGCGTCGCCGGGCTTGCACAACGCCATGAAGGCAAAGAGATTGGCCATTGCGCCCGAGGGCACGCGAATTTCGGCATGGGTCGCGTCAAAGACCTCGCAGGCCAGTTCGGCAGCAATCACCTCGATCTCTTCGATCGCCTCGAGCCCCATCTCGTATTTGTCGCCGGGATAGCCGAGCGAGGGCCGGGTGCCGATGCCGCTCGACAACAGCGCCTCGGCCGCGGGATTCATCACGTTGGTGGCAGGGTTGAGGTTGAAACACTCGCGCTCGTGGATGCGCCGGTTCATCGCCGCCAGCGTGGTAATGCGGCTGGCGATCTCGGCGCTGTCGCCGGTGGCGGTGCGGCCGGCGATCTTGTCGATCAGCGTGGCGCTGCGCTCGGGCAGCCACGCGCGGGCCGCGAGTTTGGCGGTGGGGTCGGACATGCTTGGCCTCGTGGGTTTTCTGCCCGGCCACTCAACCTTGTCGCGGTCGCCGGTGTAAACCCATTATCGCCCGGGCGGTCATCAGCCGCGGGCGGCGCGGCGCTCGCGGCGGACGCGAAATACCTCTTCACGCGGGGTCCAGGTGTAGCGGCTGTCCTTCAGGGTCTGGACCCAGAACAGGGTGCCGCCCAGGCGCCAGGGGTCGAGCACGATGCCGTCATATAGCGACTGGCCGCGCTGCGACAGGATGACGGTGGAATGCTCGAGCAGAAGATTGTCCCAGTTGGCCACCGCGCGGTGCAGTTCCAGCGAACCGAAGCGTTCCTGCTTCAGGCGCTTTTCCAGATCGTCGGCCCAATGATAACACAGGCCCCGCGGCTTCAGCCCGAGGTTGACCTTGGAATTGTGGACCAGCGGCGGATCCTCGATCTCGTAGAGTTTCGCCAGCCGCCAGGTCTCGGAATAGGCCACCGTTGCGGCGCGAGTTGCCTCTTCCGGATCGACCTCCGGGCCCAGCATCTGCAACGCCCGGGTCAGCGCCTGTTCGTCTTCGGGGGTGGCCAGTGTCGGGCCATAGGTGCCGGGGGCCGCACAGGCAGACAGCCCGGCGGCGGGCAGCGCCATGAGAAAGAAGCGTCGGGTGAGGGCGGGCATGGGTATCCTGCGTGTGGCCGGGTCTGGCCCACGTTTTAGCGCACTCACCGGCACTGTCGAGCCACCCGGGCTTGCCGGATGGCCGATTGTTGCCCATTGGCAGGCAGCTAGCGAATGCGGTGCACCCGTGTGCCCTGATCGTTCACCAGCGTGTTGCGGTCGACGATGCGCAGGGGAAAGGCGCCGCTCACCGTTTCGACAAAGGGGCCGGTGTCGAGGAAATAGGTCGCCGACCCCTTGAGGACCAGCACGAAGTCAGTCTCGGAGGCGTTCTGGATCTCGTAGGTGCCGTCGAAAGTGAAGTTCAGCTGCTGGGTATAGCCGCGCGCGGTCATCTCGACCTGGCCATAGCCTTCATAGGTCTTGTCGCGGCGGTATTCCGTGGTGCCGGTGATCCGCGCGCTTTCGACGCCCGACATTTGCATCTGTTCCGGATCGGAACGCCAGGTGCCGGTGAGAAAGGCCACGCCGTCAAAGCTGGGGGTGACCGGCGCCGGCGGTGGGGCGGCGGCGAGGATGTCTTGCAACTGTGCCACCTCCTTGGCGCGTTTCCATTCGGTCATGCCCTCCATCCAGACATAGGTCTCACCGGTCAGCTCGCCGCTGGAGACTTTCCGCTTGAGCTCTGCGGCAGCGAACGGCCCCGTGGTGGCGCCGCCGGCGGCAATATAGATCGCCAGCACCGGGTCGGCGGGCGGTGGCGGCGGCGGTGTGGCCTTGCGGTCGTCATCGGCGGGGGGCGGGGGCGGCGGCGTGACACGCGTGTCGGGCACATCCGGCGTGCCGTCGCCTCCGGGCGGCTGCGGGGTGATCGAAATCGGCGGGGTCGGCGCCTCGCCTTCGGCGGGTTTGGCGCCGGCACCCAGCTTGTCGAAAAGGCCGGGGGTGCTGAAGGTCACCTGCGCCTCGGCCGGGGAAAAGTGGGCGAGGCTCGCAAGAAGAAAGACGGCACAAAGGCCGCGGATGAGACAAGTCATCGTTAAAACTCCCTTGATTCAATGGCCGCAGCATAGCAGATGCGCCGCCGCTCCCAAAGGACGCGGCGCCGGCACACGGAAATTGTCAGAGAGGCGAACTGCCGGGACGGGGCCGGGGTCCGCTCAGAGCATCGCGGGCACCACCTGATCGGGCGGGCGATGGCCATCGGCAAAGGTCTTGATGTTCAGCAGCACCTTTTCGCCCATCTCGAGCCGGCCCTCGAGCGTGGCCGAACCCATATGCGGCAGCAGCGCCACGTTGGGCATGTTGCGCAGGTCGGGGTTGATGGTGGCGCCATGTTCATAGACGTCGAGCCCGGCGCCGGCGATCTCGCCCGCCTTGAGCATCCGGGTCATGGCGTTTTCGTCGATCACCTCGCCGCGCGAGGTGTTGACGATGACTGCACTGGGTTTCATCAGCTTGAGCCGCCGGGCGTTCATCAGGTGAAAGGTCGAGGGGGTGTGCGGACAATTGACCGAGATCACATCCATTCGCGCCACCATCTGGTCGAGGCTTTCCCAATAGGTGGCGTCGAAGCGCTCTTCCACTTCGGGGCGCAGCCGGCGGCGGTTGTGGTAATGCACCTGCATGCCAAAGGCCATGGCGCGGCGCGCCACCGCCTGGCCGATATGGCCCATGCCGAGGATGCCGAGCCGGCGGCCGCCGACCCGTCCGCCGAGCATCGCCGAAGGCGACCAGCCGCCCCAGTCGCCGGTCTGCATCAGCGCGAGGCCCTCGGGAATGCGACGGGTGACGGCGAGGATCAGCGACATCGCCATATCGGCGGTGTCCTCGGCCGAGACGCCCGGGGTATTGGAGACCAGAACGCCCCGGCTGCGTGCGGTGGCGACGTCGATGTGATCGACCCCGGCGCCGTAGTTGGCGATCAGCTTGAGCCGCTCGCCGGCGCCTGAGATCAGCCCGGCGTCAATGGTGTCGGACAGGGTTGGAACTATGACATCGGCCTCTTGCATGGCGGCGGCCAGCTCCTGCCGGCTCATCGGCGTGTCGGCTTCGCGCAGGCGCACGTCGAAGAGTTCGGTCAACCGGGTTTCTACCACCTCGGGCAAGCGTCGCGTAACGACAACACTCAGGCGTTTTGATGGCATGTGCTCCCGGCTCCTTCTTCCCATCGGGGTCGTCTTGGGGGCACACTGCCGCAGAGCACGCGGAGGCACAAGAACCCCGTGGCGAATAAACGATTGGCAGGCAGTGCAAGGTGACTGACATGGTGTCGCGGGCCACGCGAACGGGCGCTATCGGCGCGGTGATACTGAGTTTCTGGATGGGGATGGCCGCCGCGCAGGAGACGCGCGGACCGGTGACGAACCTGCCTTTGCCTCGGTTCGTCTCGCTCAAGGCGAACGAGGGCAACGTGCGGCGCGGCCCGTCGTTGAGCCACCGCATCGACTGGGTGTTCAAGCGGCGCGACATGCCGCTCGAGGTGACGGCCGAATATGGCCACTGGCGCCGGGTGCGCGACCGCGAAGGCGCCGGCGGCTGGGTGCATTACGCGCTGCTCTCGGGGTCGCGGACGGTGATTGTCGATGCTGATCTGCTGGCGCTGCATGTGCGCCCCGACGGGCGCACGCCGGTCAAGGCGCGGCTGGAGCGCGGTGTGATCGCGCGGCTGGGTGATTGCGATCTGGAATGGTGCCAGGTGAGTTCCGGCGGCTACAAGGGCTGGGCCGAGAAGCGCGCGCTCTGGGGCGTGGCCCCGGACGAAATCCGCGAATAAGGCCCTGACGCGGCGCCAAGGTCGCCGCGTCGGGGCCGCGCGGGCCGCTCAGCCCTTGAAGGCCGCTTCCAGCGCGATCTCGACCATGTCGCCAAAGCTCTTTTCGCGCTGTTCCGACGGCAGCGCCTCGCCGGTCAGCAGGTGGTCCGAGACCGTCAGCACCGCCAGCGCCCGCACCTTGTGACGCAGCGCGAGGATGTAGAGCTCGGCCGCCTCCATCTCGACCCCGAGAATGCCGTGACGGGTCATCTGCTCGTTCAGGTCGGGGCGCTCGTCATAAAAGACATCCGAGGAATAGATGCCGCCCACATGGGTCGGCGTGCCGCGCGCCTCGGCCGCATCGGCGGCGGCGCGCAGCAGGCCGTAGTCGGCGCATGGCGCAAAGTTCAGCTCGCGCAGGATGCCGCGCGACGGCGTCGAGAGCGTGGTCGAGGTCATGGCGATGATGATGTCGCGGACCTTCACCGCCTCCTGCATCGCGCCGCAGGAACCGATGCGGATCAAAGTTTTGGCGCCGAAGTCGCGGATCAGCTCGTTGGCATAGATCGACAGCGAGGCCATGCCCATGCCCGAGCCCTGGATGGTGACCCGCTGGCCTTTCCAGGTGCCGGTATAACCCAGCATACCGCGCACCTCGTTGATGCAGACCGCATCCTCGAGAAAGGTCTCTGCCGCCCAACGCGCCCGGTAGGGGTCGCCCGGCATGAGCACGGTTTCTGCGATATCGCCGGGGTTGGCCCCGATGTGAATGGTCATGGCACACTCCGCTGCGCAATTATGATGCACAAAGAGTGACATCGGGGCTTTCGGATCACAAGTGGCGCGGATTATGTGCATTAGCGATTGAAGACGGGCGACTTATCCTTAAAGTTGAATTCGGGGGCAAAAGGGAAGGCATGACGTCATGTCGACCGTAGCATTGGTGTTCGGCCTTGGCGCCGGGGGACTGGCCCTCGCGGCTTTCTATCTTGCGCTCCGGCAATCGAAGCGGGCGGCAGATGAGACGGCGGCGCTGCGCGAACGCAACAACGCGCTGGTGGCGGAAAACGCCCGGCTTCTCAACATGGTGGAATTCGACGATCTGACCGACGCCCGCTCGCGCCGCTATCTGCGAGAGCTCTTTGCCCGCTCCCGGCAGGATGGCACCAATGCGATGATCTTTGTCGATCTCGACGAATTCAAGAGCGTCAACGACGGCTTCGGCCACCGCGCCGGCGACGGATTTCTGCGCCGGATCGCCCAGGCACTGCGCGACGAATGCCGCGAGACCGAGACCCTGTTTCGCCATGGCGGCGATGAATTCTGCATCTACCTGCAAGGCATCGCGTTGCCCCAAGCGGTGCAGCGGGCCGGCACCTTCGTGCAGGTGGTGCGGGAGACATCGGTCGATGTCAGCGGCGTCAACGTGCGCCGCACCGCCAGCGCCGGGGTGGCGCAGGTCGATCCCGGGCAGGACATGATGGGCGCGCTCTACTATGCCGACGAGGCGCTATATGCCGCCAAGCAGGCCGGCGGAAATTGCGTGCGGGCGACCGAAGGCGAAACCCTGAAAACGATGATCGCCCGCCGCACCGGGCCGCGCGCCGAGGATCTGGCCGAGGCCATCCGGCGCGAGGAGATCACTTATTACGTTCAGCCGATCTATGACACGCGGGCCGGTCGCGCGGTGGGGGTCGAGGCGCTGATCCGCTGGGTGCGCAGCGACGGCGACGTGCTCTTGCCGGCCAAGTTCATCGACATGATGACTCGCAGCCAGCACCGCGAGCTGTCGCCGCCTGACAGCGTCTCGGTCGACGTGGCCCAGAGCTTCTGCCCGGCCAATGACCGGCTTTATTGCGCCTTCAATATCTCGTCGCGCTTTCTCGAACGTTCAGTCGAGGACAACATGCACTTTGCTCGAAGTCTGACCCGCGGGCTCAACCCGTCGCAGGTGGTGCTCGAGCTGGTCGAAAGTGCCGCGATCCGCAATTCCGAGCGTGCGCGCGACATGCTGCAACAGCTGCGCGCCCATGGCATCCGCATTGCGCTTGACGACTTCGGCACCGGCTTTTCCAATCTGGAGCGGCTTCAGGAATACGAGGTCGATATCGTCAAGATCGACCGCCGGTTCGTGCACGGCCTTGGTACGGGGCAGGGCGATCGCGGCATTCTGCGGGCCCTTCATGCGCTGTCGCTCGACATGGGCTTTTCGGTGATTGCCGAAGGGGTCGAGACCGAGCAGGAACTGCGCGCCCTTCAGGAAATCGGGATCTATGATGCTCAGGGTTATCTTCTGGGTCGCCCCGAAACCGTGAGCTATTGGCAAAGCCGCATTGGCCAGCCGCTGTCGCCTGGCCTCTGCCTGCGCAAAACCGCCTGACGTCGGCGGCTATTCCGCCGCCACCGACTGTGGATCGGCCAGGGTGACGATATCGGCCATGATGGTGTTGAGCTCGAAATCCTTCGGCGTATAGACCCGCGCCACGCCCATGGTCAGCAGCCTGCGGGCGTCCTCGTCGGGGATGATGCCGCCGACGATCACCGGCACATTCCCGAGGCCGGCGGCGCGCATCCTGTCCATCAGGTCCTCGACGAGCGGGATGTGACTGCCAGAAAGGATCGAGAGGCCGACCACATGCGCCCTGTCGGTTTCGGCGGCGGCGACGATTTCCTCCGGCGTCAGGCGGATGCCTTCGTAAGAGATGTCCATGCCGCAATCGCGGGCGCGATAGGCGATCTGTTCGGCGCCATTGGAATGCCCGTCGAGCCCCGGCTTGCCCACCAGGAACTTGAGCCGGCGGCCCAGCCGGTCGCTGACCGCATCCACCGCGCTGCGCAGATCGTCGAGGTTTTCGGTGCGGTTGGATTGTGACGGCGAGACGCCGGTGGGGCCGCGATATTCGCCATAGGCCCGCCGCATCTCGGCTGCCCATTCGCCAGTGGTGACCCCGGCTTTGGCCGCTGCTATCGATGGCGGAACAATGTTGCCGCCGTCCCGCGCGGTGGCGCGTAGATCGGCCAGCGCGGCCGCGACCGCCGCGGCATCGCGGGTGTTGCGCCAGTCGGCAAGGCGGTCGATCTGCTCCTGTTCCACCGCCGGATCGACAACCATGATCCCGCCATCGGCGGTCATCAGGGGCGAGGGTTCGGTCTGGGTCCATTTGTTGACGCCGACCACCGTGGTCTCGTTGCTTTCGATCCGGCCGAGACGTTCGGCATTGGCATCGACCAGCCGCGACTTCATGTATTCGATCGAGCTGACCGCGCCGCCCATGCTGTCGAGATTGGCCAGCTCGTGGCGGGCGCCGTCCTTCAGTTTCTCGACCTTGGCATCGACCGCCGGGTTGCCGTCAAACAGATCGTCGAATTCCAGCAGGTCGGTCTCGTAGGCCAGGATCTGCTGCATTCGCATCGACCATTGCTGATCCCAGGGGCGGGGCAGGCCCAGCGCCTCGTTCCAGGCGGGCAATTGCACCGCCCGGGCGCGGGCCTTTTTCGAAAGCGTCACCGCCAGCATCTCGATCAGGATGCGGTAGACGTTGTTTTCCGGCTGTTGCTCGGTCAGGCCGAGGCTGTTGACCTGCACGCCATAGCGAAAGCGGCGCATCTTGGGATCGGTGATGCCATAACGGGTGGCGCAGATCTCGTCCCAGAGGTCGACAAAGGCGCGCATCTTGCACATCTCGGTGACAAAGCGGATGCCGGCGTTGACGAAGAAGGAGATGCGGCCGACGACGGTGGGGAAATCCTCTTCCGGAATGCGCGGCTTCAGCTCGTCGAGCACCGCCGTTGCCGTGGCAAGCGCAAAGGCCAGCTCCTGCTCGGGCGTCGCGCCGGCCTCTTGCAGGTGATAGGAACAGACGTTCATCGGGTTCCACTTGGGGATGTTGGTGTAGCAGTATTCGGCCACATCCGCGATCATCTTGAGGCTGGGTTTCGGCGGGCAGATATAGGTGCCGCGCGACAGGTATTCCTTGATCAGGTCGTTCTGCACCGTGCCTTGCAGTTTCGCCGTGTCTGCGCCCTGTTCCTCGGCCACCGCGATATAAAGTGCCAGCAGCCAGGGGGCGGTGGCGTTGATCGTCATCGAGGTGTTCATCTCTTCCAACGGGATCTGATCGAAGAGTGTGCGCATGTCGCCCAGGTGACAGATCGGCACGCCGACCTTGCCCACTTCACCGCGCGCCAGCACGTGATCGCTGTCGTATCCGGTCTGGGTCGGCAGGTCGAAGGCCACGGAGAGGCCGGTCTGCCCCTTGGCGAGGTTGCCGCGATAGAGCGCGTTCGAGGCCTTGGCGGTGGAGTGGCCCGCATAGGTACGGATGAGCCAGGGACGATCTGTCTTGGTTTCGGTCATATCGGCCTCTCGATTCGGGTGCGCAACTTTGTTTCGTTCCGGCTGTGATAAGCGAAAGAATATGGCGCTGTCAATTCGCTGCGTTGCGGCGTGCGACTTATGTTTACGCAAATGCAGCAAAATGCAAATGTCGCGCCATGTCAGGCACTGTCCAAATCCCGATATGGCTGTTTTTGCTGATCCTTGCCTTCGCAACGATCACCTTCGCCTCGCATTTTCTCTTTCCTTCGGTGCGCTGGTTTCTGCGCCGCAGGATGGAACGGGTCGTCACCCGCATCAACGAGCGGCTGGAACGGCCGATCCATCCGTTCAAGCTGGCGCGGCGGACCGACATGATCCAGCGGCTGGTCTATGACCCCCAGGTGACCGAGGCGATCGTCGACTATGCCCGTGAACAGGGGGTGCGCGAAGACGTGGCCTTCGAAAAGGCGCGCGACTATGCCCGCGAAATCGTGCCGTCGTTTTCGGCCACCGCCTATTTCGGATTTGCCATCCGGGCCGCGCGCTGGTTGTCGCGCTCGCTCTACGAAGTGCGGCTGAACCGCGCCGACAGGGGGGCGCTGGCCGAGATCGATCCACAGGCGACAGTGGTCTACGTGATCAATCACCGCTCCAACATGGATTACGTGCTGGTCACCTACCTGGCGGCGGAAAGTTCGGCTCTGGCCTATGCGGTGGGCGAATGGGCGCGGGTCTGGCCGCTCTCGGGGCTGATCCGGTCGATGGGGGCCTATTTCATCCGGCGCAAGTCGCGCGACGATCTCTATCGCCGGGTGCTGGCGCGTTACGTGGCGATGGCGACGGCGGGCGGCATCAATCAGGCAATGTTCCCCGAGGGCGGGCTGAGCCTCGATGGCGCGCTGGCGCCGCCCCGGGTGGGGTTGTTGAAATACATCGTCGATGGCTGGGATGCCGAGGGGCGCGACGTGGTCTTTGTGCCGGTGGCGCTGAATTATGACCGGGTGCTCGAGGACCGGGTGCTGATCGCCGCCGGCCAGTCCGGTGAGCGGCGCTTTCGCGGCAAGCTGGGCGAGGCCCTGGCCTTTCTCGGCCGGCATGTCTGGCTGCGCATCACCGGCCGTTTTCGCCGGTTCGGCTGCGCCGCAGTGAGCTTTGGCCCGCCGCTGGGCCTGCGCGATTTCGTGCGCGAGCGGGGCCGCAGGCCGGAAGCGCTGGCGGCGCTTCTGATGGGCCGGATCGCGGAAGCAATGCCGGTGCTGCCGGTGCCGCTGGTGGCGCAGGTGCTGCGTGACGGCAGGGCGCGCAGCATGGCCGAAATCACCGCCGCCGCCGAAGGCATCGCGCCAAGGGACACGGGCGATCTGGTGCAGGCCGGGATCGCCGGCATGCTTACCCGCAAGCTCATCCGCGAAACGCCCGAGGGCTATCAGATGCTGCCCGAACAGGCCGATGCGGTGCATTTCTACGCCAATTCCATCGCCCATCTGGAACTGTCGGGTTCTGCGGCTGCACAGTAAATTTCTGCATCGGCTCGGTTATAAAATTACAAAACTGCGACATTGTGTGTTGCAATGTTGCGCAGCCGTGCGTATTTCATACAAACAGCCCGCGATTCTGCGTTGCGGCACGATTTGACCAAGGAGGCCCCTATGGCACTGGACACGCACGGCGGCATTGCCGCCTATGAGGCGCCTGAAAAGGACCTGTATGAACTGGGCGAAATGCCCCCGCTGGGCTTTGTGCCCAAGCAGATGTACGCTTGGGCGATCCGCAAGGAACGCCACGGCGAGCCGGACACGGCGATGCAGCTCGAAGTCGTCGACGTGCCGCAGCTAGACAGCAACGAAGTGCTGGTTCTCGTGATGGCGGCGGGCGTGAACTATAATGGCGTCTGGGCCTCGCTCGGCCAGCCGATCAGCCCGTTCGACGGCCACAAGGCACCGTATCACATCGCCGGCTCGGATGCCTCGGGCATCGTCTGGGCAGTGGGTGACAAGGTCAAGCGCTGGAAGGTCGGCGACGAGGTGGTGATCCACTGCAACCAGGACGACGGTGACGACGAGGAATGCAACGGCGGCGACCCGATGTATTCCTCCAGCCAGCGGATCTGGGGCTACGAGACGCCGGATGGCTCCTTTGCCCAGTTCACCAACGTGCAGGCGCAGCAGCTGATGCCGCGGCCCAAGCATCTGACCTGGGAAGAGGCGGCCTGTTACACGCTGACGCTGGCCACTGCCTACCGGATGCTCTTCGGCCACGAGCCGCATGACCTCAAGCCGGGCCAGAACGTGCTGGTCTGGGGCGCCTCGGGCGGCCTCGGCTCTTATGCGATCCAGTTGATCAATACCGCCGGCGCCAATGCCATCGGCGTGATCTCGGACGAGAGCAAGCGCGATTTCGTCATGAGCCTCGGCGCCAAGGGCGTGCTCAACCGCAAGGATTTCAATTGCTGGGGCCAGCTGCCCACGGTGAACACGCCGGAATATGCCGAGTGGTTCAAGGAAGCGCGCAAGTTCGGCAAGGCGATCTGGGACATCACCGGCAAGGGCGTGAACGTCGACATGGTCTTTGAACACCCCGGCGAGGCGACCTTTCCGGTCTCGACCTTCGTGGTGAAAAAGGGCGGCATGGTGGTGATCTGCGCCGGCACGACAGGTTTCAACCTGACCTTTGATGTGCGTTACATGTGGATGCACCAGAAACGGCTTCAGGGTTCGCATTTTGCCCATCTGAAACAGGCGGCGGCAGCCAACAAGCTGATGCTCGAGCGGCGGCTCGATCCCTGCATGTCGGAAGTCTTCGAATGGAACGACCTGCCGGCGGCGCATATGAAGATGCGGCGCAACGAGCACAAGCCGGGCAATATGTCGGTGCTGGTGCAGGCGCCCCGGACCGGGTTGCGCACCTTCGAGGACGCGCTGGAGGCCGGCCCGAAGGGCTGAGGCCCGCCGAAACCCCAGGCTGCGGCCCGCGCTGCCCCCAGAGGGCGCCGCGGGCCGCAGTGCGTTTGGAGGCTCGCATGTCTTGTTTCAAATGCTTCGCATTTTCCGCCTCGCTGTTTTGGGGGAGTTGAAATGCGTGAATTTCCTGGAAAGTCGCGTCGTGGTAGAGTTGCTTTAATCCTTCGTTAACCAATCGAAATGAGAGTTAACAATGCAACACGACTGGATACTCGACGTACTGGCCGACCTCAAAACCTTCGCCCTGTCCAACGGGCTGCCGGCCCTGGCCGAACAGCTCGACGATGCGCGCATCGTTGCGATGGCCGAGCAGGCGTCGTGCACGGAGGGGACGGGCATTGGGGTTCGAGGCGGCACAGCCGAAACTGGACATGGTGCTCAGGCGATTGGAGCAATCCGACGCGCTTGAGGCGTTACAGGATTTCATCACCGAGCTGCGCGACGCATTCGGCGTCAATCATCTGGTTTATCACTGGGTCAACGGCAACGGCGACCAATACGGCTGCGGCACCTATGATCCGGCCTGGGTCCAACGTTACCTCGATCAGGGCTATCTGCGGATCGATCCGGTGGTGCTGGGCTGTTTTCAGCGGTTCCACCCGGTAGACTGGAAACAGCTCGACTGGTCATCCAAGGCCGCGCGGGCCTTCCAGAAGGAAGCGATTGCTTACGGCGTCGGAAACCAGGGATATTCGATCCCGATCCGGGGGCCCAACGGGCAGTTCGCGCTGTTTACCGTAAGCCACAGCTGCGACGACGAGGCCTGGGCGGAATTCTGCGTCTCCTCGCGGCGCGATCTCATTCTGGTGGCACATTTCTTCAACCAGAAGGCGCTCGAGTTCGAACCCGGGCGCCTGCCGGAACAGGGACATGCGCTGAGCCCGCGAGAGGTGGATGCGATGACCCTGCTGGCGGTGGGCTACAGCCGGGCGCAGGCGGCCAAAGCGCTGGAGATTTCCGAACACACGCTGCGGGTCTATATCGAATCCGCGCGCTTCAAGCTCGGGGCGCTGAACACCACCCATGCGGTGGCCCGCGCGCTCAGTCGGGGGTTGATCGTTGTCTGAGGGTTAATCCGGGCAACGCTCTGGTCCGGCAGGTTTAACGGCAGAGATCGCAGCCTTCTCTCGAGACACGAGAGGAGAGGCGCGATGATCCGTTACCTTTATGCCGACCAGCTGGCCCGCGAGCCTGCCTTGCAGCACGAGATGTTCCGCGACCGGGCCGATCAATTCGGCCGGAGGCTGGGCTGGAATGTGACGGTGGATAGCCAGGGAGAGGAGCGCGATGCCTATGATGGCGAGCATCCGCTTTACGTGCTCTGGCAGTCGGCCGATGGTGGCCATGGCGGCTCGATGCGGTTTTTGCCAACCACCGGTCGAACCATGGTGAACGATCATTTTTCCCATCTGACCGGCGGCGGGCGGATCGAGAGTCCGCTGATCTGGGAATGCACCCGCTTCTGCCTGTCGCAAGGTGCGGGCGGGCAAGTGGCGGCCGCGCTGATGCTGGCAGGCGGCGAGATCATGCGTAACTTTGGCCTGCGCCATTTTGTCGGGGTGTTCGATGCGCGCATGGTGCGGATCTATCGCCGGATCGGCGCCTCGCCCGAGGTGCTGGGCAGCGCCGGCACCGGTCGGAAGCGGGTCAGCGTCGGGCTCTGGGAATTCTCGGAAGCCGCGCGGGCGCAGGTGGCGACGAGCGCGGGACTTTCGCCGGCGCAATCGGCGCATTGGTTCGACCGGGCCTTTGGCGGCCCGCCACATCTGGCGGTCAGCGCCTGAGGCGGGCAGCGCTTGGGGAACGCTGCTCCCCGACGCGCGGTCGCCCTTCGAGGTAGCTGTGAGCGGAAGAAGCAGGGGAGCGGCGGCTCTATCGCTCTGGTGCTTGTTTGGCGGGGCTTGTAGGGTCCGCGCATGACCTTGCCCGCGCTGAGATTTTCCGAAGACCAGGCCGAAGCCTTTGACCGCGTCAGCGCCGCGCTGCGCGGGGTGGGTGTGGATCTGGATGCGGGCCATGTGGCGCCGCCGCGCGAGGGGCGATCCGGCGTGCTGGCGGTGATCGGCAAGGCCGGCTCGGGCAAGACCTTGCTGCTGGCCGAGCTTTACAAGGCGCTGAAAGAGGCCGGCGTCGATATCGTTTCGGGCGACTGGGAGGGCAAGCGCAAGAAGGACCGGCGCACGCTGGCAATTCTGGCGCCGACCAACAAGGCGGCCAGCGTGCTCAGGATGCGCGGCGTGCCGGCGACGACGATCCACCGCATCCTTTATACCCCGGTCTATGACCCCGAGTACGAGCGCATTGCCGAATGGCTGGCCGGGCAGGGCGAGCGACCCGAGATCGAGGGGCTGACCGAGGCGGCACTGGACCGAGCCCATACCTTCTATCAGTCGAACAATTCGATCCCCGGGGCGCTGGCGGCGGCCGGGCTGCGCGGCTCGGATTTCATCACCGGCTGGAAGCGGCGGGACGAGCCGCTCGACATCGGTTTCGTTGACGAGGCCTCGATGCTGGACGACCGGCAATACGAGGATCTGCGCGAGATTTTTCCTACGCTCTGCATGTTCGGCGATCCGGCGCAGCTGGCGCCGGTCAACCAGTCCGGCACGATGGTATTCGACAAGCTGGCCGAACCGGAAGTTCTGTCGCTGCGCCGCATTCACCGTCAGGAGGCGGACAATCCGATTCTCGATCTGGCGCATGCGCTGGCTGATCCGCAGCTCGAATTCCACGATTTTGAGCGGATGGTGGAGGATAAGGCGCGAGCCGACGAGCGGGTGGTCTGGGGCCAGCGGGTCGAGGTCGATCTGATGGCGCGTTCACCGGTGCTGGTCTGGCGCAATGCCACGCGGATCCGACTGATCAACGCCTTTCGCAAGGTGCATGACGCGCCGGAGGACCGGCTGCTCGAGGGCGAACCGTTGATCTGCGACGGTATCGAGCTGCCATTGAAACACCGCAAGAAGCGGCTCGACCTCGAGGCGCGCGGGCTGATCAAGGGCGCACAGGTGATCTTTCTGGGCGAGGGCAAGCGGCCCGGATTTTCCCGCCTGCACGTGATGGGGGCCGAGGATCCGCGGGTCTCGGCCGCCTCGATCGTCAAGATCGAGATGCTCGACGAGGAAGAGCCCTTTATCCCCTTTGCCGCGCGGATGGGCGCCACCTTCCTGCACGGAGCAGCGGTGACGATCCACAAGGCGCAAGGCTCGCAATGGGATTCGGTGCAGGTCTTTGCCCCCGATCTTTTTGTCGCCGCGCGGATGGGCCGGGTCGAGGCCGGCCAGCCCCTGTGGAAACGTCTGGCCTATGTGGCGATCACCCGGGCGCAGGAACGGCTGATCTGGGTGGTGCGCAACCGCTTGTCAAAGCCCACTTATCCGCTCAGGATCGATGATCTGCCGGTGCCGCAGCAGGCGCTGACCCTGGAGATGCAGGGCGAGTAGCGCCTCTTCCCACGGCCGCCGCGCTCGGCTATAGCGCGCGGATGACATCCAATCCGCCCAACCTCCGCCCCGATCTTGCCCATATGACCCTGCCGGAGGCGCAGGCCCGCCGGGGCGGGCCGACCATCGGCATGGTCTCGCTCGGCTGCCCCAAGGCGCTGGTTGACAGCGAGCGCATCCTGACGCGGCTGCGCGCCGAGGGGTATGGCATCTCGCCGGATTACGCCGGCGCAGATGCTGTGATCGTCAACACCTGCGGCTTTCTCGACAGCGCCAAGGCCGAGAGCCTGGAGGCGATCGGCGAGGCCTTGCAGGAGAACGGCAAAGTGATCGTCACCGGCTGTCTCGGGGCCGAGCCCGAGTATATCACCGGGGTGCATCCCAAGGTTCTGGCCGTCACCGGACCGCATCAATACGAACAGGTGCTGGATGCGGTGCATGGGGCGGTGCCGCCCGATCCCGATCCGTTTGTCGATCTGCTGCCGGCCTCGGGGGTGACGCTGACGCCGCGACATTACAGCTATCTGAAGATTTCTGAGGGCTGCAATCACAAGTGCAAGTTCTGCATCATTCCCGACATGCGCGGGCGGTTGCAGTCGCGGCCGGCGCGCGCGGTGCTGCGCGAGGCCGAGAAGCTGGTCGAGAGCGGCGTCAAGGAGCTGCTGGTGATCTCTCAGGACACCTCGGCCTTTGGCACCGACTGGAAGGACCGCGAGGTCAAGGCGCCGATCCTGCCGTTGGCGCGGGATCTCGGCAGCCTGGGCGCCTGGGTGCGCCTGCATTACGTCTATCCTTACCCGCATGTGCGCGAGCTGATCCCGTTGATGGCCGATCCGGCCAACGGCGTGCTGCCGTATCTCGACATCCCGTTTCAGCATGGCCACCCGGAGGTGTTGAAGCGCATGGCGCGGCCCGCCGCCTCGGCCCGGACGCTGGACGAGATCGCCGCCTGGCGGGCCGATTGTCCCGAGATCACCCTGCGGTCGACCTTCATCGTGGGCTACCCCGGCGAGACCGAGGCCGAGTTCGACTATCTGCTCGACTGGCTAGACGAGGCGCAGCTCGACCGGGTCGGCTGTTTCCAATACGAGAATGTTGCCGGTGCGCGGTCGAACGATCTGCCAGATCATGTGGCGCCCGAGGTCAAGCAGGAACGTTGGGACCGGTTCATGGCGAAGGCGCAGGAAATCTCCGAGGCCCGGCTCGCCGCCAAGGTGGGCAAGACCCTGCCGGTGATCGTCGATGACCTCGACGAAGACGGCATTGCCACCTGCCGCACCATGGCGGACGCACCGGAAATCGACGGCAACCTGTTCATCGACGAAGGGGCCGAGGCGTTGAAGCCGGGCGATATCGTCACCGTCGAGGTCGACGAGGCCGGCGAATACGATCTCTGGGGGCGGCTGACCGCCTAGAGCGAGCCATCCTCGAGGTGCAGCTTCATGTCGATCAGCACCTGTTGCAGGGCGATGGTCTCCTTGAGCATGCGCTTGGCCTCGTTGACGGTGATGATGCCGTCTTCGATCGACTGGGAATATTCGGTCATCAGCATGGCAAAACGCTGGCTCAGCGCCACAACGTCGGCATTCACGCCACCGCTGCGTTCGGCGTTGTCGCGGCGGTTGTCAAACGACAGGGTGATGCCGCGCAGCTCTGACAAGGCGGCGGTGACATGCGGATAGGAGGCGGCCGCCTCGAGCGCGGCCACGGCGTCGACCGGCATGAAACGGTCGGAATGTTCCTCGTGCTCGGAATAATAACGGCCCAGCGTCGCCTTCGACTTGCCGGTCACCTCGCAGGCGGGTTCTATCCCCACGTCCTTTACAAGCGCTTCGGTGTGCTTCTTGAGATAACTTCCGACACTGTCCATGCCCACTCCTGGCTTTGCCGCCTTCGCCCCAGAAGTCGGGGAAATCCCCGACTTTTTTCCCATTACGAGGTTTAGCAGCTTTTGCCATCGATGAAACACCCCAATCGGCTTTCACGCATAACCGGAGGCGCAGCCCCGGCGATGTGAAAAGCGCAACAGCTCTGCCGGTTCGGGCGGCGAAACCGGCAGCCCGATGAGGTGGCGCCCGGCTTGTCTGCGCGGTGGCTTCTGCGGGGCCGGCACTTGCCTCCGTCCCCGCGGCGCGGCATAGCATCGCGCCATGGCCAAGCTCTATTTTCACTATTCCACGATGAACGCGGGGAAATCGACCCTGCTGCTTCAGGCGGCGCACAACTATCGCGAACGCGGCATGGAAATCTATCTGATGACCGCGCAGCTTGACAGTCGCGCCGGCCCGGCGCGCATCGGCTCGCGCATCGGCATCGGCTGCGACGCGGTGACCTATGCGCCGGGCGAGGACCTGCTGGCGCATGTCGAGGCGCGTCTGGCCGAGGGGCCGCTGGCCTGTATCTTTCTCGACGAGGCACAGTTTCTCGAACCGGCACAGGTCTGGCAGCTGGCGCATGTGGTGGATGACCTCAAGGTGCCAGTGATGTGCTACGGCTTGCGGGTGGATTTCCAGGGCCAGCTTTTTCCCGGCTCGGCCACGCTTTTGGCGCTGGCCGACGAGATGCGCGAGGTGCGCACCATCTGCCATTGCGGCAAGAAGGCCACCATGGTGGTGCGGCAGAACGAACAGGGCAAGGTGCTGACCGAGGGGGCCCAGGTCCAGATCGGCGGCAACGAGACCTATGTGAGCCTCTGCCGCAAGCATTGGCGCGCCGCCACCGGCGCGGGGCAGGCGCGCGGCTAGCGGCTTCCGAGTTGATCCCGGATGTCGGCGGCGGCCTTGGCCATGGCGGAATTCGGATGCGCCGAGATCCGGCTGAGCAGCTCGTATATCCGCTGGGTGACGTCGGGGTTGTCGGCGCCATCGCGCGAGATCGGCAGAACGGCGCAATCGAGCAGGGTACGGGCCCGCACCACCGGCAGCGAGACCCGGGCAAAGGTCGGGGTGTAATCCGTTTCGGATTGCGGCTCGTTCGGGACTTCCTCCCAGAGCAGCCGCTCGATCCGGCCGAGCACCTCGATCGCGGTGCCGGGATCGTTGATCCCGGGCGAAAGCGCACGCTGCCCGGTTTCGGCGAGGATGGTGAGCCCCAGCGTCGGATCCTGCTCGAAGGTGCGCACGTCGCCGATGTCGAAGGCGCGGGCGGCACGTGAGCGCAGTTCCGCGTCGCTGCGCGACAGCGTGCCGATGACAGACCCGCGCAGTACGAATTCACCCGGCACGCTGGTGACAAAGACCTGGGAGTCGGTGTCCTCGGCCAGTTCGTTGAGCCGCGCGACATCGATAAAGCGGACATAGCCGCTCTTGCGCGAGCAGATGCTGCCGGCGGTGTCCGGCACGACGTCGTCGTCGAGCATGCGGCGCGCGCCGAGCGAGGGGCGGCGGGCGCGGGCATGCATCGACTCGCGGGCGCGTTTCTCGATGATTTGCAGCGTATGATCCATACTGCCGAGATGTGACAGGTGGTCGATCCAGCGCAGGATCGCCAGCACGATCAGCGTGACGACCACCATGGTGAAGGCAAAGACCACCACGGCGGCATCTTCGGAATAGACCTTGGCGTGAAACAGGATCACCGCGCTCAGGCTGTAGACGAAGCCGCCGACAAAAGTGGCCAGCACCGATTGGGTGATGGTGTCGTCGAGCAGCAGGCGATAGGCGCGCGGCGTCGCCATCGACGAGGCGGCGCGATAGGCCGAGACCATGACGTTGAGCGAAAAGGTCGTCACCGCCAGCATGCCGCTGGCCAGGATCGTCAGCACCGGCAGCACCGCCTCGCGGCCAAGCTGGAGCCGGATGTTTTCCGGGATGAAGGGCGTCAACAGCGGCGCGATTGCCAGCGCCAGAAGCGAGAAGACCGAGATCAGCACCACCCGAACCCAGAGCGTTCGCCAGATGTGCTGGGCCAGGTACAGCAGTTTCGAGATCATGCGAGGCTCATCAGGATACGGGCCCCGGCATCGGTGAGCACATCGCGGACCATCGTGCGCTCTTCGGCGGCCAATACCTGATGGCGCGGATAGCGCGGCATGGCGCGGTCATCGAGGATCGGCGCCTCCCAGCCGTCGGTGGTGGCGACAAAGCCGGTGACACCCTCAACTCCGAAGCGATGCAGATAGCCTTGCAGCACACATTCCAGATAGGACATCAGAATCGGGCTGGCGTCGCTTGGCGGGCGATGACGGTCGGACGGTATGGCATAGATCGCGATATCGAGCGGATGCGGCGCGTCATGGTCGATCTGCGCGCTGGCCGCGATCCGGTCATAGGCGTGTTCGCGTTCGTCGAGCGCGAGCCAGTCGGCGCCCGGCACGGCGGCGATCACCCCGTCGATGGTGCAATCGTTATCCGGCACGGCGGTGAGAAACGACACCGGTCTGAGATCGGTGTGCCGCCACGCGCGGCGCCATCCGCGGGCCCGGGCGAGGCGGATCTGTCGAAAGTCGTGAGTCGCGGTATTGACCAGCGACCCGTATCCGAAAAAAAATGGATCGTTCATGCCATAAAGGTGCCCGCGCAGTGACGGATGTCAAATTCTCCTTTCGAGTTTTGTGGCAGGGTCGCGCCATATTGTTATCGGGGATTAAATCTATGCGTGTTACGAAGCGTACTTATATCGCTATACGTGTATTGATGTATTGCGCCTCCAATTCCGACCGATTGGTGACAAAATCCGAAATAGCAAAGCAGTGCAATTCCTCTGAAAACCATGTGGCCCAAGTGGTCAATCAATTGGGACAGCTCGGTTTTATTGAAACGCACCGTGGCCGGAATGGCGGGCTGGAACTGGCGCGCGCGCCCGCCGACATCCGTATTGGCGAAGTGTTTCGCGCGGTCGAGGCACCGGTGCCGATGTCCGACAGTTTTTCCGCGGCCGACACCAGTTTCCCTTTGGTTGCCGCCCGTCAATTGCGAATTGCGCTGGACGATGCCTATACCGCGTTTTTCGAACAGCTTGACGGGGTCATGCTGGACATGCTGGTCGGCGACAGCAGGCCATTGATGGACATGATTGCGCCGACATCGCCATCGCGCGCTTGAAATTTTTACCATTGTCAATTGCTTGGCCCTTCGCATAAAGTCCCCGCGACTCGACGGGAGAACCGGCCATGCCGGTGCCGAAGGAGCAACCGCCCCGGAAACTCTCAGGCCCCGAGGACCGTCGATGTCGCAAAAATCTGGAGAGATCCCGGCCATGTCCGGGGCGCCGAAGGGATAACGATCTCAGGCAGAAGGACAGATGGGGCATCGCCGGGCTGACCTGTTGGGTCGGTTCATGGGGATGCCGGGATGTATCCGAGCAAGGACACTCCGGCCCGCAACGGGAGATGGATGAGTGTCTGACGAGGATGGGGCGCTGAAGCGCACGCCGCTATATGATCTGCATGTGAGCCTCGGCGCCAAGATGGTGCCGTTTGCCGGCTATGAGATGCCGGTGCAATATCCGCTGGGCGTGCTGAAGGAGCATCAGCACACCCGTGCCCGCGCCGGGCTGTTCGATGTGAGCCACATGGGGCAGGTGGTGCTGCGCGCCAAGACGCCCGAGATGGCCCGCGCCGCGCTGGAACGGCTGGTGCCGGTGGATGTGCTGGGGCTGGCCGAGGGCCGGCAGCGCTATGGGTTTTTCACCAATGATTACGGCGGGATCGAAGACGACCTGATGATCGCCAACCGCGGCGACCACCTGTTTGTCGTGGTGAATGCCGCCTGCAAGGCAGCCGATATCGCGCGGATGCGCGCGGCGCTCGAGCCCGAGGTGACGGTCAAGGAGATCACCACCCGCGCGCTGCTGGCCTTGCAGGGGCCGGCGGCCGAGGCGGTGCTGGCCGAACATCATCCGGGCGTGCGCGAGATGAAGTTCATGGATGTCGAAACGCTGCCGATCGCCGGCGCGGAATGCTGGATCTCGCGGTCGGGCTATACCGGCGAGGACGGCTTCGAGATCTCGGTGCCGGAGGCGGCGGCGGTCGATCTGGCCCGCGCCCTGCTGGCGCATGACGAGGTGGAGGCGATCGGGCTGGGCGCCCGCGACAGCCTGCGGCTCGAGGCCGGGCTGTGCCTCTATGGCCATGACATCGACGCCGACACCACGCCGGTCTCGGCCGGGCTGGTCTGGGCGATGCAGAAGGTGCGCCGCCCCGGTGGCGACCGCGAAGGCGGCTTTCCCGGTGCCGCCGAGATATTCGGCGATCTGGCCGAAAGCACCGCGCAGCGCCGGGTCGGTCTGCGGCCCGAGGGCCGCGCGCCGATGCGCGAGGGTGTGGAGATATTTGCCGCGGAAAGCGGTGGCGAGGCGGTCGGTCGGGTGACATCCGGCGGCTTTGGCCCGACGGTGGGCGGGCCGGTGGCGATGGGCTATGTCTCGACAGCGCTCGCCGCCGAGGGCACGCTGCTTTATGGCGAGGTGCGCGGCAAGCGGCTGCCGGTCAAGGTGGCGAAGCTGCCCTTCGTGGCGCAAGGTTTCAAGAGATAGGTCCAACAGGAGACGACCATGAAATACACCGAAGAACATGAATGGCTCGAGGCCGATGACGACGGCGTGGTAACCGTGGGCATCACCGCGCATGCCGCCGAACAGCTGGGCGACGTGGTCTTTGTCGAACTGCCCGAGGTCGGCACATCGGTCAACAAGGACGACGAGATCGTGGTGATCGAGAGCGTCAAGGCGGCCAGCGACATCCTCGCCCCGATCGACGGCGAGATCGTCGAGGTCAACGAGGCCATCGTCAGCGAGCCGGGCAAGGTGAATGACGATCCCGAGGGCGACGCCTGGTTCTTCAAGATCAAGGCCGAAGAGCTTGGCCAGATGGACGATTATATGGATGAAGCGGCCTACAAGTCCTTTATCGGATAGGCTTTTCCGCCCGAGTGGCTGCGGTTGTTGCGGGCAAGGGCCGCAGCCCTCGGCGGGCAATTTCTTGGCAAGATGAAGCAGGGGGCTTCGCATGACTTTCACACCGACCGATTATCTGCCTTATGATTTCGCCAACCGGCGGCATATCGGGCCTTCGCCGTCCGAAATGGCCGATATGTGCGAGGTGCTGGGGGTGGCGGACCTGGACGCGCTGATCGACGAGACGGTGCCGAAGGCGATCCGTCAGGAGACGCCGCTGAATTTTGGCAAGCCCAAGTCGGAACGCGAGCTGCTGCGCTACATGCGCGAGGTTGCGGCCAAGAACCGGGTGCTGACCTCGATGATCGGCCAAGGCTACCACGGCACGGTGACGCCGCCGGCGATCCAGCGCAACATCCTGGAAAACCCGGCCTGGTACACCGCCTATACGCCCTATCAGCCGGAAATCAGCCAGGGTCGGCTCGAAGCGCTGCTGAATTTCCAGACCATGGTGAGCGATCTCACCGGGCTGGAGGTGGCCAATGCCTCGCTGCTCGATGAATCCACCGCCTGCGCCGAGGCGATGACCATGGCGCAGCGGGTGGCGAAATCCAAGGCCAAGGGTTTCTTTGTCGACCGCGACTGCCATCCGCAGAACATCGCCGTGATGAAGACCCGTGCCGAGCCGCTGGGCATCGAGGTGATTGTCGGCAACCCCGAGAAGCTCGACCCCGAGGCGGTCTTCGGCGCGATCTTCCAATATCCGGGCACCTATGGCCATGTGCGCGATTTCACCGAACAGATGGAGGCGCTGCACGCCGCCAATGCGGTGGGTATCGTCGCCGCCGATCCGCTGGCGCTGACGGTCCTGAAAGAGCCGGGCGCGATGGGCGCCGATATCGCCGTCGGCTCGACCCAGCGCTTTGGTGTGCCGATGGGCTATGGCGGGCCGCATGCCGCCTATATGGCCTGTCGCGACGCCTATAAACGCGCCATGCCGGGGCGGATTGTCGGCGTCTCGGTGGACAGCCATGGCAACCGCGCCTATCGGCTCTCGCTGCAAACCCGCGAGCAGCATATCCGCCGCGAGAAGGCCACCTCGAACGTCTGCACGGCGCAGGCGCTGCTGGCGGTCATGGCCGGCATGTATGCGGTGTTTCACGGGCCCGAGGGGCTCAAGGCGATTGCCCAGCGCATTCACCGCAAGACCGTTCGGCTGGCGCGCGGGCTCGAGGAAGCCGGCTTCAAGGTGGATCCGCAGGCCTATTTCGACACCATCACCGTCGATGTGCGCACGCTGCAATCGGCGGTGCTGAAATCGGCCCGCGACGAGGGCGTGAACCTGCGCCGCGTCGGCGAATACCGGGTCGGCATCACGCTCGACGAATGCACCCGGCCGTCGAACATCGAAGCGGTCTGGCGCGCCTTCGGCATTACCCGCAAGGACGACGACTACACCCCGGTCTACAAGATGCCCGAGGACATGCTTCGGAGTTCGGATTATCTCACCCACCCGATCTTTCACATGAACCGGGCCGAGACCGAGATGATGCGCTACATGCGGCGGCTGGCCGACCGTGACCTGGCACTGGACCGGGCAATGATCCCGCTGGGGTCCTGCACAATGAAGCTCAATTCGGCGGCCGAGATGATGCCGGTGAGCTGGCGCGAGTTTTCCTCGTTGCATCCCTTTGCGCCGGCCAATCAGGCGCTGGGCTATACGCATCTGGTGAGTGACCTGAGCCAAAAGCTCTGTGCCATTACCGGTTACGACGATTTCTCGATGCAGCCCAATTCCGGCGCGCAGGGCGAATATGCCGGGCTGTTGACGATTGCGGCCTTCCACCGCGCCAATGGCGAGGGGCACCGCAATGTCTGCCTGATCCCGATGTCGGCGCATGGCACCAACCCGGCCAGCGCGCAGATGGTCGGCTGGAAGGTGGTGCCGGTGAAATCGGCCAGGAACGGCGATATCGATCTCCAGGATTTCCGCGCCAAGGCGGAGAAACATGCCGAGGCGCTGGCCGGTTGCATGATCACCTATCCCTCGACCCACGGGGTATTCGAGGAAACCGTGCAGGACGTCTGCAAGATCACCCATGAGCACGGCGGTCAGGTCTATATCGATGGCGCCAACCTCAACGCCATGGTGGGGCTGTCACGGCCCGGCGATCTGGGCGGCGATGTCAGCCACCTGAACCTGCACAAGACCTTCTGCATCCCGCATGGCGGCGGCGGCCCCGGCATGGGGCCGATCGGCGTCAAGGCGCATCTGGTGCCGCATCTGCCGGGACACCCGGAGGTGGGCGGCGAAGAGGGGCCGGTGAGCGCCGCGCCTTATGGTTCGCCCTCGATCCTGCCGATCTCCTGGGCGTACATCCTGATGATGGGCGGCGAGGGGCTGACCCAGGCGACGCGGGTGGCGATCCTGAACGCCAATTACATCGCCAAGCGGCTGGAAGGGGCCTATGACATCCTCTATCGCGGGCGCGGCGACTGGGTGGCGCATGAATGCATCATCGACACCCGGCCCTTTGCCGAGAGCGCGGATGTCACGGTCGACGACATCGCCAAGCGGCTGGCAGATTGCGGTTTTCACGCGCCGACCATGTCCTGGCCGGTGGCCGGGACATTGATGGTGGAACCGACCGAGAGCGAGACCAAGGCCGAGCTGGACCGGTTCTGCGATGCGATGCTGGCGATCCGCGAAGAGATCCGCGAGATCGAGGAGGGCCGGATGGACCGCGCCAACAACCCGCTGAAGAACGCGCCGCATACGATGGAAGACCTGGTGCGCGAGTGGGACCGCCCCTACAGCCGCGAGCAGGGGTGTTTTCCACCCGGCGCCTTCCGGGTGGACAAGTACTGGCCGCCGGTGAACCGCGTCGACAACGTCTTTGGCGACCGCAACCTGGTGTGTATCTGCCCGCCGATGGAGGAATATGCCGAGGCGGCGGAGTAGCGGCCGGCTCGGCCACGGCCCGGGCCCGGAACAAGGCCGCAGGCCGCCGTCGGCCCGGCTTGTCTGAGGGCGCGGTGGGGGGAAACCCTACCGCGTCTGTTCCTATTCCTCGTCGGAAAGCGTTTCGCTCTCGGGCTTCGGCCCGAGCAGGAAACCAAGCTCGTCGGCCACGGTCTTCCAGGTGGCCTCGGAGCCGGCGCAGAGCAAATAACCCTCTTTCTCGGCGGCGGAATACTCTCGGCCGTCAAGGAAACCGACATGCCCGCCGGCCTTCTGGCAGAGCAGCACGCCGGCGGCATGGTCCCAAGGCGTCATCTTGCACGACAGCACGAAATCGCAATGGCCCTCGGCCAGCAGTCGGTATTCATGCGCCGAACAGCGCAGCGCGTCGGGCCGTCCGATCTTGGGATAAAGCGCCGCGACCAGCGGCTGAACCTCGGCCGGCATCAGCTTCATGTGGATGTAGCCGACCATCTCCGACAGCGGCTTTGCGTCGGCGGTGGAGAGCGTGCGGCGGCGGCCGCGCGGGCCGGTCCAGGTGGTCAGGCTGTCCTCGTCGGCCACCACCACGTCATCGTTGAGCGGGTCGTAGATCATGCCATAGACCGGTTTGCCAAACCGTGTCGCCGCCACCATCGTGCCGAAGAGCGACAGCCCATGGGCGAAATTCCAGGTGCCATCGACCGGGTCGATCAGAAAGCCCAGTTCGGCATCGCCCAGGGCGTCGAGGATCCTGGGATCGCGCGACGCCGCCTCTTCTCCGACGATCACCGCCGAGGGAAAGGCCATTTGCAGCCCACGGGTGATCATAGCCTCGGCCGCTTCGTCGGCGGCGGTGACGAGATCGAGCTTGGACGTCTTTTCGGACACCTCCGAGGGATCGAGCGCCCGAAACCGCGGCAGGATCTCGGCCTTGGCGGCGCGGCGGACGAGGTTCAGAAGCGAGGTTTTCTGCGCGCGCGTCAGCGGCGCGTGCACGGCCATGGGCAGGTTGTCCGACATGGGAACTCCGAGTCATTGGGGTTGCGCAGGGTGTGCCAGCCCACGGGAGAGGGATCAAGTGCAGGATTGGCGCAGCTCGGCCTGTACGGGCGCGGGCCAGGGGCGGTGGAGCGGCGGCTGAAGGGGTTCCGGGCGCGCCTCACTCGCGCGCCCGCAGCACCCGCGCCGGACGGGCCGCCAGCGGCCGCCAGGCAAAGCCGAGGCTGGCCAGCAGCGTGGCCAGCACCCCGCCCAGCACGATCAGCAGCGCCGAGGACCATTGTACCGCGAAATCCACCTCCATCAGATAGGTCATCACCGCCCAGCCCCCGGCCACCCCGGCCCCCAGTGCCACCAGCCCTGCCGCCGCGCCGAGCAGCGCGGCGCGCAGGGCGAAACTTTGCAGGATGCGGGCGCGGGCCGCCCCCAGGGTCTTGAGCACTGCCGCCTCGTAGGTGCGGGCCTGTTCGCCCGCCGCCGCCGCGCCGATCAGCACCAGGAAGCCGGTCAGCAGCGTTGCCGCCGCGCCCCAGGCGGTGGCCTGGGCAATGCCGCCCATGATCTCGGCCACCCGGTCGACGGCGTCGCGCACGCGGATCGCGGTGATATTTGGGTAGGTCGAGGTGAGATCGCGCAGGATCGTCGCTTCGGCCGCTTCTTCGGCATAGACCGTCGAGATGAAGCTGTGCGGCGCGGCCTCGAGCGCGGCCGGGTTCATCGACATCACAAAGCCGATCCCGGCGGTCGAGAAATCCACCTCGCGAAACGAGGCGATGGTTGCGGTGATGTCGCGGCCCAGGATGTTGACGGTGATATCGTCGCCAAGATGCAGGCCGATCTCGGCCGCTTCCTCGGCGGCAAAGCTGACCAGCGGCGGGCCGGCGTAGTCGGGTTCCCACCAGGTGCCGGCGGTGAGCGTCGTGTCCTCGGGCAGGGCGGCGGAATAGGTCACCCCCCGGTCGCCCCGGATCACCCAATGATCGCCGGCCACCTCGCGCGCGGGTTGGCCATTGATCCGGGTGATGATGCCGCGCAGCATCGGCGCGCTCTGCACCTTGCTCACCGCGGGGTCGTCGCCGAGCCGGGCGCGGAAGCCCGGCATCTGGTCTTTCTGGATGTCGACGAAAAAGAACGAGGGCGCCACGTCGGGCAGGTCTGTCTGGATCGCGGCGCGCATGTTGCCTTCGATCTGGCCGACCGCGGCCAGCACCGACAGCCCGAGCCCCAGCGAGAGCACGGTCGAGGCGGCACCTTCCTGAGCGCCGGAGATCGCCGAAAGGGCCCAGCGCAGCGCCGGCCGGTGGCGCGCAGCGCGGCCCGACCGGCGGGCGGCCCAGCGGATCAGCGCGGCGGCCAGCGCCAGCACGGTGAGCGCCACGAGGATGCCGCCGGCGGTCCAGAGTGTCAGCATCGACGAGCCGGAAAACAGCGCCGCCGCGCCCAGCAGAGTGGCGATCAGCGCGAGGATCACCAGCACATGCGGCCAGCGCGGCAGCAGGCCGGCACTGCCCAGGGCATCGCGGAACAGCGCGGCCGGGCGGATCTCTTCGGTGCGGGCCAGCGGCCAGAGGGTAAAGATCAAGGCGGTGAGGCCGCCGTAAAGCGCCGCCTCCAGCAACGGGCCGGGGTGGATGGCAAAGACCGCCGGCACCGGCAGCAGCGCTTGCAGCAGCGGTCCCAGGGCCAGCGGCACCAGCGCGCCGAGGGTGAGCCCCAGCGCAATGCCCAGCAGGCTCAGCGCGCCGATCTGAAGGAAGTAGGTGAGAAAGATCACCTGTCGCGTGGCGCCCAGCGTGCGCAGCGTGGCGATGACCGAGGTCTTGGAGGCCAGATAGGCGCGCACCGCCGCCGAGACGCCGACGCCGCCCACCGCCAGCCCCGACAGGCCGACGAGGATCAGGAAACTGCTCAACCGGTCGACAAAGCGTGCGATCCCCGGCGCGCCGTTGCGGGCGTCGCGATAGCGCCCGCCGACTTCGGTGAAGCGGTCTCTGGCCTCGGATTGGAAACTGTCGAGATCTGTGCCGGCGGGCAGGGTCAGACGGTAATGGGTTTCGAAGAGCGTGCCGGGCTGAAGCAGGCCGGAGTTTGCCAGCGCCTCGGTGCGCACCAGGGTGCGGGGTCCGAGCGCAAAGCCGCCGCCGGCATCATCCGGCTCGAGCGCGATCAAGGCAGAAAGCGTGAAGGTCTCGGTGCCGAGCTGGAAATCGTCGCCAGGCGAGAGGGCCAGCCGTTCGGCCAGAACCGGGGCCATGACGGCACCGGTGCCTGCCAGCGCCGCATCCAGCGGCATCGGCGGCTCGAGCGTGACCGCGCCGATCAGCGGATAGGCGCTGTCGACGGATTTCACCTGGGTCAGGGCGCGTTCGGTGCTGTCGTTACGGTCGACCACCACCATCGAGCGGAAATCGGTGATCTCGGATACCTTCGTGGCGCGATCCTGCATCCAGGCGCGTTCCTCGGGCGTGGCAAAGCGGTAGGTGAAGCGCAGCTCGGCGTCACCGCCGAGAAGCTCGGCGCCTTTCTCCTCCAGCCCCAGCGCGATCGAGGTGCGCACCATGCCGATGCCGGCAATCGCGGCGACACCCAGCGCCAGGCAGGCGAGGAAGATGCGGAAGCCGCGCAGGCCTCCGCGCAGTTCGCGCCGGGCAAAGCGGGCGGCCGTGGTGAGGCTCATTCCGCCGCCTCGCGGGCCTGTGCGTCGATCCGTCCGTCGCGCAGCCGCACCACGCGGTCACAGCGCGCGGCCAGCGAAGGGGCATGAGTGACCAGCACAAGTGTCGCGCCATGGCGGTCGCGGAGATGGAACAGCAGATCCATGATCGCGCCGCCATTGGCCTCGTCGAGGTTGCCGGTGGGCTCATCCGCCAGCAGGATGTGCGGCCGTGGCGCCGAGGCCCGGGCCAGCGCCACCCGCTGCTGTTCGCCGCCCGACATCTGTGCGGGATAATGGCCGGCGCGATGGCCGAGGCCCACGGTCTCGAGCTCGGCCTCGGCGCGCTCAAAGGCGTCGCGGTGGCCGGCCAACTCCAGCGGCGTGGCGACGTTTTCCAGCGCCGTCATTGTCGGGATCAGATGAAAGCTCTGAAACACCACGCCCATGTGATCGCGCCGGAAACGCGCCAGCGCATCCTCGTTCATCGCGCCGAAATCTTCGCCCAGGGCCGTGACGCTGCCGCCGGTGGCGCGCTCCAGCCCGCCCATCAGCATCAGCAGCGAGGATTTGCCCGAGCCCGAAGGGCCGATGAGGCCGATCGAGGCGCCTTTGGCGACATCAAGCGAAATACCATGCAGGATCTCGACCCTGCCGGCATTGCCATCGAGCGCCAGATGCACATCTTTAAGCGACAGGACGGGATCAATCATGCAAAGGGCCTTTCGGGCAATGTATCAGCTTTTCACATATGGGGTATGCGCGCGGTTGAGCAAGGCGTGCGCAATTGTTTTGACGCTGGCGGCGCCGGCGGCGGCGGAAGAACTCGAGATCCTGGCGCTGGGCGACAGTCTGATCCAGGGCTACGGGCTGATGGCCGATGAGGGGTTTGTGCCGCAGATGCAGGATTGGCTGGAGGCGCAAGGCCATGATGTGACGCTGATAAACGGCGGCGTGTCGGGCGACACAACCGCCGGCGGCCTGGCGCGGGTTGAATGGAGCCTGAGCCCCGGGGTGGACGCGATGATCGTGGCGCTGGGGGGCAACGACGTGCTTCGCGGGCTCGATCCGGCGGTGTCGCGGGACAACCTCGACGGGATTCTCAGGGTGGCGGCGGCGCGCGAGATGCCGGTGCTGCTTGTGCCGATGCGGGCGCCCGGCAATTACGGGCCCGACTACAAGGCGGCGTTCGACGGCATGTATGCCGATCTGGCGGCCGAGCATGGCGCGCTGGAGGCGCCGGCGTTCTTTGACATCCTGCTGCCGGACGGGGGCGATCCTTCCGGCGCCGCGGATCTGATGCAGGGCGACGGCATCCATCCCAATGCGGAGGGTGTGGCGCGGATTGTCGAGGGGATCGGCCCGCATGTGGAACGGCTGATCGCGGAGGTTCCGGGCGAGTCCTGAGCTTGGAAAGCAAAAAGCCCCACCGGATGGCGGGGCCTTTCCATTTCTTCGAGGCAGAAGCCTTAGGCCAGCGCGATGTTCTCGGCGGCTTCGCGGCCGTCACGGCCCGGCTTGATGTCAAAAGTGACTTTCTGGTTGTCGGCGAGGCCGGTCAGGCCCGAGCGCTCAACGGCCGAGATGTGCACGAACACGTCTTTGCTGCCGCCGTCGGGTGCGATGAAACCAAAGCCTTTGGTGGTGTTGAACCATTTCACAGTGCCAGTGGCCATGTGTCTACTCCTAGTGTTACTGCCCGCGGAATTGCGGCAGGTCGGCTTAGTCAGTGCAGATCGAAGGACTGAGCCGTAGAGGAGCAGCGGTCGATAGATAACTTCGCAAGAAAGATATGCGGGGAAGCGGGCGCCATTTCAAGGGGAATTCTTCGCAATCTGCCGGGGCGTCGGCAAGGTCACGCCGGGGCAGGCGGGCCGGCCGATGGCGCGATGAAACCCCGGCGCGACCCCCGGTGTGCTGCGCCCGAGGCGGACCGCCTGAGGCCGAGCAGACGATGACGGAGGCGGCTCAGTTCCGGAGCGATCGCAAGGGTTTCAAGGGGAATCGCCTTGAACTTTCGCGCTGCCGAGTGCGCGCATCAGATAGTTGGGCAATCGCCGCACCAGCGCGCGCATCAGATCGGGATATTCGATCTCGCCGCCCAGAAGCCGCATGTAATCGTGGCGCAGATGACCGGACTTGCGCACCGCCCGGACGAATCCGGTCTTGAACGGCCCCCAGTAGAGCAGCAGGCGCACCATGTTGGCGTGGCGCATGGCGGTGAGAATCGGCCGCAGCCGCTGGCGGTAGAGCCGCAGCGCCGCATCCGGCTCGTGACGGGCCAGCGCGTCGCGCGCCGCGAGGGCGGCAAGCTGGCCGGATTTCATCGCATAGGCGATGCCTTCGCCGGTGACCGGATCGACCAGCCAGGCGGCATCGCCGGCCAGCAGCACGTTGTCGCGCCCGGGTGCGCGGCGGGCCTTGCCGAAGGGCAGGTACTGGCCCTTGACGCGGGTTTCGGCCGGCACGTCCAGATCGGCCATATAGGCGCGCATGATCGTCTTGAGATCGGGATTGCGGCTGTGCACGCCGCCCACGCCCACCGTGTGGCTGCCACTTTTCGGGAACGACCAGCCGTAACCCCAGTTCGCCGCCCCCATGTCGATGCGCAGCGGGGCGTCGGCGGGCAGGGCGGGGCCCTCGGCCTCGAGCGCAAAGCCGATGCGGGCCGGGTCGAACGGCCGGCCAAAAAGCGCGCGGGCGGTGGCGCTGGTGACGCCATCGGCGCCGATCACCACCGGCGCCTCGAGCCGGGTGCCATGGGCCAGCGTCACGCGGCCGGCCTCGGGCGCCAGTTCGGCGATCCTCGTGCCGGTGAAATCCTCCGCGCCGGCGGCCAGGGCAAGCGCCACAAGATGGGCGTCGAGCGACAGGCGCATGGTCAGGTAGACCGGCGGGATATCCTCGATCACGCCAAGCTTTTCGCCGAAACCATAGAGGGTTACCGCAGATTTGCTGTCAAAGGTCTCGGGCAGATCGGTCTCGAAAATCTCGCGATAGTACCGCGCCGCGCGGCCGGTGAAACCGCCGCCGCAGAGCTTGTCACGCGGAAAGCGCGCCTTGTCGACCAAGGCGGTGCGCAGCCCGGCGCTGGCAGCGGTGCGGGCGGCGGCGGCGCCGGCAGGGCCCGCGCCGATGACGATAACATCGAACAACATGCGCGCTCTTTCCCCGCTGGCCTGCCCATGGTCAAGGGGCAAAACGAAACCACGCGGCGCCCCGGATCAGAGCACGGTGACCGTGGTGCCGAGGGGGATGCGCGGATAGAGATCCATCACGTGGTCATTGGCCATGCGGAAACAGCCGTTCGAGGCCGCCTTGCCGATCGAGGCGAGATTGTCGGTGCCGTGGATGGCGGCAAAGGTGTTCACGCCGTTCTGGAACAGGTACATCGCCCGCGCGCCCAGCGGATTGCCCGGCCCGCCGGGCTGGACGTAATCGTTGCCCTTGAAGCGGCCATAGGTCTGCGGCTCGCGTTCGATCATCGCGTCGGTGGGGCGCCACGTCGGCCATTCCTTCTTGGCCTGGATCACGCCGGTGCCCGAAAATTCCAGCCCGGTGCGCCCAACGCTGATGCCGTAGCGCAGCGCTCGGCCGGGGTCTTCGATGAAGTAGAGAAAGCGCGATTTCTGCAACACCACGATCTGGCCCGGCGCCATGTCGGCCCGGACGCGCACATATTGCGGTGCGAATTTCGGATCGAGTCGGACCTGGGCCCGGGCAAGCGACGGCAGGGCCAGGGCAGCGGCGGCAGTGCCGAAAAAGGCGCGGCGTGAAATCCTCATATGTCCCTCCAGCGATGAGCAAAAGAATCATATGGCAGGCCCCCGGCAAGCGGGAGTCAGGAATCCGTTACTCCGGGCAGGCGTCGGGCCGGCGTGGGCCGGGGGCAACGTTTGGCTCTCAGGCGGTGACGGGGTCGGTGCCGGCAGCGTCCTCGCTCTGCCGGCGAGGCCGGGCCGCGAGGGTTGCGACGGCGGGAACGATCAGGCCGAGCGCGAGGTAAAGCTCGAGCGCCATGGTGGCGCTCATTCCGAAGACCAGCCAGCCGAGCAGACCGGTCAACGCCCCGAGCGTACTGCCGCAGATGAGTGCGATACTGGCCATAACGGTCTCCTGTCCCTCTGGATCGGACCAAGTAGGCGCGGAAATTGGGGCGGCAATGCGGCACCTTCTGTGCAATTTCGGGCACGGGCCGGCCGGGGCTTGCCGCCAGAGCGCGCCGCCCCCAGATAGGCGCAAGCACGAAATCAAGGACAGGTTGGTGATATGACGGCACGGAAACTGACATGCCTCGACTGCGGACAGGTGAACAAGGTGCCCGAGGCGCGGCTTGACGCCGGGCCGAAATGCGGCACCTGCGGCGCCCGGCTGATGCCGGGCAAGGCGGTGGCGATCGACCTGGCCACCCTGCGAAAGGCGGCGCGCCATGACGAGGTGCCGCTGGTCGTGGATTTCTGGGCGCCCTGGTGCGGGCCCTGCAAGATGATGGCCCCCGAGTTCGACCGCGCGGCCGGCCAGGCCGGCACCCGGGCGCGGTTGGTCAAGCTGAACACCCAGGACGAGGCGCAGGCGGCCGGGGCCTACAACATTCGTGGCATTCCGACGATGATCCGGTTTCATCGGGGCCGCGAGGCGGCGCGTCAGTCGGGCATGATGAAGTCAGAACAGATCCTGCGCTGGATCGGCTGACCCGCCGGTCGCTTTTTCTTGCAGGTCGCGGCGGCTTCTGCGAGCGTCGCGGCGCGCAAGGCAGGAGTGACAGTGATGAGTGAATTGATCTGGGCCGGTATCGTCATGGGGCTGGGCGGCACGTTGGCGATGGACATCTGGTCCGAGGTTCTGGCCCGCGGCTTCGGACAGCCGCGCCCGGCCTGGGGGCGGATCGGCCGCTGGGCGGCACAGCTTCCGGCCGGGCAGGTCTTTCACGACGATATCGGCGCGGTTGCTCCGGTGCGCCGCGAAGAGGCGCTGGGCTGGGGTGTGCATTATTTCGTGGGGATCGCTTATGGCGTGATCTTCGCGCTGCTCGCCGGCGCGGCCTGGCTGGATGCGCCGAGCTTCCTGCCGCTGTGGATTTTCGCGATTGTCACCGTCGGAGCCGGCTGGTTCCTGTTGCAGCCCGGCATGGGGCTCGGGTGGGCCGCCGCCCGCACGCCGAACCCCTGGAAGGTGCGGCTGATGGGCCTCGTCGGCCATACGGTCTTTGGCCTCGGCATGTATGCGGTGGCGCTTCTGGCGGCGCCCTGAGGCTCAGCGCTCCGAGGCCGGCCGCAGCGGCGCGGCGCGGGTGTCCTGTTCCTGCGCCTGCATCCAGCCGTTTTCCCAGGATTGATGGTCGACGGTGTTCTCGGAATAGGGGTTGGCCTGGAACGAGATGCCCTCCTGCCGGGCAATGTAGCCTTCGTCATAAGAGCCCATCCGCGGGTCCATGCCGGCGGAATGATGTGCCGTCTTTTGCAGGTGCTCGGCGAACTCGCGGTATTTCACCAGCACGGTCTGGTCGAGCCCGTCGGGGTAATCCTCGAACGCCTGCCGGCCGCGATCCGTCAGGTGCAGGGCACCGTCTTCTCCGGCCTCGAGAATGCGCGCGATGCGCAGGTGGTCGAGCTGGCGGGCGAGTTTGACCCTTCGTTCGTCCTCGGGCAGGCCGGGCGGTTTGCCGGCCTGGCGAAACAGCGCGTCGAGCCGGTCGGAACAGCTGTCGAGGGTCACCGGCCCCTTGGCGGCGGCGTGCAGGATGAGCGCCGTCAGACTGGCGGTGCTGAGCAGGGGGTAATCATTGTCGAACATGCGATATGGTGTCCTCATGGTCGGGCTCCCTGTGGGTCAGCCTAGGCGCAGAGGGCTTCGGGGTAAAGGGGCGGGAGAGGCCGCCCGGGGCGGCCTCGGCCTTTCGGAAGGATGACAGGCCTCAGACCTGGCCCATCAAGAGCAGCACGATCAGCACCACCAGCACGACGCCGAGGATGCCCGAGGGGCCGTAGCCCCAGCTGCGGGAATGGCCCCAGCGCGGCAGCGCGCCGATCAGGGCAAGGATCAGGAGGATGACGAGAATGGTATAGAGCATGGCGCGGGTCTCCGGGGTGGCGGGTCAAGGGGGCGGGGGCTTTGCGTCCCGTCCCGGTCTGAGGCGAACGCGCGGTTCCGGCCTTTGGTTCCGCCGGCAGACCGGGGGCCGGCGCGCCGGTGCTGGGCAGGGGCGGCGGCGTGGTGTAGCCTTGGCCGACAAAGCAGCCAGCAGGGGCAGGACGACATGACAGAGACGACAGACGGGCCGGACGGCGAGCTGACCCTGCGAACGCTGGCGATGCCGGCGGATACCAATGTGTCGGGCGACATCTTCGGTGGCTGGGTGCTGAGCCAGATGGACATCGCGGCGGGCATCGTCGCCGGCGAAAAGGCCCAAGGTAGGGTGGCGACCATTGCGGTGGACGCGATGAAATTCATCCGGCCGGTCAAGGTGGGCGACGTGCTCTGCGTCTATTGCCAGATCACCCGGGTCGGTCGGAGCTCGATGGCGATCGACGTCGAGGCCTGGGTCCGCCGCGAACGCATCGGCGGGCGCGAGAAGGTGACGGAGGCGATCTTTACCTTCGTGGCGATCGATGGCGAGGGACGGCCGCGTGAAGTGCCGTAGGGTGTTCACCCTCCATTAACCCGGTCGGGGCCAGGCTTGGCGGATGCCGAATTACATCCGACCGAAGATTTCCGGCGCGACCGTATTCTTTACCGTGGCGGTGGCAGAGCGGAGGGGGACGATCCTGACCGACCACATCACGGTGCTGCGCGAGGCTGTGCGCAGGACGCGGGAAGACCGCCCATTCCGGATCGACGCGTGGGTGGTGTTGCCGGATCACCTGCATGCGGTCTGGACATTGCCAGCAGGGGATTGCGAATTCTCAACCCGGTGGAGCCTGATCAAGGCGCGGTTTTCACGAGCGGTGCCGCTCGGGTCTCGTCGGAGCAGCCACAGGGCCCGGCGGGAACGGGGCATCTGGCCGGCGGTTCTGGGAGCATCACCTTCGCGGGCCACGGGATTGCGCGGCGGCGGTCGGTTATTGTCATATGAACCCGGTCAAGCACGGGTGGGTGACCGATCCGCTGGATTGGCCGTTTTCGTCGGTGCATCGCGCGCGCCGGATGGGTCACGACGTCACGTAGGGTGCGCATTCACTGCGCACCGGTGTTTGGTTGGCCGAAGCGGTGCGCAATAAATGCGCACCCTACGCGGTTCCGACACGCGCCCGTCAAGGAAAAGTGGTCGCAACAGAAACGGGGGCGCCCTGCGTTTCCACAAAGACGTTTCTATTTTTACCGCGAAAACTTCTTGTGTTTCAGACGTTTCGGTTCCAGCGCATCGGCGCCCAGCCGGCGTTTCTTGTCTTCTTCGTAGTCCTCGAAGTTGCCCTGGAACCATTCCACATGCGCCTCGCCCTCGAAGGCCAGGATATGGGTGCAGATCCGGTCGAGGAAGAAACGGTCGTGCGAAATCACCACCGCGCAGCCGGCGAAATCCACCAGCGCGTCTTCCAGCGCCCGCAGCGTCTCGACGTCGAGATCGTTGGTCGGTTCGTCGAGCAGCAGCACGTTGCCGCCTTCTTTCAGAAGCCGCGCCATGTGCACGCGGTTGCGTTCCCCGCCCGAGAGCAGGCCCACCTTCTTCTGCTGGTCGCCGCCCTTGAAGTTGAACGAGGAGCAATAAGCGCGGGAGTTCACCTGGGCATCGCCCAGCTGAATGATCTCGGCGCCGCCGGTGATCGCCTCCCAGACGGTGTCGTCCGCCTTCAGATCGTCGCGTGACTGATCGACGTAAGACAGATCGACGGTGTCGCCATAGGTGATTTCCCCCACGTCGGGCGTTTCCGCGCCGGTCAGCATCTTGAACAGCGTCGATTTGCCGGCGCCGTTGGGGCCGATCACCCCGACGATGCCGCCGGGCGGCAGCGAAAAGGTGAGGTCTTCGATCAGGAGCTTGTCGCCCATGGCTTTTTTCAGCCCCTCGACCTCGATCACCTTGCCGCCGAGGCGCGGGCCGTTGGGGATGACGATCTGGGCGCGGGTGATCTTTTCGCGCTCGGACTGGCCCGCCATCTCTTCATACGCCTGAATCCGCGCCTTGGACTTGGCCTGCCGCGCCTTGGCGCCCTGACGCATCCATTCCAGCTCGCGCTCGAGCGTTTTCTGCTTGGCCTTGTCCTCGCGGGCCTCCTGGGCCAGGCGCTTGGCCTTCTGCTCCAGCCAGGCCGAGTAATTGCCCTCGTAGGGGATGCCGCGGCCACGGTCGAGCTCGAGGATCCAGCCGGTGATGTCGTCAAGGAAATAACGGTCGTGGGTGACGATCAGGATCGTGCCCTTGTAGTCGATCAGGTGCTGTTGCAGCCAGGCGATGGTTTCCGCGTCCAGGTGGTTGGTCGGTTCGTCGAGCAGCAGCATCTCGGGCGCTTCCAGCAGCAGCTTGCAGAGCGCGACGCGGCGTTTCTCACCACCCGACAGCGTGGTCACGTCGGCATCGTCCGGCGGGCAGCGCAGCGCCTCCATGGCGACGTCGATCTGGCTGTCGAGATCCCAGAGGTTCTCGCTGTCGATCTGGTCTTGCAGCGCGGCCATCTCGTCGGCGGTCTCGTCCGAGTAGTTCATCGCCAGCTCGTTGTACTTGTCGAGGATGGCCTTTTTCCCCGCCACGCCCAGCATCACGTTGCCGCGCACGTCGAGCGACGGGTCGAGCTCGGGCTCCTGCGGCAGATATCCCACCTTGGCGCCCTCGGCGGCCCAGGCCTCGCCGGTGAAATCCTTGTCGAGCCCGGCCATGATCTTGAGCAGGGTGGATTTACCGGCGCCGTTGACGCCGACCACACCGATCTTGACCCCGGGAAGAAAGCTGAGACGGATGTTCTCGAAGCATTTCTTGCCGCCCGGATAGGTCTTGGACACGCCGTCCATGTGGTACACGTACTGATAAGCCGCCATTGCTCGCCCCTTGGTTTGCTTGCAGGGCTAGATAACGGGGCACGGGGCGAGGTGCAATTGGCATTGGCGAAATCGGGCCGCGCGCAGGGCCGGGCCTCGCATCGGCCGGCCCAGGGTGCGGCGGGCAATGGAGGGCGAGATGGAGCGGATGGCGGAACTGATCGCGCGATATGCGCGGCCCGGGCGGGTCGAGTGGATCGGCGTCCGGCCGGAGCGGCGCGGCGCGATGCGGGCGCTGGAGACCGTCGAAGTGACCGAAGCCGGGCTCGCCGGCGATCACGGGCGGGCCGGCAAACGGGCGGTCACGCTGGTCCAGGCCGAGCATCTGGCGGTGATCGGGGCGTTCCTCGGCCGCGACGCGGCGCCGGCGGAGGCGCTGCGGCGCAATCTCGTGGTCTCGGGTATCAACCTCGCCGGGCTGCGGGGGCGGGCGGTGGCGCTGGGCGGGGCGCTGCTCGAATTCACCGGTCCCTGTGCGCCATGCAGCCGGATGGAGGCGGCCTTCGGCCCCGGCGGTTATGCGGCGGTGCGCGGACATGGCGGCATGACGGCCCGGGTCTTGCAGCCCGGACCGGTCGCCCTGGGCGATGCGCTGCGGCCAATCGATTGACAAACCTGTGTCACTTCCCTGACATGAGCGCGTTTTGACCAGAGGACTGACGTGGTGACCCCTTTTCCGGCCCTGCGGCGCGGCCAGACCATCGGATTGCTGGGCGGGTCCTTCGATCCGCCGCACCAAGGCCATGTGCATATCACCCGCGAGGCGCTCCGGCGGTTCGGGCTGGATCGCGTGTGGTGGCTGCTCAGCCCCGGCAATCCGCTCAAGGCGCATGGGCCGGCGCCGCTGGACGAGCGCATGGCCGCCGCGCGGCGGATCATGCAGCATCCCAAGGTGGAGGTCAGCGATTACGAGGCACGGGCGGGAACCAGATATACCGCCGAAACGTTGGACGCGCTGAGACGGGATTACCGAGGTGTGAAATTCGTATGGCTGATGGGGGCCGACAACCTCGTGCAACTGCCGCAATGGCAGGATTGGCAGCGGATCGTCGAGACCGTGCCGATCGGCATTCTTGCCCGGCCCGGAGACCGCATCCGGGCGCGCAACTCCAAGGCCGCGCGGGTCTATGCCGGCGCCCGTATCCGTGGCCGGGAGTCGCGCAGGCTAGCCGAAGCCGAGGCCCCGGCGTGGTGTTTCGTCAATGTTCCGATGCGCGACGAAAGTTCCAGCGCGATCCGCGCCACCGGCAATTGGCGCAACGACGCGAAGCGGTGACGGCCGGGGCCGGGCAGAGGCACGGCCAAGTGGGGTGCGGTTGCCCGGTTCACGACGATGTGTCGGCAATCTGCGAGCGGACCGTCATAATGCCGGCATCGGTCGCCAACGCGCGCTTGTCTGTCATTCAGGGCTGAGGTTAAATCATCGCATGACGAAAGCATTTTCCAGACGCATGTTTCTTGGCGCGGCGCTCGGATTTGTCGCCACCGCCGCCCAGGCATCGCCACCCAGCCGGTCATTGCGGCCGGTGGCCCGGCCGGGCAGCACCAAGCCGATCGTCAAGACCTTTCCCAGCGCCGAACAGCTGGTCCGCGAGGCCAAGATCTCGGGCCAGGTGGGATATGCGGTGATGGATGTCGGCACCGGGCAGATGCAGGAAGAGGGCCAGGCCGATGTGGGCCTGCCACCGGCCAGCGTGGCCAAAGCGGTGACCGCGCTTTACGCGCTCGACGCTCTGGGCGAGGAGCACAGGTTTGCCACCACCGTCCATGCAAATGGCACGGTTTCCGACGGCGTGCTGTCCGGCGATCTGATCCTTGCGGGCGGCGGCGATCCGACGCTGGGCACCGACGAACTGGCTGATTTGGCCGCGGCGCTCGAGGCGGCCGGTATCCGCGAAGTGACCGGTGATTTCCTGGTCTGGGGCGGCTATTTGCCGTTTGCAGACAGGATCGATGTCGAACAGCCGGCGCATGTGGCCTATAGCCCGGCGATTTCCGGGCTGAACCTGAATTTCAACCGCGTGTATTTTCAATGGGTGCGGGCAGGCGATGGCTACGAAGTGAGCATGGACGCCCGCAGCGGTCGCCACAGGCCCGATGTTGCGGTCGCCCGGATGAGTGTCGAGGATCGCAGCACGCCGGTCTATACCTACGTCGACGAGGATGGCATTGATACCTGGACGGTCGCCCGCGGGGCGCTGGGCAAGGAGGGCGCACGCTGGTTGCCGGTGCGCAAGCCCGAGATCTACGCCGGTGAGGTGTTCCAGATCCTCGCGCGCAGCCACGGCATCGTTCTGAAGGCGCCGAAGGTGACGCGGGATGCGCCCGAGGGCGCCGCGCTGGCCGAGGTAACAAGTGCGCCGCTCACCGAGATCCTGCGTGACATGCTGGAGTATTCCACCAACCTCACCGCCGAGGTCGTGGGGCTTGCCGCCACCAAGGCGCTGGGCGTGGAGGCCGATGGCCTGGTGGCCTCGGCGCAGGCGATGACGCAGTGGCTGCGCGACGAATATGGCGTAAGCCCCGATGTCAGCCTGGTTGATCATTCCGGGTTGGGCGGGCAAAGCCGGATGACGGCGGCCGACATGGTGCTGACGCTGCGCGCGGCGCGCACTGCCGGGCCGCTGCGGTCGCTTCTGAAGCCGATCCCCCTGCGCAACGAGAAGCGCCAGATCATCGACGATCACCCGGTGGAGGTGGATGCCAAGACCGGCACGCTGAACTTTGTCTCGGCGCTGGCCGGCTATTCCACGGCGATTGACGGCAGCGAGCTGGCCTTTGCGATCTTTACTGCCGATACCGAACGGCGCGACGCGCTGACCATGGCGCAGCGCGAGCGGCCGGAAGGTGGACGCGCCTGGATCGCCCGATCGAGAAAGCTGCAACAAAGGCTGTTGCAGCGCTGGGGCCAGGCTTTCGTCAACAGCTAGGCGGGCTCAGAGTGTCATGTGCCGCGCCCGCGCGCCGCGTTCGATGGCCGCGGCGTGCAGCCGGTCGATGTTCAATTCGTAACGAATTTCTTCCAGCAGGCGCAGCTCGGCCTCGTGCAGCATGCCGTCGGCCGCGGCCACGTCGCAGGACAGCGCATAAGCGGTCTCGAACAGCCGTTCCGGCAAGTTTTCCCGGATCAGGCCGAACAGCGCGTCGAGTCCGTCTTCCTGTTCGAACAGGTCGAATACCGTGCGGGCCACGACATTCATCCGGTCGACGTCGTAATCGGCAAAGACCGGCAGATTGTTGACCGCGGTCTCGATCTTGACGAGCTGGGCAGTGTGGATGTTCTCATCCGAGGCCGAGATGGCGATCATCAGGCCGACAAGACAGTCCTGGGCGCTGAGCGAATGGGTGATTTCTTCCGACATTGGGGCCTCCTGTTGCAGTGCAGAATATTGACCCCGCGCGCCACCCGCAATAGGGAGAGGCGGCCTGTGCGCATGGGGCGCGCGGCCCTACCGGAGATGCCTGAACTATGTCTGACCTGCGCGATGCCGCCATGACCTCGAAAGCCTGGCCTTTTGAAGAAGCGCGCCGCGTGCTCAAACGCTATGAAAAGGCGCCGCCGGAAAAGGGCTATGTGCTGTTCGAGACCGGCTATGGCCCCTCGGGTCTGCCGCATATCGGCACCTTTGGCGAGGTGCTGCGGACGACGATGATCCGCCGCGCCTTCGAGGTGATTTCCGACATTCCGACGCGGCTGATCTGTTTTTCCGACGATCTCGACGGCATGCGCAAGGTGCCCGGCAACGTGCCCAGCCAGGAGGCGCTGGCCGAGCATCTGCAAAAGCCGCTGACCTCGGTGCCCGATCCCTTTGGCACGCATGATAGTTTCGGCGATCACAACAACGCCATGCTGCGCCGGTTTCTCGATACCTTCGGCTTCGAGTACGAGTTCTATTCGGCCACCGAGTTCTACCGCTCCGGCCAGTTCGACGAGGTTCTGCTGCGCGCCTGCGAACGCTATGACGACGTGATGAAGGTGATGCTGAAGAGCCTGCGCGAAGAGCGGCGGCAGACCTATTCGATTTTCCTGCCGATCCATCCCGAGACTGGCCGCGTGCTCTATGTGCCGATGAAACACGTGGATGCGGCCAAGGGTGAGATCACCTTTGACGACGAGGACGGGCGCGAGTGGACCCTTCCGGTCACCGGCGGCAATGTGAAATTGCAGTGGAAGCCCGATTTCGGCGCGCGCTGGGCGGCGCTGGGTGTCGATTTCGAGATGTATGGCAAGGACCATTCGACCAACACACCGATCTATGACGGCATCTGCCGCATTCTCGGCCAGCGCCCGCCCGAGCATTTTACCTATGAGCTGTTCCTCGACGATCAGGGGCAGAAGATCTCGAAATCTTCGGGCAACGGGATCTCGATCGACGAGTGGCTGACCTATGCCTCGACCGAGAGCTTGAGCTATTTCATGTATCTCAAGCCGAAGACCGCCAAGCGGCTGTATTTCGACGTGATCCCCAAGGCGGTGGACGAGTATCACCAGCAGCTGCGCGCCTATGCCATGCAGGATGCGGCGCAGCGGCTGAACAATCCGGTCTATCACATTCACGGCGGCGCGGTGCCGGCCTCGGATATGGTGGTTTCGTTCTCGATGCTCTTGAACCTGGCCAGCGCATCGAGTGCCGAGGACAAGGAAACGCTCTGGGGCTTCATCCGCAAATACGCCCCCGATGCCACCGCCGAGACCCATCCCGGCATGGATCAGGCGGCCGGTCACGCGGTGCGGTATTTCCAGGATTTCGTGAAGCCCGCCAAGGTGTTCCGCGCGCCCACCGATCAGGAACGGGCGGCGCTGGAGGACCTGGCGAAAGCGTTGCAGGACGGCGATTACGCCCGCGATCTGATTGCCCGCAAGAACGCCATCGTCGGCAAGGACGAGCCGCTGCCGGAGGCGGATTTCACCGACGAGGAGTTCCTGCAATCGATCGTCTTTGCGGTTGGCAAGGTGCATGAATTCGAGCCTCTGCGCGACTGGTTCAAGGCGATCTACGAGGTGCTTCTGGGTGCCTCGCAGGGGCCGCGGTTCGGCGGCTTTGTCGCGCTCTATGGCGTCGAAGAAACCGTCGCGCTGATCGACAAGGGCCTCAAGGGCGAGCTGGGCTGAGCCCTCTCGGGGCCGGCGCAGTTTGAAGCGCAGGCGTTTCGGACTATCTTTTGTGGATCAACCCCGCGAAAGGTGCCCGTCATGCTGCGTCACTGTCTTGCCGTTCTGGCTTTCGTTCTGGCCTTCGGACCTGCGCAAGCGCAGGAACCACAGCCCAGAAATCCCGAGATCGAGGCCGTGATTGGCGGCCAACTCGAGGCTTTCGAGGCGCAGGACATCGACCGCGCCTTTTCCTACGCCAGCCCGACGATCAAGGGCATGTTCGGCTCGCCCGAAGTCTTTGGCCTGATGGTGCGGCGCGGTTATCCGATGGTCTGGATGCCGGGCGAGGTGACCTACCTCGAACTCGCCGAGATCGGCGGCGCGCTCTGGCAGAGGGTCGAAATCATCGATCAGGCCGGACAGCGGCACTACCTCGGCTACCGGATGGTGCCCGGCGAGAGCGGCTGGAAGATCGGCGGCGTGCAGATCCTCGATGCGCCCGATATCGCGGTCTGACCACGCGGGGGCCGTTGCGCCGGCGGCGCACGGTGCTCTCAGCCGTCGTTAAGCCGCAGTTGATACCTCTCTTTCCCATCGGCGGGCGGCCTGCCTGCCCTGACGTGTGACATGCGCGACCTGGGCGCGATGTGGGAAAGGGACCATCATGAACAAAGCGATTACCGAGGGCGTGGTCTTCATGCCGACGGCCTTCGCCGCCGGGCTTGACGTCTGGTCGAGCGAGAACGGCCGGCCGGGCGATGACACCTATGCCAGCGCCGCCAATGCCGCCTTTGTGCCGTCGGATCAGGATTTCGGCGGCTGTCTCGAGATCCAGAAATCCGATTCGACGCAAAAGCTGCGCTACATGGGGCAGACGCCGATGCTGCCGGGCTGCTACCTGCGGGTCACGGCGCGGGTCAAGGCGATCTCGGGCAATCTGCCGAATGTGCGCATCGCGGGATATCCGGCGCTGTCGAACGGCAGCCAGGTGAGCGGGGTGATCGTGAGCGGGCCGGCGGTGACGCTGACCAATTACGGCGAGATCACCGAGGTTTCGGCCATCCTCGGGCCGGGCAACCGCACCGGCGTCGACATGATCTGGGGGACGGCACCGGTCTTTGCGCATCTCGGGCTTGACCTGACCGGGCCGAACGGCGGGCTGGTGCGGATCGACGATCTGGTGATCGAGGATGTCACCTCGGTCTTTCACGGCAAGCAGCTGGCCATGGTGGATGTGCGCGATTTCGGTGCCATCGGCGATGGCAACACCGATGACAGCGCCGCCTTCGAGGCGGCCGACGATGCGGCGGACGGGCGCGAGATCCTGGTCTCCGCCGGAAGCTATCGGCTGAACAACGACGTCACGATAAATTCGCGCATCCGCTTCGAGGGCACGGTCACCATGCCCGAGAGCGCGGTGCTGTCGCTGACCAAGGATTTCGACCTCGGCACCTACATAGACGCTTTCGGCAATGAGGAGCTGGGCTTCAAGAAGGCGTTTCAGTCGCTGCTCAACAACGCCGATCACGAAAGTCTCGACATGGGGGGGCGGCGGATTTCGATTTCCGAGCCGATCGACATGCAGGCCGCGGTGAACAACAAGGACACCTATGCCCAGCGCCGCCACATCGCCAATGGCCAGTTCTATGCCACCGGCGATGCCGTCTGGGAGCCGGATGTCTTTACCAGCCAGGCGACCTATTCCGCAGGTGATGACGACAAGCTGACCAATGTGGCCAATGTGGCCAATATTCCGGTCGGCGCGCTGATCACCGGCGCGGGCGTGGCGCGCGAAACCTATGTTCGATCCAAGAATGTCTCGGCCGGCGAGATCACCCTGTCGCAGCCGATGGGGGCGGCGACCGGAACCCAGACCCTGACCTTTACCCGGTTCAAATATCTGATCGATTTCAGCGGCTTCGAAAAGCTCACCAGCTTTTCCTTCTCGGACATCGAGTTCCAGTGCAACAACAAGGCCTCGGGCATCATGCTGGCCAAGACCGGCACGGTGTTCCAGGTGCGCGATTGTTTTTTTACCCGACCCAGGCAACGCGGTATCACCTCGATCGGCTATGGCTGCCAGGGGATGCTGGTCGACCGCTGCCAGTTCCTGTCGTCCGAGGGCAGCGAACCGGCGCAGAACCGGATCTCGATCGCGATCAATACCAATGCCAATGACGTCAAGCTGCGCAACAACCGCGCCAGCCAGTTCCGGCATTTCTGCATCCTCTCCGGCTCGAACGCGGTGGTGCAGGGCAATCACTTCTTTCAGGGCGACGGTCAGCCCAATGGCGTGCGCATGGCGGGGCTGGTGCTGGCATTGCGCTCGTGCAACACGACGGTGGTGGGCAATTACGTCGACAATTGCTTTATCGAATGGACCAACGAGCGCGAGGTGGCGCCGGATTTCGCCGGCGGGTTCGGTTTTGCCGGGCTGTCGATCACCAACAACGTCTTTCTCTGCGGCGAGGTGCTGCCTTCCTTTGCCTGGATCGTCGTCAAGCCATATGGCACCGGCCATTTCTTCAACGGCATCAACGTGACCGGCAACCTGTTTCGCGGCGTCGGCGCGGTGATTCAGCAGGCCGAAAAGGTGGACACCACCCATGCCGACATGAACTACGGCAACATGAAGAACGTCTATTTCACCGACAACACCTTCAACAACGTCTTCAAAACCACCGAGAATCCGGTCACCGTTTCGCATACCCAATCCTCGGCCGCCGCGACCTGGCAGATCTCGGGCGCGAGTGTGCTGGCATTCGGTGGCGAGGCGCGGGGGGTGGTGTCGGTGGTCGCCACCGACAAGATCGAGAACAGCGCCAATGTGGCGCAATGGGGTATGCCCTATACCAAGGTGCGGCAGGGCGCGGCCAATGACCGGATCGATCTGTTCTGGCAGACCGCCGTGCGCGGCAAGGTCAGCGTGACCATGCGGATGGACGTCTGACGCCGCCGCGCCCCCGACCGTGGCGGCCGCGCTACCGCACGCTGAGGTAGCGCGCCGACATCCAGCCGGCGGCGCCATCGGGCATCACCATGCGCCACCAGACGTCGTTGGAATTTCGGCAGTCGGCGGCGGCCTGGAAATCGGTGGCGCTGAGCCCGTCGCGGGTTGCGTGATCGCAGGCCGCGCGGCAGCTCTCGGAGGTGATAAGATAGGCGTCTTCGTCCCGGCTGACCGGGGCCACGAAACTGCCCTTGGGCGCCTCGGCGACGATCTCGGCGCTGAAGTTGGGTTCGGTGCGCAGGGTGGCGAATTCGTTGACGTTGACCACCTGATAACGCTCGGCGGCCGGGGCGCAGAGCGCATTGGCGGCGGCGGGCGGAAGCTCTTCTCCGTCGCCGGCCAGATCGGTCAGCTTGGAGGCGCCGGGAAAGATCACGATCGGTTCGAAGAAGGTGAAGGGGCCGGTGGCCTGTTCGGTCAGCCGTTCGATCTCGGCGGCGGTGGGCGGGGCGTCGTTGGGCGCCTCGCTCTGGCCGTTCCAGGCCGCCTGTTGCAACACCCGGGCCGAAACGCCGCCGGTGCCGGAGCGCGGTTGAAACCAGCGCACCTCGCAGACCGTCCAGTAGAGCTCGCCCTCGGCCCGATAGCCGGTCAGCCAGGCGCCGCGCCGCGCGCCGGTGGCGGCGGGGGCAAGCATCATGCCGGCGGTGGCCTGGAACACCCGGGTGCTTTCGGGGCGGTCAAAGTGGTCGGGGCGCATCTCGGGGCCGATCCGTTCGCAGATCTCGCGCAGCTGGTCCTGGCTCATCTGGTCGGGCAGGGGGCGCAGGCCCTCGACGCGGATGCCGGCATCGATGCTGCGCGCCACGGTGTCGACATGCAGGTAGTCGCCTGGCACGGAAAACACGGCAAGCGCGAAATCGCGGCTGATGCTGAGGATGTTGAGGCTGCCGAAAATCGCTGCCGTGGCCTGCTGTGCCTGTTGAAACGCCAGTTGCACGGCGTCTTCGGTCAAGCCGTCGTCGGGCAGTTCCAGCCCCGGCGCCCGAAAGCCCAGCCTGGCCGCGGCATGGATCGAGCGGTCGAGGGCACGCACCACCCCGCCTTCGAAACTGGCGCGGGTGCCGCCGAGAAAGGCCAGCGCACAGGGGCCGAGACAGCTTTCGCCCTCGGCCACATGGCTGGAAATGCCGGTGTGGCGCAGGTATTCGGCGATCTCGACCGCTTCGATGAAATCGCCGCCGGCGCTGTTGAAACAGAGCCGGGGCGCGGCGTCGAAATATTGGGCGCCTTCCGAGCCGCCCGGCAGGAGCCGCGCGATCCGCGCGCTGTCGCCTGGCTCGATCGGGCCGGTGGCGCGGGCATTGCAGCCTTCGGGGTCGGCGTTGACCAGCCGGAGCTGCAAGGCCGCGGCCGGGCCGACAAGGGTGAGCCAGAGGCCAAGGGCCGCAATGAGCGGGACGAGCGAGCGCAGACAGGAGGACTGGGGCATGAGGCGTATCCATTCTGGCAGGTCGTGCCAGTCTAACCAATTGGCGCCACATGGCAATTCCCAGTGTGATCGGTCAGAACTCGCGCCAGAGGCCGATTTTCACGCCGGGCAGGGCCGGGGTCCGAAGATCGAACAGCAGCCCGCCCTGGATCTTGGCCCGCCGGCCGACCGGGATGACGATGCTGGGGGCAAGGCTGGTGTAGGGCGTGTCGCTGACCTGGGTGTGAAAGACCTGCGCCATGGCCTGAAGGCCGTCGGCAAAGGTCAGCCCTGCGGTGACATCCAGCTTGCTCTGGCGCAGATGTTCGGCGCCGGGCCCCTCGGCCCGCACCAGCCGGGTGTCGAGGCCGAACCAGCCGGAATTCGGCCCGAGCGTGAACCCGCGGCCGTAACCGAAGCCGATGGCGCTGTAATTCAGATCGTCGACCCGCCCGAGACTGGCCTCGAGCGACAGATAGGTTCCCTGGCGGCTGAGCACCGGCGCCCGGACAAAGACCCGGTAATCGGGATCGGAGCCGACGCTATGGCCGATATCGAGCCCGAGGGTGAGCGAACGGGTCAGCCCGTATTCCATGTAGAGATTGTTGAAGATCGACAGCTCGCCCGGGCGGCGCGCGACCTCCAAGTCGCTGATCTCGGTCGAAGTGGCCAGAAACCAGCTGCCCTTGTCCCGTGGCCAGGCCCCCGCCGTGGCCATGCCGGCCAGCATCATGAAAATGGCGGCCAGACGAAACATCGATGATCCTCGCGCGTCACGCTCCCCGCCGATCAGAGTGCAGGAGCATGGTAAACATGCGGTTAATGCCGCCCTGACGCTGCTGGCCAAGGGGCGGTGGCTACGCTATCACGCGGGGGCACATGGCAGGGTGACACATGACCGATTTGACCGAACTGGCCCGGCTGATCCGCGACGACAGCGCGTCGCGCGGACAGCCGATCTCGAAACTGGGCTATTTCTGCGCGCCGTTCCGGCCCACGCAGGGGCCCTTTTCCGACCGGGTGATCAAGGTCTATCGCGGATCGACCGACCCGGCGCTGATGGCGCGGCTGGCCACGTGTCACGCCGATTATGTCGCCGCGCTGCACAAGACCGGCGTGCCGGTGCCGGAAACCGAGTTTCACCTGCTGCCCGAGGGCGATCTCGAGGTGCCGGTGATCGTGCAGGAGGCGCTGCCGGCCGAGAGCATGATGCGGCCGCAGATGCAGGCCGCGCCGCGCGATGCGGCGCTCGAGTTGATGGAGGCGGCGGGGCAGGTCATCGCCCGGTTCTGGAACAATGCCGACCAGTTCGAGACCCGCATCGGTTTTCACCCCTCGATCCGCAATTTCGCGGTTGCCGGGGGTCAGGCCAGCTTTTTCGACACCTTTCCGCCGCTGATCCATTATTCCCGTCCCGAGATGGGCCGCATGCTGCTGATCTTTTCGGAAAGCGCGCTGATGCGCAGGGTGGGGCCTCTGCTGCGCGGCCGCGTCACCGGCATTCAGGACGAATGGTATTTGCCGCCCGAAACGCTGGTCGGCCTGGTCGGTTCGGCCTGCCGCCTGCGCCCCGAGCATGGCGAGGCCTTTCTCGCCTGGGGCCGGGATTTCATGACCCGCGAAATGCCGCGCTGGGCCGACGAGGCACTGCCGCATCTGCAACGGCCGCCACGGCTGCCGGGCTATTGGACCGGAATGCGCAAGGTCTTGGGGTTGCAGGGCGAACCCAACGTCTGAATTCGGCGTCAATGGGGCTTTGACTGGCCGCAGCCGCGTGGCAGGGTGGAACCAGAGGAGGAGTTCCCATGCCCGAGATCAAAGCCGACGCCAAGCTTCAGACCGTGATCACCACCTTCGAGATGACCCCCGGCACCTGTCAGGATCTGCTCGATGCGTTGCAGGACGCCTACGAGAATTTCATCTCGAAGCAGCCCGGCTTTGTCGCCGCCGGCCTGCATGTGAACGACGCGCAGACCCGGATTGCCAATTACTCCCAATGGCAGAACCGCGAGGATTTCCTTGCCATGCTGCGCTCTGACGAGATGCGCCAGCGCAACCGCCAGATCCACGACCTCTGCCGCAGCTTCGAGCCGGTGATGTACGACGTTGCGGCAACCTTCGGCTGAGGGTCGCTCCTCACGTTGGCTCAGCCGATCGGCGGCGTCGGCCGGGTGACGATGAAAAGCGCGGCACCGGCGAGCACCACGGCCTGCAATGTCACCAGCCAGGCGCTGAGGCCGAGGACCAGCCCGGCCAGGAGCACCACCCCCATGGTCGAGACGGCCAGCACCTTGGCGCGCTGTGAAATCGCGCGGTAATCGCGCCAGTTGAGGATCGGCGGGCCGAGCGTGGGATGTTCGACCAGCCAGGCGTGCAGCCGGGGCGACGAACGGGCAAAGCAGAAGGCCGCGAGCAGCAGGAACACGGTGGTCGGCAGCAGCGGCAGGAAAATCCCCAATACGCCAAGCGCGATGGCCAGGCATCCGAGCGCGGTCCAGAACAGACGAAGCAAAAGGGCAATCTTCATGCGGCGCAAGCTAGCACGCCGGTCGCGAATTGCCCGCAGGAATGATGCGCTGCGCAGGATTTTAGCCCGTGTTCCGCCGCGTGACGCGGGAAAAATACGGCGTGGCACTGGCGAAAGCCCGGTCGGCGGGCTAGCTTGCGCCACATGTCAGATGATCTCGTCAGTGAAATCAGAGCCTTGCGCCGGGAAGTTGAAAAGCTCAACGGCCACCGTTTCTTTCGCATTCATGACAAGTTCTGGACCATGCTCTGGCATTCGCTGGCGCGGGGGCTGATGATGGGGCTCGGCACCGTCGTCGGCGCGACATTGCTGTTGTCGGTGCTGATCTGGACGCTGAGCCAGATCGAGTTCATCCCGATCATCGGCGAATGGGCGCGGCAGGTCATCGATATCGTGCAAGAGGTCGGCGACGGCAACTGACGCCGGCCGTCGCGGCGGAGCGGGCTGCGCTCAGAACCCCAGCCGCCGCAAGGGGCCGATCACCCGGCGGAACAGGATCGGCGGCAGCATGTCCTGCAACAGTTCGAGCCGGCGCACTTCGCGGTCGGCCTGGTCATGGGTGCCGGGGCGGGGGCGGAACAGCGTGGTATGGCTGCGTTTTGTGTGGTCCCAGGTGGCGGTGTAGTAATACAGCGCCAGCGACATGCGCGGCTCTCCGCGCGGGTGATTGACCGTTTCGGGATTGCCGTGCCAGGTGTCGGACCCGGTATTGAAACAACACATCCGGTTGTATTCCGGCACATAGCTTTCGACTTTCCGGCTCATGTCCTCGTTCCAGATTTCGAAGGAGCCGCCGTATTCGGCTTTCCAGTCCTTGTTCAGATAGATCAGGATATTCAGCCGCCGTTCCAGATTGAGCTTGGAATTGTGATTGAAGTCGGCATGGATATCGAGATGCCCGCCGTTGGCCACCACATGCACCCCGCCGCCCGAGAAATAGGGGTCTGGGATCAGGCCGTTGATGCCGGTCAACTCTTCGAGATAGCGCACGAAGGGGCGGGAGTTGAGGGCGTAGAACAGCTGTCGCGTATAGGGCGGCAGACGCTCGGGCAGGTAAGAGGTCTTGAGCTTTTCCTGCGGGCGATTGAAGCTGTCTTCGGCCTCGGGCAGGGTCTTGAGCTCGGCGATCACCCGGTCCAGCACCTCTTCGGGCAGAAAATCGGTAAAGCTGCCATGCGGATAGGGTTTGCGGGTGCGATAGCTCTCTGACGCCGCTTTGCCCGCGGCCTGCGCCGCCTTGGCATCAATGGACAATGTGTCTGGATCGATCGAAATGACAGCCATGAAAATATCCTCGCAAACTTGCTGGTCCGACTAACAGGGGATTTGGGCAGAATTAAGGATCGGTTTACGGGGTTTCGGCAGAGGTATCGAAATCGATATGGATGTGATTGCCGTCCGGGTCATGCAGGTTGATCTGGGTGACCGGGATGCCGGGCACCGGGTCGATGCTGTGGGCAATGCCCCGCTCGGTCAGCAACCTGGTGAAGCGGTCCATGCCCTGCGCCCGAAAGGCGAAATGCTCGAGGCCAAGATCATCACCAGGGTCGGGCGGTGCCGTCTTGCCGACGAGATGGACCACGGCCCGGTCGCCGAGGTAGAGCCAGGCGCCGGGAAAGGAAAAGGGCGGACGTTTGCCGGGATGCAGGCCGAGGATCTCGCCATACCAAGCGATCATCTCGTCGAGATTGGCGGTGCGGATGTTGACGTGATCAAAGGCGGTGAGCATGGCGGCGGGGCCCCTGTGCTGTTGCGGCTGCTGGTCTGGCTCACCATAGGCGCGGCACTGGGGGTTGCAAAGCGGAACGGGGCCGAAACCGGCCCCGTGTGCGATCAATGGTCAGCCGTTCAGACGTGTGCGGCGCGGCCCTTGGGGCCGAACAGCAGCCAGGCGAGGAAGCCCAGCACCGGCAGGATCAGGATGACCAGCGTCCAGACCACCTTGGCGCCGGTCGACGCGGCGGACGTGAGGGTTTTGTAAATGGCGTAGAGGTCTGCAATCAGGATGATGAGACCAAAAATTCCATATTCCATGGGATGTCTCCGGGGTTGTTGCTGTCTCGGTCGGTACGGGCAGGTAACGTCAACCAGTTCGAAATTGTTCCCGCAGGAGTTGGGCCGTCGGTGTGACCGAGGTAACAGCCGTCGTGCGCGGAATGTGGTATAATGATGCCTTGGGCCAGAAGGGCCCGGACATGGGGGGAGAGATGTACGCACGTATCACGCCATACAAGATGAAACCCGGATCCCGCGAGGCGGCTACGGCCAAGATGAACGAGTTGAAGGCAGAGATTCTTGGCCTGCCCGGCATGCAGCATTTCATGAGCGCGATGAACGAGGACGGCAGCGGCTATATCGTGGCGACCGTGACCGACAAGGCGACCTCGGAGTCCAACGCGGAACGAGTCAAGGCGATCTGGGCGAATTTCGCCGAGTTCCTCGAAGAGATGCCGGTGCCGCAGGGCTTTGACGTGGTTGCGGAGTGGCGGCCATAGGGCAGGCAGTGCCGCCCGCCCCGCCAGGCCTACCGCTTGCGCCGTTGCACATTGCCGCCGCGTTGCCCAGGGCGACCGGCGGTGCTGCGCCCCTTCGACTTGACCGCCGCCTCTGACGCTTTCTCGACCGCCTGCTGGCGCGCCAGAGGGTCGTCGTGGACCGCGAGGTCGACCGCTTCGAGCCGCTTGATCTCGTCGCGCAGCCGCGCCGCCTCTTCGAACTCCAGGTTCTCGGCCGCCTTGCGCATGTCGGTCCTGAGCCCGTCGAGCACCGCCTGAAGGTTGGAGCCGGCCAGCCCCTGGTCGATGGTCGCGGTCACCCGGTTCATGTCGACATCGCCTTTGTAGAGCCCTTGCAGCACGTCCTCGACGTTCTTTTTCACCGTCTCGGGCGTTATGCCGTGTTCCTCGTTGTAGGCGATCTGCTTGGCACGACGGCGGTCGGTCTCGGTCAGCGCCCGCTCCATCGAGCCAGTGATCCGGTCGGCATACATGATCACCCGGCCTTCGGCGTTGCGCGCGGCGCGGCCGATGGTCTGGATCAGCGAGGTTTCCGAGCGCAGAAAGCCCTCCTTGTCGGCGTCCAGAATGGCGACTAGCCCGCATTCCGGGATGTCGAGCCCCTCGCGCAGCAGGTTGATGCCGATCAGAACGTCGAAGGCGCCGAGCCGCAGGTCGCGCAGGATCTCGATGCGTTCCAGCGTGTCGATGTCGGAATGCATGTAGCGCACCTTGATGCCCTGTTCATGCATGTATTCCGTCAGATCCTCGGCCATGCGCTTGGTCAGCGTGGTGCAGAGCGTGCGGAAGCCGTCCGCCGTGACCTTGCGCACCTCGTCGAGCAGGTCGTCGACCTGCATCTCGACCGGCCGGATCTCGACCTGCGGATCAAGCAGGCCGGTGGGGCGGATCACCTGTTCGGTAAAGACGCCGCCGGTCTGCTCCAGCTCCCAGGCGGCGGGGGTCGCGCTGACAAAGACCGACTGCGGCCGCATCGCATCCCATTCCTCGAACTTCAGCGGCCGGTTGTCCATGCAGGACGGCAGGCGGAAGCCGTGTTCGGCGAGCGTGAACTTGCGCCGATAGTCGCCCCGGTACATGCCGCCGATCTGCGGCACGCTGACGTGGCTTTCATCGGCAAACACAATCGCGTTGTCCGGGATGAATTCAAACAGGGTGGGGGGCGGCTCGCCCGGCGCGCGGCCGGTCAGATAGCGCGAGTAGTTCTCGATGCCGTTGCAGACGCCGGTGGCTTCCAGCATTTCCAGATCGAAGTTGGTGCGCTGCTCCAGCCGCTGTGCCTCGAGCAGCTTGCCTTCGCCGACCAGCTGATCGAGCCGCATCCGCAGCTCTTTCTTGATGCCGATGATCGCCTGCTGCATCGTCGGGCGCGGGGTGACGTAGTGGCTGTTGGCGTAGATGCGGATCTGGTCGAACGTATCGGTCTTTTCGCCGGTCAGGGGATCGAATTCGGTGATCGCCTCCAGTTCCTCGCCAAAGAATGACAGCCGCCAGGCTCGGGTGTCGAGGTGCGCCGGCCAGACCTCGAGCACATCGCCGCGCACCCGAAAGGAGCCTCGCGCAAACCCGGCGTCGTTGCGGCGATATTGCTGCGCCACCAGGTCGGCCATGATCTCGCGTTGATTGTAGTCGTGCCCAGCCTTGAGATCCTGGGTCATGGCGCCATAGGTCTCGACCGAACCAATGCCGTAGATGCAGCTCACCGAGGCGACGATGATCACGTCGTCGCGTTCCAGAAGCGCCCGCGTGGCCGAGTGGCGCATCCGGTCGATCTGTTCGTTGATCTGGCTTTCCTTCTCGATATAGGTGTCGGACCGGGCGACATAGGCCTCGGGCTGGTAGTAATCGTAATAGCTGACGAAATATTCGACCGCATTTTCGGGGAAGAACCCCTTGAACTCGCCATAAAGCTGGGCCGCCAGCGTCTTGTTGGGGGCCAGGATGATCGCCGGGCGCTGGGTCTCTTCGATGACCTTGGCCATGGTAAAGGTCTTGCCGGTGCCGGTCGCGCCCAGCAGCACCTGATCCCGGTCGCCGTCGCGCAGCCCCTGGCTCAACTCGACAATGGCGGTGGGCTGGTCGCCGGCCGGATCGAATTCGGTGTTCATCACGAAGGTCTTGCCGCCTTCGAGCTTGTCGCGCGTCTTGAAGTCGGGGGCCGGCGCGCTGAGGATCGGCATCGCTTCGGGCGAGTTGTTGTACATGGCTAGGGCTCCTTGCCCGCTAAATGTGCGACCTTGCCCGGCCAATGCAAGACCTGCTCCGCGCGCTGTTGGCGGAGCGGCCGGAAATTGTTAGACGAGAACGGCGGAGATCCGCGGCCGATTCTCGTCCGACCGGATACGCGAAATCACGTCAAAGCAGTTTGATATTGCTCGGATTTTTAGTCTAACGAAATTTGTTGTCAGCGGTCGGCCTGAGTTGTCTCAGCGATTCCATGGGTTTACGGAGACACTGCACAGTCCTGTGTCGGCGTGATGAATTTTGCGCCGGCAAAAATCGTTGCCAAGCCCGTTTCGGCGATTGTACCCTGAAATGGCAAGCAGCAGGCTTGGCTGTCGAATGTGTTGCACCTACCCACCCCTCGCTCCCCGCGACACGAACGACAGCCAAGCTGTGCTTGGCCGCCAATCCGAACAATCAGGATCGAGCCGCTGGCAGGGGCGATGCCTTTCGGGCAGTCTATACGCTTGAAACGGGGCGCGGAATTGCCGATAACCGGCGAAACACCCGGAGGCACATCCATGCGCGCACGAATTTACCAACCGGCCCGGAACGCGATGCAATCGGGCGTGGCCAAGACCCGTCAATGGGTTCTGGAATTTGCGCCGTCCTCGCCGCGCGAGGTCGATCCGCTGATGGGCTGGACCTCGTCCGAGGATACCCAGGCGCAGGTGCGGCTGAAATTCGACAGCAAGGAAGCGGCGTTGGAATATGCCCGCGACCACGGCATCGAAACCACGGTGATCGACCCCAAGCGGCGCCAGCCCAACATCCGCCCGCGCGGCTATGCCGAGAATTTCGCGGTCAACCGCCGCGGCCCCTGGACTCATTGAGCCTGTAAGAGACATCTGAGTTTTTCCCGGGCTCTGCATAAAGGGCGCCCCGCCGGCCGCAGCGGGGCGGGCGAAACAGGTGCCGGGACCGTCCGGATCGGACAATCCCGCCTTTCGCTCACCGCAGTTCGGGGATGCGCTCGCACCGCGCCTGATGCGCTGCGGCCGGAGGCGGCGCCTTGGATGCGGACCTATACTTTAGAGAGCCGCATCTGCTCGAATGCGCAAATGAGCCAGCGGATTGGGTGTCATAGTATGCACCTATGACCCCACATTGTTCCTTCTCCCAAATTCGCTGGCGCTCGCTCGTCGTTGCAACATTGGCCAGCCTGATGCTGCTTGCTTCGATTGCCGCGCTGATCACGCTGTACGTGCGCGAGCACGAACAGTCGCATGACTTCAATGCCGAGGCGCTGGCATACGGCGAACTCATGGCCACCCGGTCGGCCATCGAATCCGCGCTCTACAAGCGCCTCAGCTTGCCTATCGCGCTCAAGGCCTTCGTCAAGTCGCACCCGGATTTCACCGCAGCGGATTTCGAAAGCTTCGCCCAAGGCCTCACCGATTCCGTGCCCGGCGTCATGAGCCTTCAGCTCGCGCCCGATGCCGTCGTCACCTATCTCACCGATATCGAACGCAACCGGGCCGCGATTGGCCATGATCTGATCGCCGACGAGGCCCGCCGGCCCGCCGTGCTGCGGGCCATCGAAAACCGCAAGTTCATCGTGGCCGGACCGCTGACGCTCAAGCAGGGCGGCCGGGCAATCATCGCCCGCTTGCCGATCTTTATCGAAGGCTTCAAGAGCCGGACCGGCTTTGACGAGTTCTGGGGGTTTGCCACGATACTGATCGATGTCGATGCCCTGTTCTCCGAGGCGGGGATGGCAGAGATCGACCACCGGGTGAAACTCGCGATCCGCGGCGTCGACGGCCTCGGGGCCGAGGGGGCCGTGATCGTCGGCGATGCCGGTGTCTTCGACACGGCAACCACCTATGCCGAGGTCATCCTGCCCAATGGAAGCTGGCAATTGGCGGCGGCGCCGAACCAGGAAGCCTTTGCCCACGATCACTCCGGGCTCTACCTTGCCGCCGCCTTGGGCTCGATCTTCTTCGTGACCTTGACCTGGGTGCTGGTCTACCGCCAGGGCAGCCGCGAGCTTCTGAATGCGAAGGAACAGGCCGAAGCCGCGAGCAAGCTCAAATCCGACTTCATTGCCGTGATGAGCCACGAGATGCGGACGCCGCTGAACGGCATCCTTGGCGCCGTTGACCTGCTGCGCAGCACCGCCCTCACAAGCGAGCAGTCGAAATATGCCCATACCGCCAGCACCGCAGGTGAACATCTGCTGCGCCAGATCAATGACGTGCTCGACGTCAGCCGGGCGGAAACCGGCACGCTGCGGATCGAAAGCAGTGCGATCGACATTCGCGATATCGTGAGCAGCGCCCTGCTGGTGACGAGCTCGGCGGCCGAGGCCAAGAGCCTGACGATCGAGAGCAAGCTGTCGCTTCCCGACCATGCCGTTCTGGGCGATCCGCATCGCATCCGGCAAGTTCTCGTCAACCTGATCGGCAATGCGGTGAAATTCACGGACGCCGGAAGGATCACCGTGCAGGCCACCACCCGCACCAATGCCAAAGGCATGGCCGAGGTCGAGTTCAGCGTCGTCGACACCGGCATCGGGATTTCCCGCGACCAACAGGCGATCGTGTTTGACGATTTCGTCACGCTTGAAACCGGCTATGCCCGCAATTCCGATGGCTCCGGCCTTGGCCTGGCAATCTCGCGGCGCATCGTCAATGCGATGGGTGGTGACATCGGGGTCGAAAGCGCGCTTGGCGTCGGCAGCCGGTTCTGGTTCACGATCCCGCTGCGCCGGGCCGAGGAAACGCCCACAGCCAAGCCGGACGCGACGGGCACCCCGCATCCCCATGACGGCACCAACCCTCCGGCGATGGCCGCTGTCGTCCCACTCGAGATCCTTCTGGTGGAGGACAATGAAACCAACCGCATGGTCGCGCGTGAGCTGCTTGGTCTCGCTGGTCATGTCGTCAAGGAAGCCCGCGATGGTCAGGTAGGCGTCGACATGGCGCTGGAGCGGAAGTTCGACCTGATCCTGATGGATGTCAGCATGCCAAGAAAGGACGGCATTCAGGCCACCCAGGACATCCGTGAGTTGGAGGGGCCCAACCGCGAAACGCCGATTGTCGGGCTGACCGCGCATGCCATGCCGGGCGAGCGGGCCCGGTTCCGCGCCGCCGGCATGAATGTCTGCCTGTCCAAGCCGATCCGGGTGCACCAGCTGCACGAGGCGGTCGCGCAGAACCAGATCGCCCCGTCTGCGCGTGCGGCCGCCGAGCGGACAGCCCCGCAGCAGGCCGTCGATTTCCAAGTGCTGGACGATCTCGCGAACGTGCTGCCGGCGGCGGCGTTCAAATCCACGCTCGAGCGGGTCTGCGCCGAGATTGAGGAATCGATCCCGACCCTGATCGAACGCGGCCGGAACGGCGACTCCGACGCTCTGGGGCGGCAGGCGCATCGGCTCGCCGGCTCGGCCGCGCTGATTGGCGCCACACAACTTCGGGGGCTGCTCGCCGAAATCGAGGTGTCGGCCAAGACCGGCGGCGAGAAACTGGCCGAGATCGCGGAAAGCCGCCTTGTCGCGGTGGCCGGCGAAACCGCCGAGATCCTGTCGCGCCGCGCGGCGGCCCCGACCGCCGCCGTGCGCCCGTGATCGAGGGCGTGCTCCATCGGCAGGCGGGCGCTCTCACCGACAGGTCGAAACCGGCCTGATCGCGCCCGACCGCCGCAGAGAGACAGCCCGCCCCGGCGGGCTGTCTTGGCATGTTTGGGGCAGATCGCGGGGGGCGTCCCGACTTTCCGGGGATTTCCGCTCGCATTTTCCCGCTGTCCCAAATAACCCTCGCAAGCAAGCGTGTGACGTGAGCCGATTTAGGACGCTATGGCCCGGATCGCCCGCGTCGCGACCGATCAATTCCCGGCAGGAGCCGCCCCTGATGACCATCACCCATCTCGTCACCCATTCCGGCGGCTTTCATGCCGACGAGCTTCTGTCCACCGTCGTGCTTGGCCGCCTGTTTCCCGAGGCGCGGCTGGTGCGGTCGCGCGATGCCGGTTGGATCACACCCGGGGCGGGCCGAATCATCTATGACGTGGGCCGGGTCTATGACCCAGAGGCGCGGGTCTTCGATCACCACCAGAAGCCGGTTCCGCTGCGCGAAGATGGCCAACCCTACAGCTCATTCGGGCTGATCTGGCAACATTACGGCCGCGACTACCTGCGCGCCTGCGAGGTGCCGGAGGCCGATATCGAGGACATTCACCAGAGCTTTGACCGGAGTTTTGTCCTGCCGGTCGACCTGATGGATAATGGCGCGCTGGAGCCTTCGGTCGCCGGGCCGCTGGCCGGGATGACGCTGCCGGTGCTGCTGGAGACGCTGAAGCCGGTGTTTGACGCCCGCGGCGAGGATGCCGACGACCGCGCCTTTGCCGAAGCGCTGCCGGTCGCCCGCGCCTTTGTCGAGGCGGCGATCCGCGGCAAGGCGGCCAAGCGCCGGGCCGAGGCGCTGGTGATGCAGGCCATCGCCGCGGCCGGCGCCGGGCGCGTGCTTGAGCTGCCCATGGGGATGCCGTTCCGGTCCGCGATAGAGAAGGCAGGGGCCGATCACCTGCTGTTCGTGGTGCATCCGCGCGGCGATGACTGGGCGATGACCACGATTCGAAAGTCCGGTGACAGTTTCGAGAGCCGCGCCGATCTTCCGGCGGCCTGGGCCGGCCTGACCGATGCGGCGCTGGAGACCGCAAGCGGCGTCACCGGCGCCAGGTTCTGCCACAACGCCCGCTTCATTGCCGTGGCCGCCACCCGGGAGGCGGTGCTGGCGATGGCGGATCTGGCGGTCGCCGCGGCGATCGAGACCGAGAGCGTTGGTTGATCCTGCACGGCGACATCACGGTTGGCGCCGCCAAGGCGGAGGAGGCGGATGTCGCGGCCTTGCTGATGCGGCATCATGCGATGATGCGGGCACAAAGCCCGGAAGAGAGCTGCCATGTGCAGACCCTGACCGAATTGACCCGCGATGCGGCGCAGGTTCTTGCCTGCCGGCGCGGCGGGCTGCTTCTGGGGGTGGGAGCCTTCAAGCCGCTGGATGCCGCTCATGCCGAGCTCAAATCCATGCATGTCATTTCCGAGGCGCGCGGGCAGGGCGCCGGCCGCGCACTGCTGTTGGCGCTGCTCGAGGCGGCGCGCCAGGCGGGTCATCGGCGGATCAGCCTCGAGACCGGCAGCGCACCGGAATTTACCGCCGCCCGTGGGCTTTATGCCGCCCAGGGTTTCACGCCATGCCCGCCGTTCGGCGGTTATGTCGACGATCCCCTCAGCCTTTACATGACGCGGGCGCTGTAGCGGCCCGTCGGCTCTTGCCCCGCAGGCGAAGTTCCGGCAGATACGGGGGGCAGCGGTCCCTTAGCTCAACTGGATAGAGCAGCTGACTTCTAATCAGCAGGTTGAGGGTTCGAGTCCTTCAGGGATCGCCATTTATTGCCCATGTTGCCAACTAACGAAAAGTGTGCGCAAAAGGCGGGTTTTTCGTGCGCACCCTTGTCAAGAGCAAGTTTTCCTTAGGGCAGAGGTTACTCGCAAGCCCAAGGCGGAGCATGATTTCTCCGATGAAATACAGGACGTTCGCGAAGTTTAGCATCGCATGGCTGTCGAGGAACGCGACTTGCGATGGTAAGGTGTCCTGACGGGTTCGTTTTCGGTGAGTGTGTAGGGTGCCGGTAGCAGAGCGGTTCTGCAAAATTTCGGTGGCCGTTCCGTAGAAAGCGGCCGAGGCGGTGTGGAGGCTCGCTGCCGGGGACGGCCTGCCTTGAGTTACCCTAAGACGCAGTTTAGCGAAATGATCGCTCACTGCTGCGGAGGCTCACTCGACCTTCGTCATGAGCCAACTTTGAGCTGAAGAGAGAGACAAATTTGGGGGCCTATATACGTGCTTGACCCAACGCTGATTTGAGCCTATATTGGTGTCAGACAGGAGATGACGCCATGCTCGCCAAGTTTGAAAGCCTCTACGATCTGTTCGAAGCCTTCCCCGATGAACAGTCGTGCCTCGACCATCTGCGGGCAATCCGCTGGCGTGACGGTGAGTTCTGCCCGCACTGCGACGGTGAACGCATCTATCATTTCTCGGACCGCAAGACTTTCAAGTGCGGGGACTGCCGCAAGCGCTTTTCGATCAAAGTAGGAACGATTTTTCATGACACGAAACTGCCGCTTCGCAAGTGGTTCATGGCCATTTGGCTGATTACCAATCACAAGAAAGGTGTCGCATCAACTACGCTTGCGCGTGACCTCAAAATCACCCAAAAAAGCGCGTGGCACGTCCTGCATCGCCTGCGCCACGCGGCCCGCACTCAATCGTTCAATGCGCCTCTAGATGGCTTCGTTGAAAGCGATGAAACGTATGTGGGCGGCAAAGAGAAGAACAAACACGCCAACAGGCGCCAGCCCGGGTCACAAGGCGGCGCGAATAAATCTGTCGTGCTCGGGGTTCTCAAGCGCGACGGCGAGCTTCGCGCGGAAGTCGTAAAGGATACAACGGCCAAAACAGTGCAGGGTGTGGTGCGTGAGAATGTGAAACCCGGTTCTATCCTGTTCACTGATGAGCACCGTTCGTATCAAGGGCTGGCGAAAGACTATGGGCACTTCACGGTCAACCACAGCGCGGGTGAATACGTGGTCGCAGATGTGATCCACAGTAACTCAATCGAGAGTGTCTGGGCGCTGCTGAAACGCCAAATCATCGGTATTCACCACTACGTATCCCCCAATCACCTGTCCAAGTACGTGGATGAAATGACGTGGCGCTTTAATCGGCGTGACATGGACCCCTGCGACCGTATGAATGATGTTTTCACCTGCATTGAAGGCCGGTTGCCTTGGAAGGTGCTGACGGCATGACAAGCGACAAGCGTAAGACTGAACCGCCGCTGTATCTGGATATGGATTTTGAGGAAACCCTTTCGCGGTTCGCCAGGGTGAAGCCCGATGAAGTCAGGGAAAGCATAGAGCGGTCAAAACAGAAAAAGCCGCCGGGGGAAAAGCCCGCCCGGCGGCGACCCAAAAAGGAAGGATCAAGTTAGTTGGCACTTCCCCGCTTGCAGCTTAGGTGCACGCCAGATATTGTGCGGGACGTTACCCGCAGCACCGCCAGTAGCCCGACACGTTCTCGACCTTGCCGAAGCGAAGGCGCGTATGCGGTCGGACGTAATGGCAACAGCGCTCGGCCATTGTCATACTCCTTATGACAGGCCTTGAAATGATGCAGGAATTGGCGTAAGTTTCCCCCGATTGAGGGAGACAATTCCTGCATCACGGGACGCATACGGCCACGGATAGGCGTCGTCCCGAACCGGAACCGGCCCTGCTTTGGTGCGTCAACACCTCGGCAGGGCCGTTCTACGCTCCGACCCTTCACGTCTAAACCATATCCCGAATGCGCGATCTCTTCAAGCATTTGTATCCAGTGAATGGACACGCGCGTGCCGCCGGTGTATGCTGCCCTCAGTGAACATTCGGAGATCGCACGTCATGCCCGATAACGCGTTGGAAAAAGCCGAGAATTTGAAGTTTGAAATGGCTGAGCGCATCACCGCGCTTGAGGCCGATCTGACAGAAGCTCGCGCCGAATTGGCGCGGGCCGAGCGATTCATTTCCGAATACCACGCCTTCATGTCTGGTGATACGCCGCCCGAATCCTTGGAGGAAGAATCGCCCGAGGTGGTAACGCCAGCACGGAAGCGCCCGCGAAATCCGCCGAAAGAAAAGGTCGCTGAATTGTCTGTGGAGATCATTCGTGAGCGCGGCGAGCCTATTCCGCGTGACGACTTGTACGAAGCGCTTGACGAGCGCGGTCTGCACATCGAAGGGAAAGACCCGCGAATGGTGCTGAGCACGATGCTGTGGCGTCAGCCAGAGACAGTGGTTCGTTTGAAGCGTGGGGGATACTGGCCCGCAAATGATCCGCTGCCGGAGGGCGAAGAACTCGCAGCGCGCGCGGCTTCTGAGTGAGCCGCGCGATCATCTTGGGTCACGCAGGTATATAGGGCCCCAAATTTGTGATTATAAGTTTTGAGGAAATGATCGTTCGATGTATTGACGACGATGCCAAAAACAATATCCGTGAAGCAATTCGCTGCTACGAAACCGGCGCCTATCGTGCAGCCATCGTGTCGGCATATGTGAGTGTTTGCTTTGATCTAATATCGAAAATTAGAGGGCTGGCATTCGATGGCGATATTGAAGCCAACACCCTTGCGGACAAATTGGATAAGTTGCAAGAGCAACAGCGACTTGGAAACACTCAAGCAATTAAAGGCTTGCTCGAATTTGAACGCAACCTTCTCGAGAACTTTCGCGATAGGTTCGATTTTTTTGGCCACCAAGAATTCGAGGAGTTGAGTCGCTTGCGTGCTGACCGAAATCGGTGCGCGCACCCAACGTTTTTTCATGGAGCTCAGCCCTACTCGCCGCCGGCAGAACTGGCACGACTGCACATTAGATCAGCGCTGAGCTATGTTCTGTCGCAGCCAGCACGACAAGGCAAGGCAGCGCTGGACAACCTTAGAACTGTAATTGTATCGCCTTATTTCCCAGACGATCTTGATGATGCAGTCGTGCGTTTGCGCGGAACTGAAATTGGGAATGCCCGAGAACCACTAATCCGTGCGTTCGTAGATGACCTCGTATTTGGCTGGCCGGATGCGAGTAATCCCCTCTATCAGCACGACAATGCGCTTGTTGCTATCGAGGCAAGCACGGCATGTCGGAAGGCACTTTTTACAACTGGAAAGCCAAGTTCGGCGGCATGACGGTGTCAGAGGCCAAGCGGCTGAAGACGCTCGAGGTGCGCATTCCAGAGAAGTTGGGCGGTCATTCCACGTGATCGTGGGCAGCGATTCCACGGCATCGTGGGCACCCATTCCATGAACTTGGGCAGGTGACCGACCTGGTCATGGGATCAAGCTTGCCCAACTTGGTCAAGCGGTTTTGTGGTGCTCATTTTTCGTCGCATGCTTTCTCCGGTCAGGGTGAGGCGGTGGGCGTTGTGGACCAGGCGGTCGAGGATGGCGTCGGCGAGGGTCGGGTCGCCGATGGCCTCGTGCCATTGGTCGACCGGCAACTGGCTTGTGACGATGGTGGAGCCGCGGCCCTGCCGGTCCTCGAGAATTTCCAGGAGATCACGGCGTTCGGTGGCGGTCAGCACCGACAGGCCCCAGTCGTCCAGGATCAAGACCTCGGTGCGCTCGATGGATTTCAGAACGCGGGCGAGCCGACCGTCGCCACGGGCGATGGCCAATGCCTGGAAGAGCCGGGGAACGCGGTGATACATGACCCGGCGGTCATCGCGGCAGGCCTTGTGGCCGAGCGCGCAGGCAATCCAACTTTTCCCCAGGCCTGTTGGCCCAGTGATCAGCAAATTCTCGCGCCGGTCGATCCAGCCGCCGTCGATGAGGTGCGCCATGACCGATTTGTCGATGCCGCGCGGGCTGCGCATGTCGATATCCTCGACGCATGCAGCCTGCCGAAGCGCCGCGAACCGCAGCCGTGTCGCCAGCTTCTTGGCACTGCGCTCGGTCGCCTCTCGATCCACGAGCAGGCCCAGTCGCTCTTCAAAGCTGAGGTTTTCGAACGTGGCCCCGGCGCGGCGCTGTTCGTCCAGCGCCTTGGCCATGCCGGTGAAGCCGAGGGCCTCGAGCCGGTCGGATGTGGGATGTGTCAGCAAGGGGTTCTCCTTCTCAGTGGTAATAATTCTGACCCCGGATGTTGGGGTGCTGCAGGGGAAGTTCTTCGGTTTCGGGCTCCAGAAAGGCCCGATCGAGGCCCGTCTTCAGGATCGACCGGATCGAGGACACCGACCGCGCCTTGATCGTCACGCCCCGGCGACAGGCCGCGTCGAGGCGTTCCGGCTCAAAGCTCTTGGCCAGCGACAGAACGCCCAGGCAGGTGCGGAACCCCTGTTCCGGGTGGGGCCGATCCTCCATGACGATCTGGCAAAACGCGGCGACGGATGGCCCCAGCTTTTCGGCGCTGGCCAGGATGCGCGCCGGGGTCCATTCGGCATAGCGGCGGTGAGAGGACGGCATGTGGTCAGGCACCGTCACATGGCTGCGCCGCCCGGGATTGCGGGCGTGGCTGGCCACGCGCTTGCCGCGATGGAAGATTTCCACCGTGGTCCGGGTAAGGCGGAGATCGACCTTCTGCCGGATCAGACCGAAGGGCACCGAATACCAGCACCCGTCCGCCTCGATATGATAATCCGGCGCGACACGGGCCCGTTTCCAGCGGGCAAAGACGTAGGGGGCCGCCGGCAGCGGCAGCAGGTTCGGGCGATCCAGCGTGGCAAAGAGATCGGCGCGGCTGGCCCCGTAGTCGCGCATGATCCGCGTGTTCAGATCGTCGAGCAAGGGCCGGATCGCCGCGTTCAACTCAGCCAGAGAGAAGAACCGCCGGTTCCGCAGCCGCGCCAGGATCCAGCGCTGCGAGACCTGAACGGCGACCTCGACCTTCGCCTTATCCGGCATGATAGAATCGGCGCTTCGAAACCCTGCCAGTCTGTGCAGATCGGAGATAGGGTAGCACCATCCGGGATTTGGGGCGCCGGGAGCACGAAAGTGCGGGCAGACCGAGCTTGAGACATGGGCTGCGAGCCCGAAGCTTTATCTGGTCGCCCCTGCGGCTTGCCCGGATGTGCCGAGAGCACGGATCTGTAGTTGCCGCGTGCCCGCCTGCTCCCACGACGTGAATGCTTTTGAAGTGGAGGGAGTATGCGGATCATAGGAATGGACATTCATCGGGACTTTGCCGAAGTGGTGGCGCTGGAAGGTACCGCGCTGACCCA
>NZ_FNYY01000024.1 GCF_900109145.1 Marinovum algicola
GACTATATCGGTGCCCGCGCCTTGGTGAGCAGTTTGCCAAAGGTGGAATGGCTGCTCGGAGATCGAGGGTATGACGCCGACTGGTTCCGAGAAGCGTTGAAAGACAAAGGGATACGCGCCTGCATCCCCGGTCGCAAGCAGCGCAAGAAAACCGTCAAGTACGACAAGCGCCGCTACAGACGCCGCAATCGGATCGAAATCATGTTCGGCAGGCTGAAGGATTGGCGGCGTGTGGCGACCCGATACGACCGGTGCCCGAAGGTCTTCCTGTCAGCCATCGCTCTCGCCGCACTCGTCATTTACTGGCTATGAGTCCTGACCCTACGACGGCCCCGTTACCGAAGTCCTGCTAGGATGCGCTAGTTTGCACACGAAAAGAATTGCTGTACATTTTGCTGTACAAGGTGCTGGACGCTAATCGGAAAAGGTAAATTAATTCAGCTTTTTAGAATAATTTAGTTACGTGAAGAGCGGACTTCGTCAGCGGCCTGTTCGGGCGGCGAGGCTGCAACAACCATCGCGGCAAATTCGATCCGGTCTTCGGGCGCAGGCAATACCAACTTGCCCTGTCGCGCCATCGTCCGCCACGGCGATAGATGGTTCGCTTTCAGGCCATGCCGGGCAGCGACCTCGTTGACCGTGGCGCCCGAAACCAGCGTCTCCGCCACGATCCGCGCCTTCACCTCATCCGGCCACTTGCGACTGCGCATGCCCCCACGCCGCGACATGAGAACTCCATCGTAGTCTCCACGGAGAAACTCCCTCTGGTTCATCCTCGAACGAGCCAATCTCAGATCACGGAGGCGGCAGAAGGGTGGGATCGGAAAAGCAGTTACATCAATCGCCGGCACCGGGCTGGAAGTACGGTCGCACCCTGTCAAACCGGCAGTCCTGATCCTGGCCGTTGCAGTCCTGATTTCAGGTCTGAAATTCGTTCTGCTTTAGTCAGCCCACGCATCGTCCTGCGTTTGCTGTCGTTTCTTCCAATGAGGCCATCATCTGCTCACTGACCTGTTGTTTGGTCACAAGCCGCAGAAAATCGGCGATGGCGTCAAACTTGCCCTGATCCATGCCGTTCGCGATGATCATATGATTTATATTGTCCGCTGTTGCCCAGGTTGCGAGCTGAGCATCCTTCATGGAATCCTCACCATCCAGGTCCAGCAACCCTCGGTAGTATGTGAGGCGGCAGCCGTTGTGACCCGCATAATGGGTCACATTTCCGTCTTCCAGCGTACGCATAGCGACCGGCGTCAGGTTCGCACCGGCAAGGTCTGGAATATCTTTGCTGCTCGCAGCCGCTGCGGGGGTCATACCCCCCACATCAATTGCGAATGGTTGCCCTGCCAATTCCGTATGCACGTCGAACACCGACGGTTCCGAGGTGAACTGCGGTCCCAAACCGACGGCCAACGCAATGGCTGCGGCAACCGCGCCACCAACGAGCCATCGAGTTGGCCAACGGTTCTGATTTGCCGCTTCTGCAACCTGCTCGGAAGGGGAGGGCCCTGTTTCCGGACGCAAGGCACCAAGGCTGGCCGAAACGCTGGCAACATCCCTCAACGCCTCTTGCAAAGCGGGTTCGAACCGGAGGCGCGACTCCATCGCTTGGCGCTCAACGTCACTCAACTCGCCATCATGATAGGCGTTGACCAGTTCCCAATCGTTCTCGTTCAACTCGTTCATCGTGCGCTTTTCTCTATTTCATCCGCAGCGTCCGATCCTTCGACCAGTGCCAAAAGTGCCTTACGCGCCCGGCTAATCCGGCTCATGACCGTCCCGTTCGCCACATCCATCACCTTCGCCGCCTCGGCGTATTTCAATCCCATTACGTCCACAAGACACAGCACTTCGCGCATATCCGGCGGCAACTTCTCGAACGCCATGCGGATCAAAATGTCCCGCGCCGCGTCTGATATGCCCGCTTCATCTGATAGACGTTTCTCAACCGCCAAATATTCCCGGCGCACACGTCTTTTTCTCAGCTCGTCGTAGTGAAGATTGCGGATCACCCGGAACATCCAGGGTCTCAATTCGTCAAGAACTGTCGGGCGGCTCTCGGTTCTCAGCGCACGTTCGATGGCATCCTGCACAAGGTCTTCTGCGTCGTCCGAAGACGCACAAATGGCAATCGCGTAGGCCCGGAACTCCGGGAGAAGCACTTCGATTTGAGTGAGCGACGCCATGACTGAACGCTTATCGCAATACGGTCCCGAGACAAAGGAAAGCATGTACCAAAAAAACTTCGCGCCGCGCCCCTTGATGTATCTGCGAACATTCGCAGATACATCTGTATGGAACTGGATGCGATGCAAAAAAATGCCGACGCGGCGGAAGCCCTGCTCAAGTGCCTGGCCAGTCGGAACAGGTTGATGATCCTCTGCACACTGGTCGAAGGCGAACAATCGGTCGGCGCCCTTGCCGCTTCGCTCGATGTTCGGGAAAGCATCGTGTCCCAGCACCTGGCCATATTGCGGCGAGAGGGGCTCGTCGCGGGCCGGCGAGAGGGTCAGACCATCTATTACGCCCTGTCGAACGAAGACGCGAAACGCCTTCTGGACACGCTCTATAGTATCTTCTGCGATGGCGAAGAGGAGCGCGGCCGCAGCGATTCTGGCCACTGAATTCACGCTCACCCTCCTCCAAATCCCTAGAAAATCGGAATTGAAACGAACATGATCCTGGCGCGCCAAAGCCCTTCCACCGGACCGACGTCCCCCGACATCTGGGGGCTTCATGAGGAGGACACCGGAGCCATCCAGCACCCCGCGGCCTGTCCGCGCACCCGCAAAGCCGCGCCTATCGATGTGGTGCCGGATTTCGACCCGCTGACGGCGCGGACTTCGTGCCTGACACGCTGCGGCACGGCCAAGCCCGAATTCATCAAAACGCGCGACGACCGTGCTGCCACACCCGCCCTGCCCGACCGCATGCCGCACGCCGCACAGGTTAACCTGCGCGGCGGTCGCCTGCACCCGGCCGAGGCCGATGGGCACAGCAATTTCAAGACCACCGCAAACAAGTTCTGAAGGAGAACAAGGATGACCAAAGGCATCAAGGATTTCGTCGCCGAAGCGAAAGCAACCGTTGAGACCATCTCGCCGGAACAGGCCGAGGCGAACGCCCGGTCGGGCGCCGGTCTGCTTCTGGATGTGCGCGAGCCCGGCGAACTGGCCAAAGACGGCAAGCTGGGGCCAGACCACATCCACATCCCGCGCGGCCTGCTCGAGGCCAAGGCCGATCCCGACAGCGGCGTGGCCGAGGCCGACCTGACCGCCGTGCAGGGGAAGTCGCCCGTCATGGTCGTCTGCGCCTCGGGCGCGCGCGCCGCCATGGCCGCCGCCCGGCTGAAGGAGATGGGATATGACGCGCAGCTGGTCGATGGCGGTCTGGCAGGCTGGAAAAAGGCGGGCTTGCCGACCGCTTAGATGCGGCTGACACGGGCTAAGGATTAACTGCGGCACACGCCGCGAAAGGACGAACCCATGAAACGACGACACTTTCTGTTGGCCGGTGCGGCGGCTGGCGCGGCCTTGGCCGCACCGATGCTGGTGACCCGCCGCGCGATCGCGGCGGAACCGGGCGCCCCCCTGCCGATCCCTCCCTTGATGGAGGTGGATGGAAGGGCCGGGAACACGCTCAGCGCGCGCGCCGGAACGCGGAATTTCTATCCCGGTGTCTCCTCGCCCACGCTTGGTTTCTCGCAGGACTATCTCGGCCCGACGCTGCGCTTGGTCAAGGGGCGAACCGCGAAGATCGCGGTCGAAAACCGCACCGAAGCCCCCATTACCGCGCACTGGCACGGAATGCACCTGCCCGGCCACCTCGACGGCGGGCCGCAACTGGCGTTCGGTCCCGGCGAGACCTGGACGCCCGAGCTTCCCGTCAATCACCCGGCGGCGACACTCTGGTATCATAGCCACGTCCACGGAGAGACCGCCACCCAGGTCTATCGGGGGTTGGCCGGCATGATCCTGTTGGACGATCCCGAGATCGACGTTCCCCTTCCGCGAACCTATGGCGAGGATGATTTCCCGCTGATTGTCCAGGATCGCCTGTTCCGGCGCGGGGTGATGACCTATGACCTCGGACACATGGACCAGATGGCGGGGTTCCAGGGCAGCGATATCCTTGTCAACGGGACACTCCAACCCAAGCTGACCGTCCCTGCCGGTCTGGTGCGGCTGCGGCTTTTGAATGCGTCGAACGCGCGGACCTACGAATTCGGCTTCTCGGATGGCCGCGAGTTCCATCAGGTCGCCAGCGACGGCGGGCTGCTGCCTGCGCCGCAAGCGATGACCGGCCTGCATCTGTCCTCCGGCGAGCGGGCCGAGATCGTGGCCGATTTCTCGGATCGCCGTGCGGTGCGGCTCGTCTCCGCCGATATCGCAGGCGGCATGATGGGGGGCGGGTCCATGGGCGGCATGATGGGCGGCGGGGGCATGATGGGCGCAGACACCGGCGCGACCGGCACGCTCGACATCCTGTCGATCGAGGTTTCGGAACAGCCTGCGCGCGTTTCCGGCGCGCTGCCCGCACGCCTGCCCGCCACCTTGCCCGACCTTGGTGCGCCCGTGCGGACGCGCGATTTCACCCTGAACGTCCATTCGGGTGGCATGATGGGCAGCATGCTCAACAACCTCGTTGGCCGCGACGGGCAGACGATGGGCATTAACGGGTCATCCTATGACATGAGCCGTGTCGATTTCCACGTCCCCTTGGGTGAAACCGAACGCTGGCGCATCAACGCCGACATGATGGCCCATCCCTTCCATGTGCATGGAGCCTCGTTCCTGGTCACGGGCATGGGCGGCCGGGCCGTTGATCCGCAGGCGACCGGTCTCAAGGACGTGGTGCATGTCGACGGTCTGACCGAAATTCTCGTCCGCTTCGACAAGCCGGCCACGGCTGAGGCCCCGTTCATGTACCATTGCCACATCCTCGAACACGAGGACCGCGGGATGATGGGCCAGTTCACCGTGGGATAAGTTGCCGCAAAACCCACAAGACAATCTGAGTTGCACGGGCAGGAAAAGCCGAAACGATCCTTGGCCCTGAGCCTGCCATAGGCTGGACGGCGTTTCTCGGCGTGCTTGCAGCAATGGTCTTGTGGGAAATCGCGGCGACGCCGGCGAGATATTCCGCGCGTGATCCGATGGACGAACATCCTCTTGCTGGTCGTGATCGTACGGTGATCTTGGCCGTGAAGCCTTGCGCCTCCAGCTTGCGGGTGGAGGTGAGCACATGGGCGTGGTGGTTGCGCTGATCGCCCTCGCGGTGCGGCGCGTGGACCGCGACATCGCCGACCACCCCGCAGCGGCTGTCCGACCGCTAGGCGAAGTCGGTTCTCCCGGACCCGCGCGCCAATGGAAGGAAGGCAAGGATCTGATGGCTTTCCCGAAGGCCTTGCGACTTGGCATTGCCGCCGCGCCGCCCGCGGTCGCAAATACATCAGAATACATATTCCAATTTGCTATATTGATACTTGGAATATCAATAGTGATGTTTCATAAGGTCGGCACTGCAATCGGGATAAGCCACATGATCACCGGCCCTCAGATGCGCGCGGCGCGTGCCCTTCTCGGCATCGATCAGAAGACCCTGGCCGAGCTATCCGGCCTCTCCGTTCCGACGATCCAGCGCATGGAGGCCAGCGCCGGCAACGTGCGTGGTGTGGTCGACAGCCTGACAAAGATTGTGACAGCGCTGGAGCTCGCCGGTGTCGAACTGATCGGTGAAGGCATCCCCAGTACGGCAGGCGGGCGCGGCGTCCGCCTGAAACCACCACCCCCGAAAGTCTGACCCAAGACTCGCGACGGCGACCGCCGACGACATGCCGACGATCCCGCCGCAACCCTCAAAGGTGCGGCCGAAGATGAAAGACCAGACCACCAGACAGAGTGCGGCACCCAGCTTCGCCGACCTCTTCACTCCGAAACTCGTCACGGTCCTGCGAGAAGGCTACGGACTGTCCCAAATACGCGCGGACGCCATTGCAGGTCTAACGGTTGCCATCGTCGCCTTGCCCCTCTCGATGGCGATCGCCATCGCCTCGGGCGCAACCCCGGCGCAGGGGCTCTACACGGCCATCGTCGGCGGCTTCCTCGTCTCGCTTCTGGGCGGATCGCGGTTCCAGATCGGCGGGCCCGCGGGCGCCTTCATCGTGCTGGTCGCTGCGACGGTGGCGCAACACGGGATAGAGGGGCTGATCCTTGCAACCTTCCTCTCGGGCCTGATGCTGGCGGCCGTCGGCTTCCTGCGCCTCGGCACCTTCATCAAGTTCATTCCCTTCCCGGTGACGGTCGGCTTCACCGCCGGGATCGCGGTCATCATCTTTGCCAGCCAGATCAAGGAACTTTTTGGCCTGACGCTCGACCATGAGCCGGGCGAGTTGCTGGAGAAGCCCCCGCCCTGTGGGAGGCGCGTGCGAGCCTGACGCCGGACGCGCTTCTCGTCTCGGTGGCGACGGTCGCGATCATCCTCGGCCTGCGCAAATGGCGGCCGCATTGGCCGGGCATGCTGGTTGCAGTCGGCGCCGCGGCCCTGGCAACGGCACTCCTGAACCTGCCGGTGCAGACAATCGGTACGAAGTTCGGCGGCATTCCCTCGACCTTGCCGGCGCCCAGCCTGCCGGACCTGTCGCTCGACAAGGTCATGGCGGTTCTGCCCGCCGCAATCTCCTTCACGCTTCTGGGCGCCATCGAGTCGCTTCTCTCCGCGGTGGTTGCCGACGGCATGACCGGGCGTCGGCACCGCTCGAACTGCGAGCTTGTCGCGCAGGGCGCGGCCAATCTCGGATCGGCGCTCTTCGGCGGTTTCTGCGTCTCTGGCACCATCGCGCGGACCGCAACCAATGTGCGCTCGGGTGCGCATGGTCCGGGCTCGGGCATGCTGCACGCGCTGTTCATCCTGCTCTTCATGGCTGTGGCCGCGCCGCTTGCCGCCTACATTCCGCTTGCCGCTCTTGCGGGTGTCCTCGCCGTCGTCGCCTGGAACATGATCGAGAAGCCGGCCATCGCCATTCTCGTCCGGTCCGGTTGGGGAGAGGCGACGGTCCTCGCCGCCACATTCTTCCTGACGATCTTCCGCGACCTGACCGAAGCCATCGTCGTCGGCTTCGCGCTCGGCTCGGTCCTCTTTATCCAACGGATGAGCAAGACCACCGCCATCTCCACCCAAACCCCCCTTGTCGGACGGGACGAGGCGGACGGCGCACACCCGCGCGGCAGCTATGACGAAGAGGCCGCGGCGAACCCCGAGGTCGTGGTCTACCGCATCACCGGTGCGCTCTTCTTTGGCGCAACCGCTTCCATCGGTTCGGGGCGCGACCAGCTTGGCGATGATCGATGGTTAACCGATACCCCGAAACACTTCAGATCAGTGTATCCGGTGCGCCACATTCCAGAAACTGACCACGGCCACTTTCGGCGTATAGCCGTTCGCCACGTACAACGGTTTTGCCCCGCGACAGGACGATCTCGGGCCAGCCCGTGATCGTGCGACCCTCGTAAGGCGTGTAGTCCACATTGTGATGCAAAAGCTCGTTGCGGATTGTCACCTCGCGTTCGGCATCCCAGATCGCAATGTCGGCATCGGCGCCGACGGCAATCGTTCCCTTGCGCGGATAAAGCCCGTAAAGCCGCGCCGGATTGGTGGCGGTGAGAGCCACGAATTGATTGAGCGAAATCCGCCCCTTGCCCACCCCTTCCGAAAACAGCAGCGGCAGGCGGGTTTCGACACCGGGGATCCCGTTGGGGACATGGGTGAAACTGGCCCCGTCACCGCAAAGTTTCTTGCCGGTGGCGCTGTCGAACTTGAACGGCGCGTGATCCGACGAGAACACCTGAAACGTGCCGTTCGCCAGCCCGCGCCAGACGCTTTGCTGGCTGGCGGTATCGCGCGGCGGCGGCGAACAGATGTGCTTGGCGCCCTCGAACCCGTCGAGATCGAGATCGTCGGCGGTGAGCAGGATGTATTGCGGGCAGGTCTCGGCAAAGACCCTCAGCCCTTTGGCGCGGGCGGCGGCGATCTGGTCCATCGCCTCGCCGCCCGAGACATGCACCACCAGCATCGGTACATCGACGATCTCTGCCAGCGAGATGGCCCGGTGCGTCGCCTCGCGCTCGGCTATCGCGGGGCGCGCATCGGCATGAAAGCGTGGCGCGGTCTGGCCGGCCTGCTCCAGCGCCTCGGTCAGCCAGGCGATGGCGTCGGAATTTTCGGCATGGATCATGGTCAGCGCGCCTTCGCGCTTGGCCAGCGCCAGCACCTCGATAATCTGCCGGTCGTTCAGCTTGAGATCGTCATAGGTGGTGTAGATCTTGAACGAGGTGTAGCCCTCGCGGATCAAGGCGGGCAGTTCCTGCCCCAGCACCTGCGGCGTCGGGTCGGTGACAATCAGGTGGAAGGCATAGTCGATCACCGATTTTCCGTCAGCGCGCCGGTGGTAATCATCCACCGCCGCGCGCAGGGTCTGGCCCTTTTGCTGGCAGGCGAAGGGAATGACGGTGGTGGTTCCGCCAAAGGCGGCCGAGCGCGGCCCGCTGTCGAAATCGTCGGCCATGACGGAGCCGTCAGAGGACGGTTGATCGAAATGGCAATGCGCATCGACCCCGCCAGGCAAGACCAGCTTGCCGGTTGCGTCGATCTCTTCAGACGCCGCGCCCAGATCATGGCCCAGCGCCACGATGCGTCCGCCCCGAATGCCGATATCGGCGTCAAAGACGTCGGCGGCAGTGGCAATGCGTCCGCCGCGAATGACGAGGTCGAGTTCTGTGGTCATGGCCTGTCTGTCCTTGCGTCTGGCGCGGCACGGCGCGCGAGAAAATCTATGGTCTGGTCGCCCGATGCCAGAAGGTGCCCGCGCCAGATACGTCGGGCCCGGTCGGCATCGCGCGCGTCGAAAGCGGCCATCAGGTCGAGGTGCTCCTGCATTGCGGCGTTGCGCCGGGCGTCGCGGCCCAGGGCGATGAACCTCACCCGCTCGGCCTGTTGCGCCAGCCGGCTTCGCTGATCGCTCAGGATCGGGTTGCGGGCGAAATCGACGATGCGGTCGTGAATGCGCCGATTGACATCGAAATACCGGGTGCGGTCCTCGCAACCGGCGAGGTGCTGCATGTTTGCATGAAGGTCGTGCAACTCGGCCAGTTCTTCGGCAGTCATGCGTTTGCAGGCCAGTTCCGCCGCCAATGCCTCGATTCCGGCGATGACTTCGAAAAGGGCGCGGGTCTGATCGACCGTCACCCGGCTGGCCGCGGCGCCGCGATTGGGGGTGAGATCGACCAGCCCCTCGGTGGCAAGCAGCTTCAGCGCTTCGCGCATCGGAGTGAGCGAAACGCCGATCTCTTCGGCCAGGGCGGTGACGGCCAGCCTTTCGCCCGGAGCGAGCGCGCCGGTAATGATCCGGTCGCGCAATGCCTCGGCCACCCGTTCGTGCAGGTGGGCGCGGCTGAGGCCGCCTTCGCCCCGCGGCACCTTGCGTTGGGCAAGGGTCATCATGTGCACTCCTCCTTTCAGGCGCAATCCTTATGCGCGATGCGCAGCGCCAGGGCCTTCGGCAGTCCGACCGAAGCCTTTGCGGCAGGCCGGGCGAAGCTGCCCTTTTGCGGGCCGACCGGCCGCAGCGCCGCCAGTGTGGCCGCGTGGCGCAGGGCGGCCTGGGCGCAATCGACCACCGGCACGGGGATGCGGTCGCGCACCATTGGCGCAAGGCCCGAAAGCGGCGCGCCGGCCAGCACGATCACATCGGCACCGTCCTGTTCGATCGCCTGCATGGCCAGGTCGACCAGCAGATCGGCCTTTTCGCATTGCACGTCCGAAATCGACCGGAAGGCACCGTTCAGCATGCGGATGCTGGCGCAGCGTCCGCCAAGCCCGTGCCAGTCGACGCATTCGCGATACCAAGGCCCCAGCGCCTGGGCGAAGGTGACGATCGAGAACCGCCCGCCCAGCATGCAGGCGGTCAGCATACCCGCCTCGGCCAGCCCAACCACGGGGATATCGAACAGCTCGCGCGCGGCGCCGATGCCGGGATCGCCGAAGGCGGCGACAATGGCGGCATCGTAGTCGGCATGGCGCTCGGACAGGATTTCCAGCACCGACATGCCACCCACGATTGCCTCGGTCCGTGTCGAGATATAGGGCACGCCCACCGCCGCGGTCACGCTGTCGAGCGTGGTATCCGGCGGCAGGACCGAGCGCGCAGCCTCGGACAGAAGCTCGGTCAGCGCCTCGGTGGTGTTGGGGTTGATCAGCAGTATTTTCATAATTTTCACTCGTCTTTCGATCAATAGCCAAGCGCGCGCGGCAGCCAGGTCACTATTCCGGGGAAGATCAGGCACAGGATCAGCACGGCGTATTGCACCGCCACATAGGGCCAGACATTGCGGATCAGCGCCGCCATCTTAACCCGCGTGATGCCGCTCATGACAAAGAGCACCACGCCCACCGGCGGTGTCATCATCCCGATCACCAGGTTGAATACGAAGAGGAAGCCAAAGAGCAGCGGGTCGATGCCGAAGGTCCCGGCCACCGGCGCAAAGAGCGGCACCAGCATGATGTAGGCGGCGTTCGATTCGATGAACATGCCGACGACGATCAGCAGGCTCATCACCAGCACCAGGAACACGGTCGGATTGTCGCTGACGCCTTGCAGGAAGTCGGCCATCGCCGCAGGCACCATGTCGATGGTGAAGAGGAAGGTCACGCCGGCGGCAAAGGCAATCAGCGCGCCCACCATCGCGGCACCGATGGCGGCCTGGAACAGCGCCGGCGCGAGGTCGGAGATCTTCAGCTCGCGCGTGACACAAAAGCCCACGATCACCGCATAGGCCACGGCGATGCCGGCACCCTCGGTGGGCGTGAAGACGCCGCCGACAATGCCACCGACGACCACAACGGGCATCGCCAGAACCGGCAGCGCGCGCCAAGCTTCGATCGCCGCCGTGCGAAACGAAAACGCGTCGCCGGTGAGCTTGAATCCGCGCTTCACGGAAAGCACGGAGGCCACCGTCATGAAGCCCAGCGTCAGAAGGATGCCCGGCACGACACCGGCCATGAACAGCCCGCCGACCGAAACGGCGGAGCCTGCCATCAGCGCATAGACGATCATCGCGTTCGACGGCGGAATGATCGCGCCGAGGTTGGCGGCCGAGGCCACGACGGCACTGGAATAGCCGTCGTCATAGGTCTTGCGCATCGCCGGAACGAGGGTGGAGCCAAGCGCAGAAGCCGAGGCCACCGCCGCGCCCGAGACCGCCGCAAGCATCATGCCGGCGACGATGGCGACATGCGCCAGCCCGCCGTGCACCCGGCCCACCAGAGCGTTGGCGAAATGGATCATGCGCTTCATGATCCCGGCACGCACCATCAACTCGCCCGCCAGCATGAAAAGCGGAATGGCCATAAGCGGGAAGCTGTCGACCGCGTGCATCATCCGCTGCGGCAGGACGCTGAGTTCGATCCCGCCCGCAAGAAGCCCGCCCAGCGAGGCCAGCCCGAGGGCAAAGGCCAGCGGCATGCCCAGAAGGGCGAGGGTGAAAAAGACAAGGATGACAACGATGGTCATGACGGATTCTCCGAAGGCCAGGTGTCGCGCCCGCCCCAGGCCAGCAGGCCGAGGTGCAGCACCGAATGTACCGCCGCAAGCAGCACGGCGATGTAATAGACCGCCGCCGTGACCGGCAGGGTCGGCATCATTTCTGGCCAGGTATAGGCCGTGACTTCCCAGGCGAACCGGAAGATCACCACCATCAGCACCGCCGCCAGCGCCGCCGCGACGCGAAACAGCGCCTCTTGCAGCCGTTCGGGCAATTTGACCACCAGCGCGTCGATGCCGACATGCACGCCGCGCCGGATACCGTGCGGAATGGCAAGGAACATCGCCCAGACAAAGGCCAGACGCGCCACCTCTTCCGACCAGTCGATGGCGCTGGCAAAGGCGTATCGGAACACAACCTGCGTTACCACCAGCCCGGCCATGACGGCCATGGCGCCGATCACCGCCCAGCCCGTTACCCGGTCCAGACGCGCGAGGATCCCGCGCGCCCGGGCCAGCGCCGGGCCTCCCTTGAGAGGTCCGGCAATCTGCGCCTCGGCGATCATTTCGCGGCGGCCTCGGCCAGCACGAGATCGATCAGCTCATCACCGATCCGCTCTTTCAGCGCGCCGATCACCGGCTGGCTGCGCGCGCGCAGGGCGGCTCGGGTCTCATCGCTGAGCGGGGTGAATGTCATGCCCGCCTTGACCAGCGCCTCGCGCGACGCGGTATCCTCGGCGGCGGCGGTGTCACGTTGCCAGGCGATCGCTTCCGCGGCGGCATCGCGCACCGCTTGCTGCTGATCCTCGGGCAGGCGCTCGAACTTGCGCTTGTTTGCGACCAGAGCGATGTAATCGAAGAAGTGCCCGCTGTCCGACAGATGGCCCTGCACCTCGTTGAAATTGCGCGAAGCGATGATCGAGAACGGGTTTTCCTGGCCGTCGAGTACGCCTTGTTGCAACGCCGAGTAGACTTCGGAAATGCCCATCGACACCGGGTTGGCGCCAATGGCGCGGAAGGTGGCGAGATGGGTCTCGTTCGGTTGCAGGCGAATTTTCAGGCCCTCGAAATCCTCGACCGAGGCAATCGGGCGGACGTCGTTGGTGACGTTGCGCGAGCCCAGTTCCATCCAGCCCAGTGCCACAAAGCCGCGTTCGGCCAGCTTGTCTTCCAGCATTTGGCCGGCCTTGCCGTCGATCACCCGAAAGGCGGTTTCGCGGTCGGGATAGGCGAAAGGCAACGACACGGCTTCAAGCTCGGGCACGGTGCGCGACAGGTAGGCCGAACCGATCCAGGTGCCGAAAACCACGCCAGACCGTACCTGGTCGACGTTTTCCTTGGCGCCGCCAAGCTGCATCGCCGGAAAGGTCTGGATCGCAAGCGCGCCGCCGGTCTTCTCGGCCACCGCGTCGGCAAAGCGTTCCATGGCAAGCGAGCTGGAATGTTCGACCGGGAAATTGCCCGCCAGCCTCAGGGTTTCGGCCAGCGCTGGCCCGGTGGCCGCGAGGGACAAGGCAGCGGCGCCAAACAATGCGAAAAGTGGTTTCATCAGGTCTCTCCCATCTGATTTTTTTCGGCAGCCGACCGTCGCTCCCTGCGGTGTGACACTGCCATGACTGCAACGCGGCCTAGGGTGAATTCCCGCCCTCCCGAAATCAAGACGATTTTTTATAAAAAATTATAAATCGGCTATCGTACTGTTTTTAATGTTTATTTTAAGCATACGATATCAAGCATCCCCGTACTCTGTATGGAATTGTGGGTGGCGGCATGACGCATCCGTGCGCTCTTTCCCAACGTCAGGTGCTGTGCGGCCGCACGGAAACCGCGGCCCCGAATCAACCCAGCTGCGGTGATCATGTCGGGACATGGCGGCACCGCCCCACGAATCATTCTCAAACTGCCCGAGAATTCATCAACCTGCCTACGTGAACGATTATTTCATTTATTTCCCAAATGTTACATCATTTTAAATTTTTTATTTGATCTTTGACTGCACCGGACCCACGATCAATCCATCCACACAAGGAGGGATCCGAATGAGTTCGACCTGCCGTATCGGCCTGCTCACGCCTTCATCCAACACCATCATGGAACCCCGGGTGAGCCAGATCCTGGCCGACACGCCGGGGACCACCGCACATTTCGCGCGGTTCCGGGTGGTGAAGATCGCCATGAGCGACGAGGCACTTGGGCAATTCAGCTTCGCGCCACAACTCGAAGCCGCCGAGCATCTGGCCGACGCGAAATGCGATGTCATCGCTTGGGGCGGCACATCGGGCGGCTGGCTCGGCGCCGACAACGACGCGGCGCTGGTCCGCGCGATCACCGAGCGCACCGGCGTGCCCGCGACCACCTCGACCCTGGCCACGCTCGACGCATTCCGCGCCCTCGGGGTCAGCCGCTACGCCCTGGCCACGCCCTACCTCGAAGAGGTGCAGGAGGCGATCGTCCGCAACTTTGCCGCGTTGGGCTTTACCTGCGCCGCCGAGCGCCACCTTGGCGATCCCGGCAACTTCAGCTTCGCGACATATCCGGAGGAGCGGATCGCCGGCCTGATCCAGGAGGTCGCGACAGCCAAACCCGAAGCCATTGCCGTTTACTGCACCAACTTCGACGGCCCCCGCGTCGCCCCCGGCATCGAGCGCGACACCGGCATCGCGGTGCTCGACAGCATCGCCGTCACCCTCTGGCACGCCCTGCGCCTGGCCGGCCGCGATACCGCGGCGCTGGCGGATTGGGGCCGCATCTTCCGCTGCGCCCTCCCGGAACGCAGCGCAACCACGCCGGTCACGGCGTAACCCAAGGGCCGCAAGGCCGACCAACAAGGAGAGCAAGAATGAAAACCATAATGACCCTCGCCGCCTCGGCGCTGATCGCCGCCACGGCGACGGCTCAGGCGGAGACCTACCAGCTCAAGGCGCTGGGCCAGCCGGTCGCCACCGGCCTGATCCAGAAGAACGTGGAACAGCCGTTCTTCGAGAACTTCGCCGAAAAGACCGGCATCGACGCCACGGTGGACTACAAGCCGCTCGACGTGACCGGCATCAAGGACACCGAACAACTGCGCATTCTCAAGGCCGGGCTGTTCGACATCGTGTCGCTGCGCATGAGCCAGGTGTCGCGCGACGAACCCACCATCCTGGGCCTCGACCTTGTGGGCCTGAACCCCGACTACGACACCGGCCGCAAGACCGTGGCGGCCTTCCAGGACAAGGTTGACGCGCAGCTGCAAGCCAAGTTCAACACCAAACTGCTGGGCGTCTGGCCCTTCGGCCCGCAGGTGCTGTTCTGTGAGCCCGAGATCGCGCAATTGTCTGATCTGAAAGGCAAGAAGGTGCGGGTTTATGACCAGAACCTGGCCAATTTCGTCTCTTCGGTCGGCGGAACGCCGGTGCCCATCGGCTTCCCCGATGTGCATCAATCGCTGGCTCGTGGCGTCGTGGATTGCGCCATCACCGGGCCGTCCTCGGCCAATTCCGCCGGCTGGCCGGAAGTCACCAACTACATGCTGCCGGTCGCCTTCCAGCTGGCGCTTAACGGCTATGGCATCAATCTCGACACCTGGAACAAGCTGTCGGAAGAAGATCAGGCCAAGCTGGAAGCCGGATTCGACACGCTGGTCGAGGATATCTGGACCTATTCCGAGGAACTCTTTGACGACGCGGTGCGCTGCAACATCGGTGAAGAGCCCTGCGAGACAGTCAAGAAATACGACCTGAAGCTGGTCGAGATCAGCGCTGCCGACAAGGACATCATCGGCAATGCGGTGACCGAGATCTCTTTCCCGACCTGGGCCGAGGTCTGTGACAAGCAGAATGCGTCCTGCTCGGCGGATTGGAAGGCGGCGATCGACGCTGCGCTGACCCAATGACGGATCAGACCACAGACGGGGCCATCGCGGCCCCGTCTTCCCCGCCTGTCGGAACGCTCGCCGGAGGGAACGTCATGGAACACTTCGCCGCCTTTGCCGCCCGCCTGTTCGGCGTCGCGCTGGTTGCGCTGTCGATTTTCGTCTCGATCGAGACCGTGGCGCGCAAGCTGTTCAACTTCTCCTTCGAAGGCGCCGACGAGTTGGGCGGCTACGTGCTAGCGATCGGCTCCAGCCTCGCCTTCGTGGTGGCGCTGGTCGACCGGGCGCATATTCGCATCGACGTGCTTCACGCGCGTTTTCCCAAGCGGTTGCAGGCGGTGATGGACTGGCTGTCGATTGTCTCGATTGCCGGGCTGGGGCTGTTCATCCTCTACGTGGGCCGGATCGTGATCGTCGATACGCTGGCCTATGGCTCGACCGCCCCCACGCCTTGGGCGACGCCGCTGATCTGGCCGCAGGCCGCCTGGTACGCCGCGCTCTGCCTGTTCGCATTGGCGTCAATCTACATGGCGGTGCGGGCAACGGTGCATGTCATCAACGGCCGGCTCGATCAGGTGACCGCGGAATTCCATCCGAAAGGCGCCATCGAGGAACTTCAGGAAGAAATGGAGGATCTGGGGCGCCGCTAGGCCGCCCCGATCCGGCAACAATCCGGGGCCGTGCGCGCCCCGTAGAAGGGAGTGAGAGACATGGGTGTGGGTGTTGTTTTCACGGGCTTTTTCGGGATGATGGGGCTGTTGCTCATGTCCTTCCCGATTGCCGTCATCATGGTGGTTCTGGGCGTCATCGGCGGGGTGCTTCTTTATGGCTGGCCGCTGCTGAATTCGATGGGGCCGGTGATCTGGGGAGTGCAGAACGAGAATATCCTGACCGCCGTGCCGCTGTTTATCCTGCTGGGTGAGTTGCTCTTGCGCAGCGGCATTGCCGACCGCATGTACGGCGCGTTGGCGATCTGGCTCAACCGGCTGCCGGGCGGGCTGCTGCATACCAATATCGGCTGTTGTTCGCTGTTTGCCGCCACCTCGGGCTCGTCGGTGGCGACAGCGGCGACAGTGGGCACGGTGGCGCTGCCCAACCTTAAGCGGCGCGGCTATGGTTCGCGCCAGGCGCTGGGGTCGTTGGCGGCGGGGGGCACGCTGGGCATCCTGATCCCACCCTCGGTCAACCTGCTGATCTACGGCTCTCTGGCCAATGAATCCATCGGGCAGCTCTTTATTGCCGGGATCATTCCGGGCATCGCGCTGACGCTTCTCTTCATGGTCTATATCGCGAGCGAGAGCTATTTCATTCCGGCGTCCGATGGCGAGGAAGAGGCCAAGGTGCCGCTGGCCATGAAACTGGCCGCGCTCAAGCATCTGGTGCCGCCGGCGATCATCTTCGCGGTGGTCATGGGCTCGATTTATTTCGGGATCGCCACGCCCACGGAATCCGCCGCGCTTGGCGTAGTGGTGGCGCTGGCCTTTGCCGCCCGCGAGGGCAAGCTGAGCCTTGAGTTCTTCGACAACTGCTTCCGCCAGACCGCCAAGACGACGGGCATGATCCTCCTGATCATCACCGCCGCCTTCATGCTGAATGTGACGCTGGCACTTGGCGGGATCGCGCAGACGATGACCGCTTGGGTCGCTTCTTTCGGTCTGGCGCCCTGGGCGTTGCTGATGGCGCTGATCGTCTTCTACCTGTTCCTCGGAATGTTCATGGACGTGCTGTCGATGCAGGTGCTGACCATCCCGGTGGCGCTGCCCATCGTGACGGCCGTCGGCATCGATCCGATCTGGTTCGGCATCTTCATCGTGCTGATGTGCGAGTTGGGCATGATCACCCCGCCGGTCGGTATGAACCTTTACGTCGTGCAGGGCGTGCGCACCGATGGCGGGCCGTTCCGTGACGTGGTGCTGGGGGCGATCCCCTATGCGTTGATCATGGTGCTGTTCACCATCCTGCTGATCTTCGTGCCGCAGATCGTGACCTGGCTGCCAGAAACGATGAGTGGGCGCTAGGGCGATGGCGGAGTTCTGGAGATGGACGGCGGCCGAGCTTTCGGCCGCCTATGGAGCGGGGCGCGCCGATCCGGTGGCGGTGATGGCGGAACTTCAGGCGCGGATTGCGGCGCTCAATCCGCAGATCAACGCCTATGTCGCGCTGGCCGACGACCTGGCCGCGCAGGCCGAGGCGTCGCGCAGGCGCTGGCAGGCGGGCCAGCCTCTGTCGGCCCTCGACGGTGTGCCGGTGGCGGTGAAGGACAACTTGCATGTGGCAGGTCTGAAGACCTGCTGGGGCGGGTGGACGTTCGACGCGGTGGCCGAGGCCGACGAATTGCCCGTGGCGCGGCTGCGCGCGGCGGGGGCGGTTATCGTCGGCAAGACCAACACGCCGGAGTTTGCCGTCGAAGGCTATACCGGCAATGCCCGCTTCGGCGTGACCCGCAACCCTTGGGATACGGCGCTGACCCCCGGCGGCTCGTCCGGCGGATCGGTGGCCGCTGTGGCGGCGGGGCTGGCGACACTGGCGATTGGCACCGATGGCGGCGGCTCGACCCGCCGACCCGCCGGGCATACCGGGCTTTACGGGCTGAAACCGTCGCTGGGCTGCATTCCGCGAGGCGGCGGGCTGCCACAAATCCTGATGGATTTCGAGGTTCTTGGCAGCTTTGCCCGCGACATCCGCGATCTCGAAATTCTGCATGGCGTTCTGGCCGGTTCGGATCGCGCCGACCCGGTGTCACGCTGTCAGGCAAAGTCCCGGCAGGACGACAGGCTGCGCATCCTTTCGGCGCCATTGCTCGAGGAACATCCCTGCGACCCCGAGATCCTTGCTGCCACCCGCGCGCTGGCCGGGCGGCTTGCGGATATGGGCCACGCGGTGATCGAAGGCCCCCTGCCCCTCGATCTCGACGAGGTGGCGGGCTTCTGGGGAAGGTTCGGGCAGGTGGGGCTGGCGCAACTGCGCGCGGCGGTGCCGGCGATGCCGGAAAAGGCGGCGCCGCAATACCTCGCCATGGCCGACGAGGGCAACGCGGTGCCCGCGCGCGATCTTTTTGCCGCCACGCAGGCGGTGCAGCGGCTCAGGGCCGAGACGTCGCGGCTCTTCGGCGATTGGGATGTCATCCTGATGCCCTGCGCGGCGGCCCAGCCCTGGCCCGCCGGAGAAAGCCATCCGTCGGTGATCGACGGACAAGCGGTGGGGCCGCGTGGCCATGCGATCTATACCGGCTGGGTCAATGCCGCAGGTCATCCCGGCCTTGCTGTGCCCGCCGGGTTTGACGGCAGGGGCCTGCCAATCGGGTGCCAGCTGATCGGGGATCTGGGGAGCGAGGCAGGGCTGATCGCCCTGGCCGCCGATCTGGCGGCGGAATGCGAGGGCTGGCGCTGGCCGGCCCTCGCCGAAACCTCAGCGCTGGATTTCGAGGTCGAGTGACACCGAACCGAGACCGTCGATCCGCCCCCGGACGGTGGTCTCGGCCTGCACGTAAGGCAGGCCATTCAGCGAGCCGGTGATCACCACCTGGCCGGGGCAAAGCCCGCCGCAGTGATCACCGATCATCGCCTCCAGCACCAGGAAGTTTTCAAAGGCATCGCCGCCCGGCACCTGCGCAGCGCCCTCCAGCAGAACGGTGTCCCCGGCTGTCAGAGCTGCCGTCACCTGCGCCACCGACATCCCCAGCCAATCCTTGACCGGCGAGCCGACGACCAGCCCGCCGTTGATCTGATTGTCGGCCAGTTTCAGCATCGGCGCGGCGCCCCCCGGCAGCCGGGTGCGCACGATCTCGATCACCGGCACCAGCGAGAGGCAATCGGCCATCGCCTGCCGCCGGTTCGCCGCCCCCTGCCCCGGCAGCGGCGCGTCGATGCGAAATCCGATCTCAAGCTCGATGCCGATCTGTTCGTCTGCCGGCACCGTCAGCACGGCAGGAGATGGCAGAATGTCCTTGGCGAAGATCGGCGCCATGATCCGATCAGCGCCGGGCTTGTTGGCAACCTTGAAGCCGCCGACCGGGCCCGTGGCACGAACAACTTCGCGTTGGATACCAAGAGCTTCTTTCATGCTGGGATCGGTCGTCGGCAGCTTCTCGGGGGATACGATCCCCCCTGCCTCGCGTGCCTCGATCAAGGCGGCCGCCAGCGCACTTTCCGTCACGTCTCCGGTTTCGATTTTCATTTGTTCTCTACTTTCATGTTGATATAGTTTACTTAATTTTAAATCCTGCACTTTCCCGCAGCAAGCGGTCGCGCGCGACAAGGCCGGGGTATTGCAGGCCCACGAAGAGGCCTGGCGATGGGAGGACGACGATGAAGACACGCAGATCGGATCATCCGCGCCGTCGCGTGGACGCGCGCGGCAAAGTGGTAATCAGCCGGGCGCCGCTGCATGAGCAAGTGGCCGAGGAAATCCGCCGCATGATTGTCACCGGCAGGCTGGCACCGGGCGAAAAGATCAAGGTTTCCGAACTGGCGGAAGAGCTCGACGTGTCGCTGACCCCCATGCGCGAGGCGCTGAAGATCCTGGGCAAGGAAAGCCTCGTGGACCTGATCGCCAACCGTGGCGCCCGCGTGTCCGAGATTACGGTTGATGGCACGCGCAGCCTGTTCGAAGTGATCTCGCGGCTCGAAGCGCTGGCGGCGGAACTGGCCGCCCGTCGAATTACCGGTGCCGAGCTGCAAGAACTTGAAGACCTGCACCGCCAGATGATCGAGAGTCATCAGGCCAACGACCTCCAAGCCTATTTCGACCTCAACCTTGAAATCCACAACCTCGTCGTGGATGCGGCCAAAAACTCGGACCTGACCCGGACCCGCACCAGCCTGGCCTTTCATGTCGAACGCGCACGGTTCGTTTCGGTGGCCACACGCGGGCATCGCGACCTGTCGGTGCGGGATCACGACAACCTGATGCAGGCGCTGCGAGACGGCGATCCTGACAGGGCGCGCGATGTCTGGCAGGCCCACCTCGAACGCGCCGGCAACGAGGCCTGCCGCCTTGTGGCCCTTTGGGAGGCGGAAACCGATCAGGCGGCCGCGCAGTAATCGCTCGCGGCAGGGCGCCTCCGCTACAGGCGGGCAGCGCGAAAAAAGGCCGGGCACAAAGCCCGGCCGAAGTTCAGGGAGGTTATTTCGGTCAGGCCGCACGTTCGGCCTTTGCTGCGTCCGGCGTCTGGGACAGGAAATCAAGGGCCGCCTGTACCCCGCCGCGTTCATGAGGCACGCCGGCGCGCGCCAGCCCCATTTCGATGCCCGAGAGCGTGCCCAACAGCATCAGGTCGTTGAAATCGCCCAGGTGGCCGATGCGGAACACCCTGTCCTGAAGCCGACCCAAGCCATTGCCCAATGACATGTTGAATTCGGTATGGATGGTCCGACGCAGGACATCGGCAGACTGCCCTTCGGGCATGAGCACGGCGGTCAGAACAGGCGAATAATGGTCGGGCACGCGGCACAGCACCTCTAGCCCCCAGGCCGTCACCGCGCGACGGGTGGCTTCAGCGTGGCGCTTGTGTCGGGCAAAGACGGCCTCCAGCCCTTCTTCGTGCAGCATGTCTACCGCCTCGACCAGCCCGTAAAGCATGTTCGTCGCCGGTGTGTAGGGGAAATAGCCGGTCGCGTTTGCGGCGATCATTTCGCTCCAGTCCCAGAACGACCGCGGCAGATCGGCTGCTACCGACGCGGCCCTTGCCTTCTCGCTCACCGCGTTGAACGACAGGCCCGGCGGCAACATCAATCCCTTCTGCGACCCGCCGACCGTCACGTCGACGCCCCAGGCATCGTGGCGATAATCGACCGAACCCAGCGACGAAATCGTATCGACCATCAAAAGCGCGGGATGGCCGGTGCCGTCCATCGCCTCCCGGATCGCGGCAATGTCCGAGGTGCAGCCGGTCGAGGTTTCGTTGTGCACCACGCAGACGGCCTTGATCTCATGGCTGCTGTCGGCGCGCAGGCGGGCTTCGATTGCCGCGACATCCGCCGCCTGCCGCCAATCGGTGTCGATCAGCTCTGGCTGCAACCCCAAGCGCGTGGCGAGGCGTTGCCACAGCCAGGCGAAATGGCCGGTTTCACACATCAGCACCCTGTCGCCTGCGGACATGGTGTTGACCAACGCCGCCTCCCAGGCACCGGTGCCGGAGGCCGGATAGATGATCATATTCGCGTCGGTGCCGAAAATCGTCTTGATCCCTTCAAGCGCGCGACGACCGAGATCGCCGAATTCCGGGCTGCGGTGGTCGATCACGGGTTGGTCGATGGCGCGCAGAATACGGTCAGGCACGGTGCTTGGACCGGGTATCTGCAGAAAATGACGTCCGGGTTTGCGCATTGTCGTGAACCTCCTGGTATCAAGCTTTTCGAGAGCGAGGATAGCAGACTTTTATTTTAAATCAAATTTTCTTTAAATTGTTGTTTATATAGGGTTATACAAATTCTCATGGTGTATGTCCATCCTTGACCACCTCCGGAATCACCGGGGTCACCTTGCCGGGCACGGTCGGCGACCCTGCCTGCACCGGCGGCAGCCTGATTTCATGAAACCCGCAGTGCGGATCAGAGGACAAAAGCGTCAGGTCATTGCAGATTTTCGAGAGCTTCACCTCTATCCGCTTCAGGACATACTAGAAGGCAACATAGGCTCCCGTATCGGAGGAGGCCTCGATCAGGTCACCGGCCAGTTTCACCGTCAGACCCGTAGCCTGCACCAATTCTGACACCGCCGCTTCGGCGTAGCCGTCTGGAGTGTTGACCCGCGTTCTCAGGCCGGCACCCGCACCTCCGGCATTGGCTGGATCAGCATCCGGGCATATGCGCTCTCGGAATGATCAAAAATCCGATCGGCCTCGCCCTCTTCCACCAGTTCGCCGCAGTGGATCAGCGCCACCCGGTCGCAGGGGTAGCGCACCAAGGCGAGATCGTGGCGGATGAAGAAATAGGTCAGCCCGAGCCGGTCCTGCACCACGCAGAGCAGGCTCAGAACCTGCGCCCGCACCGAGACGTCGAGCGACCAACACAGCGTTGGCCATCGCGATATCTTGTACCGCGATACCGGTGAGATCAGCGATCGGGATCTGGCACTCGGCGGTTCGTGCTGCCGTGCCCTGTCCGCTTTGCTGGATGCATCGCCGATTGCGCAACTTGAGATTCGTTTCCTTCACCCCAAGGGTGCCGTAGATTTGCGCGGGATCAGGCTCGGCGTGATCTTTCTGACCTCCGGCGTCTCGGCGGCCTCGAAGAGCAGGTGCAGAGCGACCTCCGCCACGCGGTCGAACGGCACCCGCACGGTGGTCAGCGGCACCGGAAGCCGGCTGACGATCGGAATGTCGTTGTAGCCGACCAGGGAAATATCCTCCGGGACACTGCGCCCGGACTGCATGATCGCGGACATGCTGCCGATCGCGGTATTGTCGTTGATCGCGAAGATCGCGGTTGGCGGCCTCGTCAGTTCCATCAGATGCCGGGCCGCCGCTTCGCCGGAGTCGATGCTGAAGGTCGAGGGCACGATCAGCTCCGGCGCGACGGCGATCTGGCCCTCTTCCAGAGCGTGCAGGTATCCGGCCAGCCGCCCACGGGAACTGGTGGCATAGTCCGGCCCGGCGACGATGCCGATCCGGCGGTGGCCGAGGTCGATCAGGTGCCGCGTCGCCAAGTAGCCGCCCAGCTTGTCGTCGCCGACCGAGGCGGCGCTGGCGCCGTTGTGGCGCAGCGCATAGACGAAGGGCACGCCGCGCTCGCGCAGTGCCTCGCCGAAATGGTCGCCTTCGCGGGCGGTGGTCAGGATCAGCCCGTCGACGCCGCGCCGGATCAGCGCCTCGGCGGCCTTGCGGCTGGCGTCGGGACTGTCGTCGGTGGTGGCCACGATGGCGAAGCGGCCCTGCTGGGCCGCGGCGGCGCTGACCGCTTCGTAGAACATCGCCATCACCGTGTCGGTCAACCGCGGCACGATGACACCGATCGTCCCCGTCGAGCCGCGCCGCAGGTTCGCGGCCGAGAGATCGCGGACATAGCCAAGCTTGCGGGCGACCTCGCGCACGTGTCGCGCCTTGGGCGAATCGGAGTTCGGCAGGCGCTCGTCCAGCATCCGCGACACCGTCGACTTGGACACGCCGGCCTCTCGGGCGACGTCGTGCAGGGTCACGCGCGCCTTTGTTTTCATTGATGAACTGCCCTCGGCCATGGGTCCTCCTCAGACGCGATCTGCGCCGTAGGCAAAAACTACCACTTGACACGACCTCATGGCAATGCTGTTTTGGGAACGTTCCCGCAATCGTTCCCAAAACGGGCTGAAACGGCGGGTCAGACAGTTTTGAAAACGCATCTGGAGGAGTTTCCGAAATGCAATCCATGGACCTGCGCGGCCTGAACCCCGCCCCCGTCACCGCCTTCAATCGCGACGGCTCGCTCGACATCGAGGCGAACGTCCGCATTGCCAAATGGCTGGCCAGTTTTGACGAGGTGAAGTCGCTGGTGATCCTCGGCCACGCCGGCGAAGGCACCTTCCTGACCACCGAAGAGCGGCTGGAGCTGATTGCGGCCTACAGGGACGCGGTCGACATTCCGATCATCGCCGGCATCACTGGCGAGGGCACCAAGGTGGCCGCGGAAGAGGCCAAGCGCTCCTACGACGCCGGCGCCACCGGCGCGCTCGTCTATCCGAACCACGGCTGGCTGCGCTTCGGTTTCCAGAAGGGCGCGCCGCAGGACCGCTACAAGGCGATCTACCAAGAGGGCGGCCTGCAAACCATCCTGTTCCAGTACCCGGCCGCGACCAAGGCGAACTATGACCTCGAGACCCAGCTCGACATCGCCGCGCAGGAAGGCTGCGTCGCCACCAAGAACGGCGTGCGCGACATGAAGCGCTGGTACGTCGAAATTCCGGCGCTGAAAGAGGCCCAGCCGGATCTGCAAATCCTGTCCTGCCACGACGAATGGCTGCTGCCGACCATGTTTGACGTTGACGGCCTGCTGGTCGGCTATGGCAACATCGCGCCGGAACTGCTGATCGATCTGATCGCCGCCGGCAAGGCGCAGGATTACACCGCCGCGCGCGAGGTGTTCGAGCGGCTTCTGCCGGTCACGCAAGCGGTCTATCACCGTGGCTCGCATATGGAAGGCACCGTCGCGCTCAAGATCGGCCTGCGCCATCGCGGCCTTCTGGACCATGCGACGATCCGTGAACCGCTCAAGGACCTCGGCGAAGCGGCCGAGCGCGAGATCGAGGCCGCCTTCGAGGCCGCCGGCATCGGCCGGGTCGAACTGGCCGTAGCCGCCGAGTAACCCGCAGACGGTTGCCCCCGGTCCCGCACCGGGGGCACATTGAACCCAAGGGAGGAAACCATGTTCAACTTCAAATTCTCCGGCCTGCGGCTTGCCGCAACGGCCACGCTCGCCGGCGCCATCGCCGCGACCTCAGTGGCCGCGACCGAAATTCGTATCGGCGCCATGCGCGAAGGCTCCGCCTGGTATGTCTTTGCCGCGACGCTGGAGCAGATCATCGAGCCGATCCTCGGCAAGAACTCGGTCGAGGTCATTGCCCGCGGCGGCGGCGTCGCCAACCCGATGGTCGTCCAGGGCGGCAAGGCCGAGATCGCGCTGTCCAACGTCGCCTCTGCGGTCTGGGCCGCCGAAGGCGCCGATGTTTACCAGGGCATGTCGGCCCCCGACATCCGCGCGCTGGTCGGCGGCCTGAACTCCGTCTACGTCGGCGTCATGGCGCGCAAGGCCTTCACCGACGAGATGGGCACCACCGATCTGACCGAGATCCTCGCCTCCGGCAAGCCGGTGCGGGTGCTGATGAAGCCGGTCGGCTCATCGGCGGTGCCGGTGGCGCAGATGATCTTCGAAGGGCTGGGCACCTCGGTCGATCAGATCAAGGCAAACGGTGGCGACGTGATCCAGGTCGGCACCGGCCAGATCCCCGACCAGATGCGCAACGGAAATGCCGACATTTACATCGACACGATGATCAAGGGCCATCCGACGATCACAGAAGTCGCCCTGACCACCGACGTGGTCTTCCTCGACGTGCCGGAGGCCGCCATGGACCTGCTAGCGCAGAACGGCCTGATCCCCGGCACCTACGGCCCCGAGTGGTACAAGGGCCAGACCGCGGCCACCGCCGGCGCCAACCTCGGCACCGTGCTCATTGCCAGCGCCAATCTCGACGAGGAGACCGCCTACAAGATCACCAAGGCGATCATCGAGAACGCCGAGCAACTCAAGGGCTCGCATGGCGCCTGGTCGCGCTTCGATCCGACGCGGGCGATGCTGCCCGAGAACACCGGCATCGAACTGCACCCCGGTGCGATCCGCTACTACCAGGAAGCCGGCCTGATGTGATCGGCTTGGTGCGGCCGCCCGCTGCGGCCGCACCCCTGTCCCGCGATGCGCTGAAGAGAGGAGACCGTGCCCGCCATGCTGTCCCGCAACCCCGTCCCGGCCATCGCCTTTGCGATCGGCCTTGCCCTGATCGCTTTCCAGAGCTGGCTCCTGTTCGAGGCACAGCAACCGCTGCTGGAACGTCCTGTGCACCTCTGTGCCGCCTTGGTCCTGCTGTTTCTCTATAAGCCGCTGCGCTCCGAGACCCTGCCCCGCTGGCTCTGCGGCGCGATCGACGCGCTGCTGATCCTCGGCGCCGTCGCGGTGCTCGGCTATTACCTGATCGGCTTCGAGCGGCTGACCACCCGAATGGAGAACGTCTCGCCGATCTTCACCACCGACATCCTCTTCGGCGCTCTGCTGGTCTTTCTGCTGCTCGAAGGCTCGCGTCGTGCCGTGGGTTGGGTGCTGGTCTGGGTGCTGCTGGCCTTCATCGCCTATGCCCTCTGGGGCAACCTGCTGCCCGGCTGGCTGAACTTTCGCGGTTTCGACGCGGAGGCCGCGACCGAGATCACCACGATGACCACCGCCGGCGTGCTGGGCATCACCACCTCGACCTCGGTCAGCTTCATCTTCTACTTCGTCCTCTTCGGCGCCTTCTATGCGGCCGTCGGCGGCGGGCAGCTTTTCATCGACCTCGCGATCCGCGCCGCAGGCCGCGCCACCGGCGGCACCGCCAAGGCGGCCATCATCGGCTCCTCGCTGATGGGCTCGATCTCCGGCTCCGCCGTGGCCAACGTGGTCTCCACCGGCGTCTTCACCATCCCGCTGATGAAAAAGACCGGCGTGCCGGCGCACCGCGCCTCGGGGATCGAGGCCATCGCCTCGACCGGCGGTCAGCTGATGCCGCCGATCATGGGGGTCGCGGCCTTCATCATGGCCGAGCTTCTGGGCGTGCCCTATGCGCAGATCGCGCTGGCCGGGCTGATCCCGGCGGTGGCCTTCTACCTCGCGCTGATCATGGTGGTCGATCTCTCGGCCCGCCGTGACGGCGTGCGGGCGATGACCGCCGAGGAGATCGCGCAGATCGCCCCGATCGCCCCGCGGCTGCACCTGATCCTGCCGCCGCTGATCCTGATCGGCACGCTGGTCAGCGGCTATTCCGCCGCCTATTCCGCGGTCATCGCTTCGCTCTCCTGCCTTGTGGTGCCTTTCCTGCGCCGCGCCACCTGGATCGGCGGCAAGGAAATCGTCGACGCCCTGCGCGATGCCCCGAAACAAGTGGCTGAGGTCGCCGTGCCGATTGCCGCCATCGGCATCGTCATCGCGGTGGCCGTGCAGTCGAACCTGGCGCTGAAGTTCGCCGGCTCGCTGCTGTCGCTCTCGGAAGGGTCGATCTACCTCTCTCTGATGCTGGCCATGGTGGGCTGCATCGTCATGGGCATGGGCCTGCCGACGGTCGCCGCCTATATCATCGGCGCGGTGCTCTTCGTTCCGGCGATCCAGGACCTGGGCATCCCGCCGCTGGCCGCGCATTTCTTCATCTTCTACTACTGCGTGCTATCGATGGTGACCCCGCCGGTGGCGCTGGCCTCCTTTGCAGCCGCCGCCGTGGGCCAGGCCTCTACCGTAAAGACTTCGCTGGCGGCCTTCGGCCTTTCGCTGGTGGCCTTCTTCGTGCCCTTCGCCTTCGTCTTCGATCCGGGCGTCCTCGCCCAGGGCACGGCGGCGCAGATCGGCTTCAGCGCCCTGTCGCTCCTGGTCTCCACCGCGCTCTGGGCCGTGGCCTTCGGCGGCTGGGCCGGGCGGCCCCTGGGCTGGGCCTCGCGCCTGCCGATCGGGGCGGCTGGTCTGGTGGCGGTGATCGCGCCCTCGGGCTCGACCCCCTGGATGATCGCGCTGGCACTTGGCTGGAGCCTGACCCTTGGCGTCGCCGCCCTGTCGCGGCGCGCCAAGACCGACGGCATCCCCAACCCGGCGGAGTAATCCATGACTATCCTGCACCGCCCCGAGAGCCGCATCATAGACGCCTCCGACAGCGTGACGATCCGGCAGGTGACCGATCACCCCTCGATCCACCATCACCCGTTCTTCTTCGTCGATGCCTGGGATCAGGCGATGTCCTTCCTGCTGCTGATCTCGCACCGGACCGGCACACCGCAGATCTACATCGAGCGCGCGCCGGGCGACGACCTGATCCAGCTGACCGAGGAACCCGCCCTGGCCGAATGGTCGGTGATCCCCTCTAAGGACGGGCGCTGGATCTATTTCGTCGCGGGACAGGAGGGCAAGCGCGTCAGCCCCCGCGACGGTACGGTCGAGGTGCTGGTGCGCTTCGGCAGCAAGGAGATGCGCGAGGCCGGCATGGTCGGCGCGGCCATGGGCACCACTGCCCTCTCGGCCTGCGGGTGCTACTGGGCGGTGCCGGTGAAGTCGGGCCGGATCAGCCAGTTCTGGCTGATCGACACGGAACGGCAGACCGCCGGCGTCTTCCTCGAGACCCCAACCATCGGCCATCCGCAGTTCTGCCCGGACGACGACGATCTGGTCCTCTACGCCGGGCCGATGACCGACCGGGTCTGGGTGACCGACCGGGCCGGCAACGCCCGCCGCATTCATGAACGCGCCCACGACATGCAATGGATCACCCACGAGGTCTGGCGCCCCGGCCACCGCTCCGTGTTGTTCGTCGATTGGCCCAACGGCCTGGGAGAGATCGACCTGGCCACCGGCGAGGTCCGCCCGATCACCGAGTTCCCCGTCTGGCACGGCGCCCCGGACGCAACCGGCACGCGCCTGATCTGCGACACCAACTTCCCGGACCGCGGGCTGCACCTGCTGGATCTGACCGGGCAGGCGCCGGCACGGTTCCAAACCGAACCCAAGGCCTCCTCCCAAGGGGCGCATTGGGCCGGTCCGTTTCCCTACAACAACGGGCCGGTCAAGGTGTACGCGCCCCAGCACACCCACCCCCATCCCCGCTTTTCGCCAGACGGTTCCCAGACCGTCTTCACCTCGGACCAGAGCGGCCACGCGCAGGTGTATGTTGCAACACTTGGCTGAATGCGCTGAACGGGACTGTTGATTATCAGGAGCGCTTGGCCAGGTTCAGGTTTTCTTGAGGTTACTCATGCAGCGGAAAACCTGATCGAAAGCGACCACGCGGTGATGCGCCTGCTTGGCTACCGCCAGCGCTTCCGATCCCCGCGATCAGCAAAGGCGCCCTTGAGTGGCATTGGAAAAATTGAAGTATCCGAGGCGGTAGTGGAAATTCCGCGGTCGATTTCGGCGTAAGCGGGGTGGTCAAATCATGTCAGCTTGCCGACGAACCGGATTTCGCCGGAGGCGCCTTGAGACAGGTGGATCGCGTGCAGCGGGCCACCTGCAACGAGACTTCCGAACCCCATCGGGTTCTTCAGAACACCACACGCGGCCGAGGTCGCCATCCCGAGCGCTGAAGCGCTCGAAATCCCAGCCTCCTTTATCATCACCGACAGCGCCGTAGGCATGTCAAGGTCGGCGCCGGCCAGCGTACCGTCCGAGAGGGTCAGCCGACCATTGCTTCGTCGGATGTGCCGTCCGTTAAGGGTGAATCCATTGATGTCGGAGCCGGCGGTCGACATGGCGTCGGTAACCAGGAAGATCTGTCCCGGGCCTGTTTTCGCCGCGCAAGCCATGCGAATTGCAGCGGCGTGGACATGAATATTGTCGGCGATCAACCCGGCATGCACCGCGCCGGCATCGAGCGTGGCGCCGACCAGTCCCGGCTCTCGGTTTCCCAATTGGCTCATTGCGTTGAAGAGGTGTGTCACGCAGCGCGCGCCCGCGGCGAAACTCTGCTGCGCTGTGGCGTACGTGCAATCCGTGTGACCCAGCGACACGATCACCCCGGCCTTGACCAGTCGGGCAATCTGGGCGGGCGTCACACTCTCTGGCGCGAGGGTCACGAGCATGTTGGGCAGGCACGACCCCGCTTCGATCAAAAAGGCCTCATCCTGATCTGTCATCGGGCGGATCAACGTCGGATCATGCGCCCCTTTGCGCGCCAGCGACAGGTGCGGCCCTTCGAGATGCACGCCCAGAATGCCCGGCACGCCGGTGGAAATCGCCTCGGCGACTGCATCTACGGCGGCGCGGCTTCGCTCGGGTGTGTCGGTGATCAGAGTCGGCAGCAATGCCAGCGTCCCGGTCGAGGCATGCGCTTCGGCGATCCGGCGCACCCCCGCGACCGTGGTTTCGTCATTGAACATGACACCGCCGCCGCCGTTGACTTGCAGATCGACAAAGCCGGGCGCGATTACGCCACCCTCCAGCCGGTCCTCGCGATATCCCTCGGGCACGGCCTTCGCAATTCCCTGGCAAATACCGTCTTCGGCCAGCAGCACGCCATTTTCGTGCAGCGTCGTGCCGTCGAAGATCGCCGCCCCGGTGTAAGCTTTGCCCGTCATACCGTTTCCGTGACCTTGCGCAAGTGACGGGGCGCGTCCGGGTTGATCCCCCGCGCCACAGCCGTTTTCTCGACCATCGCATAGAACGAAGCGATCAGCGCAATCGGATCGGTCAGCGGATGCCCCGTGCGCTCCACCGGCAGCCGCGTCGCCGCTTGTGCCCTGTCCGAGGTCACGAAGACCGTCGCCCCCTTGGCTGCGATCTGGTCGGCCACCTCGACCAGGGCGCCTTCTGCCGCATCCGCCGCCGCCATCGCGATCACCGGGAAGCCCTGATCCACGATCGACACCGGCCCGTGCAGCACTTCGGCCGAGGAGTAGCTTTCGCCATGCACCTGGCAGGTTTCCTTGAACTTCAGCGCCGCCTCGTTCGAGATCGCAAACGCCGGACCGCGCCCCAGGCAATAGAGCGACTCCTTGCCCGTCACCGCTTCGCAGAGCGGCCCCCAGTCGGCCTCGACCGCGCGCTCCAGCGCCGCCGGCAAGGCTTTTATCGCCGCCAGAAGCTCCCCGTCTTGCGCCAGCTCCGCCAGCAGCCAGACCCCGGCCACCGCCGAGGTCACGAAGGTCTTGGTCGCCGCCACGCTCAGCTCTTCGCCCGCGTGCAGTTCCAGCGTATGCGCGCTGACCTTCGCCAGATCGCTGTCGGGATTATTGGTCAGAGCCACACTCAGCGCGCCCTGTTTCCCGGCCATGTCCACCATCCGCACGATGTCCGGGCTCTTGCCCGACTGCGAGATCGCCAGGCAGGCCGCCCGCTCCAGCCTCAGGGTCCGCCCGTAGACCGAGGCCACCGACGGCCCCACCGAGGCCACCGGCAAGCCGGTCAGCAGTTCCGAGACATACTTGGCATAGGTCGCCGCGTGGTCCGACGACCCGCGCGCCACCGACACCAGAAACAGCGGATCGAGGTCGCGGATCGCTTTGGCGGCGGCACCGACGGCCTTGTCACCACGGCTCAAAAGATTGTCGACAGCACCGGGGATCTCCCGGATTTCGCGAAACATATGTGTGGCAGCAGTCATGGTCAGTCCTTTGCAAGCCGCAGTTCGGCGACGAAGTTGTAGGCATCGCCGCGATAGAGCGATTGGGTGAATTCGGCGGTCCGACCGCCTTCGAGATAGGATGTCCGTTCGATCCGCAGCCCCGCCTGCCCGGGTTCGACCTCCAGGAGTTCCGCGTCGCGGCCCTTGAGGTTCACGGCGGAAATCTTCTGGATCGCCCGCACCGGCCGCGTCCCGTGACGCTCCAGCACTTCGTAAAGCGAGGTCTCGACCTCCAGCGGGTTGGGCAGGATGTCCACGGGCATCGAGGCCCGCTCGATCGCCATCGGCTTGCCGTCCGCCAGCCTCAGCCGCACGATCCGCGACACCGAGTCCTCGGGCGACAGCCCCAGCGCCAGCGTTTCGTCCGGCGACGGCATGAACAGCCCCCGCTCCAGCCAGCGCACCGAGGATGTCTTGCCCCGCCGCGCCATGTCCTCGGAGAAAGAGGTCAGCCGCGACAGTTTCTGTTCCACGCGCGCAGGCGAGGTCGACACGAAAGACCCCGACCCCTGCTTCTGCACGATCATTCCTTCGCCGACGAGGTCCTCGAAGGCCTTGCGCACGGTCACGCGGGAAAAATCGGTGATGCTGGCGATCTCGCGCTCCGGAGGCAGCGGGCTGCCGGGGGCGAGGATGCCCTGGGCCACCGCCTCGGCCAGCCGGTTGCGTAGCTGCACGTAGCGCGGCCCGGCGTTGCGCCGGAACCAGCTTTCGGGGGTCAAAAATTCCTGGATGTTCATCTGCCTGTCCCCCGTTCGAACGCCGCTTTCGCCAGCGCCAAGGCGCCATCGAGCGCGCTACCCTCCGGCGCGATGATCCGCGTGCGGACCTCCTCTGGCAGATGCTCCGCGTAATGGGGCCCCAGCCCGCCAGTCAGGCAGAGCACGTCGTCGCGGCCAAATTCCATCGCCGCAAGCGCGTCCATCAGGTAGGCCGCCCCGCGCAGCATCAGCAGCCGCCCCGCGGCCTGTCCCGCCTGTCCCGCCGCAACGATGCGGGGCGCAAATGCCGCGTAATCCGCCGGTCGCGCCTTCGACGCAAACCGCACGATTCCCCCCGGTCCGCCGAATGCCTCCAGCATCGCCGTGCTTAGTGCGCAGCCATCGGCCAACCCGTCATGCACCAACAGCGCATGTTCCAGCAACTCGCGCCCCAGCCAAGCACCCGAAGCCTGATCGCCGAGGTTCAGCCCCCAGCCGCCGATCCGCAGTATGGAGTCGCCACGCTGAGCCGCCAGGGTCGAGCCGGTCCCGATCGCCGCCAGCACCCCGTCGCGCGCGCCCAAGGCCCCGGCGACCGAGATCGCCCGGTCGTCAGTCACCGTTACGTTGCGCATCATCAGCTCTTCGGCCACAGCACGCGCGATATCGCCATCCAGCACCCCAGCCAGACCCACATGCGCGACGCTGTGTTTCAGCGCCCCCGCGGGCAAGCCAACCGCCGCCGCGTCCAGCGCGACACGCACATTTACTATGGTCTGTGCGAGGTCGGTCGTGGCATTCGCCGGCCCCGCCGCGCCCTGCCCCAGCAGACGGCCGGTGAGGTCGGCAATTGCCGCACGGCAGCCGGTTCCGCCGCCGTCCACGCCAACAAGGTATCTGGGAGTCGCATCAGTCATGCAATACCAGTATCATACCTTTTGTGGCATTAAAAGACCAAAATCAGGCAATTAGCGCTGAAACCCTCGCTTCTGCGCGCTTCTTGAGGCAGGGTGAGCGAAATGGTAGACAAAAGGTATTGTTTCGGTATTATGTCTCGAAACGGAGGAGAGAATCACCTTGGCCACCATACCAACCCATATCGACGCGCTGCCGTCCGACGCCGCCCTCGGCGCGATGCTCGACTCGCATATCGCGGCGGCGGAAGCGGTGCGCAGCGCCCTCCCTGCGCTCGAAAAAGCGGCGCAGCAGGTGGCTGAAACCCTCTCCCGGGGTGGCACCCTCACCTACGCGGCGGCGGGAAGTTCCGGCCTCATGGCGCTCTCGGACGCCTCGGAGCTTGCCGGCACCTTTGGCACTGCGCCGTCGCAGACCCGCATCGCCATGGCCGGCGGCGTGCCCGTTGACGCCGACATGCCCGGCGACACCGAGGACGCCACCGACCAGACCGAGGCCATTGCTGCCACCATGGGCCCGCAGGACACGGCCATCATCCTGAGCGCCAGCGGCACCACGCCCTATGCGCTGGCCATGGCACAGGCTGTCCGCCACCGAGGCCTGCCCGTCATCGCCATTGCCAACGTGGCACAGGCGCCGCTGCTCGACCTCGCCGACATCGCCATCCCCCTGCCGACCGCGCCGGAAGTCATTGAGGGCTCCACCCGCCTTGGCGCCGGCACCGCTCAGAAGGTCGCGCTCAACATGATATCGACGCTGGCGGGCATCCTTATGGGTCATGTCCACGACGGGCTGATGGTCAACCTGCGGCCCGACAACATCAAGCTGCGCGCCCGCGCCGCCACCATCGTCACCCGCATCACCGGTGTCAGCCAGGCGCAGGCCGAAGCGGCCCTCGAAGCCACCGATTACGACACCAAACCCGCCGTGCTTGTCGCGACCGGGATCAGCGTGGCCGACGCGCGCCGCCTGCTCGCCCGACACGACAACCGCCTGCGGCCCTGCCTCGAACGCGGCGCCGCTTCAACCAACTGAACGACAACAGAGAGGAAGACCCATGCTGATACGCACTTTGCCCGCCACGCTGCTGGCCTCAACGGTCCTGACCACCAGCGCTTTCGCGCAGGAAGCCGAGCTGATCATCGAAAGCTGGCGCAATGACGACCTTGCCATCTGGCAGGACCAGATCATCCCCGCCTTCCAGGCCCAGCACCCCGACATCAAGGTCAAGTTCACCCCCTCGGCCCCCGCCGAATACAACGCCGTGCTGAATTCCAAGCTCGACGCGGGCAGCGCCGGCGACATCATCACCTGCCGGCCGTTTGATGCTTCGCTGGCGCTCTATGACAACGGTCATCTGACCGATCTGTCCGACCTCGAAGGCATGTCCAACTTCTCCGACGTGGCAAAATCCGGCTGGAGCTCCGACGACGGCTCCGCCACCTACTGCGTGCCGATGGCCTCCGTGGTCCATGGCTTCATCTACAACAAGGACGCCTTCGAAGAACTGGGCCTCGAAGAGCCCGAGACGGTCGACGAATTCTTCGCCGTGCTCGACGCGATCAAGGAAGACGGCGGCTATATCCCGATGGCGATGGGCACCAATGACCAGTGGGAAGCCGCCACCATGGGCTACAACAACATCGGCCCGAACTACTGGAAGGGCGAGGAAGGCCGCAATGCGCTGATCGCCGGCGAACAGAAGCTGACCGACGAGCAATGGATCGCCCCCTTCCGCCAGCTGGCCCGCTGGGGCGAATACCTGGGCGACGGCTTCGAGGCGCAGACTTATCCCGACAGCCAGAACATCTTCACGCTCGGCCGCGCCGCGATCTATCCGGCAGGCTCGTGGGAGGTGTCGGGCTTCAACAACCTCGTCGACTTCGAAATGGGGGCCTTCCCGCCGCCGGTCCCGGCCGAGGGTGACACCTGCTACATTTCGGATCACACCGACATCGGCATCGGCATGAACGCCGCCACCGACAACCCCGAGGCCGCGAAGACGTTCCTCAACTGGGTCGCCTCGCCCGAGTTCGCGACGATCTTTGCCAACGCGCTGCCGGGCTTCTTCCCGCTGTCGTCCGGCGAGGTCACGGTAGAAGACCCGCTGGCACAGGAATTCCTGTCCTGGCGCGAGGAATGCGAAAGCACGATCCGGTCGACCTACCAGATCCTGTCGCGCGGCACGCCCAACCTCGAGAACGACACCTGGAACGCCTCGGCTGCCGTGATCAAGGGCACCGAGACGCCCGAGGACGCGGCCCAGCGGCTTCAGGACGGTCTCGCCAAGTGGTACGCGCCGCAACAATAGGCGCGCACCGGCCCCGGGCAGATATCCCGGGGCCACCCCCCTTTACCGACAATCAAACGAAGCTCCAGAGAGGAGAAACCCGATGGCGACGCCCTCAGGACAGTCGAAGATCAGATGGCACGTGGTGGTTTTCCTGGCCCCTGCCGTGCTGGTCTATACCGCGGTGATGATCTACCCGCTGTTCAACACAATGCGGCTGTCGTTCTTCAACCGCATCGACCAGGAGCGGGTCTTCGTCGGGCTCGACAACTTCCGCACCCTGTTCGGAGACGCCATCTGGTCCGACCAGTTCTGGAACGCGCTCGGCAACAATTTCTGGTTCTTCCTCATTCACATGCTGGTGCAGAACCCCATCGGCATCGCACTGGCCGCGATCCTGTCGTCGCCGCGCCTGCGCTTCGCCGCCCTCTACCGCACCGCGATCTTCGTCCCCACCATCCTGAGCTTCGTCATCGTCGGCTTCGCCTGGAAACTGATCCTGTCGCCGATCTGGGGCATCGCGCCCGACATGCTCGACGCCATCGGCCTGAAGTTCCTCTACGCGCCTTGGTTGGGCAAGGAGGAATACGCCCTGACCACCCTGAGCCTCGTCTCGGTCTGGCAGTTCGTCGGCATCCCGATGATGCTGATCTATGCAGCCCTTTTGTCGATCCCCGAGGAAATCCTTGAAGCGGGCGAATGCGACGGCATCACCGGCATGGCGGCCTTCTGGAAGATCAAGCTGCCGCTGATCCTGCCCTCGATCGGCATCATCTCGATCCTCACCTTCGTGGCCAACTTCAACGCCTTCGACCTGATCTATGCCGCCCAGGGCGCGCTGGCCGGGCCGGATTTCTCGACCGATATCCTCGGCACCTTCATGTATCGCACCTTCTTCGGCTTCCAGCTGCAACTGGGCGATCCGCACATGGGCTCGGCCATCGCCTCGGCCATGTTCCTCATCATCCTCGTCGGCGTGTGCCTGTACCTCTTCGGTATCCAGCGCCGCCTGCGCACCTATCAGTTCTGAAGGAGGCGCCGCCATGCAAGCCGCACGCCAGACACTCTCGACCCGCATCGGGTCACACGGGGTCCTGATCCTCTACACCCTGATCGCGCTCTTTCCGGTCTTCGTGATCGTCACCAACAGCTTCAAGACCCGCCGCGCGATCTTTCGCGATCCGCTGGCCCTGCCCGACGAGGAGAGCTTCAGCCTGATCGGATACGAGACGGTCATGAAGCAGGGCGATTTCTTCCTCTACTTCCAGAACTCCATGATCGTCACCGTGGCCTCGCTGTTCTTCATCCTGCTGTTCGGCGCCATGGCGGCCTTTGCCCTGGCCGAGTACCGCTTCAAGGGCAACACCCTGATGGGATTGTACCTTGCTTTGGGCATCATGATCCCGATCCGCATCGGCACCGTGGCGATCCTCGAGATGATGGTCTCGACCGGGCTGGTGAACACGCTCTGGGCGCTGATTCTGGTCTATACCGCGCAAGGCCTGCCGCTCGCCGTCTTCATCCTGTCCGAGTTCATGCGGGGCGTCTCGGACGACCTGAAGAACGCGGGCCGCATCGACGGGCTGAGCGAATACAAGATCTTCTTCCGCCTCGTCCTGCCATTGGTCCGCCCGGCCATGGCCACGGTCGCGGTGTTCAACATGATCCCGATCTGGAACGACCTCTGGTTCCCGCTGATCCTTGCCCCCGCCGAGGAAACCAAGACTCTCACACTGGGTTCGCAGGTGTTCATCGGCCAATTCGTGACCGACTGGAACGCCGTCCTCTCGGCCCTGTCGCTCGCAATCCTGCCGGTCATGGTGCTCTACGTCATCTTCTCGCGCCAGCTGATCCGCGGCATCACCTCGGGAGCGGTGAAATGACCCTACGCAACAGAGGGCCGCGCCCGGTCGCCATCGGAGCGCCATTGGTCCGAGCGACAATGGCGACGGGTGGGCGCACACTCCGCCGGTCGGACGCACAGCACCCGCACCGCGCACAACCTTGGCTCGGAGCGCAACAGCAGAAATGCGCCCTCCCGGGGGGTGGGTCGGGCGCGGCCCGGCGTTCCGCCGAGCAACCTCACTGCAACGGAGGAGCAACCCAATGACCCGCGTCCTTATCGCCGGCCTGGGCAACATGGGCCTCTCCCATGCCCTCGCCCACCACCGCCACCCCGACGCGCAGATCGTCGGCCTCGTCAACCGCTCCGGCACCGTGGATCACCCCGACCTCACCGACTATCCGGCGTTCAACGACTTCCACACCGCCCTCACCGAAACAAAACCCGACCTCGTGGTCATCGCCACCTACACCGACACCCACGCCCCCTATGCCATCGCCGCGATGGAGGCGGGCGCGCATGTCTTTGTCGAGAAACCCCTCGCCATGACCGCCGAGGAGGCGCAAAGCGTCACCGACACCGCCACCCGCCTGAACCGCAAGCTGGTCGTCGGCTACATCCTGCGCCACCACCCCTCATGGCAGCGCCTGATCGCCGAAGCCCGCACCCTCGGGGGGCCCTACGTCTTCCGCCTCAACCTCAACCAGCAGTCCACCGGCGAAACATGGGAGACCCACAAGGCCCTCATGCAGACCACCTCTCCCATCGTCGATTGCGGCGTGCATTACGTCGATGTCATGTGCCAGATCACCGACGCCAAGCCCACCCGCCTGCACGGCATGGGCCTGCGCCTCAGCGATGAAATCCCCGAGGGCATGTACAACTACGGCCAGTTCCAGGTGATCTTCGACGACGGCTCGGTCGGCTGGTACGAGGCCGGCTGGGGCCCGATGATGTCGGAAACCGCGTTTTTCGTGAAGGACGTGGTCAGCCCCAAAGGCTCGGTCTCGATCACCGACGCGGACAAGGGCAAATCCGACGACGTCGACGGCCACACCCGCGTCGGCGGGCTGCTGGTCCACCGCCCCGAAGGCGACCGCCTGATCGACCTGCCCGACGAGCCCGGCCACCAGCAGCTCTGCGATGCCGAACAGACCTTCATGCTGGATGCCATCGCCAATGACACCGACCTCACCCGCCACATGAGCGACGCCGTGACCTCGCTCGCCATCTGTCTTGCCGCCGACGAAAGCATCCGGACCGGCAAACCCGTCACCCTGGGAGGAGACCAGACATGACCGCCTTGAAACTGGAAAACGTGAACAAGTCCTTCGGCTCGGTCCACGTGCTGAAAGACATCAACCTCACCGTCGAGGACGGCGAGTTCGTCGTCTTCGTCGGCCCCTCCGGCTGCGGCAAGTCGACCCTCTTGCGGGTGATCGCCGGGCTGGAGGACGCCTCCAGCGGCACCGTCGCCATCGGCGGCGATGTGGTCAATACCGTGCCGCCTGCCAAGCGCGGCATCGCCATGGTGTTCCAGTCCTACGCGCTCTACCCGCACCTCAACGTCAAGGACAACATGGGGCTGGGGCTGAAACAGGAGGGCCAAGCCAAACCCGTGGTGGAAGAACGCGTCACCAAGGCGTCGAAAATGCTCGACCTCGACAAGTATCTCACCCGCCGCCCCGCCGAGCTCTCCGGGGGCCAGCGCCAGCGTGTCGCCATTGGCCGCGCCATCGTGCGCGAACCGAAACTGTTCCTGTTCGACGAACCGCTGTCGAACCTCGACGCAGCCCTGCGGATGAACACCCGCGTCGAGATCGCCGCCCTCCACCGCACCCTCTCTGCCTCGATGATCTACGTCACCCACGACCAGATCGAGGCCATGACGCTCGCCGACAAGATCGTGGTGCTCCGCGACGGCCGGATCGAGCAGGTGGGCTCGCCGCTCGAACTCTACAACAACCCCGGCAACCGCTTCGTCGCAGGTTTCCTCGGCTCCCCCTCGATGAATTTCCTCGAACGCTCCGTACCCGGCCTCCGCCCCGGCCACACCCTAGGCATCCGCCCCGAACACCTGCGTGTCGTGGACCACGGCCGCATCAACGGCGAGGTGACCTACGTGGAACGTCTTGGCGGCGACACCAACCTGCTGGTCAAGACCGACGAGGGCGAACGCCTGACCCTGCGCCTCTTCGGGCAGGACCTGACGCCGGTCGGCGCACACGTCAGCCTCGATTTCGATGACGCGCGCGCCTTTCATTTTGACGAACGCGATAGTCGCGTCGCTCTGGAAGCAGCCTGAACCAACCGCACGTAGGAATGCATCTTGGCCTGATCTGAATGGTTCCGGGCAGTCTCAAGGTGAGACCCAAAGAACTGATCTGATCCCAGCAAACCAGACCGTCTGAAGGGGTCCGTTGCGTTGTTGGGTTCAGGTCGGTGAAAGCGTGTCACGCCTTGTTCAGACGACCTTTTTCTTATCATCGAACAGATTCCTGACGAAGGCTATCTCGTTGGCGACGCCCTGCTCGCATCCTGCGAAATGACCGTTGCGGATGGCGCGGAACGTTTCGACCCCTTTCAGGGTGGCTTTCGCAGAACTCAGGCTTTGAAGTCCGCGCATCGGCGCCAGTCGATACTTGAGCACCGCATGATCGCCTTCAATCCGATTGTTGAGATACTTCCTGGTGACATGGCGAATTGCGTCTTCCGGACCCGAGCGGGCATTCCACTCGCCGATAACCTTCGCGTAGCTGTGAGCCTTGTCGGTCACGTTGGTTAGAGGATGATAGCAGCGGACGGTGTCCGATGCCTGGCGCATGAATGCCCTTGCTGCACTGGCCGTTCGCCGCGCCGTCAGGCGGAAATCGATCAGTTGGCCACATTGGTCGACAGCACGCCAAAGATAGCACCATCGGCCATTCACGCGGACGAAGGTTTCGTCAACATGCCACTGCAGGCCGCGCCAGCTGCGGTGTCGACCGTAAGCGCGTCTGCGGATTTCGGGAGCAAACTTCTGCACCCAACGGTATATCGTGGCCGCGTCGATCGTGATCCCACGCTCGGCAAGAAGATCGCGAACGTTGCGATAGGACAGCGGATACCGGCAATACCACCGAACGGCGAGCAGGATCACATCTTTCGGAAATCGATAGCCTTTGAACGGGTCACGACACGGCATGGCGGCTCCTCCTCGCAAGCAAGATCGCACCGACCACCTGCATAATGCAAGGGACCCGTATCCACAGAGGATCAGACCCCCCTGCCCCAGTCTGAAGCCCTGCGATCTGCCGGATGCGTAGAGATCTTTGACGAGCATGCCTCAGGCGGCAATCGCGCCAGACCGGTGCTTGCGCGGGTGCTCGAACGGATCAGCAAGGGCGACACGCTGGTCGTCGTGCGGATCGACCGGCTTGCGCGGTCTCTGTCGCATCTCTTGGAGGTAATCGAGCGGCTGGAGGCAAAGGGTGCCTTTTTCCGTTCGCTCCAGGACCCGATCGACACATCCTCCCCACAGGGTAAGTTCACGCTCCAGGTGCTGGGCGCCGCCGCCGAGTTCGAACGCGCCCTGATCCGCGAACGCACCAAGGCCGGGCTGGCCAGCGCGCGCACCAAAGGGCGTGTCGGCGGCAACCCCGGGCTGCGCGCCAAGGATCCGGCCGCACTGCGCAAGGTGCGTCTTGCGCGGCTGGACGGCTATATGGAGCGCCTCAACGAGACGGCACAGGACTGGGTGCCACATGTGCGGCGCCTTCGGCCGGACATGGCCTGGGAGGACGTGCTGCGGATCATCAATGGCCCCCTGCCCCATGATCGGCGCTGGACGCAAAGCCGCTTGCTCCGCGCAGTAAAAGCCTATGTGCGTGACGGATTTCTTCCTGCCGACGTGCTCGCCCGTGCCGGACGTCGCGCGACTGACGACCGCTTGCCCGCCATTGTCGCAGCTAACAAGGGAGCGGATCCCGACATCACGCTGCAAGCAATCTGCGACCGGTTGGAGGCGATGCGCGAACGCACCCCGCGTGGGCGAACCCGCTGGCAGCCGTCCTCTGTCAGAATGCTGCTGGAGCGGGCAAAGCGCCTCGGCCTGTTGTAGGCGCTTATGGTGGGCAAACTGCTCTTGTCGCTCGGCCATAATCTCCCAGAATCATCGCCTCAATCGGACTGAAACCACCGAAATATCCAACAAAGGCTTAGGCTTAGTTCGCACGACCAGAAAATCTCTTGAAGGATACCAGCCTCGCCAGATGTGGCCTTTTTCGTTAGTAGTCAATATGTTACAATAAAAAGGCTCCGCGCGTCTGCATTGATGCTGTGGATAACTTTTCCACTATATTTAGATTCTTCTTGCCGGACTCAGATGTTCGTGGCATTTCCATTCTGACGGCAAAACGCGTCAGACGTGGCTTCGACCGTCAGAATGATAAAGAGCCTTAGCAAAGGCCATGAGAGGCGGCAGAATATGGATGATCGAAATACGGGCTTCGCGCAAGGCATAGGCTCTTCTGACATCGGAGCGTTCGCAGACAGTCTTGCTGAGTCGCTTGACCGGCAGATGAAAGTTGCGTTCGAGCCAGAAGAACGAAAATCCCTGCGCCGCTTCAGCTCTACCGAGGTCGCTGAACTGCTGCGCGTCAGCACGTCGAACCTGCGCAACCGCCACAAAGATGGCAGTTTCCCAGAAGTTCACACTGACGGTCGCGGCCACAGGTTCTACACGGCCGAAGACGTTGACGAACTCCGCAACATTTTGGCGCGGACGGGGAAGAACGCTGACGCATACCGCCCCGGCCGTCGAGAGGGCGACCGCCTTCAGGTCATTTCGGTCGTGAATTTCAAGGGCGGCAGCTCGAAGACAACGGCGACGATCCATTTGGCAAACCGGTATGCCCTGCGCGGCTACCGTGTGCTTGTACTGGACCTCGACCCTCAAGCCAGTTTGACAACCTTTTTCGGCTTCCGGCCCGAGCTCGAATTTGCCGAAGGCGGCACGATCTATGACGCCCTGAGGTACGAGGATCAGGTTCCACTTTCTGAGGTAATCCAGAAAACATACTTCCATAAGCTCGACATGGTCCCGGCCGGCTTGATGTTGTCCGAATACGAGACCGAGACAGCGAACGCGCTCGCGCGCAGGGTTCAGCCGATTTTCGCGGAGCGCCTGGCGCTGGCGTTGGAGGAAGTAGATTCCGACTATGACATCGTGCTGATCGACTGCCCCCCGCAGTTGGGTTTCCTGACATTGACGGCATTGGCAGCGTCGACAGGCCTGCTCGTGACGGTGGTTCCTGGCATGCTCGACATCGCCTCGATGAGCCAGTTCCTCAAACTTGCTTCAGAAACTGTGAAAGCCGTCGAAGAGGCGATTGGACGGCATGTCACCTGGGACTTCGTGAAGTTCCTGATCACACGCTACGAGCCCTCGGACGGGCCACAAACGCAAATGGCTGGGTACCTGCGTTCAATCCTCGCGGGCCAGGTCATGACGGAGCCGATGCTGAAGTCGACAGCCATCTCCGACGCCGGGATGACTCAGCAAACCATCTACGAGGTAGACCCGAGCCAGCTCATTCGGAAAACGATCGATCGGGCAATGACCAGCATGAACAGCGTTGCTGATGAGCTGGAACAGACAATCCAGATGTCATGGGGGCGTCGCTGATGGCCCGAAATATCTTCAACCAACCTCCGAAAGACGAGAAAGAGCCGGCGGCCCCCCCCCCTGCCCCGGTCAAATCCACGAAGCTGCCTGGCTCGGTTGGCGGGTTGCGGGATTCTCTCCGAGAGATCACCGCCAACTCGATCCGAGACATCGAGCCCGACCGGATCGATATGGATGGCCTCCGGGATCGCCTGATCCTGGAAGATAGCAGTATTGAAGATCTTGCCGAGAGCATTCGCAAGCATGGTCAGCAAGTGCCGATCATGGTTCGCCCCTCAGAGCAACCGGATCGATACCGCATCATCTACGGCCGTCGCAGGCTTGCAGCCATTCGAAGAATTGGCGGAACCGTCAAGGCTATCGTTCGAACACTCGATGACGATGCCTCTCTGATCGCGCAAGGCCAGGAAAACAACCTGCGGCTGGATCCGTCCTTCATTGAAAAGTCTCTTTTCATCAAAGAGATGCAAGAAGCCGGCTACAAGCCGGGCGTCATTCAGGACGCTCTGGGCCTCACCCGGCAAGGCGTGTCGAACCATCGTGTGGTCATCGGTCAGCTGCCCGACGAGCTTGTCCCGCTTATCGGCCCGGCTCATGGCGTGGGTCGACGGCAATGGGGTGATCTGGCTGCACTTTCAGAGAAGGTACCGCTTGTCGATATTGCGCGGGAGACGCTTGCCGCTCTCCCTGACACCACTCCAAGCTCAGACAAGTTTCAAGCTGTCTACGTCGCGTGCACCAGCAAAGCGCGTGGCGCGGCCAGCCAAAGCGCCCGTGGCCAAACAACGGTGGTCAAAGACAAAAGTGGTAGCCCTGTCGGCACACTTTCAGTCGATGGCAAACAGGTCGCTATCAAGATCGCCCGCAAGGATAACCCGGAATTCGGCCAATGGCTCGAAGAGCGCGCAGAAACCACGCTGCGGCAGCTTTTTGAACAATGGCGGAATGAGAGAGGCTCGGGGGCCTGATCCCCGATCACAACTATAGACACGAGCAGAGGAGAAAGGCGAAGGCCAAAAAGAAAAGAGCCCCCCAAGGTTTCCCCCGGAGAGCCCTCATCATCTGATTTGCACCTGTGATGTAGCAATCTCCGACATACTGGTCAAGAGTCACCACTTCGGTGGACGGCTTTTTGTTGCCTTTTCTCGCCTGAAACTGCGGGAAGAGCCGGGAAAGTTGTGGGCCGCAACGGTCGTCGTTCAAAAAACATGGCATTCACAAAACTTTCCGTTCAACCTTTGGGCGTCGGCAAGGATCCCTCCCCCACGTCCACACCCGAAACCGACATCTGGGCTATCTTCCGAGCCCTCAGAGACACACGTAGCCTGTTCGGCCTCCGTCCCGGACATGTTCAAACCCTCCAAGCGATGTTGAGCTTTCTCAAGCCTGGGCATGGCGACACAGTATTCGCGTCCAACGCCGAGATCTGCCGTCGAATTGGCGGCATCGATGAACGAACGCTCCGCAGGCACATCGATCGCTTTGTCGAACTCGGCTTTATGAATCGTCACGACAGCCCAAATCGAAAAAGATACCGAGTAAAGTCTTCGGAAGGTCTATCTATCACCTATGGCCTGTCGCTGACTCCTTTGTTGGCGCGTGCCAGCGAGCTACTTGCGGCGGCGCAAGAGATGGAAAACGCACGCCGCGATCGCGTATTTCTGCGAAAGAAAATCCTGACCAGACTCGCACATCTCGACGAAGCTGACCCCGAGAACGAACTCACTCATCAGGTACGCCGAGTTCTTCGGAGGAAGCTTTCGATCAATGAGTATCGTGCCTTGCTCGGCGAGCTGGAAGGTCATTGCGAGCAGATGTCCACCGCGGTGGACGCACCGGATACAATGAAACTGCCCGCCAATGACGGACAAATTGACCGGCACCATTCTACGTCTGAAAAAGAACAAAAAGATCTAGATAACGCGAGTGACAGCGGAGCACCCGCTCTGCAAATGCTCACAGCCATTTGTGACCAAGCCACATCTTTCGCTACGAGCTCACTTGGAAACTGGCTCGAGGTCGAAAGCCATGCCAGGACACTCGCTCCAATGATGGGAATCCACGAAAGCGCCTTCGAAAAGGCTGCGAGGAAGATCGGCTCTCAGAAAGCATCCTGCGCCATTTTCATAATTCTCCAAATGGGCACGCGTATTCGAGACTTTGGAGCGTATTTCCATAGCATCACGCTTGGTCGCAGACAGGCCGACTTCAATCCATTACTCTTGTTGGAGAGGCTTTCTCGTTCAGAGGCATCCTTTGCATGACGACCACCGCGGTGGACATGTTTGGAGGTGGAGAAGCGCTGTGAAAAAGAGAACGGGAAGTGAGATCGAGAAAATGGCGCGCGACTGGTTTGAAGGCCCTGCTTTGCTCGAGTGTCTGGTCAGCGAGAAACTTCGGGCTGAAGCTGAAGCCATCGCGACCGAGAGCCAGAAGTGGGTCGAGGTCTCGCTCGACCTGCCTTATGGCTACAGCCACGGATTGCGCCGGCTATCCGAAGACACGGCGCCGATGACGGACGCCGAAGGCGCGGCCTATGCCAAACTTCTTGCCGAGTATCGGGCGCTTGAAGAGGAATACGAAGCGCAGGATGAATTCCCCGAAGGGTTCGACGCGCGGCCGCTGATCTTCGGCGTAGATAAGATCGGGCGGGCAGGGGCCTTTGTGACGCTTGATCGCTTGGGCGAGCTTGCCGTTTCCCCGGGCTTTATGCGGCCCGAGGACGAGCTTCGGGAAGACGCCGATGTCCACAGCGGTGGACAGGCGGCAGACGGGCAGGGCGCTGAGCTTTCAGCGGCAGGCAATGTGGATGCTATCAGCCAAGGCAGGGTGATCACCTCTGATGGTCAAGCGCTTGGCGTGAACGATACGAAGGATCAAGAGGTCTGTTCGGACAGTATCGTCATGAATTTCTGAATCGACGCCGAAGGCCGTGCGCCAGTCCGCCACGCCACGCCCGCCGGGGTTTCCCAGATCGTCTGGTTCAGTCGCAACTCTTCCAACCCCATCGAGTTTGCCAGCGGCAACATCCGGTCCGGGACGTGAGCGATATAATGACCGTTGCGCAGCCCCTGAAGCAGGCTGTGGATTGATGTGGTCTCAAACGCGATATTCGGGGGCGACAACCCGTGGGTAGCGAAAAACGAAGCAATGCGTTCGTTGCCCACATAGTCGCTGCGCAACATCATCCACGGGTAGCCATGGATCGCCGCCGGGCTCAGATCGCGACGCTTGGCCAGGGGATGCGATGGATCGGCGATCAGGACATTGCGCACATTGATGAGCGGTTGCTTGGCAATCTCAGGGCGGTTCGGAAAGTCGAGCGATACGCAGATGATGTCCAGATCGCCGTTCAGCAGATCGGGCACCAGCGTGTCGATCACGCCGCCGAGCAGCGAGATATCGACATCCGGGTTCTCGCGCTGGAACCGGGCGATGATGGGCGGCAGGATCGCCACCAGCCAGATCGGCCCCGCCCCGATCCGGATGGTACCCTTTCGCCCGCCCTTCAGGTCGTCGATCCGGCTGAGGGCGTGGCGGTATTCGTTCTCCATGATCTTGGCGTGATGCTGCAACACGCTGCCGAAACGGGTCAGTGAAACCCCGGTGGACGTGCGTTCGAAAAGAGTGACGCCCAGGTCCGCCTCGAGCTGCTTGATCGATTTGGTCAGCGCAGGCTGACTGACGTTGAGCGCGGCGGCGGCCTCGGTAATCGAGCTCTTGTCGGCCACCGCCAGAAAACTTTTCAGCAGGCGCGATTGCATGGGGCCTCCTCCGGGCTGGCCGCAATCTATCATATCCGTTGATTATGGCCAGAGGCCGTTTTCGGCTGAAATCCCTGCCTTTCGGTTATGGCGAGGCTCAGTTGCCGGAAACGCCCGCCTTTCGCGCCGCGGCCAACTCGGCCTCGTCCCAGAAGCCCAGAAAGATGCCCTTTTTCATGTCGCCGCCCGCGCGCCGCGCGATCTCGGCATCCGAGATCGTAGTGCGGGAATGGTGACGGCGATACCAAGCGTTCAGCCGGTCCATCAGCCGTGCGCGCGTTTTGACATGGGCCGGGTCTTCGCCCAGGTCGTGCAATTCCTGCGGATCGGCCGCGAGGTCGTGCAGCATCGGGCGGAAGCCTTCGGCGTGCATCAGCTTGTAGCGACCGTCGAATATCATCGCCAACCGGCATTCCCCGATCGGCTGGTCCAGCGACAGGCGCGTGGACTTGAAATCATAGTCGTATTCGCTGATCACATGGTCGCGCCACGGGCCCTGTTGCCCGTGCAGATGGCCGATCAAAGAGCGCCCTTCGAGCACTTCGTAGCGCGGCTGCCCGCCAGCGGCTTGGACGAATGTCGGCACCAGGTCGATCGCCTCGACCAGCGCGTCGCTGACGGTGCCGCGGGTGGTGTCGGCCTCGGCGCGTGGATCGACGACGATCAGCGGCACCCGGGACGAGCAATCGTGAAACAGCTCCTTTTCGCCCATCCAGTGATCGCCAAGGTAATCGCCGTGATCCGAGGTCAGCACGATCATGGTAGTGTCGCGCTGGCCGGTGTCGTCGAGGTATTTCAGGAGCCGCCCGATCTCGTCGTCCAGCTGGCTAATCAGGCCCATGTAGGCGGGGATCACAGTGTCGCGCACCTCATCGCGTGAGAGCGCCTGGCTGACGCGCTTCTTCTGGTAGTCGCCGAAGATCGGGTGCGGATTGTCGCGCTCGGTCTCGGCGCGCACCGGCGGCACCACGTCCTCGGGGCTGTACATGTCGTGATAGGGGGCAGGGGCGACGTAGGGCCAGTGCGGCTTGATATAGCTGACATGCAGGCACCAGGGCGCATCGCCCGCCTGTTCGAGATAGTCGATGGCACGGGTGGTTGTCCACGGGGTCTCGGTATCTTCGTTCGCCACGCGCGCGGGCTGCCGCGCGTATTTCAGCAACCATCCGGAGCGCAGGGTGCCGTCGCTGTCCTCGGCCGCATTCGCCCATTCGTTCCAGGGGTTTGACCCGTCATACCCCTTGCTGCGCAGGTAGTCCTGATAGGGGGTGGCGACGCCGTCCATCGATTCCGGCAGCTCGCCGTCGTGGCGTAGCCAGGCGTCGAAGCCGCATTCGCTCAGCCTTTGGCCCACCGTGCTCTTCGGGTCGATCCCCAGCCGGTCCATGCCCGCCCTGTCGGGGGCCATGTGGGACTTGCCGCAGAGCACGGTGTTCATGCCGAGCGGCCTGAGGTGATCGCCCAGGGTCATCTCGCCCACGGGCAACGGCACGCCGTTCCAGGTGGCGCCGTGGCTGTGGGTGTACCGGCCGGTGTAGAAGCTCATTCGGCTTGGCCCGCAGATCGGCGATTGCACGTAAGCCCGGTCGAACCGAACGCCACGCGCGGCCAGCGCGTCGATATTCGGGGTGCGGATTGTCGGGTGGCCGGTACAGCCGAGGTAGTCGTACCGCAGCTGGTCGATCATCAGAAACAGGATGTTCACGCGGGCCTCTCCCTTGTTTTCGACGTCAGGGGTAACACCCGGCACGGCGGAGCGTCCAATAGATAACAGGGCGGATTTCATGCGAAATAGTTATGCAGTCTGCCGGAAAGCCAGCCGTATCGCGCCAGAAGGCTGAGGTTTTGCATGCATGGCATTCTAAAAAGTTATGGATATGGCCCCAGTTGATATTGGCCCATCCGCCCGCCGATCCGTAGAAGTTCAAGCCAACAGGTCCGCGTAACGGGCCTTCGCACTCAGGATGGGAGGTTCCATGTCCGGCCACACCGAAGCCGCAACCGGCCTAGTTTTTCACGAACTCAGCCACGAATGGGGTCACGGCGTGCCCTCGCTTCCCGGTTTTCCCGACGTGACCCTCTATCGCAGCGTCAAGCACGCGCAGCACGGGGTCATGGCGCATCGCATCAAGACCGTGCTGCACACCGGCACTCACCTGAACGCGCCCTTGCACCTGATCCAGAAGGCGATCGGTGTGGGTGAACTGGCGATGGAGCGGCTGTTCGGAAATGGCGTGATCCTGTCGATCCCGAAAGGCCAGTGGGAGCTTGTGACCGCCGCTGATCTGGAACCTCACGCCGACCGCATCTTGCCCGGCGCGCTGGTGATCATCGTCACCGGCTGGCACGAGAAGTATTCGGAATCGCTGGAATATTTCGGGGATGCGCCGGGGTTGTCCGTTGATGCCGCCGAATGGCTGGTGGAAAAGGACGTGGGCCTGGTTGGCGTGGATACGCCGCAGGTCGACCATCCGCTGGCCACCTCGCTCGGCCCCAACCGGGGCGGGCCGACGATGAACCGGCTGACCCAGAAATACATCGACGAGACCGGCAAGGACCCGAAGCAGGAACACCCCGTCTGGAACGGAGCGCACAAGGTGCTGCTGGCGGCGGGCATTCCCACCATCGAGCAGGTTGGCGGCGACGTGAACGACGTGCTGGGCAAGGAGGCGCTGATCCACGCGCTGCCACATTGGAAATTCGACGGCGGCGATGCCTGCCCGGTGCGGCTGGTGGCGATCAACGATCCCGGCGGCAAGAACCGGATCGAACCTGGAAACACGGACTGAGGGGGAAAGACCATGGCAGAGACACAAACCCGCAACGGTCTGCGCTATTACAACCTGTCGCATCGCTGGGGCCACATGATGCCCGAGTGGCCATCGAGCCCTGGCGTGAACGTCACGGTGAACAAGTTCCACGCCAAGGACGGCGTGTTCATGACCGAGTTCGAGGGCATCCTGCACCGTGGCACCCACATGGACGCGCCGCTGCACGTGACCGAGAACACGCCGACGCTGACCGGCTATGACGTCTCGCGCTTTTTCGGCACCGGCGTCGCGGTGTCGATCCCCAAGAAGAAATGGGAGGTCATCACGGCGGAAGACCTGGAAAACGCGACGCCCAAGATCCAGCCCGGCGACATCGTGATGATCAACACCGGCATGCACAAGAAACTGGCCGACAGCGACGAATATTATGCATATTCTCCTGGTATTTACGCCGACGGCGCCGAATGGCTGGTGGAGAAGGGCGTCAAGATGGTGGGCTATGACGTGCAGGCGAACGATCACCCGATGGCGACGAAACTGGTCGATCACGGGCTGGGGCCGACCCATCCGCACCTGATCGACGAATACAAGGAATACACCGGCCGCGACGTGAAAGAGGATTTCCCCCATTGGGAAGCCGCACACAAGATCCTGATGGTGAAGGGCGGCATTCCGGGGATCGAGAACGTGGGCGGCGAGCTGGACCTCGTGACCGGCAAGCGCTGTACCTTCATGGCCTTCCCCTGGCGCTGGCCCGATGGCGAGGGCAGCGGCGTGCGGGTCATGGCGGTGATCGACCCCGACCAGAAATTCACCATTCCGACGGGGGCCTGAGATGAGCGAAATCACACCCACATTGCGCGATCCGATGTCGATGTTCGACGTGCGCGGCAAGGTCGCTGTCATCACCGGTGCCTCCGGCGCGTTCGGCCGGGCCTGCGCGCTGACATTGGGCGCGCTTGGCAACAAGCTGGTGTTGGTCTCCGGCTCCGAGCAGGAACTGGCCGAGGTGAAAGCGGAAGTCGAGGATGTAGGCGGCGAGGCCGTCACGCTCAAACGCCGCCCCGACAGCCTTGAAGACGCCGAGGCCATCCGCGACTTCGCGCTCGAAACCTACGGCAAGATTGACCAGTTGGTGATCGCCTCCGGCTACAACAAGGCCGGGTTCATCCAGAATCTCAGCTACGAGGACTGGCAGGCGGTGATGGATGCCAACGTGCGCGGCGCGTGGTTCATGGCCAAGGCGATCGGCACCTATTGGATCGAGAACGAGATCAAGGGCAAGATGCTGATGATGTCCTCGGTCCGGGGGCGGCATGGCAATATCTCAGGCTATACCGGCTATTGCACGTCGAAGGGCGCGACCGATGCGCTGACAAGGGTGCTGGCGACCGAATGGGGGCAGCACGGCATTACCGTCAATTCCATTGCGCCCACTGTCTTTCGCTCCAAGCTGACCGCCTGGATGTGGAGCGACGATCCCGTGGGACAGGCCACCAAGAAACGCTCTGCCGCACGCATTCCGCTGGGCCGTCTGGGCGAGGCCGAGGATCTGATGGGCATGGCGCTCTATCTGCTGGCCCCGGCGTCGGATTTCTGCACCGGGCAGATCATGTATGTCGATGGCGGCTTTACGGCGGGCTGAGCGATGACGACACCGCAGGACATCGCGATTGTCGGCGCGGGCCTCATGGGCCATGCCATCGCCTATGCGCTGGCCTCCGCCGGCCATCGGGTGCGCGTGTTCGACCGGTCGACCGAGGCGCTCACAGCGCTCCCCGAGCGCCTCGCCGGGATCGCCGACTTGTTCGGCGATCCCCCCCATATCGCGCAATCGGTGCAAGCGGCTTCCAGCCTGGCCGAGGCGGCGGAAACGGCCACGCTGGTGATCGAAGCGGCGACCGAGAACCTCGCGGTCAAGCAATTCATCGTCGCCGAACTGGAAGCGACGGTTGCCCCGGAGGCGATCATCGCTTCGAACACCTCGGCCCTGCCGATCGGGCGGATCGCCGAAAAGGCGCTGCATCCCGGACGGGTGGTCGGCACCCATTTCTGGAACCCGCCGCACCTGGTGAAACTGGTCGAGGTTGTCGAGGCCAGGACCACCCGGCGCGATACGGTGAAGCGCACGATGCGCCTGCTCGGCGCCGCCGGGTACAAGGCGGTACACGTAAAGAAGGACGTGCCGGGCTTTATCGGCAACCGCCTGCAACATGCGCTCAAGCGCGAGGCCATCGCGCTGGTGGCGAATGGCGTCTGCGACGCGGAAACCGTCGATGACGTGGTGAAATACGGCTTTGGCAGCCGTCTGGGCGTGCTGGGGCCATTGGAGCAATCCGATCTGGTCGGGCTCAACCTGACGCAGGCCATCCACGAAACCCTGATGCCCGACCTCGACACCACTGACACCCCGCACCCACTGCTGCAAAGGCTCGTGGCCGAGGGCAAGCTGGGCATGTCGAGCGGCGAGGGCTTTTACAAATGGACGCCGGACAAGGCCGAAGCCGTCCGCAAACGCCTGCGCGATGCCTTGATCGCGCAAGCCAGATCAAACCAAAACTAGGAACAAGACCCATGGCGATCAATTCATACTACCCGGTCCCCGAGCTCGAGGAATACGCCGAGCGCTTTAAGGAATTTTTTAAGTTCAAGCGCGAGAACGGCATCCTCGAAGTGCAGATGCACACCAAGGGCGGCCCGGTGAAGTGGAGCTATCAGATGCACCACGCCCTGGCCGAGCTCTGGACGGTGATCGGCCACGACAAGAAGAACGAAGTGCTGATACTGACCTCGTCGGGCGACAAGTGGATCAATGAATGGGATGTCGAAAGCTTCAAGGAAGTCGAGCAATCGCCCGACGACGACCAGCGCTATGACGTACAGATCTATGACACGCTGAAGATCGTCGAAAACTTCGTCAACGACATCGAAATCCCGACCATCGCCGCGATCAACGGCAAGGGCATCCATTGGGAAATGTGCATGATGAGCGACATCACGCTCTGCACCCCCGATTTCATATTGCAGGACGATCATTTCGGAATGGACTCGGGTCACGTGCCGGGCGACGGCATGGGGCTGTGTTTGCAGGAGATCCTCGGCATCAAACGCGGCAATTACGCGATGCTGACCTGCCAGTCCTTCGATGCGCAGAAATGCCTGGAACTGGGCGCGGTGAACGAGGTGGTCGAGCGCGACCAGATCGTCGAACGCGCCTGGGAATTGGCGCGCGACATCATGAAGAAAAGCCGCTCGTGCCGCCGGATGACGCATTACATCTGCGTGCGCCCCTGGAAAGCCGTGGTCGAGCGGGACTTCCGCATTCACGTCATCAGCGAGATGTATTCCTTCAACCTGTCGCATTCGGAGCATGACTTCGAATACATCAAGTACGACGAGGACAAATAGGTTCGTCGATGTCGGACCGGCCGAATATCCTTCTGATCTCGACGGATCAGCAGCGCGCGGACCACCTGGGATGCTACCGCAACCCGGTGGTCAAGACGCCGACCATCGACGGGCTGGCGACGCGCGGCACGGTGTTCGACCGGTTCTACGTGGCTTGCCCGATCTGCATGCCCAACCGGATCGCCATCCTAACCGGGCGGATGCCCTCGGTGAACGGCACAAGGCACAACGGCATTCCGCTGGCGCTGGATGCGGTGACCTATGTGGATGTGCTGCGGGCAGGGGGCTATCACACCGCGATGGTGGGCAAGTGCCATGCGCAGAACATCACCGGGCATCCGCTGGACGAGGCCGACATCTTTCCCGCCGGCGCCTCGGGCGCCCCGCCGCCCGAGGCCCTGTCCGATGCCAGCCGCACGCGCCGCACCGGGCCGGAATACGAGGCCGAGCTGATGCCGCTCTGGCATGCCGATCCGGGGCGGGAGGGGCCGGACCTGCCCTATTATGGCTTCGATCACGTTCGCTTCGCCAATGGCCATGCCGATCACGTGCAGGGCCATTATACCGGCTGGCTGAACGATCGGGCCGGGGGCAACGGTGATGCCCTGCGCGGGCCCGCGAACGCCCTGACCTCGGATGTGACCGCGCCACAGGCCTGGCGCACGGCGGTGCCGGAGGAGCTATATCCCACCGCCTATATCGCCGGGCAGTCGCGCGACTTCATCGACAGGCACCTGAACGAGCGCCCCGACGATCCGTTTTTCCTGCATTGTTCCTTCACCGACCCGCACCACCCCTTTACGCCGCCGGGGCGCTACTGGGACATGTACGACCCCGCCGACATGCCGCTGCCGCCATCCTTCGCCGCCCGCGAGGAGAACGAACCCGAGATGCTGAAGCGGCTGCGCAGAGAACAAGTCCAAGGCACGGGCGACAGGCTCGGCCCGCTACCCTTCTGTGCAAGCGCAGACGAGGTCCGCCAGATCCTCGCGCTGACCTACGGCATGATCAGTTGCATCGACGATGCCATTGCCGGGCTTCTGGCGCATCTCGAGGCGTGCGGGCTCACGGAGAATACGGTGGTGATCTTTACCTCGGATCACGGCGATTTCATGGGAGACCATGGGCTGATGCTGAAACACGGGTTGCATTACGAGGGTGTGCTGCGCGTGCCCTTCATCTGGGCCGATCCAGCCCGAATTGGCGGCAAGCGAACTGACCTGCCAGGCAGTTCGATCGATATCGGCGCGATGATCCTTGCGCGAGCCGGGCTTGCGTCTTTCAACGGCAACCAAGGCGTGCCGCTTCTGGATGTGCTCGACGGCAAGGCGGAAAACCCGCGCCGGGGCATCCTGATCGAAGAGGACGAACTGGGCGCGCACCTGGGCCATGAGCACGGGTTGCGCACCCGCAGCTACATCGAAGACAACTGGCGTTTGACATTATGGCAGGGAATGGACGGCGGCCAGCTTTTTGACCGCAATACCGACCCGCACGAAATGCGCAATCTGTGGAGTGACGTCGAACACGTTATAAAAAAGAGAGAAATGACGGAATCTATGCTGCGCGAAGCCATTCGGCTTGGCGATACCGCGCCGTATGCGACGCATGTGGCCTGAGTTGGAATTCGTCAGTGTCATAATCAAGAGTTATGACAGTTAGTGAACTCGGCATTGGCGAAATCCGCCGATATCGACGAGTCTGAGACAACATTTCTGGGAGGAAAACCATGACAGAATGCACGATTTCCCGCCGCAAGATGATGGCAGGCGCTGCCGCCATGACTCTGGCCGCGACGCTCGCTGTGACAGGCCACGCGCAGGCTGCGGATTACGCCGGCAAGACCATCAATTTCGTCAGCTTCGGTGGGCCGGGCTCGCCGCCTGACGTGTGGTACCGGTCGCTGATGCCTTTCGTGACGAAACACCTGCCCGGCACCCCCGAGATCAACGTGATCAACAAGCCCGGCGCGGGGTCGATGATCTCGGCCAACTATACCGCCAACGCGGTCGAGCCGGACGGGTTGAACATCGGCACGATGAACGGCCTGGCGGTCAACAAGGCGGCGGCGGGCGACAGCAGCGCCAAGTTCGACCTGTCCGAGATGCAGATCGTCGGCGCGCAGAAACTGACGCGGCTCTTGGTGGTCAAGAAGGACGGGATCGAGAACATCGACGACCTGCTGGCGATGGAGGACGAACTGATCCTTGGCATGGAAAGCGACGCCACGCCCTATTACGAGGCATTTGTCGAGCTGGCCGGGGTCGAAGCCCGGTTCATCACCTCGTACCAGCGCTTCCCCGACACGCTTCAGGCGTTCCGCACCGGCGAGGTGGACGCGATGCCGATGTCGGCGATCGAATGGCTGCGCTTCGGTCCCGATCTTTCCCAGGACGGTGCCGTGCCGATGATCCAGTACGGCTTTACCGAAGCGGGCGAGGTGGTGCGCTCGGGCGCGCTCGACATTCCCACAGGGCATGAAGCGGTGCTGAAAGTGAACGCGGACGCACCCGGAACCCCGGCATGGGACCAGATGACCCTGCAATCGCTGACCTCGAATGTCTCGAACCAGGTCTGGGCGCCCGCGGGCACCCCGGCCGATTTCGTTGACACGCTGTCAGCCGGTTTCGCGGCGGCGGCGAGCGACCCGGAGTTCCTGGCGCTGCACGAAAAACAATATGGTCTGCCGGCGGAATGGACGGACGGCCCGGCCGCCCGCGACATCGTCGACCGGATCATCGCGGTCAACGCCAACTGAACTGACGGAAACTGGCCTGCCGGGCGCCACGCGGCGCCGGCAGGCAGGACGCGCTTGGGGCGGACATGGAAGAACTCACCGTTATTTTCAACGCATTCGCATCGGGTATGGGCATCGTCTTTACCCCCAATGTCTTTGGCGCGATGATGATCGGCATCGTGGCGGGCATGGTCGTCGGGCTGATCCCCGGCCTTGGCGGGCTGGTGGCGCATATCCTGCTGATCCCCTTCGCGTTGCAGATGGGCGATCCGCTGGCCGCGATTGCCATGCTGCTCGGGGTCTATGCCGTGACCGTCCAGACCGACTCGATCCCCGCTGTCCTGCTCGGCGTGCCGGGCACGGCGGCGGCGCTGGCGACCTCGCTTGACGGATACCCGATGTCGAAGCGGGGCGAGGCGGGCCGGGCGCTCTCGGCCTCCTATTTCGGATCGATCTTCGGCACGCTGGTGGCGACCGTGATATTTATTCTGTTCCTGCCGCTCCTGCGCGCGCTGGTAAACAGCTTCTCCTCGCCCGAGTTCTTCATGATGGTGGTGCTGGGCCTCGTCATGGCGGCTTCGCTGTCTGGCCGCAGCCAGTCGCGTGGGCTGATGATGGCGGGGCTGGGGCTGATCCTGTCGACTGTCGGGCAGGCGCCGGGCACCGGCGATCCGCGTTTCATCGGCCCGTTCCTATATCTTTGGGAGGGTCTGCCGATCATCCCGATCCTGCTGGGCCTGTTCGGGGTGCCCGAGATCATCGATCTTGCCGCCCGCAACCGGTCCATCGCAGAATCCAAGCCTGTCGAGAAGATCGCGGGTCTCTGGGACGGCATGATGGACTGCGTCCGCAACTGGTGGCTGGTGTTCCGCTGTTCGGTCATCGGGGTTGTCACCGGTTTCATACCCGGCCTCGGCGGCAACGTGGCAGAGTGGATGTGCTATGCCTCAGCCGTATCCGGCGACAAGAACCCCGAGCATGAATACGGCAAGGGCAACGTGCGGGGTATCATCGCGCCTGAAACCGGCACCGCCGCGCACCTGCCCGGCGCGATCATCCCCACCGTCGCTTTCGGCGTGCCGGGCAATCCACCGATGGCGGTGCTGCTGGGCATCTTTGTCGTCCTCGGTGTGCGCCCGGGCCGGGACATGCTGACCTACAAGCTCGACGAGACCTTCATGATGGTCAATGTCGTGACCGTCGCCAATATCATCGCCGCCGTGCTCTGCCTTGTCTTCCAGCGCTACCTGGTGCGGCTCTGCTTCGTGCGCGCAACGCTTCTGGTGCCCTTCATCCTGGCCGCGATGGTCATGGGGGCGTCCTTCTCCAACCTGTCGCTGGGCGATATCGGCTTCTTCGCCGCCGCCGGCATGGCGGGCTACATCTTCAAGCACATGGACTGGCCCCGCGTGCCAATGGTCATGGGCCTGATCCTGGGCGGCATCGCAGAACCCTACTTCTTTGCCGCATGGGACCGCTATGGCCTGACCTGGCTTTACGAACGGCCCATCGTGCTGATCCTCGAAATGATGATCCTGTTCATGCTGTTCTCCAAACCGATCCGCCGCCTGCTGCTCGACCGGTATGGCAGAGAGGCCAAGGCCAATGACTGATCCTGACGATCTCTCCCCCGAACGCCGTGCCGCCATCGGCTTTGGCAGAAAGGCCGACTGGATCATTGCCGTGACGATCATGGTGATTGCGGTGGTCTTCATCTGGATGCTGCAACCGTTGCCGCAGCGGGCCACGTTTTTCCCTTGGTTCATCACCATCAGCATCCTGATCATCGGCACCGTCTATGGCGTGGGAAAGTTGCGCAACCCGGCGCGCTGGGACGCGGAATACGATCCGGAGGAAGAATTCGGCGACACCGGCCCGCCCTTTCTTGTCGAGTTCCGCGCGGGCATTCTGCGGGCGCTGGTGGTCTTCGTCTGCCTCATCGCGGGCACCATGGCCTTTGGTCCGAAGCTCGCCGTTCCGGTGTTCGTGACAATCGCCCTCTGGCTCAACAAGGAAAACAGGATCGTCGCCGTGTTGTCAGGCATCGCCTTCTGGCTCGCGATCCATTTCGTCTTCGGCAAGTCGATGTCGATCAACCTGCCCACCGGCTATTTCACCGACGCGCTCGGACTGTAAGGAAGAATGACCATGATAGACGTGACACGATTTGACGACGCCAAGGCCTATGACGCCAAGGGCCATTTCGGAATGACGGCCATGCGGTTGCAGGGGCAGGGGGTGACCGGCCTCGAGGATTACTGGGTGGGCTTTTCCACCTTCCTGCCCGGTGGCGGGGCCGACAAGGCCGCCGCGCCCACCGGCAAGGTCTATGTCGTGCTGGAGGGGGAGATCACTGTGACCACCGCCGAAGGCGACACCGTGATCGGCAAGTACGACAGCTGCTACATCCCGCCCAATACCGAACGGTCGATCGTCAACGCCACCAACCACGCCGTTCAGATGCTCGTCATCTCGCCGAACTGACGCCATGTACGACGCATCCCGGATTACCACCGTCACGGTCATCGGCTTCGGCACCATGGGGCTGGGCATCGTGCAGAACTTCGCCGAGGCCGGGTTCGCCGTGCGCGCCGTGGACCGCTCGCCCGAGCAGTTGCAGCGCGGTAAGGCGCAAATGGCGTCCAGTTTGCGGCTGGCGCAGGAGGAAGGGTTGATCGCCGATCCCGAGGCCGTGCTGGGCCGTGTGTCGGTGTATTTCTTCGACGATTTCGCCGATGCGACCGAGGGGGCGCAGCTTGTGGTCGAAACCGTGCCGGAGGTGCTGGAGATCAAGAAAGAGGTCTTTGCCGCGCTCGATGGTCTGCCTCGTGACGTGCTGATCGGCTCGAACACCTCCAGCTTTACCGTCAGCCAGATGACCGGCGAGATGGCGACGCCCGAACGTGTCGTCGGCCTGCATTATTTCAACCCCGCCCACCTGATCCCCGCGGTCGAGGTACATCATGGGGAAGCCACCGACCCCGCCGCCATCGACGCGGTGATCGCGGTGATGGAACGCGCCGGCAAGGTGCCGGTGCGGGTCCGCAAGGAGGTGCCGGGCTTCATCATCAACCGGCTGACCGGCGCATTGGAACGCGAGGTGGACTTTCTGCTCGACAACGGGGTGGTGACGCCGGAAGACCTGGATGCCGCCGTCCGCGCGAGCTTCGGATTCCGGCTGGCCTGCCTTGGTCCGATGGAGGCCGAGGATTTCATCGGACTGGATACCTCATGGCGCGTGTCAAATAACGTTTTCAAGGGGTTGAGCAATGCCGACAAGGCGTCACCCGACCTTGGCGAAAAGGTTGAACGTGGTGAGCTGGGCGTGAAATCCGGCAAGGGCTGGTACGATTATGCGGGCCGTACCACGGAAGACATCTATGCCGAACGCGACCGCAAGCTGATGCGCCAACTGGCGGTCTATCGCAGCAACAACCCGAGCACAGGGGACAACTCGTGAAACTTGTCACTTTCGAAATCGCATCGCCTGTGGGGCGCGTCGAACGCATCGGCGCCCTGACCGACGCGGGCATCGTCGACCTGAACCTTGCCTGTGCCGCGCAACTGGCTGCAAGCGGTGACACCGGCCGGCCATTCGAGATTGCCGACGCGTTGCTGCCCCCTGAAATGATTGGCTTTCTGGCCGGTGGCGCGCTCAGCCGCCGGGCCGCCGATGAGGCGTTGGATTTCGTCGCCGAAGGCACCCGCACCGGCCCGGATGGCGCGCAACTGCTCTACGCCGAAGACGCCGTGCGCTTGCTGGCCCCGGTGCCGCGCCCGAACTCGATCCGCGATACGCTGTCCTTCGAAGGTCACATGATCAACTTCGAGCGCCGTACAGGCAAGAAGACCCCGCCGCGCTGGTACGAGGCGCCGATCTATTACAAGGGCAACCCGATGTCGGTGATCGGCCCCGAGGAAGAAGTGCCCTGGCCCGACTATACCGAGAAGCTGGACTACGAGCTGGAGTTCGGCATCTACATTGGCAAGGAGGGCGTGAACATCAGCGAAGAGGAGGCGCCTGCCCATATCGGCGGCTACACCATCTTCAATGACATTTCCGCCCGCGATGTCATTCCCGGCGAGGTGCAGATGTTCCTTGGCCCGGCCAAGGGCAAGGATATGGACCGCGGCAACATCATGGGCCCGTGCCTGGTCACGCCGGACGAGCTGGACGCCGGAAATCTGGAGATGATGGCCCGTATCAATGGCGAGGAATGGTCGCGGTCGAACTCCACCGACATGTACCACAGCTTCGCCCGCATCATCGCCTATATCTCGCGTCACGAGACGCTTTATCCCGGCGATTTCATCGGCTCGGGCACCGTCGCCAATGGCTGCGGCGACGAGATGGAGCGCTGGATCAAGCCCGGCGATGTCGTGGAACTGGAAGTCGAGGGCATCGGCATCCTGCGCAACCGTATTGCAGAAAAGAAAGGCTAGGGAATGAACCCGAGTATCGCCAAACTGTTTGATTTATCCGACAAATCCGCCCTAATCAGCGGCGCGACCGGCGCCCTGGGCGCCGCCGCGGCGCGTGCCTTGGCGGGTGCCGGGGCGCATGTGACGATTGCTGGGGGCAATGCCGAAAAGCTCTCCGAGATCGCGGAGGAACTCAAGGCTGGGGGCGCAGGTGTGACCATGGTGGAAGGCCGCCCCTCGGATGAGGCCGCCTGTGACGCCATGGTTGCCGCCGCCTGTGCCGAGGGCAGGGGGCTGGATATTCTCGTGCCCGCGTCGGGGACGGCCGCCGTCAAACCGGCCATCGAGATGGACCTGGAGACCTGGGACAAGGTGATGGATGCCAACGTGCGCCAGACCTGGCTGCTGTGCCGTGCCGCGGGCAAGGCGATGATCGACCGAGGGCGGGGCGGGGCGATCATCCCGGTGTCCTCGGTCCGGGCGCGGTTTGCCACGCCCGCGGGCACCAGCGCCTATGGCCCTTCCAAAGCCGCCGTCGACATGATTACCAAGTCGTTGGCCACCGAATGGGGCCAGCACGACATCCGCGTTAACGCCATTGCGCCGACGGTGTTCCGCTCGGAACTCACGGCCTGGCTCTTCGAGGATAACGAGCGCGCCAACGAGGCCCGCAAGGGCGTCTTGTCTCGCATTCCGCTGGGCCGCCTGGCCGAGCCGGACGATTTCGCCGGCGTGCTGATCTTTCTCGCCTCCCCTGCATCCGGTCTGATCACTGGCGAGACGATCAACGTCGATGGGGGATTTTCGGCCAATTGAAGGCGCGGGGCATTGCCGGGTTGCTTTGGTTTGGCCTGCCTTGGCCCGAGCGTCTTGCGTCAAGCTGCCCTTTCGTGCGCAGCGTCGTCCCAAGGAACGAAGGCCGCGGAGCGTGCGGGGCGATATGAGGTTGTCGTAATTGTTGCCGCCGGTTTCGGCGCTCTGGGCCGGATGAGCGCTCAGCCGGGGCCGGCCGAGCCGCGTTCGACGATGCCACTTGACAGCAGCTTCTTGTAATAGCCCTCGCCGATGAACAGCCGGGCGTAGCGCACCGGCGCGCCGGCGTGTTCGCGCATCATGTGTTCGGCGCGTACCGCATCGCCGGCGCGGATCGCATCCCAGATGATGACGTGCTGGGTATGCCCGACCGTGATCCGCAGCATTTCGGCCTGCGCCATGCCCTCGACCTCGGTAAAGGCGCCGGGGGCGACAATCGGGATATTGGCGATCTTTTCCAGCCCGAGGCGGACGAAATCATTGTCGCAGGCATCGACGATGGTGGTGTGAAACAGCTCGTTGGCCTCCTGATAGATCGCCACCTCGCGCCGGGTGACGGCGCTGCGGCTGACAATCCCCTCGGTCATGGCAATCGAGCTTTCAATCGCCGCCACGGTCTCTTGCGACGGGCCAAGGCTGGCGAGGCGTCCGGCGGCCAGCGCCTCGAGCGCGGCGCGCACCTCGGAGGCCTTTTCCAGATCTTCGAGGCTGAAGGGCCGGATCTTGTAGCCGCGCCCCTCCAGCTTGACCAGCAGCCCCTCGGTCTCGAGCTGGGCCAGCGCGGCCCGGACCGGGGTGCGCGAGAGGCCGAGGAGGCTGGCCGCGCTGCTTTCCGTCACCCGGTCGGAGACCGGCAGCTCGCCATTCACGATCATCGCCCGAAGCTCGGAGACAGCGGTTTCGACTGCGGTGCCCATATGCGATTTCGGCCCTCTTTGAATACATTTCTTGCCTCGTCATAGCAGCTTGCCGGCCATTTGGTCAAATATGCATCCGTTCTTGAAATACGGATACGTTTATGGTACGAATCTATAAATCGGGAGGGTATCCGAGATTTTTGGATACAAAATGTGCCACGGCAGGGCTGCGGCCATCGCTCCCTTTCGGGCAAATGGAGGACGACGATGCCACTTGGAACCAACAGGATCGCCGAAAGCGGGTTGCCCCTGATCCACGAGATCGGGAATTACGACAGCCTCGGTCCCGGCACGCCGGAAATCCGCCGTGGCGATGCCTTGCGCACGCTGGTCACCTCGCTGTCGGGCTTCCAGAAAGAGGCGCTGGTGTCCTCGCGCCGCTCGGCCAGGACCTGGCGGATGGTGTCGGACGAGGGCAAGTACCTGAACGGGCATGACGCCGCGCCGCCGCCGCTGTCGTTTCTGACCGTCGGCATGATCGCATCCTACATGAACGAGATCACCGCGCTGGCGCGGCGGGACGGCATCGAGATCCGGCACCTGAAGCTGACGCTGGACAATTACTACACCATGACCGGCTCGATGCAGAAGCGCACGATGGTGGGCGGCGCCGAACCGGTGGAATTGCAGGTCGAGATCGATTGCGACCTGTCGGGCGGCGCGCTGACGCAGTTCCTGATGAACGCGGTGCATGCCTCGCCGTTGAACGGGCTGATGCGGGGCGAGCATGACAGCCTGTTCGCGCTGTCGAAAAACGGCGTGGAGCTGGCGCCGAAGAAGGTGGCGAAGCTGGCGGCGCCGCTGCTGCCCGATCCCAGCGACGCCGGCGCGCGGGCAGAGATGACGGCGGGGGGCGAGACGCTGCTGGCACCTCTCGGCCTCACCGAGAAGAAGCCGGTGCAAGGGGGCACCGAAAAGGCGGCTTCGTCGCTGTCGGAACATCAGGACCGCCGGCTGAACATCGCCGCCACCGCCGTTCTGCGCGCCGACGGGATGAAGGAAATCCGCCAGCAGCTTTATTCGCCGCATGGCAAGGAATGGCTGTTTCTCTCGGAAGAGGCCGAGGTGGATGGCGGCAGGGGCAGGGCGCCGGATGCGGCCAGCTATATCTCGGCCGGCATCGGCTTTTGCTTCATGACGCAGTTCGGCCGGCTGGTGCCGATGCTGGGGCTCGATCTGCCGCAGTATCAGATCCTTCAGGACACGCATTTCAGCCTTGGCGGCGCCTCTGGCGGCACGGGCAGGGCAGGCGAGGCCGATCCGGTGGAAACCCATGTCTATCTGACCACCGAGGAAAGCGACGCGGTGGCGCAGGAGATGCTCGATCTGAGCGAACAGACCTGTTTCCTGCATGCATTCTGCCGCACCGACCTGAAAACCAAGCTGAAGACGGTGACAAAACCGGCTTCGACTGCCGCAGCATAGGGGGCGCGACATGGCAAGGATTGGCAAGAACCTGATCGCCGACAGCGGGCTTGTGCCGTTTTTCAAGCTGGCCAATGCCGACGAGGTGTCGACTGACGCGCCGGAGAACCGCAAGGGCGACGCGCTGCGCACCTGGGTGCGGTCGCTCTCGGGATTTCAGAAAGAGGCGCTGGTGCGGTCGGCCAGGACCGGCGACACGTGGCGGCTGGTCTCCGACGAAGGCCCCTATTTGAACGGGCATGATGCCGCGCCGTGCCCGCTGGCCTTTCTGTCGACCGGCATGGTGGCGAGTTTCATGAACGAGATCACGGCGCTGGCGGACATCCGCGGTGTCGAGATCCGCAAACTCAAGCTCATTCAGGACAATTACTACACGATGAAAGGCTCGATGCCGAAACGCACCATGGTGGGCGGGGCCGAGAACATCGAGCTTCAGGTCGAGATCGATTGCGATCTGGACGATGCGGCGCTGCATCAGTTCCTGCTGGATGGCACCTATGCCTCGCCGCTCAACGGGCTGATGCGCGGCCAGTTGGAGAGCCTGTTCAAGCTGGGCCGCAACGGCAAGGAGCTGGCGACGGCCAAGGCGGCGGAGCTGGACGCGCCGCTGTTTCCCGATCCGGGGCAGCATTTCGATACTTCGGTGCCGGAGGCCTCGGGTCTGACGCTGATGGAGCCGGTGGGCGCAACGCCGAAGAAAGCGGTTGTGCTGGGCACCGCTTCGGGCGGCTCGTCGCTGGCCGACGAACAGGACCGGCGGCTGAACATCGGGGCGGTGGCGGTGCTGCGCGAGGACGGGATCAAGGAGATCCAGCAGATGCAGTATTCGCCTTACGGCACCTCGTTCCGCTTTCTCAGTTCCGAGGACGGCCGGGCGCCGGATGCCAATACGCTGATCTCGGCCGGCATCGGCTTCTGCTTCATGACGCAGTTCGGGCGGTTCGTGTCGATGCTGAAACTGGATCTGCCGGATTACCGCATCGTGCAGGACACGCATTTTTCGCTGGGCGGTGCTTCGGGCGGCACGGGCAGGGCAGGTGAGGCCGATCCGATCGAGACGCATGTCTATCTTCAGACCGGCGAGAGCGAGGAGACCGCGCAGGAGATGCTGGATATCTCGGAACAGACCTGTTTCCTGCATGCCTTCTGCCGCACCGATCTGAAAACCAAGCTGCGCGTGCGGAGGGTGTGAGATGAAGACCCAGGTCTGCATCATCGGCGGCGGTCCGGCGGGGCTCATGCTCAGCCATATCCTTGATGCCAACGGCATCGACAACGTGGTGCTGGAACGGCAGTCGAAAGACTATGTTCTGAGCCGGATCCGCGCCGGGGTGCTGGAGGCCAACACCGTGCAGATGCTGCGCGATTACGGTCTTTCCGAGCGGATGGACCAGATCGGCAAGCCCAAGGACGGCACGCGGATCCTCTGGGAAAACCGGCCCGAGTTCTTCATCGACGTCAAGAAATGGACCGGCAAGCAGATGATGGCCTATGGCCAGACCTATATCACCGAAGACCTGTATGCCGCGCGCGACCGCGACGGCGGGGCGGTGATCTGCGAGGCCAGGAATGTGGCGCTGCATGAGATCGAGAGCGACAGCCCGCATGTGACCTATGAAAAGGACGGGGTGCGCCATCGGGTGGAGTGCCGGTTTATCGCCGGCTGCGACGGGTTTCACGGGCCGTCGCGCAAGGCGATCCCCGAGCGTTCCCGGAGCGAATATCTGCGCGAGTATCCCTTTGGCTGGATGGGCGTCATGGTGGAGCAACCGCCGCTCGACGATTTCATCTATGCCTATCACAGCGAGGGCATGGCGATGGCGGCGCAGCGCAACCCGATGCTGTCGCGGTACTACGTGCAGGCGCCGATCACCGACACCCCCGAGGATTGGAGCGACGAGCGGTTCTGGGACACCCTGCTGCACCGGTTTCCGGCGGATGTCGCGGCCAAGATCCGGACCGGGCCGACAATCGAGAAATCCATGGCGCCGCTGCGCAGCTTCGTCTCCGAGCCGATGCGGCATGGCAGCCTGTTCCTGGCCGGGGATGCGGCGCATATCGTGCCGCCGACCGGGGCCAAGGGGCTGAACCTGGCGTTTTCTGATGTCCATTACCTGCAACGGGCGCTGGTGGCGTTCTTCAAGGACGGGCAGGGCGCGCTGATCGAGCGCTATTCCGACACCGCGCTGCGCCGGGTCTGGTCGGCCGAGAATATCTCGTGGCGGCTGACCAAGCTGTTGCACGTGTTTCCGGGGGAAGATGCCTTTGCGCAGAAGATCCGCGAAAACGACTATGACCTGCTTTTGATGTCCGAGGCGGCGCAGCATGCGCTGGCTTACGAATACATCGGCCTGCCGTTCGAGGCGTGAGCGGCGGGTTCCCCTCTGGCGCAGGGAGGAGACTGCGCAGGGGGGGCACAAGAAGACTTGTTCAAGGGAGGAAAACATGAACAAATTTACGGCACTCGCAACCGCGGCCTGCATTCTGGCCGCGCCCATGGTGGCCGCCAAGGAGCTGGCGCTGTCCTATTTCATGGGCCCCAATCACCCGATGAACAAGGCGGTGTTCACACCCTTTTCCGAAAAGCTGGCTGAGGTGTCGGGCGGCAAGCTGACGGTCTCGCAGTTCCCCGGCGGGGCGCTGAATTCCTCGCCGCCGAAGCAATATTCCATCCTGCTGGACGGCATCGCCGATGTGGCCTTTCACTTGCCGGGCTATACCGCGCAGCTGTTCCCGGTGACCACGGCGATCACCACGCCGGGCATGTGCGACGATGCGGTCGCCTGCACCGAGGCGATGTGGCGCGCCATCGAGCCGATCGAACAGGAATTCGATGCCAAGCTTCTGGCGCTCTGGGCGAATGATCCGCAGGTGCTTTACACCAAGGACAAACCGGTGCGCAGGCTCGAGGACATGGAGGGGCTGATCGTGCGCGTGACCTCGGCCCAGGACATTCCCTTTACCGAGGCGCTGGGGGCCTCGTCGGTGTCGCAGCCGGTGTCGGTGATCAACCAGAACCTGGCCAATGGCGTGGTGGATGGCGTCGCCATCGACCCCTCGGCCACCATGTCGTTCAAGATGCACGAGCCGGCCAATTACATGACCACCAACATTCCCGGCGCGGGCAGCGCCTTTGTCCTGTTGATGAACAAGGGTGTCTACAATGCGCTGTCGGAGGAGGAAAAGGGCTGGGTCGACGAGGCCTCGGGCAAGTGGCTGTCGATGCAGGGCGGTCAGGCCTATCGCGACATGGCCGACCGGGGCATCGAGATCGCGCGGGAGAACGGCGTCGAGATCATCGAGCTTTCCGACGAGGAACGCGCCCGCTGGGACGCGGCAATCCAGCCGGCGATGGACGACTGGCTGGCGAGCGATCTTGGCCAGGGACTGACCGGGGCCGACCTCGAACGCCTGTTCAAGGGCGAGTAGGCCATGAGCGGCGTCAAGACCCAGGAGACCACCGGCCCGGCTGGCCGGTGGTTTCACAGGCTCGCGAACCTCTTTGCCATCTTGGGCGGAATCGGGCTGTTCGCGCTGATGTTGATCACGGTGATCTCGGTGTTCTGGCGCTATGCGCTGCGCGACCCGATCTTTGGCATCGGCGATCTGTCGTCGATGTCGCTGGTTGTCGTCGTGGCCGCCGGGGTGGCCTATGGCGCTGTGCATCGGGTGCATATCAGCGTCGACATCATCTCGGCCTTTGCCGGGCGCGGGGTCAAACGGGTCACCGATCTGATCGTGCGTGCGCTCAGCGTGCTGATCTGCGGCTTTGCGGCCTGGGCGCTGGCGGTCAAGGGCGGCTGCGGGCTGCCCTGCGGGGCGGTGACGCAGAACCTCAATATCGTGCACACGCCCTTTTACTATCTGCTCTCGGCGGCGCTTGCCCTGATGACGGGCTTTGTGCTCTACCAATTGATCGTCGGCCTGAAACATTGGTCGGGCGCGGACCCCAGCGAGGTTGACCTCTGATGGACACCACCACACTTGCCATTCTGGGATTTGCCGCGCTGCTGATCCTGCTGTTCCTGCGCATGTCCGTCGGCGCCGCGATGCTGCTGGTCGGCGCGGTGGGGATCTGGATGATCCGGCCCGCCGCCAGCCTGCCGGTGGTGGCCGGCGAGATCTTTGGCGAGGCGTCGAATTATTCGCTGACCATCCTGCCGCTCTTTATCCTGATGGGCAATCTGGCCGGGATCTCGGGCATGAGCCGCGATCTCTATGACGCCGCGCACAGCTGGATCGGCCATCTCAAGGGCGGGCTGGCCTCGGCCACCATCGTCGGCTGCGCCGGGTTCTCGGCGCTGTCGGGCTCGTCGCTGGCGGCGGCGCTGACCATGGGCAAGGTGAGCCTGCCCGAGATGCAGCGCTATCGTTACCACGACGGGCTGGCCACCGGATCGATTGCCGCCGGCGGCACGCTGGGCATCCTGATCCCGCCGTCCGCGGGCTTCGTGATCTATGCCATCCTGACCGAGGAATCGATCGGCCGGCTGTTCATGGCCGGGGTACTGCCGGGGCTTTTGCTGACCACGCTGTTCATCCTCGCGATCTATGCCGTGGTGACGCTGAACCCGAACAAGGCCCCGACCTCGCGGGGGGCCGAGAGCCTGTCGCAGCGGCTGGCGGCGCTGGGCCGGGCGCTCTGGATCATCGGCATTATCGTGCTGACCATCGGCGGCATCTACACTGGGGTATTTTCTGCCGTCGAGGCGGCGGGCATCGGCGCCTTCCTGGCGCTGGTCGTCTGTTTCCTGCGCGGCTCGATCACCTGGGCGAGCCTGAGAGAGGTGACCACCAGCACGCTGAAATCTACCGGCATGGTGTTCTTCATCCTGTTCGGCGCCTTCGTCTTCAAGACCTTCGTGGGCTTTACCGGCGTCACCTATGCGATGACCCAATGGGTCGAGGCGCAGGGCTTTGGCGCGGCGCAGGTGGTGATTGCGATCCTGCTGGGCTTTATCGTGCTGGGCACCTTCATGGAGGGGTTCGCGATCCTGGTGCTGGCGGTGCCGCTGGTGCAGCCCTTGCTGGAATCGCTGGGCGTCGATCTGATCTGGTTTGGCGTGCTGATGGTGATCGTGCTGGAAATGGCACTGATCTCGCCGCCGGTGGGGGTGAACGTCTTTGTCGTCAAGGGCATCGCGCCGACGGTCTCGCTCAACACCATCTTTCGGGGCATCTGGCCGTTCTGGCTGGCGATGTTCCTGGCGGTGCTGCTGATCCTGCTGATCCCCGACATCGCGCTCTACCTGCCGAACCGGATGTTTGGCTGACGGGCGGCATGCTGCGCGTCGGGCGGGGCGCCGCCCGGCGGCCTTGGCGTTCGAGAGCTTTCGGCTGTTCAGGCACTGGCGAGCGGGTTGTAGAGCGCCTTGCGCTTGTTGTCTCAAGGCTCGTTGCGACAGTTTCCGCAATCTCAGCTTCTTCATCTCTTCCCGGAATGCCTCGGTCGGGGTTCGCCATCCGAGGCACTTTCTGGGCGTGCCGTTCAGGCGGTCGCAAATCGCC
>NZ_FNYY01000014.1 GCF_900109145.1 Marinovum algicola
CGCGCCGGGACCCCTTCCCCCACCCCGCACCGCAAGCCGCCACGAGGCCCGGATCAGGTCCGGGGCGCGACGTGACCGGCATCCAGACCAGCAGCGCCAACCCCCGGGCCCCCGCCCAACAAAAAACCGCGTCAGCCCAGAGGACCGACGCGGGTGAAGTCGCCCCGAAGGGCCAGGGAGGTTCCCGTGAGTGTCAGTGATCCAGCATCCCCCACAAACGGCGCTTGATGGCGAGGAACTCTTCGGTCAGCCGCATCTCGTCATTGCGCGGCCGTGGCAGGCTGACCTCTTCGATATGGTGCACCCGGCCGGGGCGCGACGACAGAACGATGATCTTGTCCGACAGAAAGATCGCCTCTTCGATGTCATGGGTGACAAAGACCACGGTCTTTTTCGACTTCTGCCAGGTGGTCAGCAGGTCGGATTGCATCCGCTCCTTGGTCTGGGCGTCCAGCGCCCCGAACGGCTCGTCCATCAACAGCACATCGGGATCATTGGCATAGACCCGGCCGATATCGACCCGCTTGCGCATCCCGCCCGACAACTCACGCGGCCAGCGGTCTTCAAAGCCCCTGAGCCCCACCATCTCGGTCCATTTCGCCTCGATCTCGGATTGCTCGGCCTTCGAGGCGCCGCGCAGGCGCGGGCCGTAAGAGATGTTCTTGGCCACGGTCATCCAGGGAAACACCGCATCCTGCTGGAACACCATGCCCCGGCGCCGGTCGGTGCCCTCGATCACCTCGCCATCGAGCGTCATCTGCCCGTCCGAGGGGGTAAACAGCCCGGCCATCATCTTGAGCAGCGTGGACTTGCCACAGCCCGAGGTGCCGATGATCGAATTGAACGACCCGGATTCGAAGGTCAGGTTGATCTTGTCCAGCACGGTGAGCGCACCGGGCTCGCCCTTGCCGAAGGTATGGGTGAGATTGTCGACGAGGATCTCTGGCATTATTCGCGGGCCTCCGACCATTGCATGAGATGAGCCTGAATCTTGCGGAAGATGCGATCCATGATGAAGGCGCAGCCGCCGATGATCACGATGATCATCATCACCTGATCGGTCAGGAAATAGCGCCGTCCTTCCTGCAACAGAAAGCCGAGGCCGTTCTGCGCCGCCAGCAGTTCCGAGGCGACCAGCGTCGTCCAGGCGGCAGCCAGCGCAATCCGGTAGCCGGTGATGATGAACGGCGTGGCGGCGGGCACGGCGACGGTGCGGAACACCTGGAACCGGCTAGCGCCCATGGTCGATGCGGCATCGACATAGACCTGCGGCACGTTCTTCATGCCGGCGATCACGTTGACCACGCAGACCATGAAACAGGCGATGGTGATGATCAGCACCCGGCTGAATTCGCCGATCCCGAACCAGATGATGATGATCGGAATATAGGCCAGCGGCGGGATCGGCCGCAGCGCCTCGATTAGCGGGTCGAGCAGATATTCCACCGTCTTGTACCAGCCCACCAGGCAACCGACGATCAGCGCCAGCGTGGTGCCGATGAAAAAGCCCATGGCAATGCGGAACAGGCTCGCCCCCAGCGCGGTCAGCAGGCTGCCGCTGGTCAGGTTGGTCTTGAACGAGGCCAGGATATCCAGGATCGGCGGCAACAGCGCCGGATTGTTGTCGGGCTGGTTCGTGATCCAGATATAGACCCCGAAGACCGTGGCGATCGACAAGGCGCCCAACCACAGGCGCCTTGACCGGAGAGAATGCAACAGAGCCATCGGTCTCAGAGCCGGGTCACGATCTGATCCGACACCAGCGCATCGAGGTCGGGCATGTTGCGGATGCGGTCATTCTCGACCAGGAACTCCGATTGCACCCGCAGCGCGTTTTTCAGGATGTCATCGGCATAGACCGATTTGATCTCGGGCACGTCGAAATAGAAGTAGTTGTTCAGCAGCGGCTCGACTTCCGCCGCGGTCACGCCGGCCCGGCCGATGCCGCTTTGCCATTTGATCATGCGCTGCACGACCTCGGCATTGTCTTCGCGCAGCATCTTGACGCCGTTCTCGTGGAAGGCGCGCACCACTTCGGTCAGCGCCTCTTCCTTGGCGTCCATGGTCTGCTGGGTGGTCATGAAGACATCCATGATCGAGGGCCGCTTGCCGATCGGCATCGCCGAGCCGTCGGCCAGCATGCTGGCGCCCGGCAGCTTGTCGAAGATCAGCTGGCGCGAGGTGGCCAGCGGCACGGTGGCATCCACCGCCCCGGCGATCAGCGCCGCCTGGGCGTCGATCGGCTCCATGTTGATCCGGGTCAGCTTCATGTCCGACAGCCCGGCCTGCTCGAGCGCGACGCCGAGGAAGAAATCGAAGTTCGACCCCGAGGTCACCGCGATCCGCTTGCCTTCGAGATCGGCCAGGCTGGTCATCCCCGGACGGCCGACGATGGTGAAGAGCCCCGAGGCATCGCCACAGACCGAGATCTCGCGGAAATCGGCGACATTGCGCGCCATCGCCGCCAGCGGCGGCACCGAGCCCACGGTGATCGCATCGACCGAGCCGCCGACCATCGCCTCGATGGCGGGGGGGCCCGAGGGGAAGACGCTGAAATCCATCTCGACGCCGGGGGCAAAGCCCTGATCCTGGACCAGCCAGTAGATGCCGAAAGAATAGGCCGGAATGATGCCGATGTTCAGCTTTTCGGTGGCGGCATGCGCCTTGCCGACAAAGAACGTCGGAGCGGCCAGCGCGACCCCGGTCGCGGCCCCCGCTCTCAGGAATGCGCGGCGTGACACATAGCTGGTTTTCGAGTTTGCCATCTTGTCCTCCCTCGTGGCAGATCACAGAGCCTGCGGAACAGGTACTCAATCCCCGGCCACTATTCCCGCTGTTTTTACTTTTGTCAATTTTTTTCTCATATGACAATTTTTCCGGATCTCCCGAAATCCGCCTGCAACCCTGCGCAGGGGCCTGAAAACGCGGGCTTTGGCCGCGAGGAACCCGCACGCAGGGCCGGGCCGCGCCGGCAGGCAAACGGGCCGGGCGCCTCCCGCACCGGGGCTTTTCGCGCCCTGCGGCCATCGGCACATAACGGCCCAGCCCGCCGCGCCGATCACGAATCCGTTTACAAAAGCGATGTGACAGGCCAATAGGATGACGGCGCATCGGCGCTATAATCGGGTGACCGGGCCCCTCTGGCGGAAGTGGCGGCGCTTTCGTGATGTCGGCACCAGATCTTTTCCAGCCGCCTGGACGTGTTCACATCATGACACAACACCCCTCCCCGACCGGAGGCGCGCCGCACAGCGGCGCCCCGGCCAGATCCATGCTTTCCTATCTCAAATGGGCCTTCATCGTCACCGGCCTGGGCCTTGCGCTCGGCGGCTGGCTGGGCTGGACGACAACCGGCACCCTCGCCGGCATGCTGACCATCCTCTTTATCTGCGCGGTGCTTGCCGTGCTGGAGATCTCGCTGTCCTTCGACAATGCCATCGTCAACGCCAACAAGCTGAAATCGATGACCCCGATCTGGCAGCGCCGGTTCCTGACCTGGGGCATCCTGATCGCCGTCTTCGGCATGCGCATCGTCTTTCCGCTGCTGATCGTGGTGATCTCGGCCCGCATCGGCCCCTGGGAGGCGATCACCCTGGCCGCCGCCCGCCCCGAGGAATACGCCCATATCATGGAAGAGGCGCATCTGCCGATCGCGGCCTTCGGCGGCACCTTCCTGATGATGGTCGGCCTCAGCTTTTTCTTCGATCACGAAAAGGACGTGCATTGGGTGCAATGGCTGGAAAGGCGCATGGCGCGCCACGCCACCATTCGCGGCATCGAGGTGGCCATCGTGCTGGTCACGGTGCTGATCTTCTCGCGCTTGCTGGACGGCGCCGACACCCAGGTGTTTTTCAGCTCGGCGATCTGGGGCCTGCTGACCTTCCTGCTGGTCGAAGTTCTGGGCGGATTGCTCGACAGCACGCAAAAGGCGGTCAAGGGCGCGGCCCAGGGCGGGCTCGGCGCCTTTCTCTATCTCGAGGTGCTCGACGCCTCGTTCAGCTTTGACGGGGTGATCGGCGCCTTCGCCCTGACCCAGAACCTCTTCATCATCGCCATCGGCCTCGGCATTGGCGCGATGTACGTGCGTTCGATGACGATCATGCTGGTCGAAAACGGCACCCTGACCGAATACCGCTATCTCGAACACGGCGCCTTTTACGCCATCATCGCGCTGTCGGTGATCATGTTCATGCAATCGCTGGTGCATATCCCCGAGGTCATCACCGGGCTTGGCGGCGCGGCGCTGATCGGCGTTTCGCTCTGGTCGTCGATCCGCTGGAACCGGGTCGAGCGCGGCAACGCCCCGGCCAGCGGCTGACGCTGCCGTTACGGAACCCCCGGCGCCGCCTTGGCGCGGCGCGGGGGCGTGCATAGGTGCGCCAAAAGGATATCACCGATGCAGCATTTCTCCCTACTTGATCTCTCGCCCGTGCCCGAAGATGCCGGCGCCGGCGACGCGCTGGCCAATACCGCCGATCTTGCGGTGGCGGCCGAACGGGCCGGCTATCACCGCTTCTGGCTGGCCGAGCATCACAACATGCCGGGCATTGCCAGCGCCGCGACCGCCGTGGTGATCGGCCATGTCGCCGCGGCCACGACCACCATGCGCATCGGCGCCGGCGGCATCATGCTGCCCAACCACGCCCCGCTGATGGTGGCCGAGCAATTCGGCACCCTGGCCACGCTTTACCCCGGCCGGATCGATCTCGGCCTCGGCCGCGCACCCGGCACCGACGGCGCCACCGCCCGCGCCCTGCGGCGCAACATGTCGCCCGAGGACAGTTTTCCGCAGGATGTGCAGGAGCTGATCGGCTATTTCGCCAGCGGCCCCGCCGGCCCGGTCCGCGCCATTCCCGGCGAGGGCACCGAGGTGCCGGTCTGGATCCTCGGCTCCAGCCTCTACGGCGCGCAGCTCGCGGCGCATTTCGGCCTGCCATATGCCTTTGCCTCGCATTTCGCGCCGGACCTGCTGGACCAGGCGATCGCCACCTACCGCGCCCAATTCCGCCCCTCGGCGACGCTCTCGGCGCCGCATGTGATGATGGCCGCCGGGGTCTGCGTGGCCGATACGGACGAGCAGGCCGAGGTGTTGCGCTCGTCGCAATATCTCGCCTTTGCGAACCTGCGCATGGGCCGGCCTGGCAAGCTGCCGCACCCGGTCGCGGATGTGGCGCAACAGATCCCCGCGCCGGTGCTGGCGCAGGTGAAACACGCGCTTTCGGTCTCGGCCACCGGCACGCCCGAGATGGTCCGCGACCAACTTGCCAGCCTGCTGGCGCGTCACCAGCCCGACGAACTCATGGTCACCGGCATGATCCACGACCACAGCGCCCGGGTCCGCTCCTTCACGCTGGCCGGTGAGGTGCTTTCCGAGCTGCGCGCCTGAGCGGCGGGGCTCACCCCGCCGCCAGCCGTTCGGTTTCCAGCCGCCGCGCCGCCGCCCCCGGCGCGGCGCCCCAGACCGCGATCCAGCGATAGAAGATCGGCGTCAGGAACAGGGTGAACACCGTGGCAAAGCCCAGGCCGCCGACGATCACCCAGCCCACCGCCACCCGCGCCTCGGCGCCGGCGCCCGAGGTCAGGATCAGCGGCAGCCCGCCAAGCGCGGTCGAGACCATGGTCATCATCACCGGCCGGATGCGCAGGCTCAGCGCGTCGCGGATGGCGCTGTCGATATCCTGGCCCGCTTCGCGCAACTGATTGGCGAATTCGACGATCAGAATGCCGTTCTTGGCCATCACCCCGATCAGCATCACCAGCCCGATCTGGCTGTAGTAGTTCAGCGATCCGCCCGACAAGGAGATCGCCATCAGCGCCGCCGCCAACCCGAAAGGCACCGTCAGCATGATCACCACCGCGCTGGCAAAGCTTTCGAACTGCGCCGCCAGCACCAGCAACACCACCAGAAGCGCCACGCCAAAGACCATCAGCATCGCGTCGGTGCTGTCATCCAGCGTCGCCGCCTCGCCGGTAAAGACCAGCCGCAGGCCCTCGGGCAGCACCTCGTCCGCCAGGGCGCTGACCCGCGCCATCGCCTCGGACATGTCGGTGCCCTCGCCCAGATTGGCCTGTGCCGCCACCGACAGCGCCCCGCCCTGCCGCTCGATCTGCGCCTGGGTCACCACCGTCTCGAGCGCGGCAATCGTCGACAGCGGCACATATGACCCGTCCGACAGCCTGAGCGGCATCGAGGCGATGTCCGAGGGATCATCGATCGGCGCGCCGCCGGGCACCACCGTCACATCGACCTCGGCGTCGTTCTCGAACACGCTCACCGCCGTGGTGCCCCGCACCAGCGCGCTGACCAGCGCCGTGGCCTCGGAGGAGGTCAGCCCCATGTCATTGGCGGCGGCATCGTCCACCACCACCTGAAGCTGGGCATCGACGCTGTCGTTCGACAATTGCGGATTGAGAAAGGCGGCATCGCCCGCCATCGCCGCCACCAGCGCCTCGGTGCCCTCGGTGATCGCGGCGATATTGGTTCCGGTGACCGCAAAGCTCAGCCCACCGCCGGCGCCGCGGATATTGAGACTGTTGGTCGCCCGCGCGCTGACCCGCACGCCGGGCACCGACGCCAGCTGCCGGCTGATCTGCGCCACCAGCTCATCCTGCGCAAAGTCGCGCTCGGCCCAGTCCGGCAGCCGCACCACGATAAAGGCGCTGGTGCCGCCGCCGACCCCGACGATGCTTTGCACCACCTCGATTTCGCCGCTCTCGAGATAGGGGGTCAGGATCGCCTCGACCCGCTGCACCTGGCCGTCGAGATAGCTCACCGTGGTATCCGAGGCGCCGCGCGCCTGCACCAGAAAGAAACCCCGGTCCTCCGAGGGCGTCACCTCCGACGGCAGGGTCAGCGCCGCCCCCCAGGCCAGCAGCACAAAGGCCCCGGCCAGCGACAGCACCAGCACCGGCGTGCGGATCGCCCGGTCCATCACCGCATCGAACACAAGCATCACCCGGCCCTTGCCCGCGCGCTCCGCCTGCCCCGAGGGCCTGCCGGGATCGAGCAGGGCCGCCAGCACCGGCGCCAGGGTCAGCGCGGTCAGCGATGACAGGGTGACGGCAAAGGCCAGCACAAAACCGAACTCGGAAAACACCCCGCCGGCCTGTCCGGGCAGAAAGGAAATCGGGATGAACACCGCCGCCAGCGTCGCGGTCGTCGAAATCACCGCAAAGAACACCTCGTTGGTGCCCGCCGCTGCCGCCGCAAAGGCGCCCATGCCGGCCTTGCGCTTGCGCACGATGTTCTCGATCACCACGATGGCGTCATCGACCACCATGCCTGTCGCCAGCACCAGCGCCAGAAGGCTGATGGTATTGACTGAAAACCCGGTCAGCCAGATCGCCGCCAACGTGCCGACCAGCGCCACCGGAATGGTGACCGCCGGGATCAGCGTGGCGCGCGGCGAGCGCAGGAACAGAAAGATCACCGCCACGACGATCGCCGTCGCCATCAGGATCGACTTCACCACCTCGGTCAGCGAACCCTCGACAAACACCCCGTCATCCGAGGCCACCACCAGCCGCACCCCCTCGGGCAAGTCGCCGCGCAGCTCTTCGACCGCGGCATTCACCGCGCGCGAGATATCAAGCGTGTTGCCCACCGATTGCCGTGTGATGTCGAGCCCCACCGCCGTCTGGCCATTGACCCGTGTGAACACGCTGGCCTCTTCCGGCAAGAGCTGCACCAGCGCCACATCGGCAATCTGTGTCGTGCGGTTGATCTGCAATTCCTCGATCATCTCGACGGTGACATTTTCATTCGCCACGCTCAGGCTCATGGTCTGGTTCTGGCTCTCGATCTCGCCCAGCGGCGTGTCGTCGCGCAGCGCTCCGAGCGCTTCGCTGACGTCAAAGATCGTCAGCCCCCGGCTCAGCAGCGACGGCATGCTGAGTGTCACCCGGAACTCGTTCGACCGGTCGCCGCGCACCGTGACCTCGGCGATACCGTCGATCGTCGACAACCGCTCATAGACCATGCCCTCGGCCAGCTGCGTCAGCTCGGCCAGCGAGGCATTGCCCAGCAGCGCCAGCCGGATGATCGCATCGGCATTGCTGTCGGATTTGCTCACCGAAGGATCGTCGATGTCATCCGGCAGCGAACGCAGGGTTTCCGACACGATCTCGCGCGCCTCATTGGCCGCCACATCGACATCGGTGCCATCGGTCAGATCGATGGTGATCCGGCTCGATTCCGCGCTCGAGGTGGATTCCATGTAAGCCAGCCCGTCCAGCGCGCTCAGCGCATCCTCCAGCACCTGCGTCACCTCGGTGTCGACCGTGGCCGGCACCGCGCCGTCATAGCTGGTGCGGACCGAGAGCACTGGCTGATCCACATCCGGCATTTCGCGCACGTCCACGCCGCTCAGCGCCGCCAGCCCGGCCACCACGATCAACAGGTTGACGACAATGCCGAAAATCGGCCGCGCCACAAAGGTATCGGCAAAGCCCGCGCGGTGCAGCATCTTTTCCAAGCTCATGCGCTCGGCCTCGCTTCGGCGGCATCGTTCACCTGTGCGCCCTCGCGCAGTTTCGCGGCCCCCTCGGCCACGATCTGCGCCCCCAGCGGCACATCGGTCTCGACCCAGAGCTGATCGCCCTCGCGGTAGCGGATCGCCACCGGATGGCGGGTGACGCGGCCCGCGTCGGAGACCCAGATGCCGGCGCCCGACCGGTCCCAAGTCACCGCGGTCGAGGGCACCACCGGCAGCGGCTCGGTCTCTTCGATCATCCGCACCGCAAAGGTCATCCCCGAGAGCAGCTCGCCCTCGGAATTGTCGATCCGCGCGCGCACCGTGGCACTGCGGGTCACGCTGTCGAGCCGGCTGTCAAAGGCGGTGATCACCCCTTCGAACACGCGGCCCACATAGGTCGGCGTGCCGACCTGCACCACCCGGCCGACCTCAAGCAGGCCGATCGAGCGCTCGGGCACCTCGAACTCCGCGATCAGCGCCGATGAATCGTCGATCGTCACCAGGGCGGTTCCGGCGCTGACATAGGTGCCCGTTTCCAGCGTGCTCAGCCCCAGGCGGCCACTCATCGGCGCCCGGATCGTGCGATCCTCCAGCGCCACCTGCGCCAGCGCCAGATTTGCCTCGGCCAGCCGAAGCGCCACCTCGGCCTCGGCCATGGCGACATCGGTGATCGTCAGGTTGCCGTTGTCCTTCAGCGTATTGTAGCGATTCAACGAGGCCTGCGCCTCGTCGCGCTCGGTTTCGGCGATCTCCACCGCCAGCCGCTGCGCCCGGTCGTCCAGCCGCAAGAGCACATCGCCCTTGGCCACCGAGGCATTGGCCGCCATCCGCACCTCGGCCACCTCGCCCGAGACGCTGGCCACCACCTCGACATTGCGCAGCGAGGTGGCGCTGCCGATGGTCCGCAGCACCAGGTCGTGCGGCCGCGCCTCGAGCGGCGCCAGCACCACCGACGTCGCGCCGCCGCGCCCGCCCGGCCGGCCCGCGCCGCCGCCGGGCCGCGCCTCGGCCGATGGTGCCGCCTCGGCGCCGGCCGCCGCTCCGAGATAGGACGCCAGACGCTCCGGCACGCCGAAACTGATGACATAGGCGCCGAACAACAGGCCCGCGCCGGCCAGGACGGAAATGAGGGTTCGCAAGAGAGATGTCCTTTCAAGGCTCCGAAGCGCCCGCTGCTGCGGCGCACGTCCCTTGGTACGATCCGGCCGTCGCATTCCGTCGCGGTTTTTTTTTAGGTTTACGCGGCGGTCCGAAAACCGCCCGGAACGCAGGCGGTTTTGCCCACCAAAGCCGCGAAAGGCGCCGGCCTCAGGTCGCCAAAGTCCGCCGCAACACGCCGGAGAAATGGGTGCGCAGCGCCGCGACCGCGCCGTCGGCATCGCCCGCCGCCACCCGCTCGATCACCTGCGCATGTTCGCGGAACGCCGTCGCCGTATTGGCGAGGTTGACGGATTCCGGCCGCAGCAGGCGAAACAGATACATCTTCTGCATCGTCCGGTCATAGTTCGCCGAAATCTGGCGGTTGTGAAAGGCGGCGATGAGACTGCCATGAAACCGATCTTCCAACGCCTTGACCTCGATCCGGTAGCCCTCGGCGGTCTTTGCCCGTTCGGCATGCGCCAGGGTCTCGGCATGAAGCTGCGTCATCTCGGCCACCCAATTGTCCGGCGGCGCTTCCACCAGCCGGCGCAGCCCCTCGCATTCCAGCAGCTCGCGATATTGGAAGGTGTCCCGCACAAAGGCGACATCGGGGTAGAAGATCTTGACGCCCACCCGCTTGCGCACCTCGATCAGCCCTTCCGCCTCGAGCAGCAGGCAGACCTCGCGCAGCCCGGCCAGCGAAATGCCCAGCACGTCGCAGAGCGCGCTCTGCTTGACCGTCTGGCCAAGCGAAAGCCGCCCTTCAACCAGCGCGTCAAAGAATTCTTGCACGCCCTGGGCGGCGTTCGAGGGCACTGGCGTCTGAGTGTTCACTGTCCGGTTCCTTCAAAAACAGTCTGCGGTCATTCTAACAGACTTGACTCCGCCGGAAACGACCTTTATCGATATCTAAGTCGATAACAGATATATTTAAAGAGCCACAAAGGCAAAAAACGGCAGGGAGGGACAGATGGGAATGCGTGTTGCCATCGGCCAGTTCAACGAGATCACCACCGAGACCATGGCGTTTGCGCGGCAGTTGGGCATCGACAGCGTGCAGATGAACACGCCGCTGCTGCCGGGCGCCGACACCTGGGACGCCGCCGACGTTCAGCGCCTGGCCGATGCGGTGGCGGCCGAGGGCCTGAAGCTCGAGGCGATCGAAAACGTGCCGGTGCATTTCTATGACAAGGTCATGACCGGCGCGCCGGGCCGCGAGGCGCAGATCGAGAACTATTGCGCCATCATCCGCGCCCTGGGCGCTGCCGGGATCGGCATCCTCGGCTACCATTTCATGCCCAACTCGGTCTGGCGCACCAACCGCCGGATCAAGGGGCGCGGCGGGGCACGCAATACCGGGTTCGATCTGGCCGAGGCGACGGCCGCGACGACGCGGGCCGAGGCCGAGCGGTTCCTGCCCAGTGTCCTGGGCGACCTCTCTGCCATGCCGCTGCGTTTCGGCGATGACGCCGGCATTTCCCACGACCAGATGTGGGACAATTACGCCTGGTTCCTTGACCGCGTGCTGCCGGTCGCCGAAGAGGCCGGCGTGCGGCTGGCACTGCACCCCGACGATCCGCCCGCCTCCGAGCTTGGCGGCGTCGCGCGGCTCTTTACCGGCGTCGAGAACTTCAAGCGGGCCGAAGCCCTGGCCAAGGACAGCCCCGCCTGGGCGCTGGATCTGTGCCTCGGCTCCTGTTCGTCGATGCTCGGCGGCGCGCAGACGGTGCGCGAGATGATTTCCCACTTCGGCCCGCGCGGCAAGATCGCCTATGTCCATTTCCGCGACGTGCAGGGCAGCGTGCCCCGCTTTGTCGAATGCTTCCTCGGCGAGGGCAATTTCAATCCCTCCGAGATGATCGGATTGCTGCGCGACAACGGGTTCGACGGCTTCCTGCTGGATGATCACGTGCCGCAGATCGAGAATGACAGCCCCTGGGGCCACCGCGCCCGGGGCCATGCCATCGGATATCTTCAAGGGCTGCTGAACGCCCATCCGCAACGCGAGGTCTGAGATGCTGGACGAACGGAATATCGACCTGATTGCGCTGGGGCGCGAGGTCTTTGTCAACGGAAGCTGGAGCCAGGAGGGCGCAACCGGCAGCCTCCTCGTCGACAATCCGGCCACCGGCGAGGTGATCTCGGAAACGCCGGATGGCGGCGCCGGGATGGCCGAAGCGGCGCTGGCCGCGGCCCGGGCCGCTGCGCCGGGATGGGCCATGACCCCGGCGATCGAACGCGGCCGCGCGGTGCAGGCGCTGGCCAAGGCGGTGCGCGACAATGCCGAAACCTATGCGCGGATCATCACCGCCGAACAGGGCAAGCCCATCGGCCAGGCGCGGGGCGAGGTTGCCGCCTGTGCCGAATTCCTCAGCCATGCGGCCTCGGGCGCGCGGCGGATTTCCGGCGATATCGTGGCCTCGGACAACCGCAACGAGGAAATCCATATTCGCCGCCATCCCTATGGCGTCGTTGTCGCCCTGACGGCCTGGAACTATCCGGCGGCCCTGGCCGGGCGCAAGGCCGGCCCGGCGCTGGTGGCCGGCAACACCCTTGTGCTGATGTCGCATGAGCTGACGCCGCTGTCGGGGCTGTTCCTGGCGCGTCTGGCCGAACAGGTCGGGCTTCCCGCCGGCGTCTTCAACGTGGTGACCGGGCGCGGCCCGACCCTGGGCGCGGCGCTTGTCTCCAGCCCCGAGACCGATCTGGTAACCATGACCGGCAGCCTGCGGGCGGGGCGCGACATCTATGCCGCCGGGGCCGCCGATCTCAAGGTGTTGCGGCTGGAACTCGGCGGCAAGGCGCCCTTCATCGTCATGGAAGACGCCGACATCGACGCGGCGGTCGATGCCGCGGTGGCCGCGCGCTTTACCAATTGCGGCCAGATCTGCACCTGCAACGAACGGATGTACCTGCACCGCGCCATTGCCGACAGCTTCCTCGAACGCTTCGTCGCCAAGACCCGCGCCCTGACCATGGACGATCCGATGCAGAATCCCGATCTCGGCCCCAAGATCAGCGCCGTCGAGGTCGACAAGGTCGCCGCCATGGTCGCCGCCGGCCGCGCCGCCGGCGACGAGGTATTGCTGGCCGGCGGCCCGCGCCACGACGGCGCCTTTGCCCAGGGCCACTGGTATGCGCCCACGGTGCTGGAAAGCCGCGATGCCCAATCGCCGCTGCTGCGCGACGAGATTTTCGGGCCGGTGATCTCGGCCCTGCGGGTCGATGGCTTCGACGAGGCGGTGGCGCTGGCCAATGCCAGCCGGTTCGGCCTCTCCGCCTATCTCTTTACCGAAGACCGTCACCGCCTGATGCGCGCGCCCGCCGCGCTGAAATTCGGCGAATTGTACCTCAACCGCAGCAATGGCGAGCAGGTTCAGGGCTTTCACACCGGCTGGCGGCACTCCGGCCTGGGCGGCGAAGACGGCGCCTACGGCTTTGACGGCTATTTCCGCAAACAGACAGCCTACAGCACCTGGGCATGACCCGCCCGGCTGCAAGACAGGATACCCCAAGATGAAACTCGTGCGATTTGGCCCTGCGGGCGCCGAGAAACCCGGACTTGTCGACGCCGATGGCGCCCTGCGCGATGCGTCGGCCCTCGTGCCCGATATCGATGGTGCCTTTCTGAGCCGCCTCGACGGGCTCGCGCTCGATGACATCGGCGCGCTGCCCATCGTCGAAGGCCAGCCCCGACTGGGCCCCTGCGTGACCGGCGTGGGAAAATTCATCGGCATCGGGCTGAACTATGCCGATCACGCCGCCGAAAGCGGGCTGCCGGTGCCGTCCGAACCGATTGTCTTTCTCAAGGCCAACAGCTGTCTGAGCGGCCCAAATGATGCCATCCGCCTGCCGGCCGGCGCGGCCAAGACCGATTGGGAGGTCGAGTTGGGCGTGGTCATCGGACAGGTGGCACACAATGTCCGCCCGGCGGACGCCCTGCGCCATGTCGCCGGATATTGCATCGTCAACGATGTCTCCGAGCGCAGCTGGCAGCTGGAGGGCACCGGCCAATGGACCAAGGGCAAGAGCGCCGACAGCTTCGGGCCGATCGGCCCCTGGCTGGTGACCGCCGACGAGATCGCCGATCCGCAGGCGCTGGGGATGTGGCTCGAGGTCAATGGCGTGCGCAAACAGACCGGCTCGACCGCGACGATGATCTTTTCGGTGGCCGAAGTTGTCAGCTATCTCAGCCGACTGTTCACCCTGCACCCCGGCGATCTGATCACCACCGGCACGCCGCCGGGCGTCGGCATGGGCATGACACCGCCGCAATACCTGCGCCCCGGCGACCGGGTGCAACTCGGGATCGACGGGCTGGGCGCGCAGGGCTGCGCGGTCATCACCCGTGATACCGCAAGGCCGGTCACCGCCCCGGCCTGACCGGCACGGACATACAAACGCATGCCTGGAACGGTCCGTCCCCGCATCGCGCGTCTTTCATCCGGACCTTGGGAGGAGAACCATGAACACCAAACTTCTGTCATCCGCCGCCGCCGCGGCCCTGCTGCTGGGCACCGCCGCCACGGCCGATCTGTCGATCATGTACCGGTCGCAATTCGCCTCGCTGATCGAACCGGGGATCGAGGCCTACGAAGCCGCCACCGGCGAGGCCGTCGAGCGCATCCCGCTGCCCAACGAAGGCTATGACAACCGTATCGCCCTTGATGTTGCCTCTGGCACTGCGCCGGACGTGCTGCATATCGACACCGGCATGGTGCAGCGCCTGTCCGCCAATGGTGACCTTCTGCCGCTGAACGGGATGGCCGAGACATGGGATCAGTGGCAATTCTACCCGCAGCGCACGCTGGATGCGACCAGCCTGGACGGCAAGGTCTATGCGCTTCTGACCGACACCGACGCCCGGATGCTGTGGTATTCGGTCAAGGCCTTTGAGGCGGCCGGGATCGAAACCCCGTGGAAACCGCAGACATGGGACGAGTTGCTCGACACCGCCCGCAAGGTCAAGGAAGCGACCGGCACCGAAAACGCGCTGGTCGTGCCGGCCGGCACCAAGAACGAAGAAGCCACCACGATGCAGGGCTTCTACATGGTGCTGCTGGGCGCCGACACCCCCGAAGGCGACCGCAACCGCCTGCGCAACCGCGACACCGGCCAGTGGATCGGCAAGAGCCCGGCGCTGCGCCGCACCTTCGAGTTCTATGAAACGATCTACACCACCGATGCCCTGGCCGAACCCGGCGACCAGTACTCCAGCGACGTGGGCGCCATCATGCGCCCGGGGCTGATCAGCGGCGAGGTCGGCATCTGGGCCTCGGGGTCCTGGGAAAACAACTGCATCTGGGATTGCGGCGGCACCGACATTCCGCCGCAGGCCGAGCGGGACAAAGCGGTCTACTGGGCGCCCTTCCCCGGCTCCGGTGTCGCGGGCGCACCGGCCTATTCCAACATCTCCGCCGGCTGGACGGTTGGCGTCTCGGCCGCGACCGACCAACCGGAAGAGGCCAAGGCGCTGGTGGCCAAGATCTTCGACCGCGAGACGTTCGAGCCCTGGGTGATCGAGAACGGCCGCATGGCGGTGCGGACCGACATCGCGGAAACCCCGGCCTATCAGTCGGACAAGTTCTTTTCCGACGTGACGCCGCTGAACGACCAGACGACCAAGCGCGACGCGGTGCCGGGCTATTACTTCGTCTCGGCGCTGGTGCAGCAATCGACCGCCGATATCCTCGACGGGATCAGCGTCGACGAGGTGATGGAAACCTACCACGAAACGCTGATCGACGAATTCGGCGAAGATCAGGTGATGGTCATCGAAGACTGACCTCCCGGCCCGGCCCGGGCGCGCCCACCGCGCCCGGGCCGGCATTAGAACAGAAATCGAGGCCCCCATGTTCGACGATGCCAAACCCTGGATTCAGCGCGACTGGAAACTTGTCGCCGCAATGCTGATCCCCGCGATCGCGGTGATCGCCCTGCTGCTCTACATGGCAGGCTGGATTCTGGTGATGTCCTTTACCGACCTCGCGCTCTTTGGCCGCAAGGCCACGGAATGGAGCTTCGTCGGGTTCGACAATTACGAACGGCTGTTCAAGCGGCGCGGGTTCCTCAACTCGCTCTGGGTGACAACCGTCTTCACCGTCTTCTCGGCGATCATCGGCCAGAACATCCTCGGCTTTGCCATGGCGGCGGCACTGCGCAACACCGGCCGGTTCACCAAATCCTTTGTCGAGGGCGCGGTGATCCTGGGCTGGATCCTGCCCGATGTGGTGGCCGCCTACGTCTGGTCGGCGACCTTCACGGAAAACGGCCTGGTGGATCTGGCGATCCTGCAACCCTTCGGCATCGAAACCCGCAATTTCATCAACGACCACCCGCTGTTCGTGGTGATCGTCGCCAATGTCTGGAAAGGCGCGGCCTGGTCCTACATCCTCTATTCCGCCGCGCTCGACACCGTGCCGTCGGAAGTGGTCGAGGCGGCCCGGGTCGATGGCGCCACGCCGCTGCAACGGGCCTGGCATATCACCCTGCCGATCCTGCGGCCGCATATCGCCACCAACTGCCTGTTCATCACGATCTCCAGCTTCGTCTACTTCCCGCTGATCTATGCGCTGACCGGCGGCGGGCCGGGCCGCAAGACCCAGGTGCTATCGATCTTCGTCTACCAGGAAAGCTTTGCCGTCGGAAAGCTCGGCTATGGCTCGGCGATCTCGGTCGCAATGGTGCTGATCGTCGCCTTCCTGTCGATCTTCTATGTCCGGCTCCTCAAAGACCCTCGGTGATCTCTCATGACTGACACACGCAAATCCCCGACCCTCGCCCTGGCGCTGGCCCTCGTGGCGCTGTTCTGGATCAGCCCGCTGAGCTGGGTGGCCTTCAATGCGGTCGATCCGTTGGCCGACGGCACCCTGCGCTGGCCCCAGGCCTTCGGGCTGGCCAATTTCTCCAAGGCGGTGGCCGGCGAAAGCGGCCGGCAGTTCCTGAACTCGGTCTATGTCGCCCTGCTGACCTCCACGCTGACCACGGTTTTTGCCGGCCTCGCCGCCTATCCGCTGTCGCGAGTGCGCATTCCGGGGCGCAACGCCATCCTCTGGGCGCTGGTGCTCTTGCGCATGCTGCCGGCCACCGGGATCATCGTGCCGATCTTTTTCATGGCGCAATCGACCGGGCTGCTCAGCCTGACCGGGGTGGCGCTGGCGATCACCATGATCAACCTGCCGTTCACCCTGCTGCTGCTCAAGAACTTCTTCGACACGGTGCCGCTCGAGCTGGAGGAAGCGGCCTATTCCGAAGGCGCCTCGCTGTTCCGGATCCTGTGGAACGTGGTGCTGCCGATGTCGCGGGCGGGGCTCTCGGTGGTCTGGTTCTTTTCCTTCATCAACGCCTGGAACGAATTTCTGCTGCCGCTGATCTTTGTCCGCAAGACCGCCGATTTCCCGATGTCGGTGGGCCTGTTCAACTCGTTCGGCGAACACAGCTCCGTCGATTACGGATTTCTCGCGGCCTATTCGCTGGTCTACGCGCTGCCGGCGGTGGCGGTCTATTTCCTGCTGCGGCGCAATCTCAGCACCGGCTTTGCCGGCGTCGGGGTCAAGGGCTGATGCGGCGTGACACAACCAAAGAAAGAAGGGAGGCCGACATGACCGGCGTAGTTCTCAATGACGTTCGCAAATCCTACGGAGACCTTCAGGTCATTCACGGGATCGACCTGTCGATCGATCCGGGCGACTTCATTGTCTTCGTGGGCCCCTCCGGCTGCGGCAAGTCCACCCTGCTGCGGATGATCGCCGGGCTGGAACGGATCTCGGACGGCACGGTCAGCATTTCCGGCCGGGTGGTCAATGACGTCCCCGCCCCGGATCGCGGCATCTCGATGGTGTTCCAGTCCTATGCGCTCTATCCGCATATGACCGTGGGCGACAACATGGCCTTTGGCCTGCGCATCCGCCGCACCCCGGCCGAGCGCATCCGCGAGACCGTGGGACAGGCGGCCGAGGCCTTGCAGCTCGGACAATACATCGACCGGCTGCCCAAGGCGTTGTCGGGCGGCCAGCGCCAGCGGGTGGCCATCGGCCGCGCCATCGTGCGCGAACCGGAGGTCTTTCTCTTCGACGAACCGCTGTCGAACCTCGATGCGGCGCTGCGCAACCAGACCCGGATGGAGATCGCCCGACTGCACCGCGAGATCGGGGCGACGATGATCTATGTCACCCACGACCAGATCGAGGCGCTGACCCTGGCCACCAAGATCGCGGTACTGAAAGACGGCGAGTTGCAGCAATTCGACACGCCCGACCGGGTCTACAATCAGCCCGCCAACACCTTTGTCGCCGGGTTCATGGGCGCGCCGCCGATGAACCTTGTCGCCGCCGAGATCATCGCCGGCGACGGCGGCGCGGCGGTGGCCGTGCTGGAGCGCGCCGGCCAGCCCCCTGTCCACGTCGGCCTGCCGGCCTCCCGCAAGCGGCTTGTCGGCCGTCGCGTGGTGTTTGGTCTGCGGCCCGAAGCGATTTGCAGCGGCCCGGTCGGATCGCGGCCGGATCACGCCGAAATCGATGTCGATATCGATTATGTCGAGGTCACTGGCGCCGACCGGATCGCGGTGACCAATTTCACCTCCGGTCCCTTCTATGCCCGGCTGCCCGCCGATGCCGATGTGCATGAGGGCCGGCGCGCGCGCCTGAACTTCGACCGCGACAAGATCAATGTCTTCGACGCCGATACCGGCGCCCGCATCGCGGAGGAGACGCCATGAAGATCGCGGTAACCGGCGGCCAGGGCGGCTTTGGCCGCGTGGTGGTGCGCGAGGCGCGCGCCGCCGGTCATGCGGTGATCAGCATCGACCGCACGGCCGCCGTCGCGGAACCGGTCGATGGCGTGGAATATCGTGCGGCCGATGCGGCGGATTACGCCCAGGTCACCGCCGCGCTGACCGGCGCCGATGCGGTCATTCACCTTGCCGCCTTTCCGGCCGCCGGGCTGGCCCCGGACGACGTGACCCACAACAACAACGTCACCGCCAGCTACAACGTTCTGTTGGCCAGTGCCGAACTGGGCCTGCGCCGGATCTGCAACGCGTCGAGCGTGAATGCCATCGGCCATTCCTACAGCCGCGCGCCGGAATATGACTACTTCCCGATCGACGAAGATCATCCGACCCGCGCCGAGGATCCCTATTCCCTGTCGAAATGGCTGGGCGAGATGCAGGCCGATGCCATCGTGCGCCGCTATGACGGCATGAAGATCGCCAGCCTGCGCCTGCACTGGATCGTCGAGGATGTCGCCCGCGCCGCCCAAGCCTGGCAACAGGAACCCGACCCCGGCAAGCATCTCTGGGCCTGGACCCCGGCCGTGCCGGCCGCCCGCGCGGCGCTGCGGTCGCTGGAGGCGGATTTCGACGGCCACCAGCGCATGTTCCTGGTGTCGCACGCCACCACCGAGGCCACGCCAAGCCGCGACCTGGCGCGCCGGCATTTTCCCGGAGTGCGGTTGAAAGCCGGGTTCGACGGCACCGCCAGCTTCTTTGACAGCAGCCGCGCCCGCCGGCTTCTGGGGTGGTCGGCGTGACGGCACCGCTGACTCTGCTGATCGGAACCTATACCGAGGGTCCGTCGGGCCTTGGCGCCGGGCTCTACCGCTGCCCGGTCGTGGCCGCCACCGGCGCCCTCGGCGCCCCGCGCCGCATCGCCGCGCTGCGCAACCCGACCTATCTGGCCACGCATCCCGCTCTGGACGGCACGCTCTATGCCATCGAAGAGACCGCGGCCCCGGCCCTGGTCCGCCTGCACCTCACAAGCAGCGGCGCCCGCGTCCTTCAGCGCCGCAGGCTCACCGGATCGGGCGCCTGCCATCTGGCGGTGTCGCCCGATGGCCGCTACCTGGCGACCGCGCAATATCAGAGCGGCCATGTCGATCTTTTCAGCCTGGGCGGCGACGGCGCGATCGGCGCGCATCTGGCCGCCTTCCACGCCGAGGGCAACGGCCCCAATCCAGCCCGCCAGCGCGGACCGCATGCCCATTGCGTGCTGTTCCTGACCGACCCGGACGTTCTGGCCGTCGCCGATCTGGGGCGCGATTGCGTCACCCTGTTCGACCTGGCCGCCGGCGCGCCGGAGCTGCGCGCGAACACCGCCCGTCAGATCGCCTTCCCGCCCGGCTCCGGCCCGCGCCACATCACCCGGATCGCCGGCAGCGACGATCTCGCCGTGCTCTGCGAGCTTGACGAAAACCTGACGCTGCTGCGCCGCGACCAAGCCGGATGGCACCTCGCCTCCCGCAGGCGGGTCTTTCCGGCCACCCCACAGGACGGCGCCGCGGCCGCCCTGCGCACCGGGCCGACCGGCCTGCTGTATGCCTCCGGCCGCAGCGGACATGAAATCGCCTGCATCGCCTGCCCTGCCGGCCAGGCGCCAAAGGTGATCCAGACCGTGCCAAGCGGTGGGCATCATCCCCGCGACATCCTGCTGTCGCCCGATGGGCGCCTGCTGTTGGCGGCCAACCAGCACAGCCATTCGATCACCGCATTCGCCGTCGCGCCCGACAGCCTGCTTCGCCAAACGCCCCATCGGGCCGAAATCGGCAGCCCCGCCTGCCTGATCTGGTCCACCGCCCCATCAGGAGACCTGCCGTGAAAATCGAAGCCATCAAGACCATCGTCACCTCGCCGGGGCAGAATTTCGTGACCGTGCGGATCGTCACCGAATGCGGTCTGAGCGGGGTTGGCGACGGCACGCTGAACGGCCGCGAACTGGCGGTCGCCTCCTATCTGGACGATCATGTCATTCCCTGCCTGCTGGGCAGGGATCCGCGCCGGATCGAGGAGATCTGGCAATATCTCTATCGCGGGGCCTATTGGCGGCGCGGACCGGTGACCATGGCGGCGATTGCCGCCATCGACATGGCGCTGTGGGACATCAAGGCCAAGGCCGCCGGCATGCCGCTCTATCAACTGCTGGGCGGCGCGTCGCGCCGGCATCTGATGACCTATACCCACGCCAGCGGCGCCACCATCGAAGACACCGTCGCCGCCGTCAGCGCCAAGGTCTCGGCCGGGTATCCGGCGGTACGCGCGCAATGCGGCATTCCCGGCCTGGGCGCCATGTACGGCGTGCATCCGCTGCATTCCGGCGATGCGGACGCGCCGAAACTGCCCGAAGAGCAGGTCTGGTCGACCTCGCGCTACCTGCAACATGTGCCGCAGCTCTTCGAGGCGCTGCGCGCGGCCGTGGGCTGGGATGTGCATCTGTTGCATGACGTGCACCACCGGCTCACACCGATCGAGGCGGCGCGGCTGGGCAAGGATCTCGAGCCCTACCGGCTGTTCTGGATGGAGGATGCGGTGCCCGCCGAAGCCCAGGACAGCTTTCGCCTGATCCGCCAGCACACCACCACGCCGCTGGCGGTGGGCGAGGTATTCAATGCCATCTGGGACGCCCGCGAGCTGATTTCGAACCAGCTCATCGATTACATCCGCGCCACCAGCACCCATGCCGGCGGCGTGACCGGCCTGCGCCGGATCTTCGAATTCGCCGCCCTGCATCACGTGCGGACCGGATGCCACGGACCGGTCGACATTTCGCCGATCTCGGCGGGGGTCAACGCGCATCTGGGCCTTTGGGCTCCCAATGCCGCGATCCAGGAATTCGCCGATTACAGCCCCGAGATGCACGCGATGTTTCCGCATGCCTGGACCCATCACCAAGGCTACATCCATCCCGGAGACGCGCCCGGCCACGGCGTCGACTTCGATGAAACCCTGGCCGGGGAGCATCCCTACGAACCGGCCTATCTGCCGGTCTGCCGGCTCGAGGACGGCACGCTCTGGAACTGGTGAGGCGGCTGCGATCCGGCCGCCCGAACCGCGGCGACCCTGCATGTCCCGGCCACCAAACCGGCATTGGTGCCGGGACATGCTCCGCCGCCGGCAGGTCCGATGCGCGATACCGACGCTGACTCGAGACGCCCGGCGCGGCCCTGTCAGATCGGCAGGGCCGTGGTTTTCTTGACCACGTCGAGAATGACCGAACTTTCCATTTCCTGCACCCCGGGCAGGGTGACAAGCCGGTCCTGCACCAGCGCCTGATAATGATCGATATCCCGCACCACGACGTGCAGGTGATAATCGAACCCGCCCAGCAGCAGCACCGCATACTGGATTTCCGGGATCGCCCGGATTTCGCGGCGAAAGGCTTCGAGCGCGGGCCGGTCATGCTTGTTCAGCTTGACCCGCGCCACCACCAGCATGTTGAAGCCCAGCCGCCGCCGGTCGAGATCGACATTCTTGCCGCGAATGACCCCCATCTCCTGAAGATGGATGATCCGGCGCGAACAGGGCGATTGCGATATCCCCGCCTGTTCGGCAATCTCGGTCACCGTGCGGCTGCCATCGGCCTGCATCGCGCGCAGTATGCGCATGTCGGTTTCATCCAATTCCGGCATATTCTTCCCCCAAATATCGGACCTCATGGCTGTTTCATGCCGGAAGCAGGGGATCTTGTCCAGCTTTGGGAATTTCAGACCGGCCTGCCCGGCTAGTCTCGCGGTCAGCGAAAAGTCGGGCGGGAGGACACTATGACCGATGTTGTGATCTGTGGCGCGAAACGCACGCCCATGGGCGGCTTTCAGGGCGAGCTGAGCAGCCTTGCGGCGCCGGACCTGGGCGCCACCGCGATCCGCGGCGCGCTGGACGAGGCCGGCGCGGATGGCGCGGCCATCGACGAGACCCTGATGGGCATCGTGCTGCCGGCCGGCGTCGGCCAGGCCCCGGCGCGTCAGGCCAGCCTCGGCGCCGGGCTGCCGCTCTCCACCCCCGCCACGGCGATCAGCAAGGTCTGCGGCTCGGGGATGCAGGCGGTCATCCAGGGCGCGACCCAGATCCTCGCCGGCCACGCCAGCCTGGTTGTCGCCGGCGGCATGGAAAGCATGTCGAACGCGCCGTACCTCTCGCCCGCCACCCGCGCGGGCGCGCGGCTGGGCCATGCCAGAATGCTCGATCACATGTTCCTCGACGGTCTGGAAGACGCCTATGAGGGCGGGCTGATGGGCAGCTTCGCCGAGACCTGCGCCGGTGCCTACGATTTCTCCCGCGCCGCGCAGGACGCCTATGCCATCGCCTCGCTCGATCGCGCCCGCGCCGCCACCGAGGCCGGCATTCTCGCGGCGGAAATCGCGCCGGTGACCGTCACCACCCGCAAGGGCGCGGCGACGATTGCCACCGACGAGCAGCCGCGCAATGCCCGCCCCGAGAAGATCCCGATGCTGAAACCCGCCTTTGCCAGGGACGGCACCGTCACCGCCGCCAATGCCTCCTCGATCTCGGATGGCGCGGCGGCGCTGGTCCTGGCCGCGGACGCGGCGGCGGCAGACCGGGGCCTGCCGGTCCGGGCGCGGATTCGGGGCTTTGCCGGCCACGCGCAAGAGCCCGGCTGGTTCACCACCGCGCCGATCGGGGCGACGCGAAAACTGCTCGACCGGCTCGGCTGGCGCACGGCCGATGTCGATCTCTGGGAGGTCAACGAAGCCTTTGCCGTGGTCGCCATGGCCTTCATGCAGGATCTCGACATCGATCACGACCGGCTCAACGTGCATGGCGGCGCCTGCGCGCTGGGCCACCCGATCGGCGCCTCCGGCGCGCGCATTCTCGTGACGCTTCTCAACGCGATGGAACAGCGTAAAGTGAAACGAGGCATAGCGGCGATCTGCATCGGCGGCGGCGAGGCGCTGGCGGTGGCGCTGGAACGGGGGTAATCCGATGACCGGCCTTCTGACCGAAGAACAGGGCATGATCCGCGACATGGCGCGGCAATTCGCGCGCGACAGGCTGGCCCCCGGGGCGGCGGCGCGCGAGGCGGCGGGCGTCATAGACCCCGGGATCATCGACGAGATGGCCGGCTTGGGCTTTCTCGGCATGACCGTGCCCGAAGAGACCGGCGGCGTCGGCGCCGATTACACCTCTTACGCGCTGGCGCTGATCGAGATCGCGGCGGCCGACGGGGCGGTCTCGACCATGATGTCGGTGCACAACGCGCCGTTCTGCGCCATCCTCCAGCGCTTCGCCACGCCCGCGCAACAGGAGAAATGGCTGAAACCGGCGGCCCGGGGCGAATTCATCGGCTGTTTCGCCCTGACCGAGCCCGGCACCGGCACCGATGCCGCGGCGATCACGTCGCGCGCCCGGCGCACCAACCACGGGTATGTCCTCGACGGCGCCAAGCAATTCATCACCTCGGCCCGGATCGGCGGCGCCACCATCGTCTTTGCAGTGACCGATCCCGAGGCGGGCAAGAAGGGCTTATCGGCCTTCTATGTCCCCCAGGACACGCCCGGCCTGACCGTCGGCGCGCCGGAGCACAAGCTCGGCCAGAAAGCCTCCGATACCTGCGCGCTCGGCTTCGAGGACATGAAGCTCGACCACGGCGCCCTGATCGGCGAAGAGGGCCAGGGCCTCGCCATTGCGCTGTCCTCGCTCGAGGCCGGCCGGATCGGCATCGCCTCGCAATCGGTCGGCATGGCCCAGGCGGCACTGGAACTGGCGGTGACCTATGCGCTGGAGCGCACCGCCTTCGGCAAGCCGATCTTCGAGCATCAGGCGGTGGCCTTCCGGCTGGCCGACATGGACGCCCGGCTCGAGGCCGCCCGCCAGCTGGTGCTGCACGCCGCCGCGCTCAAGGACGCCGGCCGGCCCTGCCTGCGCGAAGCCTCGATCGCCAAGCTGACCGCCAGCGAGATGGCCGAAGGCGTCGTGTCCGACGCGATCCAGACGCTGGGCGGCTATGGCTATCTGGCGGAATTCCCGCTCGAGCGGATCTATCGCGATGTCCGGGTCTGCCAGATCTACGAAGGCACCTCGGACGTGCAACGCATCAATATCTCACGCGATCTGAAACGGAGGTTCCAGCAATGAAGCTAGGCGAACAGACCCCGGCCATCATCACCGGCGGCGCCTCGGGGCTCGGGGCGGCGGTGGCCACGGCCCTGCGCGCCGAGGGCGTGCCGGTGGGCATCCTCGACATGAACGCCGACACGGGCGCGGAGTTTGCCCGCGACATCGGCGCCAGTTTCGCGCAATGCGACATCTCCGATCCCGCAGCGGTGACACCCGCCCTCGACAGCCTGCGCGACCGGCAAGGCCAGGAACGGCTCTGCGTCAACTGTGCCGGGATCGCCCCCGCCGCCAAGACGATATCGCGCGGTGCGGCGCATGATCCGGCGCTGTTCGCCAAGGTGGTGGGCGTCAATCTGATCGGCACCTTCAATGTTGCCACGCAATCGGCGCTCGGCATGTCGCAGGCCGAACCGCTGAACGACGATGGCGAACGCGGCGTGATCGTCAACACCGCCTCGATTGCCGCTTACGAGGGCCAGATGGGCCAGCTTGCCTATGCCTCCTCCAAGGCCGGCGTGGTCGGTCTGACCCTGCCGATGGCGCGCGATCTGGCCAAGAGCGGCATTCGCGTCGCCGCCATCGCGCCGGGCATCTTTGCCACGCCGATGGTCACCGCCTTCCCGCAAGAGCTGCAAGACGCCCTGGCGCAGACCTCGGAATTTCCCCGCCGGTTGGGCCGGGTCGCGGAATTTGCCGAGCTGGTGATGCACATCGCCCGCAACACGATGCTCAACGGCGAGGTGATCCGTCTCGACGCCGCCACGAGGATGCAAGCCAAATGACCGGACAGCCCAAGCTCAATTTTCCCCATCCGCCGGCGCGCCCCGACCAGACGCCGAATTTCTCGGCCATCGAGATCCCCGCCGCCGGGGCGCTTGACGTGCCGCCGCTGGATCTGCAATCGGTCGACAGCCGCGATTATGCCAACGGCATGATCCGGGTGCTCGATGACGAAGGCACGGCGGTCGGCCCCTGGGCCGAGTACATCGCCGATCTCGACAGCGATGCGCTGCTGCAAGGCCTGCGCGACATGCTGCGGATGCGCGCCGTCGACAAGCGGCTGCTGAACGCCCAGCGGCAGGGCAAGACCTCGTTCTACCTGCAATGCACCGGCGAAGAGGCGATTGGCTGCGGCTTTCAGCGGCAATTGTCCGGCGGCGACATGAACTTTCCCACCTATCGCCAGCAAAGCCTGCTGATCGCCGCCGATTATCCGCTGCGCGACCTGATGGGGCAGGTCTATTCCAATGGCTGCGATCCGCTCGAAGGCCGGCAATTGCCGATCATGCATTCCTCGCGCGATTACGGCTTCTTCAGCATCTCCGGCAACCTCGGCACCCAGTATATCCAGGCCGTCGGCTGGGCCATGGCCAATGCCCTGAGCGAGACCGGAGAGATTGCCGCCGGCTGGATCGGCGACGGCGCCACGGCGTCGAACGATTTCCACGCCGCGCTGCTCTGCGCCTCGACCTATCGCCCGCCGGTGATCCTCAACATCGTCAACAACCAATGGGCGATTTCCACCTATACCGGCGTCGCCACCGGCGGCGCGCGCACCTATGCGGCGCGGGCACGGGGCTATGGCATTCCGGCGCTGCGGGTCGACGGCAACGATTACCTCGCCGTGGCGGCGGTATCGAAATGGGCCGTGGCGCGCACCCGGGCGGGCCATGGCCCGGTGGCGATCGAATGGTTCACCTATCGCGTCGCCGCCCATTCCACCTCGGACGACCCCTCGGCCTATCGGGCAAAGGACGAGGCCGCGGCCTGGCCGCTGGGGGATCCGGTCGCGCGGCTGAAGACCCATCTGATCGGCCGTGGCGCCTGGTCCGAGGAGCGCCATGTGCAGGCCGAGGCCGAGATCCTCGACGAGGTCACCAAGGTGCAGAAGGAGGTCGAGGCGCAGGGCACCTTCGTGAACCCGCAACCGACCTCACCGGCCACGATCTTCAAGGGCGTCTATGCCGAGATGCCCGCGCATCTGCGCCGCCAGCGCCAGGAAATGGGGTACTGAGATGCCGCGAATGACCATGATCGAAGCCCTGCGCGACGCGATGGACGTCAAGCTGGCGCAGGACCCCAAGGTGCTGATCTTTGGCGAGGACGTGGGCTATTTCGGCGGCGTCTTCCGCTGCACCGCCGGGTTGCAGGCCAAACATGGCGAGGAACGGGTGTTCGACACGCCGATCAACGAAAGCGCCATCGTCGGCATGGCCGTGGGCATGGCGGCCCAGGGCATGCGGCCCTGCGTCGAGGTGCAGTTTGCCGATTACGTCTATCCCGCCTTCGACCAGATCACCCAGGAGGCCGCGCGCCTCCGGTATCGCTCGAACGAAACCTTCACCTGCCCGCTGGTGGTGCGCATGCCCACCGGCGGCGGCATCTTTGGCGGCCAGACCCACAGCCAGAGCCCCGAGGCGCTGTTTACCCATGTGGCCGGGCTCAAGGTGGTGATCCCCTCGACGCCCTATGACGCCAAGGGCCTGCTGATCGCCGCCATCGAAGACCCGGACCCGGTGATCTTTCTCGAACCCAAGCGGCTCTACAACGGGCCGTTCCACGGCGATCACGCCGGCAAGTCCACCGGCTGGTCGCAGCACCCCGCCGGCGAGGTGCCCGAAGGCCATTACAGCATCGATATCGGCACCGCCGAGGTGCGCCGCGCCGGCACGGATGTTACCGTTCTGGCCTATGGCACCATGGTCTATGTCGCCGAAGCCGCCGCCGAACGCGCCGGCGTCGACGCCGAGATCATCGACCTGCGCAGCCTGCTGCCGCTCGATCTCGACACCATCCGGGCCTCGGTGGAAAAGACCGGGCGCTGCGTGGTGGTGCATGAAGCCACCCGCACCAGCGGCTTTGGCGGCGAACTGATCGCCGAGGTGCAGGAGGCCTGTTTCTGGCACCTCAAGTCGCCGCTGCAACGGATCACCGGCTGGGACGCGCCCTATCCGCATGCCACCGAATGGGATTACTTCCCCGGGCCCGACCGCGTGGCGCGCGCCCTGACCAAAGCGATGGAGGACTGAATGAATATTCTTTCCGTCAAACTGCCCGATGTGGGCGAAGGCGTGACCGAGGCCGAACTGGCCGAATGGACCGTCAAGGTCGGCGATATCGTCAAGGAAGACGATGTCATCGCCGCCGTCATGACCGACAAGGCGACGGTGGAAATCCCCTCGCTCTACGACGGCCGGATCACCTGGCTCGCCGGCGAGGTCGGGGATGTGCTGGCCGTCGGCTCGGATCTGGTGCGGATCGAAACCGAGGCCGAGGCGGTGGCCGGCGACACCCCCGAGCCCATCGCCGAGCCGGCCCCCGACCCAGGCCCCGACCCCGCGCCCGAACCGCCGTCAGAGACCGCCGAGGCCCCTGCCCCGGCGCCGCGGAAACCCGCCCCGGCGACACCCGCACAGCCCGGGCCGCCACGCGCCGAAGGCCAGGCGCCGCTGGCCTCGCCCTCGGTGCGCGCCCGCGCCCGCCAAGGTGGCCTCGATCTGCGGCAGGTGCCCGGCACCGGCCCGGCCGGGCGGATCACCCATGACGATCTCGACACCCTGTTCGCCCAGCCGCCCCGGGGCCGACAGCCGGGCGCCGCCGCCGGGCGCGCCAAACGCAGCGGCACCGAAGAGATCAAGGTCATCGGCATGCGCCGCAAGATCGCCGAGCGCATGGCGCTGGCCAATCAGCGCATCCCGCATATCACCGTGGTCGAAGAGGTCGATGTCACCGCGCTCGAGGATCTCCGCACCCGGATGAACGCCACCCGTGGCGACCGCCCCAAGCTCACCGTCCTGCCGCTTGTCGCGGCGGCGCTGGCGCGGGCGGTTGTCGACCACCCCGAGATGAACGCCCATTACATGGACGACGAGGGCCATGTGCTGCGCCACGCCGGGGTGCATGTCGGCATGGCGACGATGACCGAGGCCGGGCTGGTGGTGCCGGTGCTGCGCCATGTCGAGGCGCTGGGCCTGTTCGAGATCGCCGCCGAGATCGCCCGGCTCTCCGAGGCCGCCCGCGCCGGCAAGGCCGGGCGCGACGAGCTGACCGGATCGACGATCACCATCACCTCGCTCGGCCCGCTGGGCGCCCTGGCGACCACGCCGATCATCAATCACCCCGAGGTCGCCATCCTGGGCATCAACAAGATGGCCACCCGCCCGATGTGGGATGGCAGCCAGTTCGTGCCGCGCAAGATGATGAACATCTCGGCCAGTTTCGATCACCGGGTGATCGACGGCTGGGACGCCGCGGTCTTTGTCCAGCGCATGAAAACCCTGCTGGAAACCCCGGCGCTGATCTTTGTGGAGGCGTAAGCGATGAAAACCGAAAGCTGCACCCTCCTGATCATCGGCGCCGGCCCCGGCGGATATGTCTGCGGCATCCGCGCCGGTCAACTGGGCCTCGATACCATCGTCGTCGAAGGCGACCGCCCCGGCGGCACCTGCCTCAACGTCGGCTGCATCCCCTCCAAGGCGCTGATCCACGCGGCGGATGAATTTGCCAAGGTCAGCCAGTTCGCCGGCGACAACGAGCTGGGCATTTCCACCACCGCGCCCCGGATCGACCTCGCCAGAACCCTTGCCTGGAAGGATGGCATCGTCAAACGGCTGACCGGCGGCGTCTCGAGCCTGCTGAAGAAATCCGGCACCAGGGTTGTCTCGGGCACTGCCCGCATCCTCGACGGCAAGACCGTCGAGGTCGCCACCCGGGACGGGCCCCGGCGCATCAGCTGCGAACATATGGTGATCGCCACCGGCTCGAAACCCTTGGAACTGCCCGCCCTGCCCTTCGGCGGGCCGGTGATCTCCTCGACCGAGGCGCTGGATCTGCAAGAGCTGCCGAAGCGGCTGACCGTGGTCGGCGGTGGCTATATCGGGCTGGAAATCGGCACCGCCCTGGCCAAGCTCGGCGCCGAGGTCACGGTGGTCGAGGCCGCCGACCGCATCCTGCCGCAATATGACGCCGAGCTGACCAAGCCGGTGATGGCGCGGCTCGCCGCACTCGGGATCACCCTGCACCTTTCGGCCCGGGCCAGCGGCCTGACCGACGAGGGCCGCGCCCTGACGGTCGAGAGCGCCGAGGGCCGGCAGGAAATCGCGGCCGACAAGGTGCTAGTCACCGTCGGCCGCGCGCCGGTGACCCGCGGCTTCGGGCTGCAAGATCTCGGTCTGACAATGAACGGCGAATTCCTGGCGATTGATGACCGATGCGCCACCTCGATGCGTGGCGTCTATGCCATCGGTGACGTGACCGGCGATCCGATGCTGGCCCATCGCGCCATGGCCCAGGGCGTGATCGTGGCCGAGCATCTGGCCGGCCAGCCCGCGCTCTGGGACAAGCACGCCATTCCGGCGGTCTGTTTCACCGATCCCGAAATCGTCACCGTCGGCCAGCTTCCGGGCGACGCGGCCGCTGATGTCCAGACGGCGGTTTTCCCCTTCGCCGCCAATGGCCGGTCCCTGACGGTCGAACGCAGTGACGGGTTCGTGCGCATTCTCCACGCCGCCGATACCGGTCTGGTCCTGGGCATTCAGGCGGTGGGCGCGGGGGTTTCGGAACTGGCCGGCGAATTCGCCCTGGCCATCGAGATGGGCGCCACGCTGACCGATATCGCCGAGACGATCCATGCCCATCCGACGCTCTCCGAGACGGTTCAGGAAACCGCGCTCAAGGGCCTCGGCCGCGCCCTGCATATCTAGACCGGCGGGCGCGCGCAGGCCCTGCCCCGGTCTGCGCGCGCCCGAGCCTCAGCCAAACCGGCCGCTGCGCTCCAGCACCTCGATCTCGTAACCGTCGGGATCGGTGACAAAGAAGAACCGCGCCACCAGCGTGCCGCCCGGCGCGAACTCCACCAGCTTGCGCGGCTTCAGCCCCGCGCGCTCGAACCGCGCGTGTTCGGCCGCCAGATCCTCGACCGAAACCGCGAAATGGCCATAGCCGTCGCCCAGGTCATACGGCGTGTCGCGGTCCTTGTTCACCGTCAGCTCAAGCTCGAAGCCGCTTTCGGCGTTCGACAGATAGATTAGCGTGAAACTGTCGAAATCCAGCCGGTCCGCCACCTCGAGGCCAAAGGCCGTGCGATAGAAGGCGACCGATTGCGCCTCGTCGCGGACGCGGATCATGCTGTGGATGGCTCTGGCCATGGGATACCTCGGAAATCTGTGTCGGTTTCGCCCCACATGCGCCGCCGCGGGACCGGGGTCAACCGCCCGGGGCATACGCCCCCGGCCGGCAGGAATTTGCCGGCGCCCCGCCCGGGGCACGGCGGCCCGCCGCAGGCCGGGCCGCGACATAAAACCTTCAAATGACTTTGCCCCGGCCGCGCCCTATCTCCTTGGCGCAGAAGCCGGGCGGGCGCCGCGCCGCGCCCGGCAGCAAAGGAGAGATCCGATGAAAATCGCAGTTCTTGGCGGCGATGGTTTCTGCGGCTGGCCGACCGCGCTTCACCTGTCCGACGCCGGACACGAGGTCCATATCATCGACAACCTCTCGCGCCGCTGGATCGATACCGAGCTGGGCGTGCAATCGCTGACCCCGATGGACAGCATCCAGGAACGCTGCCGGATCTGGAAGCAGGAAACCGGCCGCAGCTTGCAGTTTCACCTGCTCGACCTGGCCCGCGACTATGACCGGCTGCGGCAATGGCTGGCCGAACACCGCCCCGAGGCGATCGTGCATTTCGCCGAACAGCGCGCCGCGCCCTATTCGATGAAATCCGACCGCCACAAGGTCTACACCGTCAACAACAACGTCAATGCCACCCACAACCTGCTGACCGCGCTGGTGGAAACCGGCATCGACGCGCATCTGGTGCATCTCGGCACCATGGGGGTCTATGGCTATTCCTCGGTCGGCGCACCGATCCCCGAGGGCTATCTCGACGTCGATATCGACACGCCTACGGGCAAGAAGGGGCAGGAGATCCTGTACCCCACCCGCCCCGGTTCGGTCTATCACATGACCAAATCGCTCGATCAGATCCTGTTTCAGTTCTATGCCCAGAACGACGGCCTCAGGATCACCGATCTGCACCAGGGCATCGTCTGGGGCACCCATACCGAGCAGACCCGCCGCCATGAACAACTGATCAACCGCTTCGACTACGATGGCGATTACGGCACGGTGCTGAACCGCTTTCTCATCCAGGCCGCCATCGGCTATCCGCTGACCGTGCATGGCACCGGCGGCCAGACCCGCGCCTTCATCCACCTGCAAGACAGCGTGCGCTGCGTCGCGCTGGCGCTGTCGGATGCGCCGCAGGCCGGCCAACGGGTCAAGATCTTCAACCAGATGACCGAAACCCACCGGGTGCGCGACCTGGCCGAGCTGGTGGCGCGCCAGACCGGCGCCGAGGTCGCCTATCTGCCCAACCCGCGCAAGGAAGCGGCGGAAAACGACCTTTTGGTGAAAAACGAGCAATTCCTCGCCTTGGGGCTAAAGCCCACGACCCTGGCCGAAGGGCTTCTGGCCGAGGTGGTCGAGGTGGCGCAGAAATACGCCCATCGCATCGACCGCAGCCGCATCCCCGCAATCAGCGCCTGGACCCGCGACATCGGCAGCCGGGTCGAGACCGACCCGGAACACAAACGCCTCAAATCCGTGTCATGACCGTCCGCGCCTATGTGACCCTGGTCACCAACGCCGATTTTGCCCGCGGCGCGCGCGCGCTCCTGCGCTCGCTGGCGCTGACCGGCACCACCGCCGACCGCGTGGTGATGCACACCGGCGGCGTCCCGGCCGAGGCGCTGGCCCCGCTCGAGGCGCAGGGCGCCAAGCTCTGCAAAGTCGCGCTCCTGCCCACCTCGGAGGCCTTCAACCAGCGCCACGGACGCCGCGCGCTGCACGGCGCCGCGCCGTTCACCAAGGGCGAGAAACCGGCCTTTCACACCCCGCTCGACAATTTCGCCAAGCTGCGGCTCTGGCAATTGCCTTATGACCGGGTGGTGTTTCTCGATGCCGACACGCTGGTCCTGCGCAACATCGACCGGCTGTTCCGCTACCCCGAGTTCTGCGCCGCCCCGAATGTCTACGAAGGCCTCGCCGATTTTCATCGGCTGAATTCCGGCGTCTTCACCGCCCGGCCCGATCCCGCCACCTTCGAGGCGATGCTGGCCCGGCTCGACACGCCCGGGGCCTTCTGGCGCCGCACCGACCAGACCTTCCTGCAAGACTTCTTCCCCGGATGGCACGGGCTGCCGATCACCATGAACATGCTGCAATACGTCTGGTTCAACCTGCCCGAGCTCTGGAGCTGGGACCACATCCACGTGCTGCACTACCAATACGAAAAGCCCTGGCAAGACCACGCCAAGGCACCCCGCCTGCACCCGCTGATCGATCTCTGGCGGGCCTATGCCGGCGACGGGCCGGTGCCGGATCTGGCCGGCCTGCCCGCCCCGACATGAAAATCGCCCTGACCGGCGCCACCGGCCTTGTCGGTCGCTTCATCGCCAGCGAGATCACCTCGGCCGGCGATTGCCTGCTGCCGCTCTCCCGGCCCGGCTATCACCTGGGTGCCCGCCCCGATCTCGCCGGCTGCGACGCCCTCGTCCATTGCGCCTTTGCCCATGTCCCCGGCCGCTATCGGGGCGGCGAAGGCGACGACCCCGAGGGGTTCGTCCGCGCCAATCTCGACGGCTCCCGCGCGCTCTTCGAAGCCGCGCGAAAGGCCGCGGTGCGCCGGGTGATCTTTGTCAGCAGCCGCGCCGTCTATGGCGGCCATCCCCCCGGCACCGAGCTGAACGAAGCCCTTCCGCCGCGCCCCGACACGCTTTATGGCCAGGTCAAATGGCAGGCCGAACAGGCGCTGGCCGACATGGCCTCCGAGAGCTTTCGCCCCGCCGTGCTGCGCGCCACCGGCGTCTATGGCCCGGGCCCCGCGCACAAGTGGCAACAGCTCTTCGCCGAGTTCCACGCCGGCCAAGAGATCGCCCCCCGCCGCAGTACCGAGCTTCATGGCGCCGATCTCGCCCGCGCCCTCCGCCTGTTGCTTGCCAGCGACGCCACCGGGCCGTTCAATGCCTCTGACATCCTGCTCGACCGCCACGATCTCCTGACCCGCGTCGCCAGGCTCACCGGCACCCGCCACAAGCCGCCTGCCCCGTCAGATGCCGTGGTCAGCGTGATGCGCTGCGACCGGCTGCATGCCCTCGGCTGGCGGCCTTCCGGCTTCTCTGGCCTCGCCGCCGCGCTGCCCGCGATGGTCGCCGACGGCCCCACCGGCTGACAGGCCCTCGGCCCGTCATTCGCAGGTCACCCGCACCTCGCGCACCCCCTGCCCGCTCACCGCCGCCAAAAGCCGGCTGTGGTAATGCGTGGTCACATATTCCGCCAGGAACCGCGACGGCGCCAGCAGGGTCAGGATGCCGCTCTCGACCCCGACCGGCACCAGCGGCGCGAACCAGGCCCCCCAGACCGCCGGGTCCTGCGCCTGAAGCTGCGTCGCCGCCCGCGCCCAGCCGCTGCCATCCTCTTCCGGCAACGCCGCTTCGCGGCGCAGCGGCACCACGTTGCTGGCCTCCGGCGCGGGGTCCGGTGCGGCCACCATTCGGGCGGCGAAATCCGGGCCGACAGCCTGCCAATGCGGCATGGTGATTGCCAGCACGCGCGGCAACTCGATCCGGTATTGCGCCACCCGGCCGCGCGCCGCCGGCACATGCACCGCGATCCAGCCACGCGCCCGCATCTCGGCGATCTCGCGTTTCGCGGTGCGTTCGGTCACCCCCCACATCCGCGCCATCTCGCGGCGACCAACAGAGAAAGTGCCGCTGCGCCAGTTGAACCGGGCGGTGATCAGCAAGGAGAGTCGCAGCGCCAGCCGTGCCTCGGTGGCCTCGCCCTGCGTCGCCGTCACCAGCAACGCGGTCAGAATGTCGTATTTGAGTGCCGCCGATCCCGGGCCGGTGATGTTCCGTGCCCCGTCCAACAGGCCACTGCGCCCGTTCTGCATGGTCTTCCCTCGTCAGCGCCAGAGGCGCGGTGACTGCCTCGCCGGTCGGCGCCTCCCCGATCTGTGCCGAGGTGTTTAAAACGCTTTTCCCGATCTTGCAGTGATTAGCGTTGGAATGGCCGCCTTTGTCAAGGATTCGAGTGGGTTTCGGCAAAACTGAAAAACCAGAGAGAAAGAAAATGGGTATGATATTGGTAATGGGGGACGTTTAGAATGTCCCCCTAAATCCTCTGGATGTCCCCTCAAGATGTGGCGGGCGCCTGTGGGACGTCCCCCCAAATGCTCCGGTCGGTGGCAGTCCTGGGCCCGGGTCTTGCGAATCGGGGGCCCGCTGTCCGCGCCCTGCCTGACTGGGCTTTGCCGAAAGGCGACACTCTCTATATCGGCAAAATAACCATCTCGACAGAAATGGCAAATTAAGCGTAAATCGGCATTGAGCAGAAATTAACGTCCGAGGCAAAGATGCTGACACATGCAGAGCTCCGCGAACTCCAGACCAAGTCGCTCAAGATGCAGGGCTGGATCCGGCAACAGACCTTCTCACCGGAAAACGAAAAGACCCTGCGCCGGTTTTCCTCCTGGGAGGTGGCCGAGCTGATCCTCGGCCTCAACCAGTCGACCTTTCGGGGCAAGATGGCGGCGGATCCGACACTGCCCGCCGGCATGGTCGAACCCGAGGGCCGGCAGCGCTGGTTCACGCTCGATGAGGTCAACACCCTGCGCCGCCGGATCAAGCCGCGCGGCAAGTCGCTGCTGCCGCCGCGCCCCAAGGGCCGCGCCTTCCGCACCGCCATCGCCAACTTCAAGGGCGGCGCCGGCAAATCCACCGTGGCGCTGCATTTCGCCCATGCCGCGGCTCTGGATGGCTACCGCGTGCTCTGCGTCGATTTCGACCCGCAGGCCACGCTGTCGCATTCCATGGGGCTGACCGACGTATCCGAGGAACACACCGTCTGGGGCATCATGGCGCGCGACCTGATCCGCGAGACCGAGGCCCAGAACAACGCCCCCCGGGGCGCCGCCTCGGGCACCGCCCTGCCCCGGCGGACCATTCCCGCGGCGATCACCGATCTTGGGCTGCACGACCTGCGGGTGCCCGATTTCATCCAGCGCACCAACTGGCCGACGATCGATCTGATCCCGTCCTGCGCCAATGCCGCCTTTGTCGAATTCGCCTCGGCGCAATACCGGCATCTCAATCCCGAATGGTCGTTCTTTGCCGCCGTCTCGCGGTTTCTCGATCAGCTGCCGGATGACCAGTGGGATCTGATCTTCTTCGATTGCCCGCCGGCGATCGGTTACCAGTCGATGAATGCGGTGTTCGCCGCCGACATGCTCTATATCCCCTCCGGCCCCGGCTATTGGGAATATGACAGCACCACCAGTTTCATCGGCCAGCTTTCCGAGGCGCTCGAGGATCTGGCTTACGGCTTCGAAGGCACCTTATCCGCGGATAAGGTCACCCTGCCCAAGGCGTTTCACGACGTGCGCTTCCTGCTCACCCGGTACGAGCCCGGCAACGATCTGCACCGCGCCATGTTCGAGGCCTTCGGCAAGGTCTTTGGCGACCGGCTGGCGCAGCACCCGGTCGAGATGACCCGCGCGGTCGAGCAATCGGGCCGCTTCCTGAGTTCGATCTACGAGATGGATTACCGCGACATGACGCGGGAGACCTGGCGCCGGGCGCGGGCCAGTTTCGACCGGGCTTATGGCGAGTTTCGCGAGGTGATGTTGCCGCATTGGCAAAGCCTCGATGCGCCGGGCTTACCCGCGGATAAGGTGCTGGAAGGAGATGAGGCATGACCCGCAAACGCCGCATGTTCCAGATCGACATTCCCGAAGAGGCGGTGGCGCCGCCGGCGCCGTCCGGCAACAGCGCGCGGCGCGGGCCGATGGCCAGCGCGATTGCCGAGAACGCCGAGGCCTTGCAGGCGCGCAAGACCGCCGCCGAACAGATCCGCGAAGAGAACGACGCGCTGGCGCATGAGTTCGTGGCGCTGCGCGAGGCCGGCCATGTGGTGCAGAGGCTGCCGCTCGATCAGGTGCATTGCGCCATGCTGGTGCGCGACCGGATGCCGGGCGAGGACGTCGAGCTTGGCGAGCTGGTGACCTCGATCCGCGACACCGGGCTGTCGAACCCGATCCGCGTGCTGCCGCGCCCGGACGGCGGCGGTTACGAGCTGGTGCAGGGCTACCGCCGTCTTGGCGCCTACCGGGTATTGTACCAGGAGACCGAGGCGGAGGACTGGGCCGAGATCCCGGCGCTGATCATGCCCGGCGCGCCGGATGTTGCCGGGCTCTATCGGCGGATGGTGGATGAGAACGTGATCCGCAAGGACCTCTCCTTTGCCGAGATGGCGCGGGCGGCACAGGTCTATGCCGAGGATCCCTCGACCTCGGTGAGCACGGCGCATGATGCGGTGGCCGAGCTGTTTCAGTCGGCGCCTTATTCCAAGCGCAGCTACATCCGGCTGTTCGCGGTGATGCTCGAGCATTTGGGCGAGGTGCTGTTCTATCCGACCGAGATCCCCCGCGCGCTTGGCATCGAGCTGGGGCGGGCGCTGAAAACCTCGCCCGATCTGGCGCGGCGGATCGCAGAGACGCTGAAGCCGATGGCCGGGCGCGATCCCGACGAAGAGATCGCCGTGCTGCGCGAGCTGGTGGGCATCGGTCATCCGGCGCCGCCGGCCCGGGAGCCGGCGGAAAGGAAGGGCCGCGCCTCGCGGACCAAGACGACGTTTCACATCCGGTCGAACGCCGGTCAGGTGAAATGCACCGCGGCGCAGGGCCGGCTGGAGATCAAGGTCGATCGCGACTTCTCGTCGATCGAACGCAAGCGGCTGGAACAGGCGATCACCGCGCTGATCGACGGGCTGGAATAAACACCGGCAATCTTATCCGCGGGTAAGGTTCTGGCGGCGTCTTGTCCTTGGGGCAGGGCGCCTTTTTTACACCGGAGGCGGCGGGCCCGGTTCCGGATGCTGCAAAAGGGGCGCCGGGAGGTCTGTCATTACCGGACATAGCGGGCCGGTGCACATGGCGGCGGTTACTGGGTCAAGGTATCCGTAAAAGCGCCGCCGTCGGCTGAGCCGGTGCAAAAATATCCGTCCGGTGCAAGCCGAAACGTTACCCTCGGCCGGCGCTTGTGTGATCGGCCAAAAGACAGATTAAGTTATTGAAAATGTTTAGGGTATTTCCTGAATGGGCATATCGAACCGCCACAGGCACGCCCGTTCGGCCTGCGGGGCAGGGGGCCGACTAGCCTCAGCCGGGTTCCCAGACCCCGACGCCTGCCGTTTCGACGATGGGGGGCGCGGTCAGCTGGTGCTGAACCTTGTCCCATTCGGCGCGGATGCGGGGCAGGGCGGCCATCGCCTCGACCTTGGTTTCCCAAAGCGCGACCACGGTCCAGCTGCCGTCGTCGTTGGGGACATGGGCGGCGCTGACAAAGCCCTCGAACGCCTCCGGGCGGATATTGGCGCGCATGTCGCGTTCGAAACCGGGCTGATCGATGTCGGGTTTCAGTCGGTATGTCGTGCGGCGGATGAACATGGAGGGGTTCCTGTCAAATGGTCCCGGGGCGCGCGGGTGCCGCGCCCCGGGGATGGCCTCAGTTCAGGGCGCCGATCTCGCGGTAATAGCGCGCGGCACCGGGATGCAGGGGCATTCCGGCCAGGGACTGCACCGCGAATTCGAGATTCAGTGCCTTGGCCCAGGGCGCATCCGAAGTGATGGAATCGAGATTGTCCCAGAAGGCCTTGGTCACCTGATAGACGGTGTCCTCGTCCAGATCGGCGCGCACGCCGATGCCGACGGCGGTGTCGTTCGACATGACAGGGGCCTCGTTCACCTGGTTCTCGTACAGACCGGCGGGCACTTCGGCGAGGTAGCGGAAAGTGCCGAGAAACTTTTCGACGGCCTCGCCGGAATGATCCTCGGGTCCGATAAAGCGGATCGTTTCGGTTTCGGTGAACTGGATGAACTGTTGGCAGGGGTCGATGCAGCCGTTGACGTACATGTCGACCTTGCCGTCCTGAAAGGCCTGGAACCCGGTTGCCCAGTTGGCGGTGATCGCCTCGTAATCTTCGCCGACCACCAGGCCGGTGGTGGCTTCGATCCAGCCGGCCGAGGCGTTGAAGGCGCCGCCGCCGGCGGGGCCGAGAAACACGGTGGTTCCTTCGATGTCGTCAAGAACCTCGATGTCGCTCTCGCCGCGCACGGCATAGTGATATTGGCCATAGGGGAACCACATCAGCAGGGCGACATTCCTGGCCAGTTCGGGCGCTTCGGCCTCGTTCTGGTACATGGCCACACCCTTGGAGAAGAAGTTGTAGATCGTCGGCGAGACCATGAACATGTCAAGGTTGCCACGCGCCGTTTCGAGCTGATGCACGGTGGCGGCGCCGCCGCCGGCGACCTCGATGTCCACCGCGTCCTGGTTGCTGTTCACCACGTTGGCAAAGGTGGCCATGGTGATCGCCTGGCCGAGGCTGGGTTCGATGGTGGCCATCTTGAGGGTTTCGGCGCCGGCATTGCCGGCGGTGACGGTAGCGGCAGTCAGGGCTGCCAGGGTCAGGTGTCGCATCAGGTTCCTCCCAGTTGAATGCGTCGTGTGAAGGTCAGGGGGCCGCCGGTCCGGCGCGCCGGGCCAGCCGCGGACTGGCCAGAAGCAGGGCCAGCCCGAGCCCGGCGGCGGGGGCCGCGATGGCAAGTTGCGGCAGCAGGGCCGCGCCACCCAGCGTCAGGCGCAGCGCCCGTTCGACGACGGACAGGCGGCTGCGGTCAAAGCCGGCCAGCGCCGAGGCGATGAGCCACATGGCCAGGGTGAAGGCGCCAAGGATCCAGAAGAAATCAAACCAGGTCACGGTGGCGATATCGATCATGGCCCGAGAGTTCACCCGGTCTTCGCCGAACCATTCGAAGATCACCTGCAACTTGTAGAGCACCGCCGGGTGATAGACGAAGACAAAGGGGATCAGGAAGCCGGCCAGCGAAATCTTTGCGGCCTCGAAGCCGGTCTTGATCGGATCTGCCCCGGCGATCGGGGCGGCGGCAAAGGCGGCGAGGGCGACCGGGGGCGTGACCGTCGACATCATGGCAAAGACCACCACAAAGAGATGCAGCGTCAGCGGCGCGATACCCACCGTATCGATGCCCGAGGAGAGCGCGATCACGATGATGAAATAGGTCGCCCCCGGCGGCAGGCCCATGCCCAGGACGATGGCGCCGAGCGCCACCACCAGCAGGACCAGCGGCAGCGGGCCGTCGGCCACCTCGGCCAGAAGCTGCGACAGCCGTCCGGCAAAGCCCGAAGTCTGGATCAAGCCGACGATCAGGCCGATGGCGGTGACGATGATGACGATGGTGGCGGCCATCCGGCCGGCATCGACAAAGGCGGTCCAGAGCCGGCGGCCGGACCGGAAATCGCGAAACAGCAGGCTGGCCGAGGCCAGCGCCGCGATCAGCCCGTAGAAGCCGGCCTTGGGCACCGAGGGCTGGGCAAAGAGGAAATAGCTCAGCGTGCCGAGCGGGATCACGAAGACCAGGCATTGCACCCATTCGCTGCGGGTCAGCTTGGGCCGTTCCGAGGCGGGAAGGGCGCCGACGCCGCGTTTGCGGGCCTCGAAATAAACCGCGAGGAAGGTGCCGAGATAGTAGAAGATCGCCGGAATGATCGCGGCGACGACGATGTAGCGGTATTCCAGCCCGATCTGGCCCGCCACGAAGAAGGCGACGACGCCCATTACCGGCGGCATGATCTGGCCGCCGGTGGAGGCCGCGGCCTCGACCGCGCCGGCGAAGGCGGGTTTGAACCCGGCCTTGCGGATCACCGGAATGGTCATCACCCCGGTCGAGACGACATTGGAGATCGCCGCGCCCGACAGCGTGCCGAAGAGCGCGGAAGAGGCGACGGAGGCATGCGCCGCGCCGCCGGTCAGCCCGCCGGTCAGCCGGTTGGCGATCTTCATCAGGAGGTCGCCGGCGCCGCTGGCCATCAGCACCGCGCCGAAGACGATGAAGATCAGCACATTGCCGGTCACCACCTGGATCGGCTGGCCGAACATGCCGCCGGTCTGGGCCCAGAATTGCAGGATCATCTGCCGCAGGTTCTGGCTGAATGTGGCCTCGGACCCGGCCAGGATGCCGGTCCAGTCGGGCAGCCAGCCCTTGACGAAGAAGTAGACCACCCAGAACAGGCAGAAACCGACGATGAAGCCGCCGAACAGGCGCCATGTCAGATAGAGCGTGATCGCCGTGGCCAGCGGGAACATGACGTAATCGATGCCGCGCGCGGTGGGCAAGATGCCGGCGTCGGAGGCAAAGATTGCCACGATCCAGCTGGTGAAGGCGCTCACCGCCAACGCCGTCAGCGCCCAGTTGACCGCCCGCAGCCCGGGCTTGCGGTGCAGGGTCAGCAGCGTGATGGCAAAGCTCAGCACGATCGGCAGGCCGATGATCAGCCCGGTGGGCAGCAGGAAGCCCTGTTCGAAGGCGCGATGGGCGGCGCCCAGCCAATGTTCGCGCAGGAAGACCCGCTGGTCGCGGCGGCTCATCTCGTCGAAGGCCGGGGTTGTTGTCTCGATGACCCAGCGGATGAATTCGTTGAGCGGCCCGGAGGCGGCGTAGAGCACGATCACCGTGACAAAGAGCGCCGCGATCACGTCTGCGACGTGTTTTTCGAACAGGGCGCCGCGCGGCGGCGGCGATGTCTCAACCTCGGACGTCATGGGAGTCCTCCTCGGCCGCAGGGCCGTCCAGATGGACCTGCCGCGCAGGTCCGCGATATTTCTCGGTGAGTTCCGCAGGCACTTCGCTGCCATCGACAAGGAAGGGCAGGATGCCGCGGCGCATCGAACTGCCGCGGGCGGCGCGGATGTCGTCGTCGGACATCGTCACCCGCTGGGCCATGCGGCGGCCCCAGTGCCCGAGGCGTGCATACAGCCGGTCGATCTGGTCGGCATGGTCCGCCTCTGCCCCGAGATCGGTGAATTCGTCCGGGTCGGTCTCCAGATCGAACAGCATCGGACGGAAGCCGCCCTCGAAGTGAATGAGCTTCCAGCGGCCGTCGAACACCATGCACATCCGCGCGTCGCGCGGGCTCACCCCCAGGGCATCGGCGCGGGGGGTGACCGAATAATCGTATTCGCTGATCACGACGTCGCGCCAGTCGGCGGGAGCCTCGCCGCGGATCCAGGGCATCAGGGACCGGCCTTCGAGGATATGATCGGCCACCTGTCCGCCGGCGGCCTCGACGAAGGTGGGCGCCAGATCGATGGCCTCGACCAGCGCATCGCAGGTGGTGCCGCGGGTGGCGTCGGCGCTGGCGCGAGGGTCGTAGACGATCAGCGGGATCTTGACCGAGGCTTCGTGGAAGAAATCCTTTTCGCCAAGCCAGTGATCGCCGAGGTAATCGCCATGGTCCGAGGTCAGCACGATCATCGTGTCCTCCATCCGGCCGGTCGCCTCGAGATGATCCAGCAGGCGCCCCAACTGATCGTCGCATTGCTTGATCAGCCCCATGTAGGCGGGGATGACCTTGTTGCGAACTTCGGTCTGCTGAAAGGCCTGGGCGACGCGGGCCTCGTGATAGGCGCCCAGCACCGGATGCGGATCATCGAGTTCGAGCGGATGACGCACGGGGGGCTGAATCTGGTTGTGGCCGTACATGTCGTGATAGGGCGCCGGCACGATATAGGGCCAGTGCGGCTTGATGAAGGAAACATGCGCGCACCACGGGCCTTCGGCGGCCTCGATGAACCGGATCGTCTCAGAGGTCAGCCAGGGGGTTTCGCTGTCCTCTTCGCGGATATTGGCCGGCTTGTCGGCGTTGCGGAACATCCAGCCCGAGGCGATTTCGCCGGCATCGACCGCGCCATTGGCATAATCCGCCCAGGGGTTCTCGCCGTCATAGCCCTTAGATTTCAGGTATTCGTTGTAAGGAGAGCGCTTCTGGTCGTAGAGACCGTCGGGCCCCGCGCCCCAGAGCCCGTCATCACGCGCCCAGGCGTCGAAGCCGCAATCGGCCTGCCGCGCGCCGATCACGCTGTCCGGCGAGAGGCCCAGCCGCGCCATGCCCTTGGCGTCGGCCTTCATGTGGGTCTTGCCCAGCAGCCAGCAGTTCATGCCGGCCTCGCGCAGGTGATCGCCCAGCGTCACCTCGCCCACGCGCAGCGGAAAGCCGTTCCACTGTGCCCCATGCGACGACACGTAGCGCCCGGTATAAAAGCTCATCCGCGAGGCGCCACAGATCGGCGATTGCACATAGGCCCTGGTAAAGCGGACGCCCCTGGCGGCGACGCGGTCGAAATTCGGCGTTTCCAGCGCGGCATGACCGGCGCAACTCAGGTAATCGAAGCGCAATTGATCATACATGACGAAAAGGATATTCATCCTGGCCTCCCAACCCTGACGACGCGCAATTCGGCGCTCTTCTGGTTGCGGGAGTCTACGGGCTTGCAGGCGGTGGCGGGAGGCTCCGAAAGTTGATGGGTATACCTTCAGGGAATAGGGGGGCCGATCTCGTTCCGGGCCACCTGAAGCACGCAATCCGCGAAATATTGCATCGCCGGGGTTGGCGGCCGTTCAGAGGCGGTGACCAGGGCGATGCGCGAGGCTTGCAGCGACTCGTCCAGATCGAGCGCGCAAATCCGCCATTTGGCGCACACCCGGTCGATCAGCAGGCCGGGAAAGGTGCAGAGAAAATCGCCATCCTCGACCATCGCCAGAATGCTGGTGATCGAATCCGAGGTCACCATCGGATCGGGCGGCGGCAGGCCGCGGCTGATGAAATGCCGTTGCAGGTAGGGCAGGCGCTTGTAGGTGCCGATCATCAGCCAGTCGGCGGCGGCGATCGCCTCGAGCCGGGTTTCGCCGGCCCAGCGCGACGCGGTGCTGGCGATGACCGAAATCGGCGTTTCCACCAGATGGGCGACAGACAGCCCGGCGGCGTCGGCCTCGCGCGGTTCGGGGCCGATCACGAAATCGACGAGACCGTCCCGGACCGGGCCGAAGGCCATCGGCTCGTGGCCGCCGGTGATCTGCACCCGAACCTTGGGAAAGCGCCGCCGAAAGCGCCGGATGGTGCCGCCGATGATCCGGCTGGCCGCCAGCGGTGACACCGTGACGTTCAACCGGCCGGTGCCGTCGCCGCGGCGCTGTTCGACCTCTTCCTGCATCTTGCGCAATTCCGCCTGGATGATGCCGGCGCGGCGCAGAATCTGCTTGCCATCCTCGGTCACGGCGACGCCGCTGGGCGCGCGTTTGAAAATCGCCGCGCCCAGTTCGGTTTCCGCCTGGCGCAGCGCCTTGGTCACGGCCGGCTGGGTCTTGCCCAGGCGTTTCGAAGCCGCGCGGATGCTGCCGGCCTGCTCGATGGCGAGCAGCATTTCGACGTGCTGAAGCTTGATCATCCCGATCCCCCCTATTCCGGGAGTTTATACCCGTAAAGCTTGGGGTGGCCACCCGGGCCGGGGGGCCTGGCCGGCCGGGCTCAGGGATCGATGCGCACCTTGAAAGAGACCGAACCGTCGGAGGCCGGAGGATAGCTGCCGGCGCAATCCCAGCGCAACGGGCCGGAATAGCCCGCGATATTGCTGGCGGGCACAACCACCGCGCAGCTGAGCGCGCCGCCGACGGCGACCGGGCTGGGCACCGGCTCGGCCAGGCTGGTATAGGCCGGGGTGCGGTCAAAGATCACCACGTCGAGCGCCGCCGCGTTGCTCTGGTTCTCGAGCCGGATACGGTATTCCAGCACGTCGCCGGCGGCGCCGGCATTGGCGGTGCCCTCGGCGGTGCCCTGGGTTTCGTTGCGCACCGTCTTGGTCAGCTTGAGCTGGCCCAGGCCGCTGCCGGTCTCGACCCGGTCGGTGTTGCTGGCAACATGGGTCAGCGGGGTGGCATCCAGCGCCGTCGCGGCGTCGAGCCGGTAGGTCAGCCGCGCGCCCTGGGTGACGCCGCCGCTGGCCATGACCCGCGAGATCACGCAGAGCCGGTCGCCCGCCTGCACCGCCACCGCCGCGTTCAGCGGCGCCTCGGGTTCGCCGTCGCAATCGGTGTCGGCGTAGATCGCGGCGCTGAAGGCGTTTTCGGGTGTCATCGACACCTGGCTGTAGCTGAACAGCACGGTGCCGGTGGTGGTCGCGGCGTATTCATGGCTCAGAAGCGCGACCTGGCCGGCGGCGATGGCGGCGGTCTGGTCCTCGGTCAGGCGCGGTGCGGCGATCAGGCCGAAGTCGAGCCCGGCGTAATCGGTCTCGGTCGCCGGGGTGAAGGTGAAGCTGCCGTCGCGCGGATCGGGATCAACCAGCGTCGGCAGGCCCCTCTTGGTTTCGGAGACCGGCATGTAATCCGGGTTGTCGGTGACGCTCAGGGTGATCGGCCCGCTGTGGGCGGCATCGAGCGCGTAGTTCCAGCTTCCGTCGTCATCGATCAGCGGCGCGGCGATCACGCCGCCGGTGCTGTCGGTGATCAGCAGCCGGACCTCGGGCGCGCCGACTTCGCCGCCATTGACCAGCCCGTCATGCGCGGTGCCGCCGCCGCTGCCGTTGTCGAGGAAAATCCGCCCAGAGAGCCGCCGCTCGCCGGCATAAAGCGAGATCGCATAGCTGTCTTCGTCGTCGTCGGCCAGGCCATCGTTGAGATCGTCGACCGCGGCGCCGACCGCGGGATCGCTGTCGCGGTCGTCGAGCGAGCTTGCGATGATCTCGACCGAGTTGACGTGGTTGCCGGTCGCCAGCACCCGCGCGGTGATGCGCAGTTCCTCGATCGCGCCGGGCAGGATTTCATCGACGAACCAGACGCCGTTGGCGGGATCGTAATAGTCGCCGGTCGCGGGGGCATCGTCGCTGACGTATTGGAAGCCCGAGGGCAGGTTCTCGATCACCGTCACCCCCGACGGCGAGCCGGGACCGGCGTTGTTGATCGAGATCACGAAGTCGATCAGGTCGCCCGGTGCCGCCTGGGTGATGACGGTATTGCCGCCGTTGGCATAGGCCACCTTGGTAAGCGACAGGTCGCTTTCCTGCGGGTCGAAACCGAAATTGATGTCGGGCGTGTTGCCATAGGGGGTGACCGTCACCCCGACAATCGGGTTGGAGGTGCCGATCTGCGACCCCGCAGGCAGATCGCTGTCGGTCACGTCGACCTCGACGCGATAGGTCGTGCCGGGTGAGAGATCGCCGACATTGAAGGTGCCGTCGGCCAGGGTGTCGACCGTCTTGAGGAAGATATCGTCGGTAATGTCGTTGGGCGTGCCCCGGTCGTCATGGACATTGATCGCGATGCCGCCGCCCAGGTTGATTTCGGCGCCGTCCTTGGCGTCAGAGCCGTCCTGGTCGATATAGACGTTGCCGGACATGCTGCCGTAGGGAATGGCCGAGGGGCCGCGGCAGGACGCGCCGTCATTGGTGCCGCCCTCGTCATCCTGGCTGACCGCGATCAGCTGACGCAGCCCGGTGGTGGTGTCGACCAGAAAGATCTCGTTGGTATTGTTGTCATAGATGTAGAACCGCCCGGTGTCGTCGAACCAGACCGCGCCATAGGTGCCGGTATAGGTGGCCGGGCCGAACAGGGTGACCGCCTCGGTGCCGACGCTGGCATTGCCGCCATTGGCCGAGACCCGGAAGATCCGGTCGGTGCTGCCGTCGATGCCGTAGAGGTTTCCGTCGATTGCGTTATAGGCGAAATCGACGGTGTTGACGTTGGTGTCGAGCTCCAGAAGCCCATTGTCCACTGCGGCATCGGCGTTCGAAATGTCGAGCAGCTGAAAGGTGTTGTTGTCGGCCTTGTAGACCATCACCCCGTTTTCGAGGATGTCGCCGGCATTGGTGCCTTTCTTGATGCTGCCCGGCGGATCGGGCATCCGGGTGAAGGTGCCGCCGCCGTCGACGCGCCAGAGCTCGCGCTTGCCGCTTCGGACGGCATAGAGATAGCCATCGACCACGCTGTAGCCCCAGCCGCCGTTCAGGTTTTGCCCGGCCGAGCCGATGTCCTGGAGGTTGAGGGTATAGCCGGTCAGCCCGGCGGTGAAGGCCAGCCGCTTCAGCGTCGAATTGGTGGTGGCGATCTGGTAGAGCCCGGCATCGCAGGTCACCGGCGGGGCATCGCCCGAGATGGTCAGCTGATAATCCTCGACCTCGCCATCGATCGCCAGTTGCACCACGCCCGCGGTTGTCGACCAGCGGAAGCGCGCAAAGGTGGGAAAGAGCGTGGCATTGGCCGGCGTGTCGACGTCAAAGACGATGATGCCGTTCAGCACGCCGTCCTTGTCGCCGGCCGAGCCATCCTGAAGGTCCGCGGCGATCATGTCGCCGGCGTCGAAGCTGCCGTCGCCGTCGAAATCGATCCAGGCCTGAAGATAGGCGACCGCGCCGGTCACTCCGCTGACGCCGCCGGTGACTTCGTTGACCACCACCGAGATCTCGGTGGTTCCGCCCTGAAAGAGCTGCGGCAGGATCACGCCGTCTTCGTCGTCGCTGCCATCGAGATCATCGCCGGTGGCATTGGCGCTGTATTGCGTGGTGGCATCGGGGTCGGGCGGCACCGAGCCGAGGTAGGTGCCGGCCACCCCGGCCTCGGCAATGACGTGCTGCGGATCGCCGTAGCTTTCCGGCGCATCGCCACGGTCGACCACCGGGGCGGCGGCGACAACCACGGCGTAATCCTCGACCTCGCCGTTGCCGGCCGGCGTGGTCACGCCAAGCGCCGGCTGGCTCGACCAGCGAAAGCGCGCATATGTCTGGTCGAGTACCGCATCGCCGGGCACCACCACATCGAACTGGATCTGGCCGTCGCCCGCCGCCACATCGGCGCCGGTGCCGTCATCGGCCAGGTCGGTGGCGATCTGCTCGGCGGTGCCTGCCTCGAGCGTGCCATTGCCGTTCCAGTCGACCCAGGCTTGCAGCAGGCCGCCGGTGCCGGTCACATCGGCGGTGATGGTGGTCAGGATCCCCTGGGTCATCGGCGGGATCGACACGCCGTCGTCATCGTCGCTGTCGGCATTGGCGGCATTGCCGGGGCCGCCGTCGCCGGAGATCGACGCGCCGATCCGATAGGCGTCGCCATCGATGAAATTGTGCAGCGCATCGCCAAGACCGCTGGGCGCATCGGTGAAATCTGCGCAGGCCTGGATGTCGGCCAGATGCATGCCATCCGCCCCCGAAAGGCCGGCCGCGCTGAACACCAGCGGGGTGTGGCGGATGATCAGCGTGTCGATCGGCTGGGAAAAGCCCACCAAGAGGGCCTGGCCCGCGTCCGAGGCCAGCGTGGTGGTGCGCTCGCCGGTGACCGAGCCGTCGTCATTGGCGACCCGGGCCATGGGAAAGCTGCCGGGGCCGTTTGTCATCGCCGGGCTGACACGCTGGCCCACCAGCTCGCCGTATACCGTCACGGATTCGTCGGCGTTGAGATCGGCGAGGTAGAAATAGACGCCGTTTGTGGGCTGGCTCAGGGTCACCCGCAGATCCACATATTGAGCGTCGAGCATCGGGTTGCCGCCGGTGCCGGCGTAAAGCGTGTTGGCGGTGGCGATCGCCGCCGGGCGGAACGGCTGCGACAGGTCGGAGGCCACCACCGAGCCGGTGATGCCATAGCGCGAGATCGCGACGTTCTGCCCGACCAGCGCCGGGGCGTCGGTGGCCCAGTCGACCAGTGAAAAGCGGGTGCCGGTGCAGCCCGGCAGGGCCTCGACCGGGGCGGCGGTGACATTGACGCTCACGCTGTCGGTGACCGGGCCGGATTCATTGGCCACGATCCGGGTGTCGGCCTGCACGGTGGCGCCGCCGGGGGCATTGGTGGTGACGTCGAATTCGACCGCGCCGGAGCCCAGGCCGTTGAGCACCGGGATATTGGCGAAGCTGAAGGTGCCGCCGGACGGATTTGAGGCGGGGCGGATGTCATCGCCCGAGATCACCTCGAAATTGGCGGTTGACGTGGTCTGGGCCGGCAGGGTCGCCTGCAAGGCCGCATCGGTCAGCGGCGAAAGCGAGGTATTGGCATAGGCCACCCGGTAGCGCACCGTGGCCGAGGGCGGGATGTCGCCGCCGCCATAAGGCGCGCCGTTGACCTCGACGATCGAGATTCCGACGACGATGTCCTCGCTGCCAGGCACCGCGTAGGAGGACGAGCCGGCCACCCAGTAGCGCCAAGGGTTGTCGTTGCCGGCGGCGCCGCCCTGGGCGCTGTCACCGCCGTGGCCTTCGGCATTGATCGGCCCCAGCGCATCGGGATCGGTAATCCGCAGCCGCAGCGCGCCGTAATAGACCTCGTTCTCGGCGATGCCGCCGAAGGCAAAGCGCACGGCGTTGGTGCCGGCGGGCAGGGCGGTGAGGTCGGAGGTGTTGAGATCGAAGCCGGTGGTCGAGGCATCGCTACAGACCGCGACCGAGTTCACGCCGGGATCGGTGGTTTCGGGATAGACCGAGCCGTCGCCGTTGGCCGGGCCTTCGCCGCCGGGAATGGCCGGATCGTCGGCCCGGCAGGAGCCGTCGTACTGGATGCGTTGCCAGGGGCCGGTTGTGCCGTAGCGGTCCCAGTCGCTGCCGCTGTCGGGGCCGGCCACCGGGCTGCCCGAGCGGAACGGCGTGGCGCCGCGCCCGCCGGTGATCGAGGTCTGTTCGGCGGTTGAAAAGCCGTTGTCGAAGATCGAGCCGCCCGACCCGAAGGCATTGACCTGCACCGCGTCCCATTTGTTGTGCACCCGAGCGGTGCCGGTGCCGCCGACGGTTGTCCAGGGGGTGCCGTTGGTCGGATCGACCAGATAGCCGTTTTCCAGCGTCGCCCGGTCCGACCCGTTGGCAAAGAGCGCGGTGTCGTCGCGGGTGGAATAGAAGATGCCGGTGTCGCCGTAGATATAGGCGAGCCCGTTGTTGCAATCGGCGGTGGTATAGCCCGCGACGGAACAGAGCGTGTCGTCCTCGGGCTGCCAGCCGAACAGGGAATCGTCGAAGGCCTGCTGCCCCTTCGGCCCCCAGCCCTTGGCGACGCCGCTGCCGGTCGAGGCCAGCCCCGGGCGCGCCGGAATCGGATTTCCGCTGGCATCCGTGATATAGGCGCCGACCACTTCGGCGCCGGCAGGAACATACATGGTGGCATAGCCGCCCGGACCGTCCTGCGTGCCCGCCACGATGGCCGGAAAGCTGGAATAGACCTCGACGATGTCGCCCGGCGAGAGCGCCGGCTGTCCGCTCTGGATGCGGGCCCGGATCTCGTTGCGCGAGGCGTCTGACACGTCGATGGTGCCGGTCCCGAGCCAGGCCCCGTGCCCGAGCGCGGCGACCGCCGTGACCAGCCAGATCAGGATGACCCAGCCGGTCCGGCGGCTTTTCTGGAGGAGAGATACCCAGCTGAAATCGTTATACATCACAAAACTCGTTTCCTTTACCGGAGGCGCCGGACACATGGCGCCTTGCCGCGACGGCCAGGCGGCGCCCGGCCGGTCAGATGTCCCTTTTGCCGTGCAACCTCGGGACGCCGGCCCCGGGCGCGCGCATGTCTTCGGTGCGGATGTCCGCGCGGACCGGCTGTGGCGAACCGACAAGCGGCATCAGCAGAAAGGGCATCAGGCCGACAACCGCATAGATCATCAGCGATTGCATTGCCCCGAACTCGGCGCAGAACGCCGCGATGCCGCAGGCGCCGCCGAAGAGGATGGAGAGCGTTGCGAGGCCTATAATCATGACCGGGTTACTCCTTTGCTCTGAAGGGCAGGGCGCGCGGATTGCGCGGCATGCGGCCCGGGTTTGGCGTGCCCGGCCCGGCTGCGGCGGGGAAACATGACCGCTTGCCGTGGGCCGTGCCGTGTTGTCCGGGTGATCTTGGGCACCGCGCCTCTGCTCCCTTGGTGAATGAACTTGTCCTGAGGGAGCATAGGCGACGAAATAGTCCCGGTGCGCAGCGCCAAGGTCTAGCGACCCGGCGCAGATGGCGACACGACTATACGAAGGTGCAGGTCGGGCTGGCCCGAGGCAGAGGGTCGCCCGGATTTCAGGCCGCCCGAGGGGCGGCACCCGGCCCTTTGCCGCCGGCGCGCGGCCGGGGGCGGCGGTGCGCGGGAATCGCCTGGGCGGTGATCCGTCGGTCACCCGTCGGGGTGATGGCAGGCCACGTCACGCCCGTCCGGCCGCCGCCGGAGCGGCGGCACGTCGCGGCTGCAAAGCGCGGTGGCGATCGGGCACCTGGGATGGAACGGACAGCCTGCGGGTGGCGTGATCGGGTTGGGCATCTCCACCGAGGTCTTGCCGGTGCGGCTGCGGCTGCGGCGCGACAGCAGCCGCGGGGCGGCGCCCAGGAGCATCCGTGTATACGGATGCGCCGGCCGGTCATACAGCTGCTCGGTCGGGGCAAGCTCGACGATGCGTCCGAGATACATCACCGCGACGCGATCCGAGATATAGCGCACCACCTGAAGGTCATGGGCCACGAACAGCGTTGTGAGGCCCAGCTCTTTCTGCAAGTCGCGCAGCAGGTTCACGATCTGCGCCTGGATCGAGAGGTCGAGGGCGGATACCGCCTCGTCGCAGACCAGGAACCGCGGCGTCAGCGCCAGCGCCCGCGCGATCCCGATGCGCTGCCGCTGCCCCCCGAGAACTGATGCGGATAGCGGTCGGCCATCGACCGGGGCAGGCCGACCCGGTCGAGCAATTCGTCAACCCGCGCATGGCGGGCGGCACGGTCCATGGTGCCGGCGATGACCATCGGTTCGGAAATGATCCGCCGGGCGGTCATGCGCGGGTTGAGCGAACCGAATGGATCCTGAAACACGATCTGCATCTGGCTGCGCAGCGCCTTCAGGTCGCGCCCCCGGAGCGCCGTCACGTCATGGCCGTCAAAGCGGATCTGCCCGGCGCTGGTGTCGAGCAACCGCAGCAGCATGCGGCTGACCGTGGTCTTGCCCGATCCGCTTTCGCCAACCAGCCCGAGGGTCTCGCCCGAGCGGATGTCAAAGCTGATGCCGTCCACCGCCCTGACATGGCCCGCGGCCCGGCCGAGCAGGCCGGACCTGATCGGGAAAAGCTTCTGAAGATCGCGGACCTCGATCAGCGGCGCATCCAGGGTGTCGCTCATGAGGCCACCTCGAGTTTGGTCATCTGGTCGAGCCTGAGACAGGCGGCGACATGCTGCGGCCCGATCGGCTGAAGCCCGGGCACCGATTGTGCGCATTGCGCTGCGGCATGGGGACAGCGCGAGGCAAAGCGGCAGCCCGGCGGAAATTGCAGCGGCGGCGGCACCTGGCCCTCGATCGTGGGCAGGCGGGAGGTGCCGGTTTCGAGCCCGATGGCGCAGGCGATCAGCCCCCGGGTGTAAGGATGCATCGCGGCCTCGAAGATCGTGTCGGCCGGCGCGATTTCCGCCACCCGCCCGGCGTACATCACCATCACCTGCTCGGCGAATTCCGCCACCAGCGGCAGATCGTGGCTGATCAGCATGACCGCGACGCCGGTTTCCTCCTGAAGCGCGGCCAGAAGGTCGATGATCTGTTCCTGAATGGTGGCGTCGAGCGCGGTGGTCGGCTCGTCGGCGATCAGCAGCCGGGGGCGGCAGGCCAGCGCCATGGCGATCATCACCCGCTGGCGCATGCCGCCTGACATCTGGTGCGGATAATCCGAGATCCGCCGCTCGGGCGCCGGAATGCCGACCTGGCGGAACAGCTCGATGGTGCGGTTGCGGGCCTCGCGCGCCGAGATCTTCTCGTGTTCTCGCAGCACCTCGGAGACCTGGCGGCCGGTGGTGAAGACCGGGTTCAGCGCCGTCGCCGGCTCCTGGAACACCAGCGAGATGTCGCGGCCCCGGATTTGGCGCATGCGCGCCGGGGGGGCCAGTTCCAGCGCCTCGCCCTGGAACCGGATCGAGCCCGACACAAGCTGCATGACATTGGGCAGCAGCCCCGTCAGCGCCAGGGCGATCATGCTCTTGCCGGAGCCGGATTCCCCCACCACCCCCAGCCGGCCACCGGGGTCGATGCGAAAGGAGATGCCGTCGACGATGTTGATCGAGCGGGCTCCGATCTTGAGGGCGATGGTCAGGTCGGAGACGTCGAGAAGGGGCTCGGCCATCGGTCAGGTTACCTTTTTCAGTCTGGGGTCGAGCAGATCGCGCAGACCGTCGCCCATGAGGTTCAGGGACAGCACGGTCAGAAAGATCGCGAGCCCGGGGAACAGGGTGATCCAGGAGGCGGAGTAGAGATAGGTTCTGCCGTCGGCGATGATATTGCCCCAGGTCGGCGCCGGCGGCGGCGGGCCGACCCCGATAAAGCTCAGCGCCGCCTCGGCGAGGACCGCATCGGCAAAGATGAAGGTCATCTGCACCACCACCGGCGCCATGGCATTGGGCAGCAGATGCAGGCCGATGATCCGCAACGGCCCGGCGCCGGAGGCGCGGGCGGCCTCGACGAACTGTTGTTGCGACAGCACCAGGATCGAGGCCCGTACGATGCGCGCGGTGCGCGGCGCATAGGCCACCCCGAGCGCCAGGATGACATTGGTGATCCCCGGCCCGAGCACGGCGGCAAGGGCGATGGCCATCAGCAGGGTGGGAAAGGCCTCGCCGGCATCCATCACCCGCATGATCGGGTTGTCGAGCCTGGGAAAATACCCCGCCGTGGCGCCGATCGCGATGCCCAGCCCGGCCGAGATGGTGATCACCGCCAGCCCGATGCCCAGAGAGACATGGCCGCCGTGCAGGACACGCGACAGGATATCCCGGCCAAAGCTGTCGGTGCCGAAGGGATGCGCCAGCGAGGGGCCCTTGAACCGCTCCATCAGCGAGGTGTCCTCGGGGCCGTAGGGGGTGAGGAAGGGGCCAAGGGCGGCGGCCAGCACGATAAGGCCGAAGATGACGCCGCCGATCAGCAGCGGCAGATGGGCCGCCGACATCCGGGTTGTCAGCCGTGTCGAAAAGCTTCGGAAGGCAGTCAGGTCAGTCATAGCGCACCCGGGGGTCGAGCCAGGAATAGAGGATATCCACCAGCAGGTTGATGATGACGAAGGAAAAGGCGATGACGAGCATGCCGCCCTGAAGAACGGGGTAGTCGCGGCGCTGGATGCCATGCAGCATCAGCCGGCCGAGGCCGTTCAGGGAAAACACCGATTCCACGATGATCGCCCCGGCCATGGTCAGCGAGAAGGAAATGCCGATCACCGTCAGGATCGGGATCATCGCGTTCTTGAGCGCGTGCCGGCCGATGACATTTCCCTGCCCCAGCCCCTTGGCCCGCGCGGTGCGCACATAGTCCTGGCCCAGTTGTTCCAGCATCACCGAGCGGGAAAACCGCGAAATCTGGCCCATCGAGGCGGTGCCCAGCGTCAGCGCTGGCAGCGCCATGGCCGACAGCCAGCCGGTGAACGACTCGGTCGGTGAGACATAGCCGCCCGGGGGGAACCAGCCGAGGCCGACGGCAAAGATCAGGATCGCGATCAGGCCGAACCAGAAGTTCGGCACCGAGACGCCGAACAGCGCGACCGTCATCGCCAGCGCGTCGATCCAGCTGCGGTGAAAGACCGCCGCCAGCACGCCCAGGGCCACCCCGAGGACGGTGGCGAAGATGATCGAGAGGCCGGCCAGCGACAGGGTGACCGGCAGCCGTTCGAGGATCGCCTCGGTCACCGGCCGGTTCAGGATGTAGGAATAGCCCAGGTCGCCCTGGGCCAGCCCGAAGATCCAATCCTGGAGCCGCAGCGGCCAGGGGCGGTCGAGGCCGAGCTGGCGGCGCACGAATTCGACCTCGTCATTCGAGGCATCGGGTCCGGCGATGATCGCGGCGGCATCGCCCGGCACCAGCTGGATCAGCACGAAGGCGGCAATGCTGACCAGCAGCAGCACCGGGATCGCGCTGAGCAAACGTTTGAGGATGTATCTGGACATGATTTTCAGCGCTCGTGTTCAAGGGAATCGGAAGGCTCCATCCCGGCATCGCGGTCCGCTATGAAGGCCCGGGCGGTCTCCATGATGAAGTGCAGCCCCGAGGGGATCTGCCGGTTCTTGCGCCAGACCATGCCGGTGGCGCGCATCCGGGCGACGCGCACCTCGGAGATGACGGCGAGCTGGCCGGTGCGCACCGCCTTGGCGTTGCGCGGCTGGAATCCCAGAAGATCGCTGTTGATCAGCGCCTGGGTGGCCAGTTCCCGCTGCGGGGTTTCCAGGATCACGTTGGGTTTGGGCAGGCCCCGGTTCTGCGCGGTGCTGGTCAGCCAGTTCCAGGTGAGATCGCTTTCGCTGCATTCGCCGACCACCCAGTCATAGCCCATCATCTCGTGAAAGCGGCAGGGTCGGTCGAGCCGGGCCAGCGGGTGGCCGGGGCGCGCCACGACACGCAACTGGCCATAGGTCAGGTTTTCCGAACACAGGTCGGGGCCGAGCGGCACGGTCATGGCGGTAAAGGCCAGATCGATCTGGCCGGACTTCAGCCGGGCCAGGATATCGGTGACCGAGCCGGTAAAGACGCTGATCCGCAGCCCGGGGCGCTGCCGGTGCATGCGCACGAAGATCTCGGGCAGCTGGTCGGAAACCCAGGTCTGGCCGGCGCCGATGCGGAAATGCCCGCTCTGGCCCTTGCGCATCGAGGTGGCCACGCTCTTGAGATCGCGGGTCTCGCGCTCGAGCACCGTGGCATATTCCAGGAACAGCCGGCCAAAGGGCGTCAGCGCCGCGCCCTGCGGCCCCCGGTCGAAGACCTTGAAGCCGAATTCATCCTCGATGCGCATGACGATCTTGCTCAGGGCCGATTGCCCCATGCCAAGCCGCTCTGCCGCTTTCGAGAACCGGCCCGTCTCGGCGATCTCGCGAACGATATGTGCGTGGCGTGTTTCCATGTCCTCCCCTCCGGCCCTGTGTGCATCAGGCGCCGGCTTGCCCGTCCAGAATGGCGACAAGGCCCGCCGGCACGCAACGCCTAAGCCTCGATGACATCATTCCGGATTGGAATGGTAAAGCTCGAAACTCCGCGTTGCGAGGAAAGGCAAAATGCCGGCTAATCGGCCCAAGCCTACAACAACGGGAGGACTTGAAATGAAATTCAGAGCAATGGCGGCCGCCGCGCTGGCCGCGACGCTTGGCCTGACGGCCCCCGCCTCGGCCCAGGATCCGGCCAAGGGCGGCGACCTTGTCGTCGCGATGGCCGTGACGCTTCCAAGTGTCGATCCGCATGCCTCGACCGGTGTGGCGACGCGGTATGTGTCGGCCCATATGTTCGAAGGCGTGGTCACGCGCGGCGAGACCGGCGACATCATTCCGCAACTGGCCGCCAGCTACGAGATGAGCGACGACGCCCGGACCTATACCTTCACCCTGCGCGACGGCGTGCGCTTTCACGACGGCAGCACGCTGGACGCCGGCGACGTTGTGGCCTCGTTGCAGCGCATGAAGGACGCCGGCGTCGACCAGGGTGTCATGGCGCTTGTCGAGAACCTGGAGGCGGTCGACGATCTGACCGTACGGGTCACCATGAGCGAGCCGCATCCGACCTTTCTCGACAGCCTGTCTTCGCCGCGGGTGATCGTCGGGATCATGCCCGAAGAGATCGCGGCGCTGCCCAAGGAAGAGTTCAAGCCGGTCGGCACCGGGCCGTTCGAATTCGTCGAATGGGTGCCCGACAGCCACATCAGGCTGGCCCGTTTCGAGGCGTACAGCCAGCAGGCCGAAGCCACGCCGCGCGACGGATTCGGCGGCAAACGCACGGTGTATGTGGATACCGTGACCTTCCGCACCGTGCCGGAAGCGGGGGCGCAGATCGCCGGGTTGCTGACCGGCGACTACCATATCGCCGACCAGGTTTCGCCGCAGGATGTGCCACGGCTCGAGGCCTCGGACGAGGTCAGCGCCGTCAAGGTGCTGCCGTGGTACATGGTTCACCAGACCTTCAACCTGACCAAGCCTCTGGGCGCGGACGAGTATTTCCGCAAGGCGGTGCAGGTCGGGCTCGACCTCGAGGTGCTGCTCGATTTCGCCACCGGCGGCAATTACGTGCTTGGCCACGGCTGGCAGTATGACGGTTTCCCCTATTACTCCGATGCCGGGATCGAGACCTACAACCTCGGCGATGTCGACAAGGCGAAAGAGCTGCTGGCGCAGAGCGCCTATGATGGTGAAGAGATCGAGATCCTGACGATCTCGGACGAGGCGGCGCTGCGGGATTATGCCATCGCGCTGGCCGATCAGCTCGGCAAGCTGGGCATCAAGACCCGCATCAACGCGCAGAACGCCGCCACCTGGTCGGCGCTGCGGGTCGAGCGCGAGAGCTGGACGATCATCATTGGCGGTTTCGGCATGGCTCCGTCGATCGGGCCGTTCGGCATGCTGCGCCACTTTTCCGGAGACGGGTCGCTTCAGGGCGTGACCTTTCCCGAAATCGAGGACGCCGCCCATCGCGTCAGAACCGGCCTGACCTTCGAGGAGCGCAAAAAGGCCTTCGAAGACTATCAGGCCGGGGTGTTGGGCAAGGCGATCTCGATCCGCGCCGGGTGATCCGCGCCTGGGACATCTGGCTCGCTCCCTGAGCCGGACCTTCGCCCCGCATCCGCCTCCTCGGATGCGGGGCGTGGGCCCCCAAGTCGTAAGGAAATTCCCCCAGGGTGCCGGCGGGCACCGGCACGGCGAAGGCCGACGCCGCAGCTGCGTCCGGCAGACGGAGACAGGACATGCACAAGCACCCCGACATACTTCTCATCCTCGCCAACAGGCACAGGCGCGACTACACCGGCGCCGGCGGGGGGCAGCTTGTCCATACGCCCCACATCGACCGGCTGGCGGCCGAGGGGGTCTGGTTCGACAAGGCCGCCACGATCTTTCCCGCCCCCGGTCCGTCGCGGATGTCGATCCTCAGCGGTCGCTATCCGGCCGCGGATGCCGCGCCGGTGACGCTGGCCGAAAGCCCGCTGGGCCGCTGTCTGGCCGCGGCCGGATACGCGCTGACCGAGATCACGCCCGCGCCGGGCCCCGAGGGGCTGCGCCGCACTGCGGAACGGGCCCGCGATGCGTTGGCCGGCGGCACCGGGCCGCGCTTTACCCTGGTCACCCTTCCGGAACTGGACGGGGAAACCGACGATCTGCCGGCGGAGGTTCTGGATCTCTATCGCGGCAAGGGCATTCCGCTGGCCATGCACCACGCGGCGGTGACCGCCTGCGACCGCGCGGTCGGGCAGATCCTCGACGCGCTTGCGGCCACGGGCAGGGCCGGGACCACGGCGGTGATCTACAGTTCGGTGGTCGGCGATCAGTTCAAGTTTCGCGATGCCGTCAACCGGGGCGGCCACACCTGTTACGACGATTGCATCCGGGTGCCGCTGGTGATCCGGGGGCCCGGCGGGCCGGCGGGGGTGCGGCTGGCGCAGATTGTCGGATTGCACGATCTGGCCCCCACCATCGCGGCGATGGCCGGGGCCGATCTGGCGGATGCCGATGGTGAGAGCCTTCTGCCGCTGATGGCCGGCCGGCCGACGGCCTGGCGCCGGGCGCTCTATATCCACAACCGCCACCTGCGCCATATCGCGGTGACCTTTGAGGCCGAGAAGGGCCGGGCCTATTACGGCACCTTTCCGTCCTGGGATCAGCGCGCCATCTGGACCGGGCGCCACAAGCTGATCCTGAGCTTCGACAAGGGCCGGCACAGCCTGTTCGACACCTGCATCGACCCGGAAGAGGAATTCGATCTGTTCGGCGCGCCGCACCGGCGCACGCCGATGGACGAGCTCACCAGGTTCAAGGACACCATGCCGCTGGTTCGGGAACTGGCGCAGGAGATGGCCGCGCTTGCCGAGCGGGTTGGCGACCGGGCGGGCGCGGATCTGGCGCGCGAGATCGCCCGCTCGGCCGATCCGCTGCACCGGCCGGCCGGCACACCGTTTCATCATCTTTGACAGGAGAGCCCCATGACAGACCAACCGAATATCCTCGTCCTGTTCAGCGATCAGCAGCGCGCCGACAGCCTGCCCAGCTATGGCAACAGCTTCGTCTCGGCGCCCTACCTTGACCGGATGGCGCGCGATGGCGCGCGGTTCAGCCAGTGCCGGACGGTGTTTCCGGTCTGCACCCCGGCGCGGGCCTCGATGTGGACCGGCAAGTTCCCCCACAGCCACGGCATCGAGAAAAACGTCTATGGCGTGCCCGATCTGCTGGCCGACCGCGGGCTGACCGATCGGACCGTCTTTGCCCTGCTGCGCGGCGCCGGCTATCAATGCGGCTATTGGGGAAAATGGCATCTGGGCGAGGCCAACCCGGGGCCGTTCGACGAATGGCATGCGTTCAATTCCTGGGGCGGGCACTGGCAGGATCACCGCCAGCATTTTCAGGGCGGCACCTATATTCCCGACCGCGACACCGACGCGATGATCACCTGGCTGCGCGAACGCGAGACGACGCGCCCGTTCTGTTCGGTGATCTCCTGGTATCCGCCGCATGATCCGTTCTCCTGCCCGCTGGACACGATGGACCATTACCGGCGCATGGGCGTGCCGTGCCCGGGCTACTACGGTTCGGTCACCGCGCTCGACCGCTGTGTCGGCCGGATCATGGCGGCGCTGGAAGAGACCGGGCAGGCCGGGAATACCATCGTGTTCTACTACTCCGATCACGGCGAGACCTTTCGCGCCCGCGACGGGGTGACATCGAAATTCGTCTGCACCGAGGATTCCGTGCATGTGCCGTTTCTGATGCGGGGGCCGGGCATTGCCGACAATCTGGTCATCGACGAATTGATCGGCCTGCAAGACCTGATGCCGACGATGCTGGATATCGCCGGGGTGGCGGCGCCGGCGGACCTGCAAGGCCGCAGCCTGATGCCTCTGATCCGCGGCGAGGCGCCGGACTGGCGCGACATCGCCTATATCGAGAACGAGACCCACAACATCATGCGCGACAGCGATGCCGACCCGAGGGCGCGGCGGCGCCAGCGGGCGGTGTTCGACGGACGCCACAAGCTCATCCTCGAGGATGGGCAGGCCATCCTGTTCGATCTCGCCGCGGACCCCGAAGAGCGCATTGACGTCTCGGCCGCGAACCCCGCCGAGGTCGCGCGTCTGGCGGGCCGTCTCGGGGCCGAGGCGGCGCGGCTTGACGATCCGCTGGGATGCAAGCTGGCCGAAGCGGCGCTTGGCGGGCGGGCGGCGCTGGCGTCATGAGCCGGCACGCGCCCCGGCGGTCCTGACGGAGAAGACCCGGCGCCGGCCTGTCTCGGGGTGGCTGTCCGGCCGGTGTCAGGGATAGGTCGTTGAGCCGTCGGCGCGGGTTTCGACCCGGCGTTCCCAATGCAGGTAACCCGAGGTCTCCAGCGCCGTTTCGTCGATCTCGATGCCCCAGCCGGGGCGGTCCGGGCGCAGGCCCAGGTAGCCATCGACAGGCTCATAGGGATCGACCGCCCAGGGCGCATGATGCGGCGGGCGGTATTCCAGCAGGCGGAAATTCGTCTGGGCGGCGGCGAAATGCACGTTATGCGCCGTCGCCAGCGGGCCCATCGGATTATGCGGCATCACCGAGACGTAATGCGCATCGGCCAGATCGGCGATCCGGCGCATCTCGGTCAGCCCGCCGACGACGGCAATGTCGGGCTGGACGATATCGGCGCCCTGGGCGGCCAGCAGCGACAGGAACTCGAACCGGTTGTACAGGCATTCGCCGGTGGCAATCGGGATCGCCACCTTGGATTTCAGCGCGGTCCAGGCCGGGATATGCTCGGGCCGGATCGGCTCTTCGAGAAACAGCGGATCGTAAGGCGCCAGCGCCTGCGCCAGTTGCACCGCGCGGATCGGCTCGAAGATCATCGCATGGGCGTCGAAGGCAAATTCCAGATCTTCGGGCAGGGCCTCGCGGATCGCGCCGAACCAGTGTGCGGCGCTGGCACAGGTGACCCCCCATCGCCCGGCATGGGGGTTGCGCCGATAGGGCGACAGCTTGAAGGCGCGATAGCCTGCCGTGGCGCGCAACCGGGTGACGATATCGATGGTCTCGCCGACATCTGGCGCGGTATAGACACCGCAATAGACCTCGACCCGGTCACGGACGTTGCCGCCCAGAAGCCTGTAGACCGGCACGTCCAGGGCCTTGGCCGCGATGTCCCAGAGCGCGTGGTCGATGGCGGCAATCGCCGCCAGCCCGAGCGCGCCGGGCGGAAACCGGCAATGCTGAAGAAGCTTCTGGTTGAGATAGGTCACCCGCGTCGCATCCTCGCCCGCAAGCTGGTGCGCCAGCCAGTCGATGACCGGGGCAAGCGCAAGGTCGGGCCCGTGGTTGTAGGCCTCGCCCCAGCCGGTGAGCCCGTCCGTGGTGGTGATCGAGACCAGCAGGCGCGGGCGGTCATCGACCCGGGTCATGAAACAGCGGATTCGGTCGATCTTGGTCATTCTGTCCCTTCTCGGATCAGGGCGTTGGCCGCAAGGAAGTGCTCGAGCCGCCGGGCCTGCGACGGGCTCAGCGGCCAGGCCGAGGGCGGGCGCGTCGGGCCGCAGGCATGCCCCTGCGCCAGAAGCGCGGCCTTGACGGCGGTGACATTCGTGCCGTTCAGCTCTTCGGCGCGGATATCCTCGAAAGCGCGCATTCCGTTGATCAGCGCCGAGGCGCCGGGATAGTCGCCGGCCGCCAGCGCGGCATGGATCGCGACCGAGCGTTCGGGCCAGACATTGATCAGCCCGGAGGTGAAACCGCGCGCGCCCACGGCATAGAGCGGCGGTGCCCAGACCTCGGCCAGACCGGCGACCCAGATGATGCCGGGATCGCAGGCGGCGATCGCGGCGGCGAGGTTCAGCGGGTTCGGCGTGGCCCATTTCACGCCCCGGACGCCCGGTATGGCGCAGAGATCTGCGATCCGCGCCGTCCCCATAGCGTCGTTGCGAAGGTAGAGCACCAGCGGCAGCCCGTCGGCCGCATCGGCAATCGCGCGGATGTAATCAACCGTCCCGCGCGGGCTGACAAAGGGATCGGGCGGCTGGTGGATCATCAGCCCGCTGGCCCCGGCCTCTGCCGAGGCCCGGGCCAGGCGGCAGGCATCGGGCAGGCTGCGCCCGACGCCGGCCAGAAGCGGCGCGCGATTTCCCACCAGAACGGCGACCGCGCGGACCATCGTGCAGGCCTCGTCACACGACAGGGCGGAGAACTCGCCGGTGTTGCCGTTGACCACCGGCAGGTGGACCCCGGCCGCAAGCGCCCGGTCCAGCAGCGGCGCAAGGCGCGAAGGCGCCACCATGCCGGAGCTGTCGAAAGGGGTGACCAGAATGCCCGAAATGCCGGTCAGCGCGGCGGCGAAATCCAGTGTCATGGCGGCCCTTTCGGTCAAGATCGCGCGGGCGCATCCCCGCGACTCCGGCGGCGGCGGAATGCCCGCGGTTTCACGTCATGCCGGGGCCGGGGTGAAGGGAATGTCGGCGGAGGCCGCGATTTCGGCGCGGCCGCCGTTGGCCGCAATCCGTGCGGCCTGATCGGCAAAGGCGCCGGCGTTGACGGCCTCGGGGTCGCATTGGCTGCGCAATACCGTATCGAGGCGCTGGCGCACCGCCGCAAAGGACGGGTCCTGGCCAAGATCGTGCCGTTCCTGCGGATCGCTCCAAAGATCGAAGAGCTGCGGCGCGAACCCGGGATAATGGATGTATTTCCAGCGCCCCTGACGGATCATGAACATGCCGGTATTGGAACTGGTGGCGTGATATTGCGACAGGACCGGGCGGTTCGGCGGCGGGTTGCGGGCTATGTCGAGCAGCGAGGTGCCCGCCCAGGCCGGATCGGAGACCACAGGGGCGCAGATCGCCGCCGCCGTCGGGGCGATATCGACCAGCGAGACCGGCGCATCCACAACCGTTCCGGGCGCAAGGCGCGGGTCGCGCAGGATCAGCGGCACCGCCGCCGCGGTCTCATACATCACCGATTTGCCCCAGAGCCCGTGGCTGCCGAGGTTGTCGCCATGGTCCGAGGAATAGATCACGCTGGTCGATGGGCCGAGCCCGGTGTCCTCGAGCGTTTGCAGGACGGTGCCGATCAGCTCGTCAAGCCGGGTCACCATGCCGAAATAGGCGCAGAGCGCGCGGCGGCGGGTTTCCGGGGTGAAATGCGCGTCGTAGTCGGAAACCCGGCGCATGTGGTCCAGCACCGGATGGCCATCGACCGGCGCGTCGAGCCCAAAGCGCAGTTCGTCGAGATCGCGGCCCTCGTAGAGCGCATAACACGCGTCTGGCGCGATCAGCGGGAAATGCGGCATCACGAAACTGACGAACAGGGCAAAGCCGGGGGCATCGCGGCGGTCGGCCCGGTCGGTCAGCCAGTCGCAGGCCGTCCGGGCGATCCGCGTGTCATAGTCGGAATAGGCCGACCGGCCCGGCCCGGCCTGTGCCGCGAGATTTCCGGTGCCGGTCTTGGGCAGGGGATCGCGCCGGAACAGCCCCTTGAGGTCGCCCTTGCCATGCAGCACATGCAGCGGGATCAGCTCTTCGGTAAAGCCATAGTCGTCACCGCCGCGATAGTGCAGTTTCCCGATCGAGGCGACATCGACACCGGCGTCGCGCAGCAGGTGATGCCAGGAACGCGGCGCACCGGTATAGGGCGCCGCATTGTCCCAGGCGCCCAGCTCGTGCACCTGCCGTCCGGTGGCCAGCGAGGCCCGCGAGGGCACGCAGATCGGGCTGTTGCAATAGGCGGCGCCGAACCGCGCCCCGGCCTGCGCCAGTGCGTCGAGGTTCGGGGTCTGCACGAAGGGGTGGCCATAGCAGCCCAGCACATCACGGTTGTGCTCGTCGGACAGGAGGAACACCAGGTTCCTCGGGGCCGCATCCTCGGGCGCGCCGGACGGGCGGTCTGCCATTCTGTCTCCACCGTGTTGAAATCGGGTCTCGGGTCGCCGTTTCATTCTGTCGGGTGGGGGAAGCCGCAACAACGTCGATGTGGCGGGCTTGGTATTCCGAGACGGAATACCGAATGGCGATTTGCGCTCCGATCAGGACGGAACACCGAAGCGGGGCTTCGATGTTCCGTGCGGCTCAGGCCCTGTCGGCGCCGGCGGCCTGAAAGGCTTCGGCCTCGGCGTTCGCGCCGCGCAGCATGAAGGCATGTTCGGAAGCGACAAAGAACATGGTCACCCCCATATCCAGCAGCGCCGGCGCGGCGTCGGCATTCGCCGCGAAGGTCATGAAGGCCTTGCCCGCCGCCTGTGCGGCGGCGCCGGTGTCACGCATGGCGTCCATCACCATGGGATCGGACATGTCGGTCTTGCCATAGCAGACGGCCAGGTCTGCCGGCCCGACGAAGAGGCCGTCGATCCCGTCGACCGAGGCGATCGCACTGGCGGCAGTGACGCCGGCGGGCTCTTCGATCTGGGCGATGACGATGGTTTCGTCCGTGCTCTGTTGCAGGACATCCTTCATCGGGCGGGTGGCAAAGCCCGCCCAGCGGGTCGATCCGGCATAGCCGCGCCCGCCTTCGCCGAACCGCGCGGCGCGGGCGATGGCTTCGGCCTTGTCGACGCTGTCGACATGCGGCACGACGACGCCCACTGCGCCGCTGTCGAGCGCTTTCAGCACTTCGACCGGGGTGCCCACCGGCAGGCGGACCAGCACCGGAAAGTCCAGCGCCCGCGCCATGGCAAGGCAGATGTCCATCCGCGCGCGATCAAAAGGCGCGTGTTCGGCATCGAGACAGACGAAATCGAGCTTCGATTTCGCCAGCACCTCGATCATTTCATGTGCGGGGGTCTTGAGGAAGGTTCCGGTCAGAATCTCGCCGGAGGCCATGCGTTGCTTGAATGTGGGCATGTGGGTCTTTCGCTTGTGACTTGGGGGATCAGGCCGAGCGGCGTTCGATCAGCCGACAGGGGATCCAGATCTTTTCTTCTACCGTCTCGTCCTCGAGGACAATCCGGCTGATGACATCGGTGGCGCGTTTCGCCATGGCCTGAACCGGCAGGCGGATCGTGGTGAGATCGTTGCTTTCCCATTCCGCCATCGGAATGTCATCGAAGCCGACGACTTTCATGTCTTCGGGAAAGCGCAGCCCGGCCGCGGCGCGCAGCCGGTCCATCAGCCCGATCGCAAACAGGTCGTTGGGGCAGAGGAAGCCGTCGGGCAGGGCATCGCCCTTGGCCAGAAGGGTTTCGGCAATCCGTGCGCCGTCGGCATAGGTGTAGCCGCCGTCGAACACCTCTGCCGGCGCCTGGCCCAGATGTTCCAGCCCCGCCACATGCCCGGCCAGCCGCGCGGCGCTGGTCCAGTGGCCGAGGGTGCCGCGAGCGACTGCAATTCGGTTGCAACCGCGTTCAACCAACCGCCTCGCGGCCAGCCTGCCGCCCTGGGTCAGATCGGCGCAGACCGAGGCGGTCACCGAATCGTCGTCGATCCGGTTCAGCAGCAGAACCTGAAAGCCGGCATCGCGAAATTCTTCCACCAGGCCGGGCGAGATGTTCATCGAGGTCAGGATGACCACGCCGACCTGATACTGCCGAAAGGTCGCGATCAGCCGGGGCAGGTCATCCGCGCCGCCGATCTGACCGGAGATCGGGATAAAGTTGTTTTGCTGCAAGGCCATGGAGATCGTCTGGTGAAGGACCGCATGGATCGGATTCTTCAGCTGGCCCATCAGAATGCCGACGATCTGCGACCGGCGCGAGGTCAGCGCCTGGGCCAGCGCATTCGGCTGATACCCCAGCTCCCGCGCCGCCTTCAGGATTCGCTGGCGGGTCTGCTCCTGCACCGAATGACCGCGCGAAAACGCCCGGGACACGGTCGCCCGAGACACCCCGGCCCGCCGGGCGACATCGTCTGCGGTCACTCTTTCCTCTGGCATCCAGGCATCGCTTTGCTGCTGATTTGCAAGGACAATGGCGCATTTCGGTGGGCTTGTCCAGACAAGTGAATGAAACCGCGTGCAGTGAAATTTTCTCAATGAAAAAACAGCAGGCTTGACGCATATGGGCGAATTATTGCAACTCTGATGAACGCGCGATCATTGGAGAGATCGCTTTTTGGGAGGACACCGCATGAAACACCAACCGATCAAAGCCCTCGGCGCCGCGGCGGCACTGACGATTCTGGCCTCCGGCGCGCAGGCGCAGGAGATCTCCTGGGATCTGGCGCTCTACGGCAGCCCGGCGTTCCGCGTCGCCGGCGAAAGCTTTGCCGAATACGTCAATGAAAACAGCGGCGGCAAGATGGAGATCACCGTCCACAACGGCACGCTCTCGCCCACCCGCGAGGTGTTGGACAATGTGTCGATCGGCGCCTTCGAGCTGGGCTATGTGATTTCCAGCTACCATCCGGGCAAGAACCCGCTGCTTTCGGTGCTCGACCTGCCCTTCCTGCCGATCCCGACCATGGAAGACCGGCTGGCCGTCGCCGATCTGGTCTATGACAACCCGCATGTGAAAAAGGAATTCGCCAAATGGGGGGTCGTCCCGGTGATGACCGTGGTGCAGCCGAACTATGAAGTCATGGGCAAGGGCGCGGCGCCGACGGCGCTCACCTCGTTTGATGGCATGCGGATGAAGGCCACCAGCGGCATCGGCAATGCGCTGGCGGTCTATGGCGCCAGTCTTGTCAATGTCAGCGGGCCGGAGCAGTACAACGCGCTTCAGACCGGGGTGATCGACGCGGTGGCGGCCACGCCTTCGGCGCATGGCGGCTACAAGCTTTATGAGCTGTCGGACTGGTACACCACCGGCATGGCGGCGGGCACCGCGCATGTGACGCTGGTGGGCAACGAGGCGGCCTATGCCGCGCTGCCCGACGACATGAAGGCGCTGCTGGCGGAGGCCAAGGCCCATGCCAATGCCGCAACCATCGAGGCCCAGAACGCCGCCGCCGCGCAATACGAGCCCGAGCTGGAAAAGCGCGGCCTCGCCCATGTGACGATCACGCCGGAGATGATCGCGACCCTGCGCAAGGAAGCGGCCCAGCCGGTCTGGGATGCCTATGTCGCCGATCTCGAGGGCAAGGGCCTGCCCGGCCAGGAGATGCTGAACCTGGTGCTGAACGCCGGCATGTGATGCTCCCCGCCTGGGCGGGAGCCTGTCCCCGGACCTCTCCCGCCCATTTTTCTGACGCTGGTGCCCGCGGCCGGGCACGCCGGAGGTTTCATGCTGGATAAGCTGGACAGGGCCCTGATGCGGGTCGAGTATCTGACCGCCTGGATCGCGGGGCTGACGATTTTTGTCGTCATGCTTCTGGTCACCGCCGAGGTGCTGATGCGGCGCCTCTTCAACGCGCCGATCCAGGGGCAGATCGATTTCATTTCCATGGCGATGGTGACCTTCAGCCTGCTGTGCATCTCGCATTGCTACCGGCAGGCCGGGCACATCCGCATGGACATGCTGCAAAAGCTGGCCCGCGGCCGGCTGGGCTGGGTCACACATCTGTTTGCCACGCTGGTGGCGCTGTTTGTGGTGGTGGCCATCCTGCCGGGCACCTGGACGCATTTCATGCGCGCCTGGGATCTGGGCGACACCACCATCGGCGTGGGCCTGCCGACCTGGCCGTCGAAACTGGCCGCGCCGGTCGGCTTGGGCATCCTCGCCCTGCGGCTGGGGCTGGAGATCTGGGTTTTCGGCCGGCTGATCCTGAACGACAGGCTCGCGCCGGTCGGCATCCCCGAACCGCCCAACCCCCTCGAAGACATGGACGCGTAAGGACATATCATGGATCCCTCGACTATCGGCGCGCTTGGCTTTCTGGCCCTTGTCATCATGGTGATGACCGGCGTTCATATCGTCTTTGCCACCGCCATCACCGGCTTTCTGGGCATTGTAGCGCTCAAGGGCTGGCCGGTGGCGGTCAATATCGCCGGCATCATCCCGCATTCGGCGGGCTCGAACTATCTGTTCAGCGTCTTGCCGATGTTCATCCTGATCGGCTTTTTCGCCAGCACCTCCGGCATGGTGCAGGGCGCCTATCGCGCCGCCAAGGCCTGGATCGGCTGGATGCCCGGCGGGCTGGCGGTTTCGACCGTGCTGGCGGCCGGGGCCTTCGGCGCGGTGTCGGGCGCGAGCCAGGCCACGGCGGCGGTCTTTGCCCGGGTGGCGATCCCCGAGCTTCTGAAGCTGAAATACGCGCCCTCGATCTCGGCCGCGGCGGTGGCGGCGGCGGGTACGCTGGCCTCGCTGATCCCGCCCTCGGCGGCGCTGGTGGTCTATGGCGCCATCGTCGATGAGAGCATCGGACGGCTGCTGCTCGCCGGGTTCATTCCGGGCGTCTTCTCGGCGCTGCTTTATGCCGGGTTCATCATGCTGCGCTTTGCCGGCAATCCCGAGCTCGGCCGCCCGATCACCGGTATCGACTGGGCGGAACGCGGCAAATCTCTGCTCGACGTGATGCCGATCATCCTGGTCATGCTGATGATCCTGGGCGGCATGTCGACCGGCTGGACGACGCCCACCGAAGCGGGTGCCACCGGCGCGGCCATCGTCTTTGTCTATGCGCTGTTCCGCCGCCGGATCGATTTCGCCGGATTGCAGGATTCCCTGGTCGAGACCGCCAAGCTGACGGTGATGATCTTTTCCACCTTCTGGGGTGTCTTCATCTTTGCCCGGTTCCTGGCCTTCACCCGTCTGCCCACGGAAATCGCCGAATGGCTGGTCGCCCTGCCGTTTTCGCCGACGGCGATCCTGATCGCGATCCTTGCGGGTTATGCCTTTCTCGGCATGTTCCTCAGCGCCTCGGGCATGATGCTGCTGACCCTGCCGGTGATCTTTCCGGCGGTGGTCGAGCTGGGGATCGATCCGATCCTGTTCGGCATCCTGGTCATCAAGATGGTCGAGATCGGGTTCATCACCCCGCCGGTGGGGCTGAACGTCTATGTGGTGGCCGGGGTCCGGCCCGACATTCCGATTGCCAGCATCTTTGGTGCGATCTGGCCCTTCGTCCTGATCGACATCCTGACCGTGGCCCTGCTGATCCTGTTCCCGTCCATCACCCTGTTCCTGCCCAACCTCGTTCTCGGGGCGGGCTGACCCATGGAGACCCCTATGCCGTTCGACATCCGTTCCGACGCCTTCACCGCCGCCATTCCCGCCGACAGCAAGCTCGAGGAGATCGCCGGGAATTTCGGCTTTACCGAGGGCCCGATCTGGCATCCTTCGGAGCATTGGCTGATGTTTTCCGATATTCAGGAAAGCCACCAGTACAAGTGGAGCGAGGGCGAGGGCCTCCGGGTCTTTCGCACCCCGTCCAACCAGGCCAACGGCAATTTCTTTGACCGCGCAGGCCGGGTGATCTCCTGCGAACATGCCGCGTCGCAGCTGGTGCGGCATGAGCATGACGGCAAGCTGGTGGTGCCGCTGGCCACGCATTACGCGGGCAAGGAGCTGAACAGCCCCAATGACGTGATCTGCGACAGCAAGGGGCGGATCTGGTTCACCGATCCGAGCTTTGGCCGCATTCGCGAAGACCTCGGGATCCTGCGCGATCAGGAGCTGCCCTATCAGGGCGTGTTCCGGCTCGACCCGGACGGCACGCTGGCACTGGTGGCGGATGATTTCCAGCAGCCCAACGGGCTCTGCCTGTCGGCGGATGAAAGCCGGCTTTTCGTCAATGACAGCTGGGGCGGGCATATCCGGGTGATGGATGTGGCCGAGGATGGCAGGCTGACCGACGCCCGCGTCTGGGCCGATGTCACCGGCGAAGGCGAAGGCGTGCCGGACGGCATGAAGACCACCACCGAAGGCCACATCCTCTGCAACGGGCCGGGCGGGGTGCATCTGTTCGATGCCGATGCCACCTGCCTCGGGGTGATCCTGACGCTGCAGAAATCCACCAACTTCTGTTTTGGCGGGCCGGCGTTCCGCACGCTGTTCATCACTGCCTCCACCTCTGTCTACCGCATCGAGACCGCGCTGACCGGTCTGGCCATGTTCTGAAAGGTTCCCGCATGAGCGACGAATTCGACATTCCCCCCACCATCGAGAACACCAAGACCCCGACGCTGATCCATCCTCAGGTGTCGTCGCGGCTGCACGGCCATACGCTGGTGTCGGTCAGCAGCCGGTCGCATCGCTGGATCATCGACGAGCCGGAGCACAAGGGCAGCACCGATCTGGGCCCGACGCCGCTGGAATCCCTGCTCGGCTCGCTTGTCGGCTGCGAAAGCGTGGTGCTGAAGCTGGTGGCCAAGGCGATCGGTTTCGAATTCACCGATCTCACGCTCACGTGTACCGGCACCGCCGACATGCGCGGCGCGCGCGGCGTAAAGGGCGTGCGGCCCTATTTCACCACGGTCGACATGGTGATCGAGATCGAGACCGACGAGAGCGAGAAACGCCTGGAGCTGCTGCGCCGCAATGTCGAACAGCGCTGCCCGGTGATGAACCTGTTCGAAAGCGCCGACGTCGAGATGAACGTGATCTGGAAGACCGGCAGCCGGCAACAGGGGGCGGCATGACCCGCATTCCGCCCGCCGATCCCGAGAGCTACACCGAGGAGACCCGCGCCTTTCTGAAGGCGCGCGAAGAGGTGCTGGGCTTTGTGCCCAATTCGATCAAGGTGATGGCGCGGCGTCCGGCTGTCGGCGCCGCCTTTGTCCGCCTGTCCGACGCGGTGATCCAGGCGCCCGAGATGACGACGCCGGTGATCCTGCGCCGCATGGTCCAGCATATCGCCAGCTATGCCGCCGGATGCTTGTATTGCCAGGCCCATACCGCGCGCATCGTCGATGATCTGAGCGCGGACGAGCGCAAGATGGAAACGATCTGGGAGTTCGAGACCAGCGACCTGTTTTCCGAAGCCGAGCGCGTGGCGCTGCGCTTTGCCATGTCGGCGGCCTCGGTTCCCAATCTCGTCACCGACGAGATGATGGCCGAGATGCGCGGGCATTTCTCGGATGACGAAATCGTGGAGCTTCTGGCCTGTATCTCGGTCATGGGCTTCATGAACCGATGGAACGACACGCTTGCCACCACTCTGGAACAGGCGCCCCGCGACAGCGCCGAGCGGACCATCGGCAAAAAGGGCTGGACCGTGGGCCAGCACGCCTAAGACCTGTCTCGCGCTCCCCGGACAGGTCGGCCGGCCCCCCGCGTTCCATTTCGGGATGCAGGGGGCCGTGTCTTTCAATTGGCCGGATTGGGCCGCTTTGCGATCCTGTTCGCGGTTATCGCCGATTGACTGGCCCGGATCACGGGCGCCGGGAGAGATCAGGCCTTGGTGTATTTGATGTCGACCTCGTCGATGGCCTTGACGTTGCCTGCGGATTTGCCCTGCGGATCGAACGCGGCCGACAGATAGGCGTCGGCGATGTCCTTGGCCAGTTCCGCGCCGATCACCCGCGCGCCCATGGTGATGATCTGGGCGTTGTTCGAGGTCGCGGCCTTGGCGGCGGAATAGGTGTCGTGGCACTGGGCGGCGCGGATGCCGGGCACCTTGTTGGCGGCCAGGCAGACGCCGATGCCGGTGCCGCAACACAGGATGGCGCGATCAAATTCGCCGGCCAGCACGGCCGAGGCCACGCGGTCAGAGAGATTGGCGTAAAAGGCGTCGGGGCCTTCGGCGGTGCGCGAGATCTCGGCAACCTCGTGGCGATCCTTCAGGTGCTCGGCGAGGATCCGGGCCAGGCTTTCGCCGGCGCTGTCGCCTGCAATGGCAATTTTCATGGCGGTGTCTCCTTCGGGTCAGAGGGTTGCGGCGCAGCGGGTCAGGATGTCGAGATAACCGTCGACGCTCCAGGCCGCGCGCCCGATGAACAGCCCGTCGATATGCGGGCATTGGATGAGATCCCGGCAATTGGCAGGGTTGACCGAACCGCCGTAGAGGCAGGGCAGGCGGCGGCCCAGAATGTCCCCGGCCACGGCAATGATTTCGGCCTGGCGGGCATCGGCATAATCCGAGGTGGCCGGGATGCCGTGTTCGCCGATGGCCCAGACCGGTTCGTAGGCCAGCAGGATCTCGGCGTCTTTCTGGCTGGCGTCGAGCTTGCCGAGCGCGCCGTGCAGCTGCGCCGCAAGCACCTCTTGCGCGCGGCCGCCTTCGCGGTCCTCCAGGGTCTCGCCGATGCAGATCAGCGGAACGAGCCCGTGGCGCAACGCGGCCTGCGTCTTGCGACCGACGGTTTCGTCGGTCTCGCCGAAATGGGTCCGGCGCTCGGAATGGCCCAGTTCGACGATGTCGAGGCCGCAATCGGTCAGCATCCCGGGCGAGATCTCGCCGGTCCAGGCGCCGTGATCGGCCCAATGCATGTTCTGGGCGCCGACCTTGACCGAGCTGTCGGCGAGGAGTTGCGCCACCTCGCGCACGGCGGTGAAGGGCGGGATCACGAAGCGCTGGATGCGGCTGTCGCGAGCGGCATCGGCCGCCGCCAACGCGGTGGCGAAGTGCCGCGCCTCGGCCAGCGTCTTGTTCATCTTCCAGCTGGTGCCGATCCAGACCTGCGGCCGGGTCATCCCTCGGCCTCCTGGGCGTCGGCCAGGGTCAGGCGCACGCCGGCCTCCTGCATCGCGGCCAGGTGTTCGCCGGCGGGCTGACTGTCGGTGATGATGTGATCGAACTCGCGCAGCTCGGCCAGATGATGCAGGGCGGCGCGACCGAACCGGGCATGATTGACCAGCAGCACCCGGGTGGCGCCCTGATCGATCATCGCCCGCTTGGTGCGCACCACGCTGTCATCCATGTGAAACACCTCCAGCCCGGAGACCGCCGGAGAGGAGATGAAGGCGATATCGGCGCGCAGGCGGGTCAGCGCATCCTCGGTCACCTTGCCGAGATAGGCGTTGAACTTGGCGGAATAGATCCCGCCAAGCGCGATCAGGGTGATGCCGGCCTCGGTCCTGAGCGCCTCGATCACGGCGGCGTTGTTGGTGATCACCGTCAGGGGGCGTTTGCCGGCCAGCATCTGCCCGAGGGTGGCGGCCATGGAGCCGTCATTGATCATCACGCTCATGCCCGGCTCGATCAGCTCCAGCGCTGCCTGGGCCATCGCGGTCTTGGCCGCGCTGTCCTGGCGTTCGCGAAAGCGGAAATCGCTTTCGAACTGAAGGCCGGAGCGGATCGTCGCGCCGCCGCGGATCTTGCGCAGGAAGCCGGCCGCCTCGAGGTCGTCGAGATCCCGGTGGGCGGTCATCCGCGAGACCGAATAGCGGTCGCACAGCGCGTCGAGATCGACTTCGCCCTCCGCGATCAGCAGATCCATGATTGCCTTTTGCCGGTCGTCTCGCTTCATCGCCTGTCCTCCTGTTTGTAACATGGCATGTATCGCAATATCAGTCAAGAATGTGATTTTGTGATATTGTGTTGCGACGTTTGGAGTGGTCCGCTATCCATCCCCCAGCTCAGGAGGAGCGCCATGCCCAAAGATTCGCTGCCCCGGCACGTTGCCGCCAAACCCGCGCAGGGCCCGGTATGTCGCCAGCGAGCCGGACGTGATCGGGTTCACCGGTTTTGGCGCCTCCGGGTCGGGTGAGCCCGCCGCGGCCCGTCACCGACCCTCCGTCACCATCACCCCGGGCCTGCCGGCCCGACAGCAGGAGACTGAACCATGAAATTCTTTGTCGATACCGCCATCACCAGTGAAATCAAGGAGTTGAACGACTACGGGCTGCTCGACGGGGTGACCACCAACCCCTCGCTGATTGCCAAGTCGGGCCGCGACTTCAAGGAGGTGATCGCCGAGATCTGCGCATTGGTCGATGGCCCGGTGTCGGCCGAAGTGGCGGCGATGGATTACGACGGCATGGTGGCCGAGGGCGAACACCTGTCGAAGATCGCCGACAACGTGGTGATCAAGCTGCCGCTGACGCTGGACGGGCTGAAGGCCTGCCGGCATTTCGCCGCCGGGGGGATCCGCACCAATGTCACCCTGTGCTTTGCCGCCAATCAGGCGTTGCTGGCGGCCAAGGCGGGGGCGACCTATATCTCGCCTTTCGTCGGGCGTCTGGACGATCTGAACATCGACGGCATGGCGCTGATCCGCGAGATCCGTGCGATTTTCGACACCTACGGTTTCGAGACGCAGATCCTCGCCGCCTCGATCCGGTCCCCCAACCACGTGAAGGACGCGGCCCTCGCCGGCGCCGATGTGGCGACCATCCCGGCCTCGGTGATCAAGGGCCTGGCAAGTCACGCGCTGACCGACAAGGGCCTCGACCAGTTCGCCAGGGACTGGGCGGAAACCGGGCAGTCGATCCTCTGACCGGCCGGCGGCCGGGGCCCCTCAGCGGGTTCTGGCCGGTGCCTCGTCCAACAGCGCGCGGGCGGTGCGTTCGTCTGTAATCAAGCCGGAGAGCCGCCCGCTTTTCAGCACCGCGCGCAGCGGCTCGCGCTTTTCGGGGCCGCCGGCAAGCGCGATGATGCGGTCGTCGCGGCCATCGCCGAGCGAGACCGCCAGGGTTCGCGACGTCAGCGGCGTTTCCAGCGCGGTGCCGTCGGCATCGAAGAAATGGCCCAGCATCTCGCCGACGCCGCCGGCCCGGGAAATCGCCTCTATTTCCGATTGTTCGATCATGCCGGAGGCCACCAGCTGGGTTTCGGCCTCGACCGTGCCGACGCCGACGATCTTGAGCGGCGCGGTCTCGGCCATCTGGAAAACTTCGGCGACGCCGCGTTGCGACAGCAGCACTTCGCGGTCCTCGGTGGTGTTGGCAAAGAAGGGCACCGGCATCACATAGGCCCGCGCGCCGGTCTTTTCCGCCAGCAGATGCATCACGTCATGCGGGTTGGCGGCGAAATTCCGCGTCAGCCCGCCCAGCAGCGACACAAAGCTCAACCCGGTGGTGGCAAACCGCGGCATGGCGCGGACCGCCTCGGCCAGGGTCCGGCCATGGCCGATGCCGATGGTCATCTCTTCGCCGCTTTCCAACCAGCGCCGGAGCCGCGAGGCGCCGGCCAGGCCCAGCGCCCGCAGCGGCAGCCCATCTTCCTCCAGGTCGGGGGCCACCTCGCAGGTGTCGAGCCCGTAACGGGCACAGAGTGCCTGTTCCAGCTCGATGCATTCGATGATGTCGCCTTCGATCGAGACCTTGATGGCGCCCTCGGCGACCGCGCGCTGGATCAGCCGGTGCGCCTTGACGGACGGGACGCCGAGCCGTTTCGCCACCTCGGATTGCCGCAGCCCGCCGACGTAGTGCAGCCAGGCGGCGCGAATTGCCAGGGAATGTTCGGCATCTCCCGAAGCGCGGTCCTTTGCCATGTCACTTCCTCCGTTCCGCTACGCGCATCGCAGCTTCACCATGATGCCTGCCAGCGCGGTTTCGTCCAGAGGCAGGGGCCGCCCGCCCGGCACCCTGTGCCCGCCGCGCCGCGCCCCGGCCGCAGCGGAGATCGGGGGCAAGGCGGCAGGCGGGCGGCGGCATGGCTCAGACCTCCAGCGCCGCGATCATGCGTACCGCCTCGGCGGCCTCTTCGCCCTTCTTGACGAAATGGTCGCGGAAAAACCCGACATGCTCGGCCGTCGGCTGGAAATGATGCGGCGTGAGCGAGACCGAGAAGGTCGGCACACCGGTCCGCAACTGCGCGCGCATCAGCCCGTCGACCACCGTTTGTGCCACGAAGTCATGGCGGTAGATACCGCCATCGACCACCAGCGCGGCGCAGACGATGGCGTCATATTTGCCGCCTTGGCCCAGTTTCTGCGCCAGCAGCGGCATTTCGAAGGCACCGGGCACGTCGAAAGACGTGACCTCGGCCGCCATGCCGGTGGCGGCAAGGCGGGTTTGGAAGCCGGCCAGCGCCTGGTCGACGATTTCGGCGTGCCAGCGGGCCTTGATGAAGGCGATGTTCAGTGTGTCGGTCATGGAACCATCCTTTGCGTTTCAAAAGTGGCCCCAAGGCGATGCCAGCCGCACGGGCGCAGGGCACCCGACGGCTGGTTCTCTTCCATCCGGACTTTGACCGTCGGCTCCGGAATTCCACCGGTATCTGCTGACCCTTGCGGGACTGACCCGAAAGGCGCTCGCGGGCTATGACCGCCGGTGGGGAATTTCACCCCGCCCTGAGAACGCGAACCACATGACCGCAATTGCCGCGAAAGGCAAGCCTGTGTCATCCGGGCGGCCTCAGACATTCAGGTCATCGGCCCCGCTGTCGATATGCGGCGCCCAGAAGGCGACGCTTTCGGCGATCTGCGCGATCACCTGCCGGTCATCGGGCTCGCGCTCCTTGAAGGAGAGTTCGAGGCAGATCTCGTTGTCGACCGCGCCTCCCTCGGCAAAAGCTGTCAGCAGCGGTTCCGGCTGGATCGCGCCCTCGGCATTGTAGCGGGCGGTAAAGGGGCGGTGGCCCGACTTGTCCCGCATCGATTGCTTGATATGGATGATCGGGCTGACCCGGGGCACCGCGCGGGCCCAGGCATAGGGATCGGTGTCGTCGGGGTTGGGGCTGGTGACATCGCCATGGTCGATATCGGCCATCATCCACATCGGCACCGCCATGTTTGCCGCCGTCAGCCGGTCCTGCAATTTCATGCATTCGGCGATGGTTTCGCCAAATTCGCGGCCCAGGCTCATCGGCTCCCAGAACACATGGCCGAGCCCGGCGGCCTTGGCGTGATCGGCCACCTCGGCCCAGCAGTCCAGGGCGATCTTGAGCAGCTCTTCGCGGCGCTCGGCATCGTCGTAATCGCGGTAGGTGAAGATCGCGAATTGCGTGCCGACCGAGCTTCCGCCGAGATCTCCGATGATATCGGCAAAGGTCTTGAACCAGTCGACGTAATAGCGCCGCACGTCGCGATCGGGGTGGCCGAAGTGATTGAGCCGCCCGTAAGGCCCGGTCATGCCCGAGGTCACCCGCGCGCCGGTGCGCCGCAGCGCCGCGCCCATGTCGCGGGTCAGGCGGCGGATCACCGGGGCAGGCCAGGACGGGTTGATGAATTCATGGGTCAGCTGGATGTCGCGAATGCGGATGTCGCGGGCGATGGCGTCGATCAGGTCGTCCGGTTCGGCAAAGCGGTTGACCAGCGGATTGGTGTTGAGCGAAAGCGTCAGCGTCATGTCATGCCGCCTCGCGCTGGGCTTCGAACCACTTGGCAAAGGCCGCCTGTTCGTCCGCGCTCAGATGCAGCCGGTGCTTGGTGCGCCGCCAGAGGATGTCCTCGGCGGTCTGCGCCCATTCATGCGCCACCAGATAGGCGACCTCGGCCTCGTAGAGATGGCCGCCGAAGTGCCGGCCCAGCCCGTCGAGTGCGCGGGCCTCGCCGACGATCCCGGCCACCCGCGTGCCGTAGAGCCGGCCGTAGTGCTGCCGCAGACCGCGCGGCATCCACGGGTAATCGCGTTTCATCCTGTCGCGGAAACTCTCGTAATCCGCGGCCTCGATGTCGCCGCCGGGCAGGGGGGCCGCTTCGGTCCAGTCGCCGCCCATCTGCGGAAAGTACTTGCCGATCCTGTGCAAGCCGCGCTCTGCCAGCTCGCGGAAGGTGGTGATCTTGCCGCCGAAGATGTTCAAAAGCGGCGCGCCGCCGGTCTCGTCGATGTCGAAGACATAATCGCGGGTCACCGCCGAGGGGTTGCCCCGGCCATCGTCGAACAGCGGCCGCACGCCGGAGAAGGTGGTGAGCACGTCGTCGCGGGTCAGCTGCTCCTTGAAGTAGCGGTTCACCGCGTCGATCAGATATTGCACCTCGGTCTCGTCGGCCTGCACATCCTCGGCGCGGCCATCATAGGCGATGTCGGTGGTGCCGATCAGCGCCTTGTCGCGTTCATAGGGGTTGACGAAGATCACCCGCTTGTCGTGGTTCTGCACCAGATAGGCATTCTCGCCCTTCCAGAATTTCGGCACGATGATGTGGCTGCCCTTGACCAGCCGCACCTTTCGGGGCGAGTTCGATCCCGCCACCCGGGTCACCACGTCGGTGACCCAGGGGCCGGCGGCATTGACCAGCAGCCTGGCCTCGAACTCCCGCGTCTTGCCGGTGACCGTGTTCTGTGTTGTCACCCGCCAGCGGTTGCCCTCGCGCCGGGCCGAGGTGCAGGGCTGCCGGGTCAGCACCGTTGCCCCGCGTTCCGCCGCATCGACGGCGTTCAGCACCACAAGCCGGGCATCGTCGACCCAGCAGTCGGAATATTCGAAGCCGCGGCGGTACTGATCCTTGATCGCCGCGCCCTCGGGATCGCGGTGCAGGTCGAGCGTGCGGGTGCCGGGCAGTTTCCGGCGCCCGCCGAGGTGGTCGTAGAGAAACAGCCCCAGCCGCACCAGCCAGGCCGGGCGGTCCTGCGGGCTGTGTGGCAGGACGAAGCGCATCGGCCAGATGATATGCGGCGCGTTCTTCATCAGCACCTCGCGTTCGATCAGCGCCTCGCGCACCAGGCGGAACTCGAAATATTCCAGGTAGCGCAGCCCGCCATGCACCAGCTTGCCCGAGCGCGACGAGGTGCCCTGGCCCAGATCGTCCTTTTCGCAGAGCACGACGCTCAGCCCCCGGCCGGCGGCGTCCCGGGCGATCCCCGCGCCGTTGATGCCGCCGCCGATCACGAAGAGGTCGACTTTCTGGATATCGCTCATGGTTCAGGCTCCTTGCGAGGCGCGCGCCGCGGCCAGCCCGTCCCAGACCGGGGCCAGGCCGTCACGCGCGTGCCGGTAGTTGGTAAAGAGGGTGTCATAAACCGGCACGAGGCCCGGGTCCGGCGCTTCCGGTTCGCCCAGAAGCGGGGTTGTCCAATCCGCGATGCAGGCGTCCATCGTGTCGTAGGCGCCGATCGCGACCGCTGCCATCATCGCGCAGCCCGCCGCGCCGGCCTCGTCGCGCGCCGAGACCCGGACCGGGGTGTCGAGCGCGGCCGCCAGCACCCGGCGCAGCGCGGCCGAGCGTGCCGCGCCGCCAGTCAGGCGCAACTCGCGCGGCATTTCGCCCATTGCCGAATAACAATCCCGGGCTGCCATGCCGAGGCCTTCGATCACCGCGCGGATCACGTCTGCGAAACGGTGGGTGGCGGTCAGCCCGACAAGGCTGGCGCGGGCATCGGCGTTGACAAAGGGGCCGCGCTCTCCGGCCTCGGAAATAAAGGGGTGGTAGACCAGCGCGCCGGGCTGCGACCGCGCCATCCAGCCGTCGATCCTGGCGACCATTTCGGCATGTGACGGCGCCTGGCCGACCTCGCCCATCAGGTCTTCGGCCAAGGCCAGCGCCCAGTCGATGTTGAGCGTCGCGGCCATGTTGGTCTGGACCTGGGTCACCAGATCCGGCACCGGCAGGCAGATCACGTAGCCGGTTCCCTCGGCATTGAGATGCACATCGCCGGAGTTCATCGCCCGCATGTGCACCCCGGTCGAGCCGACAGTGGAACAGGCCGCTCCGGCATCGCCGGTATGGACGCCGGCGCCAAGCGCCGTCATCACCATGTCGACATAGCCCAGCGACACCGGCGTGCCGGCCCTGAGCCCGGTCAGCGCGGCAGCCTCGGCGGTCAGGGGGCGGGTGTCCTGCGCCCCGTCGAGGATCTCGGGCAGGAGATGGCGGCGGGTCTCCAGCCCCAGCGCGGCGATCACCGTGTCGCTGTAGCGTCGGGTGCGGAAATCGCCGAAGGTGAAACTGGCTTCCGAGGGGTCGGTGGCGCGCACCCCGGTCAGGTTGAGAAACAGCCAGTCCTTGCAATGCAGCGCCACTTCGGCGCGGTCCAGCAGCTCGGGGCAGGTGGCGTTCATATGTGCCATCTGGCTGCCCTGCTGGCAGGTGTTGAGCCCGGTGCCGGTGGCCGCGAACCGGGCGCGTTCGTCTTTGCCCGAGGCCAGCCGCCGCACCGTCGGGGCCGCCCTTGCATCGAGCCAGAGCCAGGCGTCGCCCACCGCTTCGTTACCCTTGCCGGCCAGCCAGGTGCCATCGCCCTGGGCGGTCAGCGCCAGGGCGGCGGTGCGCCGTGCCAGCCCGTCCACCTTGTCGGCGAGCCCGCGCAGGGCGGCGGCACAATCGGCCCAGGTCTGCGGCAGCGACTGCGTGGCCGCGCCATCGGCGCCCATGACATAGGCATTGCGAACCGACGATGTGGCCAGTTGGCGGCCGCCCAGGTCGAAGGCCACTGCCTTGATCACCGAGGTGCCGGCGTCGATGCCGATGATCAGGTCGGACGAATCGGCCATGTCCTGCCTCCCTTGCCGTTGTTGCCCACCGCTTTCTCCTCCGAAATCCAGCTTTTCGCGCCGTTCGCGCGGCGCAGTCCCGGCTGCCGAAGGGCAGGCCGTACCGCGCCAGGTTGCATAGGGTGTAACACAGAAAAAATTCTCGGTGTGAAATTTTTTGCAGACAACGTAATTTTTTTCGAATATGGTTTGGTCAATCAGCGTGGATGTCATCCGCGGTGAGTCGATGGCCCCGAGCAGGGATTGAGGAGGTCCCGGGCCAACGTCAGGGGAGGAAGGGTTCAGCATCAAGCTGTTGGCCATTTCCACAACATGACCGCGCCGGCCGTGGCTGGCGCAGAATCACCAGGGTTCGGCGCGCCGGACCCGACAGGAAAGGACATGTCCGCAATGGCCACGATCGGCACCTTATCCGCAAGCGCTTCCAGGGCGACGCGACGCAAGGCAATCACGGCTATCGTTATGGTTGTTCTGGCCGGCGCAATTGCCATCGACACCAAGGTGGTGACGATCGGCGGCGAAGAGGATCTGCGCCAGCAGGCCTTCGACCCTGACCGCTTTGGTCAGCAGGAGTTTCCGCGCATCCAGGAGTATGTCGCCGGCAAGGCGCCCGAGGCGGAGGCACTGGCCCGGGAGCTGGCCGCCGACAAGTCCGCCGCGATTGCCGCCCATGGCACCATGGCCGGGGCCTTTCCGGTGATGCCGGTGACCTTCACCGGCACCGTCGGCGCGGGCAAGTCGGGGATCTTCAGCGTCGCGGTCGAGGGGTTGCCCGAGGGCACCGGGGTGCGCGTGCAGACCGGCCCGGCAATCAATGGCACCGAGCTGCGCGACATCACCGGCGATATCGCGTTCGGCGCCTTCAAGAACCAGATCGAGTACCAGAACGCCGGCGCCGGCATCAACCGCGCCATGACCGCCGCGGTGCTCGACGGGCTCGACCGCGAGGCGCTGACCGGTCGGACGATCACCGTCACCGGGGCCTTTACCATGATCAATCCCAGGAACTGGCTGGTCACCCCGGTGGCGCTGGAGGTGCAGTGATGCAGGCCCAGGTCAATATCGCCGCCCCGGCGCAGGCTCCGGATGCGGCCGAAGTGGTGCTGGCGGCCCGCGACGTCACCAAGAGCTTTGGCGCGGTCCATGCGCTGAAGGGGGTGAACTTCGACGTGCATCGCGGCCAGGTCACCACGCTCTTTGGCGAAAACGGCGCCGGCAAGTCGACGCTGATGAAAATCCTGTCGGGGGTGCATCTGCCGACCTCCGGCGCGCTGATCCTTGACGGTCAGCCGGTCGAGATCACCTCGACCGTCGCGGCGCGGGAGCTGGGGATCTCGATCATCCACCAGGAGCTGTCCCTCGCCCCCAACATGACCGTGCGCGACAATATCTTCATGGGGCGCGAGATCATGGGGCCGCGCGGCGTGAACTTTGCCGAGCAAGAGCGCCAGTGCCGCGCCCTGATGGCGGAGCTGGAAGAGGACATCGACCCGCTGACCCCGGTCGAGGATCTGCGCCTCGGCCAGCAGCAGATCGTCGAGATCGCCCGCGCGCTTTCGGTCAATTCCCGCATCCTGATCATGGACGAGCCGACCTCGGCGCTGTCGGCCTCGGAAGTCGAGGTGCTGTTCAAGGTGATCCACGACCTGAAGGATCGCGGTGTCTCCATCGTCTATATCTCGCACCATCTGGAAGAAGCGCTGACCATCACCGATCACGCGGTGGTGCTGCGCGACGGGGTGATGACGGCCTATGCGCCGCGCGCCGAGATCGATCTGGAATGGATCGTGCGCAACATGGTGGGCGAGAATTTCGATCTCGGGTCGCCGCCCGACGTGACCTTTGGCGAGGTCGCCTTGTCGATCACCAACCTCAGCGTGCCGGCGTCCGGCAAATCGGGGTATTCGGTGGTCGATCGGCTGTCGCTGGACGTCCGCCAGGGCGAGATCCTCTGTATCTACGGCCTGATGGGTGCGGGCCGCACCGAGCTGATGGAATGCATCGCCGGGCGGCTGCCGGCCTCGGGCGGCCAGATCGCCCTGCATGGCCGCGATCTGGCCGGCATGTCGATTGCCCAGCGGATCGCGGCCGGGCTGGTGCTGACGCCGGAAGACCGTCAGCGCGACGGGCTGGTGCAGACCATGAGCGTGGGCCAGAACCTGTCGCTGGCCTCGATCGGCGCCTTTACCCGGGGGCTGTTCACCTCGAAGGCCGACGAGCAGAAGATCATCGACCGTTCGATCCGCGAGGTGACCATCAAGTCCGACGGCGGCGGCGCCGCCATCGGCTCGTTGTCAGGTGGCAATCAGCAGAAGGTGGTGATTGGCAAGATGCTGGCCACCGACCCGTCGGTGGTGCTGCTGGACGAACCGTCGCGCGGCATCGACATCGGTGCCAAGGCAGAGGTGTTCCGGCTTCTGGCCGAAGGCGCGAAACAGGGGCTCGCGGTGGTCTATTCCACCTCGGAGGTCAGCGAATGCCTGTCCATCGCGCATCGCATCATCGTCATGCACAAGGGCAAGATCTCGGCCAGCTTCGGCCCCGATGCAACCAAGGAACAGATCATGGCCGCCTCGGGCGAGGTGGATCTTGAGCAGAGCCTGACCACGACCTTCGGCCTCGATTTCTGCGAGGTCGTCACCGATCTGCACCAGGAAGATCTGGCGCTCGGCCCGCTCGGCCGGGCCGGCGGAAAGTTCCTCGCGGCGGAGATCGCCGCCGGGCGCAACAAGGTGATCGGCGTCGGGCACGGCCGGACGCTGCTGGCCTGCGTCGACAGGCTCGACGCCGGGCCGGCAGGGGATCTGAAAGTCGTGTCGCTGATGGGCGCGCTGACCAGCGGGGCGGATTTGAACCCGCATGCCATCGTGTCGAAACTGGCGGCGCTGACCGGCGCGGAGCCGGTCTCGATGCCGGTGCCCTTCATCGCCAATTCCACCGCCGACCGCGCGGTGCTTCTGGAGCAGAAGGCGGCGCGCGCGGCCGCCGACCTGGCCCGGCAGGCCGACCTGATGATCGTCGGCATCGGCACCACGGTGCCCGAGGCCGAACTGGTCGCCACCGGCATGATCGAGCCGCAGGAAATGGCCGGTATCGCCCGTGCCGGCGGCGTCGGCGAAATGCTCGGCCATTTCTTTGACAAACGCGGCAGACCCGTCGGCCGGGAGATCAGCGACCGTATCCTGACCCAGCCGCTCGACCAGCTCAGTGGCCGCCGCATCGTCGCCGTGGCCGGCGGCACCCTCAAGACCGATGCCATCAAGGCCATTCTGGAAAGCGGCCTGCTCAGCGGGCTGATCATCGACGAACACACCGCCCGCGCGATTGTCGACCTCGACACGCCCGCACCGGCGCAGCACTGAACGGAGATCCTCGACATGACCGATGTCACCACCACCAAGAAACCCGGCTCCGGCGGGCTGAGGGCGCAGCTCTTTGGCAAGGACGCCAATCTCGTCCAGATCCTTCTGGAAGGCCGCGCCTTCTTTGCGCTGATCGCCATCATCCTGATCTTTTCCGTACTGTCGCCAAACTATGCCACGGTGTCGAACTTTCTGATCATGGCCAATCACGTGGCGATCTTCGGCCTGTTGTCGATCGGCATGATGCTGGTGATCCTCAATGGCGGGATCGACCTGTCGGTTGGATCGGTCTTGGGGCTGACCGGTGTCTTTGCCGGCTTCCTGATGCAGGGGGTCGAGCTGGAATCGGCCGGGGTCATCCTCTATCCGCCGGTCTGGGCCGTGGTGGTGCTGACGCTTGCCCTTGGCGCCTTTGTCGGCGCGATCAACGGCATACTGATCGCCTTTTTCCGGGTGCCGGCCTTCGTCGCCACATTGGGATCGCTCTATGTGGCGCGCGGCGTGGCGCTCTTGATGACCAACGGGCTGACCTTCAACAATCTTTCGGGCACGCCCGAATTCGGCAACACCGGGTTCAACTGGCTCGGCTTCAACCGTATCGGCGGCGTGCCCATCGGGGTGATCGTGCTGGCCGGGGTGGCGATTGCCGCCGGGCTTTTGCTGGCGCGCACCGCCTTTGGCCGCTGGCTCTATGCCTCGGGCGGCAACGAACGTGCCGCAGAGCTTTCGGGCGTGCCGGTCAAGAAGGTGCAGATCACGGTTTACGTGCTCTCGGGCGTCTGTGCCGCCATCGCCGGGCTGGTGCTGTCATCACAGCTGACCTCGGCCGGCCCCACCGCCGGCACCACCTATGAGCTGACCGCCATTGCCGCGGTTGTCGTCGGCGGCGCATCGCTGATGGGGGGGCGCGGCAAGGTGAGCGGCACGCTGCTCGGCGCCTTCGTCATCGGCTTTCTGTCGGACGGCCTCGTCATCATCGGCGTCTCGTCCTACTGGCAGACCGTCTTTACCGGCGCGGTCATCGTGCTCGCCGTGATGCTCAACTCCATCCAATACGGGAGCAAGGGCCGCAAGGCCTGATCCCGCCGCAGTTTCGCGCATCTTCGGGCGAAGAGACCCGACGCGAAGACCCGCCGGTTCGCCGGCGCCCACCAAACCCAAGGGAGAGAGAACCAATGATCACATTCACCAAACGCACGCTTCTGGCCGCGGCCGCCGCGCTGCCGCTGATGGCGGGCTCGGCCTGGGCCGAGGGCCTGATCTCGATCATCGTCACCGACCCGGCCAACCCCTATTGGTTCACTGAAGGCGAAGTCGCCAAGGCCACCGCCGAAGAGCTGGGCTATGACGCCACCGTGGCGGCGCACAAGGGGGACACCAACGTCGAATCCAACCTGATCGATGCCGCGATCACCAATGGCGCCAAGGCGATCATCCTCGACCCGGCCAATGCCGACGGCTCCGTCGGCGTGGTCCGCAAGGCCACCGCGGCCGGCATCCCGGTCTTTCTGGTGAACGCCGAGATCAACGAGTCCGGCATTGCCATCGCGCAGCTGGTGTCGAACAACGCGCAGGGCGCGGCGCTTGGCGCGGTTCAGTTCCAGTCGCTGGTGGGGGATGCGGCGACCTATGTCGAATTCTTCGGCAACCCCGCCGACAACAACGCCGCAACCCGGTCGAACGGTTATGAGACCGTGCTGAGCCAGTATCCCGACCTCGAAAAGGCCGCCGAGGAAGTGGCCAACTGGGACCGCACCCAAGGTTACAACAAGATGCAGTCGATCATCCAAGCCAACCCGGAGATCGACGCGGTGATCTCGGGCAACGACGAAATGGCGCTGGGGGCGATTGCCGCGCTGAAAGAGGCCGGCAAGCTCGAGGGTGTGGTTGTCGGCGGCTTTGACGGTTCGCCGGATGCGGTGGAAGCGGTCAAGGCCGGCGAAATGGCCTATACGGTCCTGCAACCGGTCGCCGTCTTTTCCCGCGAAGCGGTGATCCAGGCCGATTATTACATCAAGAATGGCACGCCGATGGTCAGCGAGGAAAAGCAGCTGTTCGACTGCCTGCTGATCACCCCGGACAATGTGGCCGATTACACTGCGGCCTTCACGCTGTCGTAATCGCAACCCTTGCAACGGGCGCGCGGGTTCGACCGCGCGCCCGTCTCTTGTTGTTCGGTCACAGGGACAGGTCGTCGTCGGCCAGCGAGGGCTCGAAGGCTTGCTTTGGCAGCAAGCGGAAATGAGCGCCGGTTAGTTTGCCTGACACCATGCGATCACAGCGAAAGATGCGCGGCCCCTGTCTGAGATGATCAAGGGCCACGACATACCAAATCGGATATTTCAGCAAAAGGTAATGAGGCTCTATCTGCCGAGCGGAGGTGTCGCCATCCTCCCTCTTGTAGCGTATTTCTAAGATTTCCTGATCGACAAAGGCCTGGTGCAAGGTCTGGACGACGCGTTTCGGCGGGGCTGTAGCGCCGGCCTGAACGAAGGTTGATGCGGTGACCCCGATCAGAATGCGGGATTTCAGCCGGTTCACCTTCTGGCGCTTTTCCGGTGAGAAGGACGCCACCAATTGCCGCCGGACGGACCCCAGGCTTGCCAGGAACATCGGCGAATTCATGCGTTCCGCGACCGCGATGCTGATCAGAAGATCGACCGCCTCGGCATAGGCCAGGTTCAACCTGCCGACGCCCCAGTTCCGATCAAGACGCACCCCGCCGCCGCGCCCGCGATCGGCGTCGATCTGCATGCCCTGCTCGCGCATGAGCGACAGATCCCGCGCAATTGTTCGCGTGCTGACACCGTGGTGGCGCGCAAGCTCTCCGACCGTGCAATGCACGTCCTGCTTCAGCTGGACGGCAAGCATCTCCATCCGTCTCAGCCGGTCATGCGCATTTGCCCGTGTCATCGAACAAATATGACATAAACTGTCTTATTTAACAATATGACGGCCCCGCGGCCGGGGCCAAGGCAGCCACCGGGCCCGCATGACCCCAGAACGGAAGAGAGAGCATACAGATGAAAATGAATTACTTCGTTGTCGGTGCAAACGACATGCAGGCATCAAGGGCCTTCTACGACGCGCTGTTTGCGCAGTCCGGGCTTCAGACCATGGCGGCGTCCGAGCGGATGACCTATTGGCTCGGAGAGGATTTCGCATTTGCAACTGCGATCCCTTTCGACGGGCAACCGGCCACCACCGGCAACGGCACGATGGTCGGGTTCTGCGTCGGAGCGGCGGACGCCGTCAAACGCCTGCATGCGCTGGCCATCGATCTCGGCGGCACTTGCGAGGGCGCGCCGCATCAGCGGGGGCCGAAGTTCTCGGCCTATGTGAGAGACCTGGACGGCAACAAGCTGTGCTTTTCCGACTGAGCGCAAAGCCCGGCCGCGATCCGGGCGGCGCGGGTCCAGTCAGCGCGCGCCCCAGGTGTCGGACAGGCGGTAGCCCTGTGGCCAGGGATCGTCAGGGTCGAGCATGTGCTGGTGAATGCCGGTGATCCAGCCCCGGCCCGAGATCTCGGGCCGGATCGCCGGGTGGCCGGCCAGCGTCGTTTCGCCGAGGATGGTGCCGCCGAAGGTCGAGCCGATCAGCGAGCGCGCGGTCAGCCGGTCGCCGGTCTTCATCCGGCCACGGGCATGCAGCACGGCCATCCGCGCCGAAAGCGCGGTGCCGGTGGGGGACCGGTCGACCTTGCCCGGCTGGATGGCGACGGCGGCCCCGGTTTCCAAGCCGTCCGCCCCCTCTTTCAGCGGCCCGGCGAAAAGACAAAAGGAGATGTGGCGCCACTCCGGGTTTTCGGGGTGGGCGAACCCGAGCTGGGCGTTGGCGGCATTGGTGATGCGGACGCCCAGGCGCGCGATGTCATGCGCCTCGTCCTCGCTCAGCGCAAACCCCAAGGCGGCGGCGTCGACGATCACGAAACTGTCGCCGCCATAGGCAATGTCCACCGTCAGCGCACCGAGGCCCGCGACCTCCAGCGGCGCATCGAGCCGGGTGGCAAAGGCGGGCAGGTTCTGGACAAAGATGCGTTCGGCCTTGCCATTCCGGCACGCGGCCCGGACCCGGACAAGACCGCCCGGCGCTTCGAGCACAAGGTGGGTTTCCGGCTCCTGCATCGGCACCAGGCCGCCATCGAGAAGCACGGTGGCGACGCAGATCGCGTTCGAGCCGGACATCGGCGGCGTGTCCTCGGGCTCCATGATGATCCAGGCCGCCTGCGCCTCGGGGTGTTTTGGCGGCACCAGCAGGTTGACGTGACGAAAGACCCCGCCGCGCGGCTCGTTCAGGACAAAGTTGCGCAGCGTCTCGTCGCCGGCGATCCAGCGGCTTTGTTCCCAGACGGTCTCGCCCGGCGGCGGCAGCACGCCACCGACAATGACGTCGCCGACCTCGCCCTCGGCATGGGCCGAGATCACGTGAACGGTCTTGACCGAGCGCATGTCAGAGCACCTTGCAAAGCCGCAAGGCGTCGTAGATCGCCGCGTGGGTGTTGCGCGCGGCCACGGCGTCGCCGATGCGAAAGAGCTGGTAGGCGCCCTGGGGATTGCGGATCACTGTTTGCGGGCGGCCCGCGATCAGCGCCTCGTAATCCACCTCGCCGTGGTTGCTGGAGCCGTCGCGCAGTTCGAAATAGAGCTCGTCCAGCGGCCGCGTGCCGTGGTTGACCACTACCTGATCGACGCGCCGTTCGCGGGTGAAACCGCCGTAATCGCTGCCCAGAACGGCGCGCAGCGCATTTCCCTCGCGGCTCACGGCGTCAAGCTTCCAGGTCACGGTGAAGGTCACGTCGCGTTGCTGCAATTCGCGCATCGCGGGGGTGAGCGACATCGCCATGACCTCGGAGGCGATGCTGCGGTCGCGGGTGACGATCTCGACCCTGGCACCGGTGGCGGCGATCTTCTCGGCCGCCTGGAGGCCGGCGTAATCGCCCGCATCGTCATAGATCAGCACGGTCTCGCCCGGGGTCACGTCGCCCGACAGGATATCCCAGGTCGAGACGACCTGGCCGTTGCCGTCGGAGAGCACCTCGGTGTGGGGCAGGCCGCCGGTGGCCACGATCACCACCTCGGGCCGCTCGGCTTGCACCGTCTCGGGGTCGGCGACGCTGTTGAAGCGGAAGGTCACGCCCAACCGGGTGCATTCCTCGAAGCGCCACTGGATGAGCTGGATCATCTCGGCCCGGCGCGGTGTCTGCGCGGTCAGCCGGACCTGTCCGCCGGGATCGTTGGCCGCCTCGTGCACGATCACCTCGTGGCCCCGTTCGGCGGCGACCCGCGCCGCCTCCAGCCCGGCGGGACCGGCACCGATCACCACCACGCGGCGACGCGCCCCGGCCGCGGGAACGCTGTGCGGCTGCTCCAGCTCGCGCCCTGTTGCCGGGTTGTGCAGGCAGAGCGCCATGCCGCCCTGGTAGATGCGGTCGAGGCAGTAATTGGCGCCGACGCAGGGCCGTATGCGCTCTTCCTCGCCGCGCAGGATCTTGGCCATGATATGCGGGTCGGCCATATGCGCGCGCGTCATGCCGACCATGTCGAGCTTGCCCGAGGCAATGGCGTGGCGGGCGGTGGCCACGTCCTGGATCTTGGCGGCGTGGAACGTGGGAAACTGGGTCGCGGCGCGGATTTCGCCGGCAAAGTCGAGATGCGGGTTCGACCGCATGCCCTGCACCGGGATCACATCGGTCAGCGCCGCATCGGTGTCGATATGGCCACGGATCACGTTGAGAAAATCGACAAGGCCGCTGTTTTTCAGCCGGCGGGAGATCTCCAATCCCTCTTCCCTGGTTATGCCGCCGGCCATGTCCTCGTCGGCGACATAGCGGATTCCGACAAGGAAATCGGCCCCCACCCGGGCGCGAACCGCCGACAGCACCTCCATCGACAGCCGCATGCGGTTTTCGAGGTCGCCTCCGTATCGGCCGTCAAGATCGTTGGTGGCGGGCGACCAGAACTGATCGAGCAGGTGGCCATAGGCCTGCAACTCGATGCCGTCGAGACCGGCGGCCTTCATTCGTTCGGCGGCATCGGCGTAATCCTCGACGATGCGGGCGATGTCCCATTCCTCGGCCTTCTTCGGAAAGGCCTTGTGCGAGGCTTCGCGCTCAAAGCTCGACGAGACCACCGGCAGCCAGTCGGCCTTGTCCCAACGGGTGCGGCGGCCGAGATGGGTGAGCTGGATCATCACCGCGCAATCGTGATCGTGGCATTCGTCGGCGAGCTTTTTCATCCAGCCGACCACCTCGTCCTTCCAGGCGAGGATGTTGTTGAAGACCGGCGGGCTGTCGCGCGCCACCGAGGCCGAGCCCGCCGTCATCGTGAGCGCCACGCCGGCACGGGCGCGTTCGACATGATAGGCGCGGTAACGGTCCTTGGGCATGCCGTCCTCGGGATAGGCCGGTTCGTGGCTGGTGATCATCAGCCGGTTTTTCAGCCGCAGGTGCTTCAGATCGTAGGGCTGGAGAAGGGGATCATTGGACATGACACGGGCCTCGTTTGGCGTTCGTGGGCATCCTCCGGCAAAATGTTCACTTGTGTCAATTAAAAGTTCATCAGTGACTATTTTCTTGTGGCATCGGCCGGCGCGGCCTATTCTGGCGGCATGAACACCACCGATGACATCGAACCGGACAAGGCGACGGGCTGGCGCGGATCGGCTGCGCTCTGGCTCGAGGCGGCCAAGGCGGCACTGATCGAGGGCGGCGTGGAGGCGGTGAAAATCCAGCCGCTGGCGGCGCATCTCGAGCTGTCGCGCACCAGCTTCTACTGGTTCTTCAAGGACCGGAATGCGCTTCTCGATGCGCTGCTGGAAGATTGGGAGACCAAGAACACCGGCGCTTTCGAGACCGCCTGCGCCGCCTATGCCGATACCGTTGCCGAAGCGATGCTGAACCTCATCACGGTGTTTCACGACGAGGCGCTGTTCGAGCCGAGGCTCGACTTTGCGGTGCGCGGCTGGGCGCATCGGTCCGAGGCGGTCACGGCGCGGATCAATGCCGCCGACGAGACCCGGCTGGCGGCAATCCACGCCCTGTTCACGCGCTTCGGCTTTGATGCCGAGGATGCCGATGTGCGGGCCCGCACCGTCTATCTCGTGCAGATCGGCTATATCGCCATGCAGGTCGAGGAGGACCGCGCGCTGCGCATGGCCCGCGTGCCGGGCTATGTGCGCACCTATTGCGGGCGGGATCCGACGCCGAGCGAGATGGCGCGTTTCCATGCCCGGTTGGCGTTTCAGCCCGGGGCCGGGCGCGCGCCCCGATAAAGTTCTACAAGTTTGTGGTATCTTGAAGTTTCTACAAGAATGGTATAAACGTCAGATACTACAAGTTTGGAATAAACGCCAATGGTTGTGACCATTTTCCGAGACGTGACAGGACTGGGCCGGGAAATCCGTCTTGCCCGCAAGGGGCGGGGCTGGTCCCAGGCTGATCTGGCGCGCCTGGCGGGCACCGATCCGCGCCAGATCTCGCGTATCGAGACGGCGGCGCACGAACCGAAGCTCAGCCTCCTGCTTGCGGTGATCGCGGCGCTCGATCTGGATCTCGGCCTGGTGCATCGGCAGGGCAGATCGGAGCGGGCGGCACGGCCCCGGCCCGAGGATATCTTCTGATGGGGCGCAAACCCCTGAGGCGCAGGCTTGACGTCTATCTCAACGGGCGACTTGCCGGGTACTATGATTTTCATCCCTCTGCCGGCGCGCGCTTTCGGTACGTTGCCGCCTGGCTGGGCTGGGAATACCGGTTTCCGATTTCGCGCGCCCTGCCGCTGACGCCCGACACCCAGGCGGGCGACAATGTGGGCGCGGTGTTCGAGAACTTGCTGCCGGATGTTCCGGAGTTGCGCAAGGCGATCGCCGAGCGCACCGAGGCGCGCAGCGATCGCCCGCACGATCTTTTGGCCGCGATCGGCCAGGAATGTGTCGGGGCGATGCAGTTCCTTCCGCATGGGGTCGCACCGGGCGATCCGTTCAGGATCGACGGCACCCCGCAATCGGACGCGCAGATCGCCGAGACGCTCCGGTCGCTGAGCACCGTGCCGCTGGGCATCGACCCGGAGGCGCCGTTTCGGATTTCGCTGGCCGGGGCGCAGGAAAAGACCGCCTATCTCAGACAGGGCAATGTCTGGTTGCGCCCGACGGGGATGACGCCCACGACGCATATTTTCAAACGCCCCATGGGGATTGTCGGCGGCGGGTTGGACCTGTCGGGCAGCGTCGAGAACGAGTTCTTTTGCCTGGCGTTCGCCCGGGGCATGGGGCTCGAGGCGGCGCAGGCGGAAATACACCGGTTCGAAGATCAGGTCGCGCTGGTTGTCGCCCGGTTTGACCGGAGGCTGCGGCGGGCAGGGGGGCTGGTGCGGGTTCCGCAGGAGGATTTTCTGCAAGCCCTGGGCCTGTTCTCCGGCGACAAATACCAGCAGCATGGCGGCCCGTCGATGGCCGACTGCTTTGCGCTGCTTCGGCAGGCCGATGATCCGATCGGCGATCAGACGCGGTTTCTGAAGGCGCAGATATTCAATTGGTTGATCGCCGCGATCGATGGTCATGCCAAGAACTACTCGATCTTTCTGGAGGGCGACGGTTTTCGCCTAGCGCCGCTCTACGACATCATCAGCGCGGCGCCGGCGCGGCTTCGTTCGAATGTCCGGCACAAGGATCTGCAATTGGCGATGTCGGTGGGCAAGCGCGGGCACTATCGCCTGGATCAGATCGTGCCGCGCCATTTCGACGAAACGGCGGCGCGCGCCGGCGTGCCGCTCGCGGTCCGCCACCGCGCTTTCAAGGAACTTGCGGCGGCAGCGCCCGGGGCGCTCGAACGCGCCCCCGATGCGCTGCCCGCGAATTTTCCCGCCGACCTGGCCGACCAGATCCTGCGGTATGCCGCGGACCGGCTGAGGCTGCTGTCGGAATACGCCGACAACCTGGGGTGAGCGTTCGGAAAGGTCGGGGGCCAGAGAGCGACGTTTGCTTTGGAAGCGTTTATTTTCTATGATATCAGTATATTACATAATTCGTCCTATGCGTTTACAAGCCTGCGGCGCGCGCCATACTCGCTCTGCCCCGAGCTCGGCGGCCGCTATTCCGAAGCCTGCGCCGCCTTCCACTCGGGCAGCGGAAAGAGCCTGTCGTAGGCCCAATTGAAGCCAAAGGCATAGACCATGTAAAACAGCGCGAACGACACATCCATCACAAAGGCCTGCCAGAGCGAGATGCCGAGATACCAGGCAATGAACGGCATCAGCATAACGAGCAGCCCGACCTCGAACAGCACCGCGTGCAGAATGCGCAGGCGGCCGGTTTTCAAAGTGGTGCCGGAGAGCCGCCGCATGGCCAAGTCAAAGATATAATTGTACAAGATATTCCAGAGGGTTGCGAGCGTCGCGCCGACGATGCCGACAACCCCGATGTCCTGCATCGGCATGGCAAAGACCGTCGCCCCGAGCGGGATCATCAGGATCAGGGCGAGCAGTTCGAAACTGATGGCATGGCGAAGACGATCAAGCGGAGAGCGCATGGCAACCTCTGAGATGGTGCCGGGTCGTCCCGGAAATTGTCCGTTCTGGGGAGGTCGTCCTCGCGTATCGGCAGATAGGAAGCCCGGGCCGCGCCGTCAAGGGGCCCGGCCCGTTCCGGATTACAGCCGGATATCGTCGAGCCGCTGGTCGCCGGGCAGCTTGGAGCGTTCCAGGATGATCTGCGAGATCGCCCGCGCCCGCACCGGATCGAGCGCGGCAAGGATCGGCGCGGCGTCGCGTTCGTCCATCGTGCCCATCACCATCACCGAAACCTCGAGGTCGAGATCGTTCATGATCGCCGCCGCATCCTTGGGCTTCATGTTGCGGTAGAGCGCCACCAGCCGGTCGACATCGGCGGTATGTGCCGCCTCGATGCGCGCCATCAGGGTTTCCAGCTCGGTTTTCAGGTCGGCCAGCCGCTGGCGTTCGATTTCCAGCGTTTCGGAGGCCAGGTCATGTTCGGCCGCGCGTTCGGCGCCGCGGGCCTTCTGCGCCTCCAGCAGCTCGCGCTCGCGACGGATCGAGGCCAGCAGCGCCTCCGGCGCCTCGCAGCTCTGCGGCGCGGTGCTAGCGGCCTGCGGCGCAGGGGCCTCGTCGGTGGCGGCCGAGGCGGCCGAGATGAAACCGGCCAGCGCCGGCGGCATCCCGGGGTCGGACCGGTCGAGGAAGGTGGTCGCCGCCTTGGCAAGCGCCAACGCGGCAATCGCCGGCAGGATGAGGGTGAAGGGACGCATCAGGCCTCGCGCTGGCGAACGGTGTCGAAAAAGCCGCGGATCAGCTCGGACTTGCCGGAAATCGGCGTCGCATCGGCCGGCCGTGGCGCTGGTTCGCGTTTGCTGCGAAAGGCCGGCTCGGCGCCCGGATCGGAGGTCTCCGGCGCGGCCTCGGCGCGGGCTTCGGGCCGAGGTGGCTCGGGGCGTTTGCGCAGCGGCGCCACCTCGCGCGCGGCGCGCAGGGCCGACACGGTGCTTTCGCTGCGGTCCACCGCCTGGCTGAAGCTGCCGATCATCGGCTCCATCTCGCGCATGGCCTCCATCATCCGGCGCACCCGGCGGTCGACGAGCCAGGCATAGCCCAGCGTCCCGACAAGCAGCACAAGGACAGCAATATCAATCGCGAAGGACATCTGACAGCTCCTCTTCCTGATAGAGTTTTTCGGTGAATTTCAGCGCCACGCGCCCGTTCTTGCGCCGCCCGACCTCGGCCCGCGCGATATCGAGACCGGAACAGCGCAGCGTCACCGGATCCTCGGCCTGAAGCCCGAGGTCGAGCACCTGCCCCGGCGTCCAGGCCAGAACGTCGCGCAGCGGCAGCGCCGCCTGATGCATCACCGCCGCCAGTTCGACGCTGGTGCCGCCCAGCATGTCGGTCATCTTCTGTCGCCAGCCGCTGTCGCCGCCCAGCTGGCCGCCGGTGAAATTCTGCGACAGCACGTCGGCCACCTGTTCAAAGGCGGTGTTGGGCAACAGGAAGATCAGCTCGCCGATCCGTTCGTCGATCTCGACGCTGACCACCGCGCGCACGCAGGCGCTGGCCGGCGGCGCGATCAACAGACCGCGCGGGTTGGTCTCGAGATAGTCGATGCGGAAACTGACCGGCGACACCTTGTCGAAGGCGGCCGAAAGGTCGGTCAGCACGGTGTCGCAAAACACCCGGCCGACGCGTTTCTCGATGCCGGTGAAATTGCGCGATTGCGGCCGCCCGGCCGGGCACATGCGCCCGCCGAAGGTGACCTCGACGATGTTGAACAGCAGTTCGGGGCTGACGATCATCGCGATGGTGCCGCCCCAATCCTCGGCCTCGGTCACCGCGATCAGCGCCACATCCGGCAGATCGGCGATGGCCTCCTGGCAGGACAGGTAGTCGATGCTCTTCAGCTCGGTCTCGGCGACGCCGCCGAAATGGCTGCGCAGCACCTGCGCCAAGGACAGCGCGAAGCGGTCGAAAGCGACTTCGAGCATCGGCAGGCGGGCATAGGACTCCTTGGCGCGCTGCACCATGAGCTCTTGCACGGCGCGGGTGGTGCTGGTCTGGGCGGTGTCGGCGGTCATTGGATGATCAGGTCCGCGATTAGGAATTGCTGCGGCGCGTCGCTTTCCGAAATCGCCCGGGCGCGGCGCAAGAGCTCGGCTTTCAGCCGCACCAGGCCGATACTGCCTTGCAGGTCGGTTTCATTGAGCTGGCGCAGGTACTCCTGGAAACTGTCGCGCAGGAAAAGCTTGCGGGTCTCGATATTGTCGGCGCCGGGCAGCGTGGCGTCATAGGCCAGGGCGATGTTGAGCTTGAGAAAGCGCGAGGTCTGCCGGCCGGTGGCGGTGGTCGCGGTGATATTGACGATGATCTCCTGAAACGGCGTGACAACCACGTTGTCCTTGGCCGGGGTGTCGGCGGACGGAGCCGCCTCGGGCCCGGCATCGGCCGTTGCCTCTTCGGGGGCGGCTTCGGCATCGCCAAGAGGCAGCAGCGACAGGGCCCGTTGCGGGCCGATCGACACCACCAGCCCGCCCGCCAGCGCCAGCCCGCAGGCCAGCAGCAGCGCGAAAACGCGCAGCAGCCGGCCGCCCTTGCTGGGCGCCTTGGGTGCCTGATTGGCCGAGGATGCCGCCATGGATCAATGCTTCCGAGTTCATCCAGTTCTTGGTGCATGATGCGAAAACATCGCCGGTATGGCAAGTATAAAACAGTATAATATCCTTGATAGACAAGAATAGATGTGGTTAGTTTCTACAAGAAATAGTTGCGGGCAGATTTCCACGTGCAGGCAGTCATCGAAAACCTCAAATCGCTTGGCAGACCGCGGCTGATCGCTCTCGGGGCGGTCGGGCTGGCGCTGGTGCTGGCGGTCTTCGTGGGGCTGACGATGCTCGGCTCGCGCGATTACGTGGCGCTCTATCGCGACCTGTCGCCAGCCGAGGCCGGGCCGATCGTCGAGGCGCTGGAACAGGCCGATATCGCGGCGCAGGTCGAGGCGGCGGGCACCGCCGTCAACGTGCCGGCCGAGGATCTGGCGCGCGCCCGCATGGTGCTGGCCGGCGCCGGCCTGCCCGGCGATGGCACCCCCGGCTGGGAGCTGTTCGACGGCGGCACCGGGCTGGGGATGAACAGCTTCATGCAGCGGGTGAACCGGCTGCGCGCGCTCGAGGGCGAGCTAGCCCGGTCGATCCAGACCATCGACGGCATCGAGGCGGCGCGGGTGCATCTGGTGCTGCCCGAACGCGAACCCTTCAGCCGCGAGCGGCCCCGGCCCTCGGCCTCGGTCATCGTGCGCGGCGCGCGCCAGATCGCCACCCGGCAGGCCCAAGCGATCCGGTCGCTGGTGGCCTCGGCTGTGCCCGACCTCTCGCCGACCCAGGTGACGGTGCTCTCGGCCTCGGGCGAGACCATCCTGGCCGAAGACGGCGCGCCGGGCAGCGAGGCCTCGCTGCAATCGGCGCGGGCGCAGATCGAGGACCGGCTGTCGCAGCGCATCGCCCAGATCCTGACGGCGCGGGTCGGGGCCGGCAATGCGCGCGTGCAGGTCAGCGTCGATCTCTCGACCGAACGGCGGGTGATCCACCAGCAGACCTTCGATCCGGCCCAGCGTGTCGTCCGCTCGACCGAGACCCGCGAGGAAAGCCGCGAGGACCAGCGCGCCGCCAGCGGCGAAGTCGGCGTTGCCGACAACATCCCCGCCGCGCTGGCCGCCGATGTGCCCGGTGGCGCGTCGAACAGCTCGAACAGCACCAACGAGGTGATCAACTACGAGATCGGCGGCACCACCTCGGAGATCGTGCAGGAGCCGGGCGAGATCGAGAAGGTCTCGGTCGCGGTGCTGGTCAATGGCATCTACAACGTGCAGGGCGGCGGCGCGGTCGATTACCAGGAACGCGGCGCCGACGAGCTGGCGCAGCTTCAGGCGCTGGTGCAGAGCGCCATCGGCTTTGACCAGACGCGCGGCGACAGCGTCGAAGTGGTCAGCCTGCGGTTCATGGATTACTCGATGGATGTGGGCGAGCCGATCGGCGGCGGCTTTACCCGCCTGCTGACCGACAATCTCGGCACCGCGCTGCGCGGCACCTTTGCGTTGGCGCTGGTGGGTTCGGTGCTGCTGCTGGGGGTGCGCCCGGCGCTGAACCGCATCCTGCAACCCCAGGCACTGCCCGAAGGCGGCGACGCCCTGACCCCGCCCGCCGATGCCGCCCGTCTGGCCGGCGGCACGGCAACCGGCGCGGCCACCGGCAATGGCCCGGCTGCGGCCGACGCGGGGCCGGTGTATCAAAGTGGCACGATCCTCGATCCGCTGCCGCCGGGATCGGAAGGCGATACCGTGGCGTTGGCCTCGGTTCAGGGCGGGGTGCAACGCGGCTGGATCAACACCGTCGGGCAGCTGATCGAGCATGAGCCCGAGGATGCGGTCAAGGTGCTGCGCGGCTGGCTGGCAGAGGGGCCGAGCGCATGAGCTATCTTTTCGATCGCAATTTCGACGCCGAGACCGAGGCCCTGACGCCAGAGGCGGCCCCTGCCCCGGAACCGCTGTTCACCCGCTCCGATCACGAACTGGCGCTGGCAGAAGCGCGGGCGGCGGCCTTCGAGGCGGGGTATCAGAAAGGCCGGGCCGAGGCGCAGGAGGCGGCGCTCGCTTCGGATGCCACGCGCCGGTTGCAACTGGCCGAGGCGGTGGTGCCGGTGCTGCGCGATCTGTTTGCCGATGCCGAAGCGCATCATGCCGCGCTCGAGGCGCAGATGATCGATTTCGTGCTGTCGGTGTTCGAGCAGCTGGCCCCCGATGTCAGCGCGGCACTGGCCGAAGGGCAGGCGCGGCGCGAGGCGCGTTCGGCGGTGCGGATGGCGCTGGGGGCGGCGCAGTTGACGCTCTATTTCCCGCCCGACAGCCTCGAAGCCGCCACAGCCGAGCTTGAGGCCGCCGCGCGCGAGGCGGGCTTTGGCGGCCGGCTGTCGCTGCGCCCCGATCCGACGTTGCAGGCCGGCGCGGTGCGGGCCGCCTGGGACCAGGGTGTGATGGCCTACAGCTTTGCCGAGATTTGCGCCCGCATCCTCGAAGCGCTGGGCCTGGCGCGGCAGGAGATCGAGCAGAGGCTGGGGCAGAAACTCACAGGAGAGCCGTCATGAACGAAATGACCGACACCAGCGGCGAGGCCGTCACCGAAGACGGCCCCCCCGCGCTCGAGGCGCCGGAGGCCCCGCAGGCCGATACCGGAACGGCGGCGGCCGCCGCCGCAGCCGCGGCCATGGGCGGCGGATCGGGGATCGATGCGATGCTGAATGTCGGGCTCGACGTGCAGATCGTGCTGGGCCGCGCCAAGATGCCGATTGCCCAGCTGCTCAAGCTCAGCCGCGGCTCGATCATCGAGCTGGACAAGGCGATCGGCCAGCCGGTCGAGGTGGTGATCAGCGACCGGCTGGTGGCGCGCGGCGATCTGGTCAAGCTGTCCGACGACCGTCTGGGGGTCTCGCTGACCGAGATCGTCAAGGATTACGTGTCCGAGAAATGACCCGGTCGCGGGCCCTTCCGGTCGGCCTTGTCGCCGTGCTGCTGTTGGGCTGGGCCGCTGCGCCGGCCGGCGCGCAGCAGGCCGGCAGCGACCTGCTTGGCGCGATCGGCGATGCGCTGAGCGACGCCCCCGCCGGATCGGACGAACGCGCCAGCCTCTCGGGCCGGATCATCCAGCTTGTCGCCGCGATCACCGTGCTGTCGCTGGCGCCCGGGCTGCTGGTGATCATGACCAGCTTTACCCGCTTCGTCATCGTCTTCTCGATGCTGCGCTCGGCGCTGGGGCTGAACCAGACACCGCCCAACATGGTGCTGAGCTCGATGGCGCTGTTCATGACCTTCTTCGTCATGCAACCGGTGTTTCAGGACGCCTGGGATAGCGGCGTTCAGCCGCTGATGGACAATGCGATCAGCGAGGAACAGGCGCTGCGCCGGATCGGTGATCCGTTCCGCGCCTTCATGTTCGTCAACACCCGCGAAAAGGATCTGGCGCTGTTCCACGAGATCGCCGGGCGCGACGCCGCCGAACAAGTGCCGCTGGCCGCAACCGCCGAAGAGGCCGACTGGCGCACGCTGGTGCCGGCCTTCATGATCTCGGAGCTGCGCCGCGCCTTCACCATCGGCTTTCTGATCTATCTGCCGTTTCTGGTGATCGATCTGATTGTCGCCTCGGTGCTGATGAGCGCCGGCATGATGATGTTGCCGCCGGTGCTGATTTCATTGCCGTTCAAGGTGATCTTCTTCGTTCTCATCGACGGCTGGTACATGCTGGCCGGCAGTCTCATGGAAAGCTACGTCCCGGTCACGGGCGGCTGACACCACGGTAAGGAGCAGAGCCATGGCCGTTGCAGACCTCAAGCGCAAGAGTGCAACCGATGCGCGCCCCCGGCGGCGCAAGCTCAGCGGGCCGCAGAAGACCGCGATCCTGTTTCTTTGCCTCGGCGAGAAACGCGGCTCGGCGCTGTTGCAGCGGCTTGACGATCTCGAGATTCAGCAGGTCACCCGGGCGATGTCGGGGCTGGGCTCGATCTCTTCCGAGACGGTGGAGCAGGTGATGTCGGATTTTGTCGATGACATCACCAACGGCGGCGGCGTGGTGGGCTCGTTCTCGGTCGCCGAGAACATGCTGCGTTCGCTCCTGCCGGGCGAGCAGGTCGATGGCATTCTCAAGGACATCCGTGGCCCGCTGAAAGAGCGCGATCTCTGGGCGCGGTTTGGTGCCCTGTCGGAAAACGTCATCGCCAACTATCTGAAAAACGAGCACGAACAGACGGTTGCGGCGATCCTGTCGAACGTCAAGACGGATGTGGCGGCCAAGGTTCTGCCGCTGCTGGGCGCGGACAAGATGAACGATGTGGTCGAGCGGATGATCCGCATGGAGGCGGTGCCGCACCACATGATGGCGCAGATCGAGGAATCGCTTCAGGCCGACATCATGAACGCCGGCGCCCAGCCCACCGTCAATGAACAGCACCAGCGCATGGCCGATCTCTTCAACAAGCTCGACCGCGTGGCCTTTGACGCGATGGCGACGGCGCTGACCGCCTCGGTGCCCGACAGTTTCGAGGCGATCAAGGCCAAGATGTTCACCTTCGAAGACCTGGCCAAGCTGGAACCGATGGATCTGGCCAAGGTGATGCGCAACATGCCGGGCAACACCCTGCCGACGGCGCTGAAAGGCGCCAGCCAGGACACCCGCGAGGCGTTTCTGGCGGCTTTGCCGCAGCGGTCGCGCGACATGTTGCAGGACGAGATGCAGGCGATGGGCCCGGTGCGCCGCCGCGAGGTCAGCGCGGCGCAGGCGCTGGCGCTGGATTACGCCCGCTCGCTGGCCGAGGACGAACAGATCCGCCTGCCGCTCAACGACGACGAGGACGACATGATCTGATCAGCGCAGCTTGTAGCCGCTGAAGCCGGTGACCGCGCTGATATCGAGGGTGACGGGCACGAAGCTGCCCGAGCCGACACCGCTGCTCAGGATCTGCAAGGCGGCATTGTTTGCGGTCAGGTCCGAGGTCGCGTCGGAAATGGCCACGTAGCGGGTGACCAGCTTCTCGACCTCGGCCGGATCCTTCAGGCTCTCGAGGTCGAGCTTTTCGGCGATGAATTCGGCCTGACGGTCGATATCCAGCGCCGCCACCGCGTCGGGCAGGCCGAGCACGGTGCGCACGAACTGCGAGATGTCGGAATCCTTGAGAATGTCGTAGGCGGTGTTGATGTCGGCGGCCTTGCGCCGGAAATCCAGTGCAATGCCAAGGGCTTCGTTCTCGTCGGCCTTTTCGTTGACATATTGCGTGTCGATGAACTTGTCGACCATGCGGGTCTTCCAGTTGCCGAGCATGGTGTTGATATTGCCGATGCCGTCGGTGCCAAAGCCCATGGTGGTGTAAAGCTCGGTGAACCGGCTGTCAGTCAGCTTGTTCACCAGCGCGTCTTCCTCTTCGATGTTGCTCTTGAGGATCTTTTCCATCATCGCCTTGCCGAAGATCTGATCTTCGAGGTCATGCGCCTTCATCACGAAGCTGTAGAGCTCGTAATCCGCCATCAGGTCGTCGACCGTCTCGACCGTCTCGATATTTTCCAGGAAATAGGCGATGGCGCGGGCGTTCTGCGGCGCGTCGCGCATCATTTCCTGTTCCTTGGTCTCGGTGGCATCCACCAGCCGCAGCGCCACATTGCCCGACATGCCGGCGACCGAGATCATGCGCTCACCTCCTGCCGCGCGCCGAGGATCTCGGTCTCGCGTGCGAGCAAGGGCCGCAGGTTGCGCAGGGCGGTGAAATATTCGCCGCGACTGACGTTGTTGGCGGTCTCGAAGACATGGCCGCGCAGCTCGGCCCCGAAGGTGGTGGCCAGCACCGCCAGCCGCTTCTGCGCCGATTTGGCGGTCTTGTCGCGGGTTTCGGGATCGATCAGCGCGCTCTGGATCAGGAAATAGACCGCCGTTACCGGCGTGGTCGCCGCCTCGGGGCCGAGCAGGTCGGTCTCGCGGATGATGTCGGCCCGTGTCTCGACCGTCAGCGTGCTCTTGCGGCCGCCGTTGCGCAACATGCAGCCGTTGACGATGATCCGTTCAAACGGCTTGAGCGTGAGATTGAGTGCCATCGGTTTCCAATGCCGTCGGTGCCGGGCGACGCCCCGAAAGACCGCCCAGGATGTTCTGATTGACGTCGATCAATGCTTGCAGCCCGTCGCCGCCGCCCAGCACTTCGCCGCAGGCCCGGTCGACCCAGAGCGACAGCGAAATCAGATTGGCCTTGAGTGCAGCGGGAAGCTGGTTGCCGGCGCCGGCAAGATCGCCCTGAAGGCGCGCCCAGAGCTGACGGTTTTCGGCGATGTCCGCGCGCAGGCCCCGCGCGAGGATATTGGCGCGTTCGGCCTTGTCTCCGGCCTTGGCCCAGGCCTCGAGATGCTGGCTCATGGCGCCGGTGATGCGGGCGAAGACCCGGGCTTCGATCTGCCGCGGGCTGGCGCTCTCGCGGATCGTGCTCTTGTATGCGTTGATGCTCATGTGCTGCTCTGCCTCTTTCCCCGTCGTTGCGGGGGGATTTCTGGCCGGGCACGGCATGTCCGTCACTCCGGCGAAAGGGAGGCGCCGCCGGGCGCCTCCCCGTTGTCAGATTTGCCGGGGCCCGGGGGCGCCCGCAAATGCCGTTAGCGGAACAGCGACAGGATGTTCTGCGGCGCCTGGTTGGCGATCGACAGCGACTGGGTTGCCAGCTGCTGCTGCACCTGGAGCGCTTGCAGACGCGCGGCCTCTTCTTCCATGTTGGCATCGATCATCGAGCCCACCGAACCGTCGATGTTGTCGACAACGGCTTGCAGGAAGGTCTGCTGGGTCTCGACCGACTTTTCCGACTGGCCCAGCTTGGTGGCGATGTCGGTGACGCCGCTGAGGGTCGTCTCGGTGGTGGCCAGCACGCCGCTCAGGAAGGCGGCGCCGTTGGTCGCGTTGCTGGCGTTGGTGCCAAAGTTGGTCGCGATGGTCTTGAAGTCCGACACCAGGATGCCGAGGTCGTGGGTGCCCACGGTGATCGAGGTGGTGGCATAGGTGCCGCCGGCCCGGCTGACGCCGGTCACGGTGTTGCGGTCGACGCCGACGGCGGTGTCGGTTTGCGCCGCCGCGGCGCTGAAGGTGCCGTTGGTGGCATCCAGCGTGGCCGCGGTGACATCACCGTCCGAATAGGCGCCCGCGCCCAGCATGTCGTCGCCGTTGAAGGTCGACTGGCTCAGCGTGGTTTCCATCGATTTGACCAGTTCGTTCAGGTCGTTCTCGATCTCGTCGAGACCGCTGGTCGCGCCCTGGGCAAAGGCCACGCGATCAAGGAATTCCTGCGCCAGATCCTGAACGCTTTCGGCCCCGAGACGCGCGGTGGACACCGAGCTCTTGGTGATGGTCAGGCCTTCGTTGATCGAGGAATAGACCGAGCTGTCGCTCTTCATGGTTTCCGAGATCTGGAAATAGGCGGCGTTGTCCTTGCCCGATTCCACCTTGAGACCCGAGGAGATCCGGTTCTGGGTGCTGCCCAGGTCGTCGTTGATGTTGCGCAGGGTTGCGAGTGCAGCCATTGCGCTGCTGTTCGTATTGATTGAAGACATTTACTGCTCCGATTTTCTATCGTTGGTCTTCGTCTTTCTGACGAAAACGGCACTGCCGTGCGCCATGGGTAACACGGGTCCGGCCGAGCAGAAGGCCAAAAAAGCGTTTGTCTTAAACCGATTGATCCAAACGTTGCGGTTGAGTCACATCCCCGGTTTTTCGCGCACCACCCCGATCATAGAGCCCGCGAAGGCTCTGACGGTCGCGAATGCGGTCGATTTCCTGCGCTACGGCGCCTGTAGCCTCGGTCATGCGCTGCAAAAGCGACAGATCCGTCTGGATCAGCCCGTGCAGCTCCTCGAGCTTGCGGCGCAGGGCAACCGTCGCCGGTGCGCTGCCGGATAAAAATTTTTCCTGATTTTCAAAGGCGGCCTCAATTTCGCCCAAAAGCTCTGTCTTGCGGGGATAGAGCTCTTCGACCCGGGCCAGCTGCCCCTGCCCGATCGCCGCGATCTCGTCGCGCAGCAGCCGGGCCAGCTGATCGACAAGTTGGGTGGCGCGGGCCGGTGTCATCTCGCTCATCCGCCCTGCTCCTGCTCTGCCTTGGTCTGGGCATAGGCCTCGAGCGCGCCGCGCAGGCTGGCGGTGATGCCGGCGCCGCCCTGTTCGGCGATCTGCCGGCCAAAGGCCTCGGCCATGAAGGAGCGCCAGTGTTCCTCTGCCTGGCCGCCGCCGAAATCGCCGATATCGACCTGTGCCAGCATCTCGTCGACCATCTGGCTCAGAAACATCGCCTCGAACTCGCGCGCCGCCGATTGCGCCGCGTCGGGCGCGGCCTTGCCCGGCTCGGCCGCCTGCGCGCCGGTGACCTGAAGCGCCGCCATATTGGTAGCAATGTCCATGTGGCCTCCTCAGATGATTTCCAGATCGGCATGCAGCGCGCCGGCGGCCTTGATGGCCTGAAGGATCGAAATGGTCTGCGTCGCCGTCAGGCCGATGGCATTGAGCGCATCGACCAGCCGTTGCAGGCTGACATCGGCGCCCTCGAGAATGGTGAAATGGGTTTCGGTCTCTTCGACCTCGACCGAGGTTCGGGGCACCACCACCGTGGTGCCGCCAATGGTCACCGGGTTGGGCTGGCTGACCTGCGGATCCTCGCGCACCATCACGGTCAGCCCGCCCTGGCTGACGGCGACACGCGCAATGCGCACATTGGCCCCGATCACGATGGTGCCGGAGCGCGCGTCGATCACCACCTTGGCGGTGCTGTCGGGGGTGACCAGCAGGTTTTCGACGTCGGCCAGCACGCCGGGCACATCCAGCTTGTCGGCGCTTCCCAGAGCGATTTCCACCGTCGCCGGATCGAGCACCCGCGCGGCATTCCCACCCAGTCGCGCCTCGATCACCTCTTCGACGCGGGCCGCGGTGGTGAAATCGGGGTTGCGCAGGTTGAGCCGGATGTTGCGCAGCGAGGTCAGCTCGAATTCGATCTCGTTCTCGACGGTGGCGCCGTTCTCGATCCGCGCTACCGTCGGCACGCCCTCGACCACCGAGGCCGCCTGCCCCTGCGCCGCCCAGCCGGCCACCGCGATCGGCCCCTGCGCCACCGCATAGACCTCGCCATCGGCACCGGTCAGCGGCGTCACGATCAGGGTGCCGCCGCGCAGCGACGAGGCATCGCCCAGCGACGAGACCACCACATCGATCGGCGAGCCGCGCCGGGCAAAGGGCGGCAGCATCGCGGTGACCATGACAGCGGCGGTATTGGCGGTCTTGATGCTGTCTTCCGACAGGTTGCCGACCCCCAGCCGTTCAAGCATCGCCTCGATGCTTTTCTCGGTGAAGGGGCTGTTGCGCAGGGTGTCGCCGGTGCCGTTGAGCCCGACCACGAGGCCATAACCCACCAGTTGGTTCTCGCGCACGCCTTCGAAGGTGGCGATATCCTTGATCCGCACCTCGGCCCAGCCCGGCAGGGCCGGCAAGAGCGCGGTGGCAAGGGCGGCAAAGAGGGCGGCGATACGCATGACGCTCCGAAACTGGCTGGCCCGGGCCGCTCGGGACCCATTGCCAAGAGTAAACATCGGAGCGAAGAAAATCGCAATGTTTAATTCTTGATTAACCATTCTATTCTTGTGTTATGCTTGACCGCACCACAGGTTTTGCGCATTGTATGCTTGTCAAAGCATGGCGAAGTCAAAAATCGGTCAGGGGGCGTGGTGCATATCTACCTTTACGACGCGCGAACGAACGCCCTCGGCGGTCTGTTGTTCGGTCTCGCCGATGCGGATTGGCAGCCAGTGACGGTGACCGACGACTTCTTCGAACGTCAGCTCGACCTGCTCGCGCCCGAGGGCTGTGCCGACCGGCCGGTGCTGATGTGGGCCCATTCCCGCGCCGTCAAGCATATCGCCCGCCTGCGCCGGGCCGGATGCTGCAACCCGGTGCTGGTGCTGCGCGGCACGCGCGACCCGGAAGCGGCGATGGAAACCCTCGATGCCGGCGCCGACGACGATATCGTCGGCCCGCTGACCGGCCATGAGCTGCGCGCCCGGGTCAATGCCATCACCCGGCGGTTCCACGGCCATGCGGCGGCCTCGATCAATGTCGGCGATGTGACCGCGTTTTTCGACGGCCGCGACCCGGAAGTCGCCGGCCAGCCGATGAAGCTCTCGCAGCGCGAGTTGGCGATCTTTCAGCAGATCGCCCTGGCGGCGCCACGGGTGGTGTCGAAATCGCGGATCTACGATGCGGTCTACGGCATGGCCGACGATCAGCCCTTCGACAAGGTGATCGACGTCTACATCCACCGCATCCGGCGCAAGATCGAAGAGATGTCGCCGCTGGGCGATCCGCATATCCGCACCCTGCGCGGCCGCGGCTACAAGCTCGACCCGGCGGAGTCCGACGAGACGACCGCCCCGCTGCCGCCGCGCGGATCAACCCATGTAGTTCAGAAAGCTCAGCTGGGATAGCCGCGCGGTCACCGCATAGCTGGCCTGAAGCTGGGTTTCCAGCGCGGTGATCTCGGTCGCCGCCTGATAGCTGTCGACGCCAATCAGATCGCTCACCCGCGTGGAATAGACCAGTGCGCGGTCCTGCATCCGGGTGTTGGCGGCGTCGATCCGGGCCGAACCGGCGTCCAGCCGGACCTGGCTGTCAAGCAGGCCCTCCATGCCCGAGGCCAGCCGCGCGGTGGCGGCGCCGACCCAGTCGGCATAGGCGGAGGGATCACTGATCTCCTGCGCATCGGTGGCCGCCAGCATGGCAAGCCCCTGAAGCACATCGCGAAATGCCGGATCATTGGCCTGCACGTCAAGCCGCAGGGTTTCGCCGTCGCCGATATTGACGGTGACGGCGCTGCCGCCGCCGGTGTCAAACAGCGCGTCAAAGCTGCCGTCGGCATTGTCGAACAGCGCATCCATCTCGGCGATCCGGGCGGTAACTTCGACACCGGTCCCCATCCCCTGGGCCAGAAGCGCGCCGATTGCCGCGCCGGGGGTCTCGCCGCTGCTGGTGCTGGTCTGATCCCAGGGGGTCAGCGACCGGGTGTCGCTGGCGCTGCCGGAAAACAGCGCCAGCCCGGCGTGGGTCGCATTGGCCTGGCCGATCAGCGCATCGAGCGCGACCCGCGCCTGAAGCTGCAAGCCGCTGCCGGTGGAGCCGCCGACAGTGCTGTTGGCCACCGCCAGATCGAACGCCGGCTGCACGCTCTCGCGGATGGTGCCAAGGGCGCGGCTCATGCTGTCGAACCGACCGCCCAGCAGGGTGTTGGCGGTGACCTGGGCCGCGTCGCGGTCGAGCGCGGCATTCAGCGCCAGCGCCTCCGAGGCGCTGGCGCCGAGCGAGGCGTAGATGTCGCTCTGGACGCCGGTGGCCAGCTCCTGCTCGGCCTGGGCAAGACGGTTTTGCAGCTCGGCATTGGTATTGCGGCGCAGCAGGTTGCTGTAGAGCGTCGAGGGGCCGTTTGTCATGTTGTAGATCATCTGTGCATTCCTCAGGCGGCGCCGAGCAGGGTGTCGATCATCTCCGACGCGACGGTCAGGACCCGGGCGTTGGCGGCATAGGATTGCTGGATCGCGGTGAGCTGTTGCAGCTCGTCGTCGATGTTGACGCCGGCAAAGGCCATGCGGCTGGATTGCACCGCCACCGCCCCGGCGGCCAGCGATTCCGCCGCCGATCCGGCGCTGGCGCGGGTGGCGTTCTGGCCGGCGATCAGCGCGGCGACATACTCCGGCAGCCGGTCGCTGCCACCGAGGCCCGCCGCCGCGTCAAACGCAGTTGTCGCATCGAGCGTGTCGACAAAATCGAGGATCAGGCTGTTGTCGCCCGAGGTGCCCGGCGCGGTGGCCCCCATGCCGTCGCGGATCCGCCAATAGCCGCCGCCGGCCTCGGGCAGCACCGCCGGGTTCACCGCGATGCGCGCGGCCAGGCCGGGCGCGGCCGGATCCGCCAGCGCCGCGCCGGCATCGGTGAACAGCCCCGCCTCGCCCGGTGCCAGGCTGGGATCGGCCCCGGCCATGCCCTCGATCAGCGCGCGGGCGACCTCGTCAAGCTGGGCCTGCATCTCGGGCAAGGTCTCGGAATAAAGCGTGATCCGGCCGGCCAGGGCGCCTTCGGAAATGCCGCGCACACCGGTCTTGCCCGGCGTGATCTCGATCTCGCCGGCATACAGCGTGCCGGTCGTGGGTTCGAACCGCAGCGGCTGCCGCAGATTGTCCGACAGCAATGCGGTGCCGCCGGTGGTGAACAGCGCCACCTGGCCATCCGTGTCCTTGCGCAGGGTGAAGTCGGTGACCTCGGCCAGCGCATCGAGTTCGGCGGTGATCTGGTCTTCCAGCGCCAACCGCGCCTCGCCCTCGAGCCCGCCGGCAATCCGCTCGTTCAGCCCTTGCAGCCGCGTCAGGCTGGCGTTCAACGCGTCCACATCGGCGCCGATCGCGGCGGCGGTGTCCTTGGCGGTGTCGGCCAGCGCGCGACCGGCGCGGTTCAGCGCCAGCGCCAGCCCCTGGGCACCATCGACCGCGCTGCGTTGCAGGCTGGCATCCGAGGGCGCGACCGACACGAGGTCAAGCGCGTTCTGGAATTCGGTCAGCCGGGTCAGGATGGTGTCGCTGCTCTCGCTGTCGCCGAGGATCGCGGTATAGGGCGACAGGCCCGTGGCCATAGCGTCCTGGGTCGCGGTGCGCGACACCTCGTTGCGATACATCGCATCGAGCGAGCTGTCGACGGCACGGGCGATCGTCGACACCCCCGGCACGCCCTGCGGATCGGTGGTGACCGCAAGATCGCGGCGGGCATAGCTGGCATTGCCGGCGTTGGCGATATTGCCCGACACGGTTTCGGCCCAGCGCGAGGTGGTTGTCAGCCCGGCGCCGGCGACGCTGAGCGCGGAAGTCAGGCTCATGGCGTTCTCCTGTCAGGCCGACGCATTGATTGCCGCTCTGGCCGGTTAGCGTTTCAGGTTCACGGTTTCCGACAGCATTTCGTCGGCGGTGGTGATGATCTTGGCGTTGGAAGAATAGGCGCGCTGGCGCTGGATCAGGCTGGTCAGCTCCTGCGCGATATCGACATTGGCGGATTCCACGCCACCGGAGGTCAGGGTGCCGGTTTCGCCGCTGCCGGCCTGGCCGAGATAGAAATCGCCGGAGTCCATCGAGGTGGAGAAGGTCGAATTGTTGGTGGTCTGCAAGCCATTGGCGTTCGAGAAAGTGGCCAGCGGCACCTGGTAGAGCGCCGAGCGGGTGCCATTGTCGAACACGCCCCAGACATTGCCGAATTCGTCGAATTCCACCCGCGTCAGCGTGCCGCTCTCGGAGCCGTCGGCCTCGATGGTCAGGGGCGAGTAATCGCCCGAGAACTGGCTCAGCCCGTCAAAGCTGCCGGGCGCGCCGAGCGAGACGTCGACCACCTGCGGCGTGGTGCCGTTGTTGACGGTCAGCGTCATCACGCCGGTTGCCGGGTTGAAGGCAAAGCCCGCCGGGGCGGTGGCGGTCGATGTGGCATTGGCATAGGCCAGCGGCGCGCCGGCGTTGGGGCCGCTGTCGGCAAAGCTCATGGTGACTTCGCCGTAGCTGGTATTGGCGTCGCTGATCGTCACCTGCCAGCTGTTGGGCGTGGTGGTGGGCTGGAACGACAGGGTCAGCCGCTCGGCCGCGCCGAGGGCGTTGTAATATTCGACCGAAGAGACAAAGGGATCGCCGGCGGCGGCCTGTCCGGTTTCCTGCGACGGCAGGTTGCCGCCAATCGCGATATTGCCGGTGATCGACCCGGCAATCGTCTGGTTGGCGACATTGACCGGCACCAGATCGGCAAAGCTGTTGCGGTCGACCGCGCCAAGCGCGCCGTTGGCGCCATAGGCATACCCCATCAGGTAGAGCCCGGCTGAATTGACCATATTGCCGTTGTCATCGGGCTCAAAGCTGCCGACGCGGGTGAACAGGTTGCCGTTGGTGTAAGAGGCATCGATGTTCGAGTTGACCACGAAAAAGCCGTTGCCGGTGATCGCCAGATTGGTGGCGATCGCGGTGTCGAGGTAATTGCCGTCAACCGTGTTGCTGTGGATCGAGGTGGTCTGCACGCCGGTGGCCATGGCGCCACTGGCGCCCGAGGCCCCGGCGGTAACCATCTGCTCGAAGCTGCGGCGATAGCCGACCGTATCGGCATTCGCGATATTGTAAGAGATGCTGCTGACCGCCGTGGAATTCGCCAGCAGCCCGCTGACGCCCGACGCCATCGCGTTGGTAATGCTCATATCCGCCTCGTCTTTGCCGTGCCGGTGTTGGGTCACCGTTGCCCCTACATATAGACCAGCCTGGTTACACCAAGTTTAAAGACGGCTGTTCTTGGCGATGTTTTACAACCGCTTCGCTGATCCTTGCCTGTTTTTGCGGCTGCCGGCGCGGGGCCTCAATTGACGCTGCGCGGTGCCGACAGCGTGTCGAGCATGTCCTGTGCGCTGTCGATCCGCCGGCGGGCGGCGTCCTGGCGCAGCGGCAGAAGCTCCGGCACCTGGGCGGTCAGGGTGGCGGCAATCTCGGTCCATTCCGGCAGGTCGGTCAGGGCGGCGAAGCGACCGACCAGATCGGCGGCGGTGGCCACGTCGCCGCTGCGATGGGCGGCAAGCAGATAGCGGATCGCGTCGGGCAGCGGCAGATCGGCCCCGGTGCGCGCCGCCAGCGCGGCATAGGCGGCCTGCGCCTCGGGCCATTCGCCGCGTTCGAACCGGGCCTGGGCGCGCAGCCGCAGCACCTGTTCGGGCGCCTCCGCCGCGCTGGCCGACAAGAGCGCGGCGCGCTGACCGGTCTCGTCGAGATAGCGCGCCGAGACCAGCGCCAGTCGCGCGGCCAGCGCCGGCTCCTCGGGCCTGGGCGGCTCTGCCAGCCGCAGGCCCAGCGCCTCGAACTGCCCGCCCTGCAACAGCGCCTCGGCCTCCTTGACGGCCAACCGGTCGAGCTGGCCGGGAAGCGGCGCAAACAGGCCCAGATCCTGCGCCGCGGTCAGGTGGTCGCGGATCGTGGCGAATTCCTGCGCCGCGACGGTGGTGGCGCCTGCGGCCAGGAACCCGTCGGCGAACCGCTCGGCCGACAGGGCGTAATCGGCGGTAAAGCGGAACCAGGGCGCAATCCGGGCGTGCAGCGCCATGAAGGCCGAGAGCGAGATCTCGCCGCTGGCGCCCTGTTCGTAGAGCTTGCCGATCAGATGTTGCGCTTTCTGCTGCGCTCCCTGCGCCTGGTCGGTGCCCGGATGGCGCTGGCGCAGCCGGCCATAGGTCTCTACCGCCGCGACCGGATCGCCCGCGATCTCTTGCAGCGCCGCCAGATCGCCCAGGGTGTCCGCCGCCGCGGCATCGCCCCGCCAGATCTCGGTTTCGAGCGCCAGCAGGTCGGCGGCCTCGGCAGAGCTCAGCGCATCCTGGCGTAACCCGAGATCGACCAGTGCCCGCCGCGCCCGGTGGCCCCAGCGATCGGAGCCCGATTGTGCCAGCGCATAGCTGTCGAAGGCCGCCAACGGCGCATCACCGGCTTCGGCCACCTTGCCCAGCAGGAAATGCAGCGCCGGGCTGTCGTGCAGGGTGACATGATCCTCGAACCGGCTGGCGATATCGCGGGCAAGCTGCCATTGCCGGTCGTCGATGGCGCATTCCAGCAGCGCCGGCAGCGCCTGTTCGCGGGCCACCTCCGGGAACCGTTGCAGCCGCTCGAAGGCGGCGCGCAGCCCCGGCGCGGCCTTGGCGCACGCGCCGGCGCGCAGATCCGACATCACCAGCAAGAGCGGCTGATCGGGCCATTTGGCGTAATGCGGCGCCAGCAGATTGGCGGCGCGCTCGGTCAGCGGCCGGCCCAGCGGATCGAACAGCCCCAGCGCCAGCTCCAGCGCCGCCGCACGCAGGCCATGCGCCGGCGGCACCTGCGGCCCGCGCACCTCCGAGAGGATCGACAGCGCCTCCGGGATCATGCCGTGGGCAAAGTGAAATTCGGCCAGCTCGATCAGCACCCGCATCCGCGCCGGCCCGGTTTCGCCGGCGCGCAGCAGCGCCGCCATCAGCGCCGTGCGCCCGGCCAGAAACGGCTGCGACTCGCGCGGCGCGAGGTAAAGCACCGGCGGCTCGATCCCCCAGATCGGCGCCTCCAGCCCCTGCACCGCGGGCATCGCGCGCACCGTCTCGGTGGCCGCCGCAGAGGATTGGGGCAGCCCCAGGGTCAGCGCCGCGACAGCGCCGAGAAAACAAGAATAGGCCGAGTTTTTTCGCCGTTTCATCATGATTGTTCTTGATGTACACCAAATGAAAACGCATTGTCAGCAAGAAAAGAGCGTCACGCAAGCGGTAGAACAAGAATTGATTGAGATGATCGATGGATAATTCCACCTATGTCGCCCTGTCTCAGCTCACTGCGCTGGAGCGTCAGCTTGACGTCACCGCCAACAATATCGCCAACGCCAATTCCACCGGCTTCAAGGCCGAACGCGTGCTGTTCGAAAGCTACCTGAACCCCGACAGCACCGACGTCACCGGCGAGGGCACCAGCTACCTGATCGATCGCGGCTCCTATCTCGATGACCGCTCCGGCGTCGTGCTCCAGACCGGCAACCCGCTCGACATGGCGCTTTCGGGTGCCGGCTGGTTTGCCTACGAGTTGGAGGACGGCCAGCAGGCCTTTGGCCGCGACGGCAATTTCGTGCTCGACCCGCAGGGCCGCGTTGTCACCACCAGCGGCGCCCAGGTGCTGGACGCGGGCGGCGCGCCGCTGGCCCTGCCGCCGGCCCTGGCCGCGACGGTGGCGATCTCGGGCGAGGGGGTGATCTCGTCGCAGCAGGGCGGCGTGCTGGGTCAGATCGGCATTTTCGCCCTGCCCGACCGCCAGTCCCTGGGCCGCGCCGGCGGCGGCATGTTCGTCCCCGAGGACGGCACCGCCCAGCTTGCCCCCGACGACACCGGCACCGAAGTGATCCAGGGCGCGCTGGAAGCCAGCAACGTACAGGCGGTGAGCGAAGTGACGCGGCTGATCGACATTCAGCAGGCCTATCAGCACGCGCTCAACCTGATTTCGTCAGAGGACGACCTGAAAAAAGAGATGCTGAGCCGCATCGGCCAGACCAGCTAGAGAGGGAGACGCAGATGAAAGCCCTGGGTATCGCCGCCACCGGCATGATGGCGCAGCAGACCAATGTCGACGTGATTTCCAACAATATCGCCAACGCCAATACCACCGGCTACAAAACCGCCCGCGCCTCTTTTACCGATCTGGTGTACGAGAACCTCTCACGCGAGGGGGCGGTGACGGCGGAAGAGGGTAACACCCGGCCGGTGGGCCTCGACGTCGGCCTCGGCGTGCAGGCGGTGGGGACGGTCCGGCTCAACACCCAGGGCGGGCTGGTGCAGACCCAGAACCAGCTCGACATGGCGATCGACGGGCGCGGCTATTTCACCGTCAACCTGCCCGATGGCGATCAGGCCTATACCCGCGACGGCTCTTTCCGGCTTTCGGCCGAGGGGCAGATCGTCAATGGCAGCGGCTACGAGATCGATCCCGGCGTGGTGCTGCCGGCCAATACCACCAAGATCGAGATCAGCGACACCGGCATCGTCAGCGCCTTTGTCGACAACGATCCGGTGCCGGTCGAGATCGGCCAGCTCACCCTGGCCACCTTTGTCAACGACGCCGGCATGCGGCCCCTGGGCGACAACCTATTGCAGGCCACCGTCGCGTCGGGCGATGCGATCCCCTCGCTGCCCGGCGATGAGGGCGTCGGCATCCTGCGGCAGGGATATCTCGAAAGCTCGAACGTCGATATCGTCCGCCAGATCACCGATCTGATCCAGGCACAGCGCGCCTACGAGATGAACTCCAAGGCCATTTCAACCGCCGACGAAATGATGTCGGCCGCCAACCAGATCCGGTAAGCCATGCCTGTCCTTGCCCTGATCCTTGCCCTTGTTCTTGCTCCGCTTTCGGCCCGCGCCGAAACCGCGGATGTGCTGATCGAGGAGCAGGTGCGCCAGAGCTGGGGCAACGAGCTGCCGGCCGAGGCGCTGATCCGCATCCGCTTCTCCGGCAATGCCGCCGCCGAGGCCGAGATGATCTCGGCCTTCTGGATGGACCGCGACAGCGGCCGGTTTCTGGCCAATGCGGTGACCGAGACCGGCGTCACCCACCGGCTCGAGGGCATGGCGCTGCCGGTGCTGGCGGTGCCGGTGCCGGCGCGGCGGCTGATGCCGGGCGCCATTATCGGCACCGATGATATCGCCATCACCGAGCTTCCGCTGCGCCGCATCGGTGCCTTCACCATCACCGAGCCCGAGTTGCTCGAGGGCATGCAGGTCCGCCGCATGCTGGCCCAGGGCCGGCCGGTGATGACGCAATCGGTGATGCAGCCGCTGGTGATCGACCGCGGCGACAAGGTCAACATCCTCTATGACGACGGCCGGCTGGTCCTGACCGCCCCGGGCCGCGCGCTCGACAGTGCCCATCGCGGCGCCGAACTGCGCATCGTCAATCTGGTCAGCAATGCCCCGCTCGAGGCGATTGCCCGCGGGCCGGGGCTTGTGGAGGTGATCCGATGATCCGTTTACGCCAAATTCTGCCGGCCGGCCCGGCGCTTGTGCTGCTTGCCGCCTGTGGCAAACCGGTGTTCGACCGCGACCCCGAGCTCAGCCCGATCGGCGTCGACCGCCGCGACCTGGCCGCCGCGCAGACGGTCAACGTGCCGATGCCCCCGCCCGAAATGCCGCGCATTCCCGATCGGGCCGAACGCGCCTCGCTCTGGGAGCCGGGCAGCGGCGGCTTCTTTGCCGATCAGCGGGCAACCCAGATCGGCGATCTTCTGACCATCGTGATCGAGATCGACGACGAGGCCAGCCTCGACAACGCCTCGGACCGCAGCCGCAGCGGCGACAGCTCGCTGACGCTGGCCGGGTTCTTCGGCTATGGCTCGCAGATCGACAAGATCCTGCCCGGCGTCGGCCCCGCCGACCTGCCCAGCGGCGACATCGTCGATATCGGGTCGACCACCAGCGCCAGCGGCGACGGCTCGATCGATCGCCGCGAGTCGATTTCGCTGCGCATGGCGGCGCTGGTGGTGCAGGCGCTGCCCAACGGCAATCTGGTGGTGGTCGGCCGGCAGGAGGTGAAGGTGAACGAAGAACTGCGCGAACTGCGGGTCTCCGGCATCATCCGCCCGCAGGACATCGACCGGGGCAATACCATCCGCTACGACAAGATGGCCGAAGCCCGCATCAGCTATGGCGGCCGCGGATCGATCAGCCGCCAGCAGGTGCGCGGCTATGGCGAGGACGTGATGGACGTAATCCTGCCATATTAGACCTAACTTCCGACAAAGTTTGCGAAAAGTTTTGTCTGATTGCCAAGCGATAACCGATTCCGAGACAACCAGTTCGGAATCAGGACATGCAGAAGACCGCTATCGCCTTTGTCGCCCTGCCGCTCGCCTTTGCCGCGGCGGGATATGCCGGTGGGCAGGTGATGCCCGCCGCCGTCGTGACAGCGGCGCCCTCCGAAATCGATCCCCCGGGCCAGACCCCGGCGGCGCAGGTTCTCGACGAACTCGCCGACAAGGAAAGCGGGCAGGAGAGCCCCGACGAAGGCGCCGCGACGCCGGACGCCGACCATTCGCAGACCGCGGCCGCGCGCAACGAGGCCAATGTGGTGCGCCTCGGCCGGATGAGCGTGCCGGTCTATCGCGCCCATAGCGTGACCTATGTGGTGTCGGAAATCGGCGTCGAGATGCGCGACACCGAAGCGGCCGCCAAGTTCAGCGATGCCGAGAACACCTCGCGCCTGCGCGATGCGGTGCTGGCCTCGCTGCATCGCGCGGCCGAAGGGCTGAGCCTGACCGGCGAACGGGTCGAGACGCCGCGGCTGGCCGAAACCCTTGTGGCCGATCTTCGGGATGATTTTGGCGCGGATGTCGCCGAGGTTCTGCTTCTGTCGCTGCTTCAGGCCGAGGTGCCGCGCAGCTGAGACGGCTCAGCGCACCTCTTCGATCAACCCGGCGAGCACCGCTTCGCCGGTTTCCAGCTGCAACACCGCCAGCCCCTGATCATAGGTCAGCCCGGTGACCTGCGCCAAGGCGAAGGTCTGCGAGGTCACCGTGTTGCCATCGAGATCCAGCGCCGTGAGCTGCACCGAATATTGCCCGTCGGGCAGGGCCGCACCGGCGTCGTCCAACCCATCCCAGGCGACCTCGTGCAGGCTTCCGGTGCTGCCTGGCAAGCCGTAGAAGCTGCGCAGGATGGTGCCGTTTGCGTCGGTCACATCCATCGTCACCAGCTGCGCCTCGTTGCCCAGCCGATAGCCCAGCGTCGCCCCGCCACCGGACAGGGCCACTTCTGACGACGGCGCCACCACGCTGTGGCCGATCAGGTTCAGCCCCGAGATCGCCGACAGGCTGGTGAGCTGCGCGGCAATGCCTTCGAGGTTGGCATTCTGCGCCACCGCCTGTTCGACCTGGGTCAGCGTCGCGAGCTGCGAGACAAAGGCGGTGCTGTCCATCGGCTCGAGCGGATCCTGGTTCTGGATCTGCGCGGTCAGCAGGGTGATGAAGCTCTGATAATCCTCGCCGAGCTGGCTCAGGGCGTTGTTGGAGCCGGAGGCGGTGCCGTTGGTCGCGCCGGTCAGGCCATAGGGATCGATTGCCATTGTTCTGTCCTTGTCAGACCGTGATATCGACGCCGCCAGAGGCGGGCGCGGCGGGGGTCGGGGGATCGGTCGGCTCGGCGGCCGTCTCACCGGCCCATGTTTGCGGCAGCGCGGTCTGTCGCGCGCCCTGCCCGGTGTTCTGGCGCGCGCCCTCGCCGCTGCCCTGGCTGCCCATGTCGGCGAAGCTGAGTCCGCGCGCCTCGACCTGATGGCCGGCATCGCGCAGCAGCGTCAAGAGCCCCTCGCGATCGGCCCGCAGACTGCCCAGAACCGAGGCCTGATCGGCCCGGACGGTGACGTTGATCTGGCCGTCGTCGCCGGGTGCGAGGCTGATTTCGACCCGGCCGAGCCCCTCGGGCCGAAGCGCGACGCGGATGGTGCCGCCCTGATCCACCTGGGCGCGGAGCTGGCCGAGGATCTGGCCGCTGTCGGGCAGCGGCGCACGGGCCTGCTGTGCCACCACCTCGGGCGGCGGCGCCGGGGTGAATACTGTCCCGGGCTGCGCCGGAGCGGGCGCAGGCGCGGCGGCCATGTCGGCGATCACCGGCGCGCGCAGCTCGGCCCCCGCGGCTGCCGGGGGGGCGGGCACGGCCGCGACGCCGGCGCGCAACTCCACGCGCGAAGGGGCCAGGTCCACCGGCGGTCGCTCAGCCATCTGCCGCATCTCCGTGGCACCGCCCGCAGGGATCTGCGACACCGCCCTGTCGCCGCGCAATGGCGGCTCGGCCTGCGCCTGCGGCGTCTCTGCCACCTGCGCCGAGATATCCGAGATCAGCCGGGACACCTCGGTCCGCACCTCGGTCGGGCCGGTGCGCGCCGCCGCTTCCACCACCGGCGCAGCGGGTGCGCGGAGCGCCTGAAGCGCCTCGGTCAGACGCTGCCCGGCGAGAACGGGCGGCCCGGCCTCGATTCCGGGCGCCGCCGGCGGCAACACGACCTCCGCCAGCGCGGCGACCAGCGGCACCAGAGCCTCGGCAAGTTCCGCATCGGCAAGCTTCGGATCCTCCAGCGCCGCCTGGGCCTCGGCCAGAAGCGCTTCGAGCCCGCCGTCAGCCGTCTCCTGCGCCGTCTCGCGGGACGTGCCGGAGGCCGCTTTGGGTGCCGGCAGATCGCCGGACCCCTCTTGCCCCTCGCGCCGACCCAGCAACGCAGCGAAAAGCCCGGCACCGGCCGCGTCAGGGGACGCGTCACGGGCCGCGCCGCGCGCGGACGGTTCGGTGCCGGTGGCAGAGGCCAGACCGGCCAGGGCGCTGAGGATGTTCATCACGGCTGCAACAGGCTGCGCGAAAAGCCCGCCTCCACCAGATGCCGGCGCAGCCGCATCATCGCCCGCCGCTCGACCTGGCGCAGCCGCGCCGGGGACAGGCCCATCTCGGCGGCAAGCGCCAGATGCGGTTCGGGATCGGCCGACAGATGCCGACGCCGCACCACCTCGATCTCCTGCGGATCGAGTTGCCCCAGCGCCCGCGCCAGAAGCCCCGCCAGCTGCGCCTCGCGGTCGAGGCGGCTGATTTCCTCTTCCGGCCCCGGGGCGTCACAGACCAGCGCGGTGCGCGGATCGGCCGGGCCGTCGCTGGCGCCGTCGATCTCGATCGCGGCCTGGACGGCCAGGCGGATCAGGTGATGTTCCGGTTCGGGCAGCCGGCCGGCGCGGGCATCGAGATAGGTTCGCGCGGGAATGTCGATCACCGCCTTGATCCGGGCCACGGCCGCGGAAATCGCGTTGCGCACCCACCAGCTGGCATAGGTGGAGAACCGCACATCCTGGCTTCGGTCGAAACTGTCGGCGGCGCGCAGCAAGCCCATCATCCCCTCGGCGGCCAGATCCTCGAGATGCGTCGGATTGTCGGTAAACCGCGCCGCCAGCGCCCAGGCCTGGCGCGCATGGGCGCAGACCAGAAGCTCCAGCGCCTTGCGGTCGCCGCGATCCTGCCAGCCGCCAATCGCGGCGCGCTCCTGCTCGAAGCTGAGCAGCGGCACCCGCATCGCGGCCTGGTACGACATCGAGTTCATGAAGAGCGTCGCCCTATCCTTGCTTTCAAGGATAGAAAAACACATTTCACGGAAAACAGAAAGAAATTAAAGATTTAGTGAAAGTTAAAGCGCGCGCTGATATCCTGTGGCAGCGGCTCGAACTCGCTTTCCGGGGCGCCGAGGCAGGCGCGCAGCATCATCGAGGTGCGGCCGATCCATTCTTCCAGTGCCAGCGGCTCTGACGAAACATCCAGCAGGCGGCTGCCGAACAGGCAAAGATCGGGTTCAGCAAAATCCGGGTCGAGCCGTGTCAGATGGGCGATCATCGCCGGGCTGGTGAGGAAATCGGGCGTCGCGGTCAGCGTCTCGCCGGCCATCCAGTACCGGCCGAGGCCAAGCGCCATGCCGCGCCGGAAGCCAGCCATGTCAAGCGCGGCGCCGGCGCCTTCCAGCTCGGCGGCGCGGCGCAGGGCGGCTTGCGCCAGGGCATGCAGTGCCTCGTTTTCGCGCTCCAGCGGCATCTCGCCCAGCGACAGCGCGAGGATCAGGCTTTCGGCCACCGCCCCGCCCAGCAGGGAGCCGAGGTTCTGTTCGCCACTCGGCAGCATCACCACCAGCGTGTCGTAATCGAGATCCAGCGGCAGCTCTTCGACAAGCACATCCCCGAGCGGCAGACCGGGCGCCAGCTCCAGGCTGTCGGACATGGCGAGCGGTCGTTCACAGGCGGCGCCGGCAACCAGCGGCGCGGTGCGCACCGGCAGGATGCGCGAGAACAGGTTCAGGAAATATCGGGAGGTTTCAGCGTCCGGCATGGCGACGCCATCTTCCCAAATGAGGTCGAGCACCTGTTGTCCAAGCATCCTTAAATCCGCTCCCTGAACTTGTTTAAACGATCAGCTACCCCTCAATCAGTACGTGCGGATTAACCCTGCTTAAAGGATTCAAGTGTAAAGGCTCATACCATATCTAGGCGGTGAGCTTGGGGCGATATCTATATAGAGCCATGTGATTCGCCGGCCTTTGCCGCTTGAATCCAAGGGTCCGGGCCACCTCCGCGCCGCCTGCCGCGCCGCAGAGATTCATGAACACCCCCTGAGTTTTCGTTACAAAACGGGATTCAACCCCCATATTTTGCGTTATTCTGCGCGCTCGCCCGCTATATAGGGCCGCTTCCACTGGGTTTTGCCGCGAAATCCCGGGGTAAGCGTAACGTATTTCAGGGAATCGGTCGCCGGAGCGGCGCATCCTGGCCCATCGGATAGACCACCATGATGCTGATGCGGCGGTTCTCGGCCGCATCGGCGCTGATACCGTCCAGCGGCTCGGTATCGGCCAGGCCGGAAATCCGGGTGATCCGCAACTGGTTGACGCCATTTTCCACCAGAACCCGCCGGGTGGCATTGGCGCGGTCGGCCGAAAGCTCCCAGTTGGAATAGGGGCCGCCGTTCTGGAACCGGAGCGAATCCGTATGCCCGGCAATCGTGATCTCGTTCGGCAGCTCGGCCAGCGATCCGGCCACCACCTCGAGAAGATGCCGGGTGCGCTCGGGGATGCGGGCGCTGCCCGAGTTGAACATCGACCGGCCGGTGCGGTCGACGATCTGGATTTCCAGCCCGTCGTCGCGGCGTTTGAACTCCAGGTGTTCGGCCAGCGTCTCGAGCCCCACGGTATTGGCGATATCCTCGGCAATCTGCTGCTCGAGCCGGTCCTGCGCCGCCGCCCAGGCCTCGCGCGCGCGGGCCATCTCCAGGGTATCGAGCGCCGCGGCCGCCTCTGCTTCCGCCTCGGCCTCGGCCTCGGCTTGCGCCGCGACCTGTTCCGCCGGAGTCGGGCTTTCGTCGCGCAGCCGGCTGTCGAACACGGCCAGCGGGTTTTCCTGGCCGAAACTGGGCAATTGCACCGGGGTGGCGGCGCCGTCGGTGCCGCTCAGCACGCCCTCGGCGGCCAGAACGGTGCCATCGAGCAACCCGTCGCCCTTGCCGCCGCTCTGCGACAGGCTGGGGGAAAAGTAATCCGCCAGGCCGCGCAGCTTCTCTTCGTCCGAGGCGGCGAGAATCCACAGCAGCAGGAAAAACGCCATCATCGCGGTCATGAAATCCGCATAGGCGACTTTCCAGGCGCCGCCGTGATGGCCGTGGTCCTCGCTCTCCTCGGACCGCCGGATGATGATTGTCTGTTCGTCCGATTGCGCCATGCCGGGGCCTATGCCTCGCCGGTGACGACAGACCGTTCATATTTGCCCAGCCCCGCCTTCCGGGCGTGTTTGGCCTTTTTGCGGGAATAGCTCGGTGCGACCAGCGGGAAATCCTCGGGCAGATCAAAGGCGGCGCGATAGCCGGCCTCGGTCATGCCATGTTCGGCTCCCAGATGACGCTTGAGCATCTTGAAGCTGCGGCCGCAGCACAGGCAGGTCACCCGATCCTCGGACACCGCCTGATCGACCGGCACCGCCGGCCGCAATCGGCCGGTCTCCGGCGCGATCGGCACCGCGACCGCGGAGCTTCCCTGACGCGAGAATTCCTCGGCCAGCCGCCGATAAAGCGCCACGATCTCATCCTGGCCAACATCCGGCCGCGAGGCATAGGCCGCGACGATGCGGCCGGCGGTTTCCTCTTTCATGCCCTGAGTAGTCATCTTCATCTCCTGCCCGCCCGATCTTTGACGCCGCCGGGTCGCTGCCTGTGGCCGATGCGCGGGCCGTCGGGGGCACTGGCAGTCGGGCCATTGTACGGGAAACTCACGTGTTAATCTTGCAAATTCTTGAGCCGCGCAACCCGCCTCGGCCGAAACCGGCCGGGATCCGCCGCCCCGGGCAAGGAATTATCGCCCGGTTCTCAAGTGGATCACCGCGCAGCCCGGCGAAAGGCGCCAGGCCCCTGGGGCCATCGGATACGAGATGATATTGCATGCCTCAAACGTGACTTTCTCGGTTTCTTCATGATTGTCGAAAGATAGATAGCGCGCCAAGGTTAATCGGAGTTGAAAATTCACGAAATTTTGCACAAACCTCTCTAAAGAGTTCAGGACTAACCTTGGGAGTATCTACCGGCTCATGAAGAACAGGGGCTCTTTCGCCGCCGTGGTCGAACGTGACACGGGTCTGCGGACGGCCTGGGCCGGGGTCTTGCAGGATTGCGGCCTGCCCAAGGTGCTACGCCGGGCCCGGCCGGCGGAATTGCGCGACACGCTGACCGAAGGCGCCCCGCTCAGCGCCCTGATCGTCGGGCTTTCGGCCCGGCACATTCCCGACGAGGCGATGTTGACGCTGATTGCCACCGCCCGGCGGCACGCCAGCGAGGCGGTGATCCTGGCGATCGATCATGCCAACCGGTCGCAGGGCGCGATTGCCGCCTTTGCCGCCGGCGCCGACGATGCCCTGCGCGCCGATCACGATCCCGGAGAGCTGCGCGCGCGGCTGTCGCTGCGGCTTCAGGGCGCGGTGCGCAAGAACCGAAAGGCGGCGCGGCTGGTCCAGCTTGGCCTGACCCCGGTCGAAGAGCGGATTTTCAGATACATGAGCCGCCACACGGGCGAGATCGTCGACCGCGCGGCGCTGGCGCAGGTGCTGGGCGAGGCCGACTGGGCCTATGGCGACCGCCGCATCGACGTGCATATCGCCCGCATCCGGCAAAAGCTGGAATCCCGGTCGGACGGGGGGTTTCGCGTGCGCTCGGCACGCGGGCGCGGCTATATCCTCGACGACAACGACGACTGAGGCCCGGGCGGCCAACTACCGCGCGGCGAACCGCGTCTCGGACGGCTGCGGCGCGTCGATGGCGCCCGATTTCATCGGCAGGAACGGCAGCGAAAACGGCGCATCCTCGCGCAGCATCGCGCCGGCGGCGAGACCGAGGCAGACCATGCCGATCAGCGCCGAGCGTACCGGCGAAAACAACCGCCGGCGCCGCGCCGGAGCTTCGGCCTCGGGGGGTGGCGGCGGCAAGAGCGCGCCCGGCGTGACAAAGACGCCCTGGCCGGTGATCGTGACCTGCGCCTGGCGTGGCCCTTGGGCATAGCGCGCGCGCAGCGCCTTGGGAAAGCCCTCCTCCGGCATGTCGATCACCAGCGACTCGCCCGGGCTCCAGCCCGCCGCCACCGGCCGCGGCAGCACAAAGCAGGAGAAATCGTCGCGAAAGCCGATCTTGCGGGTCCGCCGCGCCGGCGTCTGGATGCTCAGCAGCTCCGGCGCCAGGCTCAGCCGCAGCCCGGTGCGCCCGAGTTCGAGCACGCCGTCGGCAAAATCGCATTCCGCCTGGGCGTCGAGCGCGGCGAACCCCTCGGGCAGATCGGGCTTGCGCGGCGGTTTCGGCGCGGTCTCCGAAAGGTGCAGCCGCGGCTTCCAGCGAAAGACATCGGTCAGGGTGGCCGCCTTGGTCGCGGGCTTGGGCGCCGGCGCTTCCGGTTTGCGCGAGGCCTCGAACCGGTGATTGATCAGGTAGTCCTGCGCCAGCTCGGCCAGATCGTCCTCGTCGAGGATCAGCGCCATCAGCTTCTGTTCGTCGGTAAAGAGCACCCGCCGCGTCGGATAGCCCGCAACCTCGGGCACCACCTCGAGCTCGGCCCGCGCGCAGCCCAGAACCGCCGCCGCCTTGGCCGGCATCCGGTCGCGTTCGCTGACATGGAACAGCAAGAGCTCGCACAATCCCGCCGCATCGAGGCAGAGCACCAGACCGATCTCGTCGGGCCAATCCGCGAACAGATGCGCCAGATCACGGGCTTCGAAGAAATAGGCGAGCTTGCCGGAGGCCATGCCGCAACTCCAAGGATTGTTCTTCACTACTCAAAACTATCCTTATTTATGCTTGAAAGAAAGTCAATTATACTTATAATTTACCGGAATACCCCCGCGCGCGCATTGATAGTGAAAGCAGAGACCCCTCCATGACCTTCATCCTCGGGCTTGCTCTTGTGTTCGGACTCGTCTTTGGCGGCTTCATGCTGTCGGGCGGCAAGATGGACATCGTGCTGTATGCCCTGCCCTTCGAAGGCATGATGATCGGCGGCGCGGCAATCGGCGCCTTCGTGATCGCCAACAGCGTCTCGGTGATCAAGAGCTCGGCCGGCGGTGTACTCAAGGTGATCAAAGGCCCGCGCTGGAAGGCCAAGGATTACAACGATCTGCTGCAACTGATGTTCGAGCTGACCCGGGCCTACAAGGCCAAGGGCATCCTGGCGCTCGACAGCCATATCGAAGACCCGCAGAGCAGCGACATCTTTGGCCGCTATCCCCGCATCATGGCCGATCATTTCGCCGTCGACCTGATCCGCGACAGCTTTCGCATGCTGTCGATGCAATTCGACGACCGCTATGCCACCGAAGACGTGATCAACCGCAAGATTCGCAAGCATCACCATGAATCGCTGGCTTCTGTCCATGCGGTGCAGCAGGTCGCCGACGGCCTTCCCGCCATCGGCATCGTCGCCGCCGTGCTCGGCGTGATCAAGACCATGTCCTCGATCGATCAGCCGCCCGAGATCCTCGGCAAGATGATCGGCGGGGCGCTGGTGGGCACCTTTCTCGGCGTTTTCCTGGCCTATTGCATGGTGCAGCCGGTCGCCGGCCGGCTGAAGCAGATCGAAGAGGAAGACGGCGCCTTCTACCTGGTGATCCGCGATATCTTTGTCGCCATGGTGTCGAACCATCCGCCCAATATCTGCATCGAGATCGGCCGAGGCAGCATCCCCTCGCGCATGCAGCCCGATTTCTACGAGGTCGAGGCGGCGCAGAAAGAGCTGCCGGCGGCATGAGGCGCGCGCTGGCCGTCGCGACGCTGACGCTGGCATCCGCGCCGGCCCTGGCTGCCGGCCCGGACGACGCCAAGACCGAAGCCGCCAAGCCCGAGTTCACCTCGGCCGCCGTGGCCGGTGTCTTCAAGGCGCTGCCGCCGGGATCATCGGGCTATCCGATTGATATCCTGCTGAAGATGCGCGAACGCCTGGGCGGCGATCCGGTCCCCGGCCCAGAGGAGCCCAAGGCCGATGGCCCCTGACCGGCTGCGCCCGCTGGCCATCATGGAGCGGGTGAAAGAGCTGGAAACCCGCGAACATGCCGCCGCCGTGGGGGTGCTTCGTGCCCGTTACGACCGGCTCGAGACCGAGCGCGAGGCGCTGCTGGCACGGCTGTCGAGTGAATCGCATATCGACGGCCTCGAAGGCGCGCCCTACCTCGGCCGGTTCATCGGATCGATCCGCGCCGAGCTCGAGCGCAACGCCCGCGAGGCCGCCAAGCTGGCGCCCGATCTGGCGCAGGCCGAGGAAAAGCTGCGCGCCGCGCTGTCCGAGCAGAAGACCTTCGAGATCCTGCGGCTTTCGCGCATGCAGCAGCAGCGCAAGGACCGCACCCGCCGCGCCGCCGCCGCGCAGGATCTCAACACCTTGCAGCGCTGGATCCGGCCGGGCTGATCAGCCGGCGGGCACCGCAATGCCCGCGGCATCGAGACAAGCGCGCAGGTTCGCAAAGGTCTCTTCCGGCGCCAGGGTCTCGCGCTTGCTCTGGCCCAGGAGCGCCTCGAGCGGGCCGGACAGGCGGATTGCTGCGTCGACCTCGGCATCGCTGCCCTTGCGATAGGCGCCGATGCGGATCAGCTCTTCCATGTCGGCATGGCGCGCCGCAGCCTGGCGGGCGGCCCGGTAGAGCGCGTATTCCTCCGCCGTGTGGCACTCCGGCAGCATCCGCGACAGCGAGCGCAGGATATCCACTGCCGGAAAGCGGCCGCGTTCGGCGATGCGGCGATCCAGGATGATATGGCCGTCAAGGATGCCGCGCACCGCATCGGCGACCGGGTCGTCCATGTCGTCGCCATCCATCAGTACGGTGTAAAGCGCGGTGATGTCCCCCGCCGCGCCGCTGCCTGGCCCGGTCCGCTCCATCAGCCGCGGCAGCTCGGCAAAGGTGGTCGGCGGATAGCCCTTGGAAGTCGGAGGCTCGCCCCCGGCAAGGCCGATCTCGCGCTGCGCCATGGCAAATCGGGTCACACTGTCCAAGAGCAGCAGCACCTGCTTGCCCTGGTCGCGGAAATGCTCGGCCACGGCGGTGGCGGTCCAGGCCGCCTGGCGCCGCATCAATGGCGGCTGGTCGCCGGTCGAAACCACCACGACCGAGCGCGCAAGCCCTTCTTCGCCCAGGTCGTCGCGGATGAAATCCTGCACCTCGCGGCCCCGCTCGCCAACCAGCCCGACCACGATCACCTCGGGCTGGGCATGCCGGGCCAGCATCGCCATCAGGGTGGATTTGCCGACACCCGACCCGGCAAAGACCCCCATCCGCTGACCGCGACAGAGCGGCGTGAAGGCATCCATCACCTTCAGCCTGGTCGCCAGCCGCGGCCCGACGCGGCGCCGGTCAAAGGCCGGCGGCGGCCCGGCGCGCACCGGGCGGGGCGCGTCGCCCTCGGGCAGATGGCCGCGCCCGTCAAGCGGCCGGCCCAGCGCATCGACCACCCGGCCGAGCCAGGCCGCATCGGGGCGGATCTCGGTCGCCGCCTGGGTGACCTTGACCGGATCGCCGCTGCGCACCCCGTCCCAATTGCCGAAAGGCAGAAGCCGGGTGCCCGCAGCATCCACCCCCACCACTTCCCCCAGCACCGGGCCGCCGCTGCCCTGCACCGTACAATGCGCGCCGATGCCCACCGCCCGCTCCAGCCCCGAGACCACCAGCGACAGCCCCAGCGCCGATGTCACCTGGCCGGCGACGCTGCTGCGTTCCATCCGCCGGGCAAGGCTAGACAGCTCTGAAAATGGCGTATGCATGGCTACTATCCATTGCTATTCAGTTTTTATTAATGCTATTCTTGGTAAAAGAGAAAGGGAATTGTTGATGAAGCTGTCCGGCATGTCCTTTTTTCAGCTCGCCTCGCAGCGGATGAGCTGGCTCGGCGCCCGGCAGGCGGTGATTTCGGAGAATATCGCCAATGCCGACACGCCGAATTACCGCGCCAAGGAAATCAGCAGCTTTGACCGCATGGTGCAGGCCCGCACCCCGACCCAGGGGCTTGCGGTGACCGATGCCCAGCACATCCAGACCACCGCCTCGGCCCCTGCCGGCGTGCGGGTCGAGGCCGATGACAGCGCCTGGGAAAGCGCGCTCGACGGCAACAACGTCGTGCTCGAACAGCAGACCATCAAATCGGCGGAGGTCGCGGGCAGCTACCGGCTTGCCGCCGAGCTCTACCGCAAGGGCCACGAACTTCTCACCGTCGCCGTGACCGGCATTCGCTAGGAGCCCCGCCATGGACATTCTGAAATCCATCCTGACCGTCGCGGCCAGCGGCATGCAGGCCCAGGGCGAGCGGCTCAAGGTCGTCTCGGAAAACGTCGCCAACGCCAATTCCACCGGCTCCGCCCCCGGCGAAGACCCCTACCGCCGCAAGATCGTCTCCTTCGAAGAGATGATCGATCGCGAGACCGGCACATCGGGCGTCGCCGTCGCCGAGGTCAGCCGCGACGAATCCAGCTTCGAGCTGCGCTATGATCCGTCGCATCCGGCCGCCGACACCGACGGTTTCGTCAAGGTGTCGAACGTCAATACCATAATCGAAATGGCCAACATGCGCGAGGCCTCGCGCAGCTATCAGGCCAACCTCAACATGTTCGAGACCGGCCGCAGCATGCGCTCGCAGCTTCTCGATCTGCTCAAGTAAGACGAGGCGCCCATGGCCGAACCCACCTCCTTGATGTCCGTCAACGCCGCCTCGGGCGCCTACCGGGCCTCGCGCGACATGACCACCGAAAGCGCCGGCGCCGCCACCGAGGCCGGCAGCAGCTTTGCCGAGATGGTGGCGCAATCGGGCCGCGAGACGGTGAACGCGATCCGCGACGCCGAGGCGACGGCAGTGACCGGGCTGCATGGCGGCGCCGACACCCAGGCGGTTGTCGAGGCGACGCTGGAGCTGGAATCGACGGTGCAGGTGGCGGTTTCGGTGCGCGACAAGCTGGTCGAAGCCTACAAGGAAATCCTGGCCATGCCCGTCTGATCGTGAAAGCGCCATGACCGAAGCCGATGTTCATACCGTCCTGTCCAACGCCTTTCTGACCGTGCTTTACGCCTCGGGTCCGATCATGGCGATTGCGCTGGTGGTCGGTCTGGTCATCGCCTTCTTTCAGGCGCTGACCCAGGTGCAGGAGATGACGCTGACCTTCGTGCCCAAGATCGTGGCGATCTTTGTCGGGCTGCTGGTCTTCACCCCCTTCATGTACGCCATGGTCAAACGCCTGTCCGACCGGGCCTTCGACCTGATCGTCAGCGGGGGGGTGTGATGCGGCGGGGCCTGCGCGCATTGATCCTGGCGGCGGTCTGGGCCGCAGCGGTGGCCACCCCGGCCGCCCGCGCCGACTGGAGCGCCTTCTACGCCCCCTCGCCCGCCCCGGCGGCAGAGCCCGCACCGCGCATGGCTGCCACCTCGGGGGTCTGCATCCGCGAGATCCTCAAGGCGCAGCTGCGCCACAACATTCCCGGCAACCTGCTGCTCGGCATCGGGCTGCAAGAGGCCGGCATGATGCATGCGGGCGAGCTCACCGTCTGGCCCTGGGTCGCCAATGCCGATGGCGACGGGCGGTTCTTCGACACGCCCGGCACCGCCGCAAGCTGGGTGCGCGCCCGCCAGGCCGCCGGCATTTCCTCGATCGACGTGGGCTGCATGCAGATCAACCTGCGCTGGCACCCCGAGGCCTTTGCCACGCTGGAACAGGGCCTCGACCCGGCGGTGAACGTCGATTACGCCGCCCGGCTACTGGTTGCGCTCCATCAGCAATCGGGCAACTGGACCGAGGCCGCCGGACGCTATCATTCCGCCACCGAGACCCACAAGATCGCCTATCTCACCCGGTTGCGGCAGAATGTGGCCATCGCCAATGAGCGGCTCGAGGTGTTCCGCGACCTGGCCGCCCGCGGCGGCGGCCGCAGCTTGGCCGCCACTGGCCGCGCGCCCTTGCCAGAGGGGCATTTCTGGACCTCGGACATGACCCGCCGCTCCGGCGCCGCGGCCGAGGGCGCCCGCAGCCTGTTCGGCCGCGAGACGCTGCAACCGGTGCTGCCCGCCTTCGAGAAGATGTTCTGATGGCGCTGACCGATCACCTCAGGCCCGGCGGCGGCAATGCGCTGATGGCGCGCGGGCTGGCCAATCGCGACATCGGCTTTGCCGCCGCCGTGGTGCTGATCCTGGCCATGCTCTTCGTGCCGCTGCCGCCGGTGCTGCTCGACCTCGGACTGGCAATCTCGCTGTCGCTCTCGGTGCTGATCCTGATGGTGGCGCTGTGGATTCCGCGGCCCCTGGATTTCAACTCCTTTCCCTCGCTGCTGCTGATGGTGACAATGCTGCGGCTGTCGCTCAACGTCGCCTCGACCCGGCTGATCCTGTCGCAGGGCCACACCGGCTCGGACGCCGCCGGCGGGGTGATCGAGGGCTTCTCGCGCTTCATCATCTCGGGCAATTTCGTCATCGGCGTGGTGGTCTTTGCCATCCTCGTGGTGATCAACTTCGTGGTCATCACCAAAGGCTCGACCCGGATCGCCGAGGTCTCGGCGCGGTTCTCTCTCGATTCGATGCCGGGCAAGCAGATGGCGATCGACGCCGATCTCGGCGCCGGGATGATCGACGAAGATCAGGCCCGCGCCCGGCGCAAGGTACTGGAGGACGAAAGCAGCTTCTACGGCGCCATGGACGGGGCCTCGAAATTCGTGCGTGGCGATGCGGTGGCGGGGATCATCATCACCCTGATCAACGTCGTCGGCGGCATCCTGATCGGCGTGGCACAGCACGATCTCACCCTGTCCGACGCCGCCGGCTTCTATACCGTGCTGACCATCGGCGACGGTCTGGTGACCCAGGTGCCGGCGCTGATCGTCTCGCTCGCCGCCGGTCTGATCGTCACCAAGGGCGGCACCGAGGGCGCGGCGAACGAGGCCGTGCTGGGCCAGCTTGTCCGCTTCCCCAAGGCGCTCTTCATGGCCGCCGCCCTGCTCTTTGGCATCGGGTTGCTGCCGGGGTTTCCGGTGCCGGTCTTTGCCGTGCTGGCGGCGCTGATGGCGGGCCTGGGCGTGGTGATCGCCCGCAAGGCCGAAGAGGCCCGAAAGAATGCCGCCGCCAGCGAGGCCGCGCTCAAACGCGCCGAGGCCGCCCTGCCCGAGGACAACATCAAGGATACCCTCAAGCTCGACAGCCTGCGGCTCGAGCTGGGCCAGGGCCTTGTGCCACTGATCTCGAGCAGCGACGCGGCGCTGGCCGGCAAGATCAAGAGCCTGCGCAACCTCTTTGCCCGCGAGTTCGGCTTTGTGCTGCCGTCGGTCAGGATCAAGGACGAGCCGATGCTGCCGGCGCAGAGCTATGCGCTGGTGGTGCAGGGCGTCGAGGTGGCGCGCGGCGAGGTGCGGCCCAACGGTCTGATGGTGGTCAATCCCGGCGATTGCGGCCTGCCCGGCGAACGCGGCCGTGATCCGTCGTTCGGGCTCGAGGCGCTCTGGATCGACCAGGCCACCGCCCCCAAGGCCGAGGCGATGGGCCTGACCGTGGTGGACCCCGAAAGCGTCATCATCACCCATCTGACCGAGGTGGTGAAGGAGCATCTGCCCGAGCTGATGACCTTTGGCGCAGCGCAGGAGCTGGTCGCCGGGCTGGACCGCGATTACCAGAAGCTGGCGGGCGAGGTGACGCCCAATGCGCCGCTGGTGCTGATCCAGCAGGTCTTGCAGGGGCTGCTGGCCGAGCGGGTCTCGGTCCGCAATCTGCCGCTGATCGTCGAGGCGATCGCCGATGCCCGGCGCGGCACGTCGAACGTGGTGCAGATCACCGAGGCGGTGCGCCGGCGGCTGGCCAACCAGATCTGCAAATCGCTGATCGACGGCAATGGCTTCATCTCGGTGATCACCATGTCGCCGACCTGGGAAAAGGAATTTCTCGAGGCGCTGCGGGTCAATGGCGACGAGCGCAATTTCGTCATGTCGCCGCAGCGGGTGCAGGAATTCGTCCTGCACGCCCGCCGCGAGATCCAGAAATACGCCGAGCAGGACCAATGGCCGGCCCTGTTGGTCTCGCCCGAGGTGCGCAGCTATGTCCGCTCGATGCTGGAACGGGTCAGCCCGATGACAGTGGTGCTGTCGCACAATGAAATCCACCGCAAGGCGTCGCTGCGCACGGTCGCGACCATCGGGCAATAGCGGTGGACCTCTCGGCCTTTCTCACCGGGCAGGTCATGGGGGTGGCGCTGGTCTTTGCCCGCATCGGCGGCGTCGTGATGTACATGCCCGCCCTGGGCGAGGCCTTCGTGCCGGTGCGCCACCGCATCGCCTTTGCGCTGCTGCTGTCGCTGGCGCTCTATCCGGCGCTGCCGGTCGGGCCGCAGAGCCTCGATGCGCCCGGCCTGCTGCTGGCGGCCCTGGGGATCGAGCTGACCCTCGGGCTCTGGATCGGCATGACCGCCCGCATCCTGTTGACCGGGCTCCAATTCGCCGGGGCCCAGATCGGCATGATCGTCGGCTTGTCCAACGCCTTTGCCCCCGAAATCGGGTCGTTTCAGGGCTCGACACTGATTTCGACCGGGCTGATGCTGGGCGCCGTGGCGCTGATCTTTGCCATGGATCTGCACCACCTGATCCTCGGCGCCATGGTGATGAGCTACGAGGTATTCCCGCCCGGCGCCCTGCTCACCGGCGATCTGGCGCAGCAGATCGTGCGGGCGGTGGCGCAGAGCTTTTACATCGGGCTGTCGGTCGCCGCGCCGTTCTTTGTCATGGGGCTGCTGATCAACCTCGGCATGGGGCTGGCGGCGCGGATGATGCCGACCCTGCCGGTATTCTTTGTCGCCGCGCCGCTGCTGATCGCCGCCGGTCTGCTGGTGCTCGGGGTTGCCGCACCGCTGATGCTGCGCGAGTTTGCCGAGCGCTTCGCCGCCTGGCTCGGCCTGCTGATGTTCTGAGGGGGGGCGCGATGGCCGAAGAGGACAAGGACAACAAGACCGAGGAACCGACAGAGCGCCGGCTGAAAAAGGCCCGCGACAAGGGGGATGTCGCCTCATCGAAGGAAGGCGGCACCCTGATGGCGATGCTGTCGCTCTTCGGCATTACAGTCTTTGTCCTGCCCAGCACCGCCGGGCCGCTCTCGGGCCTGTTGCGCGGCGTCTTCGAAACCGCCGGCCAGATCGATGTCGGCGTCGGTGTCACCGGGCTGCGCGATCTCGGCACCCTGACCCGCGAGCTGATCGGCGGCGTGGCGCTGCTGCTGGCGCCGCTGGTGCTCCTGATGGTGCTGGGCGCGCTGGCCGGCGCCGCGCTTCAGGGCGAGGTCGTGATGGCGGCGGAGCGGCTGCGGCCGAAATGGTCCAAGATCTCGCCGCTGGCCGGGCTCAAGCGGCTGGTCTCGGCGGCGAGCCTGGTGGAATTCGCCAAGAGCGTCGCCAAGGTGCTTCTGGTCGGTGCGATTGCCGGCGTGGTGACCTGGCAGGCGGTGCGCCAGATCTGGCTGGCGCAGGGGCTGCTGCCGGAGGCCCTGGCCGAATTCGCGCGCGCGGCGGCGGCGCGGATGCTGCTCTACACGCTGGCGCTGGTGGCGGTGATCGCCGCCGCCGACATCATGTGGAAACGCTTCGATCACCGGCGCAAGCAGCGGATGTCGATGAAAGAGGTGCGCGACGAGCACAAGGAAACCGAGGGCGATCCGCTGATCCGCGCCAAACGCATGGGGCTGCGCCGCGAACGCGCCCGCCAGCGGCTGGCCAGCGCGGTGCCGCGGGCCACGGTGATCCTGACCAACCCGACGCATTACGCCGTGGCGCTGAAATACGAAAGCGGCAAGGATCTGGCCCCGGTCTGCCTGGCCAAGGGCACCGACCTGATCGCCGCCCGCATCCGCAGCCTCGCTACCGAGGCCGAGATCCCGATCGTCGAGAACCGCCCGCTGGCCCGCGCGCTGCACGACGTCGCCGAGATCGACCGGGAAATCCCGGTCGAGCACTGGGAGGCGGTGGCGGCGATCATCGGCTATGTGATGGACCTCAAGTCCGACAAGCACCGCGCCCCGCCCGCCGGATCGCAGCTGCGGCAGGACGGCCCGGACCCGGCCGAAACCTAGCCCGCCGCCATCCTCGGCACCCGCGCGGCACGGCGCGATGCACCGGCCGGACGCCGCTATTGCGTCACGTACAGCGACTTGGCGTTGACGAATTCCTTCATGCCAAAGCCGCCATGCTCGCGCCCGTAACCCGAGTTCTTGACCCCGCCGAACGGCATGTTGGGGATCGCCAGGTTATAGCCGTTGATACAGACCATGCCGGTGTCGAAATGGGTCGCGGCCAGCGCCCGGGCGCGGGCTTCGTCCTTGGAAAAGATGCCGCCGCCGAGCCCGTACCGACTGTCATTGGCGATGCGTATCGCGTCATCGTCGTCGCGCGCCCTGATCACCGAAGCGACCGGGCCGAACAGCTCGTCGTCATACGCCGGCTGGCCGGGCTTCACGTCCACCAGCACCGTTGCCGGATAATAGGCGCCCTTGCGCTTGGGCACCTTGCCGCCACACAGCGCGCGGGCGCCGTTTTCCACGCTCTTCTCGACCTGCTCGGCCAGCGTGTCACGCAGATCGTCGCGCGCCATCGGGCCAAGGCCGGTGTCCGCGTCGCGCGGGTCACCCATCTCGACCGCCTTCATCCTGGCGGTAAAGCGCTCGACGAAGGCGTCGTAATGCCGTTCGGTCACGATGAACCGCTTGGCGTTCACGCAGGTCTCGCCGTTGTTGTAGATCCGGCCCGTTACACAGGCCTCGACCGCAACATCGAGATCGGCATCCTCGAGCACCAGATAGGCGTCGTTCGAGCCAAGCTCGAGCACGGTTTTCTTGAGGTGTTTGCCCGCCTGCTGCGCCACCACCTTGCCGGCGCCATCGCTGCCGGTCAGGGTGACACCCCGCACCAGATCATTGGCGATGATGTCGTCGGATTGGTCGTGATCGATCAGCAGCACGGTAAACAGGTTCTTGGGCAGCCCGGCCTTCTCCATCAGATCGCGCAGGAACAGCCCGCTACCGGTGCAATTGGCCGCATGTTTCAGCAACACGCCATTGCCCGCCATCAGGTTGGCGATGGTATAGCGGATCGCCTGATAGGCCGGAAAGTTCCACGGCTGAATGCCATAGATCACCCCGGTCGGCGCGTAGGTGATGACGCCGGTGCCGCCGGGGATCTCGCGTTCTTCGTCGGCCAGCTCCTTTGGCCCGTGTTCGGCGGTGAAATCGCAGATCGCGGCGCAAAGCTCGATCTCGTCGCGGCTGTCGCCGATCAGCTTGCCGACCTCGCGGGTCATCAGCTGGGCAAAGTCCTCGGACGTGTCGCGCAACGCCTGACCGATGGCCTTGATCGTCTCGGCCCGCTTGTCCAGCGGCACCAGCCGCCACTCCTCGAAGGCGGCGTGACAGGCCTCCACCGCCTCGCGCGCCGCCGTGTCCGACATGCGGTCATAGGTTTCCAGGGTCTCTTCGGTCGCCGGATTGATCGTGGTAATCGGGCTGCTCATGGATGCCTCCTGTCTTGCATGTGCCCTGCCCCAACACCCCGCGGCCCGGAATGTTTCAACCGGATCCGGCCACGCATTACATTTGACATATTATTTGACACTTGTAAGGTTGAGATGGCCCGCCTATAGTGCCCCTGAAACAAGCTTCGAAGGGGTGCTGCCATGAATATCATTCTTGTGCTGGTCGACAGTCTGACGCGCAACTGCCTGCGGGCCTATGACCCGGCCAGCCCCTGCCAGACCCCAAATATCGACCGTTTCGCCAAGCGCGCTGCGATCTTTGACAACCATTTCGTCGGCTCGCTGCCCTGCATGCCGGCGCGCCGCGAGATCATCGCCGGGCGCAAGGAATTCCTCTGGCGGCCCTGGGGCTCGCTCGAGGTGTTTGACCCGCGCCTGCCGGCCGAGGTGCGCAAGGGCGGCCATCGCACCCATGTGGTGACCGACCATTATCATTACTGGGAAGAAGAGGCGAACGGCTACATCCAGAGCTATGACACCACCGAGATGATCCGCGGCTACGAGGTCGATCGCTGGCAGGCGCAGGACCCGGCCGAAGAGAAACCCGCCTGGGTCAAGAACGTCGAGAAATTCCGCGCGCCCGAGCACATCGGCCAGTATTACGCCAATACCCGCGACTTTGGCGGCGAAGAGGATTATTTCTCGGCCAAGACCTTCGGCGGCGCCTGCGACTGGCTCGACCGCAACGCCGGCAAGGGCGATTTCTTCCTGCATGTCGAGACCTTCGACGTGCACGAGCCGTTTCACATCCCCGAACCCTACGAGAGCATGTATGCCGAGGGCGCGACCAAGAACGAGTTCAATGTCTGGCCACCCTACCAGGTCTACAAGGATCTCGAGAACTTCATGGACCAGACCACACCCGACGAGCTTAAATTCCTGCGCTCGCAGTTCATGGGCAAGGTCACGATGATGGACAAGTGGTTCGGCACGCTGCTCGACAAGCTCGACGACCAGGGGCTGTGGGATGACACGATGGTGATCCTGACCACCGACCATGGCCACGACATGGGCGAGCGTCGCGCCTTCGGAAAACAGCACCCGCATTTCGACAGCCATGCCAACATTCCGCTGATGGTCTGGCACCCGGCCAACCCCGGCAATGGCAAGCGCCTCACCGGGCTGACCCAGACCGTGGACATCTTTGCCACCATCGTCGAGGCGGCCGGCGTCGAGGTGACCGAGGCCAACCGGCACAGCCGTTCGCTCCTGCCGATGATCGTCGAGGATGCGCCTTCGCCACGCGAGGCGGTGCTTTACGGCACCTTCGGCCAGGGCATCTGCGCCACCGACGGCACCTGGACGGTGATGAAGGCGCCGGACCCGTCGCAGCCGCTCTACCTCTATTCCACCGCGATCTTCCGGCCGCTGATCGTCGACAACCCGGTCGACGGCCGGCTGGCCAAGGCACCGAACAAGCCGGTGGATACCGGCTATTTCGACCCCTCGGTCGACCTGCCGATGTGGAAGACGCCGATCTCGATCGATCCGCGCACCCAGGAGGATTTCCTGTTCAACCGCGCCGAGGATCCCGGGCAGGCCCGGAACCTCTGGGACAGCGCGCCGGAGCAGCGCGACCGTATGCTCGACCTGGTGCGGGCGCTGATGCAGGACGAAGGCTGTCCGCCGGAGCAATACGCCCGGCTGGGGCTGAAAGAGGCGGTGCCGGCATGATCGAGGCCAGCCCAGGCTGATCCGGGCGTCGACGGCGGGCAACGCCCGCCGCGCAGTGCCGCGTCGCGTCGCGAAGCAGGGTGGGTTCGCAACCCACCGCGCCGCAAGCCTCACCCTTCGAGCAACGCCAGAGCCAGGGGCTTGTCCACCACCAGATGCGTCGCCAGCCCGCCGCGAATGCAGGCCAGCGTCGCCTCGGCCCGGTCCACCCCGCAGACCACCAGCAGCTTCTTGCGCGCCGCCCGCAGGTCGGCGACCTCGGCCGCGATCAGCCGGTCATGCGGCGGCAGGTCGATCTGCGCGCCCTCGGCCGAGAGATAGCGGCAGCACAGAATACCTGCCGCCCCGGCCGCCACCGCCTCGGCCAGCTCCGCCTCGGAGGTCATGCCGGCTGCCACCAGATGGGTTTCGGCCTGCACGTTGCCGACCGAATAGATCGCCATGTCGAGCGATTTCAGCCGTTCGAGCTGCATGTGGATCGTCGGCTCCGAACAGATCTGCCGCGCCAGCTCGACCGAAGAGATCAGCCCCGGCGCATGCAGGGTGAAACATTGCGCGCCCAGCTTGCCGGCAATCTGGATGGTGCAGTTCTCCGAGGCCGGCACCCGGTCCGAGATCATCGAGCCGATCAGCTGGCAGACCTCGACATCGGCCACCGCATTTCGCGGCATGGCATCGGCCACCGCCATGATCGTCTCGCCCCAGGCCACGCCGCAGCGGTCGCCCGGCTCGACCACGTCGAGCACCGCCATCGCCGCCACCCGCGCCAGTTGCCGCAGGCTCTCGTCGCGGCTGAGCGCCACGCTCTCCGCCGCCGGCTGCGCCACATAGACATCCGCCAGCCCGTATTTCTCGCGCAGCTCGCGCGCCAGGCTCGATCCGGTGAGGAACTGGCCGTCGACGCGGATCTCCACCACCCCCAGATCGCGGCTCTCGCGCAGCATGTTGACGATGGTCGCACGCGAAACCTTCATGCGCTTGGCGATCTCGCCCTGGGTCAGCCCCTCGCCATAATAAAGCAGCGCCACATTCGACAGCAGCGCTTCCTTTTCGGCAGAATTCCGTTGCGGCGGCGTGGGTTTGTGCATCTTCAAGCGTTTACCTTCTTTGCCCCGGCTTGGCCATAGTTCTGGCGGAACCAGGCGTAGCAGCGGTCGATCTCGTCCTGCGGCAATTCTTCGACCGGACCGCGCAGCATGGCAAGATGCGTCGTCATCGCCGCCTCCTCCAGATACATCGCCACCGAGGTCGCCTCGGTGGCCGATCTGCCCATGGTAAAGACCCCATGCGCCTTGACCAGCGCCGCCATGCCGCCCTCGGCCGCTTCCAGGATCGCCGCGCCGGTGTCGACCTCGCCCGGGGTGGCATAACGCGAACAGGGCACATCGCGGCCCAGCATATGAGTGATCGGGGTCAGCACCGCCGGAATCCGCTCGCCACGCGCCGCAAAGCTCGAAGCATAAGGCGAATGGGTGTGGCACATGCCCATCACATCGGCGCGGTGGCGATAGATATAGAGGTGAATGCCGGTGTCGACCGAGGGTTTCATCGCCCCCTCGATGACAGTGCCATCGAGATCGACCACCACCATGGTGTCCGGCGTCAGCTTGGCAAACTTCACGCCAGAGGGTTTGATCACCACCAGCCCGGTTTCGGGGTCGCGCCCCGAGACATTGCCGCCCGATCCCACCACCAGCCCGTTGCGCGGCAGCTCGTGGTTCTGTTCGCAGACCTCTTCCTTCAGCGCCTCCAGCATCACGCGGCCTCCTGCTTGGCGGTCGGGATCCCATGCGGATAGACCACGATCTTCAGGCTCTTTTCCGCCTCGACCAGCATGCGAAACGCCTCTGGCGTATCCGCCATGTCGAACCGGTGCGAGATCGCCTCTTCCGCCTTGATTCGCCCGGCTTCGAGCAGGCGGATATAGCTGTAGGTGTCGGTATGATCCGAGGAATAGCGCGAGGTCACGGTGATCTGATCGAAATAGGCGGCATTGCCGTCGCGCGCCCAGGTCTCGCCCGGCGGCATCGGCGCGCCGAGGTGCAGGCAGCCGCCAACCTCGGTCAAGGCCAGCGCCTGCTCCCAGGCCGGGGCAAAGGGCGCGATCACGATCACCGTATCGGCCAGCCGGCCATTGTTGAGCGCGCGCATCGCCTCGACCGCATCCTCGGTCTTGGGGTTGATCGTATGGGTCGCGCCGAACTCCCGCGCCTTGGCCAGCCGCCAGTCGGAGAAGTCGAGCGCCACCACTTTGCCGGCACCGAAGAGCGGCGCCATGTGCACGAACCCCTGCCCCATAAAACCCGCGCCGACGACGGCCACGGTGTCACCCGGCTGGATGTTGCAGACCTTCAGCCCCGAGAGCACGCAGGACCAGGGCTCGATCGTCACCGCCGCCTCGGTCGAGATGCTGTCGGGCAGCTTGTGGGTGTCCATCGCCAGATGCTGCGCGGTGACGCGGTAATAGTCGCAGACCCCGCCGGGATCGAGCTTCATCGACTTGTAGAATGGATCGCGGGTGAAATGGCCGCGACGCGACAGGTGGGAATCGACCCGCCCGACGTGGTGATTGACGAAAACCCGGTCGCCGATCTTGTAGTCGGTGACACCCGCGCCCACCTCGACCACCTCGCCCACCGGCTCATGCCCCAGCACCTTGGGCTCGGTCTTGTACCAAGCCATGGTCTCGCCGCCGCAGAGCCCGCAGGCCAGCGTCTTGAGCAAGAGCTCGCCGGGGCCGATCTCGGGAACCGGGCGTTCCTCGATGCGGATGTCATCGATGGCATATTGCACGGCGGTGGTCATCATGTTGGTCATGTCTGGGTCTCCCGCAAGGTATTGAGGTCTGCCTGCAAGGCGCGGTGATGGCGCGAAATCAGGGCGTATCTGGCGTAAACCGGCCCATAGGCCGCGTGATTGTTCGGTGTGTAGCTCTGCAAAGCCTCGTCGCGACGGGAAAGCTCGACCGCCGCGCCGCGCCCGGCCGCCGCAGCGCCGAGACAGGCCGCCCCCCAGAGCCCGTGATCCGAAGCCGCGCTGACCAGCACCGGCTGGCCCACGACATCGGCGATGATCTGGCACCAGACCGGGTTTTTCGAGCCGCCCCCGGTGAGCTGAACCGGCGCGGTGGGCAGGCCGGTTTCCTCTTCGAAGCAATGCCGCAGGCTCAGCGCCGCGCCCTCCATCACCGCCCGGCCCATGTCGCCGGTCGAGGTGGTCGACGACAGCCCGTGAAAGGCGCCGCGCAGGTTGGGCGCCACGAATGGCGCGCGTTCGCCATTGAGATAGGGCAGAAAGGTCACCCCGTTGGCCCCCGGCGGCACCGTCTCGACCAGCGCATTCATGCGCGCCGCCACCTCGCCGGCCGAGGCGCCGCCAAGGCTCTTGGGATGCAGCGCCGCGAACCAGTCGAAGGCGGCGGCGCCGGTGGTCGGTGCAAGAACCCGGATCGTCACCGGCGCGGTGGGGTGCAGACAGCTCGCGCCGACCGGCGCATCGCTCGGGGTGATCCGGTCGGTGAGGATATTGACCACGGCGGTGGTGCCCATGATCATCATCGTCTCACCCGATTGCGCCAGCCCCATGCCGACGATCATCGCCGACAGGTCCAGCGTGCCGACCGAAACGGTCAGCCCTTCGGGCAGCCCCGTGGCGCCTGCCGCCGCATCCGTCACCTGCCCCAGCACGCTGTCGGCGGTGCGCGGCGCGATCAGCTTGTCGGCCAGCTCGTCACAGTCGAGCGCGGCGATCTGGCCCGCGTCATAATCGCGGCTGGCAATGTCGAGAAAGGGGATCGTCGCATCCGAGAAATCGGTGCCGAGCGCGCCGGTCAGCTTCAGCCCGATCCAGTCGACGCAGGTCATCACATGCGCGGTCTTCGCCGCCATCTCGGGCCGGTTCTCCCGCACCCAGCGCCAGAGCATGCCGGACGTGCCCGACCAGAGCGAGGTGTTGCAGCCCCGCCCGATCACCCCGGTCGCGCCCGACGCCTCGAGCGCCGCCAGATCATCCGCCGTCCGCGTGTCGTTCCAGAGCATCGCCGGGCCGGCGGGCGCGCCGTCCTCGGTCACGCACCAGAGCCCGTCGCCCTGCGCCGCGATCCCCAGCGCCTCGAATTCCGCGCCGTCACAGCGGCCGACCAGATCGGCCAAGACCGCCACCACCGTCGCCCAGACCTGGCCCATGTCCTGTTCGCTGCCGCCGCCGGCCACCTGGGTGACCTGGCTCGGCGCCTCGGCCAGTGCCACCTGCCGGCCCTCGGGCGTATAGGCGGCGGCCTTGACGGCGGTGGTGCCGACATCCAGCCCCAACCAGAGTTTTGTCATGCTCCCCTCCTTCATTCCGCTCGGCCCGCGATCCGCGGCGGCCGGTCGACGCTCAGCGCCGGCAGCGGCCCGGTCCATTTCTCCACCCGGACCAGAGCGGTATGGGCGATGTTGCCCTGGCTCAGCTCCGAGCAGCCCTTGTCCAGCGTCAGCACATTGGGATTGCCATGCACCTCGAGCCTGTCGCCGCCCACCTCCTGCGGATCGAACCAGGCGCCGGTGGCCAGCGCCACGCAGTCACGCCGGAGCAACGGATCGAGCCGCAGCCCGGCCAGACAGGCCCCGCGCGCATTCCACAGCCGCAGGATATCGCCCGCGGCCAGCCCGTGACGCGCCGCCGTCTCGGGATGCAGCGCGGCCGGTTCGCGCCCCCCGATCTTGTCGCCCTGCGCCTCGCTGCCACGGTCATTCTGCGAATGCAGCCGGGTGTCCGGCTGGCCCGAGATCAGGTGCAATTCGCCCGCCTCGGCCGTCAACAGGCTCTCGGCCGGCATCAGCCAGCTTGGATGACCGGGGCAATCCTCCAGACCGAAGCCCGCAATCGTTTGGTTGTGCAGCGTGATCCGCCCGCTCTCGGTATTCAACGGATGCGCTTCGGGATCGGCGACAAAGCCTTCAAACGCCACGGTTTCGTCAAAGGCATCGGGCACGTCGAAACGGCCCTCGTCGCGGAAGGTCTCGAACGCCGGCAGGGCAAAACCCGCCTCCTGCGCCACACCCTGCGCCCGCGCCCAGAGATGGCGCAGCCAGCCTTCCGCATCGCGGCCCTCGGTAAACGCCTCTTCGACACCGAAATGCCGGGCAATGCCGCGAAAGATCTCGTGATCGTCGCGCGCCTGGCCCATCGGTTCCTGCATCTTCGACATATAGAGCAGTGACGGGTCGCGCCGGTTGATCATCAGGTCGTCACGCTCGAACGGCGTGGTTGCCGGCAGCACGATATCGGCGCGCCGCGCCGTGGCGGTCCAGCTGTGGTCCTGCACGATCACCGTCTCGGGGCGGATCCAGGCCTGCTCCAGCCGGATGAGATCCTGGTGGTGGTGAAACGGGTTGCCGCCGCACCAATAGACCAGCCGGATATCGGGGTAGCTCCGTTCTTCGCCGTTGAACCGATAGGCCCCGCCGGGATTGAGCAGCATGTCGGCGATGCGCGCCACCGGAATGGCCTCGGTCACCGGGTTCTGGCCCTGGCTCACCGAGGGCCAGCCGATCCAGCGCATCGGCCGGCCGACCGGCGTGGTCGAGCCGTAGCCGAAGCCAAAGCCGGTGCCGGGCTGGCCGATCTGGCCGAGGATGCAGGCCAGCCCCAGCGCCGCCCAGATCACCTGTTCGCCATGATCGGCCCGCTGCAACCCCCAGTTCACCGCGATCATGCTCCGGCTGTCGCTCAGCGCGCGGGCCAGCGCGCGGATGTCCTCGGCCGGCAGGTCACAGAGCGGTGCCGCCCAATCGGCGCTTTTCGCCTGACCGTCGGTCTCGCCCAGCAGATAGGCGCGCCACGCCGGCCAGCCGCTGGTGCGCGTGGTCAGGAAGTCCTCATCCGCCCGCCCGGCCGCCACCACCTCATGCGACAGCGCCAGCAAAAGCGCCGCATCGGTGCCCGGCCGGATCGACAGCCACTCGGCGCCCGGCAGGTCGCTGCCACGCGGCGAGACATTGACGACCCGCCCGCCCCGCGCCTGCATCTGCGCCAGCGGCCCACCAATGTCGTGCCGGGTGACCCCGGAAGAGGCGACCTGCGCCGTGCGCTCGGAGATGCCGCCAAAGGCCAGCAGCAGATCGCAATGCTTGCCGACAAGGCTGAGACTGGTCATCGCATCGAACATGCCGCGATTGCTGAGGCCGAGGATATGCGGAAACAGCACCTCGGCGGCGGCATGGGAATAGGTCTCATGTGAGGCGGTGAAGCCGCCGACGAGATTGAGGAACCGCCGCATCTGGCTCTGCGCGTGGTGAAACCTTCCGGCGCTGGCCCAGCCGTAAGAGCCGCCAAAGATCGCCTGGTTGCCATGCGCCTTGCGCACGCAGCGGATCTCGCGGGCGACCAGCGCATTAGCCTCGTCCCAGGTCATCTCGCGATAGCCGTCGCGGCCGCGCCCCTTGCCGTCATCACCGTCAAGCCAGCCATCGCGCACCATCGGCGCAAGGATGCGGCTGTTCCGGTCCCGCGCGGCCGAAAGCCAGCCACGCCCGATCCGCGAAGGGCGCGGGTCGTCGTCCAGCGGGCGCAGCGCGTCACCCTCGATCCGGTAGGCGCCCCAATGTGCTGCGGTGTATTTCATCATCCGTCCTTTCCGCCGCACGACCGCGCGGCGCTTGACTTTTACATATGATCGATTTACTGACTTTTGTAAAGCAGCAAATCAGAGGAAGCCATGCAAAACGAAAGAACCACAGAAGACGTCGCGCTGGGACTCCGGCGTCGGGTCTTCGAGCACACGATCCGCAACAACGGCGGCTATCTGAGCCAGGCCTGTTCCGCCGCCGAGCAACTTGCATGGCTGTACAATGAGGAATTGAAGCTGGGCGACCCGACGCTGCCGATGATTCCCAAGCCCTTCGAAGGCGTCCCCGCGCCCTCGAACCCTGGATATCACACCGGCGCCGGCTACAACGGCCCGGCCGCGCCCGAATATGACCGGCTGTTCATCGCGCCCGCCCATTACGCGCTGGTGGCCTATGCCACGCTGATCGAGGTCGGCCGGATGGCGCCCGAGGGGCTCGAGATGTTCAACAAGGACGGCTCGTCGGTCGAGATGATCGGCGCCGAACATTCGCCGGGCATGGAGGTGCACAACGGCACCCTCGGCATCGGCCTCTCGACCGGCGCGGGCCTCGCCTATGGCCGCAAGCTGCGCGGCGAGCCGGGGCGGACCTGGGTCTTCATGTCCGACGGCGAGGTTCAGGAGGGCCAGACCTGGGAGGCGGTCGCGGCGGCGCAGTTCCACGGCATCGACAATCTCTGCGCCATCATGGACGTCAACGACCAGCAATGTGACGGCGCCATGGACAGCGTGATGGCGGTCGGCGACATACGCCGCAAGTTCATCGAATTCGGCGCCACCTGCGTCGAGATCGACGGCCATGACATTCAGGCCATGCGCGACGCCGCGAAGGAACCGCACGACGGCAAGCCGCTGATCATCCTGGCGCGGACCTCGCCCTATCAGACCATGCCGATCCTCGAGGAACGCTTTCCGCGGCTGCATTACGTGCGGTTCAAATCGCCCGACGAACGCGCCCGCTTCAACACCTCGATCGCCGCCGACCTGGGCGTCGATCCTGTCGAATACGCCCATTGAGGAGCTCTGCACATGGTTGAAATGGTATCCCGCCCCTACGCCGCGGCCTTCGAGAAATTTGCCGCCGGCAAGCCCGAGATCCTCTGTCTCTCGGCCGATCTGACCTCCTCCTGCGAGATCGACGGTTTCCGCGACCGCCACCCCGATCAGTTCCTGTCGATGGGCATGGCCGAGCAGAACATGCTCAGCTTTGCCGGCGGTCTCGGCCTGGCCGGCTTCCGGCCGTTCATCCACACCTTCGGCGTCTTCATGTACCGCCGGCCTTATGACCAGCTGATGGCCTCGATCGCCTATCCCCGGCGCAAGGTCCGGCTGATGGGCTTTCTGCCCGGGGTCACCACGCCGGGCGGCATGACCCACCAGTCGATTGAGGATATCTCGGTGATGCGCTCGATCCCCAACATGACGATCCTCGAGACCGGCGACGCCACCGAGGTGGAAAGCATCTGCGAGGCCGCCGACAGCATCGACGGCCCGGTCTGGTGCCGGGTGCTGCGCGGCTCGGTGCCGCGGCTGTTCGACACGCCGATCAAGGTCGGCGAAATGCGCGTGCTGTCGGAAGGCACCGACATCCTCGTCGTCTCCTCCGGCATCAGCACCGAAGAGGCGATGCGCGCCCGCTCGGCCCTGGCCAAGGCAGGCCTGTCGATCCGCCACATCCACCTGCACACGATCAAGCCTTTCGATCACAAGCAGCTTCTGGACCATATCGGGTCGGTCAAACATGGCGTGGTGACGCTGGAAAACCACGTCACCGAAGGCGGCGTGGGCTCGCTGGTGGCCGAGACCATGGCCGACGCCGGCATCGGCAAGCGGCTGGTCCGGCTGGGGCTGAAGGACACCTATGCCCACGGCGGCTCGCGCGCCTATCTGATGCGCTATTACGGCCTGGACGCGCTGGCGCTGGTCGGCGGCATCGAGGATCTGATGGGCGCGAGGTTCGGCATCACCGAAGACGACCTCGCCACCGCCCGGGTCGACGACGTGCATTCGCTGGTCAAGGCCGAAGCGCTCTGATCGCCAGCCTATCCCCGACCAACGCCCCCGTCCCGGCCCCCGCGCCGGGACCCCTTCCCCCGCACCGCAAGCCGCAAAGTGGCCCCGGATCAAGTCCGGGGCGCGAACGGCGCAGAACACCGCCGCCGACACGCAACCATTCCCCC
>NZ_FNYY01000006.1 GCF_900109145.1 Marinovum algicola
GGCACACTGATGAACATGTGGACATGGTCACGCGCCACGACGCCCTTGACGATGTGCACGTCGAGTTCTGCGCAGGTTTGGCGGATGATCTCGCGAAGACGTTCCCGCATCGTGCCTTGCAGAACCTTGAACCGATATTTCGTGGCCCAGACGACGTGATACCGATGGTAAAATGTGGTATGGCTGGCTGTAGAATAGCTCATGAGGGCTCCCCCGGGATTTGAGACTTCACCCTTCGGGCGGTCTCAAATCCCGGGGGAGCCCTCATTCGTCAGCTGAAGCGGACCGGCTGGAAGCCGGTGGCTTCGTTCCATTCAATGGATAGTAAATGTTCTCCGTCCATCCGCCAGACGGGTCAACAAAACAAGGGCATCCGGCGCGGCCTTGCCCTTTCGCCACCAAGCCCCGGCATTGCCGGTTTTTTTCGACAACCGGAAATGAAAAAGGCGCTTCCTTGCGAAACGCCTCTCCGAATATTCGTCAAATCGGTTTGGCTCAACCGTAGACCGATTCCTTGCCAAAGTGCTTAGTCAGGAGATAATAGACCACCGCGCGGTATTTGTTGCGCTCGGAGCGGCCATAGGTCTCGATCACCGAAGTGATTGCATCCATCAGCTCCGGCCCGTCGCCAAGGCCCAGCTTCTTGACCAGGAAATTGTCTTTGACGGTCTGCAACTCCTCGGGCTGCGTGCCCGCGACCGTCGATGCATCGGCGTTGTAGATCGCCGGGCCGCATCCGATGGTCACTTTGCGCAACAGATCCATATCCGGCTCGGTCCCGCATTTCGTCCGAAGATCATCCGCATATTGCGCAATAAGATCGTCGCGTTTTCCCATGAGTGTCTCCCCTTTTTGTCCCGTACATCCGGGCTCTGGCTTGGCCCCGCGCAGCATCAGACACTCAAAGCGGTCTGGCAACGGTTAATATGGGTGGGGATTTCCCCCTTCGGGGAGCGCGTGGCACAGATGCCGCAGCGGGCCGCCCGATGGCGGCAGAAGGGCGCGCTCCCCCGGGGTCCGAGGGAGCGCGCTGTGGCTCAATAGCGGTAATGTTCCGGCTTGAACGGGCCTTCCGGCGTCACGCCGATATAGGCCGCCTGCTCGGGCGCCAGCTCGGTCAGCTTGGCGCCGATCTTGGCGAGGTGCAGCTTGGCCACCTTCTCATCCAGATGCTTGGGCAGAATGTAGACCTGGTTGCCGTATTGCTCGCCCTTGGTCCAGAGCTCGATCTGCGCCAGCACCTGGTTGGTGAAGGACGCCGACATCACGAAGGACGGGTGACCGGTGGCATTGCCGAGGTTCAAGAGACGACCTTCGGAGAGCAGAATGATCTTGTTGCCCGAGGGCATCTCGATCATGTCCACCTGTTCCTTGATATTGGTCCACTTGTGGTTCTTCAGGCTCGCCACCTGGATTTCATTGTCGAAGTGGCCGATGTTGCCGACGATGGCCATGTTCTTCATCTCGCGCATGTGCTCGATGCGGATCACGTCCTTGTTGCCGGTGGTGGTGATGAAGATGTCCGCTGACTGAACCACGTCTTCCAGCACAACCACTTCAAAGCCGTCCATTGCCGCCTGCAGCGCGCAGATCGGGTCGACCTCGGTCACCTTGACCCGGGCGCCAGCACCGCGCAGCGAGGCGGCCGAGCCCTTGCCGACGTCGCCATAGCCGCAGACCACGGCGACCTTGCCGGCCATCATCGTGTCGGTGGCGCGGCGGATGCCGTCGACCAGCGATTCCTTGCAGCCGTACTTGTTGTCGAATTTCGACTTGGTGACAGAGTCGTTGACGTTGATCGCCGGGAAAGGCAGCTGGCCCTTCTTGTGCAGATCATAGAGCCGGTGGACGCCGGTGGTGGTTTCTTCCGAAACACCCTTGATCGCGTCGCGGGTCTTGGTGAACCAGCCGGGGCTTTCCTTCATGCGCTTTTGGATCTGCGCCTTGATCACCTCTTCCTCTTCCGAGCCCGGCACCGCGAGGATATCCTCGCCGGCCTCGGCCCGCGCGCCCAGGAGCACATAGAGCGTGGCGTCGCCGCCATCGTCGAGGATCATGTTGGCGCCATCGGGGAAGGCAAAGGACTTGTCGAGGTAATCCCAGTGCTCTTCCAGCGACTGGCCCTTGACGGCAAAGACCGGCACGCCGGCCTTGGCGATGGCCGCGGCGGCATGGTCCTGGGTCGAGAAGATGTTGCAAGAGGCCCAGCGCACATCGGCGCCCAGGTCCACCAGCGTCTCGATCAGCACGGCGGTCTGGATCGTCATGTGCAGCGAGCCGACGATGCGGGCGCCTTTCAGCGGCTTGGCCGCACCATATTCTTCGCGCAGGGCCATCAGCCCGGGCATTTCGGTCTCGGCGATATCCAGCTCTTTGCGACCGTAGTCGGCGAGCGAAATATCTCGTACCTTGAAGTCACTGGTCATATCTGCGGTCCTTGCGGTAATAGCGTCGGACGGCAAATAGCACCGGTGCCCTCTCTGGGCAAGGTGAGGGGTGTCAGCCAGAAACGCCGGCCGGGACGGCTGCGCTGTCGTGCCAGTTCTGACCGGCGGCCAGCACGCAAGAGATGCCATCGGGGCGGGTCATTATGATGGTAAAAGTGCCGGAATCGGCCGAGCGCCAGACTTCGGTCAGACGCTGCTCGGTCTGCAAGCCGCCACCGGCGAGCGTTTCCGAGAATTTGCTGTTCAGCGAATCGACCAGATTGTCGCGCGGCATACAGGTCGATTGCGCCAGGGCAGGCGGGCCGAGGGCGACGGCGCCAAAAACCAGCGAGGCGGTAAAAAGACGTTTGAACATGGGGCTTCTCCTTGGTCGGGGCCTCATGCAAGCCGGCACGCAGGCCCGGGGTTCTCTGGTATACAAATGCGCACTCCGGCCCTTTGGTTCCATTAACACCGGGTGACGATCTCGTGCTCGGCCGTGGGTTTGGATTTGCAGCGCAGCCGCAACCGGGCTAGGACCGATGCCCGAACGGAGACACCAGATGCCCCCCAAACCCCCGCGCGCATGGCAAAGAATGCTCTCTGGCCGCCGGCTCGACCTGCTCGATCCGACGCCGATGGACATCGAAATCGAGGATATCGCCCATGGCCTGGCTTTTGTCGCCCGTTGGAACGGCCAGACCATGGGCGATTTCGCCTATACCGTGGCCGAACATTCGCTGCTGGTCGAGGCGCTGTTCCGCCGAATGAACCCGCGCGCGCCGATCCGCTGGCAGCTTGCCGCGCTGCTGCATGATGCGCCGGAATATGTGATCGGGGACATGATCTCGCCGGTCAAGGCCGCCGTCGGCGCCAGCTACGGCGAGCTCGACAGCCGGCTCACCGCCGCCATCCACATCCGTTTCGGCCTGCCCGCTGCCCTGCCGGTCAGCGTCAAGAAACAGATCAAGCGCGCCGACCGCGTCAGCGCCTGGATGGAAGCCACCCAGATCGCCGGGTTCACCGAAAAAGAGGCCAACGGTTTCTTTGGCCGCCCCGACAAGACCCTGATCGAGGGCCTGTCGATCACCCTGCGCCCCCCGCGCGAGGTGCGCGACGATTTCACCGCCCGACACGCGGCGCTGCTGCAACTCTGCTGATCCCCGGCTTCTTCCGTTCGAAGACACCGCGGGAAGTGTGAGGGGGTGCCCCCTCACTCCGGCGCCGGTCCCGGGCGCGCCCGCGGCTATTTTGGCGAGCGTTTCGCCAGGATCCGCTGCAAGGTCCGGCGATGCATGTTGAGCCGCCGCGCGGTCTCGGACACGTTGCGGTCGCAAAGCTCGTAGACCCGCTGGATATGCTCCCAGCGCACCCGGTCGGCCGACATCGGGTTTTCCGGTGGCGGCGGCAGGTCGTCGCCCTTGGCCAGCAGCGCATTGGTGATATCGGTGGCATCCGCGGGTTTCGAGAGATAATCGGTGGCACCGATCTTGACCGCCGCCACGGCGGTGGCAATCGCGCCATAGCCGGTCAGCACCACGACCCGGCTGTCGGGCCGGCGTTCGCGCAGCACTTCGACGACATCGAGCCCGTTGCCATCGTCGAGCCGCAGGTCGACAACGGCAAAGGCGGGCGGCCGGGCGGTGGCAATGGCGCGGCCGGCGGCGACCGATCCGGCGGTCTCGACATCGAACCCCCGCTTTTCCATCGCCTTGGCCAGCCGCCGCAGAAAGGGTTCGTCATCGTCGACCAGCAAAAGCGATTTGTCTTCGCCCAGTTCGTGCCCCGTCATTTCGGCCAAATCGTCGCTCCTCCCGATCGGTTGCTCACCGTTTCACGCGATTATTGAGAGTGTCCCCGGTCGTGTCAAACCTGCAAACCGGCGCAAAAGGTAGCAGCTGGCAAGTTAATGCACGAAAGTTCTGCACCGTGGTCACAGCCGGGTTCCCGCTCACCCGGCCGCCTCGATGAAACAGGCCGTGCGCGCCGCCATGTCTTCCGGCGAGATGTCGCGGCGGAAGTACTCGACAAAGCCATGCTCGGGCAGCACCAGGTAGGAAAAGGTCGAATGATCGACGAGGTAATATTCGTCGCTCTTGTCCTGTGCCTTGTAATAGGTGCGATAGGCCCGGCTGGCCACCTGCACCTGTTCTTGCGTCCCGGTCAGGCCGATGGCCTTTTCATGGTTGTTATAGGCGAAATCGCCTACAACTTCGGGGGTGTCGCGCTCGGGATCGACGGTGATGAAGACCGGCGTGGCGCTGTGGCCCTGCGCGGCCAGCAGATCGACCGCCTGCGCGTTGCGGGCGAAATCCAGCGGGCAGACATCGGGGCAGAAGGTATAGCCGAAATAGAGGATCGAGGGTTCGGTGATCACATCGGCGTCGGTGACCGACGCGCCGGCGCTGTTGATCAGGGTGAAGGGCCCGCCGATGGCATCGGTGCCGCCGGCCACGGCCGTGCTGCGGCACTGGGCGAACGGATCGCCCGACGCGTCGCCCTGAAAATACTTGTACCCCACGACGCCGCCAAATGCGATCACGGCTACTCCGGCAAACAAGGCGGCGATGCGGCCCATCGGCTTCTCCTGTAACATGATGATGATTGATCGAAACTCGCGGGAGACGTATCAATCTCGGGTTGGGGATCAAGGGGCAAAACGTAGCAGATGACGGATTTGGGATCGGACTTCCTGACCGAGCACCGCAGAGGCAACTGGGTCCGCCTGCGGACCATGATCATGCTGCGCTGGGCCGCCATCTTCGGTCAGCTCACCGCCCTGATCGTCGCCCAGCGCTGGTTCAACCTCTCGCTCGAGATCGGGCTGTGTTATTTCGCCATCGGCCTGTCGGTGGTGGGCAACCTCGTGGCGATCGCGATCTTTCCGGAAAACAAGCGCCTGAGCTCGACCGAGAACATGTTGATGGGCCTGTTTGACCTGTTGCAGCTGGCGTTCCTGCTGTTTCTCACCGGCGGGCTGCACAATCCCTTTGCCATCCTGATGCTCGGTCCGGTGCTGATCTCGGCGGCGGTTCTGAACACCCGGCCGACGATCTTCATCGCCGCCACCGCCATCCTCATGGTCTCGTTGCTGGCCGTCTATCACCTGCCGCTGCGAACCGAAGAGGGCTTTCTGCTGCGCACACCCAACATCTTCGTCTTTGGCAAATGGCTGGCCATGGTGATCGCGCTGATCTTTCTCTCGGTCTATTCCCGCCGGGTCACCAGCGAGCTGCACACCATGTCCGACGCCGTGACCGCCACCCAGATGGCGCTGGCGCGCGAACAGAAGCTGACCGATCTGGCCGGCGTGGTGGCCGCCGCCGCGCATGAGCTGGGCACGCCGCTGGCGACGATCAAGCTGGCCAGCGCCGAAATCGCCGAAGAGCTGGACGACCGCCCCGACCTGAAGGAAGATGCGCTGCTGATCCGCGCCCAGGCCGACCGCTGCCGCGATATCCTGCGGTCGATGGGCCGCGCCGGCAAGGAGGACATTCAGCTTCGTCGCGCGCCGCTGTCGGAACTGATCCGCGAGGCCGCCGAGCCGCATGAGGAACGCGGCAAGACGATTCACTATGAACATGCGCCGGGCCCGGGCGGCGAATTCACCGTACCCACCGTCAGCCGCAAACCCGAGATCATCCACGGGTTGCGCAATCTAGTGCAGAACGCCGTCGATTTCTCGCGCGGGACGGTCTGGATCGATACCATGTGGACCGATGACCTGATCTCGGTGCGCATCGTCGATGACGGCGCCGGCTATCCGCCGCAACTGCTGGGCCGGATCGGCGATCCTTTTGTCCGGCGGCGGCGCGCCGAGGCCGACAGGAAGCGCCGGCCGGGGTACGAAGGCATGGGTCTGGGGCTGTTCATCGCCAAGACTCTGCTGGAACGCTCCGGCGCCGAACTGAGCTTTGCCAATGCCTCCGATCCCTATGAGCCGCGCGGTGCGGCGGGCGAAAAATGCGGCGCCGTGGTCGAGGTGATCTGGCCCCGCAGCAAGCTTGACGCCCAGTTGGGCGCAGGATCGGAGCCGTTGGGAGAGAACCGGCCGATCGAGATCTGACCGGCGGGGCAGCAAGACCACTTAAGACATTGTTAACCCTGGCGTCCGATGGTGAGGCGAGGGAGAGATTCGATGCCTGTCGACCTGACCATCCCCGAAATCACGGTGCTGCTCTTCGGCAGCCTGCTCGGGACACTGCTGACGGCGGTGGCCCTGCGCCGCGCCGGTCCTGTTTCCCTGAACACCCCGGCCGACGACCGGACCTGCTTCGTGTTTTGCGACACCGAACTTGTGGATGCCACCGGACCGGCCTCGGTGCTGGCCCAGCAGGCCGGATCGGACGCCGGCGACCATTGGCAGGATCTGCGCGCGGTGTTTCGCGCCCGCTTTGGCGATCTGCCCGACCGGCCCGGCGATGTCTTTGCCGCCATGGCCGAGCGCCGCCGCACCTATGCCGCGCTGGCGCAGGACGATGGCGGGCGGCTGGTGTTTTCCCGGGTCGGCGACCGGGTGCACGTCTCCCTGCTCGACAATGCGCCCGAGGAGTTCGACCGGCAGATTTCCTTTGATCGGGCCAACGAATTGCGCTTTCTGCGCAATGCGGTGGCCGAGGCGCCGACGCCGATCTGGCTGGTCGACGACGCTGGCCGGGTGAGCTGGCACAACCACGCCTACAGCCGCCTCGCCGCGCAGGCCGGCGCCACGCAACCCGGCGACGAGCCGCTGTTTGCCCTTCCCGAGGATGGCCCGCCCGAGGCCCCGCTGCGCGTGCCGCTGCAACCGGGCGAAGGCGCGGCCACCAACTGGTTTGCGGTCACCAGCCGCAAGACGCCCGGCGGGTTGCTGTCTTATGCCAGCAATATCGACGCCGTGGTGCATGCCGAGCAAGCGCAGCGCAATTTCGTCCAGACCCTGAGCAAAACCTTTGCCCATCTTTCGACCGGGCTGGCGATTTTCGACCGTAACCAGCGGCTGGCGCTGTTCAATCCGGCGCTGCTCGATCTGACGTCGATGCCGGTGGACTTTCTTACCGCCAAGCCCAGCCTGGCGGCGTTCTTCGACTATCTGCGCGAACACCAGATCATGCCGGAGCCGAAAAATTATGCCAGCTGGCGCGACAAGATCGGCGCGCTGATCGCCGCCGCCCGCGACGGCCGCTATTCCAAGACCTGGAACCTGCCCTCGGGGCTGACCTACCGGATCACCGGCAAACCGCATCCCGACGGCGCCATCGCCTTTCTGTTCGAGGATATCAGCGCCGAGATCTCGCTCACCCGGCGGTTCCGGGCCGAGCTGGAAACCAGCCACGCGGTGCTTGACCGTCAGGAAAAGGCGCTGGCGGTATTCTCTCAGCTTGGCATCCTGACCTTTTCAAACGAAGCCTTTCGCCAGATGTGGCGTTTTGATCCCGACAGCAGCTTTGCCGAAACCACGGTGCCCGACGTGCTGCGCATCTGGCAATCGGAATGCGTGGCCTGCCCGGCGTGGGAGGGGTTGCAGGGCTTTGTCACCTCCTTCGGCGAAAGGGTGCCGCGCAGGGCCGAGGTGCTGCACCAGCAACAGGGCCGGCTGGTCTTCTGCGCCGAACCGCTGTCCGGCGGGGCGACGCTGGTCTCCTTCACCCGCCCCAGCCTGTCGCCCGACGCGCCGGAAACGAGCGACCGGTTGCCGGTCGGCCGATGATCGGCCACAATCTGAGGTTTCATGGGTTGCACGGGGCGACGTGCGCGGTAATGTCCGGCCATGAACGCCACGCAGATGCTGACCCTGTGCCTGACCTCGCCGGAGGCCACCTGCCGCTTTGCCGCCAGGCTGGGGGCGCGGCTGATGGCGGGCGACGTGCTCCTGCTCGAAGGCGGCATCGGCGCCGGCAAGACGCATTTCTCGCGCTGCCTGATCCAGAGCCGCCTGCCGCTGCCCGAAGACGTGCCCTCGCCGACCTTTACCCTGGTTCAGACCTACGAGACCCAGGGCTGCGAGATCTGGCATAGCGATCTCTACCGGCTGGGCGATGTCTCAGAGGTCGAGGAACTGGGTCTGACCGAGGCCTTCGAGGCGGCGATCTGCCTGGTGGAATGGCCGGACCGGCTGGGCCCGCTGATCCCGGCCAATGCGCTGCACCTGAAATTCGAGCCCGGCCAGGCCGAAAATTCCCGCATCCTGACCCTGAGCTGGAGCGCGCCACGCTGGGATGACCTGCCCGGAGCGCTCGCCGCATGAGCCGTGAAGAGGCGCTGTTGCACTTCCTCGCGCGAGCCGGGCGGGCGGGCTGGACGCGCCGCGCGCTGGCCGGCGACGCCTCGGCCCGGCGCTACGAACGGATATCCGGCGACACCGGCAGCCTCATCCTGATGGACGCCGATCCCGCCACCTGCGGACCGGTGCAGCCCTTTCTCGCGATCCGCGAGCATCTCTATCACTACGGCTTTTCCGCCCCCGCGCTCTGGGCCGAGGATCAAGAGGCCGGCTTCCTGCTGCTCGAGGATTTCGGCGACGCGCTGTTCACCCGGGTCATGGCCGACGACCCCGCACGCGAGCTGCCGCTCTACCGGTCCGCGGCCGCGCTTCTGGCCCGGCTGCACGGCAAACCGCTGCCGGGCGGCCTGACCCCGATGACGGCCGAAGCCCTGGCGGCCATGATCGCCCCGGCCTTCGACTTCTATGCGCCCGGACAGTCCGGCCAGCTGCCGGCGGTGCAGGCGGCCTTTGCCGAGGCGCTGCGCCCGGTGGCCGCGCAGCCGGCGGTGCTCGCCCTGCGCGATTTCCACGCCGAGAACATGGTCTTTCTGTCCGACCGGAAAGGCGACCGCCAGGTCGGGCTGCTGGATTTTCAGGACGCATTCGCCACCCATCCGGCCTATGATCTTGTATCTATGCTGCAAGACGCCCGCCGCGACGTCTCGCCCGGAACCGAGGAGGAGATCATCGCCTTTTTCATCGCCCGCACCGGCGCCGACAGCGCCAAGTTCCGCGCCGCCTATGCTCTGCTGGGCGCCCAGCGCAACCTGCGGATACTGGGCATCTTTTCCCGCCTTGCGGCGACCCGCCACAAACCGCAATACCTGGCCCTGCAACCCCGCGTCTGGCGCCATCTTCAGGCCGACATGGCGCATCCCGCCCTGGCGCCGATCCGCGAGGCCCTCGCCCCGCTGCCCAGCCCCGTGGTGCCGGCATGAGCCAGCCCGAGGCCGCCCTGCTCTTTGCCGCCGGTCTGGGCACGCGGATGCGGCCGCTGACCGACAACCGGCCAAAACCGCTGGTCAAGGTGGCGGGGCGCACGCTGATTGACCATGCGCTCGAGCTGGTGACGCCGCTGGGCCTGCCCCGGGTGGTCGCCAATGCGCATTATCGCAGCGACATGCTGGCGGCGCATCTGAACGGCTCGGGGGTGGCGATTTCACATGAGGCGCCGCAGGTGCTGGAAACCGGCGGCGGGCTGAAACAGGCGTTGCCGCTGCTCGGCGCGGGGCCGGTCTTTACTCTCAACACCGATGCGGTCTGGCGTGGCCCCAATCCGCTGCATGCGCTTTGCGCTGCGTGGAATGCAGAGCGGATGGACGCGCTCCTGCTCTGCGTGCCCCGGGCACAGGTGCATGGCCACAAGGGCAAGGGCGATTTCCTGATCGGCGACGACGGCCGGCTCAGCCGCGGCCCCGGTGCGGTCTATTCCGGGGTGCAGATCATCAAGACCGAGGGGCTGGCGCAGATCGAGGCGCGGGTGTTCTCGATGTGGGATCTCTGGCGGCCGATGCTCGCGGCGGGGCGGATGTACGGCCTTGCCTACCGGGGCGACTGGTGCGACGTCGGCCACCCCGATGCCATTGAAATCGCAGAGGACATGCTGGCCTATGTTTGAGCGCCTCGCCGCCCCCCGCGTCTTTGGCCTGCCCCCCGGGGTGGATTTTCCCCAGGCGCTGGTGGATGGGCTTCTGGCGCGGTGCCAGGGCCAGCCGCCAGAGGCGCTGGCGCGGGTCGAGCTGATCGTCAACACCGAGCGCATGCGCCGCCGCATCCGCGCGATCTTTGATGCCGGCCCGCCCCGCATCCTGCCCCGAATTCGCGTGCTTTCCGAGGTCGAGCCGCCCTGGACTGCCGAGATCCCCGAACCGGTCGCGCCGCTGCAACGCCGGCTGGAGCTGGTGCAGCTGGTCTCCGGCCTGCTCGAGGCTCAGCCCGACATGGCCCCGCGCGCCGCGCTCTTTGATCTGGCGGACTCGCTGGCCGGGCTGATGGACGAGATGCAGGGCGAAGGCGTGACCCCCGCCGATATCGAGGCGCTCGACGTCACCGACCAATCCGGCCACTGGCAGCGCGCCCGCGATTTCCTGGCGATCGTGCAGCAATTCTTCGATCCCGAGACCGACGCGCCGGATGGCACCGCGCGGCTGCGGATGATCTCCGAGGCGCTGGCGCAGCATTGGCAGAGCGATCCGCCGGAGCATCCGGTGATCCTCGCCGGCTCGACCGGCTCGCGCGGGGCGGCCTCGGCGCTGATGCGGGCGGTGGCGCATCTGCCGCAGGGCGCGCTGGTGTTGCCGGGCTTCGATTTCGACATGAAACCGGCCAATTGGGCGGCGCTGGACCAGGCGCTGGTCTCCGAAGACCACCCGCAATACCGCTTTGCCAAGCTGATGCGCGCGCTGGAGCGTGGCCCCGAGGATGTGCACCACTGGCACCGGGTCGCCGCCCCCTGCCCGCCACGCAACCGGCTGATTTCCCTGGCACTTCGCCCGGCCCCGGTTACCGACGCCTGGCTTGCCGAAGGCCCGAAGCTCAGCGAGCTGGACCGTGCCTGCGCGGATGTCACCCTGATCGAGGCGCAAAGCCGGCGGGAGGAGGCGCTGACCATCGCGCTGCGTCTGCGTCAGGCCGCCGAAACCGGCCAGAGCGCCGCGCTGATCACCCCCGACCGTCAGCTTACCCGGCAGGTCTCCGCCACGCTCGACCGCTGGGGCATCATCCCCGACGACAGCGCCGGCATCCCGCTGCAACTGACCGCGCCGGGCCGGTTCCTGCGGCATGTGGCGGCGCTATTCGCCGCGCCGCTGGATGCGCCGGCGCTGCTGACGCTCTTGAAACACCCGCTCTGCCATTCCGGCGACGGCCGCAACGATCACCTGCGGCTGACCCGCGATCTGGAGCTGCACCTGCGCCGCCATGGCCCGCCCTTCCCCGATGCGGCGATGCTCACGCGCTTTGCCGAGGACCGCAAGGCGCCGGACTGGGGCGCCTGGCTGGTGCGGCTCTGCGGGCAGGACGGGCGGGGGCCGCTGCCGCTCACCGAGTGGCTGGCGCGACACCGTACGCTGGCCGAAGCGCTGGCGGCGGGGAACACGCGCGACGGCGCCGGCAATCTCTGGGTGCAGGTCGCCGGCATCGAGACCCTGGCACTGGTGCGCAAGCTGGAAGAGGCCGCGCCGCATGGCGGCACGCTCTCGGCGCGCGATTACGTCGATCTCTTCGGCGCGGTGCTCGGGCGCGAGGAACAGCGCGACCGCGACCTCGGCCATCCGCATATCCGTATCTGGGGCACGCTCGAGGCCCGCGTCATGGGCGCGGATCTGCTGATCCTCGGCGGGCTGAACGAAGGCTCCTGGCCGGAGCCGCCAACGCCCGACCCCTGGCTCAACCGGGTGCTGCGCGACAAGGCGGGGCTCTTGCTGCCCGAGCGGCGGATCGGCCTTTCAGCGCATGATTTCCAACAGGCGGTCGGCGCACGCGAGGTCTGGCTAACCCGCGCGGTACGCTCTGACGATGCCGAAACCGTGCCCTCGCGCTGGCTCAACCGGCTGACCAACCTGCTGCGCGGGCTGGGCAATACCGGGCGCGAGGCCCATGCCGGCATGCAGGCGCGCGGCCAGTCGTGGCTGGCGCTGGCCCATGCCGTCGAAAAGGTCACCCCCGCCGCCCCGGCGACGCGCCCCTCGCCGAAGCCGCCCGCCGAGGCGCGACCGAAACAGCTCTCGGTGACCGAGATCAAGCGGCTGATCCGCGATCCCTATGCGATCTATGCTAAACATGTGCTGCGCCTGCGCCCGCTCGACAGTCTGGCCAAGGCGCCCGACGCGCTGTTGCGCGGTATCATCGCGCACAAGGTGCTGGAAGATTTCGTCGACGCCAGCGTGAAACACCCGGACAGGCTCAGCCGGGCCGAGCTTTTGGCGACCACCGCCCAGATTCTGGGCGCGCAGGTGCCCTGGCCTTCGGCGCGGGCGATGTGGCAGGCGCGAATGGCGCGGGTGGCCGATGGCTTCATCGCGGACGAGACCGAAAGGCAGGCCGAGGCGCTGCCGATCCGCTTCGAAGTCAAGGGCGGCCGCGACATTCCGCGCCTGGGCTTCCGTCTGACCTGCGAGGCCGACCGCATCGATCGGGCGCGCGAGGACGGGCGGCTGCTGCTCTATGATTACAAGACCGGCAAGCCCCCCGGCCCGGCCGAACAGAAACATTTCGACAAGCAACTGCTGCTCGAGGCGGCGGTGGCCGAGGCCGGCGGCTTCGAGGGGCTGGCGCCGGCACAGGTCGCGCGCGCGGTCTATCTCGGCCTCGGCTCCAGCCCGGAAAACCGCGAGGCGCCGCTGGCCGAGGCGCCGCCCGCCGCCGTCTGGGCACAGTTCGAGACGCTGATCGCGCGCTACATGGACGAGATCCAGGGCTTTACCGCGCGCCGCGCCATGCAAAAGGCCGGTGACGTCGGCGATTACGACCAGCTTGCGCGCTTTGGCGAATGGGAGCTGACCGACCTGCCCGATGCGAGGCCCGTGCCATGACCCAACGCGACGAGGCCACCCAGCGCCAGATCGAGGCGGCGCACCCCGACCGTTCCACCTGGCTGGCCGCCAATGCCGGCTCGGGCAAGACCCGGGTGCTCACCGACCGGGTGGCGCGGCTGTTGTTGCAGGGCGTGCTGCCCGAACACATCCTCTGCCTGACCTACACCAAGGCCGCCGCCAGCGAGATGCAGAACCGGCTGTTCCAGCGCCTGGGTGACTGGGCGATGAAGGACGACGCGGCGCTGCATCACGCGCTGCACGATCTGGGGATCGAGGGGCATATTTCCGAGGATGCGCTGCGCCGCGCCCGCACGCTGTTTGCCCGCGCCATCGAAACGCCGGGCGGGCTCAAGATCCAGACCATCCACTCGTTCTGCGCCGCCATCCTGCGACGGTTTCCGCTCGAGGCCGGGGTTTCGCCGCAATTCAAGGAGATGGAGGACCGCGCCGCCGCGCTGCTCCAGGCCGAGATCGTCGACGAGATGGCCGACGGCGCGGCCGCCGGAACGGTCGAGGCGCTGGCCGCGCATCTCACCGCCGCCGATTTCGCCGAGATCACCACCGAGGTGGTGCGCCACCGGCAATTGCTGTTCCGGCGCCTGCCGCGGACCGAGTTGCATGCGCTTTTCGGCCTGCCGGAGACGGCTGGCGAGGACTGGCTGCTGGATCAGGTCTTTCTGGGCGGCGAGCTCGAGATGCTGCATCAGATCGCGGATGTTCTGGCCGGCAGCGGCGCCAACGATCAGAAGGCGGCGGCGAAACTGCGGACGATCACCGCGCCCGACCTGGGCGCGCTGGCGGTGCTGGAGGGCGTGCTACTCAATGGTGCCAGCGCCAAGGCCGGGCCCTACAGCGCCAAGATCGGCGGCTTTCCCACCAAGGGGCCGCGCGAGGGCGCGCTGGCCGACGTCATGGACCGGCTCGAAGACCTGATGCGCCGGGTCGAGGCGGCGCGCGATGCCCGTTGCGCCCTGGCGGCGGTCGGGAAAACCCAGGCCCTGCAAGCCTTTGCCGCCGAATTCCTGCCGCGCTACGAAGCCGCCAAGCTGGCCCGCGGCTGGCTCGACTTCGACGACCTGATCCACAAGACGCTGGCGCTTCTGACCGATCGCAAGGTGGCGCAATGGGTGCTCTACCGGCTTGATGGCGGCATCGATCACATCCTCGTCGACGAGGCTCAGGACACCAGCCCGGTGCAATGGCGGGTGATCGAAGAGCTGGCACGCGAGTTCACCAGCGGCGAAGGCGCCCGGGCCGAGACGCCGCGCACGATATTTGTGGTCGGCGACAAGAAGCAATCGATCTATTCCTTCCAGGGCGCCGATCCAGCCGAGTTCGACCGGATGAAGGCCGAATTCGCCACCCGCCTGCGCGCCGCCGATCAACCGTTGCAGGACACCACGCTGCAATTTTCCTTCCGCTCGGCCGAGGCGATCCTGCGGCTGGTCGATACCCTGTTCGAAGCCCGCGCCCGCTCGGGCTTTTCGCGCGAGGAAACCCACCGCGCGTTCAAATCCGACATGGGCGGGCGGGTCGATCTCTGGCCGCTGGTCGAAAAATCCAGCGATGCCGAACAGGGCGACTGGGACGATCCCGTCGACCTGCCCGCCGACACCCACCACAATGTCACCCTCGCCCGAAGGATTGCCGGCGAGATCAAACGGATGCTTGCCGAAAACACCCCGATCCCGTGGAAAAAGGAGCCGCATGGCTGGGCCGGGCGCACCGTGACCCCGGGCGACTTCCTGATCCTGGTTCAACGCCGCTCGGATCTCTTTGCCGAGATCATCCGCGCCTGCAAGGAAGAGGCGCTGCCGATTGCCGGGGCCGACCGGCTCAAGGTCGGGGCCGAGCTGGCCGTGCGCGATCTGGCGGCGCTCCTGAACTGGCTGGCACTGCCGGAGGACGATCTGAGCCTCGCCACGGTGCTGAAATCGCCGTTGGGCGGCTGGGACGAGGGGCAGCTTTACCAGCTGGCCCAGGGCCGCGAACAGAAATACCTCTGGCGCGAGCTGGCGGCGCGGCAGGCGGACTTCCCCGAACTCTGGGCAATGCTCACCGATCTTCAGAACGCCGCCGATTTCATGCGGCCGTATGATCTGATCGAGCGCATCCTGACGCGGCATGACGGCCGGCAGAAGCTGCTGGCGCGGCTCGGCACCGAGGCCGAGGATGGCATCAACGCTCTGCTCAGCCAGGCGCTGGCCTACGAGAAGACCGAGATCCCCAGCCTCACCGGCTTCCTGATCTGGATGGAGACCGACGATCTCGAGATCAAGCGCCAGATGGACGCCGCCGGCGACCGCATCCGGGTGATGACGGTGCATGGCTCCAAGGGGCTGGAAGCGCCAATCGTGATCCTGCCGGACACCGCCAAGCGGACCGTGCAGCTGCGCGACGCCCTGCTGCCGATGGGCGAAACGGCGGTGTGGAAAAGCGCCGCCACCGACTGCCCCCGCGCCATGTCGAACGCGCTGGAAGCGGCCAAGGAGCGGCAAAGGCAGGAACGCGACCGGCTGTTGTATGTGGCGATGACCCGGGCGGAAACCTGGCTGATCGTGGCGGCGGCGGGCGATCTCGGCAAGGATGGCGAGAGCTGGTACGCCGGCGTCGAAACGGCGATGAGCGCCGCCAATGCCGCACCGCAGACCTTCGCCTTTGGCGCAGGGCTGCGGTATGAAAGTGGCGACTGGCCGCGCGTCGCCGCAGTGCCCGAGCCGCCGGAAGACCCTGCCGCCGTTGTCCTGCCGGCCTGGGCCACCTGCCCGGCCGCGGCGCTGCCTGCGCCAGCAGAAACCCGCGCGCCCTCCGATCTCGGCGGCGCCCATGCGCTGGCGGGCATGCTGGGCCAGGACGAAGAGGCGGCAAAGCGCCACGGCACGCTGGTGCATCTGGCGCTCGAACGGCTGTCCGATCTGCCCGAGGCCGCCCGCGACCGGCGGCCCGGGGACGCGCTGCGCGCCCTGGCGCATGACGAGGCCTGCGCGGTTCTGGCGAACCCCGGTCTGGCCGCGCTCTTTGCCCCCGGCACCCTGTCCGAGGTGGCGGTGAGCGCCGATGTGCCCGGGCTCGGCCGGATGCATGGGGTGATCGACCGGCTGATCCTGGACGAGACCCGCGTTCTGGCGGTGGATTTCAAGACCAACGCCACCGTGCCCGACCGCCCCGACGCCACGCCGGAGGCGCTGCTGCGGCAGATGGGCGCTTATGCCGAAATGCTTAAGCATCTCTATCCAAAGCACGAAATCGAAACCGCCATTCTCTGGACCCGGTCGGCCGCGCTGATGACCCTGCCACACGATCTTGTGACGGCCGCGCTGGCGCGCACTACATCGCCTTGACGCCACCGGGGGGCGTACTTACTTTCGCCCTCCAAGCGACCCATACGACTCATCAGGAGAAAGCCCATGGCCACCGTTGCCGTAACCGACGAGACATTCGACGCCGAAGTCCGCAATTCCGACATCCCCGTCGTGGTGGATTTCTGGGCCGAGTGGTGCGGCCCCTGTAAACAGATCGGCCCGGCGCTCGAGGAGCTTTCGGCGCAGTACGACGGCAAGGTGAAGATCGCCAAGGTCGACGTCGACAGCAACCCCGACACCGCTGCCAAGCTGGGCATTCGCGGCATTCCCGCCCTGTTCATCTTCAAGGGCGGCGAGCCGGTGTCCAACAAGACCGGCGCCGCGCCCAAGGCCGCGCTGCAAGGCTGGATCGAAGAGAACATCGGCTGAGATCAGCCCCAGGTTCGCACGTGAAAGGGTCGCCCATCCGGCGGCCCTTTTGCATGGGGCGCGACCGGCCCGGCCCCTTGCATGGGCTGTCCCCGGGTTCCATATAGGCCGAAACCCGAAGCAAGCCCCCCAGGAGGCCCCATGAGCGAAGAATTCCCCGGCTGGCACGGCACGACGATCATTGGCGTCAAGAAGGGCGGCCAGGTGGTGATTGCCGGCGACGGACAGGTCAGCCTTGGCCAGACCGTGATCAAGGGCACCGCCCGCAAGGTGCGCCGCATCAGCCCCGGCGGCTCGGATGTGGTCTGCGGCTTTGCCGGCTCGACCGCCGATGCCTTCACGCTGCTCGAACGGCTCGAGGCCAAGCTGGAGAGCACGCCGGGCCAGTTGGCGCGCGGCTGTGTCGAGCTGGCCAAGGACTGGCGCACCGACAAATACCTGCAAAAGCTCGAAGCGATGCTGATCGTCTCGGACGGTGCCCAGATGTTCGTGATCACCGGCGCCGGCGATGTGCTCGAGCCCGAGCATGACGTTACCGCCATCGGATCGGGCGGCAACTACGCCCTGGCGGCGGCACGCGGGCTGATCGAGACCGACCTTTCGGCGGAAGAGGTGGCGCGCAAGGCGATGGCAATCGCCGCCGACATCTGCGTCTATACCAATGGCAACCTGACGGTGGAGACGATTTCGGCATGACCGAGCTTCTTGCCGCAATTCTTGGCGGTCTTGTCGGCGGTGTAATCGGCCCCATCCTTCTTCAGGAATACCGGGACTGGAAACACTGCAAGACCTGGGCCAAACCCCGGCGGACGCGGCTGGAAGCCATGCTGAAGGACCGAAAGGTCGCCCCGACAGGATGGCGCACGATTTCGCGGCTTTGCCTTGAAACCGGAATGGAAGCAGAAGACTGCCGCACCTTGCTGATCGAGATTGGCGCGCGCGGCGGATTGATCGAAGAAAACAATCAGGAGGTCGAGGCCTGGATCCTCGACGACCCAACAACATGACAGACCTCACTCCCCGCGAAATCGTCTCGGAACTCGACCGGTTCATCATCGGTCAGGCCGATGCCAAACGCGCCGTGGCCGTGGCGCTGCGCAACCGCTGGCGGCGCAAGCAGCTGGCCGATGACCTGCGCGACGAAGTCTATCCCAAGAACATCCTGATGATCGGCCCCACCGGCGTCGGCAAGACCGAGATCTCCCGCCGCCTCGCCAAGCTGGCCAAGGCGCCCTTCATCAAGGTCGAGGCCACCAAATTCACCGAAGTGGGGTACGTCGGCCGCGACGTCGAGCAGATCATCCGCGATCTCGTCGATGCCGCCATCATCCAGACCCGCGACTGGATGCGCGAGGACGTCAAGGCCAAGGCGCATCAGGCCGCCGAGGACCGGGTAATCGCTGCAATCGCCGGCGAGGACGCCCGCGAAGGCACCCGCGACATGTTCCGCAAGAAGCTCAAGGACGGGCTGCTCGACGACACGATGATCGAGCTGGAGCTGACCGACCATTCCAACCCGATGGGCATGATGGACATCCCCGGCCAGCCCGGCAGCCAGATGGGGATGATGAACCTCGGCGATATCTTCGGCAAGGCCTTTGGCGGCCGGACCGTGCGCAAGCGGATGAGCGTACGCGAGAGCTATGACGTGCTGATTTCCGAAGAGGCCGACAAGCTGCTCGACGACGAGACGGTCAACAAGGCGGCGCTGGAAGCGGTGGAACAGAACGGCATCGTCTTTCTCGACGAGATCGACAAGGTCTGCGCCCGCAAGGACGCGCGCGGCGGCGATGTCAGCCGCGAAGGCGTGCAGCGCGACCTGCTGCCGCTGATCGAGGGCACCACCGTCAGCACCAAACATGGTGCGGTCAAGACCGACCACATCCTCTTTATCGCCTCCGGCGCCTTCCACATCGCCAAGCCTTCGGATTTGCTGCCGGAATTGCAGGGCCGTCTGCCGATCCGGGTCAACCTGCGGGCGCTGACCGAAGACGATTTCGTCCGCATCCTGACCGAGACCGACAATGCGCTGACGCGGCAGTATACGGCGCTGATGGGCACCGAAGAGGTGGCGGTGGATTTCACCGAAGAGGGTATCGCGCAGCTCGCGAAGATCGCCTTCGAGGTCAACGACAGCGTCGAGAACATCGGCGCGCGGCGGCTCTACACGGTGATGGAGCGGGTGTTCGAAGAGCTGAGCTTCCATGCGCCCGACCGCGCCGGGCAGTCGGTGACGGTGGATGCGGACTTTGTCGAGAAGAACCTCGGCGAGCTGACCCGTTCGACCGATGTGAGCCGCTACGTGCTATGATCAGGGCGTGAGGCCCCGGGTCAGGCCCGGGGCGCGGGTGCGCGGCCTCAAGATGAGCCGCGCATCTCCGGGGCTGCGGTCCGGCGATGCGCGGCGGGGACAATGCCCGGCCGGAGGGGCCGAGACCCCGCCCGCGAAACCCGCGGGCGGGCGCTTCACACCTCTCAGGCCATTGCCCAGCGCTCGGCCATCCTTGCGTTGTCCATGCCCCAGAGGTTGCCCACCGTGCCCGGCACCGACAGCTTGTTCGACACCGCCTGCACCCAGTTGGCGAACATCGGGATGATCACCCCGCCGTCGTCGCGCAGGATCATCTGCATCTCGGTGTACATTTCGCGGCGCTTGTCGCTGTCGAGTTCGGCGCGCGCCGTCACCAGCAGTTCCTGGAAGCGCTCGCTGTCCTCGGTGCCCCATTGGCTGTCGTTCCACGGCACGCCGTCCTCGTAGGCGGAAGAGAACATCCAGTCCTCGGTGGCGCGACCCGACCAGAAGGCGGCGCTGAAGGGTTTCTTCAGCCAGACGTTCGACCAGTAGCCATCCGCCGGTTCCTGCACGACGTTGATGTTGATGCCCGCCGGTTTCGCCGAGGATTGATAGAGCTGCGAGGCATCCACCGCGCCGGCAAAGGCCGCCGAAGAGGCCGACAGATCGATATTGAGCTGATCCATGCCGGCCTCTTTCAGATAAAAGGCGGCCTTGTCGGGGTCATAGGGGATCGGCTCCATATCGGCGGCGTAATACTGGTTGGCGGGGCCGATCGGCGTGTCATAGGCGATGCTGCCGTGGCCGAGCAGGATCTTGTCGACCATCTCCTGGCGGTTGATGCCGTGCTTGAGCGCGCGGCGCACGTTGACGTCATCGAACGGCGCGACATTGGTGAGCATCGGGAAGGTGAAATGCCGATTGCCGGTCACCTCCTGGATACTGACCAGCGGGTTGGCATTGAGCAGCGCCTCGGTCTTGACGTCGACGCGGTTGATCGTCTCGACCTGGCCGGTCAGCAGCGCGTTCATCCGCGCCGTGGGATCGTTGATCGCGATGAACTCGATCTCGTCGAAGAAACCGGCGGCATCGCCTTTGTAGTGGCTGTCGACCCGCTTGCCGACGAACCGCACGCCGGGATCGAAGCTGACCACCTGATAAAGGCCGGTGCCGATACCCTTGGAGATCGCCTCGTCGATCTGGCCGGCCGGGTACATCATCAGGTGATAATCCGACAGCAGATACGGCAGATCGGCATTGCCCGCCGCCAGCACAAGCTGCACCTGGTGCTCGCCCAGTTTCTTCATTTCGGTGATCGCCGAGACAATCGGCTTGGCGGCGGATTTCGAATCCTCGGCGACGTGCATTTGCAGCGATTCGATCACGTCGTCGGCGCCAAAGGCCTTGCCGTTGTGGAAGGTCACGCCCTGGCGCAGGTTGAAAGTCCAGGTCTTGGCGTCGGGGCTGGCCTCCCAGCTTTCGGCCAGTTCGCCCACAAGCGTGCCATCGGCGGCCACTTCGGTCAGCGCATCGAACACCGCCCCCTGAGAGGCGTTCTGCATGAAGGCGTCGGTATGGGTGCGTGCATCCCAGTTGTCCGAGGTATTGGCCCCGGCAAGGCCCGCGCGCAGCCGTCCGCCACGCTTCATCTGGGCCTTCAGCGGCAGGCCCGAGGCGGCCAGAACACCGGCAGCGGCACCGGTGCGCAGAAGCCCGCGTCGTGTCAATCTTGTCATTGTCGTCTCCCTGTTTTTGTTATTTGAAATCCCGCCCCTCGTGCGCGATTCGCCCTACATCTTATCAACAGCGGCATCGCCGATGTTATCAACTCCACGTTCTGCCAGCAGTTTGTCGAGCCAGTCCGGATCCATCTCGGGCACCGAAGACAGCAGAAGATCGGTGTAGGCATGATGCGGCGGGGTGAACATCTCGGTCTTGGGCCCCTGTTCCACCACCACGCCATCCTTCATCACCACCACCTCGTCGGCGATCGACCGCACGGTGGCGAGGTCATGGGTGATGAACATGTAGCTGAGCTGCAGTTCGTCCTGAAGCCGCGCCAGCAACCGCAGGATGCCCTCGGCCACAAGCTGATCGAGCGCCGATGTCACCTCGTCACAGATAATGAACTTGGGTTCCGCCGCAAGGGCGCGGGCAATGCCGACGCGCTGTTTCTGGCCGCCGGACAGCTCGCCCGGCAGCCGGCCGGCGAATTGCGCCGGGTCGAGCTCGATATGCTCGAGCAGCTCGTTCACCCGGCGACGCTTCTCCTTGCCGCGCAGGCCGAGGTAGAATTGCACCGGCCGGCCGATGATCTGGGCGATGGTCTTGCGCGGATTGAGCGCGGTATCGGCCATCTGATAGATCATCTGTACTTGGCGAAGCTGCATCTTGGAGCGTTTGCGATAGTCCGGCGGCAGCGCCTCGCCATCGAGCAGGATCTGCCCCTGACGGGGCGGCAGCAACCCGGTGATGCAGCGCGCGGTCGTGGATTTGCCCGATCCGCTCTCGCCCACCACAGCGACGGTGCGGGCCTCGTGAATGTCGAAGCTGACGTCTTGCAGAACGTCGATCTTGCCATAGCCGGCGGTGACATTCCTGACCGAGATCACCGGCACTGCCCCCTTGGGCGCCAGCGGCTTTTCCGCATGCTGGAACTCGCGCACCGCCCAGAGGCTCTTGGTGTAATCCTCCTGCGGATGGTCGAGCATCTCGCGGGTCGTGGCCTCTTCCACCTCGTCCCCCTTGAGCAGCACCTTGATCCGATCGGCCATCTGCGCCACCACCGCCAGATCGTGGGTGATGTAGATCGCAGCGGTGTCGAAATCCTCGACGATCTTGCGGATCGCCGCCAGCACCTCGATCTGGGTGGTCACGTCGAGCGCGGTGGTCGGCTCGTCAAAGATGATGAGATCCGGCCGGCAGGACATCGCCATCGCCGTCATTGCCCGCTGCAACTGCCCGCCCGAGACCTGATGCGGATAGCGAAAGCCGATTTCCTCGGGGTTGGGCAGGCGCAGCCGGCGGTAAAGCTCGATACCGTCCTCGGCGCTCTCGCCCCGGCCCATGACGCCATGCACCACCGGTCCTTCGGTGTGCTGGTCGATCAGCCGATGCGCCGGGTTGAAGCTGGCGGCGGCGGATTGCGCCACATAGGCGATGCGTTTGCCCAGCAGGTTGCGCTTGGTATTGGCCGAGGCATTGACCAGGTCGATGCCGTCGAACTCGACCGAGCCGCCGGCAATCCGCACCCCGTCGCGGGTAAAGCCCATGGCGGCCAGCCCGACGGTGGATTTGCCGGCCCCGCTTTCGCCGATCAATCCCAGCACCTCGCCCTTGTCGAGCGTCAGGCTCACGCCATTGACGATCCGGCTCCAGCTTTCGTCGCTGCGGCCCTCGAGCACGAGGTCGTTGATCGTCAGCAGGCGGCTCATTCCTTCAACCCCGAGGACTTGTGCAGCATCCAGTCGACCACGAAATTCACCGCCACGGTCAGCAGCGCAATCGCCCCGGCGGCCAGCAGCGGCAGCGTCGCGGTCAGCGGCGAAAAGGCGGCGAAATTGATGAACTGCGCCAGATCGCGCACCATGGTGCCCCAATCCGCCAGCGGCGGCTGGATGCCGACGCCAAGGAACGACAGCGAGGCGATGGTCAGGAAGACAAAGCAGAAGCGCAGGCCGAACTCGGCCAGCAGCGGCGCGAGGGCGTTGGGCAGGATCTCGTCAAAGATCAGATAGCGCAGCCCCTCGCCGCGCAGCTTGGCGGCCTCGATGTAATCCATGACCACGATGTTCAGACCCACCGCGCGCGCCAGACGAAACACCCGCGTCGAATCGATCACCGCGATGATGATCACCATATAGACCGTCAGCAGCCATTTCTCCGATCCCGCCCAGGCGCTGGCGATGGTCATCAGCAGCAGCGCAAAGATCAGCGAGGGGATCGCCATCAACACATCGACGCCGCGGCTCAGCAACTGGTCGAGCCAGCCTTGCAGCGTCGCCGCCAGAAAGCCGAGGCTGCCGCCGATGAAAAAGGCCAGCAAGGTGGTGATGAAAGCGATGCCGACGGTGTTCTGCGCGCCATAGATCAGTCGCGACAGCAGATCGCGGCCGATCTGGTCGGTGCCCAGCGGAAACTCCGGGTTGCCGCCGGTGGCCGGGTTGCCGCCGGGCAGAACGTTGACGGCGTTGAACACCTCGGCCTGGCCATGCGGCGCGATCTGGCCGGCAAAGATCGCCACCACGGCATAGATCAGGATCATCAGGATGCCGAAGGCGGCGGTCAGCGGCATGTTGCGGAACATCTTGCGGCTGCCCGCCGGGCCGACATGCCGGCCCGCCAGGCGAAAGACAAAGGCCGCCAGCGCGAAGATCACAAAGCCCTGCACCGCCCAGCGAAAGAACATCACGCTGGCGCGCGGAATGCCCGCCTCGGTCGCCGTGGGCTGAAAGTAGAACCAGACGCCAAGCCCCAGAAGCAGCGCCGAAAACGCATACCCGAAGGCCACCGCCAACGGCATGTCGCGATAGCGTGGCGCATTGCCGGTGGTTGTCTGTGCAATCCGGCGGCCCAGCCAGCCCAGAGCCAGACAGGCCAGCAGCGCGCCCGAAACGTAAAGCAGAGCGGTCATTTCGGATGCCTCAGACGCGGGTTGGACAAAATCGACAGGATATCCGCCGTCAGGTTCAGCAGGATATAGGCGGCGGCAAAGATCAGGCAGCAGGCCTGCACCACCGGGATATCGCGGATTTTCACCGCATCGACGAACAGCTGGCCGATGCCGGGATAGACAAAGACCACCTCGACCACGACCACCCCGGTGATCAGATAGGCCAGGTTCAGCGCGATGACGTTGATGATCGGCGCCAGCGCATTGGGCAGCGCGTGGCGCACGATGACCCGCATCGGGCTGATGCCCTTGAGCCGCGCCATCTCGATATAGGGCGAGGCCAGCAGGTTGATGATCGCCGCCCGCGTCATCCGCATCATCTGCGCCAGCACGATCAGCGTCAGCGTCAGCGCCGGCAGCATGGTCGCCCGGAGCCGTTCGGAAAACGCCATGCCGTCATAGATGTTCGACAGCGACGGCAGCATCGGATTGAGCACCGCCAGGAACAGGATCAGCATGTAGGCCAGAAAGAATTCGGGGCTGGAGACCGAAGAGAGCGTGAAGATATTGGTGAACCGGTCGAACACCGAGCCGCGATAGAGCGCCGCCAGCACCCCCAGCGCCACCGCCACCGGCACCGCGATCGCCGCCGTCACCCCGGCCAGAAAGATCGTATTGGCAAAGCGTGGCGCGATCTGCGAAGCCACGGTCTTCATCTCGCCACCGCCGAGCGAGGACTGGAAGTTGAGCTGCGCGAAGGAGGTGCCCAGATCGCCGGTCAGGATGGCCCCCAGCCAGCCGACGTAACGCGTCACCAGGGGTTCGTCCAGCGCCAGGTCGCGCCGGATCGCCGCCACCGCCTCGGGCGTGGCGCCCTGACCCAGAATCACCTGGGCGAAATCCCCCGGAAGCGCGTTGACGGCGACGAAAATGACGATGGAAACCACAAAGAGCGTGACAAGGCCCAGAGCGAGCCGCTGAAGTACGATTTTCAAGACGCCAGGCACGTGGCAGGTCATCCCGGTATGGTGAGTGGTTGGGAAAGCCTAGCGATCCCCTCTCAAATGTAAACCGGTTTGATAAATCAGCGCTCGGCCAGATGGTCCATCGCCCGCACCAGTTCCGCCGAGATGCCCGGCTCCGACAGCGCATGGCCGGCATTGCGGATCATCCGCAGCTCGGAATTGGGCCAGCGGCGCGACAGCTCCCAGGCGCGGCGCGGCGGGCAGATCATGTCATAACGGCCTTGCACGATGACGCCGGGGATCTGCGCGATGCGGTCCACCTGGTCGAGGATCTGGCCGTCGTAATCCAGGAAACCGCCATTGATGAAATAGTGATTCTCGAGCCGGGCAAAGGCGCGGGCATACTCCCCCGGCGTCTCGCCGCCATGGCCCGAGGAATAGACCGAGGCCAGCGCATTCTCCCAGGCCGACCAGGCCTTGGCATAACGGGTTTCCTCGGGAAGATTGCCGGAAAACAACCGCTTGTGATAGGCGGCGATCATGTCGTCCTGCTCGTCCTCGGGGATCAGGTCGGCAAAGCGCTGCCAGGTTTCGGGCCAGAACTGCCCGGCGCCGCCGCCATAGAACCAGCGGAGCTCGGCCTGGGTCATCATGAAAACGCCGCGCAGCACCAGCGCCCGCACCGCCTCCGGGTGGGTCTCGGCATAGATCAGCGCCAGGGTGGCGCCCCAGCTGCCGCCGAAGACCGTCCACCGGCCGATGCCAAGCACCTCGCGGATGCGTTCGATATCCGCCACCAGATGCCAGGTGGTGTTGTGTTCGACGCTGGCATGCGGCCGCGACCGGCCACAGCCGCGCTGATCGAAAAGCACGACACGATAGACCCGGGGGTCGAAATAGCGCCGCATCGCCGGGCTGCATCCGCCGCCCGGGCCGCCATGCAGCACCACCACCGGGAGGCCGTCGGGCCGGCCGGACTGCTCGACATAGACCTTGTGGCCATCTCCGACGTCGAGCATGCGCTGATCGAAGGGATCGATCTGCGGATAGAGATATTGCACTGCGCGCTTTTGGCCTGAGAACTTGTCCATAATCATCCTATATGAGACCGAGGGACCGAAAGACCATAGGGAGCATGCCATGCAAACCGCCCAGACCACAGTCGATCCGTCGGAAATCTCGAAATTCGAGGCGATGGCCGCCGAATGGTGGGATCCCGCCGGCAAGTTCAAGCCGCTGCACATGCTCAATCCCTGCCGGCTGGACTATATCACCAGCCAGATCGCCGGCGAGTTCTCGCGCGACCTGAGCGCGCCGCGCCCCTTCGAGGGGCTGCGCCTGCTCGACATCGGCTGCGGCGGCGGGCTGCTCTGCGAACCGATGGCGCGGCTCGGGGCCACCGTGGTCGGCGCCGATGCCGCCGCCGGCAATATCCCGGTGGCGCGGCTGCACGCCGAACAGCAGGGGCTCGAGATCGACTACCGGCATGTCACCGCCGAGGCGATGGTGGAGCAGGGCGAACAATTCGACGTGGTGCTCAACATGGAGGTGGTGGAACATGTCGCCGATCCGCCGGCCTATCTCACCGCCTGCCAGCGCCTGCTGAAACCCGGCGGCATGCAGATCTGTTCGACCATAAACCGCAACCCCAAGAGCTTTGCCATGGCCATCCTCGGCGCCGAATGGGTGATGCGCTGGCTGCCCAGGGGCACCCATGAATGGTCGAAATTCATCACCCCCGAAGAGCTGTTCGAACTGCTCAAGAAATCCGGCATGAACCCGGTCGACCGCAAGGGCTTCGTCTTCAACCCGGTCACCTGGGGCTGGTCGATCTCGTCGCGCGACCTGAGCGTGAACTATGTCACCACCAGCCTGAAACCGGCCTGATACCCCCGCCCTGTCCTCTTGCTTCAAATACCGCGGGGAGCGCGAGGGGCTGGCCCCTCGCTCCGCCACCGGCCCAAGGACGCCCGCTCAGCCTTCGTCTTCCAGCTTCAGCCGCAGGTCGCGCAGGATCGGCAGCGCCGCCCGGACCCGCTCCTGCCCCAGTTCGCCCACCAGATCGGTGATCAGCGGCGTGATCGCATCCAGCGCCGCATCCCGCGCCTGCACCCCGGCCGGCGAGATCGTCACCAGCTTCGACCGGGCGTCGTCCCAATCGGGCCGGATATGGATGAACCCGGCCGCCTCGAGCTTGCTCAGCGTGTTGGTCATCGCCCCCCGGGTCACGTGAAACGACCGGGCAAGCTGCGCCGGCGTCCGCTCCTGCTTGAAGCGCGCCAGGTGGTTGAGCACCGAAAAATGCGACAATTCCATGCCTTTGGGCAGCATCCGGCTGAGCCGGTTGCGCAACATCTGATCGGCGGTAAACAGCTCCGAGAACAGCGCCACCGCGAGGCCATTGGCAGTCTGATCGGCCATCAGGGTCCTGTGAAGTCACGGTCATCGGTGAGCGAGGGCACCCGCTCGCGGGCTTTGTCCACCGCTTCCCGGCTCAGGTCAACCCAAAGCACCTCCGGCGCCTCGCCGGCCTCGGCCAGGATCTCACCCCAGGGCGCCACTGCCATGGAATGCCCATATGTTGTGCGCTGTTTGCCACGCACCGCATCATGCGTGCCGCATTGCGCCGCCGCCAGCACCCAGGCCCCGCTCTCGATCGCCCGAGCACGCAGCAGCGGTTGCCAATGGGCGGCGCCAGTGACCGGCGAAAAGGCCGATGGCACCAGCAGCACCTCGGCCCCGGCATGGGCCAGCGCGCGGTAAAGCTGCGGGAACCGCAGATCGTAGCAGATGCTCAGGCCGAGGGTGGCAAAGGGCGTCTCGACCACCACCGCCGCGGTGCCGGGGCGGAAGCCCGCGCTTTCGCGATAGGTCTCGGTCTCGCTGACCTGCACGTCGAACATGTGGATCTTGTCATAACGCGCGACGATGTCGCCCGCCGGTCCGATCAGGAAGGAGCGGTTGGCGAAACGCCCGTCGGCCGCGCCGGTTTTCAACGCCAGCGACCCGATCGAGAGCCAGATCCCCCGCCGCGCCGCCAGATCGCGCAATCCGGCGAGGGTGATGTCGTCTTTCTCCTGTTGCAGCACCGCCTGCTGCCGGGTCCGGCTGGCCGAGACGCAATTCGTCACCTCGGGCGTCAGAACGAACCCCGCGCCCTCGGCCACCGCGGCTTCGATCCGCGCCGCCGTGATGGCGAGGTTTTCCGCCGGATCGTCGGTGGACGACAGTTGCAGCAGCGCGCTGCGCATCAGGCGGCGTCGAGCAGCGGGTCAAGCTTGCCGGAGCGTTCCAGCGCAAACAGGTCGTCACAGCCGCCGACATGGGTTTCGCCCACGAAGATCTGCGGCACGGTGCGGCCGCCATTGGCGCGCTGGATCATCTCGGGCTTGCGGTCGGGGTTTTGCAGCACGTCGATCTCGTCATAGGCAACGCCCTTCTGGTCCAGCAGCCGTTTGGCGGCGTGACAGAAGCCGCAGAGCGGCGAGGTGTAGATTTCAATCCGGGGCATTCTGGCTTTCCTTTGCTGTTGCCCCTTACCTAGTCCTCCCGCACCGCTCTTGCCAGTACACCGGCGCATATCGGCCCGGCGCCCGCCGCACGCAGCGCCGCGCCACAGGCCGAGAGCGTCGCGCCGGTGGTCAGAACATCGTCGATCAGCAGCACCGGGCGGTGCGCCGCCACCCGATGCCGCCGTCCGGGGTGCAGCCGGATCGCGCCCGCCAGCACGGCGCGCCGCTCCTCCCCCGTCATCCGGCCAAGACTGCGGGTGCGCCGCACCCGTTGCAGCAGATCGGGGCAGTAGGACAGACCCAGCTCGCCCGCCAGCGCCCTGGCCAGCCGCGCGGATTGATTGTAGCGGCGCGACATCAGCCGCAGCCAGTGCAGCGGCACCGGCGCCACCAGCATCTGCGGCAGGATCAGCGGCCGCAGCACGCGGGCCAGCCAGAGCGCGCCGATGCGGGCGATGTCATTGCGGTCATTGTGTTTCATCCCCAACACCAGCCGCCGGCCATTATCATGATAGAGCAGCGCCGCGCGGGCCCGATCCCAGCCGCGCGGATAGGCCAGACAGGCATCGCAGTGGGCGATCTCGTCGGGGTTGCTGCCCGGCAGGGGCGTGCCGCAGCCGTCACAGACCAGCCCGCCCAGAAACGGCGTGTCGCGCCAGCAGGCCCCGCAGAGACCGAAATCGCTTTCGACCATCTCGCGGCAGATCAGACATTGCGGCGGATAGATCATCCGCAGAGCGGTTTGAACAATCTCTCCCATGGCTCTATCTACCCCACATGCAGCCACGCCTCACCGATACCGCGGCCCTCGCCCGCAACCGCCAGCGCGCCCGTCAGGAGGCGCTGTTCCTGTTTCAGACCGCGCGCGACGACCTTCAGGATCGGCTGACATTGGTTAACAGAACCTTTACGGCGCCGGCGATCGTCACCGGCCAGCCGCAGATCTGGCGGGGCACGCTGCCCGGGGCGCGATTGGTGGCCGACAGCGACACCCTGGCGCTTGATCAGCAGGCGCATGACCTGATCCTGCACAGCCATGCGCTGCACTGGGCCGAAGACCCGGTCGGCCAGTTGATCCAATGTCGCCGCGCACTGCGGCCCGATGGCTTCTTTCTTGCCTCGCTGTTCGGCGGCCGCACCCTGCAAGAGCTGCGCGCCTGCCTTGCCACCGCCGAGGCCGAGGTCACCGGAGGGTTGTCGCCGCGCATCGCGCCGATGGCCGAGATCCGCGACATGGGCGGGCTGTTGCAGCGCGCGGGCTTTGCCCTGCCGGTGGCCGATGCCTTTGCGCTCACCGTGACCTATGCCTCGGCGCTGCACCTGATGCGCGATCTGCGGGCGATGGGCGAGGCCAATGCGCTGGACGCGCGGCTGCGCCATCCGACCCGCCGCGCGGTGCTGCTCCGCGCCGCCGAGATCTATGCCGAGGCCCATGCCGATGCCGGCGGCCGTATCCCCGCCACCTTCGAAATCATCGTGCTCACCGGCTGGGCGCCCGACGAGAGCCAGCCGCAGCCGTTGCGGCCGGGATCGGCCAAGGCGCGGCTGGCTGACGCATTGGCAACGCGCGAAACCAAGCTGAATGATTGACGGCGGGGGGACAGTCGTTATCTGTCTCCCGATCCTATGCCAGCGGAGACCCTGATGCGCGACACCAGCCAGCCCGGAGCCACCTGCCCGGCCCATGCCCCGAAAGACCACCCCGCGATCCCGGCGCAGAAAGTGGGCATCCTTCTGGCCAACCTCGGCACGCCGGACGGCACCGATTACTGGTCGATGCGCCGCTATCTGGGCGAATTCCTGTCAGACAAGCGGGTGATCGACTATCCGGCGTGGAAATGGCAGCCGCTGTTGCAGCTCATCATCCTGAGCAAGCGGCCTTTCACCTCGGGCGCGGCTTATCGCACGATCTGGAACACCGAGGCCGACGAAAGCCCGCTGATGACGATCACCAAGGCCCAGACCGCCGCGATCCGCGAGACCCTGACCGACCAGTACGGCGACCGGGTGATGGTCGAATTCTGCATGCGCTACGGCAACCCCTCGACCCGGTCCAAGGTGCGCGAGATGGTCGCCGCCGGCTGCACCAAGATCGTGTTTTTCCCGCTTTATCCGCAATATGCCGGGGCCACTTCGGCCACCGCCAACGATCAGTTCTTTCGGGCGCTGATGCAGGAGAAATGGCAACCCACGGCGCGCATCGTCGATCCTTATTTCGAACATCCCGCCTATATCGACGCCCTGGCGCAATCGGTCGAGCGGCGCTACGCCGATCTCGAGACGCGGCCGGATATCCTGGTGTGTTCCTACCACGGGGTGCCCAAGCGCTATCTGATGGAAGGCGACCCCTACCACTGCCAATGCCAGAAGACGACGCGCCTGCTGAAGGAACGGTTGGGCTGGGCGGATACCGAGATCACCACCACCTTTCAGTCGCAGTTCGGCCCCGAGGACTGGCTCCGGCCTTACACGGTGGACGAGGTGGCGCGGCTGGCCCGCGAGGACGGCAAAAAGAACATCGCGGTGATCGCGCCGGCATTTTCCGCCGATTGCATCGAGACGCTGGAAGAGATCAACGAAGAGATCCGCGAGAGCTTTGAAGAAGCCGGCGGCGCGCGCTTTACCTATGTGCCCTGCCTGAACGACGATCCGGCGCATATCGCGGCGCTGAGCACGGTGATCCGCGAGAACCTCGGCGGCTGGCTCGACTGACCGGGCGGCCGGCGCCGAACCGGCCCGATGCAGAATAGAAAAAGCGGCGCCCGAGGACGCCGCTTTCTCTTTTTTCGATCAGGTCGTGCTTAGTCAGCCGAAGCGACAGCAACAACCAGGGCAAGCAGGATCAGCGGAACCAGGATACCGGCCGACGTGGATGCTTGCGTGGTTTCTTCAACGATCACCGGTGCTTCGATGATGACGTCGTCTTTTGCATACGAACCGGCGAATGCGGTCGAAGCTGCTGCGGACAGGGCCGCTGCGAGTGCGAGTTTCTTCATATCATATCCTCCAGATATTCACTTACCGCTCTTTAACCATACTGGTTGCGGCAAGCACCCAAGACTTACCTCGTGGTTTTTTTCTAAGCAGCTTATCTGGGGGATTGCAAACTCATCTTTGTTGTGGGCTCTCGCAGAGCGCCGATTTGTCGTCAAATTAGCAACACTTGTGTGCCCACTTTGGCCCGGCTGAAAAGTTCCGCAATGTGCTGATTATAAAGGCCAATACAGCCGTTCGACGAGCGACGGCCGATCTTGCGCGTGTCATGTGTGCCGTGGATACGGTAGTAGGTCCAACTCAGATAGAGCGCATGGGTTCCAAGCGGATTGTCAGGCCCCGGACCGACGTAATCCGGCCACTCGGGATTGCGCTTTTTCATCGACGGCGTGGGGCGCCATTCCGGCCCCTCGACCTTGCGGATCACCGAGGTGCGGCCGCGTCGCGTCAGATCTTCGGTCAGCGGCACCGAGGTGGGATAAAGCCGGTAGGTCTCGCCGTTCTGCGACCAGTAGTGCAGCGCCCGGCTGGTGATGTCGACGAGGATCGCGCCGTTGGAGAGCGAATTGAAATAGGGCCGCCAGTCGAGCGATCGAAAGCTCGAGATATTGCGCCGCACCGCCGGGGAGATATCCTGCTCGATCTCGATGCTGCCCTGGGTCTGCGCCAGTGCGGGCGCGCCGATCAGTGCGGCGGAACCGGCCACGAAGGCGCGGCGATTCAACTGAGTCGCTGAAGTCTTGGTCATAATCCCGTTCCTCGCAAACGCCGTCATGATCACGACAATTTTAGTGCGCGAAAGCCTCAGTCGCAAATCAAACCGCCGTCAGCGCGCGGATCGCCGCCGAGGTGGGTTTGAAAGGCCACTGCTTTCCGGATAAGTCGGACAAAACGAATTTCGGGTGGATCCAGTCATGAAACGTTTCGCAGTCCTGCTTCTGCCTCTGGTCTTTCTGGTTGCGGCCTGCACCACGACGCCCTCGGGCCCGCCGCAGCTTGGCCCCGACGGCAAGCCGCTGCCCAAGGTCTATCGCCTCGGCGCCGGCGACGAAGGCCGGGTGCAGTTCCGCATGCTCGACGCGGTCAACGCTCTGCGCGAAGCGCGCGGGCTGGCAAACGTGCAGCTCAACGCCCAGCTCAACGCCGCCGCCGCCACCCATGCGCGCGACATGTCGGTGCAGAACCGGCCCTGGCACTTCGGCTCTGACGGCTCTTCGCCGATCGACCGGGTGGCGCGGGTCGGCTATCGCGGCCGGATGCTGGGCGAGGCGATCTCGGAAACCTATGAGACCGAGCTGGAAACCCTGGCCGCCTGGATGGAAGAGCCGGGCACGCGCGACGTGATCCTCGCGCCCGATGCCCGCGACATGGGCTTTGCCTACTTCCAGGAATCCAACGGCAAGATCTGGTGGACCATGGTTCTGGGTGCCCCCGGCGCGCCGGGCTATCGGCCAGATGCCGCGATCGCCACCGGCCCGGCCGGCCTGCAACCGATCGAGGATATCGCCGCCGCCGCGATCAACCTGTCCGAAGACGGCTCCTGAACGCCGTCAAACCGCCGCCCGCGACCGGGTGAGCGACAGGAAGACGTCTTCGAGATCGGCCTCCTGGGTCTTGACGTCGCGAATGCGGATACCCGCGGCCCGCACCGCGCCCAAAACGTCCTCGGCGCTGGTGTCCTGGCTGCGGTACTGCACGAAGATCGCATCGCCCTTGCGGCTGACATCCAGCCCCGGCGCCTCGGGCAGGGTCTCGACCGCGCCTTCGGGGTGAATGACCATCGCCTTGGCATCCAGCCGCCCCAGCAGGTTGGCGGTGGAATCCCGTGCCGCCACCTCGCCGTGGTTGACGATGGCGATCTCGTCGCACATTTCCTCGGCCTCTTCGAGGTAATGCGTCGTCAGTATGATCGTCATGCCTCGCTCGCGGTTGAGCTTGCGCACGTTGTCCCAAAGCATCTGCCGCAGCTCGATGTCGACCCCAGCGGTCGGTTCATCGAGCACGAGTATGCGTGGATGATGCACCAGCGCCTTGCCCAACAGCAGCCGCCGCCGCATCCCGCCCGACAGGGTTCGGGCATAGGCATTGGCCTTGTCCTCGAGCCCGACCATGGCAAGGATCTCGTCGCTGCGCCGTTCCGATTTCGGCACGCCGTAGAGCCCGGCCTGCACCTCGAGCGCGGCGCGCGGGGCAAAGAACGGATCGAGGTTCAGCTCCTGCGGCATCACGCCGATGGCGGCGCGCGACTGGCGCGGGTTCACATCCTGGTCGAAGCCCCAGATCTTGACCGAGCCCGCGGTCTTGATCACCAGCCCGGCGAGGATGTTGATCAGCGTCGACTTGCCCGCGCCATTGGGGCCGAGCAGGCCAAAGACCGAGCCCTCGGGGATATCGAGATCGATCCCTTTCAGCGCCTCCTTGGCAGGGGCATTCTTTTGCGCGGCATAGGTCTTTTTCAAGCCGCGAATCTCGATGGCTGACTGGGTCATGCAGAGTTCCGTTTGATCGTGACGCCCTTGGGATACCGTGCCTGAGGCCCGGCTTAAACCGGCAATCAGGCCGGCGTCTCCGCTTTGTCGCCGGCGTCGCCCCGCCGCGACAGCGCGGTTTCGATCCGCGCCGCACGGGGATTTTTGCCATCGGCATTGGCCGGCCAGCCTTCGCGCTGCGCGTTGCGGTCGCCGTCGGTCTCTTCGGTCTGGTCGTGAAACAGCACCATCCGCGTCGGATAGGGCATGTCGACCCCCTTGGCATCGAGCGCGTTGTAGACCTCCTTGATCACCCGCGCAAAGACTTGCACCACGTCGGCGCGCGGCGATTTCGTCCACCAGCGCAGCCGGACCGTGTTGCCGTCGGCATCCATCGACCAGGGCAGCGCCTCGGGGGCCGGATCGCCCAGCACGCCGTCGACCTGGGTGCAGGTCTCGACCATGATCTTGCAGGCGCGGTCGAAATCGTCGGAACAGCCGATCTGGATGTCATATTGCGAGCGCCGGGTGTCATAGGCGGTATTGACGGTGACCGCATCGGTATAGATGTCGGCATTGGGGATGACGACGCGGCGGCCGTCATAGGTCTTGATCAGCGTCGCCCGGGTCTCGATCCGCTCGACCGTGCCTTCGAAACCGCCCGAGACGATCTGATCGCCGACTTCGAAGGGCTGGCGCAGCAGGATCAGGATGCCGGCCAGCATGTTTTGCAGGATGTCCTTGAAGGCAAAACCGATGGCCACCGAAGAGATGCCGAGGCCGGCAAAGAGATCGCCCGGCGTCACCGAGGGCGCGATGATGGTGATCGCCAGCATGACGCCGACGATGATGATCGCCCAGCGCACCAGCGCGCCGCCGACGTCGCCCAGGCTCGGGCGGTCGTGCTTGTGGCCCGCGCGCGCCAGAAGGCGGCCGATCCAGCCGGCAGCAAACCAGAACAGCAAGAGCACGACAAGGCCGACCGCGAGGTTCGGCAGCAGGCGAAAGAAGCCGTCGAGCCAAGTATCGATCTTTTCAAAGATGTTGCCGACGTCCGCGTCAACCTGTTCGATCCCGGTTTCGTCCTGCTCCATCCTGTCCCGCCTTTCGTGCTGCACGTGGCCAAGGACATGGCGCGGCCGCCTGCGAGGTCAAGCGGGCCGGGCCGAAGCTCTTGCCGAAGCGCCATGGATCGCTATCATGCAGCCCGATTGCGCGGCCCGCCGCGCCGACCGGAAACAAGCGAGACTGACATGACCATCGCCCCGCCCGAAACCAAGATCGTTGCCGCCAACCGGGTTGCCTGCGACGGCGGCGAATCCGCGCTGGGCCATCCCCGCGTCTGGCTGATGATCCCGGCCAAGACCGGCTGGGTCGAATGCCCCTATTGCGACACCAAATACGTGCACCGCGATTTCGCCGAGGCGGCGGAAAAATGACGCTGCGTCGCGTCTCGGCGGGGCTTCTGGCACTGGCGGTGGTGGCAACGCTCGCCACCCGCATCGCGCTCAACATGGAAGCCAATGGCACCACGCTGCCCGAGGCGCTCTGGGGGATCTATCGCTATTTCACCATCTGGACCAATACCGCCGTGGCCCTGGCCGCCGGGCTGATCGCCCTGCGCGGTCGGCTTGACGGGCGGATCAGCGGCGGGCTGGTGATGGCGATTGCCGCCGTCGGCCTCGTCTATCACGCGCTGCTGGCCCATCTCAGCGATTATGCCGGGCTGGAGCTGCTGCTCGACGAGATGCTGCATACCGTGGTGCCGATCTGGTTCGTGCTGCACTGGCTGGCCTTTGAACCGAAAGAACGCGCCCGCCCGGCGGCCCTGCCCGCCTGGCTGGCCTTTCCGGCGGTCTATTGCTTCTATGCGCTGGGCCGCGCCGCGTTCGACGGGGTCTATCCCTATTTCTTCCTCGACATCCCCGAACAGGGGCTGGTGCAGGTGCTGATCAACATCGCCGGGCTGATTGCCGCCTTCGCGGTGCTCGGCGGCATCATCCTGCTAGTGGCGCGCATGCTCTCGGTCCGGCAGCTGGCGCAGCACGGCTGAGGCCGGAAACCGCGGAACCGAAAAAGAGACGCAGAGGGCGGCTGGCCTTGCCCGGCCGGGCGTGGCATGAAACGGGCCGACGCCAGTGGAGGGATGCGCAATGTCGCAACAATTCGGCAAGGGATGCCATCTGCATCTGATCGACGGATCGGCCTATATCTTTCGTGCCTATCACGCGCTGCCGCCGCTGACGCGCAAGTCCGACGGGCTGCCGATCGGCGCGGTCTCGGGGTTCTGCAACATGTTGCAGAAGTTCGTCGAGGACAACGCCGGCCCCAATGCGCCGACCCATGTGGCGGTGATCTTCGACAAGGGCAGCCATACCTTCCGCAACGACCTCTACGATCTTTACAAGGCCAATCGCGAGGCCATGCCCGAGGATCTGCGGCCGCAAATCCCGCTGACCCGCCGCGCCACCGAGGCCTTCAACATCGCCTGCAAGGAGCTGGAAGGCTTTGAGGCCGATGACATCATCGCCACCCTCGCCTGTCAGGCGCGCGCGGCCGGGGGGCGGGTGACCATATTGTCATCTGACAAGGATCTGATGCAGCTCGTGGGCGACGGCGTCGACATGCTCGACCCGATGAAGAACAAGCGCATCGACCGCGAGGGCGTGATGGAGAAATTCGGCGTCGGGCCGGAGCGGGTGGTGGATGTGCAGGCCCTGGCCGGCGACAGCGTCGACAACGTGCCCGGCGCGCCCGGCATCGGCATCAAGACCGCCGCGCTCTTGATCAACGAATACGGCTCGCTCGAGGATCTGCTCGACCGCGCCGCCGAGATCAAGCAGCCGAAACGCCGCCAGACCCTGATCGAGAAACGCGAACAGATCGAGATTTCCAAGAAGCTGGTGCAGCTTGATTGCGACATGGTTCTGCCCTTCACGCTGGACGATCTGGAAGTGCGCGACCCGCATGCCGAGACGCTGCTGGCCTTTCTGTCCGAGATGGAATTCCGCACCCTGACCAAGCGCATTTCCGACAAGCTGGGCGTCGAGGCGCCGGCGATCCCGGAGCCGGTGCAAGAGGCGCCGGAGGCGCAGGCCGAGCAGGTGCCTATCGCCCCGGAGACCTATGAATGCGTGCGCGACGCCGCGGCGCTTCAGCTCTGGATCGACCGGATCAACGACCGGGGCTATGTGGCGGTGGACACCGAGACCACCGGGCTCAACGAGATGCGCGCCGATCTGGTGGGCCTCTCGCTCTGTGTCACGCCGGGACAGGCCTGCTACATCCCGCTGGCCCATCGCGCCGCCGGCACCGACGATCTCTTCGGCTCGGACGATCTGGCCGAGGGGCAGATGGACCTCGAGGAATGCCTGGCGCTGCTGAAGCCGGTGTTCGAGGATCCGGCGGTGCTCAAGATCGGCCAGAACATGAAGTATGACGCCAAGATTCTGGCCCGCAACGGCATCAACGTGGCGCCGATCGACGACACCATGCTGATGTCTTATGCGATGAACGCCGGGCTGCACAATCATGGCATGGACGCGCTCTCGGAACGCTACCTGTCGCACAGCCCGATCCCGATCAAGGAGCTGCTGGGCACCGGCAAGGCCCAGATCACCTTTGACAGGGTCGCGATCGACAAGGCCGTCGGCTATGCGGCCGAGGATGCCGACATCACGCTGCGGCTCTGGCAAGCCTTCAAGCCGCAACTGCACCGCAAGAGCGTGACCCGGGTTTATGAACGGATGGAACGGCCGCTGGTGCCGGTGCTGGCGGAGATGGAGATGCATGGCATCAAGGTCGACCGCGACACGCTCTCGCGCATGTCGAACGCCTTTTCCCAGAAGATGGCGGCGCTGGAGGACGAGATCCACGAGCTGGCGGGGCGCAAGTTCAACGTCGGCTCGCCCAAGCAGCTGGGCGAGATCCTGTTCGACGAGATGGGCATCGAAGGCGGCAAGAAGGGCAAGACCGGCGCCTATGGCACCGGCGCCGATATCCTCGAGGATCTGGCGACGCTGCACGACCTGCCGGCGCGGGTGCTGGACTGGCGGCAGTTGTCGAAGCTGAAATCCACCTATACCGACGCGCTGCAAGAGCATATCCATCCCGACACCGGGCGGGTGCACACCTGTTATTCGATTGCCGGGGCCAACACCGGGCGTCTCGCCTCGACCGACCCGAACCTGCAAAACATCCCGATCCGCACCGAGGAAGGCCGCCGCATCCGCGAGGCTTTCGTGGCCGAGCCGGGCAATGTGCTGGTCTCGCTCGACTACAGCCAGATCGAACTGCGCATCCTGGCGCATATCGCCGGCATCGACGCGCTGAAAGAGGCCTTCCGCGAGGGCCAGGACATCCACGCCGCCACCGCGTCCGAGATGTTCGGCGTGCCGCTGGACGAGATGACACCCGAGGTGCGGCGGCAGGCCAAGGCGATCAACTTTGGCGTCATCTACGGCATTTCCGGCTTCGGCCTCGCGCGCAACCTGCGGATCCCGCGCGCCGATGCCCAGGGCTTCATCGACCGCTATTTCGAGCGGTTCCCGGGGATCAAGGAATACATGGATCAGACCGTGGCCTTCGCCAAGGAACACAAGCGCGTCGAAACGCTCTTTGGGCGGCAGATACACACACCCGAGATCGGCGCCAAGGGGCCGCACGCCGGATTCGCCAAACGCGCGGCGATCAACGCGCCGATCCAGGGCACGGCGGCGGATATCATCCGCCGGGCGATGATCCGCATGCCCGAGGCGATTGCGGGGCTGCCGGCCCGGATGTTGTTGCAGGTGCACGACGAACTCTTGTTCGAGGTGGATGCGGCGGCGGCCGAAGAGCTGATTTCGGTGGCGCGCGCGGTGATGGAAGGCGCGGCAGACCCGGTGGTGAAGCTCGACGTGCCGCTGGTGGCGGATGCCGGGCAAGGGGCCAACTGGGCGGAGGCGCATTGATCGGGGCGACTTTGGCGGGCGCGCCCCGGACCTGATCCGGGGCCTCCCGCGCCAAGAGGTCCCGGATCACGTCCGGGACGGGGTCAGGGAAGCTCGGCAGACGGAATCACTGGGAAGAAAGTGCCAGAAGACCACAGCCCGAACCAGCGCTCGCCCTCGACCTCGTGATGCGCGCCGATCTCGACCAGCCGGTAGAAACTCTTCCGGTCGATCAGCGCCTCCAGCTCGGCCCGCACCAACACATAAGGCGAAGGCTCGCCGGTCTCGGCATCGCGCTCCACCCGGATCGGCGCCTCCGGCCCCGCCACCGTGAAATCGCCGACATTGGTCTCGAAGGTCAGCACCTGGTCGCGGCCCTCTCCGGCAACCTCGAAATCCACCGCCACAAACGGCGCATCGTCGACGGTGATTCCGACCTTTTCGACCGGCGTCACCAGCACGTAGCGCGCGCCGTCCTTGCGCAGGATGGTGGAAAACAGCCGCACCAGCTCTTTTCTGCCGATCGGCGTCCCGAGATAGAACCAGGTGCCATCCCGCGCGATCCGCATGTCGAGATCGCCGCAATCCGGCGGATTCCACAGATGCACCGGCGGCAGGCCCTTGCCCTGCGACGCCGCCTTGGCCGAAGCGGCGATCCCCTCGGCCGAGGGCTGCACGCGATTTTGTGACGTCATTGCTTTTGCCATTTCCCGTTTCAACGATACACTCACAGCCAAGGACAAAGTGTGCAAGGAGCCTTTTTCATGAATGACGTCCCCGATCTCGTCGCCGAAATCGAGGCGCTGGAAGACAAGCTCGCCCTTGCACGCGCCTCGATCACCAAGCGGTTCATCGGCCAGGAGCGGGTGGTCGACCTGACGCTTTCGGCGCTGCTCTGTGGCGGCCATGCGCTGCTGATCGGCCTGCCCGGCCTGGGCAAGACCCGGCTGGTCGAAACCCTGTCGACCGTCATGGGCCTCGATGGCAACCGCATTCAGTTCACCCCCGACCTGATGCCTGCCGACATCCTCGGCTCCGAGGTTCTGGAAACCTCGTCGGACGGCAGCCGGGCCTTCAAGTTCATCGAGGGCCCGGTGTTCTGCCAGCTCCTGATGGCCGACGAGATCAACCGCGCCAGCCCGCGCACGCAGTCGGCGCTGTTGCAGGCGATGCAGGAGAAACAGGTGACGGTGGCGGGCGAAAACCGCACCTTGGCGGCGCCGTTCCACGTGCTGGCCACGCAGAACCCGATCGAGCAGGAAGGCACCTATCCGCTGCCCGAGGCGCAGCTCGACCGCTTTCTGGTGCAGATCGACGTGCTTTACCCCGACCGCGACACCGAGCGCGACATTCTGCTGGCCACCACCGGCGCCACCGAGGAAGCGGCGCATGAGGTCTTTACCGCCGAAGAGCTGATCGCGGCGCAGGCCCTGCTGCGGCGCATGCCGGTGGGCGAAAGCGTGGTCGAGATGATCCTCGACCTGGTGCGGGCCTTCCGGCCGGATGAGCCGGAAGCCTCTGACAAGGTGCGCGAAAACGTCGCCTGGGGCCCCGGCCCGCGGGCCGCGCAGGCGTTGATGCTGACGGTGCGCGCCAGGGCGTTGATCGATGGCCGGCTGGCGCCTTCGGTCGAGGATGTGCTCGACATGGCGCGGCCGGTGCTCACCCACCGCATGGCGCTCAATTTCGCAGCGCGGGCACGCGGAATGTCGCTAAGCGACCTGATCGACGAGACCGCAACAGGCTTGATGCGGGCCGAGGCGGCTGCGTGAGCCACAGCCCCGCCCATCTGCGCGCAAGATCCGAGGCCGAGGCGGCCACCCTGCCGCCGCTTCTGGCCAAGGCCGAGCATCTGGCCGGCACGGTGCTCCTGGGTGAACACGGCCGGCGGCGCGCCGGCATGGGCGACGATTTCTGGCAATACCGGCCGGCGCAACCCGGCGACCGGCGGCGCAGCATCGACTGGCGCCGCTCGGCCCGGTCCGATGGCACCTATGTGCGCGAACGCGAATGGCAGATCGCCCAGAGCGTCATGCTCTGGGTCGATCAGGCGGCCTCGATGCGGTTTGCCTCTGACACGGCCTTGCCGGAAAAGGGCGACCGGGCACGGCTCATTGCCATGGCCACCGCCGTGCTGCTGATCCGCGGCGGCGAACGGGTCGGCCTGACCGGTGGCGTGCTGCCGCCGCGTCGCGGCGAGCCCCAGCTGTTGCGGCTGGCGCAGGCGTTTTCCACCGACCAGCCCGAGGATTACGCCGAACCGGAAGCCCGGCTGATGCTGCCGCACGCCCGGGCGATTTTCATCTCGGATTTCCTTGCCGACAGCGCCCCGGTCGAGGCGGCGTTGACCAAGGCGGCCGACCGCGGGGTGCGCGGCGTGATCCTGCAAGTGCTCGACCCCAGCGAAGAGGCCTTTCCCTTCCGGGGCCGCACCATATTCGAAAGCGTCGGCAAGACGGTGCAGCATGAGACGTTGAAGGCGGGCGAACTGCGCGCCCGGTATTTGCAGCGGCTGGCGGACCGCAAGGATTGGCTGACGCAGGTGTCGCGGGCGACCGGCTGGCAATATGCGGTGCACCACACCGACCGCTCGGCGCATGAGGCGCTGCTCTGGCTCTATCGGGCGATGGAAGGCGTGCGATGACTTTGTTTGGTATAGGGTTCCTGTCCCCCTGGTTGCTTTTGGGGCTTCTGGCGCTGCCGATCCTCTGGATCATCCTGCGCGCGGTGCCGCCGGCACCGATCCGGCGGATGTTTCCGGCGGTGGTCCTGCTTCTGGGCCTGAAAGACGACGATCAGGTCACCGACCGCACCCCCTGGTGGCTGCTTCTGCTGCGCATCCTGGCGGTGGCGGCGGTGATCCTCGGCCTTGCCGGGCCGATCCTCAACCCGCGCGAGGCCGGCGAACGCGGCTCCGGGCCGCTGCTCATCGCAATGGATGCAAGCTGGGCCAGCGCCGGCGACTGGGCGGCGCAGCAGGAGGCTCTGGAGGCGCTGCTGCTCGAGGCGCAGCGCGACGGGCGGACGGTGGCGATGCTCCGGGTCAGCGACCCCGAGCCGTTGCAGTTCCAGGCCGCCGAGACCTGGCGGTCGCGCCTGCCGGGGCTGGCGCCGGAGCCCTGGCTGCCCGGTCAAGACCTCTATGCCGAGGCGGAAGCGGCCTTGGATGACGGCGCCTTTGACACGCTCTGGCTGTCTGACGGGCTGGCGCATGACGGACGCGCCGATTTCCTCGCGGCGCTGGAATCGCGTGGCGCGGTGCGGGTGGTGCAATCGGCCCGGCCGCTGGTGGTGATGGCGCCGCCGGGCTTTGCCGACGGGGCGATCGAGCTGACGCTGTGGCGGGTCGAGACCGCCGGCAGCTATGCCGCGCATATTGCCGCCCATGGCCGCGATCCCTCGGGCAATGCCGCCGTGCTGGCCCGCGCCGGGGCGGAATTTGCCGATGGCGCCGCCGAGGCGCAGGTCTCGCTGTCGCTGCCCGCCGAGCTGCGTGGAAGGATCACCCACTTCGAGGTCGAGGGCCAGCGTTCGGCCGGCGCGGTGGCGCTGTCCGACGATTCCCTCAGGCGGCGCGAGGTGGCGCTGATCGCCGGCCGGGACGACCGCGAGGGGCTCGAGCTGCTCTCGCCGCTGCATTATCTCGAAAAGGCGCTGGAACCCAATGCCGACCTGTTGCAGGGCGCGCTGGGTGACATCCTGCCGGCCAACCCCGATGTGGTGGTACTGGCAGATGTGGCGACCCTCGCCCCGGCCGAGGAAGAGGCGCTGCTCGCCTGGGTGGAAAAGGGCGGGCTGCTGCTGCGCTTTGCCGGGCCCCGGCTTGCCGCCTCTGACGTGAGCCGCGCCGAGGAAGATGCGCTGATGCCGGTGCGCCTGCGCGCAGGCGGCCGCACCGTCGGCGGCGCCATGTCCTGGGGCGAGCCCAAAGCGCTGGCGCCCTTTGCCGAGGACAGCCCCTTTGCCGGGCTGCCGGTGCCGGAGGACGTGCGGGTCAGCGCTCAGGTCATGGCGCAGCCCGATCCGGTGCTGGCCGACCGGGTGATCGCGCAACTGGCCGACGGCACGCCGCTGGTGACCCGCAAGCGGATCGATCAGGGGCAGGTGGTGCTGGTGCATGTCACTGCCAATGCCGAATGGTCGACGCTGCCGCTGTCGGGGCTCTTCGTGCAGATGCTCGACCGGCTGGCGGTCTCCTCCTCGGCCACGACCCCAGATGCCGAAAGCCTCGAAGGCACCACATGGGAGCCGTTGCAGGTGATGGATGCCTTCGGCGCGCTGGAAGATGCCGGCACCCGGCCCGGTGTCGACTGGCCGGAGCTGGTGGCCGCCCGGCTTGGTCCCGATCTCTTGCCCGGTCTCTATCAGAGCGAAGACCGCCGGCTGGCGCGCAACGTGATCACCGCCGAAACCGAGCTTGCCGCCGCCAGTTGGCCGGCGCGCATCCCGGTCGAAGGGCTGAGCCGGCCGCGGGAAACCCCGCTGGCGGGACTGTTGCTGAGCCTCGCCCTGGCGCTGCTGGCGGTGGATGTGGTGGCCTCGCTGGCGTTGGCCGGACGGCTCACCGGCGGGATGAGAACCGCCGCCGTGGTGCTTCTGGCGTTGGGCGCAAGCCCGCCCCCGGCCGCCGCCCAGAGCACCGACGATTTCGCCCTGGCGGTCACCTCGGAGGTGGTGCTGGGCCATGTGCTGACCGGCGATCCGCAGCTCGACCAGATGGCCTATGAGGGGCTGACGGGGTTGAGCGAAACGCTGTTCTTCCGCACCTCGGTCGAACCGGCAGAGCCGATCGGCGTCGATCTCGAGACCGACGAACTGGCGTTCTTTCCCTTTCTCTACTGGCCGGTGGCGGCGGATCAGCCGATCCCCTCGGATGAGGCCTATGCCAAGCTGAACGAATACCTGCGCTCCGGCGGGATGATCCTGTTCGACACCCGCGATGCCGATATCGCCGGCTTTGGCGCCGCCTCGCCCAACGGCCAGCGGCTGCAACGGCTGGCACAGCCGCTCGACATTCCGCCGCTGGAGCCGGTGCCGGAAGATCACGTGCTGACCCGCACCTTCTATCTTTTGCAGGATTTCCCCGGCCGTCATGTCGGCCGCGACGTCTGGGTCGAGGCCGCGCCGCCGGATGCCGAACGGATCGAGGGCATGCCGTTCCGCAATCTCAATGACGGGGTGACGCCGGTGGTGATCGGCGGCAACGACTGGGCGGCGGCCTGGGCGATGGACGAGAGCGGCAACCCGATCTATCCGGTCGGCCGGGGCTATTCCGGCGAACGCCAGCGCGAGCTGGCCTATCGCTTCGGCGTCAACCTGATCATGCATGTGCTGACCGGCAACTACAAATCCGACCAGGTGCATGTGCCTGCTCTGCTCGACAGGTTGGGCCAATGACCGGAACGCTCATCTTCGACCCGATGCTGCCCTGGCCGGTGCTGGCGGGCGTCGGCCTGCTGGTGCTCTTTGCCGCCGGGCTGGCGCTCTGGCGCGGACTTTCCGGCTGGGGCCCCAGGCTTCTCGGCGGCCTGGTGGTGCTCGCCGCGCTGGCGCAGCCGGCCTATCAGGAGGAAGACCGCGCGCCACTGACCGATATCGTCATGCTGGTCGAGGATCAGAGCGCCTCGCAGCAGCTCGACGACCGCGCCGAGGTGACGGCGCAGGCCGCCGAAACGCTTGAGGCGCAGCTTTCGGCCCGCGACAATACCGAGGTGCGGCGGGTGCGCGTCGGCGATGGCGAGGGCGATCTCGGCACCCAGATGATGACCACGCTCAATTCGGCCCTGGCCGAAGAGCCGCGCGGGCGGATCGCCGGGGTGATCGCGCTCTCTGACGGCCGGGTGCATGACATGGCCCGCGCGACGCAGCTTCCGGCGCCGATGCACCTGCTGATGACCGGCCATGACGACGATTGGGACCGGCGGCTGATCGTGTCGAACGCCCCGGCCTTTGCCATCCTCGGCGAGCCGGTCACCCTGACTCTGCGGGTCGAGGACAGCGGCGCCGCGCCCGAGGCGGCCCGGACGCCGCTGCATGTCTCGGTCGATGGCGGCGAACCGATGGAATTCGACGTGCCGCTGGGCGAGGATATCGAGATCCCGGTCACCCTGCCGCATGGCGGGCGCAACGTGCTGCAATTCACCGTGCCGGAGGCCGAGGGCGAGCTGACCGGGCGCAACAATACCGCGCTGATCCAGATCAACGGCGTGCGCGACCGGCTGCGGGTGCTGCTGGTCTCGGGCGAGCCGCATCCCGGCGGCCGGACCTGGCGCAACCTTCTGAAATCCGACAGTTCGGTCGACCTGGTGCATTTCACCATCCTGCGCCCGCCGGAAAAGCAGGATGGCGTGCCGGTGCGCGAGCTGTCGCTGATCGCCTTTCCCACCCGCGAGCTGTTTCTGGAGAAGATCGACGACTTCGACCTGATCATCTTTGACCGCTACAAGCGGCGCGGCATCCTGCCGGCGATCTACCTCGACAACGTGGCGCGTTATGTCGAAGAGGGCGGCGCGGTGCTGATCGCCTCGGGCCCGGATTTCGCCAGCGCCGATTCGCTTTATCGTTCGCCGCTGTCGGAGGTGGTGCCGGCCGCACCCACGGCACGGGTGATCGAACAGGGCTATGCGCCCAGGGTCACCGAACAGGGCGCGCGCCACCCGGTCACCGTGGGGCTGGGCGATCCCGAGACCTGGGGCCGCTGGCTGCGCCAGATCGAAGTCGAGCCGGAACGCGGCGATATCCTGATGTCCGGCGTCGAGGACCGGCCGCTGCTGGTGCTGGACCGGGTCGGCGAGGGCCGCGTGGCGCTTCTGGCCTCGGACCATGCCTGGCTCTGGAGCCGCGGTTTCGAGGGCGGCGGGCCGCAGCTCGAATTGCTGCGGCGGCTGGCGCATTGGATGATGAAGGAGCCCGAACTCGAGGAAGAGACGCTTTATGCCGAGGCCAGCGGCCAGACCATGCGGATCATCCGCCGCACGCTGGACGAAGCGGCCGGGCCGGTGACGGTGACCGGGCCGGACGGCGCCGAGGTGGTGCTCGAGCTGGAGGAGGTCAGCCCGGGCCGCTTCGAAGCGGTCTACGAAGGCCCGGAGATCGGGCTCTACCGGCTGCGCGACGGCGATCTCGAGAGCGTGATCGGCCTGGGGCCGGCGGCACCGAAGGAATTCGAGCAGACGATCGCCACCGGCGCGGTGCTGGCGCCGCAAATCGACAGCCTGCGCGGCGGGGTGATGCCGCTCGACGACGGTCTGCCGCGGATTCGCAACGTGCGCGAAGGCCGGCCGGCGGCGGGGCGTGGCTGGATCGGGCTGACCCCGCGCGGCGCCTTCGAGACCCGCGACGTGACCCAGGTTGCCCTGCTGCCGCCCTGGCTGGTGCTGCTGCTGGCCTCGGGGCTGATCGTCGGCGCCTGGCTGCGCGAGGGGCGCCGCTAGGACCGGGGGGGGCGCTGCCCCCGTCCCTGCGGGACTCCCCCGAGGGTATTTTCGGCAAGAGGAAGATATCAGTAGGTGCCGCGGCCCGCCGGCGAGAGCTTGACCTTGATCGGGCGGGACGACCAGCCATCCTCGGTGCAATGCACCCGGATCATCACCATGCGGATGCCATCGGGGATCATCACGCCGCGCAGCGAGCGGGTGAAGGGCTGTTCGTTGACATGCGGATGGGTCAGCCTGCGGAAGCCCAGCCGGTTGCCGTGGCGGTCGAGCACCTCCCAGCCATCGGCATAGTGATCCCAGCCGGTGTCGGCATGGCGCAGGGTGACCTCGAAGAGCCAGCCCATGTCGGGCTTGCTGACCTGGACCTTGACAATCTCGGGTTCGGCGGCCCGGGCGGTGAGTGGCAGCATGAGAAGCAGGGCGGCAATGGCGGCGCGGATCATCGGATCTCCGGTGTTTGCGCGGTCTGACCTTCGTCGGCAAGCAGCGCCTCGCGCGATTGCGAGGCAAATTCCCGGCGGTAGACCACGGCCAGCGTGAAGAGCACCGCCAGTATGAGAGGAACCGCGCCCAATAGCCATGCCGTCGCGGCCATGGCGAAGTAAATTGATCGTAATCCCTTGTTATAACTTCGTGCGGCGGTGATGTTGAGCGCCGCCGCCTTGCGCGCCCGGGGGTAGGCCGCCGGATCGGCCGGATCATTGGGCACCGCCGCCATGATCACCGCGCAGTAGCCGAACAGCCGGTGCGACCAGACGAATTTCAGGAAGCCGTTGACCGCCAGCAGGATCACCACCAGGAGCTTGAGTTCCCAGACGATGATCGGCGCGGTGTCGAGGGTGAGATCCTGGGCCACGCCGGCCAGGCGTTCGGCATTGCCGATCAGCGCCAGCATGCCGCCAATGGCGATCATGCAGGCCGAGGCAAAAAACGCCGTGCCCTGCCGCAGGATGCCGAGGATCTGGCTGTCGAAGATGCGCGGATCGCGGGTGACCATCTGCTCCATCCAGACGCGGCGGTATTCGGCGGTGAGATGCGAGACCGAGCCGCGCTTGCCGGGGTTTTCGATCACGAAACCGATGCCGATCCAGGCAACGAAGAGCAGCGTCAGCGCGGCGTAGTCCCAGGCGGTGAAGAAAAAGAGGCGGTCGGTCCAGGTCATCGCAGCACCGTAGCCGCGGCCGCGCGCAAGCGAAAGAGGGGCTGCGCGACAAGCGGGTTGCACTTTGGGTTAATTGGTTATATTTTCTTACCAATATCAGGAGAGCACCATGGATATGCCCCCTCCCCGGCCAGAGCGGCTGGCGCTGAAAACCGAGCTTGTGGCGCGGCTGACCGAGGCCTTGGGGCCGACGGGCGTGATTCATCAGCTGGCGGAACTGCGGGCCTATGAATGCGATGCGCTTTCGGCCTATCGCTGCCCGCCGATGGCGGCGGTGCTGCCGCGGGACACCGCCGAAGTGGCCGCCGTGCTGCGCATCTGCCACCGGATGTCGGTGCCGGTGGTGCCGCGCGGCGCCGGCACCTCGCTGGCCGGGGGCGCGCTGCCGACGGCGGATTGCGTCATCCTGGGCGTGGCGCGGATGAATGCGGTGCTGGAGACCGATTTTGCCAACCGGGTGATCCGGGTGCAGACCGGGCGCACCAACCTGAGCGTGACCGGCGCGGTGGAGGAGGACGGGTTCTTTTACGCCCCCGATCCCTCGAGCCAGCTCGCCTGCGCCATTGCCGGCAATATCGCGATGAATTCCGGCGGGGCGCATTGCCTGAAATACGGGGTGACCACCAACAACCTGCTCGGCGTCACCATGGTGCTGATGGATGGCAGCGTGGTCGAGATCGGCGGCGCGCATATGGACGCCGGCGGGCTCGACCTTCTGGGGGTGATCTGCGGCAGCGAGGGGCAATTGGGCGTGGTGACCGAGGCCAGCTTGCGCATCCTGCCCAAGCCCGAGGGCGCGCGCCCGGTGCTGATGGCCTTTGACAGCAATGCCGTGGCCGGGGCCTGTGTCTCGGATATCATCAAGGCCGGGATCCTGCCGGTGGCGATCGAATTCATGGACCGGCCCTGCATCCGCGCCTGCGAGGATTTCGCCCAGGCCGGCTATCCCGATTGCGAGGCGCTGCTGATCGTCGAGGTCGAGGGCTCGGAGGCCGAGATCGACGACCAGCTGACCCGGATCAAGGCGATTGCCCGGCGCCATGACCCGCTGGAGCTGCGCGAGGCGCGCGATGCCGATGAGGCCGGGCGCATCTGGCTCGGGCGCAAGAGCGCCTTTGGCGCCATGGGGCAGATCAACGACTACATGTGTCTCGACGGTACGATCCCGGTGTCGGCGCTGCCGCAGGTGTTGCAGCGGATTGGCGAGATGAGCCGCGACTACGGGCTGGAGGTGGCCAATGTGTTTCACGCCGGCGATGGCAACATGCATCCGCTGATCCTCTATGACGCCAACAAGCCCGGCGATCTCGAGCTTTGCGAGCGCTTCGGGGCGGATATCCTGAAGCTCTGTGTCGAGGTCGGCGGCTGTCTGACCGGCGAGCACGGGGTCGGCATCGAGAAACGCGACCTGATGTGGCACCAGTACGAGGCGGCGGATCTCGAAGCGCAGATGGCGGTGAAGGATGTGTTTGATCCGGCCTGGCTGCTCAACCCGGCCAAGGTGTTTCCGCTTGATGCCTCCGAGGCGCGGCGCGGGCGGCCGGCGGCGGCGTGAATGCGGCCTCGGGCCTGCCCGAAGGCAATCTCAAACAGAAGAAGACGGATCATGCGACCTGACAGCGAGGCCGAACTGGCGGAGATGATTGCGGCGGCCGAAGCGCCGCTGCGGATAGGCGGCGGCGGGACGCGGGATGTGGGGCGCGCGATTGCGGGTGACATGCTGGAGACCGGCGGGCTGTCGGGCATCCGGCTTTACGAACCCGGCGCGCTGACCATGGTGGCCGGGGCCGGAACGCCGCTTGCCGAGATCGAGGCGGCGCTGGCGGCGGAAGGCCAGCGGCTGGCCTTTGAACCGGGCGACTGGCGCGGGCTTCTGGGCACCGAGGGCGAAAGCACCATCGGCGGCGTCGTGGCGGCCAATGTCAGCGGGCCGCGGCGGGTGACGGCGGGGGCCTGTCGGGATTTCATGCTGGGAGTGCGCTTTGTCGATGGCGCCGGGCGCATCGTCAAGAACGGCGGGCGGGTGATGAAGAATGTCACCGGTTACGACCTGGTGAAGCTGATGAGCGGGTCCTGGGGCACCTTGGGCGTGCTGAGCGAGGTCTCTTTCAAGGTGCTGCCCGAGGCCGAGGCCAGGGGGGTGCTGCTGTGCGAAGGGCTGAGCGACGTGCAGGCGGTTTCGGCCCTGTCGCGCGCCCTTGGCGCACCTTGGGAGGTCAGCGGCGCGGCGCATTTGCAGCGCGGTCTCGACGGGGCGCCGGTGACGATGATCCGGGTCGAGGGGCTGGCGGATTCGGTCGCCTATCGCTGCGGAGAATTGCAGAAGCTGCTGGCCGATATCGGCGATTTCACCGTGGAGCGCGATCCCGAGCGGACCGCGGCCGGCTGGCGGTATATTCGCGACGTGGCGCCGTTTCACGGGCGCGCCGGCGAGGTCTGGCGGCTTTCGGTCACGCCGAGCCAGGCGCCGGAGATCGTCGCGCGGCTGGACGGGGCCGAGGCGGTATACGACTGGGGCGGCGGGCTGGTCTGGGTGCTGGTGCCCGACGGGACGCCGGTGCGCGCGGCCCTGACCGGCGGCCATGCGACGCTGTTCCGGGCCTCGGCGGCACGGCGGGCCGAGGCCGGGGTGTTCCAGCCGCAGCCCGCGCCGCTGGCCGCGCTCGAGGCCGGGCTGCGGGCGAAATTCGATCCGAAGGGCATCCTCAATCCGGGGCTGATGGGGTAACAGATGCAGACGACATTCACCGAAGAGCAGTTGCAGGATCCCGGCACCGCGCGCGCCAACGAGATCCTGCGCGCCTGCGTGCATTGCGGCTTTTGCACTGCCACCTGTCCCACCTACCAGGTGCTGGGTGACGAGTTGGACAGCCCGCGCGGCCGCATCTACCTGATCAAGGACATGCTGGAGAACGAGCGGGTGCCCGACCCGACGACGGTCAAGCACATCGACCGCTGCCTGTCCTGCCTGGCCTGCATGACGACCTGCCCGTCGGGCGTGCATTACATGCACCTGGTCGATCACGCGCGGGCCTATATCGAGGAACACTACGACCGGCCCTGGGGTGACCGGGCGCTGCGCTGGCTGCTGGCGCGGATCCTGCCTTATCCGGGGCGGTTCCGGCTGGCGTTGCTGGGCGCCAAAATCGGCCGGCCCTTTGCGCGCTTGCTGCCCGATCCGCGGCTGCGCGCCATGCTGGAGATGGCGCCGAAGCGCATTCCGCCGGTCAGCCGCAACGACGATCCGCAGAGCTTTGCGCCCGAGGTGCCGCGCAAGACGCGGGTGGCGCTGATGACCGGCTGTGCGCAGAAGGCGCTCAACACCGATATCAACGACGCCACCATCCGCCTGCTGACCCGACTGGGCTGCGAAGTGGTGGTGGCCCGCGGCGCCGGCTGTTGCGGTGCGCTGACCCATCACATGGGCAAAACCGGCGAGAGCCATGCCGCGGCGGCAAAGAACATCCGCGCCTGGACGGCCGAGATCGACGGCGCGGGCCTGGATGCCATTGTCATCAACACCAGCGGCTGCGGCACCACGGTCAAGGATTACGGCCATATGTTCCGCAACGATCCGCTGGCGGCAGAGGCGGCACGGGTGTCAGAGCTCGCGATGGATATCAGCGAGCTCTTGATGACGCTCGACCTGCCGGAAAGCGCCGACAAGGGGCTCTGCGTGGCCTATCACGCCGCCTGTTCGCTGCAACACGGGCAAAAGATCAAGACCCATCCCAAGACCTTGCTGAAACGCGCCGGTTTCACAGTCGCCGAACCGGCCGACAGCCATCTGTGCTGCGGCTCGGCCGGCACCTACAACCTGATGCAGCCGGAGATTTCCGGCCAGCTCAAGGCGCGCAAGGTCACGACACTCGAGGCGGTCAGCCCGGATGTGATCGCCGCCGGCAACATCGGCTGCATGATGCAGATTGGCAGCGGCACCGGTGTGCCGGTGGTGCATACGGTCGAGCTTCTGGATTGGGCCACCGGTGGGCCGACGCCGCCCGCGCTCGCGCCGGAATGATACACCGAAAATGCCGCATTTTCGCCCAAAGTGCTTGATAGCCCGGTGAAAAGACCATCGGGAGGCAGACCGTGCGCATCCTTTTCCTGCTTTTCGCCGCGCTGCTTTCGGCGACGGCGGCCTGGGCTGACATCCATCGCCTGCGACAGCTCAACACCGGCGACGAAAGCCGGGGATGGGAGGCCGTGGGCCGGATCGACTTTGACACCTCCGGGTTCTGCACCGGGGTGCTGGTGGCCCCCGACCTGGTGCTGACCGCCGGGCATTGCCTTTATGACAAGACCACCGGCCGCAAATTCACCGCGTCGGAAATCCGCTTCAGCGCCGGGCTGCGCAATGGTCGCGCCTCGGCCTATCGGGCGGTGAAACACGCGGTGCTGCACCCGCGCTATCGGTTCTCGCGCAACACCGATGCCGCCCAGGTCAGGAACGACGTGGCGTTACTGCAACTGGCCCGGCCGATCCGCACCACCGAGGTGGCGCCGTTCGACACCGCCGGCCGGCCCGGGCCGGGCGCGCGGATCAGCGTGGTGAGCTATGCCCATGACCGCGCCGAGGCGCCCTCGCTGCAAGAGGCCTGCGAAGTGGTCGACCGGCGGCGCGGCGTGCTGGTGATGTCCTGCGATGCCGATTTCGGGGCCTCGGGCGCGCCGGTATTTTCGCTGGCCAGCGGCGAGCCGCAGATCGTGTCGCTGATCTCGGCCAAGGCGGAATCGAACGGCACGCCGGTCTCGCTCGGCACCTCGCTGGCGGAGCCGCTGGCGGTGCTGATGGTCGAGCTCAAGGCCCAGTCGCTGTTCCGGCAGGCCTCTGACAGAACGCGGCCGGGCGGGGCCAAGTTCATCCGCCCCTGAGCCGATGCCGACTGCGATCACGCTTGCGTGATCTTTCGTTCGAGGCGGGGTTCCGACCCTCTTGAAACCGCGAAATCCATCCCCAAATCAGCCCTGTCCGGACGCCACAACGGGTCTGGACGCCTGACGCGCCTGTCCCCAAGGGAAGGCGCAACATAATGGTATCGCTCAATGGAGGATGACCCATGCGTAGCTTTGATTTTGCACCGCTTTACCGTGCAACCGTCGGTTTTGACCAAATGGCCGACCTGATGGATCGCGTTCTGGCCAATGATGTCCAGTCGCAGACCTATCCCCCCTACAACATCGAAAAGACCGCCGAAGATGCCTATCGCATCTCGATCGCCGTCGCAGGCTTTGCCGATCAGGACCTGAACGTCGAGGTGAAGGAAAAGGCGCTTGTAGTTTCGGCCCGCAAGGCCGAAGAGGACGAAGAGCGCAGCTATCTGCACCGCGGCATCGCCACCCGTGCCTTTGAACGCCGGTTCCATCTGGCCGATCACGTCAAGGTGGTGGGCGCCAGCCATGAAAACGGCATGCTGCACATCGACCTCGAGCGCGAGATCCCCGAGGCGCTGAAACCGCGCCGGATCGAGATTGCCAATGGCACCAAGGCGATCGAGAAAGACGTGGTTGACGCCAAGGCCGTCAACTAACGCACTTCGGCCCGTGTTTCGAGCCCCTCGGTTTTTCCGGGGGGCTTTTTCATGTCCGGGCGCCGTTTGCCTCTGGCAACCTCGGGCCGTTCTGCCATGATCCCCGCCGGGGGCGCAGACATGAAACTCGATCACATCGCAATCTCCGGTGAAACCCGCGATGCCGCCGCGGCCCATGTGCAGGCGGCCTTGGGCATGGCATTGCGGCCGGGGGGCGCGCACCGATATTTCGGCACCCACAACCACCTGCTGGGGCTGGCCGAGGGGCTCTATCTGGAGGCGATTTCGATCGACCCCGCGGCCCGGGTGCCGGCCTATCCGCGCTGGTTCGGCCTCGATGACTTTGTCGGCGCGCCGCGGCTGACAACCTGGATTTGCCGCACCGAAGACCTGTCGACGCTGGTGCGCGACCTGCCCGAGGCGGGCGAGATCGTGGCCCTGGAGCGCGGCGATCTGAAATGGCGCATGGCGGTGCCGCCGGACGGGCACCTGCCCTTCGATGGCTGCTTTCCGGCCCTGATCCAGTGGGACAGCCCGACCCCGCCGGGCGAGACCCTGCCATCCTCGGGCTGCACGCTCGAAACGCTCACGGTCGCGCATCCCGAGGCCGACCGGTTGCACCAGCGGCTGGCGCCCTATCTGATGGACGCCCGCGTGCAGTTTCAGCCCGGATCGGCGCATCTTGAGGCGCGCCTGACGGGCCCGGCCGGCCCGGTAACCTTGCGATGATCGTCCGTCCGGCTACGCCGCGCGACGCCCGCGGCATTGTCGATCTGGTCAATCCGGTGATCCGCGACACCGCCATCACCTTTACCACCGCCGAGAAATCCACCCGCGATATCGTCACCGCGATCCGCGATGGTGGCGCCTATTTCGTGGCCTGCGACGGCGACCGGATCATCGGCTATGCCTGTTACTTCCCGTTTCGCAGCGGGCCGGGCTATCGCCATACCAAAGAGCATTCCATCGCCCTTCTGCCCGAGGCGCGCGGCACCGGCGTCGGGCGGCGGCTGATGGCACTGCTCGAGGACCACGCACGCGCCCGCGAGGTGCATTCGCTTTTTGCCGGCGTTAGCGGCGAAAATCCCGATGGCGTCGCCTTTCACAAGGCGATCGGCTTTGCCGAGGTGGCGCGGCTGCCGGAGGTCGGACACAAGTTTGGCCGCTGGATGGACCTGGTTCTGCTGCAAAAAATGTTATGATTGTCACACTGACTTATGCCGCGCTGCGGTATAGGCTTGTCGCATGTCGATCTGGTCTCGCATATCCGCCGCCCTTTCCGCGCTTGCCAGCGGGGAACCGCTGAGCGACGTCTTTGACCGCCTGCGCACCCCGCCGGAACGCAGCGTGGCCTTTACCATCGCCGTCATCGCCCTGGGCGCCAAGATGGCCAAGGCCGACGGGCTGGTCAAAAAGGTCGAGGTCACGGCCTTTCGTGAGGTGTTTTTCATCGCCCCCGAGGACGAGGCGCAGGCCGCCCGTGTCTTCAACCTCGCGCGGCAGGACGTCGCCGGCTATGAGGATTACGCCCGCCGCGTGCGCGCGATGTTCGATGACACCCGCGCGCCGCTGACCGACCTGCTCGAGGGGCTGTTTCACATCGCCGTCTCCGATGGCAGCTATCATCCGGCCGAGGATGAATTCCTGCGCAATGTGGCCGCGATTTTCGGGCTGGATGATCGCCAGTTTCTGGCCCTGCGCACCCGCTTTGTCCCGGATGCCGACAAGGATCCCTATTCGGTGCTCGGCGTCAGCCCCGACATGCCGCTGGCCGAGATCCGCCGGATCTGGCGTAAGGCGGTCCGCGACAGCCACCCCGACCGGATGATCGCACGCGGCGTACCCGAAGAGGCGGTGCGGATGAGCGAAAAGCGCCTGATCGACATCAACAAGGCCTGGGAAGAGATCCAGGCCAGCCAGAGCGAACCCGCCTGATCAGGGCCGGATGGTGATCGGCGTGCCATTGCGCACCATGGCATAGATGTCGCGCATTTCGGCATTGCTCACCGCGATACAGCCCGCCGTCCAGTCGCGCCCGCCCTTGCGGTTCTTCCACGGTCGGCCGTGGATGAAGATGTCGCCGCCGGGGCTGACCCCGGCGTCCCGCGCGCGGCGGATGTCCTCTTCATTCGGGTAATCGATGCCGATCGAGAGATAGAAGCTGCTGTTGGGATTGCGCCGGTCGATGCGGTATTCGCCCTCGGGGGTGCGGCCGTCGCCCTCCTGCGCCTTGTGGCCGGCGGGCGCAAATCCCAAGCCCACGTCATATTGTTCGAGCACCTGGGTGTCATGCAGCAGATACATCTTGCGCGCACCCTTGTCGACGACCACGCGGGTGACCTCGGGGCCGGTATATGTATAGAACTTGCTGCACGCCGTGGCCGTGAGGGCCAAGGATACCAACAGGATTGCTCGAAGAACCCGCATCTGCACTGCCCCGGTTTTGATTTTTTCCCCTTATACCATGGGGCAAATCAGCCGCGAAGAGACTTTATCGGCGCTGAGCGTCTTCCAGCCGTTTCTCGATCGCCTCAAGCCGCACCAGAACCTCGTCGCGATAGGTGTTGGTGGCGGCGGTATCCTCTTCGCTGTGGGCGTCCTGCATCGAGTTGACGATCAGGCCGACCAGAAGGTTCACCACCGCGAAGGTGGTGACCATGATGAAGGGCACGAAGAACGCCCAGGCGTAGGGATAGACCTCCATCACCGGGCGCACGATGCCCATCGACCAGCTTTCCAGCGTCATGATCTGGAACAGCGAATAGGCCGAGGCGCCAAGATCGCCGAACCAGTCGGGGAAGCTGTCGCCAAAGAGCTTGGTCGCCATCACCGCCGCGATATAGAAGATCAGCGCCATCAGAAGGAAGACACTGGCCATCCCGGGCAGCGCGGTCAGAAACCCCTCGACCACCCGGCGCAGGCGCGGCGCCACGGTCAGCAGGCGCAGCACCCGCAGGATGCGCAGGGCGCGCAGCACCGAAAGGCCCTGCGCCGCAGGCACCAGCGAAATGCCGACGATCACGAAATCGAAAATGTTCCACGGCCGGCGAAAGAAGCCGAGGCCCTGGGCGTACATCTTGAGCGCCAGTTCCACCACGAAGACCGCTAGGCAGGCCATGTCGAGCGCCACGATCAGCGGGCCGGCCTGCGCCATCAGCGGATCCGAGGTCTCGAGCCCGAGGATCATCGCGTTGAACAGGATCACCCCGATGATCGTGTTGCGCACCCATGCCTGTTCCAGCCATGCCGCCAGTCTGTCCCGCATCTGCCTGCCCCTTTTGTCCGGCGTCAGATATGTGCGCGCGAAAACCGCGCTGCAAGCTCGATATGGCTGGACCAGCGGAATTGGTCCACCACCTGCACCCAGTCGAGCAGATAGCCGCCGGCCCGCAGCACCGCCGCATCGCGCGCGAAAGTGACCGGGTTGCAGGAGACAAAGCCCAGCACCGGCACCTTGCTTTCCGCGATCTGGCGCACCTGCGCCTCGGCCCCGGCGCGCGGCGGATCGAGCACCAGCGCGTCGTACCGCTCCAGCTCCTGCGGCAGCAGCGGGTTGCGAAACAGGTCGCGGGCTTCGGTGGTGACCTTCTTCAGCCCCTCGGCCTTGCGCCAGCCCCCGTCGAGCGCCCGCAGCATCGCGGCCTCGCCCTCGACCGCATGCACCTCGGCGCCGCGCGCCAGCGGCAGGGCGAACGTGCCGCAGCCGGCAAAGAGATCGGCGATATGGCCGGCCCCGCCCACCGCTTCGATCATCGCCGCCGTCAGCACCGCCTGGCCATGGGCGGTGGCCTGAAGAAAGGCGCCGGGCGGCGGGACGACACGGATGCCGTCAAAGCGCTGGCCCGGAGGGGTGCGCATGGCGATCGGCTCGTCCTCCCAGACCAACCGGGCGATCCGCTGCTGGCCGGCCAGCTCCGCCAGCGCCACCTCGAGCGCGCGATCCAGCGGTTTGCCGCCCCGGGCCAGCACGTCCAGCCCGTCCTCTGACAGGGTGATCTGTACCGACACTTCGCCCTTGCGACTGCCACCCAAGGCCGCCAGCGCTTCGGCCAGCGGGCGTGCGGCCAGCAGATCGGGATGCAGCAGGTGGCAATCGGGGATCTCGACGATCACACCCGAGGCACGGCCGTGAAAACCCGCCATCGCGCCTTTCTTGGTGCGCCGGGCGGAAAAGGTCGCCCGCCGGCGGCTCTGCGCCGGCGAGGTGGCGATGGGGCGAAAAGCGGCCTCGATGCCCTGGGCCGACAGCGCGCGGATGACGATGTCCTGTTTCCAGCCGGCGACGAAGTCATCCGAGGCATGCATCAGCTGACAGCCGCCGCAGGCCTTGAAATGGCGGCAGGGCGGCGCCACGCGATGCTCCGAGGGTGCGAGGATTCTGACGTCGCGCAGCCGGTCCCCCTCAACGGTGCCGCTGACGGTCTCGCCGGGCAGGGTCAGGGGCGCAAACAGCGGGCCTTCGGCGATGCCGTCGCCCTGATGGCCGAGGCGGAGTATGTCATGCTGGGTCATGCCCGGGCTTTTGCCTGCAATCGCCGGCGCTGTCGAGAGAGGCGAGAAAGGCCCGCACCGCCCGCGGCGAGCGCAACACATGCCCCGGCAGGCCCGGACGCACACCGATCAGCCGGGCCAGGATGGATTTGCCGCCGCCCGGCTGGCCGACGATCGTGATCCGCTTCATTCCGCGGCTTCGACCAGGTTGAGGAACCCGCCCGACTGCCGCTCCCAGTAGCGCGCGTAGAGCCCGCCCTTGTCGAGCAGCACCTCGTGGCTCCCCTCTTCGACGATCCGGCCCTTGTCGAGCACGACGATGCGGTCCATCCGCGCGATCGTCGAGAGACGGTGGGCGATGGCCAGCACGGTCTTGCCCTCCATCACCCGTTCCAGCGCCGATTGGATCGCCGCTTCGACCTCGCTGTCCAGCGCGCTTGTCGCCTCGTCCAGCACCAGGATCGGCGCGTCCTTGAGGATGGCCCGGGCCAGCGCGATCCGCTGCCGCTGGCCGCCCGACAGCTTGACCCCGCGTTCGCCCAGATGCGCGTCATAGCCGGTGCGATGCTCGTGGTCCTCGAGATCGAGGATGAAATCATGCGCCTCGGCGCGTTCCGCCGCCGCGATGATGTCTTCCTCGGTGGCGTCGGGCCGACCATAGGCGATGTTGTCGCGCGCCGACCGGTTGAACATGGCGGTTTCCTGGGTGACCATGCCAATCTGGCGCCGCAGGCTCTCCTGAGTGACGCCGGCAATGTCCTGCCCGTCGATGCAGACCTCGCCCTTTTCGGCGTCGTAGAGCCGCAGGAGCAGCGCCACCAGCGTCGATTTGCCGGCCCCCGAGGCGCCGACGATGCCAAGCTTTTCCCCCGGCGCGATTTCAAGGCGGATGTGCTCGACCCCGCCGATATCGCGGCCATAGGCAAAATCCACGTCGCGAAAGGCGATCCTACCGTCGGTCACCTTTAGCTGCGTGGCATTGGCAACATCGGTCAGCCCATGCGGCGGGGTCAGCGTGCGCATGCCGTCCTCGACCTCGCCGACATTGGCATAGAGGCCCATCAGCGTGAACGAGACCCAGCCGGTCATCTGCGCCAGCCGCAGGCTGACCGCGCCGGTAGCGGCAATATCGCCCGCGCTGACCAGCCCGCGCGACCAGTACCAGAGCGCGCCGCCCACCAGCAGCACCGGCAGAACGCCGGCCAGCGCCATCAGCCAGAACCGGAACTGCACCGAGACCTGGCCGAAATCGAGCTGTCGGTCGCGAAACCGCGCCATCGCGCCCAGCGCCGCCTGATCCTCGTGATCGGCGTGGGCGAACAGCTTGACCGTCTTGATGTTGGTCACCGTATCGACGACCTGGCCGGTCACCATTGCCCGCGCCGAGGCCCGCGCCTTGGAGCGCAGGCGGATCCGCGGCATGAAATAGCGGATCATCAGCAGGTAGCCGGCGATCCACAGCAGGAGCCCAAGGGCGATCCGCGCATCGACGGTGCCCAGCAGCAGGATCGAGCCCACCACCGAAGCCAGGGCAAAGAGCACCGTATGCACCACCTCGACGACCACATCGGTGATGGCGCGGGCGGTCTGCATCTCCTTTTGCGCGATCCGGCCGGCAAAATCATTGTCGAAAAAGGTGACATCCTGCCCCAGCGTGAAGCGATGCAGCCGCGACAGCACGAGGCTGAGCAGATTGGGCTGCAACACGATCGATTGCAGCCAGGCCGAGGCCATCAGAACCAGCGGTCGCAGCAGCAGGAAAAACAGCGTGACACCGATCAGCAACCAGAGGTTTTCAGCAAAGACGCTCTCGGCCGTGCCGTTCAGCGCCGCGTCCACCACCAGCCCCAGGGTCATCGCCGCCAGCACCTCGAGCACCCCGGCAAAGGCCGAGGTCGCGCCGGCGATGCCGATCACGCCGAAGCTGCCCCTGAGCGCCCAGCGCAAAAAGGCGCCAAGGCTGCGCGGCGGCGGCGTATCCGCCTCGGCAAAGGGATCGATCCAGGATGGTGCCGTCATTCCGCTGCCTCCGTTTCTTCCGTCTTGCTCTGGTCTTCGACCGCCAGGAACCCGCCGGACTGGCGCGCCCAGAACCCGGCATATAGCCCGCCGCGGGCCAAAAGGTCGTCATGGCTGCCCTGTTCGACGATGCGGCCGTCATCCATCACCAGGATCCGGTCGAGCTGGGCAATCGTCGAAAGCCGGTGCGCGATGGCAATCACCGTCTTGCCGGCCATCATGCCGTAAAGCGTCGACTGGATCGCCGCCTCGACCTCGCTGTCGAGCGCGCTTGTCGCCTCGTCCAGGAGCAGGATCGGCGCGTCTTTCAGGATCACCCGCGCCAGGGTGATCCGCTGCCGTTGCCCGCCGGACAGCTTGACGCCGCGTTCGCCGACCTGCGCGTCATAGCCGCGCCGGCCTTTCTGGTCTTCGAGATCGAGGATGAACGCATGGGCCTCGGCCTGTTTGGCGGCGGCGATCATCTCGGCTTCGGTGGCGTCGGGGCGGCCATACAGCAGGTTGTCGCGGATCGAGCGGTGCAGCAGCGAACTGTCCTGTTGCACCATGCCGATCTGTCGCCGCAGGCTGTCCTGGGTGACCTGCGAGATGTCCTGCCCGTCGATCAGGATGCGGCCGCTTTCGGCGTCATAGAACCGCAGCAGCAGCTTCACCAACGTCGATTTTCCGGCGCCCGACCGGCCGACCAGCCCGATCTTTTCGCCCGGCGCGATGCTCAGGCTGATCCGGTCCAGCCCGCCGCGCCCGCGTCCGTAATGATGCGACAGCCGGTCCAGCTCGATCCGCCCGTCGCCGAGCTGCAAGGGCGTGGCCTCCGGCCCGTCGCGCAGGGCGATCGGCTGGGCGATGGTTTCCATGCCTTCCCTCACCACGCCCAGCTCGCGAAAGAACGAGGTCAGCGCCCACATGATCCAGCCGGTCATGGCATTGAGCCGCAGGGTCAGCGCCGTGGCGGCGGCCACCGCGCCGACACTGGCCAGCCCCTGCATCCAGAGCCAGAGCGCCCAGCCGACCACCCCGACGATCAGAAAGCCGTTCAGCAGGGTCAGCACCACATCCATGATGGTAAAGATCCGCATTTCGGCCTGAAAGGTCCCGCGCGCGCGCTCGATCGCCTCTTTGGCAAAGTCCATCTCGCGGCCATGGTGGGCAAACATCTTGACCGAATGGATGTTGCTGTAGGCATCCACCACCCGGCCTGTCACCTCGCTGCGGGCGTCGCTTGCCGCCTGCGAGGCGGGACCGACGCGCCTGATCGTCCAGCGGATCAGCAGACCGTACAACCCGAGCCAGGCCAGCAGCGGCAAGGACAGCCGCCAGTCGGCCTGCCCCAGCAGCACCACGGCGCCCACCGCATAGGCCAGCGAAAAGGTGATTGCGTCAAAGACCTGGAACACCGCCTCGCCGGCGGCGGGTGGCGTCTGCATGATGCGGTTGGCAATGCGGCCGGCAAAATCGTTCTCGAACCAGCCGACCGACTGGCGCAACACATGGGCATGGGCACGAAACCGGATCAGCGTGCCGAAATTCGGCAGGATGGTATTATTGAGCAGCGCCACATCCACCGCCTGCAACACCGGCCGCAGCACCAGCAGGAAGACCGCCAGCGCAATCAGCCAGCCGCCGTAGTCCTGCCACACCTGCTCTGGTGACCCCGCGAGGATGTCGACCACCCAGCCCATCGCCCAGATCAGCCCGATCTCGATCACCGCCACCACCACCGACATCACGGCGGCGACGGCAAAGACCCGTTTGAACGGCTGCGCATAGGCCAGGAGAAACGGCCAAAGCCGCTGGGGCGGATGATCCGAGGCGGGGTAGGCACAATAGGGATCGACAAGATTTTCGAAAAATTTGAACATGGAGCGCTCCTGCGAGCAAATGAGCAACTGAGCAACTGATGGACATGGCGTGGAACATCCACGCAAACAGAGAACGTGGCTTAGCCGTGGCGGAAGCTGATCTCTGTTTCCATGCTGCACTCTCCTGTTCAGATGCGCCTTTCATACCCCGACTGTGACGGTTTGTCACCCCCCGGGGGGGGCGGGTCAGTCCTTCCGCAGCAGTTCGTCGCGCGTCAGTTCGAAGCCGGAGGTGATCCAGAGCGTTTCGAGCAGCCGCAGTCTTTCGCCCAGCGCCGGGCCTTCGTACTCCGGCATAAGATCGGCGGCCCGGATCGGAAACACCGCGTTGGCGCCCTCTTCCATCTCGGCAAAGGCCTTGCGGTCGATATGTTCCTGCAAGAGCGCGGCGCGCAGGGCGAGCAGCTTCTCCGATTCCTCCGCGCCATGGCGATAGCCGATCTCGGCCGGCGGCGTGGCGGCGCCGACCTCGTGGCGAAAGAAGGCAAGCGCCTTGGCCTGGGCCTTCGACAGCCGCAGCCGCTCGGCCACATCCTCGCCGCCCAGCGCCGCCAGCCGCAACACCGGGTCGGGGGCAAGGCCGGCCTCGTCCTCGACATAGACCAGCGGCCCCAGCGCGGAAATGACGGCGCCCGGCAGGATGCGCAGCAGCACGCCGGCCTTGTCCATCGCCGCCACCGCGCGGGTCGGATCGGGGGCCGAGAGCAGCTTGATCATCTCGGCGCCGACACGTTCGCGCGACAGGGTTTCCAGCCCGTCGAGGTTGTCGGCAATCGCCGCCAGCGCCTCGCGGTCGAACCCGCCCTTTGCGCGACCATACCAGGCGTTGAAGCGGAAAAACCGCAGGATGCGCAGGTAATCCTCCCGGATGCGCGCCGCAGGATCGTCAATGAACCGCACGTGATGCGCCTTGAGATCGTCGAGCCCGCCCACCGGATCGCGCACCGCGCCCGAGGCATCGGCATAAAGCGCGTTCATGGTGAAATCGCGGCGCCGGGCGTCCTCTTCGATGCTATCGGCAAAGGCCACCACGGCACGGCGGCCATCGGTTTCGACATCCCGGCGATAGGTTGTGATCTCATGCGGCACCTTGTGCGAGATCACGGTGACCGTGCCATGATCGATGCCGGTGGGTACTGCCTGCAAACCGGCTGCGCGGGCCAGCTCCATCACCCGTTCGGGGCGCGCGTCGGTGCTGATGTCGATGTCCGCCACCGGTTCGCCCATCAGTGCGTTACGCACGCAACCGCCGACGAAATAGGCCGAATGACCGGCCTCGGTCAGCATCGCGCAGACCGCTTGGGTCGCCGGGGTGATCAGCCAGTCGCCTGTTATCCTCATGCCACCATCCTGTCTGCCAGCCCGCGCAGGATACGGGCCGTCGCACCCCAGATGTAATAGGGGCCGTAGGGCACAGTGTAATAGGACCGCCGTAGCCCGCGCCAGCGCCTTGATTGCACGGAAAACCGCGCCGGATCGGCGAAATGGGTGAGCGGCACGGTGAACACCTCGGCCACTTCGCCCGGTTCCGGCCGCGGGGTGAAATCGCCTCGGACCCGCGCCACCACCGGCGTCACCAGAAAGCTGGTCACCGTCTCATGCGTCGGCAAGAGGCCCAACACCTCGACCTGCGCCGGATCGAGCCCCACCTCCTCCTGCGCCTCGCGCAGGGCGGCAGCGGTGACATCGGCGTCGCCCTCATCCTGCTTGCCACCGGGAAAGGCGATCTGGCCGGGGTGATGCTTGAGCGCCGAGGAGCGTTTGGTCAGGATCACCTGCGGCACGCCGTCCTGCATGACAAAACCCGCAAGCACGCCGGCGGGGCGCAGCTTGCGGGATTGCGGAAGCTTGAAATCCGGGTTCAGATCGAAATCCGACGAGGCCGCGCCATCCCGGGACAGCGCGGCGACGAGCGGATCGAGCGGATCAATCGTCATTCGCCTCGAAACCCACGGTGGCGGGGTCGAGATCGTAATGCGCACCGCAGAACTGGCAGTCGGCGGTCACCCGGCCGTCTTCCGTGGTCATCTTTTCGATGTCCTTGGCGGAATAGATCGACAGGCTCTGCCGCACCCGATCCTCGGAACAGGTGCAGCCGAAATGCACCGGCTGGGTCGGATAGACCCGCGGCTGTTCCTCGTGAAACAGCCGCACCAGAAGATCGGTCGGCGGCACCTGCGGCCCGATCAGCTCCATCAGCTCGACCGAATCGAGCAGGATATTGGCGCGGTTCCAGTTCTCTGCCGTTTCTTCGTCATCCAGAAGATCATCGACGGTGAGCAACCCGCCCTCGCCGGAGCCGCCTTCGCCGCTGGCAAAGGGCGAGGCCTTGGGCATATGTTGCAACATGATGCCGCCGGCGCGCCAGCGCTCGGCCTCGCCGGGCTCGGTCGAGCGGCCAAAGCTCAGGTTGAACCGCGTCGGAAGCTGTTCCGACTGGGCGAAATAGCTTTCGGCACAGGCGCGCAGGGTGCCCCCGGCCAGCGGCGTGATGCCCTTGTAAGGCTGCATCCCCTGCCCCTGATCGATCATGATGGCGAAATAGCCCTCGCCGAGCTGGTCAAAGGGGTTGTTGCCCGACAGCCGCGCCGCATCATAGCTGGCATAGGCGCGGATGCGCGCCGGTTCGCCCTCTTTGCTTGGGCCGTAATAATCGGTGGCGATCATCCGCACCGGGCCGTTCGACTGCACCTGCAACGACAGTTTCCAGCGCAGCTTGACGGTCTGGCCGATCAGCGCGGTCAGCAGCGCCATTTCGGCCACCAGCGCCTCGACCACCGGGGGGTAATCGTGTTGTTTCAGGATGCCTTCCAGCACCCCGTCCAGCCGCGCGACGCGGCCGCGGATGTCCGAGCGGTCAAGCTGAAACGGCAGGACGGTATCGTCCCAGGCGATGGCATTCACAGAGATCATGGGAGTTCCTTGTTGCCCAGATTTGGCATATCGCCTCTATATAGCCGTGAAAGCGCAGCATTAAAGGGGTATGCCATGATCCGCCGCGTCGGCACCGCACCAGCCCGGGACAAGCGCCACCGGCTGCGCCCCGGGGTCTATGCGCTGCTGCCGATCGGGAACCGGCTGCTGCTGACTTGGCAGAGCGGATCGGACGAGCCGCTGCAATTGCCCGGCGGCGGCATCGATCCCGGCGAGGCGCCGGTCGCGGCGCTGCATCGCGAAGTGCGCGAGGAAACCGGCTGGAAGATCGCTGCGCCGCGCCGGATCGGGGCCTGGCGGCGATTTGTCTTCATGTCGGAATACGACCTCTGGGCCGAAAAGCTCTGCACCATCTACCTTGCCCGCCCGGTGCATCGCCTGGGCCCACCCGAGGAAGCCGGTCACAGGGTGCGGGTCGTGCCGATGGCCGACGCCGGGCACTGGCTGTCGAACCCGGTGGACCGCGCCGCGCTCCGCCGTGTCAGAGCGACGCCGGGCCTGTTGGGCTAGAACTCCAGCAGGGCGGCAGAGATATCGTCCGGGAAATCCTCGCTGCCGGTGCTTTCCGCCAGGGTCCAGACCATCGCCTCGAGAAACTCGCGCCCCGGCAGGTGGTGCAGATCGCCGGCCAGCCGGATCAGCCCCTCCTCCTCGAAGAACCCGCCGCCGGCGTCGGGGCATTCGGTGATGCCGTCGGAATACAGCAGCAGCCGGTCGCCCTTGTTCAGATCGATCTCGAACCGGTCAAACGCCGCGTCTTCGATCAGCCCGACCGGCAGGCCGCCAGCACCGATCAGCTCGATCCTGTTGTCGGCCCGTTGCACCAGCGGATGCGGATGCCCGGCCTGGGCCAACCGCACCCGTCCCGAGGCAAGATCGACATCGGCCAGCAACATGGTGAAGTAATGCTCGGTCTCCATCTCCTCGAGCACCAGTCGGTTGAGCCGCCCGATCACCTGGTCGGGCGGATGCATCGCATAGGCGCCCTCCTCGGTCTCATACAGAGCGACGTTCTGATCCGGGGTCGTGGCCGAGAGATAGCCGGCCAGCCGGGCCGTCATCAGCGCCGAGGAAATGCCATGGCCCGAAACGTCGATCGCATAGATGCCCAGCCGCGTCTTGCCGACCGGGAAGAACCCCACCAGATCGCCGCCGACATGGCCCGAAGGCCGCAGCAGCAGCGACAGATCGGCATTGCCGAACCGGCGATACCGGTCGCGCACCAGCGATTGCTGAAGCTTCTTGGCCTCGATCAGATCATTGTCGAGCGCATCGTAAAGCCCCTGCAATTCGGTCAGCGTGCGCGAGATCACCCGGTTCTGCTCGCTCAGCTGGCGCTGCATCTCGAGAATGCGCTCGCCGGCGGTGATCCGGGCGCGCAGCTCGTCGACATAGACCGGTTTCGTCAGGAAATCATCGGCGCCATTGTCGAGCCCGCGCGCCACCGCGCCTTTCTCGCTCTTAGACGTGAGCAGGATGAAATAGCCATAGCCGTCCCGCTCCATCGCGCGAAACCGCTTGCAGAATTCCAGCCCGTCCATGCCCGGCATCATCCAGTCGCTGAGCACCAGATCGGGCGGATTGGCCTCGCACAGCGCCAGCGCCTCCTGCCCTCCGGCGGCCACATCGACGATATAGCCCTGCCGAAGCAACGAAGCCGAGAGGATCTTGCGCTGCATCTTGCTGTCATCGACAACCAGAATGCGCGGGCGCCGGGCGCTGACCCCGGCCGAAAGGGTATGTCTGGCTGCCAAATCCAATGGTCGCTGATTCCGTCCTGCGTGTTCCTTTCCCCCGGTATGACCTGTCGGCCTTAACCCGGAATGAAGGCCGGAAATTTCCGAAAATCCGCGCGGATTCGGCAACCAAATCTTAGCCTCGTGCGCGTAGAACCCTGACCAGTAACCAGGAGAAGTGTATAATGATTGACTGGTCCCGGGTCTCCGAGCTCCGCGAGGAAGTGGGAGAAGAGGATTTTGCCGAAGTGGTCGAGCTGTTCCTCGACGAGGTCGACGGCGTGATCGGCACGCTTGCCCCCGAAACGGCCGATCTCGAGGCGCAGCTGCATTTCCTCAAGGGCAGCGCGCTGAACCTCGGGTTCGCGGCCTTTGCGGCGCTGTGCCAAGCGGGCGAAACCGCGGCGAATGCCGGCCAGGGCGAGCGGGTGGACGTCGCCGCTATCCGCGACGCCTATGCCCGTGCGCGCAGCGAATTCGCCAGCGGGCTGACCACCCGCCGCGCCGGTTAGTCGGCGCCGATCAGAAAGACCTGGACATCGGCCACGTTGGTGCCGGTCGCCCCGGTCATCAGCAGGGCATCGGCCCGGCGCAACGCCTCGAAGCTGTCGTTGTTGGCCAGCAGCGCCTGCGCCTCGGCGCCGATCGCCGCAGCGGTGCCGGGGCCGACAATACCGCCGGCGGCATCGGTCGGGCCGTCGCGCCCGTCGGTGCCGCCGGAGAGAAACAGCCAATTGGCCGGCAGATCGAAATTCCCCGCCGAGAGCGCGACCCGCAGCGCCAGCTCCTGGTTGCGGCCGCCACGTCCGTCGCCGCGCAGGGTGACCGTGGTCTCGCCGCCAAAGATCAGCGCCTGCGGCGTGCCTTTCGGAGCAGCCGCCGCGGCGCGCAGCACCTGCTGGGCGGCATCGTCCACATCGCCTTCGAGCGCGTCCGACACGATCCGCGCCGTCCCCCCCTCGGCCGCCGCAAGCATCGCCTCGAGGCTCTTGCGGTTCGAACCGATCAGATGGTTTTGCGCCGCCGGCGTCTCCGGCGTCGGGGCCTCGGCCGAAAGATGTGCCCGCACCGAGGCCGGGCAGGCCTCCCAGACGCCGGCCTCTTGCAGCACCGCCCTGGCTTCGGCACGGGTGCCGATCGGGCCGACGGTGGGGCCCGAGGCAATGGCGCGCAGATCGTCGCCGATCACATCCGACAGGATATAGGCGGTCACCGGCGCCGGCGCGGCCTGGCGCGACAATCCGCCCCCCTTGAGCCGGGACAATTGCTGCCGCACCAGGTTCATCCGCACGATATCGAGCCCGGCGCCCAGCAACAGGCGGTTGACCTCGGCCTTGTCTTCCAGCGTCACGCCCTCGACCGGGGCGGGCACCAGCGCCGACCCGCCACCAGAGACCAGCACAGCCACGGCATCCTGTGGCCCCAGCGACGACAACCGCGAGATAAGCTCTTGTCCGGCCCTCAGTCCGGCGGCATCTGGCACCGGATGCGCGGCGCGGATCACCTCGGCCCCGGGCACGTCCATGTCGTTTTCGTAATGCGTGATCGCCAGCGCGGGAACCGCGCCATCCAGATGCGCCAGCGCCTCGCGCAGCATCGCCGGGGCGGCCTTGCCGATGGCGATGACATGCAGCTGCCCGTCCGGTTGCGGCAGCGGATGCGCGGCCAGGGCGCGGCGCAGGGCAATCGCCGGATCGGCGGCCTCGACCGCCTTGTCGAACAGGTGCAGGGCGCATTGGCGCAAATCGGACGTCATGAAGCAATCTCGCATTGGCTGATAACAGTGCCGGCCCGCCAGTGCTGCGCAATCTCGAAAACGCAGCCTGCCGGCCAGCCCGTTGATAGGGGTTTTGTCAGGCGCAAGGCCAGTCCATCCGGTCGAATTTCGGCGATTTCGGCGTGATCGAAGCCGAAAAACCGCCCGACGCGCGGAAACAGCGCCTTGTAGAGCGCCTCCTTGGCGGAAAACACTGCGGTGGCACCGGCGGCATCCGGCGTCGCTCCCAGATGCACCCTGTCGCCCGGCGTCAGCACCGAATGACAGATCGCGCGCACGGCGCGTGGATCGGCCAGCGCCTCGAGATCAAGACCAAGGGTCGCCGCCCCCTGCCCCAGCCAGACGCCGACCATGCCGTGACTGTGCGAAATCGAGCCCTGAATGCCCCGGGGCCAGACCGGCGCACCATGGGAATCGCGGCCTACCGCACCGGTCGCCCCCAACCGCGCCAGCGCCTGCCCCGCCAGCGCCCGCCCCGCGAGGAATTCGGCCCGCCGCTTCGGCACGGCACGCGACAGGAAATCGGGCAGGGCCAGCCCGGCAACGGCATAATCGCTGTCGCGATAACGGGCGATGTCGTATTGCGCGAACAGCAGGCAGCGCCCGGCGCCCTGCGGCCACAGCTCGGGCTCGGAGAGGAAATCCGGCAGCTTATCCGGAAAAGGTGCCAAAATGCCCGCCCTGAAAGATCAGCGGATCGCCCTCGCGATAGCTCAGCTGGTCGACGCGGCCGACGATCACCGAATGATCGCCCACCGCCACCGTCTGTTCGAGCCGGCATTCGAACACCGCCAGCGCATCGCGCAACACCGGTGCGCCCAGCGCCCCGGCAAAGGAATTGGCCTCGGTGAAATGCCCGCCATCCTTGGCAAACACCATCGCCAGTTCGTATTGCCCGGAATGCAGTACGTTGATCGCATAGGTCCTGGCGCCGCTGAACACGTCATAGCGCTGCGAATTGTCGGCCAGGCACCAGAGCACCAGCGGCGGATCGAGCGACACCGAGGTGAAGGAATTCACCGTCATCCCGGTGGGGCCGTCGTCGGTCATCGTGGTGATGACGGTGACCCCTGTCGCGTACTGGCCCAGCGCGCTGCGGTAGAGCCGCCGGTGCGCCTCATCGGGCCGGAACGGGATGGGTGTCAGCATGGGCATGGTCCAGACAGGGCTTTCATAGGCTCTTCGCATTCACGGGCTCCACGGTAAAGCATGCTCCGCCATATACCGTGAATACCGGGCGAAAATGGGGCGAATTCGCCGCGAGGCAAGCCTAGTCGACGCCGCGCCCCTCGACGCAATGGCCATAGACCGTGGTCAAGAGCGAGATCCCGATCATCGTGGCAAACCAGCCGACGACGATGGAATAGACCAGGCTGAGCAGCGAATTCGGGTCGCCGGACAGCATCGTCGGGATCTGCAACGCCAGCGAGCCGAGGATCATCAGCCCGGCCAGCCCGACGATGGTGCCGGCCTCTCCACGCGTCGCCTCCCAGGCTTCGCGAAAGCCCAGGCTGTTGCCCAGCGCGATGGCCGGCAGGATCGGCGAAAGGCGGAAGAACACGAAAGAGGCCACCCCCACGGTGACCGCCAGCATCAGCACCGGCGGCAGGATCACCGCGCTGATCGCGCCCACCGGCACCGCCGCCAGCGCCACCACCAACCCCAGGAGCACCGAGCGCCAGAGATAGCCGGGGATCGCTGCGCCGGGCCAGTTCGGAAGCCAGCCCGCCGGCTCTTCGCCCAGAAGCACATAGCGATGCCAGGCCACCGCGATCCAGAGCGACGCCAGAAGCGCGGCAATGCCCAGCAGCAACATGACAAACCCTTCGCCGGCGGAAATGTCGGGATAGGGGATTCCGTCGGGGCCCTGCACCATTTCGCCGCTATTGGCCGAAAAGGTGTAGATCTGCGAGATCGCCTGCACCGAATAAAGCACCAGCGAGACCCTGAGCGCCACATCGAGATTGTTGATCACAAGCCGCAGGGAATGGACGAACATCGACCAGGCTTTCATCTGTCGCTCCTCGGACACCGGTTTCGGGCGCACATTGGGCGTAAGCCGAACCAAGGTCAACGCCGCCACCTTGCCCCGCGCCCGAAAACCCGGTATCGCGCTTGCGTCTTTCAAGAAGGAAACGCCCATGTCCGCGCCCAAGAAAGTTGTCCTGGCCTATTCCGGTGGCCTCGATACCTCGATCATCCTGAAATGGCTTGAAACCGAGTATGGCTGTGAGGTCGTGACCTTCACCGCCGATCTGGGCCAGGGCGAAGAGCTCGAACCGGCGCGCAAGAAGGCCGAGATGATGGGCGTCAAGGAGATCCACATCGAGGATCTACGCGAGGAATTCGTGTCCGACTTCGTGTTTCCGATGTTCCGCGCCAATGCGGTTTACGAAGGGCTCTACCTGCTCGGCACCTCGATCGCCCGCCCGCTGATCTCCAAGCGACTGGTCGAGATCGCCGAAGCCACCGGCGCCGATGCCGTGGCCCACGGCGCCACCGGCAAGGGCAATGATCAGGTGCGCTTCGAGCTGGCCTGCTATGCGCTCAACCCCGATATCAAGGTGATCGCGCCCTGGCGCGAATGGGATCTGACCTCGCGCACCCGTCTGCTGGAGTTTGCCGAGGCGCATCAGATCCCCGTCGCCAAGGACAAGCGCGGCGAAGCGCCGTTTTCGGTCGATGCCAACCTGCTGCACACCTCGTCCGAGGGCAAGGTGCTGGAAGACCCCGCCGAAATGGCACCGGATTATGTCTATCAACGCACCGACGATCCCGTCGGCGGGCCGGACCAGCCGGAATACATCGAGATCACCTTTGAAAAAGGTGACGCCGTGGCGATCAACGGCACCGCCAAGAGCCCGGCAACGATCCTGACCGAGCTGAACGAATACGGCCGCAAACATGGCATCGGCCGTCTGGATTTCGTCGAGAACCGCTTTGTCGGCATGAAGTCGCGCGGCATCTACGAGACCCCCGGCGGCACCATCCTGCTCGAGGCGCACCGCGGCATCGAACAGATCACGCTGGATTCCGGCGCTGGTCACCTCAAGGATTCGATCATGCCGCGCTATGCCGAGTTGATCTACAACGGGTTCTGGTTCTCGCCCGAGCGCGAGATGCTGCAAGCGCTGATCGACAAGAGCCAGGAGCATGTCTCGGGCACGGTCAGGGTGATGCTGTTCAAGGGCATGGCGCGCACCGTCGGCCGCTGGTCGGATCATTCGCTTTATTCCGAGGCGCATGTCACCTTCGAGGACGACGCCGGCGCCTATGACCAGAAGGATGCGGCGGGCTTCATCCAGCTCAATGCGCTGCGGCTGAAGCTTCTTGCAGCACGGGACCGCCGATTGAAGGGCTGACGGCCCCGCACCTTACTCGTTAAAACGCTTCGGCAGGGCTCACGGTCCCTGCCGAGCGTGCCAAGCCAACTCTACTGTGCGGTAATGGTTCCCATCACGAGCTTGTCATCCACGCGGATCGGGCCGTCTTCCTTGGCGCCGAGCGTGTATTCGAAAACGCCGGTTTCCATCCCGCCGGCTTCGCTGTGAACCATCAGCATCAGCATGTCGCCCGAGGCCACGTCTTCTTGCAGAATGGCGGCGACATCCATGGTTTCCCCCATGCGGATCGGCGCATAAGCGACAACCGGGCCCGGCTTCATGTCGGTGTCGGTGCGGTGCACCACCAGCCAGCCGTTCTCGGACGCAGTGACCTTGTCGGCCGACACGACGCCATTGGAAAGGTCCTGATCAACCGCCTCGACGGCGGGGGTCATGCCGTGACCGCCGGCAAAGGCAGCGGTGGCGGACAGGGTGGCGGCGGCAAGGCTCAGTGTAAAACGGGTCATCGTCAAGTCTCCTTGGAAATCTGTTTTCACGTCCGGATCGCGTCCGGCGTTCACAGCTACGTGGCCGGTCCGGCAATAGTTTCATGTTGTCTGGGAATGTTTGGCGAATGCGGTCGGTCACACCGTCTCACCTCTGCGTGACAGGGGGCGGTGGCGGCTTGCCTGACGTGCCGCTTTTGCAACAGGCTTGGCGCAGGAGGTATCACCCATGTCCCGTTTCTCATCGCTCAAGCCAGCGCTGCTGGCAGCCCTGATCGCCCTCGGACTGATCGTGCATTCCGGAAAGGCCCGCGCCGCGGAGACCGAGGTACTGACGGTCGCCGGCGGCTGTTTCTGGTGCGTCGAGGCTGATTTCGAAAAGGTCAGAGGCGTGGCAGAGGTGGTCAGCGGCTATACCGGCGGCAACGTGGAAAACCCCAGCTACAAACAGGTGACCCGCGGCGGCACCGGCCATTACGAGGCGGTGCAGATCCGCTATGATCCCGATCAGGTCAGCCGCGCGCAGCTGCTCGGCCTGTTCTTCCGCTCGATCGACCCGACCGACGCGGGCGGCCAGTTCTGTGACCGGGGCAACAGCTACCGCACCGCCGTCTTTGTCGAAAATGCCCAGGCCAGAGCCGAAGCCAGCCGCGCCAAGGCCGAGGCGCAGGCAGCGCTTGGACAGGAGATCGTGACCCCGGTGCTCGACGCCAAACCCTTCTATCTGGCCGAAGACTTTCACCAGAATTACTACAAATCGAGCAAATCCACGCTCACCCGCTTCGGCTATATCTCGCGGGCCGATGCCTACAAGCGTTACCGCGAGGCCTGTGGCCGCGATGATCGCGTGCGCGCGCTCTGGGGCGAAGACGCGCCTTTTGTCGGCGGTTGATCAGGGGCGGAAGTCTTCCAGATCCCTGAGATCGGGGATGACATCCGCCGTGCCCTGCCGGGTCACCATCAGCGCCCCGGCGCGCTGGGCCCGGCCGATTGCCTGTTCCATCGGCATGCCCCGGTCGAGCCCGGCCACAAGATAGCCGGTAAAGGTGTCGCCGGCCCCGGTGGTATCGACCGCCGCGACCTTGATCCCGGGATAATGCCGGTCGCTGCCGCTCTGGCACTCCAGATGCCGACAGCCCTCGGCCCCGAGGGTGACCACGATATCGGAAATCCCGAGATCGCCCAGCCCCCGCCCCAACGCTGCCTCCAGCTGCGCCGCCTCGACCTGATTGAGCACAAGGAGATCGATCCGGTCGATCACGCCGTGCACCGCTTCGGCATCGAAAGGCGCCGCGGCATAGACCACACGCATGCCTTTCTGCTGTCCGAGGCCGGCGGCAAAGCTCTGAAGGTTGGTTTCGTTCTGGAACATCAGGCTGTCCGACGGGGTCGCCCCGGCCAGCGCCGCCGTCACCTGCCCCTGCCCCAGCGCGACATTGGCACCGGGGTAAAGCACGATCTGGTTTTCGCCCGCCGCGTCGATCAGGATGATCGCATGGCCGGTGGTGTCCCCCAGCTCGGCGATATGGCGGGTGTCGACGCCATATTCCAACAGGCGCTCGACCGCCCAGCGCCCATCCGTGCCGACCGCGCCGATATGCACCACATGCCCGGCCGCCCGCGCCGCCGCCACTGACATGTTGGCGCCCTTGCCGCCCAGCCCGCGGCGAAATTCGGTCGAGGCCAGGGTCTCGCCCGGCGCCGGCAGATGCGGCAGGTGATAGAAGAGATCGGCATTGATCGAGCCGAGGTTGAAGATGGTCACGCCGCTCCCCTTTCACCTTGCCTGCTGCGCCCGGTCACGGGCGAAACCCTCCACCGGAGGGTTTCCGTATGCCCGCTCACCCCACCTTGCAGGCGGCCAGTATCGCCATGTTCAGGATGTCATTGGCGGTCGAGACAGACGAACATATCTGGATCGACTTGTCGACGCCGGCGAGGATCGGCCCGATCACCGTGGCGCCTGCCATTTCCTGCATCAGCTTGGTCGAGATCGAGGCCGAATGCCGCGCCGGCACCACGAGGATATTGGCCGGACCGGTCAGCCGCGAGAACGGATAGGCCTTTTGCGCCTGGGCGTTCAGCGCCACGTCGACGGTCATTTCGCCTTCGTATTCAAAGCTCACGCCGCGCCGGTCCAGCACCTTGGGCGCGAGCAGCATCTTGGTCGCCCGTTCCGACACCGGGTAGCCAAAGGTCGAAAAGCTGACAAAGGCGACCCGGGGTTCCAGCCCCAGATGCCGCGCCACATCGGCCGAGCGTTCGGCGATGGTGGCGAGATCCTCTTCGTCGGGCCATTCCTGTACCAGCGTATCGCCGATCAGCACGATCCGTCCCTTGTGCAACAGCGCCGTCACGCCGACGGCGCCATGCTCGGCATCGGCGTCGAAGACGTAGTTCATCCGCTCCAGCACATGCGCCGATTTGCGCGTCGCGCCGGTGATCAGCCCGTCGCCATGGCCATGCGCCAGCATCAGCGCGGCAAAGACATGCCGGTCGCGCGCGGCGAGGCGATGGATATCCTTCTCGTCGTGACCCTTGCGTTGCAGGCGGCTGTACAGGAAATCTTTGTAAGTCTCGAGATAGCGGGTATTGGCAGCGTTGACGATTTCCAGCTCGCGGGCCGCATCGCCCATGCCAGCGGCCTGAAGCTTGGCCCTTACATCGTCGTCACGGCCGACCACCAGCGCCTTGCCCAGCCCGTTGCGCTGATACATCACCGCGGCGCGCAGCACCCGGGGATCGTCGCCTTCGGCAAAGATCATCCGCGCCTGATTGGCGCGCGCACGCGCATTGATGCCGCGCAGGATCGAGGCGGTGGGATCGAGCCGCGACTTCAGCGACAGCTCATAGGCTTCCATGTCGACAATCGGCCGCCGCGCCGCGCCGGTGTCCATGCCGGCCTTGGCGACGGCGGGCGGAATGCGGTGGATCAGACGCGGGTCGAACGGCGTCGGGATGATGTAATCGCGGCCGAAGGTCAGGTTCTTGCCATAGGCCAGCGCCACCTCGTCGGGCACATCCTCGCGCGCCAGCTCCGCCAGCGCTTCGGCGCAGGCGATCTTCATCTCGTCGTTGATTGCGCGGGCATGCACGTCAAGCGCGCCGCGAAAGAGATAGGGAAAGCCCAGCACGTTGTTGACCTGGTTCGGGTAATCCGAGCGGCCGGTGGCGACGATGGCGTCCGCGCGCACCTCATGCGCCTCTTCCGGGGTGATTTCGGGATCGGGGTTGGCCATGGCAAAGATCACCGGATCCTCGGCCATGCTCATCACCATCTCCTGGGTCACCGCGCCCTTGGCCGACACGCCAAGGAAGACATCCGCCCCCTTCATCGCCTCTTCCAGCGTGCGTAGATCGGTGTTGGCGGCATGCGCCGATTTCCACTGGTTCATGCCCTCGGTGCGGCCCTGGTAGATCACTCCCTTGGTGTCGCACATGATGCAGTTGTCCTGCTGCGCGCCCATGGATTTCACCAGTTCGAGACAGGCGATCCCCGCCGCCCCGGCGCCGTTCAGCACGATGCGGCAGTCCTCGATCTTCTTACCCGACAGATGCAGCGCGTTGATCAGCCCGGCGGCACAGATCACCGCGGTGCCGTGCTGGTCGTCGTGAAAGACCGGGATGTCCATCTCTTCCTTGAGCCGCTGCTCGATGATGAAACACTCGGGTGCCTTGATGTCCTCGAGGTTGATGCCGCCAAAGGTCGGCCCCATCAGCCGCACCGCGTTGCAGAAGGCGTCGGGGTCTTCGGTATCCAGCTCGATATCGATCGAATTGACGTCGGCGAAGCGTTTGAAGAGCACCGCCTTGCCTTCCATCACCGGTTTCGAGCCCAGCGCGCCAAGGTTGCCCAGCCCCAGAACCGCGGTGCCGTTCGAGATCACTGCAACCAGGTTGCCCTTATTGGTGTAGTCATAGGCAGTTTCCGGCTTGGCGGCGATTTCCTCGCAGGGCACGGCGACGCCAGGCGAATAGGCCAGCGACAGGTCGCGCTGGGTGGTCATCGGCACCGAGGGGGTGATCTCGAATTTGCCCGGTGCGGGCTCGAGATGGAAGGCAAGGGCCTCTTCGCGGGTGATCTTGGCTTTGGGCATTCACTGGCCTCCCTGTTTCCGTCTGGCGGGTTGTAACCAAGCCCCGAAGCGAAGCAAAGCGCAAGCTTTGCCGCAATTCCCGAAGGGGCCTTTCGGCTTTTCCCGACAATCGCGGAAGTTTATGGTCTGCGGCAACACCGAAGGGGGCAGAATGAGCAGCGGCAAATCCACCGTGACGCCGATGATGGCGCAGTATCTCGAGATCAAATCCGGTTATGAAGATGCACTTCTGTTTTACCGGATGGGAGATTTCTACGAGCTGTTCTTTGACGATGCCAAGGCGGCGGCCGAGGCGCTCGACATCGCGCTGACCAAGCGCGGCAAGCATGATGGCGGTGACATCCCGATGTGCGGCGTGCCGGTGCATGCCGCCGAGGGTTATCTGCTGACGCTGATCCGCAAGGGCTTTCGCGTCGCGGTCTGCGAACAGATGGAGAGCCCGGCCGAGGCCAAGAAACGCGGCGCGAAATCGGTTGTGAAACGCGACGTGGTGCGGCTTGTCACCCCCGGCACGCTGACCGAAGAGAGCCTGCTCGAGGCGCGGCGGCACAATTTCCTCGCCGCCTATGCGCTGGTGCGCGACGCGGCGGCGCTGGCCTGGGTGGATATCTCGACCGGGGCGTTTCACGTGATGGCGTTGCCGCAGGTACGCCTGGGGCCGGAGCTGGCGCGGCTGGCCCCGTCCGAAGTGCTGGTGTCCGAAGCACAGGAGATCGAGCTGGCGAATGTGGTGGCCGACGCCGGCGCGGCGCTGACCGCGCTGGGGCGCGGCTCCTTCGACAGCTCACTGGCAGCGGACCGGGTGGCCGAGGTCTTTGGCGTGGCCTCGCTCGATGCTTTCGGGACGTTCGAACGGGCCGAGCTTTCGGCAATGGGCGCGCTGGTCGACTATCTGAAGATCACTCAGAAAGGCAAACTGCCGCTGCTGCGCCCGCCGCAGAAAGAGGCCAGCGGCGGGGTGATGCAGATCGACGCCGCGACCCGGCGCAATCTGGAACTGACCGCGGCACTTTCCGGCGGGCGGGCCGGATCGCTGCTCGCCTGTATCGACCGCACGGTGACCGCCGGCGGCGCGCGGCTGCTGGAGCGCCGCTTGTCCAGCCCGTCGCGCGATCTGGCGGAGATCAACGCGCGGCTCGAGGCGGTGGGTTTTTCACTGGACGAAACGGAATTTCGTTCTGCGCTGCGCGAGGCCCTGCGCAAGGTTCCCGACATCGACCGGGCGCTGTCGCGGCTGTCGCTCGACCGAGGTGGCCCGCGCGATCTGACTGCCGTGCGCAACGCGCTGGAACAGGCCGCCGAAATCGGCGCGCGCCATGACGATACCGCGCTGCCAGCGCGGCTGCACGACGCGGTGGCGCGGCTCTCGGGGCATGACGCGCTGCTCGACCTGCTCGACCAGGCGCTGGTGGCGGAACCGCCGCTGCTGGCGCGGGATGGCGGCTTTATCGCGCCGGGCTATGACGAAGACCTCGACGAGGCGCGCACGCTGCGCGACGAGGGGCGCGGCGTGATCGCCAGGATGCAGCAGGACTATGTCACCGAGACCGGCATCAACTCTCTGAAAATCAAGCACAACAACGTACTGGGCTATTTCATCGAATGCACCGCCACCCATGCGGACAAGATGCACGCCCTGTCAGAGCGCTTCATCCACCGCCAGACCACCGCCAACCAGGTGCGCTTCACCACGGTGGAGCTGTCGGAACTGGAGACCCGCATCCTCAATGCCGGCAACCGGGCGTTGGAGATCGAGAAACGGCTGTTCGCCGCGCTGCGCCAGGCGGTGCTCGACGCGGCCGGCCCGTTGGGTGACCTGGCGCGGGCGTTGAGCGAGCTTGACGTCAGCAGCGCGCTGGCCGAACTGGCGGCGCAGGAGGATTGGACGCGGCCGGTGGTGGACAACAGCCGGATGTTTCACGTGGAAACCGGGCGGCACCCGGTTGTCGAGGCGGCGCTGAAACGCGAAGGCGATCCCTTTGTCGCCAATGATTGCGATCTGAACGATGCCGATGGCGCCTCGGCGATCTGGCTTCTGACCGGGCCGAACATGGCCGGCAAATCGACCTTCCTGCGGCAGAATGCGCTGATCGCCGTGCTGGCGCAGATGGGCGCCTTTGTCCCCGCCGAAAAGGCGCATATCGGGCTGGTGTCGCAATTGTTCAGCCGCGTCGGCGCCTCGGACGATCTGGCACGCGGTCGGTCGACCTTCATGGTGGAAATGGTCGAGACCGCCGCCATTCTCAACCAGGCCGACGACCGCGCACTGGTGATCCTCGACGAGATCGGCCGCGGCACGGCAACCTATGACGGGCTGTCGATCGCCTGGGCAACGCTGGAACATCTGCATGACGTCAACCGCTGCCGCGGCCTCTTTGCCACGCATTACCACGAGATGACCTCGCTTGCCGGACGGATGGCCGGAGTCGAGAATGCCACCGTCGCGGTGAAGGAATGGCAGAACGAGGTGATCTTTCTGCACGAGGTCAAGAAAGGCGCGGCGGATCGGTCTTATGGGGTGCAGGTGGCGCAACTGGCGGGGCTGCCCAAGGTGGTTGTCGGCCGCGCGCGCGAGATCCTCGATGCGCTGGAACAAGGCGAGCGTGAGGGCGGCAAGCAGAAGGCGGTGATCGACGATCTGCCGCTGTTCTCGGCGATGGCGGCCGCGCCGGCGCCGGTGGCTGCGGCCGAGCCATCGGAAGCGGAGGCGCGGCTGCGCGAGTTGCATCCCGACGAGCTGTCCCCGCGCGAGGCATTGCAGGTGATCTATGAGCTGAAGGGCTTGGTCTAGGCGGTCTCGTTTTCGGGAGCCGCGCCAGATCAAGGCCGGAACGTAAAAACGCCGCCCCGAGGGGCGGCGCTTTCAAACTTACCCGCCGGTGTTCGACGAGACCCCGACCTGCGCCGGGCGCAAGAGACGGTCGTGCATGATGAATCCGTCGGCCGAAACCTGGATGATCTCGCCGGCCTTGGTGCCGGGCACCGGGGCTTCGAACATCGCCTCATGATGCTGCGGATCGAATTTGTCGCCAACCTGCGGCGTGATCGGATCGATGCCGTGTTTCTTCAGCACCGACACCAGCTCGCGCATGGTCAGCTCGACACCCTCGATCAGCGCGGCGGCGACCTCTTTCTGGTCTTCCGGGGTCGCCTCGACCGCCCGTTTCATGTTGTCGTAGACCGGCAGCAGGTCGCGCGCCAGACGCGAGCCGCCATACCGCTCGGCGTCATGCCGTTCCTTTTGCGCCCGCTTGCGCGAATTCTCGGCATCGGCCAGGGCGCGCATGAATTTGTCCTGAAGCGCGTCGCGCTCGGCGCGCAGCGTGTCCAGCTCGATCGCTGCGTCGTCCATCTCTTCCATCTCGCCTGCAAGTTCTTCGGCTTCTGCCTCGTCAATATCGTCGAGGAATTCTTTCTCCGGCTCTGCCATTCTTCACCTCTAACTTCGGTCGGAAATCAGCTTGCCGACCAGCTGTGCCGTATAATCCACGATCGGAACGATGCGCCCGTAGTTCAGCCGCGTGGGGCCGATCACACCGACCGCACCGATGATCTTTCGATCCGCGTTCATATATGGAGAGACCACCAAAGAGGAACCCGAAAGAGAGAAAAGTTTGTTCTCTGAGCCGATAAAAATCCGCACACCATCGCCGGTTTCGGTCAATTCGAGGAATTCGGCAATGTCCCGCTTACGTTCGAGATCGTCAAACAGCACGCGAATCCGTTCCAGGTCTTCCTCGGCCCCTTGCTCGCCCAGAAGATTCGACCGTCCGCGCACGATCAGCCGGGCGGAATCGGCCGCATCGTCCGACCAGATCGCCAGCCCGCTTTCGACCAGTTCCTGTGACAGGCTGTCGATTTCCTGCCGGCGTTTCTTGATCTCCTTGGTGAACTCGCTGCGCAGCTCGCTGAGGGTGCGGCCTTCGATCAGCGCATTGAGGAAATTCGCCGCCTCGCGCATCGAGCTCGGCGTCTGGCCGGGCGGCGGAGTGAAGATCCGGTTTTCGACGTGACCATCGGCAAAGACCAGCACCACCAGCGCCCGGTCCTGCGCCAGCGAGACAAATTCGATATGGCGGATCGGCGCCTCGTGTTTCGGCGTCAGCACCAGCGAGGCGCCATGGGTCACCCCCGAGAGCGCCGATCCCACCCGATCGAGCAGGTTCGACACATCACTGGCATTGTCGCCCAATGTCTGATCGAGCGCGGCGCGATCTTCCATCGCCAGCTCGTCGACCTCGAGCAGCCCGTCGACGAACATCCGCAGCCCCTGCTGGGTGGGAATCCGTCCGGCGCTGACATGCGGGCTGTCGAGCAGGCCGAGGTATTCCAGATCCTGCATCACGTTTCGCACCGTCGCGGCGCTGACCTTTTGTGACAGGGTGCGGGTGAGCGTGCGCGAGCCCACCGGCTCGCCCGTGCTCAGATAGCCTTCGACCACCCGGCGAAACACTTCGCGCGAGCGGTCGTTCATCTCTTCGAGTATTCTCGAGCCGTCGCTCATCGGGCTCTGACCCCTTCCTTTCCTGCCATCGGACCACGCCACGACAGGGTTGCGCAACAGGCCGCCCGCCCGTATCCCGGCGGAGAAACCAGCAAGGACAAGATCATGCGACCGTCTGGACGGAACTTAAGCGAAATGCGCGCCGTTTCAATCGAAACCGGTGTCACGAAACATGCAGAAGGCTCCTGCATGATCAGGATCGGCGACACCCATGTGCTCTGCACCGCCACCATCGAGGACCGGGTGCCACCCTTCATCAAAGGCTCGGGCCTGGGCTGGGTGACGGCGGAATACGGCATGCTGCCGCGCGCCACCAACACCCGCATGCGGCGCGAGGCCTCGGCCGGCAAGCAAGGCGGCCGCACGGTGGAAATCCAGCGGCTGATCGGCCGCAGCCTGCGCGCCGGTGTCGACCGGGTGGCACTGGGGGAACGTCAGATCACTGTCGACTGCGATGTGATCCAGGCCGATGGCGGCACCCGCTGCGCCTCGATCACCGGCGGCTGGGTGGCGCTGAAACTGGCGGTCAACAAACTGATGAAGACCGGCGATGTGGTCTCGGATCCGTTGACCGATCCTGTGGCCGCGGTGAGCTGTGGCATCTATGCCGGCCAGCCGGTGCTCGACCTCGACTATCCCGAAGACAGCGAAGCCGGCGTCGATGGCAACTTCATCATGCTCGGCAGCAAGCAGCTGATCGAAGTGCAGATGTCGGCCGAAGGCTCTGTGTTTTCCCGCGATCAGATGAACGCGCTGATGGACCTGGCCGAAAAAGGCGTCGAGGAACTTGCTGCGGCGCAGAAAGCGGCGGTGGCATGAGCCGGAAATTCTCGGGCGACAAGCTGGTCATCGCGACCCACAACCAGGGCAAGCTAGAAGAAATTCAGGCATTGCTCGCGCCGTATGGCGTCGAGGTTGTGGGCGCGGCGACATTGGGGCTGGATGAGCCCGAGGAGACCGAAACCACATTCGTCGGCAATGCCCGGATCAAGGCGCATGCGGCGGCCAGGGCCACCGGCCTGCCCGCCCTTGCCGATGACAGCGGCATCGAGATCACCGCACTGGGCAACGCCCCCGGCGTCTATACCGCCGATTGGGCCGAAACCCCGAATGGCCGCGATTTCGAGATGGCGATGCGCCGCACGCATGAGGAGCTCGAGGCGATAGAGGCCCCCCACCCCCGGCTGGCGCAGTTCTGCTGCACCCTGGTGCTGGCCTGGCCCGATGGCCATGACGAAGTGTTCCCCGGGGTGATGCCGGGCAAGGTGGTCTGGCCGATGCGCGGCGATCAGGGGCATGGCTATGACCCGATCTTCGTGCCAGATGGCTATGACATCACCTTTGGCGAAATGGCGCGCTGGGAGAAAAACAGGATTTCGCACCGCGCCGATGCCTTCGCCAAACTCGTGGCCGGCTGCTTTGACTGAGGACTGGCAGGTCGGCGGCTTCGGGCTTTATGTCCACTGGCCGTTCTGCGAGGCCAAATGCCCGTATTGCGACTTCAATTCCCATGTTACCCGGCGCATCGACCATGACGCCTGGCGCGAGGCCTATCTGAGCGAGATAGACCGGATCGCCGCGCAGACACCGGGCCGCGTGCTGCGCTCGGTCTATTTCGGCGGCGGCACGCCATCGCTGATGCAGGTCGAGACGGTCGAGGCGGTGCTGAACCGCGTGGCGCAGCGCTGGACCCTGGCGAATGACGTGGAAATCACCCTGGAGGCCAACCCCTCGTCGGTCGAGGCCGGCCGTTTTCGCGGCTATCGCGCCGCCGGGGTCAATCGCGTCTCGCTGGGCGTGCAAGCGCTGAATGACACCGATCTGCGGCGGCTCGGGCGGCTGCACGACGTGGCGCAGGCGGAAGCGGCAATTGCCATTGCGCAAGAGACCTTCGAGCGGATGAGTTTCGACCTGATCTATGCCCGGCAGGATCAGAGCCTTGCCGAGTGGGACAGCGAATTGCGCCGGGCGCTCGACATGGGCGTCGACCACCTGTCGCTCTACCAGCTGACGATCGAGGATGGCACCGCCTTTGGCGATCGTTTCAAGGCCGGCAAGCTGCGCGGTCTGCCGCAGGAAGAGCTTTCGGCGGATATGTATGCGCTCACCCAAGAGATTTGCGAGGCCGCCGGCCTGCCGGCCTATGAGGTGTCGAACCATGCCCGCGAAGACCGGCAATCGCGGCACAACCTGATTTATTGGCGCGGCGGCGATTATGCCGGCATCGGGCCCGGCGCGCATGGGCGGCTGACACTCGACGGCGCGCGGATTGCCACCGAGGCGCGGCGCAATCCCGGCGTCTGGCTCTCGGCCGTGGCGCAGGGCGATGCGGAAATGCGCAGTACGCTGAACACCACAGATATTGTGTTGGAATACATCATGATGGGGCTGAGAACATCAGAACCGCTTGATCTGGCGCGCCTGAAAGCGCGCACCGGCGCCGAGATTCCGGCGGCCCGGCTTGCCCATTTGCAAGAGCTTGGCATGATCGAGCGGCGTGACGCGCTGGTTTCGGTCACCCCGGCGGGGCGACCGATCCTCAATGCGGTGATTTCCGAGCTGATCCGCGACTTTGACTGAGCGCTATTCGCCGGCCAGTCTGCGGCAGAGATCGTCGAGCTGCTCGAGCGAGCTGTAATTCAGCACCAGTTTGCCGCCTTCGCTGCCCGGTTTGTGCTCGACCGAGACCTTGAGGCCGAGATGCGCCGAAAGATCGCCTTCGAGCGCCCGGGTGTCGGCATCCTTGCCTTTCGGCTCTGCAAGAAACCCGGTTGTCGGCGCTTTCGGCTCGGGCGCGTCGCCCTGCTTGGCCGCCTTTTCGGTTTCGCGCACCGAGAGACCCTGGGCCACCACCCGTTTTGCCAGCCCGACCGGATCATCGCAGGTTACCAGCGCGCGGGCATGGCCGGCCGAGAGCTCGCCCTGCTGCAACATTTCGCGCACCTCGTCGGGCAGCGTCAGCAGGCGCAGCAGATTGGCGATGTGGCTGCGGCTCTTGCCAAGCGCCTTGGCCAGTTTTTCCTGGGTATGGCCGAAGCGGTCCATCAGCTGGCGAAAGCCCATCGCCTCTTCCACCGGGTTGAGATCGGCGCGCTGAATGTTCTCGATAATGGCGACTTCGAGCACTTCGGTGTCAGTGAAATCGCGGATGATGACCGGGATCTCGTGCAGCTGCGCCATCTGCGACGCCCGCCAGCGGCGTTCGCCGGCAACGATTTCATAGCGGTCTTCGCCTTGCGGGCGGACAATCAACGGCTGGATCACGCCCTTTTCCGCGATCGAATTCGCCAGCTCCTGAAGCGCGTCCTGGGTGAATTGGCGGCGCGGCTGATCGGGGTTGGGGAAAATCCGCTCGACCGGGATCATCCTGTCGGCGCGGCGCGGCGCCTCGCCGGTTTCGCCGGGCGTCTGCTCGACATCCGCCATCAACGCCGACAATCCGCGGCCCAGACCGCGACGTTTTTCCTGTTTCATCTGCTCTCTCCCTATGCAGCGCGGCGGGCGTTTTTCCCTACCAGTTCTTGGGCCAGGGCGCGGTAGGCCATCGCACCCTTGGAGTTCGTATCATATTCAAGCACCGGCACCGAATAGGACGGCGCTTCGCTGACGCGGACATTGCGCGGGATCAGCGTCTGGAACACAAGATCGCCAAGGTTGTCGCGCGCGTCTATCTCGACCTGTTGCGAGAGGTTGTTGCGCGCATCATACATCGTCAGCACCACGCCTTCGATCCGCAGGCTCGGATTGGCGCTTTGCCGGACTTCGCGGATCGTCAGCATGAGCTGCGACAGACCTTCCAGCGCGAAGAATTCGCTTTGCAGCGGCACCAGAACGGAATGCGCGGCGACCATGGCATTGACAGTCAGCAGGTTGAGCGACGGCGGGCAATCGATCAGCACAAAATCGAAGCCGAATTGATCGATCGCGGTCTGGCGCAGGGCGTCATGCAGCAGAAAGCTGCGTTTTTCGTTGGAAATCAGCTCGATATCGGCAGAAGAGAGATCAACTGTCGCCGGGATGATCGCCAGCTTTTCCACCGCGGTCGGCCGGATCGCCTCGGACAGGGCAACATCTTCGAGCAGAAGCTCATAGGTTGTGAGATCGCGATCCTGCGGGACGACGCCGATACCGGTCGAGGCATTGCCCTGGGGATCAAGATCGACGATCAGGACATTGTAGCCCTGCTCCGCCAGGGCGGCGCCAAGGTTGATTGTGGTGGTTGTCTTGCCGACGCCGCCTTTCTGGTTGGCGACAGCGATGATTTTCGGGCCGATGGGACGGATCGGATCAGACACGGGAAATCTCTCTTATGCGTAGGATGACGGCGCCTTCTTGGGTACAGCTTTTAATCGCCTCACAGTGAAATGAAAATGACTTCTGCGCCTCGGCAACTTCGTTTTTCCAAGTGATGCCTTTGGGCAAGAGCGCGACCCCCTCCTGAGCGAGATGACGCTCGCAAAACCCAAGAAGCTGCGGCAGGGCCGCCAGAGCGCGGGCCGAGAGCACGGCGGCGGATTGCGGCTCGGTCGCTTCGATGCGCTCTGCGATCACCGTGCCGGTGGACCCGGTTTCGCGCAGGACCGTGCGCAGGAACGCCGCCTTGCGCTGATCGGATTCCACCAGCGTGACCGAAAACCCCGGACGCTGCGCCAGGGCAACCACCAAACCCGGAAGCCCACCACCGGAGCCGAGATCGACCCAGGCGCCGGTGAGACCCTCGGCCGCCTCGAAAACTTGAAGGGAATCGCGGATATGACGCTCCCAGACATCCTGCAACGTCCCGCGGGAGACCAGATTGATCTTCGGGTTCCACTTGTGCAGGAGCGCAACGTAGTGCTCCAACCGCTCGAATGTTTCACGTGAAACATTGAGGCTCGACGCCAGCGCAGGGTTCATGCGGACCTGCGCTGTTCGAATTTCCGCAGCCTTGCGAGCAGTAGGGTCAGCGCCGCCGGGGTCATTCCCTCGACGCGAGAGGCCTGAAGAATGTTTTCCGGCCGTGCGGCCATGAGCTTGGACTTCAGCTCATTCGACAGGCCTTCGACCGCATCATAAGAGAAATCCGCAGGAATCTGCATCTTCTCATCGCGTTTAAGCGCCTCGACATCCCGCCGCTGCCGTTCGACGTAATTGGCATATAGCGCGTCCCTGGACAGCTGTTCCGCAATATCTGGATCCATATCGCCGATTTCCGGCAAAAGCGGCGTCAGCTGATCGATGGTTACATCCGGAAAGGCCAGCAATTGAAAGCCGGTGCGGCGCGCGCCATCATTGGTCAAACCGATCCCGGCAACCGCCGCTTCGCGCGGGGTGAAGGTGGCGGATTGCAGCAGATCGCGCCCCTTGTCCAGCTTTTCCGATTTCGCTTCGAACGCGGCGCGCCGGGCGACCCCGACGCAGCCGATATCGAGCCCGAGCGGCGTGAGTCTCTGATCGGCGTTGTCCGCCCGCAAGGACAGCCGGAATTCCGCGCGCGATGTGAACATGCGATAGGGCTCAGATACGCCGCGGGTGATAAGATCATCAATCATCACGCCGATATAGCTCTCGGACCGGCTCAGAAACACCGGCTCTTTGCCAAGCGCGAATGCTGCCGCATTCAGCCCGGCCACCAGCCCCTGGGCGGCGGCTTCTTCATATCCCGTGGTGCCATTGATCTGACCGGCGAGGAAAAAGCCCTCGACACCCTTCAATCCGAGCCGGGAGTTAAGCGCCCGCGGATCGATGTAATCATACTCGATCGCATAGCCCGGTTGCAGGATCTCGACCTTCTCAAGCCCGGCGATGGAGCGAACATAGGCCTCTTGAACCTCGACCGGCAGGCTGGTCGAAATCCCGTTGGGATAGACCGTCTGACTGTCGAGCCCTTCGGGCTCGAGGAAAATCTGGTGGCTTTCCTTGTCGGCAAACCGCACGATCTTGTCTTCGATCGAGGGGCAATAGCGCGGGCCGATGCCATCGATATGGCCGCCGTACATGGCCGACCGATCGAGATTGTCGCGAATGATGTCATGCGTGCGTGCATTGGTATGGGTGATGCCACAGGGCACCTGGCGCAGATGCGGCGCCTTTGACAGAAAGGAAAACAGCACCGGATCTTCGTCGCCGGGTTGAATATCCAGACTGTCCCAGTCGATCGTCTTGGTATCGAGCCGCGGCGGCGTGCCGGTCTTGAGACGTCCGATGGGAAGTTCCATCGCATACAGCCGCTCGGCCAGTTTGTTCGAGGCCTCGTCGCCCATCCGGCCGCCAGAGTACGAGACGTCTCCGATATGGATGACCCCGCGCAGAAAGGTGCCGGTGGTCAGGATCACCGCCTTGGCCGCCAACTCACTGCCGTCGGCCAGGGTGACGCCGCGCACGATCTCACCCGACATCACAAGATCGGTCACCTCGCCTTCGACAATCGTCAGCCCGGGGCAGGCCTGCATCTCGGCCAGCATCGTTTCGCGATAGACCTTGCGATCCACCTGGGCCCGAGGCCCCTGCACCGCCGCGCCCTTCCGCCTGTTGAGCAGCCGGAACTGAATGCCGGCCCGATCCGCGATGCGCCCGATCACACCGTCAAGGGCATCGACTTCGCGCACAAGATGCCCCTTGCCGAGCCCGCCGACCGCCGGATTGCAGGAGAGCACGCCAATACCCTCCGCCTTCAGTGTCACAAGAGCCGTCTCGGCCCCCATGCGGGCGGCAGCATGCGCCGCATCACATCCGGCATGGCCGCCGCCCACTACGATGACGTCAAAATGTTTCACGTGAAACACTCCTATTTACCGACGCAAAACCGCGAGAAGATTTCATCCAAAAGGTCTTCGACGTCGACCCTGCCCAAGAGGCTGCTCAACGCTCGAATCGCGATGCGCAATTCCTCTGCCCCTATATCATAGCCGTCCGGTCCATTTCGAACCCAAACCTTGGCCGTCGAAAGATGCGAGAGCGACCGCTCCATCCCCTGCCGATGCCGCAGATGGGTGGCCAATCCGGCCTCTGCGCTGCGTTCCGTCAACACCGAAGCCACCCGATCCACAAGATGATCCAGGCCCTCCCCAGAAATCGCGGAGATCCTGTGGTCTCCCACTTGATGTAGATCCGCCTTGGAATACGCCAGGATATCGCCCGGCCGCACCTCTAGCTCCGGTGTATCACCCGGCGCCAGAAGGAACAGCCGCAAATCCGCCGTCTCCGCCCTGCCCCGTGCCAGAGCCACGCCAAGCGCCTCGATCCTGTCTTCGGTCTCGCGCAGACCGGCGGTGTCGAGCAGTGTCACCGGCAATCCGCGCAGATCCATCCGCACCTCGATCACGTCGCGCGTGGTGCCGGCAATCTCCGAGGTTATCGCCGCCTCGCGTCCGGCCAGCGCGTTCAGCAGGGTCGATTTTCCGACATTCGGCTTGCCGACAATGGCAACCTCGAAACCGCTGCGGATCCGCTCGGAGACCGCCACGCCCTCAACCTGGCGGGTGATGCTGGTTTCGACCCCGGCCAGAAGCGCATCGACTTCGGGCGAGACATCGACGGGCACTTCCTCGTCGGCGAAATCGATTGTCGCCTCCAGAAGCGCCGCAGCCCGCACCAGATCCTCGCGCCACCGCGCCACCAGTTTTCCGAGATCGCCGGAGAGCACCCGCAGGGCCTGCCGCCGTTGCGCCTCGGTCTCGGCATCGATCAGATCGGCCAGCCCCTCGGTCTGCGCCAGATCGAGACATTCGTTCTCGAAGGCGCGGCGGGTGAATTCCCCGGCTTCGGCCAGCCGCAGGCCATCGACGCCGCCCAATTCGGCCAGGATCTTGCGCACCACGGCCACCGATCCATGGACCTGCAATTCGACGACATCCTCGCCGGTAAAGCTCGCGCCTTCGGCAAAACACAGCACAAGCGCCTCGTCGATCCGCACGCCGGCGCCATCGCGCAACAGCCGCAGCCCGGCCTGCCGCAATCTGGGCAAAGTGCCACAAAGCAAGCGGCCCGCGGCAAATGCCTGCGGGCCGGAAATCCGAATGACCGAAACACCGGCCTTCCCCTGGGCCGAGGCCAGGGCAAAGATCGTGTCCATATCTGCCTCCGGCTCAGGTGTTCATGGAATCGAAGAATTCCGAATTGGTCTTGGTCTGCTTCAGCTTCGACAGCAGGAATTCCACCGCATCCGTCGTCCCCATCGGGTTGAGGATCCGCCGCAGCACGAAGGTCTTCTGAAGATCGAGTTTCTCGATCAGCAGGTCCTCTTTGCGGGTGCCGGATTTCAGGATGTCGATCGCCGGGAAGACGCGTTTGTCCGCCACCTTGCGGTCGAGCACGATCTCGGAGTTGCCGGTGCCCTTGAATTCTTCAAAGATCACCTCGTCCATCCGGCTGCCGGTGTCGATCAGCGCGGTCGAGATGATGGTCAGCGAGCCGCCCTCTTCGATGTTGCGCGCGGCACCAAAGAAGCGTTTCGGCCGTTGCAGCGCGTTGGCGTCGACACCGCCGGTCAGCACCTTGCCGGAGGACGGTACGACGGTGTTGTAGGCGCGGCCGAGGCGGGTGATGGAATCGAGCAGGATCACCACGTCGCGCTTGTGTTCGACCAGCCGTTTGGCCTTTTCGATCACCATTTCCGACACCGCCACGTGGCGCTGAGCCGGTTCGTCAAAGGTCGAGGAGATCACCTCGCCCTTGACCGAACGCTGCATGTCGGTCACCTCTTCCGGCCGCTCGTCGATCAGCAGGACGATCAGATAGCATTCCGGATGGTTCTTTTCGATGCTGCTGGCGATGTTCTGCAACAGCACGGTCTTGCCGGTCCGCGGCGGCGCCACGATCAGCGAACGCTGGCCCTTGCCGATCGGCGCAACCAGATCGATCACCCGGGCCGAACGGTCCTTGATGGTCGGATCCTCGATCTCCATCTTCAGCCGCTCGTCGGGATAGAGCGGCGTCAGGTTGTCAAAGGCGATCTTGTGTTTCGCCCGCTCGGGATCTTCAAAGTTGATCGCGGTGACATTCACCAGCGCGAAATAGCGTTCATTGTCATCCGGGGCCGAGATCTCGCCTTCGATGGAATCGCCGGTGCGCAGCGAGAATTTGCGGATCATCGTCGGAGAGACATAGATGTCGTCCGGCCCCGGCAGATAGTTGGCTTCCGGCGAGCGTAGGAAGCCGAACCCGTCTTGCAGCACCTCGAGCACGCCATCGCCGGACACCTTCCAGCCTTCGTCCGCGCGTTCGCGCAGGATCTGGAACATGATCTCGCCCTTGCGCATGGTCGAGGCGTTCTCGATCTCGAGCTCTTCTGCCATCGCAAGAAGGTCTTTGGGGCTTTTCGCCTTGAGATCGGCAAGGTTCAGGTGGTCTTCTGTCATGGCAAATCCGGGGCCTGCGCCGGTGTCGGCGCCATGGCATCGTCTGAAAGGGAAAATCGCATACCGGACGGTATGGAGCCCCTAGGTAGCTTTGAGCGGCCCTAGAGTCAATCGCCCTCGCTCGAGACGCGCGTCAGGCGCTTGTCCCCAGGCTGGCTCCGGTGCGGCTCCTCTCCCAAGAAATTAAAGAAAGAAGGTTTGATGTGGTGTGTAGGGCGTGGCTTTTCTGTGGATTACGCTGTCATCCAAGCATTTATCAACACTGTGCAGGACTGTGGTCCCAGGGGGTGGAGAACTTCTTGAAAGATGGAAAAAAATCGTGAAAAAATCGTTTTTTATCATCGACTTGTGTCCAAAAAGTTAACGGCCAATCTTGGGGATAACCGGCGGGACAGGCGTGGCGGCGTTCCGGCTCTTCACAGCCCGGCACTTGTCCTTTTCCCTCTGTGTCCGCTTGCCGGTCAATCCGGTGAAAATCGCCCGGATCCGGCGCCGGAACGCTCGACCTCGGAATCCCACACATGTATTCCTCCTGTCATCCGCCGCCCTTCCACGGAGTCATCCACATGCCGAAACCGCTCGTTCTGGCCTCGGGGTCCGAGATCCGCGCCGAAATGCTGCGCCGCGCCGGGCTCTCGGTCGCGGTGATGCCGGCAAGGCTGGATGAGGATTCGGTGAAACAGGGGATGCTGGCCGAAGACGCCGCGCCGCGCGACATCGCCGACCTCCTGGCCGAGATGAAGGCCGCCAAGGTCGCCGGCAAACGCCCCGATGCGCTGGTTCTGGGCTGCGATCAGGTTCTGGATTTCGAGGGCGCGCTGCTGTCCAAGCCCGAATCCCCGGAAGCGGCGGTCGCGCAGCTCTCGGAAATGAGCGGCAAGCGGCACAAACTGCTCTCGGCCTGCGTCGCCTTTGACGACGGCAAACCGGTCTGGCGCCATGTCGGTGTTGTTACCCTGAGCATGCGGGTGCTGAGCCCAGACTATATAGAGGATTACGTCGCCCGGAACTGGCCGTCGATCCGCCATTCCGTGGGCGCCTACAAGCTCGAGGAGGAAGGCAGCCGCCTTTTCACCACGATCTCGGGCGATTATTTCACCGTACTTGGACTTCCGCTGCTGCCTCTGTTGAATTGGCTGGCGATTCGAGGAGAGATTGCGACATGACGGAAAACGTGCCGCTGGCGGGGGTGATCGGACATCCGATCTACCAATCGAAATCGCCACAGCTTCATGGCCACTGGCTGCGCCGCTACGGCATTCGCGGCCATTACATTCCGATGGACGTGGCGCCCGGCGATCTGGCCGATGTGATCCGGGTGCTGCCCCGCATGGGCTTTGTCGGCGTCAACGTGACGATCCCGCACAAGATCAACGTGCTCGACCTGGTCGACAGCATCACCGACCGCGCCACCATCATCGGCGCCGCCAATACGCTGATCGTGCGCCATGACGGCAAGATCATGGCGGACAACACCGATGGCTACGGGTTCATTGAGAATTTGCGCCAGAATGCGCCGGGCTGGGATCCCAAGGCCGGGCCGGCGGTTGTCTTTGGTGCCGGCGGCGCCTGTCGCGCCGTTGTCTCAGCCCTGCTCGACGCCGGGGTGGAAAAGGTGTTGTTGTCGAACCGCACCCGGATCAAGGCCGAACAGCTGCAATATGAATTCGGCAAGCGGGTTCAGGTGGTGGAATGGGTTCAGGCCGGCAATGTGCTCGAGGATGCGGGGCTTGTGGTCAACACCACCTCGCTCGGCATGACCGGCCAGCCGGAGCTGCGCGTGCCGCTCGACGGGTTGCAGCCCGGCACGGTGGTGACCGATCTGGTCTACAACCCGCTGCGCACGCATCTTCTGGCGGTGGCCGAAGACCGCGGCTGCCCGACCGTCGATGGCCTTGGCATGTTGCTGCATCAGGGTGTGCCGGGGTTCGAGCGCTGGTTCGGCCGTCGCCCCGAGGTGGACGCGGAGCTGCGGCGGGTCGTTCTGGGATGAGCTTTCGCCTCGGTCTGACCGGCTCGATCGGCATGGGCAAATCGACCACTGCGGCACTTTTTGCCGAACAGGGCTGCGCGGTCTGGGATGCCGATGCGGCGGTGCACAAGCTTTACGGCCCCGGCGGCGCGGCGGTGGCACCGATCGGTGCGCTCTGGCCCGAGGCGATTTCCGGCGGCGCGGTCGCTCGGCCGGCGTTGAAAGAGATCATCGCGCAGGACGCCGGCGCCCTACCCCGGATCGAGGCTATCGTGCATCCTCTGGTGGCGCAGGATCGGGCGGATTTCGGCCGTCAAAGCGTGGCGGAAATCACGGTTTTCGACATTCCGCTGCTCTACGAGACCGGCGGCACGGCACAGATGGATGCCGTTGTCTGTGTCTTCGTGGCGCCAGAGGTGCAACGGGCGCGGGTTCTGGCGCGCGGCACGATGACCGAGGCGCAATTTGCGCAGATCCTTGCCAATCAGATGCCAATCGCGGAAAAGCGCCGCCGCGCGGATTACGAGATCGAGACCGATACCCTGAGCCATGCCCGCGCGCAGGTTCAGGAGGTGCTGAGGGATATCAAAGTGAGGCTGGCCGATGCGTGAGATCGTTCTGGACACCGAAACCACCGGGTTCGACCCCGAAACCGGCGACCGCATCGTCGAGATCGGCGCCGTCGAGCTCTATAACCACATGCCCACGGGCCGCACCTACCACCAATACATCAACCCCGAGCGCGGCATGCCGCAAGAGGCCTTCGAGGTGCACGGTCTGGGCGACGAATTTCTGGCCGGCCAGCCGGTGTTCAAGCTGATTGCGCAGGATTTCCTCGATTTTGTCGCCGATGACGCCAAACTGGTAATCCACAACGCCAGCTTCGACATGAAATTCCTCAATGCCGAGCTGCGCTGGCTCAATCTGCCGCAGATCGCCATGGATCGCGCCATCGACACCGTTGCCATGGCGCGCAAGAAATTTCCCGGCTCGCCGGCCTCGCTCGATGCGCTGTGCCGGCGGTTCAGCATCGACAATTCCGCGCGAACGCTGCACGGCGCGCTGCTCGACAGCGAAATCCTGGCCGAGGTCTATCTGGAACTGATCGGCGGACGGCAGCCCGGGCTGGTGCTGGCCAGTGTGGAAAAGACCAATGTCGCCAGCGGCGGCGGGGTCTGGAAGCCGCATCCCCGGCCAACCCCCCTGCCCGCGCGGCTGACAGAAGAAGAGCGCGCCGCCCATGCCGCCTTGGTCGAGGGCATGGGCGAAAACGCGCTCTGGAACCGGTATTGACGCGGCAGGCCGGGCTGCTGCCCGGCCGCGGTCTCATGCGTCGGGTGTGGCTTTCGCCTGGGCCTGCTGTGCGGCCTGGCGGCGCATAATTTCGTTGCGATAAAGTGCAACAAAATCAATCGTTTCCAGATTGAGCGGCGGGAAGCCGCCATCGCGGGTCACATCCGAGACGATGCGGCGCGCGAAGGGGAAGATCATTCGCGGACATTCGATCAGCAGATAGGGATGCAGCTGATCCTCGGGCACGTTCTCGATCTGGAAGACACCGGCGTAATCCATTTCCAGCAGGAAGAGCACGTCGCTGGTGGCCTTGGATTTCGAGGTGATCTTGAGCTTGAGCGCGACTTCGAACTGGTTGTCCTGCTGCCGCTTCTTGGCATCGAGGTTCACTTCGACCTGGATGTCGGGCTGCACCTCGCCGGTGGTGCCCTTTTGCGACAGGATGTTTTCGAACGACAGGTCGCGCACATATTGCGCCAGCACGTTCATCTTGGGCTGCTGCGCCTGCTGCTGTTGTTGCGGCTGCGCGGCTGCGCCGTTCTCGGTTTCGTTTTCGGCCATGGATTGTCTCCCCAAATGCGTTTGAGGTGCTTTACCAGCCCGGCCCTACAGGCTCAATGGCTGCTCCATCCCGAAGGGCCGCCGGGCTTGCCGTTTTCCTCGGAAACCTCGGAATAATCGCCGTCGATCACCGTGTCGCGTGGCTGCGGCCGGCGCGGATCAGGGCGCTGGCCCATTTCGAAACGCTGCACCTTCACCCGTTTGCTGATGAAGTCAAAGACAACCGCCCGCACCGGCGGCATCAGCAGCGCAAAGCCCAGCGCATCGGTGAAAAACCCCGGGGTCAGCAGCAAGGCGCCGGAAAACAGGATCATCGCGCCATCGGCCAGCGGTTTTGTGGGGTTCTGCAATTCGGAAAACGATCGCTGGAGGTTGGCAATCGCATGCCGCCCTTGCTGGCGCACCATGATTGTGCCGAGGATCGCGGTCAGGATCACGATGGCCAGCGTCGGCCACAGACCGATCGCGCCACCAACCTGAATGAACAGCGCAATCTCGATCAACGGAACGAGAAGAAAGGCCAGCAGAAGATACATGTAGCGATACCCCGAAGGTGAAAGATGGTGTGGTGGACTTGCACCCACCTTGGCCTTACATAAGTGCAACAGCATCCGCTTTCAAAGTGTGTCACTCATGAGGTTCTGATGAATTCGCCCCTGCTCCAGCTTCTTGTCCTTGCTGGGATTGCCGTATTTCTCATTCTGCGGCTCAAATCCGTGCTGGGCACGCGAGACGGCTATGAAAAGCCGCCGGTGCCTCGTGGGGGTGCGTCACAAGACGCCAAACGCGATTTCGAAGTGATCGAAGGCGGGCCGGACCACGATATCACCGATCATGTCCCCGAAGGTTCTTCGGCGGCGCGGGCGCTGACCGAGATGAAGCGGGTCGAACCGTCGTTCAACGTGTCGGAATTCATGGGTGGTGCGCGCGGCGCCTATGAGATGATCCTGATGGGCTTCGAACGTGGCGATCTGGCCGAGATCAAGCCGTTCCTCGCAGAGGATGTCTATGAAACCTTTGCCGAAGTCGTCGAGGCGCGCGAAGAACAGGGGCTGACCATCGAGGCCGAGTTCGTCGGCGTGCGCGAGTTGACGCTTCAGGATGCGACCTTTGACAAGGCGACCGACCGGGCCGAGATCACCATGAAATTCATCGGCGAGCTGACCCAGGTGGTGCGCGACAATTCTGGCGAGATCATCGAAGGCAGCCAGACCCAGGTCAAGAAACAGAAAGACATCTGGACCTTTGCCCGCAACATGGGCGCCGACGACCCGAACTGGGTGCTCGTGGCAACGGATGAGTGAGCCGGTGCCATGCGGAGGTTGCTGTCTCTTCTCGGCTTGATCGGCCTGACGATGGGAAGCTCTCCCGCCTCTTCTGAGATCTCTTATCAGGTTCTGTCCTTCGACCAGCTCGATGGCTGGGACAAGGACGACCACGATGCGGCGCTGCGCGTCTTTCGCAACACCTGCATCGATATGTATGGCCCGGACTGGAATGCGCTCTGTGCCCTGGCGCATGACATGGACGACGGGCGCGCCTTTTTCGAGCTGATGTTCCGGCCGGTGCTGATGGAAGACGGCCAGGAGATGCTCTTTACCGGCTATTTCGAACCCGAACTCGAAGGGTCGCGCTATCCCGGCGGGCGATTCCGTTGGCCTGTCTACCGCATGCCCGGCGAGGCGCAAAACCGCCCCTGGCTGTCACGACGCGAAATCCTGACCTCTGGGGTGATGGATGGTCGCGGGCTCGAGATCGCCTGGGTCGATGATCCGGTCGAACTGTTTTTCCTGCAAATCCAGGGTTCAGGCCGCATCCGTCTGGATGACGGATCGGTGGTGCGGGTGGGTTATGCCGGCAAGAACGGCCATGAATACCGTTCGGTCGGGCAAGAGCTGGTGCGGCGCGGCGTCTATCAGTCGCATCAGGTCTCGGCCCAGGTCATCAAGAACTGGGTGCGGCGCAATCCGGTCGATGGCCAGGAGCTTTTGTTTCACAATCCGTCTTACGTCTTTTTCCGCGAAGTCTCGGAAGTGCCGGCCGAATTGGGGCCTCTTGGGGCGATGAACCGGTCGATCACACCGATGCGCTCGGTGGCCGTCGATCCGGATATCGTGCGGCTGGGCTCGCCGGTCTGGATCGAAAAGGATGGCAAGGGGCCGATGCGGCGGCTGATGATCGCCCAGGACACCGGATCGGCGATCAAGGGCGCGCAGCGGGCCGATATCTTTGTCGGCACCGGCGACGAGGCCGGACGCAGGGCCGGGCGTCTGCGTGATCCGGGGCGGATGGCGGTGTTGATGCCGATCCAGCGGGCCTATGCCCTGCTGCCGGAATCGGTGCAATGACTCGCAAGCGCAAGCTGCGACCGGAAGAAGCGGAGCTTTGGGGTCAGGTTGCACGTTCGACCACGCCGCTCGATCGGGCGCGCGGGCTCGACAGCACCCGTCCTGCCCCGAAAAAGCCCGAACCGGCGCCGAAAGAGGCCAAACCCCGGATCGAGCCGTTCCGGGTCGGCCAGAACGCCCGCGCCACGCCCGCCGGGAATGCGCTGGCGCCGTCGATCTCGGCTTCGCTGGCGGCCGATCCGCTGGCGATGGACAAGAAGGCCTTTACCCGGCTCAAGCGCGGCAAGCTCAAGCCCGAAGCCCGGATCGACCTGCACGGCATGACGCTCGAGCGTGCGCATCCGGCGCTGGTGGGCTTCGTCCAGCGCGCCTCGGCCCGGGACATGCGGCTGGTTCTGGTGATCACCGGCAAAGGCAAGACGCGGCCCGACGACGGCCCGATCCCGCAACGCCGCGGCGTGTTGCGCCATCAGGTGCCGCAATGGCTGCGGATGGCGCCGCTAGGGCCGCTGGTGCTGCAAATCAGCGAGGCGCATATCCGCCATGGCGGCGGCGGCGCCTTTTACGTCTATCTCAGACGGCGACGCTGAGCCCCGGCCGCGCCTGCGTCACGCCGATGGCCATCATCGCGCTGGCAAAGACGAAATACCCGGCAACGCCCATGTATTGCGCCTCGATCCCGACACCGGCGTCGATCAGGACACCGGTCAGCCCCGGCCCCAGCGCCGAGCCCAGCACCATGACCGCCGCCGCCATCGCCTTGATCGATCCCAGATGCGCGGTGCCGTAGAATTCGGCCCAGAACGCATTGGGCAGGGTCATGTTGGCGCCGGTGGACAAGGCCAGAAAGAAAAAGCCGAACAGCGCCGAGGCCGGGCTTGTGGCATAGGCGAAGAACACGAAAGCCGCGACCATCGGCACCTGGTAAAACGGCATCAGCCGCGCGGTGCCGAGCTTGTCGAGCAGCCAGCCCGAGACAATCATCGCGCCGACGCTGATCGCGGTATAGACCGGAAACAGCGCCACCAGATCGAGATGCGCCCAGCCCTTGACCTCGGCGTAATGCACCTGCTGGAAAAAGAACGCCGTGTTGAAGGCCGGCGGCCCCAGAAGCGCCGGCACCATGAACCAGAACAGCCGATGCCGCAGCGCCTCGCCCCGGGTCCATTGCCGCGCCTGCATGCCGGTGGATTGTTCGCTGGTGGCAAGGCTTTGCGGGGTACGTTCGCGGCGCAGGAGCAGCAGGAGCAGCGGAATGCCGGCGGCAGCGATCATCGCCGCGACGAGCCAGAGCAGACGCCAGTCGAACATTCCGAGCAGGGCGACAAAGACGATCGGCAGCAAGGCCTCGCCAAAGGAGAACCCGAGCGCCGCGATCGACAGCGCCCTGCCCCGCATCGCCACGAACCAGCGCGCCATCGCGACCGCCGAGATATGGCTTGTCATGCCTTGCCCGGTCAGCCGCAGCGCAAAGATCACCAGTGGCAGCAGCCAGACGGTGGAAAACGCCATCGACAGGCAGGCCAGCGCCAGAAGCACCAGCACGCCCGAGCCCAAAACGCGGGCGCGAAACCGGTCGGTCAGACCGCCGGCCCAGACCATGACGGCGGCCGACAGCGTGGTGCCGAGCGAATAGATCCCGCCCCAGGCGCCATGGGACAGGCCGAATTCGGCGCGGATTTCGCCGGCAAAGACCGAGATGAAGAAGGTCTGGCCGAAACTGGAAAGAAAGGCCAGAAGCGCCCCGGCGGCCAGCCAGGGAGCATTTTGCAACAGAAAGGATCGTTCACGCACAGCGATGGCTCCTTGCCGCACGGGACCCGTGCGGGAGCCGGTGCTTGAGGTTCAGTTTGACAGAGTCTGAGTGGTCGTGGTCACATCCGACGCCGTTCCGAGCGCGGCACCGAAGAGCGAGAGCACGGTGCGCACCGCAACGACAGGCGATTCAGTGGCCAACACGGTATCGTTAGGGTTTATCAGGAAATTTCGCGCCGCAAACAACCCGTCGGCCGTCGTCAGATCGAGCGAAAAGATCACGTGCTGGCGTTTCGGGCCATTGGCCGGCTCGAGCACGATGTGCCGCGCGGCATATTCCCGCAGGATCAGCACGCCCTTGGGGTTTGCCCGCTGGTCGTTGATGCCGCCCATGAGCGAGACGGCTTCAAGCGCGGTGACATATTCCTTGGGGAAATAGATCAGCTCTTCCGAGCCGGAGGCACCGAGGGCGCTGAAGGCGCGTTCGTCCTGTTGCACGATCACCTTGTCATTGCCGTGCAGCCGGGTGTTCTTGGACGGGCTGTCGAACAGGTCCTTGGCGGGGATCGAATAATTGGATGCGCCCCGGTTGAGCGTGATGATCGGATTGCGCAGAGCCGGGTTGATGCCGCCGGCGGTGGCCAGGATGCTCAGGATCGAGGTGTTGCGATCGGGCAGCGGATAATTGCCCGGGCTGGCGACGCCACCGACCACGCTGACCGCATGGGCCACGCCGGGCGCGGCGGTGAGCTGCACCTGTGCGTCAGGGGCGATGGCCACAAGCGAGTCCTGAATGCGGGCGCGGGCGCCATCGGCGGTCAGGCCATTGACCACCACGTTGCCGACATAGGGGATAAAGAGCGCGCCGCTGGGCGAGACAACCAGCCCTTCCATCACCGCGATGTTCGAACCGGCCTGGGTGATCAGCGAATTGACCTGGCTGTCCCAGATCTGGATGTTCACCTGATCACCGGGCCGCAGCACCTGGCTTTGCGGGCCGCGGCTGGCCGCGATCCAGTGGAAACTGCCGCTCCAGCCGGTGACCGGCCATTTCGAGATCAGGGCAGCGTTGAGCCGGGTGACGGGCACAAGATCGAACGGGGCGCCTTCGGATTTGGTCTGGCGGGTGACCTCGCGTTCGAGCGCCGCCCCGCGCGGCAGCGGACCGCAGGCCGCGACACCCAGAAGCAATGCAACAACGAAAAAGCGCAATACCTTGTGCACGTAGACGTCCCCCGAACATCGATGCTTGTTATCGTCAGCTTTCTAGCGACACTTTAGGGTGATAAACAGTCCGTGAATTCAAGAAAATCAACGGTTCGCCAACGTGTCAGGCTGCAAGCAGAAGAAAAAAGTCCTCGTCCTCGGCGCGACCGGGCGCGTGGCGCGGCTGCTGCGGCGGCAACTTGACGTGAAGCCGATTGAAAACACGGAGTTTTTCTGGATATCCCGGCGAATGGTGCCGGGCGTCGATCAGGTTTTCGAAGTGGGCGACGATGTTGACTATTTGCCACAGTGCAATGCCGTTCTTGCGCTGTGGGGCGCTGTATCTGGGGGCGAAGAGGCGCTGAACGGCAATATCTCGCTTGCCTGCGAGGCACAGCGCATCGCCCGCGCCTGCGGCGCCGACCGGGTTCTGCATGCCTCTTCGGCGGCGGTCTATGCGCCCTCGCTCTCGCCGATCGACGAGACCGCGGAATGCGCGCCTCGCAATGCCTATGGCGCCGCGAAATTGCGGATGGAACAGGCCTTGCTGGGGGCCGAGCCCAAGGCCGTCTGCCTGCGCATCGGCAATGTGGCCGGGGCGGATGGATTGCTGTCGGCGATCGCCGACAACCCGTCGGTGACGCTGATCCGGTTTCCCGACGGGCGCGGCCCGGTGCGCAGCTATTTGCAGCTTGCGACCATGGCGCGTGTGGTCGATGGGCTGGTGCGGCTCCCGGTCTCCGGCATGCCCGATATCCTGAACGTGGCCGGGACCGCGCCGGTGGCGATGGAAGAGCTGGTGCGGGCCACCGGCTGCGGATTGGACTGGCGACCGGCGCCACGGGGCGCGCTGCCGGTGATGGCGCTGGATGTCGGGCGGCTGACCTCGCTGATGACGCTGGACCCGCCCAGCACCGATGCTGCCGAAATCGTCGGCGAATGGCGCAGGATCGGACAAATGCCATGACCCCGCAGAAACGTCTCCTCGATCTGGTCAGCGCGCTTTTCCTGCTGATCGTGCTCAGCCCGTTGATCTTGGGCGTTGCGCTGGCGATCCTGATACAGGATGGCCGGCCCGTTCTGTACCTGTCCGAGCGGATGAAATCGCCGACCGAGCCGTTCCGGCTGTTCAAGTTTCGAACGATGACGGTTTCCGGCGCCGATTCCGGTGTGTCCGGCGGCGACAAGAGCCGGCGGATCACGCCGATCGGCCGGTTTCTGCGTGCCAAGCGGCTGGACGAGTTGCCGCAATTGTTCAACGTTCTTAAAGGCGATCTGAGCTTTGTCGGCCCGCGTCCGCCGCTGCGGATGTATGTCGAACGGTTTCCCGAGATCTATGCCGAGGTGCTGAGTTGCCGTCCCGGTATCACCGGTCTGGCGACGCTGGTCTATCACCGGCACGAAGCGCGCATTCTGGAAGATTGCGCCACCTCGGCCGAAACCGACGCTGCCTATTCCCGCCGCTGCGTGCCGCAAAAGGCGCGGCTGGACATGATCTATGCCCGCCGGCAGAGCGTCTGTTTCGACCTGCGGCTGATGTTCGCGACGGTGTTTCGCCGGATCAGCCTGCACAGGGGCCGGTCCCGCGGTGCCTGAACGGCGATTGGCGGGAATCCGCCGGTCGGGCCGCCCTTGGGGCGGGATCCGCGGGCAGAGTGGCGCCAGCGAAATCAACGATATATCCTGTCACGGTTATTATGCTAACCACGGGTCGGCGCGGAACCCGCTGGTAAAGAATTACGAAGACGGAATTTTTCCGGAGGTCGATTGATGCTGTACAGTCTTTTGGTTCGGATGAGCCGGGGCCAGAAGGGCTTCGTCATCGCCAGCATCGACCTCGCGCTGATCGTCTTTTCATTTGTCGGCGCCAATTCTCTTCTGATCGGCCGGATGCCCACGTTGCAGGTTCTGCGGGCCAGCCTGCCCTATCTTTCGGTGATGCTCCCGGTCGGTCTTGCGGTCATCCTTTACCTCGGATTGCACCGGAAAAAGCTCATCACCTATGAGCTCAAGGGCGTTTTGCAGTCCGGTTTCATGGCAGTGACGGTAGGTCTTTCGGGTGTCGCCACCAGCATTGCCATCGGCACCTACATCTCGGTGCAGCTTTTTGTCATCGCGTCGATGATCCTGCTGATCGCGTCCGCGGGGCTCAGGCTCTTGCTGCGCGAGTTGGTTGTCCGGGCCTATCTGCGCGGCAAGGCGCTCAAGCGGGTGCTGATCTACGGCGCCGGGCGCACCGGACAACAGCTTGCCTCCGCGCTCTATTCCGACATCGAATTGCAGCTGCACGGTTTTATCGACGACAACCCCGGAACCCACGGGATGACCGTCTCGGGCTTCAAGGTCTATTCCCCGAACAAAATCGAATCACTTGTCGAAAAGCTGCGGATCGACCGGATCATCCTGGCCATGCCCGCCGCCAGCGAGGCTGACAAGGCGCGCATCGCCCGCCGCCTCAGCCATCTGGCCTGCGAAGTTCACATCATGCCGTCGTTTGCGCAGATGCTGCTGGATCACGGCAACCGCACCAGCACCAAGCCGCTGGATTTTTCCAAGCTGCTGGGGCGCAACCATCTCGAGGCGGAATTGCCGGGGGTGAGCGATGCCTATGAGGGCAAATGCGTGTTGGTCACCGGGGCCGGCGGGTCGATCGGCTCCGAGCTGAGCCGGCAGATCGCCATGTGCCAGCCGGCCAAGCTGATCCTGCTCGATCATTCCGAGCTGCTGCTCTACAAGATCCAGCGCAAATTGAACGCCTTTCAGAACGATGTCGAGATCGTGCCGGTCCTCGGGTCGATCTGCGAGCCGGGCCTTGTCGATCGGATCTTTGCCGAGAACGAGATCGACGTGGTGCTGCATGCCGCCGCCTACAAGCATCTGCCGCTGCTCGAGCTCAACACCATCGAGGGATTGCGCAACAATGTGATCGGAACAAAGGTCGTGGCCGATGCCGCCCGCCGCCACGGGGCCGAACGATTTATCCTGATCTCCAGCGACAAGGCGGTGCGGCCGAAAAGCGTGCTGGGCGTGTCGAAACGGCTGGCCGAGATGCTGGTGCAGGATCTCGCCACGCGTCCGGGCCGCACGATGTATTCGATGGTGCGCTTCGGCAATGTGCTGGGCTCCTCCGGTTCGGTCATCCCGCTGTTCGAGGATCAGATTGCCAACGGCGGCCCGGTGACGGTGACCCATACCGATGTGACACGCTATTTCATGACGGTAAGCGAAGCGGTGCGGCTGGTGTTGCTGGCCGGCTCTTTCGCGCGCGGTGGAGATGTCTTCGTGCTCGACATGGGCAAGCCGATCTCGATCTGGCAGGTGGCGCGCAAGTTGATCGAGAACGCCGGCTATACCGTGCGCGATGCTGCCAATCCCGATGGCGATATCGAGATCCTGTTCACCGGGCTGCGCCCCGGCGAGAAACTCTGCGAAGAGCTGCTGATCGGCACCGACATGCTGACCACGCCGCACCCCAAGATCCTGCGCGCTCAGGAAACCCATCTGTCGGAACTGGAAATGGCCAATGTCCTGCAAGAGCTGCGCCGCGCCGTCGAAACCCACGACACAGAGGCCGCGAGCCTGATTGCCGACCGCTGGGTTGAACACGAAGGCAAGAGCGTTCGGGACAAGACCGCCACCGAAGGCAGCCTCGGCGCGGGCTGACCCGGCGCCGGGCGTGTGACTTTTCCGTCAGAACCTAAGCTGTTGCAGCTTGGCCATCCCGAGCCGATTGCCGAACCATTGCTCTGACCGGACGATCCGGCCCCGGCCATCGACGTGGTATTTGTTGTTGAAGATGAACCAGGTGTCGTTCTCACGACAGGTTTCGATCATTGCCGTGGTGCCTTTGACGCTGGCCGATGGCCCATCAACCTGCACCTCGCAGGTAAAGCGGTAGCGCACGGTGATGTCTTCGCCATTGAGAAATCGCATCTCGCGCGCGATCGTGCCGGCGCGACGATTTGCTATGAGGCTGGGCAGGGCGCCAAAACTTACCGACATCAGATCGCCACCAAGGCCGCGGCTGCCGCGGGCCAGACCGTTCTGCAAGCTCACGGTCTGGCGCGAGGCGGTGGCATAGGTGTCGATCGGGCCGTTGGCGCCGATCTTGGCGATCAGCGCGTTGGATTCGATGCGCGGAAAATCGATCAGTACCAGCGGTTGCGTCGCTTGCGCCGCCGCCTGGCTGGCCTGTTCCGCGGTGACCCGGGTCGGGCCTGCGCTTTGCTGTCCGGTTAGCTTGCTGCTCAGGGTGTTGCGCACCAGGGTACCGGTGTCGCTGCCCAGCTTTTCGCCGCCGGAACAGGCCGCCAGAAGGGTGGCGCAGCCAAGCGCCACCAGCGTGCCAAGACCAAGGCGGCGGGAGTGTTTTTGCACCTCTGTCACGCTCATCTCCAGAACTTGCCCCAGCTCTTGGCCATTTCGGGCTGGTGATAATCACGCACCTGCTCATAGAGCCGTCCGTCGACCTTGAGCCGTGCGCCGCCGTCGCGGGTGAGCGACTGGATCGCGAAGGTGCTGCGCTCGGTCGAGGGCTGTGCCGACACCGCACCCAGCGGAATGGTGATGCGGATGCCCTTGTCGAAGGAACCTTCGCCGAAATCTTCGAACTTCGTGTCCGTCACCGTGGCATAGGCGCCGACGCGCCAGCCGTTCACGAACTCGCGGTCAAGGGTGACGGTGGCGCCCAGATCGCCGGCCAGATAGCTGCCGACGTCAAGCTGGCCGTGAAAGCCGTTGCCGAAATCGTAGTAGGCCGAGACATGGCCGTTGAAATCGGGGATCGTGCCGGTGCGGGTCTCGGACGAGCGCAGGCCGAAGAGCTGATCGAAATCGCGCGGTTTGACGTAGTTCAGCTCGACGCCCAGGGCGAGACGGCTGTCGACCGGTTTCCACAGCATCTCGCCGGAGACCCCGGCATACATGTCTTCGAGATAGCCGGCGGTGACGCGGCTGTAGACGTTGGGCGCGACGCGGCCGTAGTGCGCCAGCGTCAGCTGCTCGATCGCCGGGTCGCCTTCCTTGGCGTAGCGGGCCTTTTCCGTCCGCACCAGCGGCAGCGCATCGTCGTCCTGACGATCGATGTCGGTGAGGTTGCCCGCCAGGCGCTTGGTGACCGAGCCCGAAAGCACCAGGTTGGCGGTGGGCCGATAGCTTGCCTTGGCACGCACCCCGAAATCGCCGCGCAGCGGGCTCTCGGGGTCGAAGAACGAGAACTCGGTATAAGGCGAGATCGCCCAGCCAAAGCGCGGATATTCGTCATCAAACGCCGAGGGCGCCCGGCCGAACCCGTCAGAAATGGCGGTGCGGGCCAGGATTTCGGCGTTGTCGCGGTGTTCCAGCGCCTCGAGATCCGAACGCTGGAGGGTTACCGCGGACAGTGCCATGCCGTTGACGACCGGCACGATCACAAAACTCTCGATCGAGGCGGGCAACACCCGGGTCATGGCGCGGGCGGTGCGTCCGATGGCCTGCGGAACCTGGCCATACCGCGGGTTGCGCAGGCGGACCACGGCGCGGCGCGGCTCGAGCTTGAGCCCCTCGAGCACGAGGCCGTCATTCGTCATCGCGGTATTGAGCGCGCTGCGATAGTCCGAGGTGTCGGCGGTGACCCAGCCCAAATCGCTGGCGGCCCCGGGCGCACGTGGTGACACCGGGACAGGCGCGCTTTCGGCGCCACCGGGAACGGCGGCGTCCTTGGGATTGGTGTGGACGGTGACCTGCGCGCCGATGGTATTGCCATAAAGATGGTAGAGCGAGAGCTGCGCGCCATTGTCAAAACGGTAGTCGACGCCGAAATTCCACGGCGAATCGTCGTCATGCTCGCCCCGGGTCCGCTCGCTTTCGTAGGTGTCCGAGGAATATTCCGCCGAAAAGGCCAGCCGCTCGGTCAGCGCGTAGCTCATCCCGGCAAAACCCGCCACATCGCCCCGGAACCACCGGTCATAGGTTGGCAGCCCGCCTTCGCCCAGCAGCTCTTCGGGCCGATTGCCGGTTTCGGCAAAGGGGTTGCGAGAGCCGAGGCGGCCCCAGCCGACGCCGCCGGTCACATCGAGACCGGGGATGATTTCCTTGGTGGCCACCAGATATTCGCCGCCGTAAAGCCCGGTGCCGATGAAATCCTGAAGCCCGACAACGACGCCGGGCAGGAGATCGCCCTCGTCGAGAAGCTGGTAGCGCAGGTCGAAGCTGCGGTCATAGAACACCCCGTCGACCGAGCCGGCGGCCGAGAAATCCGAGATCCGCGAATAGCGGAACGAACCCGACAGCCGCGGCGTGATCTGAAAGCTGAGGGTCCCACGGCCCTGTGTGCCGCCGCCACCGATCGTCGTCGAGAGCGTGGCATCGGGCGCGACCCGCGCGGTCGGCATGTCGATCAGGCCGGGCAGGCCGTAGAGGTTGTAGGATGGAATGCCCTCGGCGGTGGCGGTGGGTGCGGCAAGCGCCGTCAGGCCCGCCAGCGTCGCGGCGACGCTTCCCCGCAGGGTGGCTTTCAACGAATTTGGCATGAAATCGCCCCGTCCCAATAGTCTTGCCTTCGTGATAGGCGGCAATGGCCCGCAAGTCCATGAGGGCAGGGGCGATTGCTGGCGGTTGTGACAAAATACGAACGCTTGCGCCCCGGCGCCGGCAAACCCCGCGAATTGTAGACGTTAAGTCAGCGGTAACACCTGCTCTGCTATTCCTGTCCCCGGGTGAAACAGGGTGGTGAGACCATGAGTGCTGACGGAAACGTCGCGCCGGTCATCATCAAAAGGAAAAAGGTTGTTGGCGGGGACGGGCACCATGGCGGTGCCTGGAAGGTCGCCTACGCGGATTTCGTGACCGCGATGATGGCATTTTTCCTTTTGATGTGGCTGTTGAACGCGACAACGGAAAAACAACGCAAGGGGCTGGCGGATTACTTTGCGCCGACCATTCCGATCAACCGGGTGTCGGGCGGCGGCAGCGGCGCCTTTGGCGGCGACAGCGTGTTCTCGGAAGAGACCCTGCCACAGAACGGCACCGGCGCCTCGAACAAACATCCGACGAATGGCGACAAGGCGCGCGGCGACACCGGCATCGATCCCTCTGGCGAGAACGCCGGCGACACGGCTTTCGAAGCGCAGGCCAACACCATCAAGGAGGCGCTTTACGGAAGGGGCGGCGAAAGCATGGTGGCCGAAAACGCGCTCAGGCACGTCGTGATGAAGACCACCGACGAGGGCCTGGTGCTCGAGCTTTTCGAGCTGCCTGACAGCCGCTTGTTCGACGCGTTTGGCAATCCGACCGAGGTTCTGGCGGTGCTGGCCGATGCCCTGGCCGAGGCGGCAAGGACGGTGGACAACCCGCTGGCGATCGAGGGCCATGTGCCGACCAGCCCCATCGTGCTGCGCCGGAACCTGGCCTGGGACCGCTCGGTCCAGCGCGCGCAGTTGTTTCGCAACATGCTGGAATTCGAAGGGCTTCCGCCCGGAGATGTGGCGCGGGTGACCGGCCACGCCGACCGCGACCGCGTCGATGACAATCCGCTGGCACTGCGCAACAGCCGGCTCGAGGTGATCTTTCTCAGGCAGCAAAGCCCGTAGGATTTTAGCTGTTAGCGCGCTGTTAAGCCGGAGGCGTCTATCTGTTGCGTCAAGCAATCGATGCAGCAGAAAGGCGTGTCCATGACGATCTCTTCTTCCCTCAATGCCGGTGTGGCGGGGTTGGCCGCGAATGCCACGCGACTTGCCGGCATATCCGACAATATCGCCAATTCCTCGACCTATGGGTACAAACGGGTCGATACCGAGTTTCATTCGCTGGTGCTGACGCAATCCTCGCGCTCCTATACCGCCGGCGGCGTGCGGACCAGCACGCAGCGGCTGATCGATCAGAGCGGCTCGCTGATCACCACGTCGAACCCGACCGATCTTGCCGTGCGGGGGCGGGGCATGCTGCCGGTGGCCACCGGCAGCGACGTGCGCACCAATGGCCCCGACGCCGAGATGCTGCTCACCACCACAGGTTCGTTCCGGCTGGACGAGGACGGTTATCTCAGCACGCCCTCCGGCCTGGTGGTGATGGGCTGGCCGGCCAGCGTCGACGGCACCATCCCCTCGTTTTCGCGCGATACCGCTGACGGGCTCGAGCCGATCCAGTTTTCCCAGAACCTGACCGGCGACCCGACAACCCAGGTCGACATGAATCTCAACCTGCCGGCCACTGCCACCCTGACCGGTGCCAATGGCGATCCCTACAGTCTCTCGGTCGAATATTACGACAACCTCGGCACGTCGCAGAGCATCAACATCACCTTCACCCCGACGGTGCCGGCCAGCGGCGCGTCGAACGAATGGACAGTGGTGATGTCGGATTCCGCCCAGGCCGGCGCGGTTGTCGGTGAATATACCATCACCTTTGACAACAGCCGCCAGACCGGCGGCACCATCGCCTCGGTCGTCGATATTTCCGGCGGCGCCTATGATCCGGTGACCGGGGTGATCCCGGTGACGGTCGCGGGTGGCCCGATCGACATCAACATCGGCGCCGTTGGCGACACCCGCGGCCTGTCGCAGCTCTCCGACAGTTTCGCGCCGATCTCGATCACCAAGGACGGCTCGCCGGTGGGCAACATGAACTCGGTCGAAGTCGATGAGAACGGCTATGTCCATGCCTTGTTCGACAGTGGCGTGACCCAGCTGCTCTATCAGATCCCGCTGGTCGACATGCCCAACCCCAATGGCTTGCAGGCGCTCGACCAGCAGACCTATCGCGTCTCGCCGGAAAGCGGCTCGTTCTTTCTCTGGGATTCCGGTGAAGGCCCGACCGGCGACATCAAGTCGTTTTCGCGGGAGGAATCCACCACCGATGTGGCGACCGAGCTGACTTCGATGATCCAGACCCAGCGGGCCTATTCGTCGAATGCCAAGGTCATTCAGACGGTGGATGAGATGCTTCAGGAAACCACCAATATCAAACGCTAAGGCGCTGTCGCCGGAACCGAGGTGAGCCATGTCCTTCTCTGGATCCCTGTCCAACGCCCTGTCGGGTTTGCGTGTGTCGTCGCTGGCGGCCGAGATTGTCTCGTCCAACCTGGCCAATGCCACCAACGCGGCCTATGCCACGCGCGATCTCGAAATCTCGGTGCGAGCCAGCGGCGCCGCTGGCGGGGTCGGGGTGGTCGGGGTCACCCGGTCGGTCGATCCGACGCTGCTGGGCGAATGGCGCCGGGCCCGGGCCAGCACGGCGGAACTGAGCACCGGCAACGGCTATCTCGCCCGGGTGGAGCAGGTCTTTGGCACGCCGGAAACCCCCGGCTCGCTCGCGGATCTGATGACCCGGTTCGAGGCCGCGCTGGTCTCGGCGGCGGCGCGGCCCGATCTCTCCATCCGGCTCGATGCCGCGGTCTCGTCGGCCGGCGCGGTGGCTGGCGCGCTGCGGGCCACATCGTCGGAGCTTCAGGCGCTGCGCACCGAGATCGACGGCAGGATCGGCCAGACCGTCACGGACCTCAACGCGCATCTCGCCAGGCTGGCCGACCTCAACAGCCGGATCATCAGCGCCGAAACCAGCGGCGCGCCCAGCCAGTCGCTGCACGATCTGCGCCAGGATGGCATCGACAAGATCTCTGAAATCGTGCCGCTGCGGGTCTTTCCGCGCGACAATGGCGCCGTGGCGCTTGTGTCCACCGCCGGCACCGTGCTGCTCGACGGCGTGGCGGCGGGGATCGACTTTTCCGCAACCAATGCGGTCACCGAATTCAGGACCTTGGCGAACGGCGGCCTGTCCGGCCTCAGCGTCGACGGATTTGACATCCCGGCCTCGGGCGCGGCCAGCCGGATCGGGGGCGGCAGCCTTGCGGCGCTCTTCGACCTGCGCGACGAGACCCTGCCCGGATATCAGACCGAGATCGATGCACTCGCCCGCAACCTGGTCGACAGGTTCCAGGACAGCGGGCTCGATCCGACGCTCGGCGCCGGCGAGGCCGGACTGTTCACCGATGCTGGCCAGGTCTTTGATCCGGTGAATGAAACCGGCCTTGCCCGCCGCATCGCGCTCAATCCCCAAGTCGACCCGGAGGCCGGCGGCGCAAGCTGGCGCCTGCGCGACGGGCTTCAGGCGGCGGCGCCGGGAAATTCCGGCGATGGCACGGTTTTGCTGTCGATGATCGATCGCCTGGCCGAGGCCAGACCCGTCGCCTCCGGCAGCCAGATCGGCCTGTCCGGCACGGCGGCGTCGTTGACCGCGACGCTTCTGTCCGGGGTGGCCGCGGATCTGACCGGCAATGAGGACCGGCTGAGCTATGCCGCCGCCCGCAGCGCCGAACTGACAGAGCAGAAGCTGAGGAGCGGCGTCGATACCGACACCGAGCTGCAAAAGCTCATGCAGATCGAAAAGGCCTATGCCGCCAATGCCCAGGTGCTGAGGACGGTGGATGAGATGATCGAAGTATTGCTGGGGGCGACCTGATGACACTGACACCGATTGGCGACCTGTCGCGGGGCTTTGTCTTGCGTCATCGTCAGGCCGGGCTGCAATCGGAATCGATGCGGCTGCAAACCGAGCTGACCACCGGCCGGGTGGCGGGCACCCGCAACCATCTGCGCGGCGATTATGCCCATCTGAGCGATATCGAGCGCGGTCTCTCGATGCTCGAGAGCTACAGATCCGCGATCGCCGAGAGTGACACGATGACCGCCACGATGCAGGCCGCGCTGGGCGCCGTGCGGGATCATTCCGCCGATCTTTCCGCCGGGCTGATGCTCGCGGCACAGGCCGGTTCCCCTCTCGATCTGCGCATCGCGTCCGCTGATGCCGAACAGGCTCTTGGTGCCCTGGTCGGCCAGCTCAACAGCCGAAGCGCCGGTCGCGCGCTGTTTTCCGGGGCCGCTTACGACAGTGCCGCGCTCGCCGCGCCGGAGGAGATGCTTGCCGCGCTGCGCGGCGCGCTTGCCGGCACGAGCACGCTTGCCGGCGTGGAGGCCGCGTTCGACAGCTGGTTCGGCAGCGGCGGCGGCTTTGAAACAAGCGGCTACCTCGGTGCGACGCGCGATGGCACGCCGCTGCAACTCTCCGAAGATCTGCGCCTCGGCCTGTCGGTCCGGGCCGACGATCCGGCGTTTCGCGATACGCTGAAAGCCACCGCCATGGCTGCGCTTGCCGCCGATGAAAGTCTGGGTTTTGCCGAGGATGTTCAGGTGCAGATGATCGAGAGCGCCGGTGCGCAGCTGATCGCGGCGCGGCCCGGGGTGCTCGATGTGATTGCCGGGCTGGGCGTCGTCCAGGCCCGCATCGAGGACGGCAGGGCGCGCAACGAGGCGGCCGGGCTGACGCTGGAACTGGCGCGCAATACGCTGCTCTCGGTCGACCCATACGAAACGGCGACGCGGTTCGAAGCGGTGCAGAGCCAGATCGAAACGCTTTACGCCGTCACCGTGCGCGCCGCACGCATGAGCCTGCTGGACTACATGAGATGAGCCCGATGCTGCGAACCTGGCTTCTGCTTCTTGTCGCCCTGATCGCCCCGGCCGTCGCCGGCGCCAATCCGATCCGGATCAAGGATCTGGTGGAATTCGACGGCGTCCGTGGCAACGATCTGGTGGGCTATGGCCTTGTGGTGGGCCTAGACGGCTCTGGCGACGGGCTGCGGAATGCGCCGTTCACAGAAGAGATCATGAGCAATATTCTCGAACGGCTCGGCGTCAATGTGACCGGCGAGCAATTCCGCCCCAAGAATGTCGCCGCCGTCTTTGTCACGGCGACCCTGCCGCCCTTTGCCCGTTCGGGCAGCATGATCGATGTCACCGTCTCTGCCATCGGCGATGCCAAGAGCCTGTTGGGCGGGACGCTGATCATGACGCCGCTCAATGCCGCCGACGGCGAGATCTATGCCGTGGCCCAGGGCACGGTGATCTCCGGTGGTGCCAAGGCCGAAGGTGATGCCGCCCAGGTGACATTCGGCGTGCCCACCGCCGGCGTCATCCCGGCCGGCGCCCGGATCGAACGCGAGGTGGATTTCGACCTGTCGTCACTCGATGTCCTGCGGCTGGCCCTGCGGGAGCCGGATTTCACCACCGCCGGCCGGATCGAGACGGCGATCAACCGGGCCTTTGGCCGCCAGGTGGCGGTGATGCTCGATTCCGGCACCGTTCGGCTCGATATCATCGCGACCCGCATGGCGTCGCCGGCGCATGCCCTCGGGCGCATCGAGAACATTCTTGTCGAACCCGAGCGCAAGGCGCGGGTGGTCGTCGATCAGCGCTCGGGCACGATTGTCATGGGCGAGGATGTGCGCATTTCCCGGGTCGCGGTGTCTCAGGGCAATCTGACCCTGCGGATCGAAGAGGCGCCGGTCGCGGTGCAGCCGAACCCCTTTTCCGACGGCGATACGGTTGTCGTGCCGCGCACGCGCGCTGCGATCGAAGAGGAAGCGGGGATCAACCTGGCCGAGGTGCCTGACGGAACCTCGCTGTCCGAGGTCGTGGCCGGGCTCAATGCGCTGGGCGTCGCGCCGCGGGACATGATCGATATCCTCAAGGCGATCAAGGCGGCCGGCGCGCTGCATGCGGAATTCATCGTGCGGTGAGCGCGGCCCCGCGGCAGTAATGCGGACCGCCTGCGGTGCTCGCGTCGCGGCCGGCAGGCCGGCGCGCGTTGCCACGTTCGGCGCCGGGACTGGTGGCCGGGCAGGCGAGCATGGCTCCGAGGTTTGGCCAGGTTCGACCAGGGTCGGGCCATGGGCGCTATCCCAGATAGCCCCGGACCAGACTGCTGGTAACCAGTGCCCAGCCGTCGGCGACCACGAAAAAGGCCAGCTTGAACGGCAGTGAAACGATAGCGGGCGGCACCATCATCATGCCCATCGACATCAGGATTGCGGCGACGACCAGATCGATGATCAGGAAGGGCAGAAAGATCAGGAATCCGATCTGAAAGGCGCGCGAGACCTCCGAGAGCAGAAAGCTCGGCACCAGCACGCTGAGCGGTGCTTCGGGAGAGACCTGATCCGCCGCCACATCGGCGCGCAGCGCGGCCATGGCGTCAAAAGTCTCGGGGTCGAGCCGTGCGGCCATGAAGCCACGGAACGGCGCGAGCGTGCGGACGAAGCCTTCTTCGATGGGCAGGGCGTTTTCCAGCATCGGCTGGATGCCGTCCTGCCAGGCGGCGGTAAACACCGGGTCCATCACGTAATAGGTCAGAAACAGCGCCAGGGTGACGATCAGCATGTTCGGCGGCGCCTGTTGCAGCCCAAGCGCCTGCCGCAGGATCGACAACACCGTGACGATGAAGGGAAAACAGGTGACCGTGATGGCAATGCCCGGGGCCAGGCTGAGCACGGTGATCACCAGGATCAACTGGACCGAGCGCAGCGTGAGCGACTCGCCTTCGCCAAGATCGAGCGAGAATTCCTGCGCCTCGGCGCCGCCGCCCGCCAGGGCAAGCCCGGCGGCAAGCAGGATGCCGCATACGGCGGTTCTGCCGGCAGCCATCAGCCCTGATCCAGATTGTCCCGGAGATCGGCGACCTCGGTGAGCCGCACGGCCAGCTGGCCGGGGGCGTCATCGCCGGCTTCGACAAGCTCGCCCCGGGCGATCAGCCGGGTGCCGACGTAAAGCTCGACCGGGTCATCGATCCGCTTGTCGAGCGTCAGAACCGAATCGGGGCCGAGCCGAAGCAGATCGCGCACCGTCGGCCGGGCCTTGCCAACGCAAATGGTGATTTCGATCGGAACGCTGGTAAACGGGCTCTGGCCCGCGTCAAACGGCGTGTTTTCGGTCATCCGGGTCTTCCTTCTGAAGATCGTGGGTGAATGCCTCGAGCGCCGAGGAAATCTCGGCGATCATCTGGTCGAGATTGATTTCGATCTCGCGATCCGGCAGCGAAAGCTGCGCCTGCCCCTCGGCCAGCGCGGCATCGCCCCGGATCGACACCGGAAAGGCGCCATCCTGTGCCACCAGCGCCGCGACCGTTTTGGCCACATCGGGATTGACGAGGATATGCGCCTCGCCGCGCAGCGTGTCGGTCGCGGCGGCCTGAAGTTCCTCGACGATGCGCGGCCCGATCGAATGGCGCAGCATTCGCGGCAGCAGCTTGTCGACGATCTCGACCAGGAGCGGCCGCAACTCGCGGAAGAGGTGGGTGTAGGCCTCGTTGTAGGTGAAGGACATGTCCAGCAGGTTCTGCGCCAGATCGGAGGTGAGGCGCATCCTGTCCTGGGTATGGGCATGCAGCGCATCGTCCCAGCCGGCCTGGTAGCCCTCTTCGAAGGCGGCAAGCCGGCGGGTCTCGAGCTCTTCGTCGTTCGGGGCGGGATGGCCGCCGGCCGCGCCCCGGGCGCCGCCGAAATCTTCCAGCAGATGCAGGAGGGACATCAGGCTTTCTCCCCGGTGTCGTCAAGCCAGCCGCGGAGGATCTCGACGGTTTCTTCCTGGCGTTCGCCGATCAGGCCCCGCAGGCGTTCGACGGGGTCGGCCGGCGGCGGGGCCGGTTCGGCACCGGGTGCCGGCGCCTCGGGCGCGGCCCGCGTCGGCGTCAGCGAGATGAAGCCGCCCTGGCCATCGTCGATCTCGCCGTCGAGCGGCGTGGCGGCCTCGGGCGTGGCCGGCGTGGCGTGGGCCGGGGCGGCTCCGTCGCGCGGCGGCAGCGCCAGCCTGTCGGGCGGCGGAGGATTGCGGAAGATTGGCCGCAGCACGAAGAGCCCGAGGATCAGCGCCACGACGCCGAGCACCGCCATCTGCACCAGCGTGCCGAGATTGAATGGCAGCTGCGCCAACAGGCCGGGGGCGGCCGCGGTGCCGATTTCCGAGACCGGCTCGAAGGCCATCGAGCGGATGGTGATCGCGTCGCCGCGGGCCGCGTCAAAGCCAACGGCCGAGGCCACAAGCTCTTGCAGCGCCTCGATTTCCCGCTCGGGAAGGGGGGTGAATGTCTCGGCGCCGCTGCCATCCGGCGTGCGGGTGCCATTGACCAGGACTGCCACCGTCAGCCGCTTGATCGCGCCGGGTGCGCGGATCACCTCGCGTTCGGTCTGCGACACCTCGTAGTTCACCCGCTCGCGCGTCTCATTGCCCTGGGATTGCGATTCGCCGCTACCGCCGCCCTCGCCGGCGGGCAGGTTGGAGGCCACGGTGACATCGCCGCCGCCGGCCTCTTGCGCGGTGTTCGACCGTTCCTCGGTGTCGGTGCTGATGGCGACACGGCTGCCGGGATCGATCCGGCGCTCGCGGATCGATTCGCTGTCGGTCACCGTGTCGACGCTGACCTCGACCACCGCATTTCCGACCCCCACCCGCGCCTCGACCAGCCGGGTGACCGCGTCGCGCAGCGTGGCCGAGCGTTCATCGCCAATCGAGGCCGGCGCGTCCTCCTCGCTGGCCGCGATCAGGCCGCCGGTGCTGTCGATCACCGACACCCTTTCCGGAGCGAGGCCCGGCACAGCGGAGGATACCAAATATTTCAAGGACTTGGCCTGTTGCGGTGACAGGGCGCCGCCGGCGGCGGTGAGAAAGACCGAAGCCGAGCTTTCGCCCTCCCGGCGGAACGGGTTGGTGGCGGCATTGGCGATATGCACCCGCGCCGCCGAGACCCCGGGGCTCGACAGGATGGTGCGCGCCAGCTCGCCCTCCTTGGCGCGCCAATAGGCGGCATCGAACATCTGCGAGGTGGTGCCGAAACCGCTGAGCTGGTCGAGCAGCTCGTAGCCCTTGGTGCTGTTGGCGGGAAGGCCTTCGCTGGCCAGGGTCAGCCGCAGCTCATCGCGTTGATTGGACGGCACGAATATCGATCCGCCGTGAATTTCATACTCCAGCCCACGCTGTTCGAGCGCACGCACCACCTCGCCCGCCGCACCGTTTTCGAGGCCGGCATACAGCAGCGCCATATTCGGCGTGGCGGCCATGCGGCTCATGAGGAACACAGCCGCGAACATGCCCAGACCGGCCGCCAGAGCGGCGATCTTTCTTTGCATGTTCAGCGCTGCCCAGGTCTTGGCGAATTGATCCACTGAATCCTCCGTCGGGTCGGCCTTCTGCACGACATTGCCCCTCCGGTTTCGCCGATCAGCCTTAACAATCGGTTAGTTCCTCTGAGGTTATAGATCGGGAAACCGAGTATTGAGGTGGCCCATGTCGGACGCGGAAATCGAAGAACGGCCGGTCAGGAAGAAATCCAAGCTGCCGTTGATCCTTGGCGTGGTTCTGGCATTGGCCGGCGGCGGCGGCGGGTTCTTTGCGGTCCAATCCGGGATGATTCTCGCCGCGCCATCCGACGCGCCCCATGCCGAGGCGGCCGAGACCAAACCAAAGGCGGCCGCGCTGCTGCCGGATGTCGCCTTTGTGCCGCTCGATCCGATGGTGATTTCCCTGCCTGGGGGCGGGACCAGGCACCTGCGGTTTACCGCCCAGCTCGAGGTGCCAACGGCCGCGCAATCCGATGTCGAGCTCTTGCTGCCGCGGGTGGTGGACGTGTTCAACAGCTATCTGCGTGCGGTCGAGGTGGCCGATCTCGAAGAGCCGACGGCGCTTCTGCGGTTTCGTTCGCATCTGTTGCGGCGGGCGCAGCTGGTGCTGGGCGACGAGCGGGTGAGCAACCTGCTGGTGATGGAATTTGTGGTCAATTGACGGGGGCGACATGGTGGAAATGATTGCCGATGTACTTCTGGTTGCCGGGGCGCTGGGCGCCGGGGTCTATTGCTATGTGCTGGCGCGGCGGCTGAGCCGGTTCAACGATCTGGAGACCGGGGTCGGCGGCGCCGTGGCCGTGCTTTCGGCGCAGGTCGATGACCTGACCCGGACGTTGCAGGCGGCGCAATCGGCCGCCCAGGGCTCCAGCCGTTCGCTCGAAGATCTGACCGGCCGGGCGGAAACCGTCTCGCGCAAGCTCGAATTGCTGGTGGCCTCGATGCACGACATTCCCGATCAACCGCCACCGGCCCCGTGCCAGGAGGCCGAGGACGCGCCGCCAGCGCCGGTCTTTTCGCGCCACTCGCGCGATGCCGGGAGGGCGCAGTAGATGACACAGGACCGCAAGCGCGGCCATCGCCCCGGCCGCGGCACCCTGGCGATCATCGCCGTGTTGCTTCTGGGCTCCGCGCTCCTGCGGGTCGGGCTTCAGGCGACCGAGGCCATTGCCCGCGAGGCCAGCCCGGAGGAGCTGGCCGAGAGCCTGCCGATGCCGGCGCCCCTGGCCGCGCCGCAGCAATGTGTCAGCGATCCCGATCTGGTGCCGCTGCTCGAGGCGATGGAGACACGCGAGGACCGGCTGCGCATGCGCGAGGAGCGGATGACCATGCGGATGCGCGCGCTTCAGGTCGCGGATGCGCGGATCCAGGAAAAGCTGGCCGAACTCAGGGCCTCGGAAGCGGCGCTGCGCGCGACGATCGCCCTGGCCGACGAGGCCGCCGAATCCGACCTGACGCGCCTCACCTCGGTCTATGAGAACATGAAGCCCAAGGATGCCGCCGCGCTGTTCGAGACGATGGACCCGGATTTCGCCGCCGGTTTTCTCGGCCGCATGCGCCCCGAGGCCGCGGCCGGGATCATGACCGGGCTGTCGCCCGAGACGGCCTATCTGGTCAGCGTCGTGCTGGCCGGACGAAATGCCGAGGTGCCCCGGGAATGAGCGAACGGTTTCTTTAGGTTTCCGTGCGATTCCGGGGACAGGCAAACAACAGGTGCATCGATGATCGGATTCGTGGGTATCGCAGTGGTCTTCGTCATGGTCTTTGGCGGCTACCTGCTGGCGGGCGGCAAGCTTGCCATCATCCTCAAGTCGCTGCCGTTCGAAATGATCATGATCGGCGGCGCCGCGCTCGGCGCCTTTCTGATCGGCAATGATGGTGCCGGCGCCAAACATACGCTCAAGGATGTCGGCAAGGTGTTCAAGGGCCCGAAATGGAAGCAGGAGGATTACCGCGATCTGCTCTGCCTGCTGTTCGAGCTGATCCGCATCGCAAAGCAGAACCCGGTGGCGCTGGAGGAACATATCGAAGCCCCCGGCGAAAGCGCGATCTTCTCGAAATACCCCAAGATCCAGGCCGACAAGGAATCGGTCGACCTGATCTGCGACACCCTGCGGGCGGCGACGATGAATTACGACGATCCGCACCAGGTGGAAGAGGTGCTGGAAAAGCGCATGGAGGCCAGCCTGCATCACAAGCTGCATTCCAGCCACGCGCTTCAGACCATCGCCGACGGGCTGCCGGCGCTGGGAATCGTCGCCGCGGTGCTTGGCGTGATCAAGACCATGGGGTCGATCGATCAGCCGCCCGAGGTACTGGGCAAGATGATCGGCGGCGCGCTTGTCGGCACCTTTCTCGGCGTGTTCCTGGCCTATGGTCTCGTCGGCCCCTTTGCCGCCCGGGTCAAGACGGTGGTCGAGGACGATGCGCATTTCCATCAGCTCATTCGCGAGGTTCTGGTTGCCAACCTGCATGCCCATCCGACGAATATCTGCATCGAGGTCGGGCGGCAGAACACGCCGACGCATATTCGGCCCGATTTCAACGATCTCGAAGAGGCTTTGAAATCCCTCAAGCAGGATGCGGCATGAGGCGCGCCGGGATCATCGCCCTGTCGATCCTGAGCGCCGGCATGGTGCAGGCGGCCACCGTGACGGTGAAATCCGGCGAACACGCCGATTTCAGCCGGCTGGTTGCCTATCTGCCGGAAGGCACGGACTATGATTTACAGGTCGATGGGCGCAGCCTGACGCTGGACTTGGCGGGAGAGGACGACCATCGGTTCGATGTCGGCACGGTGTTCGACCTGATCCCGAAAACGCGGGTCTCCGGCCTCTCGCAGCCCGGCGGCAACCGGCTCACCGTGACGTTGAACTGCGATTGTCAGGTGACCTCGGCTTTCGAGCCGCCGCGATTGCTGATCATCGATGTCGCCGATGCCGTCGGAACGCCTGTCGCGGCGCAGATGCCCGCGCCGTCCCCGGCCGCCCCGCCGGCGGCGCTTCGCGACAGGTTGCGCGCCCCGCTGGTGGCGCGGCAGAGCTATTCGACAAGCGGCGTGTCGCAATTCGCCGAGGCGTTGGCGGGGCGGACGACGCGGCAGATCCTCGATCTTGGAGACCCCGACGCACCGCGCCTTGCCAGCGTGGCCGCACCTGGCCCGGATTTGCGCGACATCGACCTGCCGAACATCGCCGTACCGGGCACGGCGGCAGGGGCACCGGCCCTGACGAAACCGCGCCGCGCTGTCTGTGCCGGCCTGGTCGCGGCGCCTCTGGGCCGGTTCGGCGGCAAGGTGCGATTTTTCAAGGAAAAGGCCGCGCTGTCCGCTGCGCTGTTTACCGAACAGCTCATGCTTGATCCCGGGGTGGCAGTCGAACTGGCCCAGTTGCATCTCTCGCAGGGTCTCGGTTCGGAGGCGGGGCAAATCCTCGGCATGATCGACCGGCCCGAGGAGGGCGCCGGTTTCCTGTCTCAGGTCGCGCGGCTGATCGAAGCGCCGGACAGCCTGCCGCGCAGTACGTTCGAGCCGTATCGCGATTGTTCCGACATGAATGCCATCTGGCCGCTGCTTGCTGCGGCCCGCACGCCGATGGGCGAGGCGGATGCCTGGCGGATCGCCCGCGCCGCCGAATCCCTGCCGCGCCCCTTGCTGAAAGTCATCGGGCCGCGGATGATTGCCCACCTGATTGATGCCGGCCGCAAGGATCCGGCCAACATGATTGCCCGGATCCTCGACCGGTCGGGCAGTGCGGCGGGCAAGACAATGGCCGATGTGCTGCTGGCCGAGGCGGCTTCGGAGCAGGAGGTCATCCTCACCGAAATCGCCGCCTCCAACGGCGAAGAGGCCGCCCGCGCCAGCGCGCTTCTGGTGGATCGCCAGATCGAGGCCGGTGAACCGGTGCCGGACGGCCTGGCCCAGCTCGTGGCCAGCCACGCCGAAGAGCAACGCCATGGCGTGGCCGGAAGCATGCTGCGCAAGGCAGAGGCCTTCTCGCTGATCTCCAAGGGCGATTTCGCCGCCGCCTTGCTCATCCTCGGCACAAAGGCCCTGGACGCGGAGGCGGAAGCCTCTGTCACCGCGCAGTTTTTCCGCGAACTGGCCGGCAAGGCGGATACCGTGACCTTCCTCCGCGTCGTCCTGGCCAAGCCCGATCTGGCCGCCACCGCCCCGAGAGAGGTGCGCCAGGCCGTGGCGGCGCGGCTTTATGAGAATCGCTTTCCCGGGCCTGCGGCGCGGCTGATCTTGGGGGGCGAACCGCTCGACGGTGCGCTTCTCGCCGAGGCGCTGGGCGCGCGGTATCACGGCGATGTCGGCATTCCCGATGCGGTGCTCTTTGCGCCGTCCGACGCCGCCGACCGGGAAACCGCCGAAGCCCGCCACGCCGCCCTGCTCGGCGCCGGGAGGTTCGCCGAGGCCAAGCAGGCGGCCCTGCGCCTGGGCCGCGAAGACCCGGTGGACCCGTTGCTCGCCAGGCAGCCCGAACCGGACGGCACCGAAGCGCTGAGCGGGCCGGAGCTGAGTTTGCAGCGCGCCAGCGCTCTGACCGAGGCATCAGCCTCCCTGGCCGAGACGGTGGCCCAAGTGCTCGATGATCCCCTGCTGAGGCTCGAACCATGACACAGCTTTGCCGGGCGGCGGCGCCCCGATCGGGGCCGCGATGACAATGGCCGCGAAAATCGGCGGAAATACCGGCCGCGGGCTGGCCGCGATGCTGGTCAATCACACCGTTCTTCTGGCGGTCGGATTGCTCGGGATCGTCGCGATGATGATCCTGCCGGTACCCGCCGTCGTGCTGGATCTCGGCCTGTCATTTTCCTTCGCCCTGGCGATCCTGGTCTTTGTCATCGTGCTTTTCATCGATGAGCCGCTGGAGTTCTCTTCATTTCCGACCATCCTGCTGGCCGGGCTGATGCTGCGGCTGGCGCTCAATGTTTCGTCAACCAAGCTGATCATCGGCGAGGGTCACACCGGCACAAAGGCCGCCGGAAATGTCATCGACGGCTTCGCCAGCTTTATCATGGGCGGCAATTTTGTCATTGGTATCGTTACATTTTGTGTCATCCTTATCGTGAATTTCATGGTCATCACCAAGGGCGCCGCCCGCATGGCCGAGGTCGGCGCGCGCTTTGCGCTCGACGGCATGCCGGGCAAGCAGCTGGCGATCGATTCCGACGTTTCGGCCGGTGCCATCGATCACGAGACAGCCAAGCGGCGCCGCGAACATGATCAGCGCGAGACCACCTTCCTCGGCTCGCTCGACGGTGTGTCGAAATTCGTCAAGGGCGACGCGGTGGCCGGATTGCTGATCACCCTGCTCAATCTTGTTGTCGGCACGGCCAACGGCGTGCTCTCGCATGGCATGGAATTCACCGCCGCCTTGCAGACCTATGCCATCCTGACGGTGGGCGACGGCCTGGTGACGCAGATCCCGGCGGTGATCGTGTCGATCGGCTCGGCGCTGCTCCTGGCCAAGGGCGGCAACCTCGGCGCCGCCGATATCGCGGTACTCGGGCAGTTGGGCCGCCATCCCGCGGCTCTGATGGCGGTGGGGATCCTGCAACTGGTCTTTGCTTTGATGCCGGGCCTGCCACTGGCGCCCTTTCTGCTCGGGGCGGCGCTGTTCATCGCGCTGGGCCTACATCGTTACCGAAAACAGAGCGATGCCGGAGCAGTGCCCGAGGTCGCCGAAGCGCCCGAGGCCGCGCCGGCAAAACCGATCGGCGATGTCCTCGCGCTCGACGATATCCACCTCGAATTTGCCAGCGATCTGGTGGACATGGTGCTCGATCCGGCGTCCGGCCTCGACGCGCGGATATCCAACATGCGCACCCATATCGCCAGCGCCTTTGGCCTGATCCTGCCGGAAATCCGCCTGACCGACAATGTCACCGCCGACCCGGGCAGCTATATCATCCACATCCAGGGCGTCGAACAGGCGCGGGCGCAGGTGCACCCCGATCTGGTTCTGGCGCTGATCCCGCAGGGCGGCTCCGATCTGCCGTCGGGCCGCGACGTCGATGAGCCGGTCTATGGCGCGCCGGCGTGCTGGATCAAGCCGGAAGAGCAGGAGGATCTGGCGCTTCGGGGGCTGACCATCGTCACGCCGAACGAGGTGCTGGCGACGCATCTGCTCGAGGTCATCAAGACCAGTTTCAGCCGGCTCTTCACGCACAAGGCGTTGCGCCGCCTGCTCGACGAAATGGTCAACCTGTCAGAGCCCGACCGCGCCGAGGCCAACCGCAAGCTGTTCGACGAGATGATCCCCGACCGGGTGCCGATGGACCTCTTGCATCAGGTGCTGAAACATCTGCTGGAGGAACAGGTCTCGATCCGCAATCTGCCGGTGATCCTCGAAGCCATTGGCGAGGCGCGTAAATTCTCCAATCAGCCCGAGGGGATCTGCGAACATGTGCGGCAGCGGCTGGGCTTTCAGATCGTCGCCGGGCTCAAACGGCCGGACGGAACGGTGCCGCTGATTCAGCTGGCGCCGGAATGGGAGGACATCTTTGCCACCTATCAGGTGGACTCCGATCAGAACACGGTCGATGTGGCGCTGCCACCGGAGGTCTTTGCCAAGCTGACCAAATCCATGGCCGACCAGATCGAACAGAGCAGTGAAAGCGGCTTTGCCGCCTCGATCGTCACCTCTTCGCGGCGGCGGCGATTCCTGCGCCGGATCGCCCGTGCCAAGGGGTTTCAGACGCCGGTGCTTTCGTTCGAAGAGCTCGGGCTCGAAGCCAAGCCGATGCTGGTCGGCACCGTCGCCGCATGAGCCCCGAGGCGCTCTTTGATGTGCTGGGCGAGGGGATGCGGTTTGCCGCGATCGTGTTTTTCCGGATCGGCGCCGTGCTCTCGGTAATGCCCGGTATCGGCACCCGGAGCCTGCCGCTCCGGGTCCGGCTGGCGCTCGCGATCTCGCTGGCCGGGTTTTTTGCCGTGCTGCTGTTTGATCCCGCCGTGCCGGTGCCAGACCCGGATGTCGGGCTGCTGGCCAGCGAAACGGTCATCGGCCTCGCCATCGGCCTGGCGCTGCGCTTCATGATCCTTGCACTGCACACCGCGGGCACCATCGCCGCGCAATCCACGTCGCTCAGCCAGATTTTCGGCACCGACGGGGTCGAGCCGATGCCGGCAATCGGTCATGTGCTGGTGGTGGGCGGGCTGGCGCTGATGTTTCTCAGCGGGATGCATCTGCATCTTCTCGCCACTTTGGCCGGGTTCTATGACGTCTGGCCGATCGGCGCCCGCCCCGCGGCGGGCGACTTGGCCCTCTGGATCGCCGGCCATGTCAGCGAAACCTTTGTCCTGGCCTTCCGGTTGGCGGTGCCCTTTGTGATCCTGTCGATGCTCTACAACGTGACGCTCGGCGTCATCAACAAGGCGATGCCGCAGCTCATGGTCTCTTTTGTCGGTGCGCCGGTGATAACCTTGGGCGGGCTCATGCTTCTGGCCCTCAGCGCGCCTTACATGCTGGGCCTCTGGCAGGCGGCGCTGGCACGGTTCCTGAGCCATCCGCTTGGAGCCGGCTGATGTCGTCAGAGACGGAAACCGCCGACAAACCGCATGACCCGACGCCGAAGAAGCTCGACGATGCGCGCAAGAAAGGCGAGCTGGTCAAATCCTCCGAGGTCAATACGGCGGCGATGTATTTCGGCTTTCTGATCGCCGCGTCGGTCTTCGGCGCCGCGTCGCTGACGGCGCTGGGCCACGCCATGGCGCCGCTTCTGGCCCGGCCGCAGGGGCTTGCGCCCGGGGTTTTTGCCGGCGAGGGCACGCGCTTCGCCGGCAAGCTGATCGGTGCCGTGGCGTTGGCCATTGTGCCCTGGGTCGCCGTGCCGTTCCTGACCGTGCTGACAGCGATCATCGCCCAGCGCAGCCTGGTGTTTGCCGGCAAGAAGCTGGAATTCAAGGCCTCGCGGATCTCGCCCCTGCGCAATTTCAAGAACAAATACGGCTGGAACGCGCTGTTCGAGTTCTTCAAGAGCGCGGTAAAGCTGGTGATCTATGCCGCGATCCTCACCGGTTTTCTGCGCAACAAGAGCGACCTGATCATCGGCGCCATGCAGATGAACGCGGTCCGCGCCATCCTTCTCTGGCTCGAGCTTGCGGCGCAGCTCTTGGCCATCGTGCTGGCCATTGCGGTGGCCATGGCGGTAATTGATTACCTCTGGCAGTATCGCAGCCACATGGCCAAGAACCGGATGTCGGACAAGGAAATCAAGGACGAGGTCAAGGATGCCGAGGGCGACCCGCATCTGAAATCGGCGCGGCGCAGCAAGGCGCAGGAGATCGCCTTCAACCAGATGCTCAAACAGGTGCCCGAGGCCGATGTCGTGATCGTCAACCCGAGCCATTACGCGGTGGCATTGAAATGGGCCCGCACCGCCGGCGGCGCGCCGGTCTGCGTGGCCAAGGGGGTGGACGAGATTGCCCTGCGGATCAAGGAGATCGCCTATGAAGAAGGGGTTGCCGTGTACAGCGATCCGCCAACCGCGCGGGCGCTTTTCGCCCATGTGCGGCTCGACGCGCAGATCCTGCCCGAGCATTACGCGGCGGTGGCCGTGGCCATCCGCTATGCCGATGCGCTGAGCCGAAAGGCCCGATCATGGAGATGAGGCATGTGGCGGATTTGCACAAGGTGGCCGAGGCCCGGTTCGAGCGCGATGCGGCCGACCTGCGGCAGTCCTTGGCGGCAGAGGCCCGGCTGACCGCGGCGCTTGATGCCATCGCGGCCTCGCAGGCGCGCCGGTCCGAGGCGCTGACCGGCGATCTGGCGGTTGCCTTTGCCCAGACCGGTGCGGCGCTCTGGCAAACCTGGGCCGAGGCGCGGCGGCGCGAGTTGCTCATGGCGCTGGCCAATCAGCGGGCGGTGACAGAGGCGATCAAGCTCCGCGCCAGAGCCTCGTTCGGCCGCACCTCGGCGCTCGCGGCGCTGACGGATCAAACCCGCGAGGACATCCGCGAGGACGCCGCCCGGCGCGAGACCGAACGGCTGGTGGAGCTTGAGATGCACAGGCGGTGGATGAAGACGCCCGGCGATTGACCGCGGTCAGACGTCCTGGCGGGCGATATCGGTGATCAGCACGTCCTGCACCAGATCGCCGAAATGGCTTTGCGCGGTTTCCCGCAACGCCCGCCGCAGCACTTCGAGATTGCGCGAGCTGGTGAAGGTGCCGGTGAAGCCGCCCAGGTTGGCGTGATCGAAAAACACCTGGAGAAAGGCGTCGCGCAGCTTGGGTTCACGGGAATAGACCTCTTCCGACCGGCCCTCCGGCACCTCGACGCTCAGCGCGATCACCATCATCGAGGCGACCCTGGCCTCGCTGACCACCGGCACGATGAACTGATTGTTGAGTTTGATGTATTCGACGTCGGCGGTCGGCGTGGTCTCGTCCGGCGCCGGGTCATGCGCCGGTGCCATCTCGCCGCAGGGGTTGTCCAACTCGGCGAGGCCGGGCGCGGGCCGAAGCAGGACACCGGCGCCGACTCCGGCACCAATGCCGATCAGGGCCAGCAGGACTGGCAGGATCTTTCCCATGAGAACACCTCAGAATGGCAGAATGACATCAAGTACTTGCTGGCCGATGCGGGGCTGTTGCACGTCGCTGATCTGGCCCCGGCCGCCGTAGGAAATTCGCGCCGAGGCGATCTTGTCGTAGGTGATCTGGTTCTGACGCGAGATATCCTCGGGGCGGACATAGCCGGTGACGATCAGCTCGCGCAGTTCAAAATTGACGCGCACCTCCTGCACCCCCTGGATCGACAGGGTGCCGTTCGGCAGCACCTCGACCACCGTGGCGGCGATCCGCAGCTCGAGCTTTTCGTTGCGCCTGACCGAGCCGTCGCCGCCGGAACTGGACGCGGAATTCAGGTTGACGGCATTGTCCAGGGTAAAGCCCGGCGGCAGGTCTTCCGAGAGCCGCTGCGGCAGGCCGAGAAGCTGTGGCACCGCAAGCGATTCAGAGCCATTGCGCCCGCGGTTGGTGGAATTCGAGATTTCGGCGCTTTCGTCGATCTCGATCACCACGGTGAGGATATCGCCACGTTTGACGGCGCGCCGGTCGCCGAACAGCGAGGCCTGGCCGCCATCCCAGAGCGAGGGCTCCGGCATCCCCCGCCCGCGGGCGGTCTCGACCGGCAGGCCCGGGCTCAGCATGGCGAAATGCTCGGGCGTTTCCCGCGTGTCGGAGAAGGTCGGCGCACGGCCCAGGTGATCGAGGCGGGCGCATCCCGGCAGCATGCCAAGCGAGATCGCCACGGCGGCGCAGGTCATTTTCCTCATGTCTCGGGCCTCATTGACTGACGTTGATGGTGCCGTCCGGCTGAACGGTGCCGAATAGCGTGGTGCGCGACGACAGGTTCATCACGCGAATCCGGTCGCCCGCGCCGCCGCGGCCCAGCGCCCGGCCATCGGCAAGGATGCGCAGACCGCCGGAGGTGAAATGCAGGGTGACGATCTGGTTGCGCGTCACCAGCGCGGGCGGGCCGATGTCGCCGGGGCGGATCGGCCGACCGGCATAAAGCGTGACGCGGGTTTCCTGACCGATAAGCGCGGCCGGATCGGAAAACGCGCCCGGCACATCGGCGCTGCGCAGCGCCAGATCGGCGGGCGCAATGACGGTATTGGCGCGCAGGGTCCGGGCCGGCACAACCGTTTCGGACCAGGCGGCGCCGGCGAGACAGAGCAAGAGGATCGCCCAGAGCAGCCGCATCACCGCACCTGCGTCGTCGCGCCCAACATCTGATCGGCGGCGGAAATCACCTTGGCATTGAGTTCATAGCCCCGCTGCGCCTCGATCAGCTCGGAAATCTCGCGCACCGCGTCGACAGAACTGTCCTCGAGATAGCCCTGCCGCAGGATGCCCAGCCCGTCCTGGCCCGGGGCCGAGGTGATCGCCGGGCCGGAGGCCTCGGTCTCGAGAAAGAGGTTCGAGCCCATCGCCTCGAGCCCCTTGGCATTGGTGAAACCGGCCAGGGTGAACTGGCCCAGCAACTGCGCCTCGACGGTGTCGTTGAAATAGGCATAGACCTCGCCATCGGCATTGATCGAGATGCTGCGTGCGTCCTGCGGGATGACGATATCGGGCACCACGGGAAAGCCGTCCGAGGTGACGATCAGCCCCTCGGCCGAGCGTTTCAACCCGCCGTCACGGGTATAGGCGGGCTGGCCCGAGGGCAGGGTGACCTCGAGATAGCCCTTGCCGTCGATCGCCACGTCAAGATCGCTGCGGGTGGCCGAGAGCGCGCCCTGTTCGAGCTGCACCGACACCGCCGCCGGACGCACCCCGAGGCCAAGCTGCACCCCGGTGGGCAGGACCGTGCCGTCAGAGGCGCTGACGGCGCCGGCGCGGGCGTATTGCTGATAGTGCAGATCGGCAAATTCGGCGCGCCGCGCGTTGTAGCCGGTGGTCGACATGTTGGCGAGGTTCTGCGAAATGGTCTCGACCCGCATCTGCTGGGCGGTCATGCCGGTGGCGGCGATTTTCAGGGCACGCATGGCGGCCTCCTATTTGAGGAAGGTTTGCATCGCAGTGCGGATGCGTTCGTTTTCGGCGTCGAGAAAGCTCTGACCCATTTCATAGGCGCGCTGAACCGCGATCATCCGGGCGATCTGACGGATCGGATCGACGTTGGAATTCTCGAGAAACCCTTGCAACACGCGCGGGTTTTCCACCGGTGCAAAGCCCGCCTCGGCGCGGAACATCACGCCATCCTCGCGGATCAGGTCCTGGCCCGCGACCGGGCGCACTACGCCGAGTTGCGCCAGCGGTCTGCCGTTCGAGCTGAGCGTGCCGTCGCCGCCGATGGCAAGATCGGTGGCGTCCGGCGGTACGAAGATCGGCGCGCCGCCGGCGTCGAGCACCGGGTCGCCTTCCTTTGTCACAAGATCGCCCTGGCCGTTCGTCGAAAAATTGCCGGCCCGGGTCAGCCTTTCGCCGGCGGGAGTCTGGACGAGGAAATAGCCGCTGCCCTCGATGGCAAAATCGAACCGCCCGCCGGTGGGCGTCAGCGCGCCCTGCAATTCCGAGGCGGCGCCGATGTTGCCGCTGGCCATCGAGATCGAGGGGCCGTTTTCGACCCGCACCACATGTTCCGAGAACACCATGTTCTCGGCACGAAAGCCGGTGGTGGCGGCATTTGCGATATTGTTGGCGACGACCTGCATCTCGCGCATCAGCCCGGCTTGGCGGGTCAGCGTGGTATAGGTGGCGTTTTCCATGTCAGACCTCGACAATCAGGGGGATGATCCAGCTTTGGAAAAAGGCGGTGAGCCGTTCGGTCATGAAACTCATCGAGAGCCAGAAGACGGCGACGATGGCGGCCAGTTTCGGCACGAAGGTCAGCGTCATCTCCTGGATCGAGGTGAGCGCCTGAAACAGACCGATGGTGACCCCGGCCACCAGTGCCGCCGACAGGATCGGCAGCGACATGGTTACCGAAATCCAGAGCCCGTGGCGCATCGTGTCAAAGAAAACCGCCTCATCCATCGGTCAGACCGGCATCCGCAGGATTTCCTGATAGGCCTCGACCACCTTGTTGCGCATCGTCACCACGGTTTCGACCGCCAGTTCGGACTGCGCCAGGGCCTGCACCAGCGCATGCGGATCGGCGTCGCCGATCATGGCCGATTTGGCCGTTTCCTCGGCGGTTTGCAGCGTCCGGGCGAAATCCCGCGCGGTGTCGGCAAAGGCCGCGCCCATCGAATGGGGCGTGTCGTCCGGCTGGGTCGCAGGGCGAGAGGCCGCGTATTTCTGCGCGGCAAGGATTGAACGGACATCCATTCTGGGTCTCCTATCGGGTTATCTGCGCAACAGCTCCATCAGGCTCGATGACATCTGGCGTGCCTGGTCGAACATCTTGACGTTGGCCTCGTAGCTGCGCTGGGCTTCCCTGGCGTCGGCAATCTCGATCACCAGGTTGACGTTCGACCCCTCGTAATGGCCGGTGTCATCGGCCAGCGGATGCGAGGGATCGTAGATTTTGGCCAGATCGTTCTGATCCAGCCTGACGCGACCGGTGGTCACCTGGCCCCGCGTGTCGCCGTTCTGGCGCATCTCTTCGAACGGCACGGTTTTGCGCCGATAGCCGGGGGTGTCGGCATTCGCGATGTTTTCCGAAACATGGCGAAGTCGCGCTGCCTGGGCTTTCAGCCCGCTGGCAGAAACTGAGAAAGAGGATGAGAAATCGGTCATGTGTCAGGGCTCCGGGTCACTGGCGGCCAAGGCTCGAGCGCAGGATGTTGAGCGAGGCTCGGTAGACGGCGAGCGCCTTGTCATGCTGGCGGCGGATGTCGACCGCGCGCAGCATTTCGGTTTCGAGTGAGATAGAGTTGCCATTGGGGTCGCTGATTGCGCCCGGATCTTCCACCGGCGCGGCGGCGCCTTCGGCGCGGGCGCCGGAGAGATGACTGTCGCGGGTGGCGCGCAGCCCGAACTGGGCCTGCTGTTGCAGGACAAGCTGCGGAAAGGCGACCAGGTCGCGGGCCTTGTAGCCAGGGGTATCCGCATGGGCGAGATTGCGCGCGGCAATCGCCTGTCTGGCCCCGGCATGGCGGGCCATGGCCTGCGACATTTGCAGGACTTCGAGATTGTCGAACATCGGGGCTTCTCCCTCGATTGGCTTCAATCAAGGCTTAACCCTGATTCCTTTAGAAATGGTTTTCAGCAGATAATGGAGGCGCACGATGCAGACGCCGCGGCTGGAAGGTTTGAAAAACAGGATTGCGGGGCTCACGCCGGTCCGGCCGTTCGGCCGGGTGGCCAGCGTCGATGGCACCTATCTGATGGTGGCGGGCCTCGGGCAGAATGTGCGCATGGGCGATCAGCTGCGGTTGGTGCGTTCGCGCGGGGCGGCGCTGGGCGGCGAGGTGCTCAAGATCGCGGCTGGCGGGGTGATGATGCTGCCAGATGACGCGCTTGAAGGGGTGGCGCTGGGCGACAAGGTGTTCCTCATGCCCGAGGCGCAGATTGCGCCGCATGCCGGCTGGATCGGCCGGGTGATCGACCCCTACGGCCTACCGCTCGATGGCCGCGCGCTGCATGGCGGGCCGGAGCTGCGGCCGATCCACGCCCGGCCACCCGATCCGGCCAGTCGCCGGCGGCTGGGGGCGCGGCTCGGTACCGGGCTGGTGCTGTTCAACACCATGCTGCCGATCGTGCGCGGCCAGCGGATCGGGTTGTTTGCCGGTTCGGGCGTCGGCAAGACCAGCCTGCTCGGCCATCTCGCCCGCAAGATGGAGGCCGATGTCGTGGTGGTCGCGCTGGTCGGCGAGCGTGGCCGCGAGCTGCGCGATTTCGTCGATGATGTCATGGGGCCGGAAGGCATGGCGCGCAGTGTCGTCGTCGCCGCCACCTCGGATCGCTCGCCGCTGGTGCGCCGCCGCTGCCCCGCCGCGGCCATGGCGATTGCCGAGCATTTTCGCGATCAGGGCCTTCAGGTGCTGCTTCTGACCGATTCGATCACCCGGCTGGCCGACGCCCATCGAGAGGTTGCCGTGGCGGGCGGCGAGGTGCCGGCGCTGCGCGGCTATCCGCCCTCGATGGCGCATATGATCATGTCGCTCTGCGAACGCGCCGGGCCGGGGCCGGAGACCGGCGGCGATATCACCGCGATCTATACCGTGCTGGTCGCCGGGTCCGACATGAACGAGCCGGTGGCCGATGTGCTGCGCGGGGTGCTCGACGGGCATGTGGTGCTGGAGCGGGCCATCGCCGAACGCGGCCGGTTTCCCGCTGTCAACGTCCTACGCTCGGTCTCGCGCAGCCTGCCGGAGTGCGCCACCGAACGCGAGAACGCGCGTATCGGCCTCGCCCGAAAACTGCTCAGTGCCTACCACGGTTCGGAAACCATGATCAAAGCCGGGCTTTACAGCGCGGGTGGCGATCCGGTGCTCGACCAGGCGGTGCAGGTCTTTGACAAGCTCGACGGGCTGATCGCGCAGCAAGAAGACAGCATCGACAAGAGCTTTGCGCGGCTGGAGGTCGTGTTGCGGGAGGCCGAGGCCTTTCGCCCGAAATCGAAACCGCTGGCCAGGCCGCCCGCCGCGCGGCCGCAGCCCCGCCCGTGACAGGCCTATTGCGGGATGTTCCGAAGCAGGGTCAGCGCCACCGACATGCCGGAAAGAGCGGCACTCTCCTGAAGCTGGCCTTGCAGCAGAAATTGTTCCACCAGCCGTTCCCGCAGCTCGGGATCGGCAAAATCCGCCACCTCTGATACGCCGAACCGCGCCTGCGATTTTTCGCGGAACACGGCGAGCTGACGGTCGAGTTCGAGCTGCGAGAAGCTGTCCGGCAGGTTGAGCGCGGTTTCAAAGATTTTGCGCAGGGCAGGCACGCCCATCACCGTGTACCAGCGGCCGTTTTCGGTGGTGCCGGTGTCGGCGGCAAGTTCGGGAAGCGCGCGGTCGGCGTAGAGCGCGATCCGCAGGTTGTCATCCTGCGCGCCCACCGACGCCTCGAAGGAGGCCCGGTTGAATTTCTCCACCACGGTTTTGGCAAAATCCGCACCGGCGGTGTGGGGGCCGAGCGGCTGATCGAAACCGAAAGCCTCGGCGAATTGGGTATAGCGATCATCGGCCATCTTGTTGGCCAGCGCATCCGGCGCCAGGGTGCCGTCGGCAAGGATTTTCTGAATGAAATACCTGTTGTCGATATCCTCCTGAAGCCCGTAGGCCCCCAGCGCCACGCGCAACAAGCGGCGATCGCCGACCAGCTGTTCGGCGGTGTCGACCTTGGCGATATTGGCCGCGAAATAGGCGGTGTCGCGCGAGATCTCCGCCGACCGGTTGAGCGCGGCCTGCTGGGTTTCCATCGTCCGGCTCAGAAGCTTCCAGCCGACGAGGCCGGTGCCTGGAAGGATCGGTTGAAAGCTCATCTGTGCCCCGCGGCAAAAATTCGGTCCTCGCGCGGGATAAGCGCGCGCAGCGACTTGAGACATTGGTAGAACTGATCGCCGAGCAGGGCATCGGTCGCGGCGGTCAAGTGGCGGCGGCTGTCGGTATCGGTGAGGATCTGGCTGAGTTCCTCGATCCGCCGCAGCAGCTGCAACCGGGTTTCATCCGGTTCGGCGTCGCCGGTCAGCACAAGCTGCGTGGCGAAACAGACCCGGCGCACCGGCGTATTCGCTTCTTCCGGATGAATGGCGTCGCGCAGGCGCAGGATATTGGCGTTTGGGGTCACGATGTTGAGCCGGCTGCGCCGGTCGCCGTTTTCGATCACCGCGCCATTGATCAGCACTCGTTCCTTGGGCCCGAGTTTGAGAACGAGCCCGGTCATGTTCTCGCGCTCCCGCGACGCAAGCCGCGCAGGATCGCGGTGTTGATTTCCAGAAGCGGCACGACAGTGGCTTTCCGGGCCAGCACCTGTGCACTGTGGCGCTTGGTGAATTCCGACAGAAAGAAGATCCGCGCCTTGAGATCCTGGGGCAGGGGGTTGTCGCGATCGGCGACGTCGGCGGCGAGGATGGTCCAGAGCCTGTTGTTGCGGTGCAGGGCGCCGGCAAGACGGGGAAAATCCGAGGTCGCCTTTTCGGCGGCGGCCTTCAATTCGTGGGTGGTGCGGGCAATGGTCTCGTATTCGGCCCGGCGATCGGTTTTCGTGGCGGCGGATTGCGCATAGGCGCGGTGGGCCATGGACTGAGCGTTCATGCCGCATCCTTCCTTCTGGAGTATGAATTGTTGTCATCGGGCGGTCGGGGGGCGAAGACGGCCTTCGCCCCCGTCCGTCTCGGTTACCGGAAGAGCGACAGGAGCTGCTGCGGCGCCTGATTGGCGATCGAAAGCGCCTGCACACCCAGTTGCTGCTGCACCTGAAGGGCCTGGAGGCGGGCCGAGGCCTCTTCCATGTCGGCGTCCACCAGGCTGCCAATGCCCGAGGTCAGTGAATCGGCCAGGTTCATGATGAAGTCCGATTGGGTCTCGATCCGGCTTTCGACCGAGCCGAAGGCCGCCGCGGCTGACGTGGCCGCCTGGATCATGCCTTCGATATTGCCCAGCGCGGTTTCCGCGCCGGCCTCGGTCGAGACATCCATGCTGGACAGCTGCGCCAGGGCGCCGGTGCCGCGTTCCTGGGTCAGCGTGACGCCGATGCCGGTCTCGGAAGTGAGGTTCTCGACATCGAGCGTGCCCGCCCCGAGCGTCAGCGAGAAGTCGTTGGTATCGAGCCCGGCTTGCAGCATGCCGTTTTTCAGACCGGCCAGGACGGCATTTGCATTGTCGCCTTCCCGAACGACATAGCTGCCCTCGATATTGCCGATTTGCAGACGCATGGTATCGCCGGCGACAAGGCCGGTGGTGACCGCATTGTCGACACCCGCGTCAGAGGCCTTGAGCGCCGACGTGCCGGTTGCGCCGCCGCTCGTGTCAAGGAAGGCCGAGCCGAGCGCGATCTGGACATCGTCGTCGGTGCCGCCGTTTTCGTCCAGCGATGCGGTGTCGGCGGTGGCCGCCGTGATCGTCGTGCCGGTATCTGTCGACAGGTTCTGAGCATCGACGCCGATGTTGGACACGCTGATCGCGCCGGAATTGTCTCGGTCCAGCGACGACAGCACATCGGCGCCGAGATTGCCGTTGGAGTTGAAGGCGCCGGCCGTGCCGTTGACCAGATTCAATCCGTTGAACTGCGCGGCGCCGACCACCGATTCGATCTGGCCGATGATGGCCTGGACGTCGTCCTGAAGCGTTCCGCGATCGAGATTGTCCGCCTGGGCGCTGACAATCAGATCCTTCATGTCGGTCAGAAGATCTGTGACGGTCTCGGAAGCGTTCCGCGCGACAGCCACGGTCGATTGGCCCAGCGAGAGATTCTCGCCGATCGACTTGAAGCCTTGCACATCGGATTCCATGACTTTGGAAATTGCCCAGATCGCGGCGTTGTCCTTGGCATTGGCCACCGATTTACCGGTCGAAATTTCCGATTGCACATCCGAAAGGCTTTTGTTGATCCCCTTGAGGGTTTGAAGCGCGACCATTGCGCTGGAGTTGGTCAGAATACTGGACATAGATTATCCTCATAAGCGAGACGCTTTTGCGTCAATTTCATGCCACAGCCGGTCTCCCGGCATCTCTGTCATTCTGACACTTGCAATCTGCACGAACTTCGCGTTGATTGCGCCACCATCAGGGGTGCATCGCCACCATGGAGCCGTTGTCCTAAGGGTTTGCTAATGCGTGCCTCATTGTTTGGCAGGATTCGCCTAAAAACGGTCAGGCCCGTTTTTCAAGCCGGCCTCCGGGGGATATATCGATCATCTTGCGCCGGCCGGAGCGGTCATAGGTCTCAAGCGACCTGCGCACCTTTCGAATCGCTGCGAATCTCTGTGCGACGGCCTCGATCCCCTTCATGGCGCTTTCAATAAGTTCTTGATTACGAGTGATTTTGATGCGAATCTCGTCAAGCCCTTCGGTGTCGGAGGCGGCGCATTCAGCCAGGTCACGCAGCAATTTCTCCTTGGTGTCGAGCACGCGCCCCACGGCATCAATGTCGCCCGCGAGAAGCGCCGCCCGCTCGGTCTCCAGAAGATCGTTCAATTCGTCCAGAATTGCTATGTCGCGATCAGCCATTTTCGGCCTCGATCATCGTTTTGACGAACGCTTCGCTCAGCCCCAATCCACCGGCTTCGACCATCGCATTCGCCTGCGCGCGAACGAGAAACGATGAGAATTGTTCTTCTCCTATTCCACCGTTGAAACTGTCCGGTTGTCTGCCGAATCCGGCGGATTTCAACATTTCCGCCAAAAACGTCACTTCCAATTCATGCGCCACTTGCCTTGCTTCTTCGGAGGTGGCTGGTTGCCGGGCCACATGTGGGCCAATTGGCTGAATCAATAATGACATTGGGCAGTCCTCACAAATTGTTCCGGTTTTTTCCAATTTGCCGCAGGACCGGTAAAGAACTGGTAACCGTCATGGCGGATAAAGGCTGGAGTTGGGAAGAATTCCTGGAGTCCTTATGCAAATTGAATCGATTTCCGGCGGCCTCGGGTTTCTGCGCGCTGTGCCGAAGCTCGAAGGTCTCCCTCCGGGCGCGGAGCGAACGGTCAGCTTCAGCCAGATGTTCCTGACTGGCCGGAGCGCCTTTGCTGACAAGGAGAAGGGCAACGCAGCCGCTCCTGGCGTTGGGGGAACGGGGGCTGCGCCTGATCGGAAGGGTTCGGATGCAACCGCCCCGGAGGCGGCCGTCGCCGAATTGGCCCAGCCCCCTTCCGCCAAGGTGAGCCCGCCCGAAACGATCGGGCCTGCACCGGAAGGCCGGGAAATCGCGGCGGACAAGGCTGATGCCAAGACGGTGGCCACCCTGTCCGCCGTGCCCGAGGCGGAGAGCAGCGGGTCGACCTGGCCTTTGCCTGCGGATCGGCCCGTGCAACCCGAAGCGGATTTCCTTGCCGATGGGAATATCGCTGCACGCCGTGGCGGCGACGGCTTGTCGACACAGCCGCCCGCCTTGCTGTCCGGCAACGGGGATGCGCCCGATGCAAAGTTACTAGGGCCGGTTGAGCAGACGCCGAAACCGCGGGGGCAAGGCGCTGACATGGACGCCGATACGCGGATGGCTATGTCGCGTCAACCTATTGAAGAATTGAAGAAAAACTCGGAATCTCCGACGGATTCGAATTGGAGGGAAAAGCCCGATCAGGCGGAACGTGCCTTCCGAAAAATCGATCCCTCGGAAACGGACTCCGCGCGCGGGCGCGTGCCGGATATGATTGTGCGCGCCGCCGCGGTGGAAACCAGGAATTCCTCTCGCATTGCGCCGCTGACGAGTGGCAAGCCGGCACCGCACAATTGGCCCGGACGCTCGGTTGGGCCGGAGCCCGCAGCGGCGCAACCGGCATTGGCTGATCGGCGCGCCGCCGGTGAGGCTCGCGCAGTCACGGACACGGCGATGGGCGCAGAGCGCGCCCCGAGGCAGATGACCGCCATGCCATCGGAGCCCCTGCCGATAATTTCTGAACCGAGCCGGAAGGATGCGCGCGCGGCTTCGGGCCGCTCCGCACAGGCTTCATCTTCCCGGCCGCCTCGCGAGCCCACCGAGGTGAAATCCCCGCCGCAACAATGGCTCCAGCCGACAGACCGACAAAACACCCATGTCCCGCCTGCGGGTTCTAGTCGGTCGGCGCAGGGCGCGGAAATGCCGGATGACAGCCCCGGACATCGCAATCCGCTGTCGCAGGAGGAGGCGGTTCTTTTTCCGGCGGCAACTGCTGAACCGAAGCCGAACCCGGGGCGGGGTGCGACGGATGTGTCGGACCCGCGTTACGGCTATTCCACCCAGAACGGATCACCACGGCGCGCCGCCGTTCCGGCGCTGACGATCCCGTCGAGCGAAGCTAGGTCAAGCGAGGTGAAACACCCGAGGTCGATGCGGCCGGCAGAACCGGAAAGCACTGGGGATATGTCGAATTTTCGGCGCGTTAGATCTCCGATGATGGCGGCTATTGGGGGCTCTGCTCTATCGGAGGGGGCATCTGGGCCGCCGTCCGCAAATTCTGCCCGAGATTTGGCCGGGCCGCGGGAACGGCCTTCGACGGAAATGATGGCCGGCGCCGAGGGCAAGACGACAGCGGCCGGGAGTAGTGCAGAGAAGAGCGGCGCCATCTCGCGGCCTCCGGGCGACATTCCGCAGCCGGCTGCGGCGCCGGTCAAAGCGGCGGAGGCGAACCGGGGTGGGGGGGCTCGCTTTCCGGCAAATGAATACTTCTTCGAGCCGGACCACCCGCGCCCAAAGGCCGTCCCGCGTGACGTGCAGACCGACGGCGCGCAGCTGCATTTTCGCGACCGGAACCCCCGGCTTGCCGCCATTTCAGCAGACCGAGCAACGCGCGAACAGCCCGCTGAAACCGAGCCAATGGCGCGCGAGTCCCCTGACCCTGGCCGGGCGGGGCGTCGCGCCGGGCGGGACGTTCCAACTTCGGCACCGATGTCCGGGGCGTCCGGTGTGGTGGCGAGCCTCCCGTGGGCAAATTCCTCTGGCGGTGCCGGGACAGGCGACAAGTTTGTCGCCAGGTCAGCTGCCGATCCGGCTGCCTTTCCGCCCCGCAATGGCCTAAGCGGGCCAGACGAAACCGGCGAGGATGCTCGCAGGCCTGTAACCACAGGTGATCCTGAGGTATCGACCCACCGCCAGCGGAGGGAGCCTGCGCCGCGAGGCCTTGATCGGATGGACGCCACGCGCCCAGGGATCTCGACCGGTTTCGACCCCTTGCCCGACCATGTGTCGACGGGCCTTCAAAATCGGGGTCCCGATCGGGGGGACGAAGCGGAAGCTCCCGGCGACCGGCTTGCAACGGGCCGTGGTGAGTTCTCCGGCCGCCCGGTTGCCGAGTTGATTGTCAGGGCTGGGGCAGGACAGGTCGCGGCGTCGGACGAGCGGGCCGCCTTGGTGAGCCCGGCCGGTTTTGCGCCAGAGACCCCGAGCGCGCCACAGGCGGAGAGCCTGCTCAGGCAGAGCGGGTCGCAGGGGCCGCCGACGGCCCACGCCGCGCAGACGATGGCGCGTGAGATTGCCCAGCAGATGGCCCCAGTCGTGCGCGCCATGCCCGGCGAATTCACCGAAATCACCCTGCGACCGGAAGAGCTCGGGCGTGTCCAGATGCGGATGCGCGGGCAGGAGGGGCAGATCCTGCTTCAGGTTGTCACCGAACGGCCCGAAACCCATGATCTCATGCGGCGCCATATCGACGTCGTCGAACGCGCCTTCCGCGACCTCGGATACAGCGAAATCGCTTTCGAATTCTCCACCTCCGGTCAGAGCAAGCGCCAGCCCTGGTCCGAAATCCCGGCGGGTGACCCGGAAGTTTCGCCAGAAACAGCCGAGGCGGAGGATGCCGCGCCCGGGCCTGAAACCGAGGGCGCGGCCGCGCGCCTCGATATCCGTGTATAGGAGAGCGAGATGATCCCAGCCACCAGCCCGCAGGCACAGACCACAGCGCAGGCTGCGTCGCCGGTGCCGACCACTTCGAGCAGAGGTGCGTTGTCTTCCGACTTTGACACGTTCCTGCAAATGCTCACCGCGCAGATGCGCAATCAGGACCCGCTCAACCCGCTCGATTCCACCGAATTCGCCTCGCAACTGGCGACGTTTTCCTCTGTCGAGCAACAGGTTGTCACCAACGACCTGTTGGGCAGCATGATCACCCTTCTGGGGGTCGGCGGGCTGGGCGATATGGCGAACTGGGTCGGTCGCGCGGTGCGCTCTGACGCGCCGGCCTATTTCGACGGCACGCCGATTGCCCTCTCGGTGGCCCCGTCGCATCTGACTGACGAGAGCTATCTCGAGGTCTATGACGACACGGACACTCTGGTGCAGCGACTGCCATTGACGCCCGGACAGACCACCTTTGAATGGGCCGGCGTCGATGACAGCGGCACGCCGTTTGTGGCCGGCCACTACAACTTTGTGGTGGACAACATTTCGCAGGCCGAATCAATCGGTCAGACACCGGTTTCGAGCTATCAGGAAGTGACGGAAGCCCGCATAAACAACGGAGAACTTGTGCTTGTGCTCAACGGTGGATACCCCGTAGACGTGGAAAACATCACCGGAGTTCGCGCTCTGGGGTGAATGCTACACCAGTTGACCGGTATTTGAGCAGCGGAAATTGGGCACATGATGCATTCTCGACACAAAAAACCTTGGGTCACGCCGATTTGTTGCACAAAAGACGCGGTGCGCGGGGCAGCGAATTTTCGCAGGATTTTCACGATGAACGGGTTTGAAACCAAAGGGCCTTCGTAGTAGCTTCTTTCCGCGTGGGGTGCGTGTTCACCCAAGAATGTCTGGAGAACATTATGAAAAAATTTGCCATGGCAGCAGCAGCTGCTACTTTTATTGCGTCGGCTGCACCTGCTGTTGCTCAGCAAGCTGATACGGCCGCAGATCCCTTTGTTGCGACTCAAGGTACCACTGAACTGGCCGTTATTGGCGCCGTGACCACCTTGGTGATCATTGCAGCAGCCTCGAATGGCAGCGGCAGCTCGTCGGGCACCGACTAAGTTTTTTTTACAGAGAATTCCTGATGCGGCGGCCCGGATGGTCGCCGTTTCTGCGTTTGGGGGCCAAAACCGAGCCGCTCGGACCTGAACGCCCCGGCCCGGGCCGTGACGCCGCCGTTCAGAACAGCGGCAGCAGCACGGCGGCGGTGGCGAACCCGGCAAGAAGACCGGTCGCGAGATAGGCCCACCGGGACTTGCGGCCCTTGTCGGGGGCGGGATCGGCGTTGCGCCCGGCCTCGGCGAGCAGCGCGTTTTCCACCAGCGCCGGCAGTCGCGGCCCGAACCGCGCCAGAACCTGCGCGGTGCGGGCGAGATCGCCGGCAAAGGCGCGCGGCCCGAGACTGCCGCGGATGTAATCCTCGACAATCGGATGGGCGACTTCCCAGATGTTCATGCGTGGGTTCAGCGCGCGGGCCACGCCTTCGACCACCACCATCGTGCGTTGCAGCAGGATCAGCTCGGTGCGAGTCTCCATGCCGAAACGTTCCGTCACTTCAAAGAGGTACGAGAGCAGCTTGGCCATGGAAATGCGCGTCGCATCCATGCCGAAAATGGGTTCGCCGACGGCGCGCAGGGCGCGGGCAAATTCATCCACATCGCGGTCGGCGGGGACATAACCGGCCTCGAAATGCACTTTGGCGACGCGCTGATAGTCGCGGCGGATGAAGCCAAAGAGGATCTCGGCATAAACCCGGCGGGTGTATTCATCGATATGGCCCATGATGCCGAAATCATAAGCGATGATATCGCCGCTCGGCGCGACCTTGAGGTTGCCGGGGTGCATGTCGGCATGGAAAAAACCGTCGCGCAGGGCGTGGCTGAGGAACAGCTGCAAGACCCGCTCGGAGAGCGCCACGCGGTCATGCCCGGCGGCGTCCAGCGCGGCGTTGTCGCCCAGCGGCACACCCTCGGCCCAGCCCATGGTCATCACCCGGCGATCCGACAGGTGCCATTTGATCTCGGGCAGCTGAAAGCCGTCGTCGTCCTTGGTGTTGGCGGCGAATTCCGAGGCGGCGGCGCTTTCCAGCCGCAGGTCAAGCTCGCCCATCACGACGCCTTCGAAATGACGGATCACTTCCATCGGGCGCAGACGCCGCGACGAGGGCGATATCAGCTCGATGGCGCGGGCGGCGAAATAGAAGGCGTCGATGTCCTGGCGAAAGGCGCGTTCGATGCCGGGGCGCAGCACCTTGACGGCCACGGTCTCGCCGGTCTCGCGCACCCGGGCCTTGTGGACCTGGGCAATCGAGGCGGCGGCGACCGGCGGGCTGATCTCGGCAAAGATCTCGTCGGCGGGGCGGCCCAGCGCCTGGGTGATGCTGGTGCGGGCGGCCTCGACGGTGAAGGGGGGCAGCTTGTCCTGCAAGACGCGCAGCTGTTGCGCCAGATCGTCGCCCACCACGTCCGGCCGGGTCGAGAGGATCTGGCCGAACTTAATATAGGCCGGCCCCATCGCCGTCAGCGCCCGGGTCACCGGCGGCAGGCTGGGGTCGCCGCGAAAGCCCAGCCATTTGAACGGCCAGCCCAGGGTTTTTGCCGCAGCGCGCAAGGCCGGCGGCGCATCCAGCGCGTCGAGCACGTCGTTCATCGCGCCGGTGCGTTCCAGCGTGGCGCCGGTGCGGATCAGCCGCAGGACATTGTGCGGGCCGCGCATCAGAGCTTCCAGCCGGAATGCAGGCAGGCAACGCCCAGCGTCAGGTTGCGATACTTGGCCTGTTCAAAGCCGGCGGTGCGGACCATCCCGAGAAAGGTGTCCTGATCCGGGAAGCGGCGGATCGATTCGACCAGATATTGATAGCTGTCGCGGTCGCCGGCGATCGCCTGGCCCATGGCGGGAATGACGTTGAAGGAATAGCGGTCATAAGCCCATTGCAGCCCGGGATTGGGAATCTGGCTGAATTCCAGCACCATGAGCCGGCCGCCGGGGCGCAGCACGCGGTAGGCCTCGGAGAGCGCCTCTTCGGGCCGGGTCACGTTACGGATGCCGAAGCTGATGGTATAGACGTCAAAGGTATTGTCGGGGAAGGGCAGGGCCATGGCGTCGCCCACCACCCAGTCGAGGCTGCCGGCCATCTGTTCGGCCTCGGCGCGCTTGCGACCTTCGATCAGCATCGGTTCGGTCAGGTCGAGCACGGTGGCATAGCCCTGGCCCGCACGTTTCAGGAAGCGAAAGGAAATGTCGCCGGTCCCGCCGGCCACGTCGAGCAGCCTGTGCCCCGGGCGCGGCGCCAGCCAGTCCATCATCGCATCCTTCCAGATCCGGTGAATGCCCATCGACATGGCGTCGTTCATCACGTCGTAGCGCGAGGCCACGGAATTGAAGACGCCCTGCACCCGGCCGGCCTTTTCCTCTTCGGGCACGGTCTGATAGCCGAAATGCGTTGTCTTCTGCGCGTCGTCACTCATGGGGGCTTGCCGTTTTATTGTCTCCGGCTTTCTTATAGAGCGCTGAATGGCCGTTACAATGCGGCCCCCCGAAAGGAAGGCCTGCCAATGCCCGAATTGCCCGAAGTCGAGACGGTTCGTCGCGGCCTGGCCCCCGTGATGGAGGGTGTCGCCATGTCTCAGGTGGCGGTGAACCGGCCGGATCTGCGCTGGCCGTTCCCCGAACGGATGGCCGAGCGGTTGCAAGGGCAGATTGTTCTGCGGCTGCGGCGGCGGTCGAAATACATCCTGGCCGATCTGGGCAGCGGCGAGACGCTGCTGATTCACCTGGGCATGTCGGGGCGCATCCTGATTTCCGGCGATCCGCTGGGGCGGTTCGTGCACGACCACCCGGCGCCGGAAAAACATGACCATGTGGTCTTTGACATGGCGGGCGGAGCGCGTGTCACCTTCAACGATCCGCGCCGGTTCGGCGCGATGGATCTGATGGCGACCGACCGGGCCGAGGCGCATCCGCTCCTTGCGAAGCTGGGGCCGGAGCCTCTGGGCAACGAATTCAGCGAATCCTACCTGGTGGCGGCGCTGAAAACACGCAATACGCCGATCAAATCGGCCTTGCTAGATCAAAAGATCGTCGCGGGATTGGGCAATATCTATGTTTGCGAGGCGCTGTTTCGCACCGGAATATCGCCACGTCGCAAGGCGCGCGCCCTCTCTTCGGTCCGGGCGGCGCGGCTGGTGCCGGCAATCCGCGCCGTGCTGACGGAGGCGATTGCCGCTGGCGGTTCCTCGCTCAAGGATTTCCGCCAAGCCGATGGCGAGCTTGGATATTTTCAGCACAGCTTCGATGTTTACGGCCGCGAGGGACAGCCCTGCCGCACCCCCGAATGCGCCGGAACCGTGGCGCGGATCGTGCAATCGGGCCGCTCGAGCTTCTATTGTCCGGTGTGCCAAAGATAGGTTGAACCGCACATTCAGAGTGATAAGCACGTGAAATCGACCGCAACAACGGAAAGCATCTGACATGGCCTATGAGACGATCACCGTCGAAGTAGACGACCACGTTGCCACCATCACCCTGAACCGGCCGGACGCGCTCAACGCTCTCAACTCTCAGTTGCTGCGCGAGCTCTGCAAGGCGTTGGGCGAAGCATCGGCGAACGACAAGGTGCGCTGCATCATCCTCACCGGCTCGAGCAAGGCATTTGCCGCTGGCGCCGACATCAAGGAAATGTCGGAGAAATCCTTTGTGGACGTGTTTACCGAGGATTATTTCTGGACCGAGCACCAGGCGATCACCGCCACCCGCAAGCCGATCATCGCGGCGGTGGCGGGCTATGCGCTGGGCGGCGGCTGCGAGCTTGCGATGATGTGCGATTTCATCATTGCCGCCGACACCGCCAAGTTCGGCCAGCCCGAAATCAACCTCGGCGTGATTGCCGGCATTGGCGGCACCCAGCGTCTGACCCGGCTGGTGGGCAAGTCCAAATCCATGGACATGCACCTGACCGGGCGCTTCATGGATGCCGAAGAGGCCGAGCGCGCCGGGCTTGTCAGCCGCGTGGTTCCGGCCAAGAAGCTGATGGAAGAGGCCCAGGGCGCGGCCCAGAAGATCGCCGAGAAATCCATGCTGGCCACCGTCGCCGCCAAGGAAGCGGTGAACCGCGCCGAAGAGGTTTCGCTGTCCGAAGGTCTGCTGTTCGAAAAGCGGCTGTTCCAGTCGCTCTTTGCCAGCGAAGACCAGAAGGAGGGCATGGCGGCCTTTCAGGAAAAGCGCGAAGCGCAGTTCCGCGACAAATAGACCGGAAGCGGCAAAGGCCTGGGCGACTGCGCTTTTGGCCTTTGCAAAGGCGGCGAAGTTCACTATATCCCGCCGCCATACATGCGCGTGCAGCCCGCTCTGGCTAGAATCATCCCCGGTGACATCAGGTCCGGGCCGGTCTGGCATCGCGTAACATCGACATACCAGACCCGCGAAAGGGAAGATCAGCATGGCCAATACGCCCCAGTCCAAGAAACGCGCCCGTCAGAACGAAAAGCGCTTTGCCGTCAACAAGGCACGCCGTTCGCGCATCCGCACCTATCTGCGCCAGGTCGAAGAGGCGATCGCCTCGGGCGACAAGGATGCGGCAACCAAGGCACTTCGCGCGGCCCAGCCCGAGCTGATGCGCGGCGTGACCAAAGGCGTCATGCACAAGAACACCGCATCGCGCAAAATGTCGCGTCTGTCGGCACGGGTCAACGCAATCGGCTAAGCCGTTCAAGTGACGTAAAGTTACGGGAAGCGCCCCATTGGGGCGCTTTTTTCGTGCAATATCAGTGGGCGCAAATGGGCATAGTGGCATTGTTGCACAGGGCTGGGGATTCTTTTTATGCACAACCCGAGTCAACATTTAGTTTCGGTTGCCGCTCTACGTGCGAGGTTGCTAGTTTCGGTCTTGCGAGTCAGCTCGCACTGGGGGGACAGGCGAAGCCAGTCGATTTGCACCGACTGAATTGATGTGGACAAGAGCCGGATACGGCCGTGTTTACAGCATATTAGAGCATTGTGCTCGAAGCCATGTCCAAGACGGAAACACAAGGTCGCCAGGCCGAATCTCGGAGTCCATCGGTCTCCGGAGGGGAAAGGTGTTTCTATAGGATGGCTGGTGTTGCCGGGTCCGCCCGGTATGGGGACCACCGGTCATATTTTTTAGCGCCGGTAGCCGCGAGGCCGCCGGGTACATGGGAACGGACGCAGGGACACATGACAAAAGACCAGTGGGGAGCACTACAGGGGCAGTTGCGCGAGACCGTTGGAGCAAACAACTTCACCAATTGGATCGAGCCGCTACAATTCGAAGGGGTGACGGACGGGGTGGCGCATTTCAATGTGCCGACCAGTTTTCTAGGCAATTACGTTCAGCGCAATTTTGGGGATTTGCTGCTGTATGCTATGACCAATGCCGGGGCGGATGTGCGCCGGATCGAGTTTGACGTGCCGGCCAACAAGGCCAGCATGCCGGCGGTGTCGCGTGCAGCGAACACGCCCGACCGGACCGGACAAACACAAACCAAGGCGACACAGTCGATGACATCACGCGCAGATCTGGCCGACTTGCTGCCCAGCGCGCCTCTCGACAAGCGGTTCACCTTCGACACCTTTGTCGTCGGCAAGCCGAACGAGCTGGCGCATGCCGCGGCGCGGCGCGTCGGTGAGGGGGGCGAGGTGACATTCAACCCGCTGTTTCTCTATGGCGGCGTGGGCCTCGGCAAGACGCACCTGATGCATGCCATCGCGTGGGAGCTGAAAAGCCGCTCGCCGCATCTCAACGTGCTCTACCTGTCGGCCGAGCAGTTCATGTATCGTTTCGTCCAGGCGCTTCGCGACCGCAAAATGATGGATTTCAAACAGATCTTTCGCTCGGTTGATGTGCTGATGGTGGATGACGTCCAGTTCATCGCCGGCAAGGACAGCACCCAGGAGGAGTTCTTTCACACCTTCAACGCGCTGGTGGATCAGAACAAGCAGATCATCATTTCGGCCGACCGCGCGCCGGGCGAGATCAAGGATATGGAGAACCGCATCCAGTCGCGGCTGCAATCCGGTCTTGTCGTCGATCTGCACCCGACGGATTACGAATTGCGCCTTGGCATCCTGCATTCCAAGCTGGCGACGCACCGGCTGCAATATCCCGAGCTGGAGCTCGACGAGAAGGTGCTCGAATTCCTCGCGCACCGGATCTCGACCAACGTGCGGGTGCTCGAAGGCGCGCTGACGCGGCTTTTCGCCTTTGCCTCGCTGGTCGGCCGGCCGATCACCATGGAGCTGACGCAGGATTGTCTGGCCGATGTGCTGCGCGCCTCGGAACGCAAGATCACCATCGAGGAGATCCAGCGCCAGGTGGCCGAGCATTACAACATCCGCATGTCCGAGCTGATCGGGCCGAAGCGGCTGCGGGTGTTTGCGCGGCCGCGTCAGGTGGCGATGTATCTCTGCAAGCAGCTGACCAGCCGCTCGCTGCCCGAGATCGGCCGCCGCTTTGGCGGGCGGGACCACACCACCGTGATGCACGGGGTGCGGCGCATCGAAGAGCTCAAGGTGCAGGACGGCCAGATCGCCGAAGACCTGGAGATGCTGCGCCGGACGCTGGAAGCGTAGGCGGGAAAGCACGATTGGCGGGCCGAGTGCGATCTTGGCCCGTCGTGCCCTTGACGCCCCTCTCAAACCATTGGAAACCTCTCGTAATTGCCCGAAAAGGGCTTGGAGCGCTGGGGGGATGCGGCTAACGTGCCGGTCCCGGGCTTTCGGAGGGACAGGGTATGAAAATCAGTATCGAACGCGGCACGTTGCTCAAGGCCGTCGCGCAGGCGCAATCGGTTGTCGAGCGCCGCAACACAATCCCGATCCTTGCCAATGTCCTGATCGAAGCCGAGGGGGATACCGTGTCCTTCCGCGCCACCGACCTTGATATCGAGGTGGTCGACAAGGCCGCCGCCCAGGTCGAACGCGCCGGCGCCACCACCGTTGCCGCCGTCACCCTGCACGAGATCGTTCGCAAGCTGCCCGATGGCGCGCTGGTGACTCTGGCCGAAGAAGGCGCCTCGGGCCGGCTGACGGTCGAGGCCGGACGGTCGAATTTCTCGCTGGCGACGCTGCCGCGCGAGGATTTCCCGGTGATGGCGACCTCGGAATATTCGTCCAACTTCTCGGCCCCGGCGCCGGTTCTGCGGCGGCTGTTCGACAAGTCGAAATTCGCCATTTCCACGGAAGAGACGCGGTATTACCTGAACGGCGTCTACATGCATGTCGCGGATGGCGAAGAGGGCAAGGCGCTGCGCTGCGTTGCCACCGATGGCCACCGTCTGGCGCGGATCGACGCCCCGCTGCCCGATGGCGCCGGCGAGATGCCCGGCGTGATCGTACCGCGCAAGACCGTGGGCGAGCTGCGCAAGCTGCTGGACGATGACGACATGGAAATCGCGGTCTCGGTCTCCGAGACCAAGGTGCGCTTTGCCACGCCGGACATCATGCTGACGTCCAAGGTGATCGACGGCACCTTCCCCGATTACACCCGCGTCATTCCGCAGGGCAACACCCGCAAGCTCGAAGTCGATGCCAGCGATTTCGCCCGCGCGGTCGACCGGGTGGCGACGGTTTCGTCCGAGCGGTCGCGGGCGGTGAAGATGGCGCTGGACGAGGATCGGCTGGTGCTCTCGGTGAACGCGCCCGACAGCGGCGCCGCCGAGGAAGAGCTGGCCGTGGCCTACGGCGATGAGCGGCTCGAGATCGGGTTCAACGCGAAATACCTGCTGGAGATCGCCAGCCAGGTGGACCGCGAGAACGCGGTCTTCATGTTTAATTCCGCCGGCGATCCGACCCTGATGCGCGAAGGCAATGACACCAGCGCGGTTTATGTCGTCATGCCGATGCGGGTCTGAGTGCCTTTCCGGCGCGGAATCTGGGCCGCAGGCCGCCGCGCCATCGCCGACCGGCCGTCTGCGGCGGCGATCGCGCGGTTTGCGCTACGTGGCTAGGTCATGCCGACCCATCTGACTCACCTCAAACTTTCGCATTTCCGCTCGCACAAGCGCGTGGAGATGACGACCGATGCCCGCCCCGTCGCGCTTTACGGCGCCAATGGCGCCGGCAAGACCAACATTCTCGAAGCCGTCTCGTTGATGTCGCCGGGCCGCGGGTTGCGCCGGGCCAGCGCCGAAGAGATGACCCGCCGGCCCGAGGCGCTGGGCTGGAAGATCACCGCCATGCTCGAGGCCGACACCCGCGCCCGTGAAATCGAGAGCCTGTCAGAACAGGGCAGCGCCCGGCAGGTCAGGATCGACGGCAAGCCCGCCAGCCAGATCGCCTTGGGCAAATTTGCCCGCGTTCTCTGGCTGATCCCCTCGATGGACCGGCTGTGGATCGAAGGCGCCGATGGGCGGCGGCGGTTCCTCGACCGGATGACGCTGAGCTTCTTTCCCGACCATGCCCAGGCAGTGCTGGATTACGAAAAGGCGATGCGCGAGCGCAATCGCCTGCTCAAGGATCAGGTGCGCGACGCCCATTGGTATTCCGCGCTCGAGGTGCAGATGGCCCGCGCCGGCGCGGTGATCCACGCCAACCGGCAGGCGGCGCTCGCGCGGATCGCCGAGGCCCAGGCGGACACCGAGACCGCCTTTCCGGTGAGCGAGCTTGACCTCACCGCCACCGAAGGCGAGATGCCGGCCGGCGAAGCCGAGTTGCGCGCCGCGCTGGCCGAGAGCCGGTTTCGCGATCTGGCCACCGGCCGCGCCATGGTGGGGCCGCACCGGGCCGAGCTGCACGCCGTCTTTGCCGCCAAGGGGGTGCCGGCGCGCGATTGTTCGACCGGCGAGCAGAAGGCGCTTTTGATCTCGCTGATCCTCGCCAATGCAAGGGCGCTGGCGCGCGATATCGGCAGCCCGCCGATCCTTCTGCTCGACGAGGTCGCCGCCCATCTCGATGCCGCCCGCCGCGCCGCGCTTTATGATGAAATCTGCGCCCTTGGCGCCCAGGCCTGGATGACCGGCACCGGGCCGGAGCTTTTTGCCGACCTGGGTGCCCGGGCGCAGCGCTTCGAGGTCAGCGAGACGGGCGGCGCCTCCTCGATCGCCACCGGCTGACCAAGCGTGCCATTGCGCGCGGGGCGGCCCCGGATCGGGTCCGGGGCGGGGGCTGGTCTGCGGCATCGGTGGTGCGTCGGTCGCCCCTGTCCCGGGCCCGATCCGGGACCTCCCCCCACGGCCCGAGAGAGCCCGCGGCGGGGACCGGCCGACACACAAAATCTTGTGGCATCTGCGTGACATATACGCAAAAAGCGCATATATTCCGGGCGAGAGAAAAAGAAGGCATCGCATGTCCGAGCAAGCACAACCCGCACCCGAATATGGCGCGGATTCGATCAAGGTTCTCAAAGGCTTAGAAGCTGTCCGCAAACGTCCCGGCATGTACATCGGCGACACCGACGACGGCTCGGGTCTGCATCACATGGTCTACGAGGTGGTGGACAACGGCATCGACGAGGCGCTGGCCGGTCATGCCGACTATGTGCATGTGAAAATCCACGCGGACAACTCTGTCTCGGTGCGTGACAACGGCCGCGGAATTCCGGTCGACATCCACGAGGAAGAGGGTGTTTCGGCGGCCGAGGTCATCATGACCCAGCTTCACGCCGGCGGCAAATTCGACAGCAATTCCTACAAGGTCTCGGGCGGGTTGCACGGCGTCGGCGTTTCGGTCGTCAACGCGCTCTCGGTCTGGCTAGAGCTGCGGGTCTGGCGCAACGGCAAGGTGCATTACGCCAAGTTCGAACATGGCGAGACCACCGAGCATCTGCGCGTCACCGGCGATGCCGAGGGCGAAAGCGGCACCGAGGTGCGTTTCCTTGCCTCGACCAACACCTTCTCGAACCTCGACTACGATTTCCATGTGCTGGAAAAGCGCCTGCGCGAACTCGCCTTCCTGAATTCCGGCGTCAAGATCATCCTCGAGGATGATCGTCCGGCCGAGCCGCTGCACATCGAGCTGTTCTATGACGGTGGGGTCAAGGAATTCGTCAAATATGTCGACCGCCACAAGCACGCGATGATGCCCGAGCCGATCTATGTGCAGGGCGAACGCGACGAGATCGGCGTCGAAGTGGCGATGTGGTGGAACGACAGCTACCATGAGACGGTGCTGCCCTTTACCAACAACATCCCGCAGCGCGACGGCGGCACCCACCTTGCGGGGTTCCGCGGCGCGCTGACCCGGACGATCCAGAAATACGCTCAGGAAAGCGGCATCGCCAAGCGCGAGAAGGTCAACTTTACCGGCGACGACGCCCGCGAAGGGCTGACCTGCGTGCTCTCGGTCAAGGTGCCCGATCCCAAGTTCAGCTCGCAGACCAAGGACAAGCTGGTCAGCTCCGAGGTGCGGCCTGCGGTCGAGAACCTTGTCGGCGAGAAACTGTCGGAGTGGTTCGAGGAAAACCCCAATGAAGCCAAGATGATCGTCAGCAAGATCATCGAAGCCGCCATGGCGCGCGAGGCCGCCCGCAAGGCACGGGAATTGACCCGCCGAAAATCCGCGATGGACGTCAATTTCCTGGCCGGAAAGCTCAAGGACTGCTCGGAAAAGGATCCGGCCAAGACCGAGCTCTTTCTCGTCGAGGGGGACAGCGCCGGCGGCTCGGCCCAGACCGGCCGCGACCGGGGCACCCAGGCGATCCTGCCGCTCAAGGGCAAGATCCTCAACGTGGAACGCGCGCGGTTCGACCGCATGCTCTCGTCGCAGGAGATCGGCAACCTGGTGATGGCGCTCGGCACCGGCATCGGCCGGGACGAGTTCAACATCGACAAGCTGCGCTACCACAAGATCGTCATCATGACCGACGCCGACGTCGACGGCGCCCACATCCGCACCCTGCTTCTGACCTTCTTCTACCGGCAGATGCCCGAGCTGATCGAGGGCGGCTATCTCTATATCGCCCAGCCGCCGCTCTACAAGGTCAGCCGCGGCAAGTCCGAGGTTTATCTCAAGGACCAAGCGGCAATGGATGATTACCTGATGAATCAAGGGGTTGACGGCGCAGTGCTGAAACTCGCCGGCGGCGAGGAGATCACCGGGCAGGACCTTCTGCGGGTGGTCGAAGAAGCGCGCCAGCTCAAGCGCGTGCTCGACGCCTTCCCGACGCATTACCCGCGCCACATTCTCGAACAGGCGGCGATTGCCGGCGCCTTCGTGCCCGGCGCGGTGGATGCCGATTTGCAGGGCGTCGCCGACAAGGTGGCGCAGCGGCTCGATCTGATCGCGCTGGAATACGAAATGGGCTGGCGCGGCAGGATCACCCAGGATCACGGCATCCGCCTGGCCCGCATCCTGCGCGGCGTCGAAGAGGTGCGCACCCTTGACGGCCCGATGCTGCGCTCGGGAGAGGCCCGCCGCACCGGCAGCTTTACCGAGTCGCTCCAGGAAATCTACGGCAGCGCGGCCACCCTGCACCGCAAGGATCGTCATCAGGTGATCCACGGTCCGCTCGATCTCTTGAAGGCGATCCTGGAAGAGGGCGAAAAGGGCAACACGCTTCAGCGCTACAAGGGTCTGGGCGAGATGAACCCCGACCAGCTCTGGGAAACCACCCTCGATCCGGACGCCCGGACCTTGTTGCAGGTCAAGGTCGATGACGTGGCCGAGGCCGATGACATCTTTACCAAGCTGATGGGCGACGTCGTGGAGCCGCGGCGCGAATTCATCCAGAAAAACGCGCTGAGCGTGGAGAACCTGGATTTCTAAAGGGCTGTAGGGGATGCAGGGTCACAAACGGCTCATGCTGGAGTGAGGTAAAGCGAACTGCCGCCACCGCAAGTTTCGGTCTCGCGCGAGACCGGCGCCAGGCTCCGCTGGTGGCGGTCGCGGTGCCGGCAACGGCGTTAGTCGCCCAGAGGTTGCGGGTCGGTCCGGCCGTGGTAGGCGGTAAGCGAGGCGCGGATGCGGCGCAGGTTCTCGCGGGTCTTGTCGGTGTTTTCATGCGCCACGGACAGCGCCAGCGCGTCGAGAATGGCCAGATAGGCAAAGCGCGACGGCGTCGGTTTGAAGATGTCGCTGTCTTCCGGCAGGTCGAGGCCGATTGCGGTTTCGCAGGCGTCGGCCAGGCGAGAGCCGGCCCGGGAGATGCCGAGGGTGGCGGCGCCGTAGCTGCGCGCCACGCGGGCGGCGCCGACCACGGCGTCGGCCTCACCGCTGGAAGAAAACAGCAGCATCACGTCACCGGGGCCCAGGGTCGCGGCCCGCATCTGCAAAACGTAGCTGTCATTGACCGACGCGCTGGGGATGCCGAGGCGAAAAAGCCGGTTGGCGGCCTCGGTGGCAAGCATCGAGGAGCCGCCGCCGATGCCGGCCGACACCACCTGCCGGGCGTGTGCCAGAAGCGTGCCGGCCGCGGCGATCTGCTGCGGATCCACCTGGTTCTGGGCGGCCGAGAGGGTGGCATAAAGCGCGCCGAGCACACGGTCGAGCGCGGTGCCGGACAGGCCGTCGTCGCCGGCGGCGATGGCGGGCTGAAGATATTGTTGGCTCACCGCCAGGTTCTGGGCCAGGCGCAGCTTGAACTCGCGAAATCCGTCGCAGCCAAGCGTCCGGCAAAACCGGATCACCGTCGGCGTGCTGACATCGGCGGCTTCGGCAACCTTGGCAATGGTCATGTCCGAGACCGTGTTCAGATTGGCTTTGACGAAATCCGCCACCTTCTGTTCCCGGGCGGCAAAATTGCCGTCGTGCTTGCGCAATTCCGAGATGACATCGGCCACCCTGGCGCGGCCGCGCACTGGCAGTTCCGACGAGGACGACAGGTCTGATCGATCGCTTGGCATGGGTCACCGTTTCATCCGTTTGCGTACCTTAGATACATATGACTGACAATAAAGTACATAGATGACAGGGATTTCCGCTCATACATGTACTTTAATGACAAAATTGCTTGATTTTTCCCGGATGCTTCGGCAGAACTGTACCTAAGTTACAAAATGGATTCGGGGAGGGGTCATTGTGAAATCCTGGGCTGGAAATGTCAGTGCGCGGATTAACGCCGTGGTCGAGGCCATTGTGGCGGGCCTCATGCTGGCGCTTGTGTTCGACGTCTGGCTGGGCGTCGTCGATCGCTATTATTTCCACTGGCAGCTTCCCTGGCCCGAGGAATTTGCCCGTTATCTGATGATCTGGGCGGCGATGCTGGCGGTGTCCTGCGGTATTGCCGGGCGCGAACATATCGGGTTGACGGCCTTTGTCGACCTGCTTCCCAAGGTGCTGCGTCGGGCCAGCCTGATCGCGATGGATTTGCTGGCGCTGGCGCTTTTTCTCTACGTGCTCTGGTACGGCATTCCCTTTGCCAATGGCGGCGCCAGCCGGCAGGCGATGATCTTTGGCACCAGCTTGCGCCCCTATTACGCGGCGATCCCGATGGCGGCGGCGATTGCCTCGCTCCAGATGGCGCTGGTGCTTCTGCGCGATCTTGGCGCCCACAGCGAACCCACCTTCGAGGAGGACGCGGTATGATCTGGGCGCTGGCAGCATTTGTCTTTCTGATCCTGTTTGGCATGCCGATCGGCTTTGCCATCGGCCTGGCGGGTGTCGTCGGGTTGATCGATATGGGCGGAACCCAGTTTCTCGCCATCGGCCCGTCCAAGATCTTCAACGGCCTCAACATCTTTCCCTTTCTCGCCATGCCGTTCTTTATCCTCGCGGGTGAGGTGATGAACGACACCGGCATCACCGACCGGCTGGTCAAGCTGGCCCGCGTTCTGGTGGGCCGGTTCCGCGGCGGGCTGGCGCATACCAACATGCTGGCCTCGGTGTTCTTCGCCGGGCTGACCGGCTCGGCCACGGCCGATGCCGCCGCCTTTGGCCGCACGCTGGTGCCGGCGATGGTCAAGGAGGGCTACAAGCGCGACTATGCCTGTGCTGTTACCGCCGCCGGCTCGATCATCGGGCCGACGATTCCGCCCTCGGGGCTGATGGTGGTCTATGGCTCGCTGATGGGCGTGTCGATTGCCGGGCTGTTCGCCGCGGGCGTCCTGCCGGGGCTGGTGATTTGCTTGGTCTGCATGTCGGTGATCGCCATCGGCGGCAACCGCGAGAACCTGCCCAAGGCGCTGCGCGGCGCCACGCTGCGCGAGGTCTGGCAGACCTTCGTGTCGTCGCTGACGGCGCTGGCGATGCCCGTCATCATCCTCGGCGGCATCCTGGGCGGCGTGGTGACACCCACCGAGGCGGCTTCGATCGCCGTGGCCTATGCGCTCTTCATCGGCATCTTCGTCTATCGCACGCTGACCTTCCGCAGCTTCTACGGCATGCTGGTGCGCACCGCGCGGATCACCGGGGTGATCTTCGTCATCATCGCCTTCGCCGGCATCCTTGGCTGGTGGATGAGCTTCGAGCGCATCCCGCAGATGATCGCCGAGGGCGTGCTGAGCCTGTCGGACAACCGCTATATCGTGATCGCCATCATCATCGGCCTGCTACTTGTCGTGGGCATGGTGATGGACATCACCGCCATCCTGATCATCCTCGCGCCGGTGCTGGTGCCGCTGACCGAGAATGTCGGGCTCGAGCCGATCCATGCCGGGATCATCTTCGTGCTGGCGCTCAACATATCGCTGATGACGCCGCCGGTGGGCGCCTGTCTCTTTGTGCTGTCCTCGGTGACGGGCGAAAAGCTCGAGCGGATCTCGCTCAAGCTCTTCCCCTTCCTGATAGCCGAGGTCGCGGTGCTCTTCATCTTCGCCTTCTGGGAGGACGCAGCGCTCTGGCTGCCGCGCCTGCTGGGATTTGCCCAATAACCGTTTCATGACAACTGGAGGATAATAATGAAACATCTCGCAACCTGTGCCGCGCTTGCCGGCATGATGACCGCCTCGTCGGCCTTTGCCGGTGGCACAATCAAGTTCGGCCATGACAACAAGGCCGACCCCTTCGAGAACCCGGCGCATGCCTGTACTGCCGTCTTCTCGAACATTCTCGAGGCCGGCACCAACGGCAGCGTCGACGTCGAGGTCTTTGGCTCGAACCAACTCGGCACCGCCGCCGAACACGTGCAGCAGGTGCGCGACGGCATCTTGCAGGCGACGCTGACCTCGACCGGGGCGTTGGCCAGCTATTACCCGCGCATCGACGTGCTGAACCTGCCCTTTGCCTTTGCCGACAACAGCTCGACGTACGAAGTCTTCGATGGTGCCTTCGGCACGGCGCTGGCGGCGGATATCGAAGAGACGCTGGGCGACGTGGTGGTCCTGGGGTTCCCGGATACCGGCGGGTTCTTTGCCGTCACCAACTCCAAGCGGCCGATTGCCGACCTGGCGGATTTCGAGGGCGTGCGGGTGCGCACCATGACCCTGCCGTCGCACCAGAAGATCATGCAGGCGCTCGGCGCCGAGGCCTATCCTCTGGCCTGGGGCGAGGTCTATTCCGGGCTGCAAACCGGCGTGATCGACGGCCAGATGAACCCGGTGCCGATCATCTCGTTCGCGAACTTCGCCGAGGTGCAGGAATACATGACGCTCACCAACCACCTGTTTTCGCCCTATACCTTCATGATTAACCGGGCGTTCTATGAAGATCTGACCGATCAGGAGCGGACCGTGCTGCACCACGCGGCCGAGAACTGCGTCACCGCCAGCCGTGGCATCAGCCGGATCATCGAAGCCTCGGATCGTGGTCTTGCCGGGTTGATGGACCAGATCGAGGTGACCGCCCTGACCGCCGAGCAGCGCAAGGCCATGGCCGATGCGACCCAGCCGGTGTTCGAGACCCATGTCGCCGAGAATCTGGACGCCAAGGCGGGCGAATTGCTCGAGCTTCTGAAGACCGAGGTCTCTGCCGCCAACGGCAACACCTACCTCGACTGATCCCGACAATGCGGGCCGGGGGCGCTCTGCCGCCGGCCCCAAGCAGATAGGTTTCCCAATATGCGTGTTTTCTGTGCCTCCGTCGCAACGGAATGCAATACCTTCTCGCCGCTGCGGGCCGACTTCACCGATTTCGCCCAGAGCTTCTATGCTCCGCCGGGGGCGCATCCAGAGACGCCGACCCTGTGCAGCGCGGTCTTTCCGGCGCTGCGCCGGCGAGAAGCCGCCGGCGAGATCGAGCTGATCGAGGGCACCGCGACCTGGGCCGAGCCGGGCGGCATCGTGAATGCGCCGACATGGGACCGGTTGCGCGAAGAGGTGCTGGCGCAGCTGCGCGCCGCGCTTCCTGTCGAGGCGGTGGTACTGGGGCTGCACGGCGCGATGATCGCCGAAAACTGCGTCGATTGCGAGGGCGTGCTGATCGAAAGCATGCGCGAGGTCGTCGGGCCTGATGTCACCATCGGCGTCAGTTTCGACCCGCATAGCCACCTTAGCGCCAAACGCACGGACAACGCGGATATCGTCACTGTTTTCAAGGAATTCCCGCACACCGATTTCGTCGAAACCGGCGAGGCCTGTGTCGATCTGACCCTGCGCGCCGCGCGGGGCGAGATTGCCCCCGCGATGGCGGTGTTTGACGTGCGGCTGATGGATATCCTGCCCACCAGCCGCGATCCGATGCGCGGTTTCGTCGACCGGATGCAGGCGCTCGAGGCCTCCGGCGCGGCGCTGTCGGTTTCGGTGATCCATGGATTCATGGCGGGCGACTCGCCCGATCTGGGCGCAAAGCTCATCGTCATCACCGACAATGACCCGGCCGCCGCCGACCGGCTGGCGCGTGATCTGGGGATGGAACTCTTTTCCTTTCGCGGTGCGGCCCGGCCCGATTTCCTGACCGCCCGCGAGGCACTGCAACGCGCCGCCGCCGCGCCCGAAGGGCCGGTGGTGATCGCCGACGTCTGGGACAATCCCGGCGGCGGCGTGCCGGGCGACAGCACCATTCTGCTGCGCGAGGCGATGGCGCTGGGGCTTACCGATGCAGCCTTTGGCACGATCTGGGATCCGATGGCGGTGCGGCTTTGCCATGCGGCGGGCGAGGGCGCCCGGCTGGCGCTGCGCTTTGGCGGCAAGACCTCCTCGGTGGCGGGCGATCCGGTGGATGCCGAGGTTCTCGTCAAGCGCGTGCAGAAAGATGCGGTCCAGAGCTTCGGCACCTCGGTCGTGCCGCTCGGCGACTGCGCGGTGATCGAAGTGCAGGGGATCGAGGTCGTGCTGAACTCGAACCGGGCGCAGGCCTTTTCGCCGGATCTGTTCAGCAACCTCGGCATCGACACCGCCGCCCGCAAGATCCTGGTGGTCAAGTCGACCAACCATTTCCATGGCGCCTTTGCTCCGATAGCGGCCGAGATCCTCTATGCCGCGGTGGACGGGCCGTACCCGAACGACCCGCGCAAAAACGCCTATACCCGCCTGACCCGGCCGCTCTGGCCGATCGTCGACAACCCGCATGAATTGGAGGCGCAATGACGTTCCGAGAAATCGACACCCCCGCCGTCCTGATCGACCTCGATATCGCCGAGGCCAACATCGACCGCTTTCAGGCCCATTGCGACCGCCATGGCCTGCGGCTGCGCCCGCATATCAAAACCCACAAGCTGCCGCGCCTCGCCCAACGTCAGATCGCCGCCGGCGCCATTGGCATCACCTGTCAGAAGATCTCGGAAGCCGAGGCGATGATCGCCGAGGGCGGCGTCGAGGATGTGCTGCTGACCTACAATATCCTTGGCGCGGAAAAGCTTGCGCGGCTGCGCAAGCTGGCCGACCGGGTGCGGCTCTCTGTGGTCTGCGACAATGGGCAAGTGGCGGAGGGACTTTCAGCGGCGTTTTGCGATGCCGACGCGCCGCTGCCGGTGCTGGTCGAATGCGACACCGGGGCAGGACGCTGCGGCGTGCAGACGCCCGAAGCCGCGGCCGAGCTGGCGGCGGCAATTGCGGACCTGCCCGGCCTGCGTTTTGGCGGGCTGATGACCTATCCACCGGTCGGGCGCGAGGCCAAGGTGCAGGACTGGCTGACCCGCGCCAGAACGCTCTGCGAGGCGCGCGGCCTGACCGTCGAGGTGGTGTCGAACGGCGGCACGCCGGGCATGTGGCAGGCGCAAGAGGTGCCCGCCGCCACCGAATACCGGATCGGCACCTACATCTACAACGACCGCTCCTTGCAGGCGCGCGGGCTTTGCGACTGGGCTGATTGTGCGCTGGCGGTACTGGCCACGGTGGTTTCGGTTCCGGCGCCGGATCGGGCAATCATCGACGCGGGGTCCAAGGTGCTGACCTCCGATCTGCTGGGGCTTGAGGGTTTTGGCCATGTGCTGGGCCGTCCCGACATCACGGTTGCCGCGCTGTCGGAAGAGCATGGCACGCTCAGCGCCGCGACCATCGGCCTCGCGGTCGGCGATCGGGTGCGAATCGTGCCCAATCACGCCTGCGTCGTCACCAACATGCTGGACCGGGTCGAGCTGGTCCGCGGCGATCATCATGAAGGCCCGGCGCCGGTGGCGGCGCGGGGCCAGGTCTGGTGACGCGCCGGCCGCGTCTCTTTCACGAAACAATCACACAAACAGGTATGCTGACATGACACACCCGCACCTTATCCGGTTTGACGGCGCCGACGCCCAGGCCGGCGGCCAGAAACGCCCCTTTTCCAAGGCCGTGAGGGCCGGGGATTTCGTCTATGTCTCGGGACAGGTGCCGACCGTCGATGGCGAGGTCGTCACCGGCGGCATCGTCGCCCAGACCGAGCAGGTCGTGGCCAATATCAAGCAGGTTTTGGCCCTGGCCGAATGCGGGCTCGAGGATGTGATCAAGGTCAATTGCTGGCTGGACGACGCCCGGGATTTCTCGTCCTTCAACGCGGTGTTCGAAAAGCACTTCATCGATCATCCGCCGGCCCGTTCGACGGTGCAATCGCTGCTGATGGTCGATGCCAAGGTCGAAATCGACGTGATCGCCTTCAAGCCGGTTCAACCCGGATAAGCCCGACCCCGCGACAAACCTGCCCCGCCACGCCGGAAAAGCCGCTGCGGCGGGGTCCGGGCTGGCAGTCATTCATAGGCGCCGGCGGAATAGGTGAGCTCGTAGCTGTGGCTGTAAAGCTCGAAGACAATGCCGAACGGGTCTTCGACATAGACCATGCGATAGGGCTTCTTGCCGGGGAAATACTCCCGGACCGGCATGCGCTGACGGCCACCGGCGGCCACGATCCGCTCCAGCAGGCCTTCGACATCCGGGTCCTGGATCGCGAAATGAAAGGTGCCGTGGCGCCGGTGTTCGAGGTTTTTGTCGGGGGCGTAATTGCCGGGGAACTCGAAGATCTCGATGCCGATGCCGTCGGCGGTGGCAAGATGTGCGATCCTGAGCGAGCCCCAGCCGGGGCCAAAGACATCGGTGCACATGGTGCCGATGGCGCTGTCGTCTTCGATGGCCTCGGACGGCTGCATCACGACATAGAAACCCAGAACCTCGGAATAGAACTTTACGGCGGCCTCGAGGTCGGGAACCGACAGGCCGATGTGGGAAAAGCTGCGGGGGGTCGGTGACATTCGATTACTCCAATCCGGTTGCGATGAGCTTGAAGTAGACAGCCGGTGCCCGCATGTGAAATTATCAGTTTGAATGGAAATCATAACAAAACGTTTGCCTCCTCATGCTGAACGCCACCTGGCTCGACACCTTCACCACGCTTTGCGAGACCGAGCATTTCACCCGCGCGGCGGAACGGCTGAACATGACCCAGCCGGGCGTCTCGCAGCATCTGCGCAAACTCGAGGCGCAACTGGGCCAGAGCCTGATCGCGCGTGAGGGCAAGAGCTTTACCCTCACCGCCGCCGGCGAGGCGGTGTTTGCGCTTGGCCGGGCGCGGCGCAACGAAGAGAAACACCTGCGCGCTGCGCTCGAGACCGACGACCGGGATGCCGGCGAGGTGCGCATCGCCTGTTCCGGCAGTTTTGCGATGCTGCTCTATCCGGTCCTGCTGCCGTGGATGCGCGCCGCGCCCGATCTGGCGATCCACCTTCAGGCGGCGCCACAGGCGGATATTCTGGCGGGTCTGCTCGACGGGCGTTTCGATCTTGGCGTGCTCGGCGCCGATCCCGGTCATGCCCGACTCGAGGCGCGCCATCTCGGACGCGAAGAGCTGTGCCTTGTGCTGCCGGCGGATGCGCCCGACCGGGTGTCCGGCTTCGCCGATCTCGACGCGCGTGGCTTTGTCGCGCATCCCGACGGCTATGCCTATGCCGACGATCTTCTGAACCTGAACTTTACCGGCGCCTATCCCGGCGCCGACCGGATGCGGATTCGAGCCTATGTGAACCAGATTGGCCAGATTCCCGCCCCGGTGGCCGAGGGCATCGGCTATACGCTCTTGCCGCGCAGCGGGATCGAGGCCTTTGCGCGCAAGGACCGTCTCCGGGTCGTGCCGTTGCCGCAACGGCGCTGGCACGCGCTCTGGCTGGCCGCCCGGCGCGGCCGCCCGCTCCCGGCGCGGCTGAAATATGCCCGCGACCTGATCGTGACGTCGGCCGGCCAGTTGAAGTGACCGGTCCGTAGCCAGCGCGATGCCCTGCCGGCCGGCTGCTCTGACGGCTGCCGCATGCCTTCATGCAAGTGTCACGCAACCGTAGTGCCGGCGTCACCAAAGCGGGCATATTGCGGTGCTCATCCTGCATCTCACCTGGAGCAAGCACTTGAAACTATTGTCCGCCCTCGCAGCGGCCAGCATCGGACTGGCCGCCACCTTCGGCATGTCCGCGGCCAAGGCCGAAAGCCGGCCCGATATCGTCGTTGCCGTTCCCGACCTGCCGCCGACGCTGGAGCCCGCCAAGGAGCTGTCCAACATCGGCACGCGCATCACCTATGACATCTTCGATACGGTCATCCGCCGGGATTTCCTTTCGGCCGAGGATGGCTCCGGTGCCGAATTGACACCGGCGCTGGCCGAAAGCTGGGCCTGGACCGATCCGCGCACCCTGGTGCTCGATCTGCGCGCCGGCGTGAAATTCCACAACGGCGAAACCCTGACCGCCGAAGACGTGGCCTTTACCTTTTCCGCCGAGCGGCTGTCGGGCCCGGAATCGATCATGGCCAACGGCCGCGGCTATTTCGGCAATATCGAGAGTGTCGATGCCACCGGCCCGCTGCAAGTGACCTTTTCCCTGAAAGTCGCCGATCCGATCTTTGAACAACGGCTCGCCTCCTGGACCGCCTGGGTGGTGAACAAGAAGGACTGGCAGGCCAACGCCGGTGACAGCTATCCGCAGTTTCCGGTCGGCACCGGCCCCTTCATGCTCGACGACTACAAGGCCGATCAGTCGATCCGTCTGGTGGCCTTCGACGATTACTTCGGCGGCACGCCCAAGGCCGCCTCGGTGACCTTTGTGAAAGTGCCGGAGGAAGCGGCGCGGATTGCCGGGCTTGTGGCCGGCGATTTCGACATCGTCACCACCATCGGCCCGGATCAGATCGGCCAGATCAACGCTTACGACACGGTCGAGGCCCGGTCGGTTGTCCTGTCGAACTCGCACGTGCTGGTCTACAATACCGAACACCCGACGCTGGCTGACAAGCGCATTCGCCAGGCGATGAACCTGGCGATCGACCGCGAGCTGCTGGTCAAGGCGCTCTGGGCCGGCAAGACGGTTGTGCCGCTGTCGCACCAATACCCGGAATACGGTGCGCTGTTCGACCCGAGCCGCGACGGCCTGGTCTATGACCCGGAGCGGGCGCGCGCGCTTCTGGCCGAGGCCGGCTATGACGGGGCACCGATCCACTACAACACCAACCCCAATTACTACGTCAACACCGTGCCCGCCGCGCAGGCGATCATCGAGATGTGGAAAGCCGTGGGTCTCAACGGCAAGCTGAACCTTGTCGAGGACACGCGCGGCGGACCGGAAGACACGCTGATGGTGCGCACCTGGTCCAACACCACCCGTTTCCCCGATCCGGCCGGCGGGTTGTGGAACCTCTGGGGCCCGCATCAGAGCACGCAGCGCAACAAGGAATGGGTGCCGGCGGCGTTCAACGCTCTGGGTGAAACGCTGGACAAGACGCCCGAGCCGGCCGCGCGCAAGGAGGTCTTTCACCAGATGCTCGATATTTGGGAAGACGAGGCGCCCGGCACCATCCTCTATCAGCCGCTGGAAACCTATGGCGTGCGCAAGAGCCTGAAGTGGCAACCTTATTCCCACTTCTACCTCGATCTGCGCAACGACAACTTCGAAGACATGGCTGTCTCGCAGTGACGCTGGTCGATGATATCTCGTTCGCCGGCACCCGCCGGCGGACGTCCTCGGGCCCGACCGGCCCCGCCGTCGGGCCCGAGCCGCTTCTGCGTCTCGAGGGGGTGAGCGTCGGCACCGATCGCGTCGATCTGGTGATGGATGTCGATCTTTCGCTCGCGCCCGGGGAAACCCTGTGCCTTGTCGGCGAAAGCGGCTGCGGCAAATCGCTGACCTGTCTGGCAGCCATGGGGCTGCTGTCGGCGCCGGTGCGGTGCACGTCGGGGCGGGTGCATTTTGCCGGGCAGGAGATCTCGGCCCTGACCGAGACCCAGCTTCAGGCGCTGCGCGGTCGCGATATCTCGATGATCTTTCAGGATGCCACGGCGGCTCTGAACCCGGTGCGCCGGGTCGGTGACCAGGTGGCCGAAGTGCTCGTGCTGCACGAGGGCCTGACCTGCCACGCCGCCCGTGCCCGCGCCGCCGCGTTGTTCGACATGGTCGGCATTCCCGATCCGCGCGCCCGGCTACGTGCCTATCCGCATGAGCTTTCGGGCGGGATGAACCAGCGGGTGATGATCGCCATGGCGCTGGCCTGCCGCCCGAAGCTGATCGTTGCCGACGAGGCGACAACGGCGCTGGATGTCACCACCCAGGCGCAGATCCTCGACCTGCTGCGCCAGCTCCAGGTCGAGACCGGCGCGGCAATGATCTTTGTCACCCATGATCTTGGCGTCGTGGCCGAAATCGCTGACCGGGTTGCGGTGATGTATTCCGGCCGGATTGTCGAGGTCGCCACCGCCGATGCGCTGTTCGAGGCGCCGCGCCATCCCTATACCCGCGGCCTGATGGCCTGTCGCCTGCATGTGGCCACACCCAGCGCCGGGCGGCTGGCCGCGATCGAAGGCGTGGTGCCGCCGCCATCGGCACGGCCCGCCGGCTGCGCCTTTGCGCCGCGCTGCCCGAAGGCCGAAGCGGTCTGTGCCAACCGGCCCGCGTTGCTGGGCGTCGGGGCGGCGCAGGCGGTGGCCTGCCACTCGATCGGGCCCGCGCGATGAGCGGCGCCGGTCTGAGCCTGCGCGGGATCACGCGGGTCTATGGCGGGGGTCTCTGGCGCCGGGTCGCCGCAGTGCGTGCGGTGGATGACGTCAGCCTCAGCCTCGCCCCGGGCGAGGTTCTGGGCATCGTCGGTGAAAGCGGCTCCGGCAAGTCGACGCTGGGCCGGATCGCCGCCCGGATCGAAAGCCCCACCGCAGGCGAGGTGCTGATCGATGGTCAGCCGGGGCCGAGGATCGGCTCTGCCGCCTGGCGCCGCGAGCGCGCGCAGGTGCAGATGATCTGGCAGAACCCGTCGCGCGCGCTCGATCCCCGGATGTCGGTTGCCGCTCAGATCGAAGAGGCGATGGCCACTCATGCCATCGCCGGCCGCCGCGACCGGCGCGACAAGGTGGCGGAATATCTGGAGCTGACCGGTCTGGGCGGTCTGGGCGACCGCTTTGTCCACCAGCTGTCCGGCGGGCAGCAACAGCGCGCGGTGATCGCCCGCGCCCTGTCGCTCCGGCCGCGGCTGGTGATCTGTGACGAGGCGGTCAGCGCGCTGGATGTCTCGGTTCAGGCCCAGATCATCAACCTGCTGACCGACCTGCGCGCCCGGTTCGGCATGAGCTACCTGTTCATCTCGCACGACCTCGGCGTCGTGCGCCACATCTCTGACCGGATTGCCGTGATGCGCCATGGCAAGCTGGTCGAGGAAGGTGAGGCCGATCGCGTCTTTGCCACGCCGCGCCATCCCTACACCCGCGCGTTGCTTGCCGCCGTGCCCGCCGCCACACCCGCCGCCCGGCGGGCGCGCGACACGGCGCAGCAGCGCCGCCAGGAAAGAGCCCTGACATGAGCCAGCCCCTGTTGATTGCCCATCGCGGCGCCTCGGCCCAGCACCGCGAAAACGCCCCCGCCGCCTGGCAGGCCGCCATTGCCGCCGGTGCCGCGATGATCGAGGCCGACGTCCGCATGAGCGCCGACCACCGCATTGTCATCTGCCATGACGCCGATCTTGCCCGCATCGCAGGCAGCCCCGATGTGATCGCCGAGACGCCCTTTGCCGAGCTGCAACGCCACAGTGCCGAAGACGCCCCCGCCGCGCCGCCGCTGTCGCAACTGTTCGCCACCGTGCCGCCGCGCCAGCCGATCCTGTTCGACGTCAAGGACGAACGCCCCGTGGCGCTGGCGCTGCTGGTCGAGGCCGCATTGGCCAGCGGGCGCGAGAACCTGACTTTCGGGCTGCACCGGGTCGAGGGCCTGCGGCGCCTGCGGGCGCTGGGCTGGCGCGGCGATGTGCTGGGCCTGCTGCGCGACATGTCTGAAGCCGAGGCCTTTTTCGCCGAGGGCGGCACCATCCTGCGTCTCTGGGAAGGCCCGGCGCTTGCCGATCCCCGCAGCCTGGCGGCCCATGTCGCCGCCCACCGGCCGGTCTGGATCACCACCGGCGGCTGTGACGGTCGCAGGGCCGGCGATCACGCCGATGCCAGCCTGAGGCAGCTGCGCGACCTGGGCGCCACGGGCTTTCTGGTGAACGACCCGGCCGCCTGCCGCGCGGTACTGACACGATACGCGGAGCCGCAGGCATGAGCCCCGGATTTCTCACCCTCAAGCTGCTGCGCGGCCTGCTGACGCTGTTTCTCGCGGTGACCTTTGTCTTTGTGATCCTGCGTCTGGCGGGCGACCCGCTGCGGCTGATGCTGCCCGATGACACGCCGCCCGATGTGATCGACCATTACCGCCAGCTCTATGGGCTCGACCGGCCGCTGCCGGAACAATACCTGCGCTATCTTCAGGGGCTGATGCAGGGCGATTTCGGCTATTCCTTCCGCGACCGGCAGCCGGCGCTCGACACGGTGCTGAGCCGGATTCCGGCGACCCTGCTGCTGGGGCTGACAAGCTTTGTGGTTTCGACCCTGATCGGCCTGGTGGCGGGGATCGTCGCGGCGCTGCGCCGGGGCAGCCTTGTCGATCAGGCGGTCATCAGTTTCTCGATCTTTGGTCATTCGATGCCGAGCTTCTTTCTCGGCATCCTGATGATCCTGCTGTTTGCCATGACCTGGCGCATCCTGCCAAGCGCCGGCATGGGCAGTGCCGCGCATCTGGTGATGCCGGCCATCACGCTGGGGGTGGGTGGCGCCGGGGCGATTGCCCGTTTCACCCGGTCGTCGATGCTCGAAGTGCTGAACCAGCCCTACATGAAAACCGCCCGTGCCAAGGGCGTGCCGGTCGCCACCCGGGTGCTGCGCGACGCGGTGCCCAATGCGGCGATCCCGGTGGTCACCGTTCTGGGGTTGCGCATGGGCGGGCTGATCTCCGGCACCGTGGTAGTCGAAACGGTCTTTGCCTGGCCCGGCATCGGGCAATTGCTGGTGACGGCCGTGGGGCAGCGCGATCTGGCGGTCGTCCAGACCATCGTGATCCTGGTGGCGCTGACCATGGTGGTGGCCAATTTCGCCGTCGACGTGGCCTATCGCTGGCTCGATCCGCGCATCGCCGGCGCCGGAAAGGAGGCGACATGACCGCACCCGACCTCTCGCTCCCGCAGCGCCGCCGTTGGCGGGGTTCGCGGGCCCGGAATGCCTCTGCGCCCGGCCCGCTGGTGATCTTGTCGCTGGTCTGGCTGGCGGTGATTGTCTTTGTGGCGATCTTTGCCGATCTTCTGGCCCCGTATTCTCATACCGAACAAAGCCTGCTGTCGCGTCTAATGCCGCCGGCCTTTGCCGGCGGCGACCCGGCCTATCTCCTGGGCACCGACAATCTCGGCCGCGACGTGCTGAGCCGGCTGCTGCATGGCACAAGGATGAGCGTGATCATCGCGCTGGCCGGGTCGCTGATCGGTGCCAGCGTCGGCACGCTGATCGGCATCCTCGCGGCGCATTTCCGCGGCTGGGTGGAAGAGACGATCATGACCCTGGTCGATCTTCAGGCCGCCATGCCATTTCTGATCATCGTGCTGGCGATCCTGGCCTTCTTTGGCAATTCGATCGAGCTGTTCATCCTGATCATCGGCCTGCACGGCTGGGAAACCTATGCCCGGATCACCCGTGGCCTCGTGCTTCAAGCCAACAGTCAGAGCTATGCCTTTGCCATCCGCACCCTCGGCGTGCCGCCGGTCAGGATTTATCTGCGTCACATCCTGCCCAATATCCTGTCGGTGCTGATCGTGCAGGTGACGCTGAATTTCCCCGATCTCATCCTGCTCGAGACCTCGTTGAGCTTTCTCGGGCTGGGCATCCAGCCGCCGCAGACCAGCCTCGGCCTCGCGCTGGGCGAGGGGCGCAGCTATCTCGCCACCGCGTGGTGGATCGGCGTGCCGGCGGGGGTCGTGATCTTTCTCACCACCCTGTCGATCAGTCTGGCGGGCGATTGGTTGCGCGACCGGCTCGACCCGACATTGAAGCGGGCCGACCACTGAAAGGCAGCATCTGACAGGCGTTCCGGCCTGGGGTGGCCGGAATTCCTGAGCGAAACGGTTTGACCGGGGCGCAATATCCGACTAAATAAATCGGAATTAAGGAGGCGGATGTCTCCACCCCTCGAACCGCAGGCAGATTTCATGAAATTCCCCACTGTTTTCCTTGCGCTTGCCCTGGCCGCCGGCGCGGCCCAGGCGCGTGACGTGACCCATGAGCTTGGCACCACTGACGTGCCTGACAGCCCCGAGCGCATTGTCGTGCTGGAGTTTTCCTTTATCGACGCGCTCGCGGCGCTGAACCTTGCGCCGGTGGGCATCGCCGATGACGATCAGCGCGACCGGGTCCAGCCGGTCTGGTCAGAGCGGATCGGCGACGACTGGACCAGCGTCGGCACCCGCAAGACGCCGAACCTCGAGATCATCGCCTCGCTTCAGCCGGATCTGATCATTGCCGACAAGTCGCGCCATGCAGCGGTCTACGAGACTCTCGGCCAGATCGCGCCGACCGTCGTCTATGACAGTCTTACCGGCGATTACGAGGACATGCTGGCCGTCGCCGATGAGATCGGCACCGCGCTTGGCCGGGCCGAGGAAATGGACGCTTTCCAGGCCGGCCACGGCGCCCGCATGGATGCGCTGCGGGCCGACGTCTCGGAGCAGACGCAGGGCGATGACGCGCAGTTTGGGGTGATCAACGCCAATGGCCTCTGGCTGCACAGCCCGAAATCCTATGTCGGCAGTCTGCTGGCCAGCTTCGGCTTTGCCCCGGCCATGCCGCTGACCGGCTCCGACAGCTATGGCGAGCTGTACCAGAAGACCACGCTGGAACAGCTTTCGGCGCTTGATCCGGGGCTGCTCATTCTCGGCAAGAGTGGCGATGGCCGCACCCTCGATCAGGACTGGAACGCCGACAGCCTGTGGCAGCAGATCGACGCGGTCGAGCGTGGCCGGTTGTTCAATGTGTCGTCTGACCTGTGGTCGCGTGCCCGTGGCATGCTGACCGCCGAAGAGATCGCGGCTGACATCCGCGACATTGCCGCCACGCTGAAGTGACCGACCTGACGTTCAGCCGCACCGGTCGCCCGTCGCGTATCCGCCTCTCCCGGGGCGGGATGCGCGGGGCGGTCCTGACCTGCGTCCTCGCCGCGGGGGCGCTGGCCTCGCTGTTGACCGGCGGCCGCGACGATGTGGGGCTGGCGCAGCTGGCCGGGCTCTTTGCCGGGGAGGCCGCCAGCCCGGCGGAACAGACGATGCGCGACATTCGCCTGCCGCGGACGCTGGCCGCGGCAGGTCTCGGGATCAATCTCGGGGTGGCGGGCCTTCTGTTGCAGGCGGTGACGCGCAATCCGCTGGCCTCGCCGGCGATCCTGGGGATCAACCAGGGCGCGGCGCTGGGCATCGTCCTGGGGCTCACCGTTCCGGCGCTGGCGGTGGTGCCGGGCTGGCTCCTGGCGTCGGTCTTCGGACTGGCGGCGGCCTGCCTGACCTTCGCGATTGCCGGTCTGGTCTCGGGGCGGATCGACTCGATGCGGTTGATCCTCGGCGGCGTCGCGGTCGGCGCCATCGGCTTTTCCGCGGTGCGGCTGGGCTACACGCTGGAGGATGACATCGCCCGAGAAGTGGTGCGCTGGACGGTCGGCGACATCGCCGACCTGCGGATCGATGCGGCGCTGCGGCTGCTGGCCTTTGCAGTGCCGGGGCTGGGGCTGGCCTATCTCATGGCGCATCGGTTGAACCTGATGGCCATGGGCCATGCCGCCAGCCACGGGCTGGGCTTCGATCCGCGGGCGACCCTGGTGCAGGGCACCGTGCTTGCCGCGCTGTTGACCGGGGTGTCGATTTCGGTGGCCGGGCCGATTGCCTTTGTCGGTCTGGTGGCGCCGCATATCGCGCGCTGGCTGTGCGGCGCCGATCACCGCCGGCTGCTGCCGGTCGTGGTGTTGATCGGTGCCACGCTCACCATCTGGGCCGATGCGCTGTCCAAGCTCTTGCCGCAGGCCGAGGAAGCCCCCGTCGGCATCGTCGTGGCGATGCTGGGCGCGCCCTGGCTGCTGGTGTCGGTTCTGCGCCGGTCGGGCACCGCCCATGTCTGACGCCCGGCGCCCCGAGTTCCCCGGCCTGCGCGGTCCGGTCACGCTGGCGCTGCTTGGCGCGCTCTTGCCGGTGCTGATGTTCGCCGGTCTCTTTGCCGGCGCCATACCGCTCGAGATCGAGACCGTGGTCAACAGCCTGCTGGGCCGCGACGGGCCCCGGCAGGATTTCATCGTGCTGCAATCGCGCCTGCCGCGCGCCCTGCTGGCGGCGCTGGCCGGCGGCGCTCTGGCGCTCTCGGGGGCGTTGATCCAGGCCTTGATGCGCAATCCGCTGGCCAGCCCCAAGATCGTCGGAATCAACTCTGGCGCGGCCTTTGCCGTGCTGGTCACCGCCTTCTACATCCCGGCGCTGCCACATTCGCTGCTGCCGGTCCCGGCGGCGCTGGGCGGGCTGATGGCCGGGGCGCTGGTCTGGTGGTGCGCACAGCGCGGCGATATCGACCCCCGGCAGCTGACGCTTGTCGGGCTTGCCGTCGGGCTGACGCTGGACGCCGGGGTCGATGCGCTTCTGGTGGCCAACACCGGGCCGGAATCCTCGGCGCCGCTGATCTGGCTGACCGGCAGTCTCTGGGGCCGGGGCTGGACCCATCTGGCCAGCGTCGCGCCGGTGCTGCTGACGCTGGCGGCCGCTGCCCTGATCCTGGCTTTCCGTCTCGATCTTCAGGCGTTGGGGCCGCGTCGCGCCGCCGGCCTCGGTGTGCGGATCGGGCTGGAGCGGACGCTGGCGCTGCTGGCGGCGGTGATCCTGGCTTCGGTCGCCGTCAGCGTGGTCGGCGTGCTCGGCTTTGTCGGGCTGATGGCGCCGCATGTCGCCACCCGGCTTGTCGGTGGCCGGCACCGGATCATGCTGCCCACCGCCGCGCTGTTCGGCGCCGTGCTGACCGTGGGTGCCGATACCCTGGGCCGCGCCATCCGCCCGCCGCTCGAGATCTCGGCCGGTATTCTCACCGCGCTGATGGGGGCGGCGTTTTTCATCTGGCTGCTGATCGCCGAAGACCGGAGGATATAGGCATGATCGACCTCGAGAACGCCGTCGCGGGCTACACGTCGTTTCGGCTGGCGCCGACCACGCTCACCTTTGCCGAGGGCCGGTTTTCCGCTCTCATCGGCCCCAACGGCTGCGGGAAATCGACCCTGTTGCGGATGATCTCGCGCCAGCTTGCGCCGCTCTCCGGCGCGGTGCGGATCGGCGGGCGCGCGGCCGCGGGGCTGAGCCAGAAAGACCTCGCCCGGCGGATCGCGCTCCTGCCGCAGGAAAACATCGCTCCGGCCGGGATCAGCGTCGCCGATCTGGCCGGCTATGGCCGTGCGCCGCATCAAAGCCTGCTGGGCATCGCCAGCGACACAGACCGCGCCCATGTCGCCCGGGCGCTGCACCGCATGGATCTGGCGCATCTGGCGCAGGCGCCGGTGGCCAGCCTCTCGGGCGGCCAGCGCCAGCGCGCCTTTCTCGCCATGCTGCTGGCCCAGGACACCCCGGCGATGCTCTTCGACGAGCCGACGAACTGGCTCGACATCCAGCACCAGGTGCAGGTGCTCACGCTGATCCGGAGCCTCGCCGCCGAGGGCCGTACCTGTGTCGCGGTGCTGCATGACATCGCCCAGGCGGCCCGGTATGCCGATCACCTGGTGGTCATGAAGGATGGTGCGATCGTGGCCCAGGGCGCCCCGGCCGAGGTGGTGACGGCCGAACTTGTCGCCGAGGTCTACGAGATCGCGGTCGAAATCTACCCCGATCCGGTCAGCGGCACCCCGGTGCCCTATCCCTGCCAGCCCCGTACCGGTGCCTTGGCGGCCGCCGGCTGACCCCTTCGGCCGGGCCCGGGCCGGCAGGCGGTGGCGGTCTGCCCCGAGATCCCTTGAGGTGCTTGGAAAATGGTGCCGGTGATAGGACTCGAACCTACGACCCCATCATTACGAATGACGTGCTCTACCAGCTGAGCTACACCGGCGCCGGTCAGGCAATTAGCACCGGCCCAGGCCCCTTGCAAGCCGCGTTTCGCCTCTCGGGCACCCGAGGGAAGCCGTGACACACCGGGGCAGAGGCGATATTCCCCGGTCTCGTGGAAACAGGCTTTTGACCTTGGGTCACATCCGACATATGTAAGCCGCTCTTGTATCTCGGGCCCTTGGCCCTGCCCCTTGGCAAAGGACATCTCCGATGCTCGATCACCTCGACATGCGCAGCACGCTTGCCGAACATTATGATCTCGCCCCCTCGCTCGATCTCGCCGAAGACATGGCCGCGCTCTATGCGCCGATGAAGCCCTCGCTCACCCTCCCCGACTGGGCGATGTACGCGCCCTATGTGGCGGCGATCAACCGCTTGAAAAAAGAGCGGAATGCGGTGATCCTGGCGCATAACTACATGACGCCTGAGATCTTTCACGGCATTTCCGACGTGGTGGGTGATAGCCTGGCTCTGGCGGTCAAGGCCAAGGAGGTCGAGGCCGATGTGATCGTGCAATGCGGCGTGCATTTCATGGCCGAGACCTCGAAGATCCTGAACCCGTCCAAGACCGTCCTGATGCCCGACATGAACGCCGGCTGTTCGCTGGCCGAATCGATCACCGCAGACGGCATCGCCGAGATGCGGGCGAAATACCCCGGCGCGCCGGTGGTGAGCTATGTCAACACCACCGCCGAGGTCAAGGCGGCGTCGGACATCTGCTGCACCTCGGCCAATGCGCTGCAAATCGTCGAGGCGATGGAAAGCGACACCGTCATCATGACGCCCGACCAGTATCTGGCCCAGAACGTTGCGGCGCAGAGCTCGAAGAAGGTCGTCTACTGGCCCGGTTCCTGCGTGGTGCACGAGCTTTATACCGCCGATGAGCTGAACGCCTATCGCGATGCCAATCCGGGCACCAAGATCGTGGCCCACCCCGAATGCAAGCCCGACGTGGTGCAGGCCGCTGATTTCACCGGCTCGACCACCGGCATGGTCGACTGGGTGCGGCAGAACCGCCCCGAAAAGGTGATGCTGGTGACCGAATGTTCGATGGCTGCCAATGTGGCCGAGGAACTGCCCGAGGTCGAGCTGACCAAGCCCTGCAATGCCTGCCCCTACATGAAGATGATCACGCTGGAAAAGGTGCTCTGGTCGCTGCACACGATGACCGAGCCGGTCGAGGTTGATCCGGCCATCGCCGAAAACGCCCGTGTCGCGGTCGAGCGGATGATCGACCTGTCGCGCAAGCTGGGGCTCTGATCCGGGTGCAGGTGGTCGAGACCGGCCGCACTGTCATCATCGGCGCCGGGCTGGGCGCGCTTTACGCGGCGCTGAAACTGGCGCCGCACCCGGTGGTGATGATCTCGCCCGAGCCGCTGGGTGAAGGCGCAAGCTCGGCCTGGGCGCAGGGCGGCGTGGCGGCGGCGATGGACCCGGCCGACAGCCCAGAGGCCCATGCCGGCGATACCGTCAGCGCGGGTGCCGGGATTGTCGATGGCGCGGTGGCCGATCAGATTGCGCGCGCGGCGCGCGAGCATATCCTCGATCTGACCGAGCTTGGCGCGCCTTTCGACCGTACGGCGGCGGGCGGGTACGTGCTTTCGCGCGAGGCGGCGCATTCCTTTGCCCGGGTGGTGCGGGTCAAGGGCGATCAGGCCGGGGCCGAGATCATGAAGGCGCTGGTGGCGCAGGTGCGGGCGACGCCCTCGGTGCAGGTGATCGAAGGCGTGCTGGCCACCGGCCTCGAGGTCGCCGACGGCCGGGTCACCGGTGTCACGCTGGCGCGCGCCTGCGATCAGGGCTCGGCGCCGCTGACCCTTCGCGGATCGGCGGTCCTGCTGGCCGGAGGCGGCTCGGGCGGGCTCTATGCGCTGACCACCAATCCGCGCCGCATCAGAGGCCAGGTGATCGGCATGGCGGCCCGCGCCGGCGCGGTGATCGCCGACCCGGAGTTCGTCCAGTTCCATCCCACGGCCATCGCCTCGGGCGAGGATCCGGCACCGCTGGCCACCGAGGCGCTGCGCGGCGAAGGCGCAGTGCTGATCAACCGCGACGGGTCACGCTTCATGGTCGCGGCCCATCCCGACGCCGAGCTGGCCCCCCGCGATGTCGTCGCGCGCGCCGTCTATGCCCAGACCCAGGCCGGGCTGGCGCCGGCGCTCGACACGCGCGAGGCCCTGGGCGCACGCATCCTGACACTGTTTCCGGGAGTGGCCGAGGCCTGCCTGCGGGCCGGCATCGACCCGGCGACCCAGCCGATCCCGGTGGCGGCGGCGGCGCATTACCACATGGGTGGCATCGACACCGACGCCGAGGGCCGGGCCAGTCTCGGCAATCTCTGGGCCTGCGGCGAGGCGGCCTCGACCGGGCTGCATGGCGCCAACCGGCTGGCCTCGAACGGGCTGCTCGAGGCGCTGGTCTATGCCCGCAACTGCGCGCTGGGCATCGCCGCGACGCTGGCCCCCGACACGGACCCCGCCCCGGAGGTGACGCTGACCTTCGAGAAGGGCGGGCAAGCGCCCGATGAGCGCGCGGTGGCACGGCTGCGGGCGGCGATGACGAGCCATGTCGGCGTGATCCGTACCGCCGGCGGGCTGCGCCGCGCCCTGACCGAAATCGCCCGGCTGGAGGCCACGTTCGGCACCAGCCCGACATTCAGAAACATGACCGCCACCGCGACGCTGATCGCTGCGGCCGCGCTGTTGCGCGAGGAAAGCCGCGGCGCGCATTTCCGCGAGGATTTTCCGGCCGCCGCCCCGGACGCGCGGCGCAGCCGGATCACCCTGACCGAGGCGCTGGCCCTGCGGCGCAAGGTGGCAGAAGAGGAAATCGCATGACCGCCCATACATCCCTTCCCGATCTGGTGCTGGAACCGATGCTGCGCATGGCGCTGGCCGAGGATCTGGGCAGCTACGGCGATATCACCACCCGCACCGTGATCCCCGCCGGCACCAGCTACACCGCCCGGCTGACCGCGCGCGAGGCGGGGGTCGTTTCGGGCATGCAGGTGGCGGCGCTGGCCTTTCGGCTGGTCGATCCCGCGCTGGCGCCGGTGACCCGCCTGACGGATGGCAGCCCCTGCGTGCCGGGCGACGTGCTGATGGAGATCGCGGGCGACGCCGCCGCGATCCTGACCGCCGAGCGCGTGGCGCTGAACTTTGCCGGGCGGCTTTCGGGCATCGCCAGCCTGACCGCGGCCTTTGTGGCAGAGACCGCCGGCACCGCGACCCGCATCACCTGCACCCGCAAGACCACGCCTGGACTGCGCATCGTCGAGAAACTGGCCGTGTTGCATGGCGGCGGCTTCAACCACCGCTTCTCGCTGTCGGATGCGATCCTGATCAAGGACAATCACATCGCCGCCGCCGGTGGCGTGCGCCCGGTGCTCGAGGCCTGCAAGGCGCGGGCCAGCCACATGATGCGCGTCGAGATCGAGGTCGATACACTGGACCAGCTTGCGGAGGTGCTCGAGACCGGCGGCGCCGATGTCGTGCTGCTCGACAATATGGACAGCGCGACCCTGCGCGAAGCCGTGGCGCTGGTGTCGGGGCGGCTGGTGACCGAGGCCTCCGGCAACATGCGGCTCGACCGGATCGCCGAAGTGGCGGCGACCGGAGTGGATTACATCTCTTCCGGCGCGCTTACCCATTCGGCGCAGACCCTGGACCTCGGCCTCGACTTCTGAACCGGCGCTGGACCCGGGACTTGCCCGTCCCGGCCCCTCTCGGCCAGCCAGGGGGCCCCGGATCACGTCCGGGGCGCGGGCTGCGATGGTGCCGCGCGGCTTTGTCCGGTTGAAACGCGGGCGGGGCTGGTCTATGCGACCAGTGATCGAAGTATTTGGCGATACCCCGGTTGCGTCCAGGCGAGGGCCTGGCTTTCCTGCCGACCGCCACACGCCAGAGCCGCAAGCGTTTCCACTGTCAGAAAAAAGGCAATACATCATGGCCGAAACAAAGTCCCCCGAGATACTGTATACCATTGTAGACGAAGCGCCGGAGCTGGCCAGCGCCTCCTTCCTGCCGATCATCCGCAAGTTCGCCTCGGCGGCCGGGATCACGGTTGGCACCAAGGATATTTCGCTGGCAGGCCGGATCATCGCGACCTTCCCGGAGAACCTGACCGAGGCGCAGCGCCAGTCCGACGATCTGGCCGAATTGGGCGAGCTGGTGAAACAGCCCGGCGCCAATGTCATCAAGCTGCCCAACATCTCGGCCTCGGTGCCGCAGCTGGTGGCGGCGGTGAAGGAGTTGCAGGCGCAGGGATATGCGCTGCCGGATTATCCCGAGGATCCGCAGACCGACGCCGAGAAGGACGTGCGCGCGCGCTACGACGGGATCAAGGGCTCGGCGGTGAACCCGGTGCTGCGCGAGGGCAACTCCGACCGGCGCGCCGCCAAGGCAGTCAAGAACGACGCTCAGAAGAACCCGCACCGCATGGGCAAATGGTCGGCCGACAGCAAGACCAAGGTGTCGTCGATGGACGGCAATGATTTCCGCTCGAACGAGGTCTCGGCCACGCTGACCGCTGAGCAGGCCGGCACGGCAAAAATCGAATTCGTCGGCAAGGACGGCAGCACCAAGGTGCTGAAGGACGGCTGGCCGCTGGAGGCGGGCGCGGTCGTCGATGCGAGCTTCATGTCGGCCCGGGCGCTTTCGGATTTCCTGGCCAAGCAGATCGAAGAGACCAAGGCCGACGGCACGCTGTTCTCGCTGCACCTGAAGGCGACGATGATGAAGGTCTCGGACCCGATCATCTTTGGCCACGCGGTCAGGGCCTGGCTGGCCCCGGTGTTCGAGAAGCACGGCGATGCGCTGAAGGCGGCGGGTGTGAACCCCAACTCCGGTCTGGGTGACCTGCTCGAGCGGGTCAAGGACAAGCCCGAGATCCTGGCGGCGATCGAAGAGGTGCGCGAGCAACGCCCGCCGATGTACATGGTGAACTCGGACAAGGGCATCACCAACCTGCACGTGCCGTCCGACGTGATCATCGACGCCTCGATGCCGGCGCTGATCCGTGCCGGTGGCAAGGGCTGGGGCCCTGATGGCAACGAGGGCGACAGCAACTGCGTCATCCCCGACAACTCCTATGCTCCGGTCTATGACGAGAGCATCAAGTTCTTCAAGGAAAACGGCGCGCTCGACCCGGCGACCGCAGGCTCGGTGCAGAACGTCGGCCTGATGGCGCAGAAGGCCGAGGAATACGGCTCGCATCCCACCACCTTCGAGGCCGAAGCCGAGGGCACGATGCGCATCGTGCTGGAGAACGGTGATGTGCTGCATTCCCATGACGTCGAGGCCGGCGACATCTGGCGCGCCTGCACCACCAAGAAGGCGCCGATCGAGAACTGGGTGCAACTGGCGATGGACCGCCAGCGGCTCACCGGGGCGCAGGCGATCTTCTGGCTCGACGAGACCCGGGCGCATGATGCCGAGCTGATCAAATACGTGACCCCGATCCTTGAAGCCAAGGGCGTTGCCGACAAGTTCGAGATCCTGGCGCCGCGCGAAGCGACCCGCGCCTCGCTCGAGACCATCACCGCCGGCAAGGACAGCATCGCCATCACCGGCAACGTGCTGCGCGACTATCTGACCGACCTGTTCCCGATCCTCGAGCTCGGCACCTCGGCCAAGATGTTGTCGATCGTCAAGCTGATGAACGGCGGCGGGTTGTTCGAAACCGGTGCCGGCGGCTCAGCGCCGAAGCACGTACAGCAGCTGGTCGAGGAAAACCACCTGCGCTGGGATTCGATGGGTGAGTTCTGCGCCCTGGGCGAAAGCCTGAAGTTCCTCGCCGACAGCCAGGGCAACGACAAGGCCGGTGTTCTGGGCGAAGCCGCCGAGGAAGCCACGCAGGGCATTCTCGACAATGACCGCTCGCCCTCGCGCAAGGTGGGCCAGCCGGACAACCGCGACAGCCACTACTGGTTCGCCCGTTACTGGGCCGAAGCTTTGGCGGCGCAGACCAAGGACGCCGAGCTGGCGGTGCATTTCAAGCCGCTGGCCGAAGAGCTGGGCGCCAAGGAAGCCGAGATCACCGGCGAACTGGCCGCGGCGCAGGGCCAGGCGGCGGAAATCGGCGGCTACTACAAGCCGAGCGACGAGCAGAAAGCCGAGGTGATGCGCCCGAGCAAGACGCTGAACGCGATCATCGGCTGATCAGGGCTCGAAATCCACGAAAGCCGTCCGGGGGGACCCGGGCGGCTTTTTCATGGCGGCGGCACCCGCGCGCGAACGGCCCCGAAGGCGCCCGACGATCGCCATTCCGCAGACCGGCACTCGCGCGGCCTGTGCCGACGTCTTTCAAAAGGCGAGATTTTCGATCGACCTTCGCGGCACCCGTCCCGGGCCTGACCCGGGACCTCGCCGCCCGCCATGAGGCCCCGGATCAGGTCCGGGGCGCGACCTCACGCCACACAAGCCAGCTCGCGCAGCCCGGCCAGCGCGCAGATCGCCTTGAGCACCTCGTCCGGTCCCCGGTCATGGCGCAGCGCGGTAAAGAGAAATGGCCGTCCCTGGCGCATCCGTGTCGCATCCCGCTCCATCACCTCGAGCGAGGCGCCGACATGCGGCGCCAGGTCGGTCTTGTTGATGATCAGCAGGTCCGACTTGGTGATCGCCGGCCCGCCCTTGCGCGGAATCTCCTCGCCGGCGGCGACGTCGATCACGTAGATGGTGAAATCGGCAAGCTCAGGCGAGAAGGTGGCGGACAGGTTGTCGCCGCCCGATTCCACCAGCACCACTTCGAGATCCGCGTGGCGTTGGCGCATCTTGGCGATGGCGGCGAGGTTGATCGAGGCATCCTCGCGGATCGCGGTATGCGGGCAGCCGCCGGTCTCCACCCCCATCACCCGGTCGCCCGGCAGCACCTGCATGCGCATCAGCGCCTCGGCGTCCTCCTGGGTGTAGATGTCATTGGTGATCACCCCGATCGAATAGCCGGGATGCATCAGCCCTGCCAGTTTGGCGGTCAGCGTGGTCTTGCCGGCGCCGACGGGGCCGCCGATGCCGATGCGGAGGGGTCCGTTCATCCGGGTCATGAGCGAAAGATCCTTGGTTGCAGGGTTTCATGCGCCATCGCCGCCACATCCGACAGGAAGGCATTGGAATAGAGGTCGTCCGCCGTGGCCTCGGCGGTCTCGCCGGCGACCCGGGCGCAGAGCGGGGTGAGCGCGGCCAGCGCCGCCTGGCCCTCGGTCTGGCCCAGCGGCACCAGCCGGATCGCCGCCGAGGCCAGGTTGGCGGCAAAGGCGTGCAGATACATGGCGCCAGTCTGCTCCAGCGGCAGGCCGGCCAGCCGCGCGGCGCGGCCGAGCGCCACCGGCAGCATCAGGTCGGGCAGGTCATGGCCCCAGACATCGCGCAGCGTCTTGCAGAAGGCCGCGCCTTGCAGCTCTGCTTCCATCAGCCGCTCGGCCGAAGCGGCAAAGGCCCGCGCCGTGGCATCGACCTGATCGAGCGTGGCCGCATCCTCGGCCTGCCAGCCGAGCGAGACCAGCACCGCGTCAGCCCGGCCGCTGCCGTCCTCGAGCAGCGCCGCCAGCCAGTCGCGCAGGCTGTCGCCGGAGTTTACCCAGCCGCGGGAAATCGCGCTCTCCAGCCCGTGCGAATAGGCGAAGGCGCCCAGCGGGAAGGCGGGCGAGAGCCAGTGTTGCAGGGTCAGAAGGTCAATGGGCATGGGCCGTATGCCCGTGTTCATGCGCATGGGTGCGGCCATGGCCATAGGCGCCGCCCTCCGGGGTGAAAGGCTCGGTGACTTCGGTCAGCGTGGCGCCGAGATGTTCGAGCATATGCCCGATCACCGGGTCGCGCTGGATCAGCAGTCGGCTGTCGTCGATCTGGCAGGGGGTGTGGCGGTTGCCGATATGCCAGGCCAGCCGGGTGAGATCGGGGCCGGTGACGGCATAGAGGTCTTCCGCGGCGGCGATGACCTCGATCCGGATGCCGTCGGGCAGCGCAAAGGCCTGGCCGTGATCGACCGAGGTCGTGTGTTCGAGATCGACGAGAAAGCGCAGGCCGGCCTCCGAGACCAGCACCTTGCGGCGCAGGAACCGGTCGTCATAGGAGAGCTGCACGCGGTCGGTGCAGGTGTCGACGTGGGGGATCAGGGTCTGGGTAACGGGGAGGGACATGGTCTAATCCGGTTATAAGGGAAGAAGAGGAACGCGCCGCGCGTGGGGGCAGGCCGGCCGGGAGTGCATCCCGGAAGGCCTCAGAACAGAAAATACCTTTGCGCCATCGGCAGCACCTCGGCCGGCTGGCAGGTCAGCAGCTCGCCGTCGGCGCGCACCTCGTAGGTTTCGGGATGCACCTCGACCTGAGGTGTGGCGGTGTTGAGTTTCAGGTCCGACTTGCCGATCTTGCGGGTGTTTTCCACCGCCACGGTCTGCTTCGCCAGGCCCCAGGTGTCGCGGATGCCTTCGGCCTGGGCGGCGGCCGAGACGAAGGTCACCGCGGAGTTCTCGACCGAACGGCCATAGGCGCCCCACATCGGCCGCGAATAGACCGGCTGCGGCGTCGGGATCGAAGCATTGGGATCGCCCATCTGCGCACAGGCAATGGTGCCGCCGAGCAGGACCATCTCGGGCTTCACCCCGAAGAACGCCGGGTTCCAGAGCACCAGGTCGGCGCGTTTGCCGACCTCGATCGAGCCGATCTCGTGCGACAGCCCATGCGCGATGGCCGGGTTGATGGTGTATTTGGCGATATAGCGGCGGACGCGGAAATTGTCGTTGTCGCCGGTCTCCTCGGAGAGCCGCCCGCGCTGTTTCTTCATCTTGTCGGCGGTCTGCCAGGTGCGGATCAGCACCTCGCCCACCCGGCCCATGGCCTGGCTGTCCGACGCGATGATCGAAAACGCGCCCATGTCGTGCAGGATGTCCTCGGCGGCGATGGTTTCGCGCCGGATGCGGCTCTCGGCAAAGGCCACATCCTCGGGGATCGACTTGTCGAGGTGGTGACAGACCATGAGCATGTCGAGATGTTCTTCGAGCGTGTTCACGGTAAACGGCCGCGTCGGGTTGGTCGAAGACGGCAGAACGTGCTCTTCGCCGCAGATCTTGATGATATCGGGGGCGTGGCCGCCGCCCGCGCCCTCGGTGTGAAAGGCGTGGATGGTGCGGCCTTTCATGGCCTTTACCGTGTGCTCGACAAAGCCGCTCTCGTTGAGCGTATCGGTGTGGATCATCACCTGCACGTCCATGTCATCGGCCACGCTCAGGCAGCAGTCGATGGCGCCGGGGGTGGTGCCCCAATCCTCGTGCAGTTTCAGCGCGCAGGCGCCGCCCTTGACCTGTTCGACCAGCGCTTCGGGCAGTGAGGCATTGCCCTTGCCGGCAAAGGCCAGGTTCATCGGAAAGGCGTCCGCCGCCTGCAACATCCGCCCCATATGCCAGGGGCCGGGGGTGCAGGTGGTGGCCAGCGTTCCATGCGCCGGGCCGGTGCCGCCGCCCAGCATGGTGGTCAGGCCGGAATGCAGCGCATCCTCGATCTGCTGCGGGCAGATGAAATGAATGTGGCTGTCGAAACCGCCGGCGGTCAGGATGCGGCCTTCGCCGGCGATTACCTCGGTGCCGGGCCCGACGATGATGGTCACGCCGGGCTGGGTGTCGGGGTTGCCGGCCTTGCCGATGGCGGCGATCCGGCCGTCTTTCAGGCCGACATCGGCTTTCACGATGCCGGTGTGATCCACGATCAGCGCATTGGTGATGACGGTATCCACCGCACCGCCGGCCTGCGTGACCTGGGCTTGGCCCATGCCATCACGGATCACCTTGCCGCCGCCGAACTTGACCTCTTCACCGTAGGCGAGGGCGTTCCGACCCTCGCCCCCGGTGAGCGCGGCCCCGGCCTGCTCGGCGGTGAGGTCGCGTTCGACTTCGATGATCAGGTCGGTATCGGCCAGCCGCAGGCGGTCGCCGACGGTGGGGCCGAACATGGCGGCGTAATCGGAGCGTTTGATCGTGGCGGGCATCTCAGAGGTCTCCCATCACATGTTGATTGAAACCAAAGATCCGCCGCGCCCCGGAAATCGGGATCAGGCTGACCTCGCGCCGCTGGCCCGGTTCGAACCGGACGGCGGTGCCGGCGGCAATGTCCAGACGTCGCCCGCGCGCGGCGTCACGGTCGAACTCCAGCGCGGGATTGGCCTCGGCAAAGTGGTAGTGCGAGCCGACCTGCACCGGGCGGTCGCCGGTATTGGCGACCATCAGGGTGAGCGCTTCGGCGCCCGGGTTGAGCGTCAGCGTGCCGGCGGCGGGAATGAGCTCGCCCGGGATCATTTGCGCAGCACCATCAGCGCGGCGGCGACGGCGATGAGGCCCAGCGCCATTGCAACGGTCAGCCAGTTGCCGGAGTCATGCGGATGCAGATGGGCGCCGGAATGGGCGAGGGCCGGGGCAGTCGAAAGGGTTAGGGTGAAAAGCGGGGCGAGCAGGCGGGTCATGGGGAATTCTCCTGTTGGGGCGGTGGGTTGCAAACCCACCCTACGGGTCAGCGGATCGGGTTGTGGACGGTGACAAGCTTGGTGCCGTCGGGAAAGGTGGCCTCGACCTGGACCTCGTGGATCATCTCCGGCACGCCTTCCATGCAATGGTCGCGGGTGATCACCTGCGCGCCCGCCTCCATCATGTCGGCGACAGACCGGCCGTCGCGCGCGCCTTCGACCACCGCGTCGGTGATCAGGGCAATCGCCTCGGGGTGGTTCAGCTTGACGCCTCGGTCGAGCCGCTTGCGGGCGATCTCGGCCGCCATGGCGACCAGAAGCTTGTCCTTTTCGCGGGGGGTCAGGTTCATGAGGTCACAATCTCCAGGAAACAGGCAGGGTATCGCCCGACAGACGGTCCAGCACCGGCAGCAGATGCTGCCGCAGCACATGGCTGTCAGGGCATAGAAGACGCAGCACCAGCACATCCGGCGCCAGCAGGCTGGCGCCGCCGCAGGTGGCAAGCTGGGCGCGGACGGCGGCCAGATGCGCCTCGGCGTCTGGCGCGACATAGACCAGCGAGGCCATCGCCCCGGCGCCATCGCCGATCGGGCGCCGGGCCAATTGTCGGCTGATGTCGCCCTCGAGCCGCACCGCATCGCAATAAAGCGGCTGGCCCGCCCGGCGCAGGGTGATCCGGTCGTGAAACCGGGCGTCGGTCAGGGTTTCGCCCATGGCGGCGCGCCCGAAGATCACCGGTTCGACCATCAAGAGCCGTGCATCGGCGGCCAGATCGACGCTCAACCGCCGCCGCAGCGCGCAGCCGTCATAAAGAATGAGTTCCTGCGGCAGCCAATGCAATGTCGCACCGGCAGCCACCTGAAGCGTGCTGTCGACCCGGCCGAATTCGCCGTCGCGGCTGCGATAGGCGCGCTCGGCCGCCTGCGTCGTCAGCCCCAGCGCCGCGCCCGGCCCGGCGCTGGCAGTCAGCGACAGTCGGTCGCCACCGGTCACGCCGCCGGCGGTATTGATGCAGATCGTCTGCAACATCGCGCCCGCCCGCGGAAACAGCGCCTTCATCGCGCCGGCCTGGCGCAACCCGTCGATCACGCTGCGCCCGCCATGGCGTTTCGCCGACAGCACGATCTCCCCGCGCGCCCGGGGCTGGGCGTCAAGCGGCTGAAACGCTTGGGGTATCGGGGGATGCAGGGTGATGGGCTTGCTCCGCTTGGATGACGTGATCTGCTGCGGATTGAGCATATGGGCGCCGCCAATGGCCAGATTCGCGGCAGTTTGGAAGCAAGTGCCGGGCCATTTCGCCTAATTTTTAGACAAAAGTGGTTAACAGCGCCCGGAAATGGGGCAATTGCCGAGGAGCGGCCTGAAATCCTCCCGGCAGAATTGATCCATTCGCCGCAATGCAGAACTCATGTCCTTGCTCACGCAACGGTGACATCCCGCTAGGGCAACCGGCGCAGGGCGTGTGACGGCCAAGAGAACTGGCATTCGTAGCGGCCGCCACACTTTCGCAACATGAACGTTGCAGGGCTTTCTGTAGGCCGCCGCGCCCGCTGGCGCAATGGCCCCACAGCCGCTCTGCGGGGAGAGACAAGATATGACCCGTATCAGCAAGACATTCACCTCTATCGCCGCACTTGGCATGTTCGCCGCCGCGCCCGCGCTGGCGCAACAGGACTGCCCGATCAAGGTCGGCGTGCTGCACTCGCTCAGCGGCACCATGGCCATTTCCGAAACCACGCTGAAAGACACCGTCGAAATGCTGGTCGAACAGCAGAACGACGCCGGCGGCCTGCTGGGCTGCGAGCTTGAAGCGGTTGTCGTCGATCCGGCCTCGGACTGGCCGCTGTTTGCCGAAAAGGCGCGCGAGCTGCTGAGCGTGCATGAGGTCGACGTGATCTTCGGCAACTGGACCTCGGTCAGCCGCAAATCCGTCCTGCCGGTGATCGAAGAGCTGAACGGCCTGCTGTTCTACCCGGTGCAATACGAAGGCGAGGAAAGCTCCAAGAACGTCTTCTACACCGGCGCCGCCCCCAACCAGCAGGCGATCCCGGCCACCGATTACTTCCTCGAAGAGCTCGGCGTCGAGAAATTCGCCCTGCTCGGCACCGATTACGTCTATCCCCGCACCACCAACAACATCCTGGAATCCTACCTGAAATCCAAGGGCATCCCCGAGGAGGACATCTTCGTCAACTACACCCCCTTCGGGCATTCGGACTGGGCCACCATCGTGGCGGATGTCGTGGCGCTCGGCGCCGATGGCAAGCAGGTCGGCGTGATCTCGACGATCAACGGCGACGCCAATATCGGCTTTTACAAGGAACTGGCCGCCGCCGGCGTTTCGGCCGACGACATCCCCGTCGTCGCCTTCTCGGTGGGTGAGGAAGAGCTCTCGGGCCTCGACACCTCCAACCTCGTCGGCCACCTCGCCGCCTGGAACTACTTCCAGTCCGCTGAAACCGAGGCCAATGCCGCCTTCATCGACACCTGGAAGGCCCGCATGGGCGCGGAGCGTGTGACCAATGACCCGATGGAGGCCCATTACATCGGCTTCAACATGTGGGTGAACGCGGTCACCGATGCCGAAACCACCGAGGTCGATGCCGTCCGTACCGCGATGTACGGTCAGGAATTCCCGAACCTGACCGGCGGCACCGCGGTCATGCTGCCCAACCATCACCTGGCCAAGCCGGTGCTGATCGGCGAGATCACCGAGGACGGACAATTCGACATCGTCAGCCAGACCGAGGAAGTCCCGGGCGACGCCTGGACCGATTTCCTGCCGGAATCGGCGGTGCTGAAGTCCGATTGGAAAGACCTCGGCTGCGGCATGTACAACACCGAGACCTCGACCTGCGTCCAGATCAAGTCGAACTACTGATCTGACCTCCCGAGGGGCGTGGCCATCGTGCCGCGCCCCCGCTCTCCTCGACAGAACAGGCCCCTGAATATGCACCGCGTTCTTTTCGCGTGCCTGACCCTTCTGTGCCTGCCGCTGATGGCAGCGGCGCAGGATCAGGCCCCGAACTCCTCACAATCGTCCACCACCGACGCCGCCCTGCAAGCGATCCTGCAAGAGCATGCGCCACTTGTCGCCAAACCGTCGCGCCGTACCATTGGCACGGTGCTCGATGCGCTCACGGCCTCCGGCCTGCCGCAGGTGCCGGTCTTCCTGAACCGCTACGCCGAAAAGGAGGTCTGGCAGCGCGAGGCGGATGGGGTGTTCTTCTATGCCGAGGAAACCGGTGACGCCTATGCCCTGACCGACATCGACAGCGGTGACGTCCTGGCCGAGGTGGACGGCGACGGCCTGAAGAACATCAAGCCCAACGGCGGTGTCCGGCGCGAGATCGGCGCGGCATTGGTGCAGTTCCAGCTCTCCGATCCCGACATCACCCGCCGCCGCGACGCGCTCGACGCGATCTCGCGCAATCCCGATCCCTCGCAGCTCGCCGCGCTGACCGCCTCGATCGAGGGCGAGACCGACGCCGGCCTGCGCAGCCGCAAGGCGCGGCTCGCCACCTATCTCACCGCCCGTTTCGGCGACACTTCCGAAGCCCGGATCACGGCTATCCGCACCCTGTCCGACGACCTCAGCGTCGAAGGCCGCGCGGTGCTCAACCAGATCCTCGCCACGCGTTTCGCCGCGGCGCAATCCCTGCCCGGCGACAGCAATATCGCCCGCGTGCTTACCCCGGGCGAGGGCATCGACCGCGACACCGCCTATGCCGCCCTGGTCGATGCCGATCTCGCCCCGCCGCTGGTTGATGCCGGCGCGGTCCGCGCCGCGCTCGAAGCCAACATCACCGGAGGCCGGGTCGGCGGCATCCCGCTCGGCCAGCTCGGCACTGCCGAAGCCCGCGCCAGGGCCTATGCCGCTCTGGCCGCCGAAGGCACGGTGCCGCAACAGGTCACCGAAGCGGACATCGACGCCGCCCTCGCGGCGCATGTCTTCTTCGACAGCTACGAAGAGACCGATCCGGCGATCACCGGGGCCGCCGAGGACACGCTGGCCGCCGTGCGCACCCGCGTCGGCGTCGGCCAGACCATCGATCTGACGATGGATGCGGTGTCGCTGGCCTCGATCTACTTCCTCGCCGCCATCGGCCTCGCCATCACCTTCGGCGTCATGGGGGTGATCAACATGGCGCATGGCGAATTCATCATGATGGGCGCCTATACCGGCTATGTGGTCCAGCTCTTCGTGCCCGATTACACCCTGTCGCTGGTGGTCGCCCTGCCGCTGGCCTTCGCCGTCACCTTCGCCGCCGGCGTCGCGATGGAGCGGCTGGTGATCCGCTGGCTCTACCACCGCCCGCTCGAGACGCTGCTCGCCACCTTCGGCATCTCGATCGCCCTGCAACAGCTGGCCAAGAACATCTTCGGCACCCAGGCCCGCCCGCTGACCTCGCCGGGCTGGCTCGATGGCGCCTGGGTGCTCAACGACGTGGTGCAGATCGCCTATATCCGCATCGCGATCTTCGTGCTGGCGCTGCTGTTCCTCGGTCTGCTGCTCTTCATCCTCAAGAAGACCCGCCTCGGGCTGGAAGTGCGCGCCGTGACGCAGAATCCGCGCATGGCGTCGTCGATGGGCATCAATCCCGACCGGATCAACATGCTGACCTTCGGCCTCGGCTCGGGCATCGCCGGCATCGCCGGCGTCGCCATCGGCCTTTACGCCAAGGTCACCTCGGAAATGGGCGCCGATTACATCGTGCAGAGCTTCATGACCGTGGTCGTGGGCGGCGTCGGCAATGTCTGGGGCACGCTCGCCGGCGCCACGCTGATCGGCTTCCTGCAAAAGGGCATCGAGTTCTTCAACCCGTCGAACACGCTCGCCGCCCAGACCTACATGATCCTCTTCATCATCCTCTTCATCCAGTTCCGTCCCAAGGGCATCGTCGCCCTCAAGGGCCGCGCCGCAGGAGACTGACCATGACCCATCCAGTCCTTCCTCTTGCCGAAAATACCGCGGGGGAGTCCGCTGCAAGCGGACGGGGGCAGAGCCCCCGCCCCCGGCGACGCCAGAGGCGGCGCAACATGAAAGGCGCAGCCCAATGACCCGATCCTTCCTCTTCCGCAACCCGTCGGTGATGTGGTTCCTCGCCGCATTGGCGCTTTTCACCCTCGGGGTCACCGCGCTCAGCGAGGCCACCGGCGTGGGCTTTGTCTCCACCAGCTTCGTCAAGACCCTGGGCAAGACCCTCTGTCTCGCGCTCATCGCCATCGCCATGGACGTGGTCTGGGGCTATTGCGGCATTCTCTCGCTTGGCCATTTCGCCTTCTTCGGCATCGGCGGCTATGCCATCGGCATGTGGCTGATGTATGCCCGCACCGAGGGCATCGTGCTCGAAAGCCTGCAAGCCGGCGCCCTGCCGCCGACGCCCCAGGAGATTTCCGACGCTATCGCCGGCCAGATCTTCGGCGTGGTCGGCGCCTCGGAACTGCCGGGCCTGTGGAGTTTCGCGCATTCCCTGCCGCTGCAACTCATCGCCGTCATCCTCGTCCCCGGCCTCCTGGCCCTGGTCTTCGGCTGGCTCGCCTTCCGCAGCCGCGTCACCGGCGTCTACCTGTCGATCCTGACCCAGGCGATGACCCTGGCGCTGTCGCTCTACCTCTTTCAGAACGACACCGGGCTCAGGGGCAACAACGGCCTCTCCGGCCTGCAAAACATCCCCGGCTTCGAGGACACGCCGCAGGCGATGATCTCGATGGCCTTCTTCTGGGGCTCGGCGCTGGCTTTGGGGCTGGGCTACCTGCTCTTTGCCGTCGTGGTCGACGGCAAGATGGGCAGCGTGATCCGCGCGATCCGCGACAACGAGGCGCGGGTCCGCTTCCTCGGCTACCATGTCGAGAGCTACAAGCTCTTTGTCTTCACCCTGACCGCCATTGTGGCGGGCATTGCCGGGGCGCTGTATTACCCGCAGGCCGGCATCATCAACCCGGCCGAGATCGCGCCCATCGCCTCGATCTACCTCGCCGTCTGGGTGGCGATCGGCGGCCGCGGCCGGCTATACGGCGCGGTGATCGGCGCCGCCTTCGTCTCGCTGCTGTCGAGCTGGTTCACCGGCGGCGGCGCGCCGGCCATTCCGCTGGGCTTCTACACCATCCAGTGGACCGACTGGTGGCTGGTGTTGCTGGGCCTGTCGTTCGTCGCCGTCACCCTGTTCTTCCCCAAGGGCATCGGCGGCCTCTTCGATTACATCACCATCCGCCATCCGATCCCCGACCGTGTGGGCGATTACGGACCCGACGGCGGCGCACGACGCAAGGAGGAGGGCAAGCCATGACAACGCTGCTCGAAATGTCAGGGGTCTCGGTCAGCTTCGACGGCTTCAAGGCGATCAACAACCTGAGCTTCCAGATCGGCGAGCCGGAGCTGCGCGCCATCATCGGACCCAACGGCGCCGGCAAGACCACCTTCATGGACATCATCACCGGCAAGACCCGGCCGGACGAGGGCCGCGTGCTCTTCGGCGAAAAGTCCGTCTCGCTTCTGAAGATGAGCGAAAGCCAGATCGCCCGCGCCGGCGTCGGCCGCAAGTTCCAGAAACCCACGGTGTTTGAGGCCCAGACCGTGCGCGAGAACCTCGCCATGGCGCTGGCCAACAAGCGTGGCCCCTTCGACGTGCTGTTCTATCGCAAATCGAAACGCGGCGCCGAACGGATCGAGGAGATCGCCGAGCTGATCGGGCTGACCGAAGAACTTACCCGGCTCTCCGGCGAACTCAGCCACGGCCAGAAGCAATGGCTCGAGATCGGCATGCTGCTGGCGCAGGATCCGCGCCTGCTTCTGGTGGATGAACCGGCGGCAGGGATGACCCCGGCGGAACGCGAAAAGACCACGACGATGCTGGTCGAGGCAGCCCGGAAACACGCGGTGGTGGTGGTCGAGCACGACATGGAATTTGTCCGCCGCCTGAACTGCAAGGTTACGGTGCTGAACGAAGGCTCGGTGCTGGCCGAAGGCTCGCTCGACCACGTGACCAACAACAAGGAGGTCATCGATGTCTATCTCGGACGGTAAGCCGATGCTGGAAACCCGCGACCTGACGCTGAAATACGGCCACAGCCAGATCCTGCACGGCATCTCGATGCAGGCGCGGGCCGGCGAGGTGACCTGTGTCATGGGCACCAATGGCGTCGGCAAGACAAGCCTGCTCAAGGCGATCTCCGGCAGCCATCCCCGCGCCGGCGGCGATCTGTCGATCGACGGCGAGGTGATCCCGCCGGCGCCGGCGCATGTGTTGGCGCAGAAAGGCGTGGGATATGTGCCGCAGGGTCGCGACATCTTTCCGCTGATGACGGTGATGGAGAACCTCGAAACCGGGTATGCCTGTCTGCCGCGCGCGGAGCATTTTGTGCCCGACGAGATCTTCGAGCTGTTCCCGGTGCTCAAGCAGATGCGCGCCCGCCGGGGCGGCGATCTCTCGGGGGGTCAGCAGCAGCAGCTGGCGATTGCCCGCGCGCTGATCGCCAAGCCCAAGCTGCTCTTGCTCGACGAACCGACCGAGGGCATCCAGCCCAACATCATCCAGCAGATCGGCGAGGTGATCAAATACCTGCGCGGCAAGGGCGAGATGGCGATCGTGCTGGTCGAGCAGTTCTTTGACTTCGCCTATGGTCTCGGCGATCATTTCGTGGTGCTGAAACGCGGCGAGGTGGTGCTCGAGCGGGACCGCGCCAGCGCCGAACGCGATGTGCTGCTGGAGCATGTCTCGGTCTGAGCCGGCCCGCGCAATCGTGAGACAGCCTGTCAAATTCTCGCCATAACATTCACAAGAATGGTGGGACGGGATTCGGAGGTATGTTTCATGTTGAGAACGGTCTGGATGGCCCTGTGTCTGGGGCTCGGATTTGCCGGCGCGGCCCCAGCGCAGGAGGAGCGCTCGGTCAGGGCCTATGTCTGGGGCAATTCGCTGATCAATCATCCCACCGCATCGGAGGGCACCGCGGTGCCCTGGTGGCTGGCGCGGATGGCCGGGGCAGCGGGGCGCGAGCTGGCGCTCAGCGGGCAATATGCCTTTGGCGGGCAATTCCCCGACAAGCTGCCGCCGCTGCCGGAATGGGGGTTTCCGGGAGTCACGCCCAGCTATGAGCCCGGCCGCGCATTTGGCGATGCGCGGATTGATACCCTGTTGATAAATCCCGAGAACTTTATCCAGTACAAGGGCCCGTCAGAGCCGTATGACGGCGATCACAGCGACGGCCGCAGCCCGGTCAGCGGCACTGTGGCGCTTGCCGCCTGGGTGGTCGATCAGGGGTTGTCGCCGACGGTCTTTCTTTATGAAGGATGGGCCGAGATGGAGCGTTTCCCGCCCACCCGGCGCGCCTATCGCCGCTATCAGGCCTTTACCACCGGCGATTACCACGACTGGTATCTCGATTATCACGCCGCCGTGGCCGCGGCACTGCCCGCGCTCGATGTGCGGCTGATCCCGGTCGGGCCGATCCTGACCGGTCTCTTGACCGAGGGCCCGTTGCAGGAGCTGCGCCCGACCGATCTCTATACTGACAACGCCCCGCATGGCACGCCGGCAACCTATCTGATCGCCGCCATGATCACCTATGCCGCGCTCTACAACGCGCCGCCGCCGGTCCTCGAGCTGCCCGAGGACGTGCATCCGGTGCTGGCAGAGAGCTATGGCGCCGCGGCGGATTACATCTGGCAGGAAATGCAGGGATTTGCCGCGCCGCGCCGGGCCGCTGCCCTCGATGCCCCGCCGCAGGACGTGCCGGCCACGGCGCAAGTGGCGCCGCAGCCGCAGTTCGCCCCGGCCTCGACCGGTGTCGGACTGGCCAACCCGTCGATGGCCGTGGGGCTGAACGGCATTGCCGACTGGTCCACACAACAGCCCTTCATCGACGTGATGAAGACCGCGCGGCACTGGGTCGGGCATCTGCCGGGGCAATGGGGCGGTGTCTCGGCCGAGGATATGGCGGCGCAGGGGGCGTTGGATGCGCATGGCTGGCTGACCCGGATGCCGGCGGGTGTCGACCGGGTCGAGGCCTTTCTGCTGACCGATATGCCGCCCGAGGCGGTCTCGCTGAAAGGCCGCTACCGGGTGACATGGGAGGGCAGCGGCGAAGTCACCGTCGTCGGGCGCGCCCGGGTGCAGCAGAAGGAGGCGCGCGCGCTCTGGTTTCTTTATGAACCGGGGGAGGGGACGGTTGCGGTCCAGATCAGATCGACCGATCCGAACGGCACCGGCGATTACATCCGCAACATCCGCGTGATCCGCGAGGCGCATCTGCCGCTGGATGAGGCCGGGGTGGTGTTCAACCCGGATTTCATCGACCGCATCAAGGATCTCCGCGCCCTGCGCTTCATGGACTGGATGTTCACCAACGGCTCGCCCAAGGTGGCCTGGCAGGACCGTGCGCGGATTGGCGATTATTCCTATTTCCATCGCGGCGTGCCGGTCGAACATCTGGTGGCGCTGGCCAATCTGGTGGGCGCCGATCCGTGGTTCACCATGCCGCATATGGCCGATGACGGCTATCTCCGGGCCTATGCCACGGCGGTGCGCAGCGGGCTCGATCCACGGCTCAAGGCCCATGTCGAATATTCCAACGAGCTCTGGAACCGGTTCTTTCCCCAGGCGGCCTGGGCCGACGAACAGGCCCGCGCCCGCTGGGGCGAGGCGGCCGGCGACGATGGCTGGATGCAGTTTGCCGGGATGCGGGCGGCGCAGGTGGCGGATATCTGGACCGGGGTTTTCGGCGCCGAAGCTGCCGCGCGGCTGGTCAACGTGATCGGGGTGCACATCGGCTGGCCGGGGCTCGAGGTGCCGCAGCTTGCCGCGCCGCTCTGGCAGGCGGAGGGCAATGCCGCCCCGGCCGGGCGGTTTCAGGCCTATGCGGTCTCGGGCTATTTCGGCCATATGATCGGCAGCGAGGAGGAGGGCCACGAGATCAGGGCGCTGCTCGACGATGCCGCGGCGCGGGCGCGCGCGGCGGGCGAGGCCGAAGGGCTGCGCCGGGTTGCCCTGCGCGAATATGCGCGGGCGCGGCAGTTCGAGGGCACCATTGCGCCGGTGATCGACCGGCTGCGCGCCGGATCGCTGAAAGAGCTGACCGAGGAGCTCTGGCCCTATCACGCCCGGGTCGCGGCAGAACAGGACATGCGGCTGGTGATGTACGAGGGCGGCACCCATATCCTCGGTCACGGCCCCTGGCAGGAGGATGAGACCCTGACCGCCTATTTCCACCGGCTCAACTATTCGCCCGAGATGGGTGCGCTCTATGCCGATCTGCTCGTCGCCTGGCGCGATGTCGGCGGCACGCTGTTCAATGCCTTTGTCGATATCGGCAAGCCGTCGAAATTCGGCAGCTGGGGCAACCTGCGCCACCTCGACGACAGCACCCCGCGCTGGGATGCGCTGATGGCCTTCAACCAGACCGCCCCCGGCTGGTGGGAACAACGCGCGCCGGGCACCTTCTTGCAGGGCGTGACGCGGCGGGGCACCGAGGCGGCCGACCGGCTGGAGGGCACCAGCGAAGAGGATGTGCTGATCGGGCGGGCCGGGGATGACGTGCTGGTAAGCGCCGGGCGGGGCGATTTCCTGCATGGCGGGCCCGGGCGCGACGTGGCCGAGCTGCCGGGGGCCTATGGCAGCTATGGTTTCGACCGTCAGGGGCCGCTCCTGCGGGCTTGGCATAGCGAGGGTGTGGTTCACCTGCGCGATATCGAGGTGCTGCGCTTCGAGGATGTGGAGGTGGCGACCGACCTGTTGCAATAGGCCGCCACCCGCAGTCTTCTAGAGAAACCAGTCGCGGGCGTTGCGATAGCAGACATCGCGCACCAATTCGTCCATCGCGTCCTGATCATCGGGCACATGGCCCTCGACCTGCCAGCGGCCGACGATGCGGCAGAACAGCCGGCGGAAATATTCGTGACGCGGGAAGGACAGGAACGAGCGGCTGTCGGTCAGCATCCCGAGGAAGGTCGAAATCAGCCCCATCTGCGCCAGGGTGCGCATCTGGTCCTCCATGCCATCGAGCTGGTCGTTGAACCACCAGGCGGTGCCGGCCTGGATCTTGCCGGGGATCGAACCGTCCTGGAAGTTGCCGGCAGTGGTGACAATGGCGGCATTGCGGGTGGTGTCGAGCCCGTAGAGCACGGAGCGCGGCAGCGTGCCGTCGCGGTCGAGCCGGTCGAGCAGGGTGTTGAGCGGCTCGGCCAGGCTGATGTCGCGCGGGCTGTCGGCGCCGACGTCGGGGCCAAGGCTCTCGCGCAGACGGGTGCGGTTGGAGCGTAGGGCGTTGACATGCAGCTGCATCACCAGATCGCGCTTGGCATAGGCCCGGCCCAGCGCCACCAGCAGCGCCGCCCGCCAGGCGGCGGCATCCTCACCCGAGACCGCGCGCCCGGTGCGCCCGGCATCCAGCGCCGCGTCAAGCACCGCCGCCGGCACCTCCGGCCCGGCGTCGAGCCGGTCGATGCCGTGGTCGGCGGCGCGGCAGCCATGCGCCACGAAATGATCGAGTCGTTTTTCCAGCGCGCCGATCAGGTCGTCGAAGCTGGCAATCGGGTGGGTCAGCTCTTCCAGCCGCGCGATCCAGGCGGCAAAGCCCGGCGCGTCGATCTTCATCGCAGGATCGGGGCGGAAGGTCGGCACCACGCGCCAGGGCGCGTCCTTGAGCGCGGCGTGATGTTCGAGACTGTCGAGCGGATCGTCGGTGGTGCCCACCAGTTCGACCTTCATCTGGCTGAGCAGCCCCTGCGCGCCGTAGCCCGGCTCTGCCAGCCGCTCCTTGGCGGCGTCCCAGATCCGGTCGGCCGTCTCGGTGCTCAGCACGGTGCCGTCGAGCCCGAAGTAGCGCCAGAGCTCGAGATGCGACCAATGGTGCACCGGGTTGGCGACCAGCTTGGGCATGACGCGGGCGAAGGCATTGAACTTGTCGCGGGGGTCGGCGTCGCCGGTGATCAGCCGTTCCTCGACCCCGGCCCAGCGCATCAGCCGCCATTTGTAGTGATCATGGCCAAGCCAGAGCGTGCCAAGCTCGTCCCAGCGCTGGTCCTTGGCGATCTCGGCCGGGGGCAGGTGGTTGTGGTAGTCGATGATCGGCAGGTCGCGGGCCACCTCGTGGAACAGGTGCCGCGCCTCGGCGGTGTCGAGCAGGAAATCGTCGTTCAGGAAACGGGTCACAGGGCCTCCTTCAGGGCGCCGATGATGCCCTGGCTGGTGATGGCGTCAAACGCAGTTTGCACGGCGGGGGTCAATGTTTCCGACAGGTCGGTCGGCCCATCGAGGCCGAGCACGTCAGCGACCGGATCGGCGCCGGCAGCAGCGGCGCGCAGGGCGTCCTGGCGCGGGTCGGCCACCGGGGGCAGATCGCGCAGCGCGGCGATCCAGCTGGCGATCGCCAGCGCGGTGAGCGGCCAGGGCCGCCCGGCGGCGGCGTTCCGGCTGGCCGGTGCGAACAGCCGCTGCGGCATCTTCTGGCTGGTGTCCTGGGCGATCTGGTCGAGCCGGTGGCGCAGCCGCGTGTTGGCGAACCGCGCGATCAGCGCCTCGGCATAGCCGGGCAGATCGACGCCCTCGGGCATGTCGAGCGTCGCGGCCTGTTCGTCGAGCATCAGTTTCAGCGCCGCCTGTCGCAGCACCGCGTCGCCGGTGGCCTCTGCCACGGTCTCATGGCCCGCCAGCCGCCCGGCGTGGGCGAGGAAACTATGCGCGCCATTCAGCATGCGCAGCTTCATTTCCTCGTAGGGCGTGACATCCTCCACCAGCTCGGCCCCGCCTTCGGCAAAGGGCGGGCGGGCGCCGGCGAAATGATCCTCGAGCACCCATTGCAGGAACGGCTCGGTGACGATGCCGTTGGCGTCCTCGCCGCCCGCCGCCTGTTCGATCAGCGCCCGACCCGCGTCATCCAGCGCCGGGGTGATGCGGTCGACCATGGAGTTCGGGAAGGCGGCATTGGCCTCGATCCAGCCGGGCAGTTCGGCGTCGATCTCTGCGGCGTAGTCCAGCACCACCTGGCGCAGGATATCGCCATTGCCCGGCATGTTGTCGCAAGAGACCAGGGTGATTGGCCCAGCGCCGCCGGTGCGGCGGCGACGCAGCCCCTCGGCCAGGTCACCGATGGCGGTGCTGGGTGCGCTGTCCCCGGAAAGGTCGGCCTTGATGTCGTCGCGGCTGGTGTCCAGCCGGCCGCCGGCCTGGCAATAGCCCTTTTCGGTCACCGTCAGCAGCACCACCTCGAGCCCGCCCGAGGCGATCAGATCGAGAAGCGCCTCCGGCCCGTCGCGGCGCGGATGCAGGCTGGCGATCACGCAGCCGATCCTGCGCACCCGGGCGCTTTCGCCATCGGCGGCGGCGACATGATAGCGGCCCTCGGCCCGGTCCAGCGCCGAGAGCGCCTCGGCCCCCGAATGCAGCCGCGCGGCCACCACGCCCCAATCGCCGCCCGTGGCGTCGAGCCCCCGGTCGAGCACCCACATCGGATGCGCCCGGCCAAAGGCGCCGAAGCCGAGATGCAGGATGCGCGGTTTCAGCGCCGCGCGGTCATAAGCGGGCGCCTCGTGGGTGATCTCCAGATCGGTCATAGCTCTACCTCGTCATGCGATGCGATGTCCCGGCCCCCGGCACGCAAGCCACGGGTTTCGCCGGCGGGCAGGATCACCCGCGCGCTCGGCAGGATCGGCGCGGCGCTGCCCGCCTGCTGCCAGTCGAGCGTGACATGACTGTCGGTGCTCGCAAGGGTGAATCTCAGCAGGCTGTGTTCGGGGGCTTCGCTGATGCCATCGTCCTCGTAAAACAGCGATACCTCGCTGGCCTCGCCCGGGGTGGGGAACAGCAGCAGGTCGCGCGCCTGATCGGCGGAGGGATCGGCGCGCATCGCGCCCGCAGAGACCGGCAACACCGCACCGGCGCGGACAAACAGCGGCATGCTGCCCAGGTCGACCGGCAGCTCGAGCCGGGAGCCGGGGGCGTGATAGGCGCCGCTGTGGAAATCCCACCAGCCGGTGGCGTTCCGGGGGAGCTGCACCACCCGCGTCTCGGCGCCCGCGTCCATCACATTGGCGACCAGCAGATCGCGGCCGAGCATGAATTCGTCACGCTCCTGCCAGCAGGCCGGATCTTCCGGGAAATCGAGGAACAGCGGCCGCAGCATCGGTTCGTCGGCGTCCGCCGCCTGCCACAGGCAGGTGTAGAGATAGGGCAGCAGCCGGTAGCGCAGCGCCAGGGCCGCCCGAATCTGCGGCAGCACCTCGGGGTACATCCAGGGCTCGTTGACGGTGCCGTCGTCGTTCCAGGAATGGATGGTGAAGCGCGGATGGAAGATGCCGTTCTGCACCCAGCGGACAAAGAGTTCGGGTCCGGGCTTGGGGCCGGAAAAGCCGCCGACGTCATGGCCGATGTTGTAGAACCCCGAGAGGCTCATCCCGAGACCGGTGCGGGTATTGAAACGGATGGTCTTCCAGTCGGTGCGATTGTCGCCCGACCAGGTCTGGGCATGGCGTTGGAGCCCCGGCGCGCCGGAGCGCGAGATCAGGTAGGGCCGCTTGCCCGGCGCATGTCTGCGCTGCGCCTCTTCCGAGGCGCGGCTCATCAGGATCGGCATCAGCGGCCGGATCAGCCCGACATCGACCGGATCGCCAAAGCCGGCGCAGCGGGCGTGGTGATCCCAGATCTCGTATTCGTTGTTGTCGTTCCAGGTCGAGCCGATGCCATGATCGAGCAGTTGCGTCGTCACGCCCTCCTGCCACCACGCCACCGCATCCGGGTTGGTGAAATCGAGGTGCGCGCCTTCGTCGTCCCAGAAGATCGAGCGTTCGGGTTTGTCGTGGTCCTCGCTGTCGCGGATGAAGAGCCCGGCCCCGGCCACCTCGTCATAACGCGGGTGGTCCTGCAACAGGCAGGGCTTGATATTGGCGATCAGGTGTACACCGGCCTCGGCAAAGCGCGTGGTCATGCCGGCGATGTCGGGCACCTTGTCATGATTCCAGTTGAAGACATAGCGTTTCGGGCCAATCGAGGTGTAGCCCGAGGACATCTGGAAGCTGTCGCAGGGAATGTCGTGCTCGGCAATATGGGCGAGAAAACCCTCGAGCTGCGCCTGCGCGTCGGGCGCGTCGGTATAGCTCATGGTCGAGCCGGAATAGCCCAGCGTCCAGCGCGGTGGAAAGGCGGTGCCGCCGGTCAGCCGGGTCTGGCCCTTGACCAGATCGAGCAGTTGCGGCGCCCAGCGGACATAGTAATCGAGATCGCCATCCTCGGCCCGGTAGGCGCGATACGGCAGGTGGTAATTGTCGAGCTCGTTGCCGATGTCGAACCAGCAGGAGGCCAGGTTGTCGTAAAAGATCGACCAGGCCCCGGCGCGCTCGGTCTGGGTCAGCGTAAAGGGCACATGCTTGTAGAGCGGATCGGTCTTTTCGGCGTCATAGCCCATGGCATCGAGATTGCGCATCTCGAAACGGCGGCCGCTGCGTTCCAGATCGCCGGTCTTTTCGCCAAGGCCATAAACCCGGTCCTCGGGATAGCGCCGCAGGAAATGTTCGTGCCGGTGATCGCGGGTGTCGAGTAGGGTGCCGCCGGTGGGGCGTTCCTCGACAAAGGGCACCCATTCACCGTCGATCCGTGCCGCCCAGGCCAGGTGCAGCGGCTGCGAGACCGTGAGGCGCAGCACATCGGTCTCGATCACCAGCGTCTCGCCGTCGGTGATCTTTGCCGCGGGGCAGGCAAAACCCGTGAGCTCGTCGCGGCTGCGCCCCTGCCAGGGCATCTCGCCCCCCGGCGCGACGCACCAGGTCCGGTCGAGCCGCCAGGTGCCGTCCTTCTTCAGCGACACCCGGATCAGGTCATGCTCCAGCACCCGGATCGACAGCAGGTGCCGGCCCTCGACCAAAAGATCGGCCCCGGCGGCGTGGCGGGTGTGAAGGGTCCAGTCGCGAAGCGTTTTCATAGGCCGTATCCCAGAAGCAGGCGGGGCAGGAAGAGGCTGATCTCGGGGACATAGGTGACCACGAGCAGCAGCGAGACAAGCACCGCATAGAGCGGCAGCAGCGGTTTGATCACCTTGGCGATCGAGGTGCCGCCGACCGAACAGCCGACAAACAGCGCCGATCCGACCGGCGGGGTGCAGATGCCGATGCAGAGGTTGAAGGTCATGACGATGCCGAAATGCACCGGATCCATGCCCAGATCGCCCACCACCGGCAGGAAGATCGGCGTAAAGATCAGAAGCGCCGGTGTCATGTCCATGAAGGTGCCGATCAGCAGCAGGGTGATGTTGATCGCCAGCAGGATCATCAGCGGGTTGTCGGACAGATTGAGCAGCACATCGGAGATAGTGTTGGGGATCATGCCAAAGGCCATGGCCCGGCTCATCGCGATCGAAGCGCCGATCATCAGCAGCACCACCGAGGTGGTGACGGCGCTCTCGATGATGATGCGCGGCAGGTCGCGCAGCGAAATCTCGCGATACCAGACCAGCGCCAGCACCAGCGCATAGATCACCGCCGCGGCCGAGGCCTCGGTTGCGGTGAAGACGCCCGAGATGATGCCGCCCATGATGACGACGATCAGCCCAAGCGGCAGCACCGCGTCGCGCGCCGCCACCCAGAATTCGTTCAGCGAGGGGCGGGGCGAGACCGGGTAGCCGCGCCGCTTGGCGATGATGCCGGCGACGATCATGATGCCGAGGCCCATCAGCAGGCCGGGCAGGTAGCCGGCGACAAACAGCGCCGCGATCGAGGTGCCGCCGGTGATCAGCGAATAGACGATCAGCGTCGCCGAGGGCGGGATCAACAGGCCGGTCGGGCAGGAGGCGATATTGACCGCTGCCGAGAAGCTGCGGTCATAGCCTTCGCGGTCTTGCAGCGGCGCCATCACGCCGCCGACCGCCGCCGCCGAGGCCACGGCAGAGCCGGAAATCGAGCCGAACATCATGTTGGCCAGCACGTTGCAATGCGCCAGCGCGCCGGGCAGCCGGCCGGCCAGCACCTTGGCGAAATTGATCAGCCGCATGGCGATGCCGCCATGGTTCATGATGTTGCCGGCGAGGATGAAGAAGGGGATGGCCAGCAGCGTGAAGCTGTCGAGCCCCGAGGCCATCTGCTGGGCGACGATAAAGACCGATTGCTCGACCCCCATGAACAGCAGGAAGGTCAGCGTCGCCGCGGAGCCGATGGCAAAGGCAATGGGCACGCCCATGGCCATGAAGATGACGAAGGAGCCGAAGAGGACCCAGATCGCGTAGCTCATATCTATTTCCTCATTCGATCGGCAGGTCGGAGTCGGACTCGACCACAGGCATCCGCCCGCGGGCGACCTCGGCAAAAAACAGGGCGCAGTAGTAGAGAATCACCGCCCCGGCGAAAGGGATGGCGCCGTAGATCCAGCCCATCGAGATGCGCAGCGCCGGGGTGACCTGGCCAGAGGCCAGGGTCCGCGACACCAGCGAATAGCCGCCCCAGATCATCACCACGGCGGCGAAGCTTGCCACCACCAGCAGGATCGCCGCCTCGGAAGCCAGCTTGCGGCGGCCGCTGAGCGTGCTGGTCAGCAGGTCGATGGCCAGGTGGCGGCGGGCGCCAAAGGTATAGGCGCCGCCGATCAGCGCCAGCCACATGAAGAGAAAGCGCGCGATCTCGTCGGTCAGAGTGCTCGGCGTGCCGAGCACGTAGCGGCTCAGCACCTGCCAGGTGACACAGGCGACCAGCACCGTGAAGATCGCGATGATGACCCAGCGCAACAGGCTGTCGATTGCGGACTTCATGGAGCGCGCCTCCGGCTTGGGCGGGGTGGTCTTGCGTGGGGGATCATCTCGTCTCCTCCTCAGGCTGAGAATGTGCCGCATACTCGCAGCCTCGATAAATGTGGTCAACCAATTTCAGAAATGGGTTGACTACTTCCTGCAATAAACCGCATCATCCGTCCAGATTGGTCAACCAGGATAAGGGGCCAATCGCTGAAATTCTTCCGGGAGGACTTCCATGAAAGTCGCAGCTACCTTTACCGCCGCCGCCATTGCCGCGGTCGCCACATCGGCCGGCGCCGAGACGTTCCGTCTCAACCACAACAACCCGCCGGATCATCCGACGCATCTGTCGATGCAGTTCATGGCGGATCGCGTCGAAGAGCTGACCGATGGCGGCATCAAGATCCAGATCTTCCCCAACGCCCAGCTTGGCACCCAGCGCGAATCGATGGAGCTGGTGCAGAACTGCGCGCTCGAGATGGCCCGCTCCAACGCCTCCGAGCTCGAAGCCTTCGAGGAAAGCTATTCGGCAATGAACCTGCCCTATATCTTCGCCTCCGAAGCGCATTTCAACGAGGTGATCTCGGGTGAAATCGGCCAGGACATCCTTGCCGCATCGGTCGACAACGGCTTTCGCGGCGTGGCCTTCCTGACCGAAGGCGCACGGTCGTTCTATGGCCAGAAGCCGATCCTGTCGCCGGCCGATCTGACCGGCGTCAAGGTGCGCGTGCAGCCTTCGCCGTCGGCCATCCGCATGGTCGAGCTGCTCGGCGGCAACCCCACACCGATCTCCTGGGGCGAGCTCTACAGCGCGCTGCAACAGGGTGTCGTCGACGCCGCCGAGAACAACCCCACGGCACTGACGTCGGCCCGTCACGGCGAAGTGGCGTCGCATTTCTCGCTCGACGAGCACACCATCATCCCCTCGGTGGTGGTGATGTCGAACTGCGCCTGGGACGGCATGAGCGCCGAAGAGCAGGAAGCCTTCATGACCGCTGCGGCGGAAATGCAGGAGCGCCACGGCGTGGAGTGGAAAAAAGCCTCTGACGCCGCCATCGAACAGGCCCAGGCCGAGCTGGACGTCACCGTCCACGAGGTCGACAAGACGCCCTTCGTCGAGGCGGTCCAGCCGATGTACGAAGAGGTTGCCGCGCAATCCGAGACGGTCGCCGATCTGATCGAGCGTATCCAGTCCTCGGCTTCCGGCTCCTGAGGCGGCCATGCTCGAACGGTCAGATATCGCCGAGAACGCGCTTCAGTGTCTGCATGACGAGGACTACGACCGTCCTTTCAACACGCAGAACCTGAACGCCGATACCCTGATCTTCTCCGGCGGCCGGCAGGGCCGGTCGCTGGACGGAGAGTGGTATTTCTGCGTCGATCTCCTGGATACCGGGCTGCGGCAGAAATGGTTCGCCATGACGCCCGCCCGCCCCGAAGACCGTATCGAGCCCTGGGATTACGATCCCCATGACGGCGAGACGGTGCCGGTGCCCTCGAACTGGCAGATGCTGAAGGAGAAATGGTATTTCTTCGAAGGCTCGGCCTGGTACACCCGGCCCGTCACCGTCGACGCCCTGGATGAAGGACGGCGCCGCTTCCTGCGGATCGGCGCCGCCCAGTATGATTGCAAGGTCTTCGTCAACGGCCAGTTCCTCGGCAACCACTACGGCGGCTCCACGCCGTTCTGTGTCGAGCTGACCGAGGCGCTGGAGCCGGGCGAAAACTGGATCATGCTCTGCGTCAACAATACCCGCACCCGCGACCGGGTGCCGATGCGCAACACCGACTGGTTCAACTATGGCGGCGTCTACCGCGAGGTGACGCTTTTCGAGACGCCGGCGACGGTGATCCGCGAGCTGTTCCTGCGACTCGAGGGCGGCGCGGTAAAAGCCTTGGTCGTTGCTGATGGCCCGGCCGAGAGCGCGCGGCTGGAGATCCCCGAACTGGGCGTCAAAACCGACATTCCGCTGACCGAGGGTCGTGGCGAGGTGACGCTGGAGGCGCAGCCCGCGCTCTGGTCGCCCGACAGCCCGAAGCTCTATGACGTGACCTGCGCCGCCGGCGGCGATGTGGTGACCGACCGGGTCGGTTTCCGCACTGTCGAACGGCGCGGAACCGAGATTTTCCTGAACGGCAAACCGCTGTTCCTGCGCGGCATTTCCGTGCATGAGGACGACGAACAATCCGGCAAGGTCACCAGCGAGGCCGACATCCGCCGCCGCTTCGAACATGCCCGCGAACTGGGCTGCAACTTCCTGCGGCTGGCGCATTACCCGCATCACGAACGCGCCGCAGAGATCGCCGACGAGCTGGGCCTGCTGCTCTGGGAGGAAATCCCGGTCTACTGGGCGATCGATTTCGCCAATCCGGCCACCCGCCGCGATGCCACCAACCAGCTCACCGAACTGGTGCGCCGCGACCGCAACCGCGCCAGCGTGATCATCTGGTCGATCGGCAACGAGAACCCCGACACCGATGCCCGGCTCGACTTCATGCAGGGTCTGGCCGCGACCGCCCGGGCCGAAGATCCGACCCGGCTGATCGCCGCCGCCTGCCTGATCAACCACGCCAAGCTCAAGATCGAGGACCGTCTGGCCGGCGCGCTCGATATCATCGGGATCAACGAATATTACGGCTGGTATGACGAAAACTTCGACGAACTGGCGATCATCGGCCGCAATTCCGCCCCCGACCGGCCGGTGGTGATTTCGGAAACCGGAGCCGATGGCGACCATGAGAAAGGGCCCGAGCGCGGGCTGTTTTCCACCGCCTATCAGTCTGAAGTCTATGAAAAACAGATCGCGACACTGTCGGATCTTGATTACATCAAGGGAATTTCGCCCTGGATCCTCTATGATTTCCGTGTCGAACGGCGTCAGAATGTCTTTCAGCGTGGTTGGAACCGCAAGGGTCTGATCGCCGCCGACAAGCAGACCAGAAAGCCGGCCTTCGGCCTTCTGGCGGCGCATTACGCGGAGCGGGCATCGAAGGAGGAGTGATGGGCGAACGCAGGCAATATCGGGATGTGGCGCGGGACATACAGGACATCATCCGCAGCGAGGCGCTGGCCGCCGGCGACCGGTTGCCGCCGGAACGCGGGCTGTCGGACCGGCTTGGCGTGTCGCGCTCGCTGGTGCGCGAGGCGCTGATCCTGCTCGAGATCGAGGGCGTGGTCGAGGTGCGCAAGGGCTCGGGGATCTACATCTCCGACACGCCACTGGGCACCGGGGCACAGGTGCGCGACGATATCGGCCCGTTCGAGCTGTTGCAGGCGCGGCAGCTCATCGAATCCGAGGTCGCCGGCTTTGCCGCCCGCATGGTCACCAAGAACGACATCCTGCGGCTGCGCGAGGCGCTGGCCCGTGAACGTGCCGACATGGCCGACGGCGATCCCGGCTATGACGGCGACCGCGAATTCCACCGGCTGATCGCCGAGGCGACGCAGAATTCGGTGCTGGTCGACGTGGTCGAGGAGCTCTGGCGCAAGCGCGAGCAGAGCCCGATGTGGGCGCGGCTGCACGATCGCATCTTCGAGACCGAATATCGCCGCGCCTGGCTGGACGATCACGAGGCTATCCTCGCCGCGCTTCAGGCCCGCAACCCGGAACAGGCGCGCGCCGCCATGTGTCAGCATCTCGGCAATGTCCGCGAAACGCTGATGGCGCTGTCGGACGTCGAGGATCCCTCGTTCGACGGCTATCTTTTCGAGCCGGTCGCCCAGACCGGATAACCCCAAAGCCCCCGAGAGGCCTCTATGATCGAATCCTGGCGCTGGTTTGGCCCCGATGATCCCGTGACCCTATCCGATGTCCGCCAGGCGGGCGCCACCGGCATTGTCACCGCCCTGCACGGCGTGCCGGCCGACACCCCCTGGCGCCGCGAGGATATTGCGACCCGGCAAGAGATGATCCGCGATGCCGGCCTGGAATGGGTCGTGGTCGAGAGCATTCCGGTCCACGAGAGCATCAAGACCGGCGCGCCGGGCTGGGAAGCCATGGCCGACGTCTGGGCCGAGAGCCTGCGCGCCGTCGCCGCCGAAGGCATCACCACGGTCTGCTACAATTTCATGCCGGTGCTGGACTGGACCCGCACCGCGCTCGACCATGCGCTGGCCGATGGCGCGCAATGCCTGCGGTATGACGCGGTGGATGCGGCGATCTTCGACATCTTCCTGCTCAAGCGCGACGGCGCCCGCGCCGACCACCGCGCGGACATCGCCGACGAGGCCGAAACGCGCTATGACGGCATGGACGGGGCCGCCTGTCAGCGGCTGACCGAGACGATCATCGCCGGGCTGCCGGGGGCCGAGGAAAGCTGGACGCTCGACGGCTTCCGCAATCGCATCGCCGATTACCGCGAGATCGATGCCGCGCGGCTGCGCGCCAACCTGCTGGCCTTTCTCGACCGGGTGCTGCCGGTGGCGCGCGAGGCCGGCGTCAAGCTGGCCATCCATCCCGACGATCCGCCCTTCGCGCTGTTCGGCCTGCCGCGGGTGGTCTCCTGCGCCGAGGACCTGGCGGCGATCCTCGATCACGCGCCGGTGGCGGAAAACGGGCTGACCTTCTGCACCGGTTCGCTGGGCGTGCGCGCCGACAACGATCTGCCGGCGATGTTCGATCGGTTCCGCGACCGCATCCACTTCCTGCACCTGCGTTCGACCGAGCGCGAGGCCGATGGCGTCAGCTTTCACGAGGCCGCGCATCTGGCCGGCGATGCCGGTCTGGTCGAAATCGTGCGGCGGGCGCTGCGTCTCGAGGCCGACAGCGGCCGGCACGTGCCGATGCGCCCGGACCACGGCCATATGATCGGCTGGGATCAGTCACGCGGCATGCGCGCCGGCTACCCCTATATCGGCCGGCTGCGCGGCCTGGCCGAGCTGCGCGGTGCCGCCGCGGCCCTGGCCGCGACCGGCCGCGCCTGACGCACCCCGGCCGGCGGCAGGCCCCGGCCCCGCCGGGCCGTCAATATTCGATGGCGTCCAGAAATCTTTGCTGCGCGGTGTTGAGATGCTCTTCGAGCAGCCGCGCGGCCCGGTCGGCGTCCTTGTCGCGGATCGCATGCAGGATCTCGAGGTGTTCGGCAAAGGCCTCGCCGTGGCTGAGATAGCGCGGCGGCAATTGCAGCCGCACCAGCATCTGCTTGGTTTCAAGGTTTCTGAATATCTCGTCGATCAGGCTGCTGCCCAGGGCCCCTAGAAAGGTCTGGTGCAGATCCCAGTCGAGCTTGGTGCGCCGGCGGACCAGCGCCTGGCGCTGTTCGGCGGTCTCGGTCGAGGCTTCCATGATCTCCAGCGTTCTGCGGCGCAATGCGTCGACTTCCTGGGGGTCGTGGTCGCTTGCGTATGCGCGCACCGCCGGCATCTCGACCAGTTTGCGCAACTGATAGATCTCGCGCACCTCGGTGGCGTCGATCTCGCGCAGAACGACGCCTTTCTTGGCAATCAGCTCGACAATCCCCTCGCCCTCGAGCCGCTTCAGCGCCTCGCGCACCGCCGTGATGGTCGAGCCGGTGGCATCGCAGATCTCGCGCTGGGTGACCAGCCGGCCGGGTTTGAACGTGCCCTGCATCAGGCATTTCACAAACCGCTCATAGGCGCCCGAGCGCTGGACCTGGGAGGATTGCGCGGCCTCTTCCACAGTCGGGTCGTTCACGTCACTGGGCACAGGTGATCTCCTGAAAATGGGGCGGTCGGGCAAGGCGAGGGACGGCAGGGGCCCGGGTGATTATCGCCGGCCGCCCGCCCCCTCATTACGCCCAAGCCCCCGGTCTTTTCAACCTGCGCACCTGGCGGCCGGTCGGCGGGGAGAGTGGGGGCGGTCATGCGGCCTCGGTCCTTTCATGGCGGTGAGATCAGCATTGACTCGGCCAGTCGACTCTGTCAAATCTTTTGTAAGATCTCAGTTAAGCGCCCAATAAGGAGCGCAGCAACCCAGCTTGGAGACCCGCATGTCGCGCACCGTCGTTCCGGCCCCGAGAGCCGCCCGCACCGCCGCCAGGATGGTGGCCCCCTGATGGTGCGGGGGCCCGAGACATTCCGGGGCTATCCGCGCCCCAGCGGCCGGCCGGGGATCCGCAATCACCTGCTGGTTCTGAACGCCACCGGGCTGACCGATGCGGCGGCGCGGCGGATTGCAGGGGCGTTGCCGGGCACGGTCTTTGCCGGAACGATGTTCGGCATGGGTATGGTCGGCCGGGACGCCGAGCTTCACCTTGCCGCGCTGTCAGGTCTGGCGGTGCATCCCAATTGCGGCGCGGTGCTTCTGATCGGCGCCGACCGCACCCGGCTTGACCAGTTGATCGCGGTGCTGGACCGCGACGGGCGGCCGTATGCGGCGCTGGGCCTCGACGAGGTCGGACATGACGCGCATCTGCTGAGCCAGCGCGGCCTGGCCCTCGGCGCGGGGCTGTTGCGGCGCCTGTCGGCGCAGCAGCCGCAGGACTGCCCGCTCATCGATCTGTTGCTGGCCTTCGAATGCGGCCTGTCCGACCCGTCTTCCGGGCTGGCGGCCAATCCGCTGCTCGGCCGGGTGGCCGATTGGCTGGTCGATGCCGGCGGCAGCGTGATGCTGGGCGAAAGCATCGAATGGCTCGGCACCGAAGAGGAGCTGGCGCGTCGCGCGGCGACGCCCGAACTCGGCCGCGCGCTGAAACAGGCGGTGCGACGGCGCCTCGATCTGGCGCATGCCGCCGGGCTCGACCTGCTCGGCACCAATCCCAATGCCGCCAATATCAAGGCCGGGCTGAGCACCATCGAGGAAAAGGCCAGCGGCGCGGTGCAAAAGGCCGGCACGCGGCCGATCCGGTCGCTGCTGGCCTATGCCGAGACGCCCGCCACCCCGGGGCTGCATTTCATGGACGCCCCGAGCTATTCGCCCGAGTCGCTGACCGGATTTGTCGCCGCCGGGGCGCAGATGATCCTGTTCACCACCGGGCTCGGCAACAGCTATTGCAGCGCGCTGGCGCCGACCCTGAAGCTGAGCGCCAATGCCGCAACCGCCGGGGCGCTGGGCCGCCAGATCGACTTTGACGCTTCGGGCCTGCTCGCCGGGCGAACAATGGACGACATGGCCGACCGGCTGATCGAAGAAATCGCCGCCACTGCCGCCGGCCAGCTCACCTATGGCGAGATCATGGGCGAGGGCGGCGAGGCCATCAGCCGGTTCGGAGAAGCGATATGACCCCGGTTGCCCATACGGTCGGCGCCGATGACATGGTCGCCTATCTGCTCGCCGATGTCGCGGCCGGGGCCGAGACCTCGCTGCAAGGTGCGGCAACCGGCGCGGTGACGGCCCAAGACGCGATTTCAGTGTTTCACAAGATTGCCCTGCGCCCGATCCGCGCCGGCGAAACCGTCTGGCGCGGCGGCTGGCCCATCGGCCGGGCCACGGCCGACATCGCGGCGGGGGCACATGTGCACACCCACAACCTCGTCAGCGCCCATGCCACGATTTCGAAGGAAAGCAAATGACAGACACATTGCCCCGTACCCTGAAAAAAGGGCGTATTTTCAAGCAGAAGCTGGCCGAGGGCCGGGCCGTTTCCGGCGCATGGTCGACGCTTGGCTCGCCCGAGGTCGCCTGTCTCATGGCGCGAGCCGGGCTGGATTACCTGCTGGTCGATCTCGAGCACGGGCGCGGCGGGATCGATGGTCTGGCGGCACAGGTGCAGGCGCTGGCCGGCTTCGACACAGCGGTCATGGTGCGGCTGCCAGATCACGACACCAGCAGCGTCAAGCGCTGTCTCGATGCCGGGGCGAACTGCCTTCTGGTGCCGCAGGTCGACAATGCCGAAATGGCGGCGCGGGTGCTGGAGGCGGCGCTGTTTCCCGGCGCGGGGCGGCGCGGCGTGGCAGTCGGCGCGATCCAGGCCGCCGATTGGGGGTATGCGGCCGACAGCTATTACACCCATGCCAATGACGCCCTGACGGTGCTGATGCAGATTGAATCGCCCGAGGCGGTGGCCAACCTCGATGCGATCCTCGCGCTGTCCCGGCTCGATGGCCTCTTTGTCGGGCCGAACGATCTCTCAGCCACCATGGGGCTGTTCCGCCAGTTCGAGGCGCCGGCATTCCGCGAGGCCTTTGACAAGGTCTTCGACAGCACCCTGGCCGCAGGCAAGGTGTTTGGCGCGCTGCCCGCTCCCGGCCTGGCGCTCGAGGCGCTGGTGCAACGCGGGGCGCAGGTGGTGCCGGGTGGCTCGGATCAGACGATGTTGCGCGGCGGGGCACAGGCGCTGGTCGCCGGGCTCAAGGCGGCGGGAGGGGCGGCATGACGTCGGTAAAGCCGCCCGTCCTGCCGGCGCCGGCCAATTGGTCGGGCACGGCGGATTTCGAGACCCGCGACCCGGCGCTGGGGCTGGTGGTCGGCCGCTACGCCTTTGCCTCGCCCGGGGATGTGACGCAAGTGCTCGAGATTGCGGGCAAGGGCTTTGCCGCATGGTCGGCGCTGACCGTCAACCAGCGTTGCGATCTGCTGGGCGACTGGCTGTCGCGGATCGAGGCCGAAACCCCGGCGCTGGCCGGCGAGATGACCGATGAACAGGGCAAGCCCCTGGCCGAAGCGACGGCCGAGATCGGCAAATCGCTGCGCGAGGCGCGGCAGATGCTGGGATTTGCCCGCAGCCATGGCGGCCAGACGCTGCCCGGGCGCGCGCCGGGCTGGAGCAACACCATCCTGCGCCGCCCGCGTGGCGTGGTGCTGGCGATCACGCCATGGAATTTCCCGGTGCTGACCCCGCTGCGCAAGCTGGTGCCGGCGCTGGCCGCAGGCAATGCTGTGGTGCTGAAACCCTCGGAATACACCCCGGCGGCGGCAATGCGGCTGGTGCGCGCGGCCGAGGGCCTCTTGCCGCAGGGCGCGCTCTGCCTGGTCAATGGCGCCGGCGAGGTGGCGTCGGGGCTTGTCGCGGCACAGGTCGACGCGATCTCCTTCACCGGCTCGGTTGCCACCGGGCGCAAGATCGGCGCGGTCGCCGGCGGCAATTTGGTGCCAGTTTCTCTCGAGCTGGGCGGCAAGAATGCGGTCATCGTCGACCGGGTGGCCGATCTGGAACCCGCGCTCGATGCAATCATCGGCGCGGCCTTTCAATGTTCGGGCCAGCGTTGCACCGCGATCAGCCGGGTGATCGCCCAGACCGAGGTCTATGACGCGGTGCGCCACGGGCTGATCGCGCGGATGCAGGGGCTGATCGCGGGGCCGGGACGCGATGCCAAAACGACGCTGGGGCCGATCACCACGCAGGCGCAGCTTGACCGGATCACGCATCTTGTCCGTGCCGCCGAGCTCGAAGGCGCGACGGTGCTCACTGGCGGGCGGCGGCTGGCGCCGGACAGCGCGCCCGAGGGGCTGTTTTTCGAGCCGACGCTGCTGGCCAGCGACGATCCCGCCAACCCGGCGGTGCAGGACGAAATCTTTGGCCCGGTGCTGACGCTGTCGCGCTATGACGGCGACGATGCGGCGCTGCGCCTTGCCAATGCCACCGCCTACGGGCTGACCGGCGCGATCTTCACCGACCGGCTCGATTTTGCCCGGCGCGCGATGAATGAGCTGCAATCGGGCATGATCCACGTCAACCACGGCACCGCGCCGGATGACAACATGCCCTTTGTCGGCATCCGCGCATCCGGCCTCGGCACCGGCTCGGTCGGCCCCTCCACCCTCGATTTCTACACGACCGAACACGCCGCCTATCAGGCCGGCTGAAGGAGATTTTCATGAAGTTCACCAATATCGAAATCCGGGCCTGCCGCCACGAACCGGATCAGGCCTACAGCCTGAAGGACGGCAAGCCGATCGACTTCGAATTCCTCGCCATGAAATTCGACACCGACGCCGGGATCAGCGTCGAGACCTTCGGCTTTGCCGGCCGCAGCGCGCTGGCCATGGGGGCGGTCTCGGCCGAGCTGTTGCGGCCGTTTTTCATCGGTCGCGACCCGGATTACCGCGAAAAGCACTGGCACGATTATCGCCGCTTCAACCGGGCCTGGAACTTCACCCCGGCCTATGCCTATGCGCCTTACGACATCGCCTGCCATCTGGCGCAGGCGCAGGCGGCGGAGCTGCCGCTGTACAAGCATCTGGGCGCGGTGCGCGATGCGGTGCCGATCTATGGCTCTTCGCTGACCCTGCCCACGGCGCAGGCCTATGCCGATGAGGCGAAGGCGTTGCAGGCGCGCGGCTGGGCGGCCTACAAGCTGCACCCGCCGGCGGATATCGACATTGCCTTCGAGGCGCACCGGCTCTGCCGCGAGGCGGTGGGCCCGGAATTCCGGCTGATGTCCGACCCGGTCAACAACTTCAATTTCCAGCAGAATCTGCACTTCGGCAAGATGCTGGAAGAGCTGAATTACTACTGGCTCGAAGAACCGATGTTCGACGAATGCCACGGCTCCATGCGCGAGCTGACGCGGGCGCTGCGCATTCCCATCGTCGGCGGCGAGACCGCCGAGAACCACCCCGCAGGCGTGGCCGAGCTGGTGGCCAGCCGCGCGGTCGACATCGTGCGCGGCGACGCCTCGTGGTCGGGCGGGATCACCGGGCTGATGAAGACGGCGCATCTGGCCGAGGCGCATGGAATGAACTGCGAGATCCACACCGCGATCTATCACCCGCTGGAGCTGGTGAACCTGCATTGCGCCGCCGCGATCCGCAACAACGAATTCTTCGAGGTGCTGGTGCCGGAAGAGCTCTTTGCCATCGGGTTGAAAGATCCGATCGACGTGCGCGACGGCCACACGCATCTGCCGCAGGGCCCGGGCCTCGGCATCGCGCTGGATTGGGATTTCATCGACAACGCGACGCTGAAGGTGCTGTGATGTCGGATATCGTCCAGCCCGCCCAGGCCACACAGGCCGTCAACGAAGAGCGCCGCCGCCGCTGGCGGCAGGCCGCGATCTATGCCGCGCTGGCCCTGGTCACCTTTGTCATGGTGTTTCCGATCCTCTGGATGATCTCGGTTTCGCTCAAGCCGACCACGGAGACCTTTTCGCTGCCGCCGCGGCTCCTGCCCGAGACCTTCCATTGGGACGGCTATGCCAAGGTGCTGACCGATCCCAAGTTTCGCAGCTTCCTGATCAACAGCTACGTGGTGGGCCTCGCCGTCACCGCGCTGTCGCTGGTGATCGGCACGCTGGCGGCCTTCGGCTTCTCGCGCTACCGCTTTTTCGGCGACCGGGTGGCCAAGCTCTTTGTGATCACCACCCAGATGGTGCCGACGATCACACTGCTGATCCCCTATTTCGGCGTGATCGTCTTTCTCGGGCTCTATGACACGCTCTGGGGTCTGATCCTGACCTATCTGACCTTCGCGCTGCCCTATTCCATCGTCATGATGAACGGCTATCTCGACACCATCCCCAAGGATTTCGACGAGGCCGCCACCATCGACGGCTGCACGCCGCTGGGCGTGCTGGTGCGGGTGCTGCTGCCGGTGGCGCTGCCGGGGATCATCTCGACCGCCGTCTACACCTTCCTGCTGGCCTGGAACGAGTTCCTGTTTGCCCTGGCGCTGACCCGGTCGATGGACATGCGCACCGTGCCGGTGGGGATTTCGATGATGGTCGGCGAGTTCGGCCTGAAGTGGGACGAGATGATGGCGTTTTCGGTGATCGGCTCTTTGCCGGTGCTGATCCTGTTCATGCTCGTTCAGAGATTTGTCGTCGGCGGGTTGTCCGCGGGGGGCGTCAAGGGGTGAGGAGCCCGCACACCGGGGCGGCAAGCCCCGGACCACAACAAGGAGGAGACTACCATGATCAAGACCCGTTTCACTGCCCTGGCGCTCGCCGCCGCGACGGCGCTGACGCCGCTGGCGGCGCAGGCCGCCGAGATCGAATGGCTGCAATGGTTCGCGGCCGAGAACACCGACGGCTTTTATGACGAGCTGGTCGCCGACTTCGAAGCCAAGCACCCGGATATCACCGTCAAGCTGGTCACCCAGCCCTTTGGCAAGGTGCGCGAGAGCATCGTGACCGACAATGCCATCGGCGTCGGCTCGGACGTGCTGGGCCTCAACATGCCCTGGACCAAGGAATTCCTCGACATCGGCATTCTCGAGCCGCTCGACGAGTATCTGGCCCGCGACGACAACAGCTTTGCCACATCCGATCTGGTCGAGGCGCCGCTGGGCAAGATCGACGGCCACACCTGGATGGTGCCGCTCAATGCCTTTCCTTTCGTGATGCATGTGAACATGGGGCTGGTGCGCCAGGCCGGGTTCGACGCGCCGCCCGCCACCTGGGAGGAACTGGCCGAACAGGCCGGCGCGATCTCGGCGCTGGAGGATGGCATCTCGGGCATCGGCATGCCGTTTTCCTCGCAGCCGCCGTCGAACGGCCCGATCCTGACCTTCCTGCCGCTGCTCTATGCCCATGGCGGCAGGATCATGGCTGACACCACGCCGAACTTCGACAACCCCGAGGTGGTGGCGACGCTGCAATTCCTCAAGGACATGAACGATGCCGGTGCCATCGCGCCGGGCGCGGCCTCGCGCACCGGCGGCGTCGATCTGGAGGAGTTCATCGCCGGGCGCACCGGGTTCATGATTTCCCCGGGGGTGCATTCCAGCTCGATCACCAGCCGCAATCCCGAGCTGGAGTACACGCTGGTGCGGGTGCCCACGAACGGGGAGACCGCCTATCGCGTGCATGGCTGGGAAATCGGCATTGCCGCCGACAGCCCCAACAAGGACGCGGCCTGGACCTTCGTCAACTACCTGCTTTCGCCCGAGGTCAATGCCCGTGCCGCCAAGGCCGCCAATGCGCTGCCCGGCAATCTCGCCGCGCTTGATGCGGTGCGCGAGGGCGCGGATGAGACGCTGCTCAAACAGATGGAAATCCTGTCGGGCGATACCCCGGTCGAGGAGATGCGCCAGTCGCCCAAGGCGGCGGCCAGCTGGTCGGTCATGACCGAGGAAATCCAGGCCATGCTGCGCGGCGACCAAAGCCCGGAAGAGGCCGCCGCCGCCGTTCAGGCGCGCTGGCTCGACCTCGCCGGATAAGACGCAAGGGCCGGGCGCATCCCTGCGCCCCACCCTCCACGCGAAAAGGACGTTCAAGTGACCACAATGCTTCGCCAGATGACCACCCGGGGCACGCCCTACCTGTTCCTTCTGCCGGGGCTGGTGATCCTCGGCGCGCTGCTGTCGGTGCCGCTCTACAAGGTGGTGGAATATTCGCTTTACGACAATGTCATCGTCGAGCGAAACCCCACCTTTGTCGGCCTCGCCAATTACACCAACCTGATGACAGATCCCGGCTATTGGAGTGCCGGGTTCAACACCGTGGTCTTCACCGTGGGCTCGGTGCTGGGCCACATGATTGTCGGCATCGGGCTGGCGCTCCTGGTCAATGCCGATATTGCACCGCGCGCCCGCACGTTCTTTCGCTCGATGCTGATCCTGCCGTGGATCTTCACCGCCGTCGTCGTGGCGCTGAACTGGCAATTGCTGCTCAACCCCTTCGGCCTGATCAACTACATGTTGCAATGGATGGGGCTCACGTCCGAGCCGCTCGACTGGTTGGGCGATCCCGATCTCGCCATGTGGTCGCTGCTGCTGATCTCGACTTGGCGCGGGTATCCCTTCATCATGGTCAGCTTCCTGTCGGGGCTGCAAACCGTCCCGCGTGAGCTTTACGAAGCCGCCGAGATCGACGGCGCAGGCTTCTGGCACAAGTTCTGGCATGTCACCCTGCCGCAGCTGAAACCGGTGATCTTCGGTGTCGCGCTGCTGGACCTGATCTGGACCTTCCAGCTCTTTCCGCTGGTCTGGCTGTCCACTGGCGGCGGCCCCGGCCGGGCGACCGAGGTGCTCTCGACCCTGACCTTCCGCCTCGCCTTTGTCGATTTCCAGTTCAGCCAGGCGGCCACCGTCGCCGTATCCATCCTCATCATCTCGGCGGCCTTCACGCTGCTTTACCTGCGCAACGAAGCGCGCCGTCTGTAAGACCCGGAGACCCCATGTCACGCATTGAAATCCGAAACCTCGTGAAGATGTACGGCGCCCATCAGGCGCTGCACGGGATCGACATCTCGATCCAGCCGGGCGAGTTCTGTGTCCTTGTCGGCCCTTCGGGCTGCGGCAAATCCACCACCCTGCGCATGGTGGCCGGGCTCGAGACCATCTCGGGCGGCGAGATTGCCATCGGCGAGCGCGTCGTCAACGGGCTGCGCCCGAAGGAACGCGGCATTGCCATGGTGTTCCAGAACTACGCGCTCTACCCGGCCAAGACCGTCTACAACAACATGGCGTTTTCGCTGCAACTTTCGCGGATGCCCAAGCCCGAGATCGACCGGCGCGTGCGCGAGGTGGCCGATATTCTCGAGCTGACGCCGCTGCTCGAGCGCAAGCCCGGCGCCCTCTCGGGCGGCCAGCGCCAGCGCGTCGCCATGGGTCGCGCCATCGTGCGCGACCCGGAGGTGTTTCTCTTTGACGAACCCCTGTCGAACCTCGACGCCAAGCTGCGCGGCCAGATGCGGGCCGAGATCAAGCGGCTGCACCAGCGGCTCCAGAACACCATCATCTATGTCACCCATGATCAGGTGGAGGCGATGACCCTGGCCGACCGCATCGTCATCATGCGCGACGGCAAGATCGAACAGCAGGGCACGCCGGATGCCATTTTCCACGATCCCGACACCGTCTTTGTCGCCGGGTTCATGGGCAGCCCGCCGATGAACCTGGTCGATTGCATGGTGACGCCGACCGGGTTGAAACTGGGCGACAGCGAGATTGCCTGCGCCACGCCCGACGGGCTGCGCGCCGGCGCGCGGGTGATCTGCGGCATCCGCCCGGACGACATCCGCCCCGCCGCCGACCAGCCCGGCCGCGCAACCGCGACGGTGCCGGTGGACCTGATCGAACAATTGGGCACCGAAAAGCTGGTGCATTTCCGCGCTGGCCAGCACAGCATGATCGGCAAGACCGGCGGCCGGGTCGATCTTGCCGAAGGCGCCCCCCATCCGCTCGCCTTCGACATGGCGCATGCCTATTTCTTCGATCCCGACACCGAACGGCGCATTCGATGAGCCAGCCGATCAAACCTCTTGGCCTCGGGTTCGGCCTGTTGGGCACCAGCAATGTCGCGCCGATCTCGGACGCCCAGGCCGAGGCGATGTTCGCCGCCGCCTGGGCGATGGGCCTGCGGCGTTTCGACACCGCGCCGCTGTATGGCGGCGGGCTGTCCGAGGAGCGGTTGGGGCGACTATTGCGGGGCGTGCCGCGCGGCGATTATCTGCTGTCGTCCAAGGTCGGGCGCTACCGCGATTATGCCGCCCGGATCAGCAACCCCAAGGCCAATCCGGGCGACTGGCGCGACTATTCCCGCGACGCCACCCTGCGTTCGGTCGAGCAGAGCCTGACGCGGCTCGGCACCGACCGGCTCGACATCGCCTTTGTGCATGATTGCGACGATGACCCGGACGCCGCACTGGACGGCGCGCTGCCGGCCCTGGCCGAGCTGAAAGCGCAGGGGGTGGTGGGCGCGCTGGGCGTCGGCAGCAATTTCGCCGCCACGCATCTCGCGCTCTTGCGCGAGGCCGAGCTTGACGTGCTGATGGTCGCCGGGCGGTTCACCCTGCTTGATCAATCCGCCGCGCCCGATCTTTTCCCGCTGTGCCGCCAGCGCGGCACCCAGGTCGAGCTGGCCTCGCCGTTCAACTCCGGCATTCTCGCCACCGGCCCCGACGATCCCGCCACGCGCTTCGACTATCAGCCCCCCGACGCCGCGACGCGGGCGAAAGTGCACGCCATTCAAAAGGCTTGCGCGGCCCATGACGTCACGCTCAAACGCGCCGCGCTGCACTATAGCGCCGCCCATCCGGCGGTGACGCGGCTGGTGCTCGGGCTGACCGCGCCCGCGGGTTTGCGCTCCAACCTGGCCGATCTCTCCGCGCCCGTTCCCGCCGCCCTCTGGCCGGCCCTGGCCTCGCTCGGGATACCGGCCCCAACCGAACAGCCCTGACATGACCCAGCACATCATCGACGCCCATGTCCACATCTGGGACCGCAGCCGCGGCGAGACCTTCATTGCCGAAAAGCAATTCCCCAGCCTCACCGGCAACGCCTTTCTGCCTGCCGATCTTGCCCCCGTTCTGGCCGAGACCGGGGCCGAGAGCGCGGTGCTGGTTCACGGCCCCGCGACGGTCGAGCACGCGCTGCATTGCCTTGATCTTTGCCGCGCGCATGAAATGTTTCGCGCCGTTGTGGGCTGGGTCGATCTGCGCGATCCCGCCTGCCAGGCCCAACTTGCCCGGCAATCCGCCGATCCCGGCTTTCGCGGTGTGCGGCTCACACCGCTGCTGGATGCGGCACCCGAAGACTATCTGCGCAGCGCGGCCGCGCGCGGGGCCTGCGCGGCCTTGCAGGACAGCGGCGCGTTGATCGAGGTGCTGGCCCCGCCGCCCCTGTTTGGCGCCGTGGCGGCGCTGGCCCGGGCGCATCCGAAGCTGCCGGTCGTGGTCGCGCATTTCGGCCTGCCCGACACGGACCCCGGCCGCTTTGACGGCTGGCATCGCGCCATGGCCGGGCTGGCCGAGCTGAACAATATCCACGTCAAGGTTTCGGGCCTGCCGCTGACCGGCGATCCGGCGCAGGACGATCCGATGACCCAGCGTCATGTCGCCGCGATGATCCGGCTTTTCGGGGCCGAGCGCCTGCTTTACGCCAGCAACTGGCCGGTCGCCACGGCCCTGGCCTCGCCGGGCTATTGGCGCCACCGGCTCGACACCGCTCTCGCCGAGCTGGATATCCCGGAGCGCGACCGACAAGCGCTCTACCACGGCACCGCCGCGCGGCTGTACTGAGCCGGCCTTTCCGGCGGCCTGCGGGCGCCGCCCACGGCAAACCATGCTTGATGCTGCATGCCGCACAGGTTACCCTGCGCCGCAGAGAATATCTTTCGCTGCCGGTTCAGGCGGCATTTTTAATACAATACTCTACCGCAGGAACATCGCCTTTATGATAGTTTTTCCTCTGGTCGGGAAGAGCCGACGGTTTTCCGACGCCGGTTACACCCTTCCGAAATTCCGGCTGGAGGCGTTTGGCGCCCCGATCTTCCGCCACATCGTTCAGCATTTCAACGGGCCCGGGATCAAAGACGACTTCCTGTTTATCCTCCAGGAGGATGACTTTACAGAGAATTTCATCCGCGCAGAATGCGCCAAGGCCGGGGTTGCCGAGGACCGCATCCAGGTCCACCGCGTCCCCCGGATGACCGCCGGGCAGGCGGATACCGTCGCCCAGGGCATTCGCGCCACCGATGTTCCGGCCGACGAGCGGATCATCATATTCAACGTCGATACGATCCGGCTGAATTTCAAGCTGCCATCGGCCAAAGTCCTGAAGCCGCTGGATGGCTATCTCGAGGTCTTTCGCGGCGAAGGCGACCATTGGTCGTTTGCGGAAGTGGCCGACCCGAAAGCCTTCAAGGCCTCCGGTGCTGCCGAGGTCAAGGCCGTCGCGGAGAAGGTGCGGATTTCCGATTTCTGCTCCAACGGATTGTATTATTTCAGGACGGCGGAGCTGTTCCTCAAGCACTTTGACGAAGAAGCGAAAAACTACTCGATAGGCAACGAGCTGTTCGTGGCACCGATCTACAACCGGCTGATCAAGAACGGCCATCGCGTCGCTGCGGTTCTGGTGCCGGCTGAGGCCATGCATTTTTGCGGCACGCCGCAGGAATATGAAGCGTTCCGGGCCCAACAGAGCCCGCGCGGGATCGAGCTTGATTTTGCCTATCACATGTCGGTCCTGACCAGGATGTACACACAGGGCCGATCGCAGCCCAGGTTTACCGAGTTCTTCGATCACATCATGGCGCATCCCAGTATCGCGCAGCAGGGCAAACTAACCGAAATCTGCCGCAACATTCTCGAGTATCACGTCGAGCATGACAGTTTCAGCCATTATACATTCGGCCTGCGCGGATTGCGCGCCGAAGCCAAGGGCTTTCGCAAGGCGACCCAAGCCCTGCGCCCGATCCTGAATGACATGTTGCAACGGGCCTATTTTGAAAACGACCGGGCCAAGGCGATGAATATTCTGGCCGGGCTTATCAACCTCTGTGAAGCGGATGCTCTGAAACGGCCGAGCGAGGCGCTCAAATTCGCGTTTGCCGATTTCTCCTTGCCCGTCCATCGCCATATCCTTCGGATCATGCGGAAATCGATCTCGCCGAGCCGCATGATCAAACATGTCGTCGATCTGGAGCAGGAGAGCCCGACGGTGGTTTTCCTGTTTTTCATCTATTGCATCACCCGGTTGCGCCCGGAGGCCGACAGGAAACCGATCCTCGCCTATATCGAACGTCACCTGGAAACGGCGCGCGAGCATTCCAAGGGTGACGACAAGCGCCGTCAGATCCTGCGCAACATCGTGGCGCAGGACGTCGGCCAGACAAGCGCGAAGCCGCAGGTCAAGGCTGAGCGGCCGGCTGCTCCCAAGAAGCGCTTTGGCCTGAAGTCGCTGTTGCCCAGCTTCAGCAAGAAACCCGCCCTGCGCGGCGCGCTGCTGCTGAGCGGACAGATGCGGGCCGATGATTTTGCCCAGAACTTCCGCAATTCGCCGCTGTTCGACGGCATCGAGCTCACGACGTTGATTTCGACCTGGGCCAATCGGGGCACCCCGCCGGCCAACTTCGGCACCCTGCGAGGCTATGAAGAGAGAATTCGCCCGGTCATTCGCGAGGTCTGCCTGGAAAAGCAGATTTCAGGAGAAGCCTTCAACAAGACCTATGATTTCAGCCCCTCGTCGAGAATTTCAGAGAAGGCGCTCTACGAGGCCTATGACGCGGAATGGGTCCAGATTGACCGGGAAGGTGAAACTTGCCAGAAATTCAAGCACAATCAGGAGCGCTTGTTCTACAAGCTGTTTGACGTCTACCATTCAGCAATCGAAACCGGGGAGTTTGATTTCTTTATCCGGATGCGGCCCGATCTGAGTTTCGATTTCGACCAAAGTGAACTTCGCGAGGCCATCGAAATCTGCGCCCGGCAACCGCGTGCCATATTTGTTCGACGGGCGCCGCTTTATGACATCCATTTCCCTTTCGTTGACGACAATTTTGCCATTGCCGGACCCGAGGCGATAAAACATTATTGCGGCGTCTGGCATGAGTATGGGAAGAAATACAAAGACTTGCCCTTCGACACTGGTTCGGGGGCAATCAATCCGCATTCGACGCTCGGGTACTCACTCATGTTGTCCGATTTGTATATCAGACCAATATTTTCCTTTCAGAACTGGCAGTACAACGCGACACGGATTTGCACGGTTGCCGAGTATATAGGTTTCTTGCGAGCCCGGTCTGGCGCCGATCCTTCGGTTGTCTCCCGTCTGGTTGACCGGCTGTCCGAGCTGGAGCCTGCACAATGAAACCCAATTCGCCCAGGCTTGTTATCGATCTCGACAATACGCTCACGATCGACGGGCCCGAGGACTACTCGACCAAGCGGCCCAATGTGAGCGCCATCGATACCCTTCGCAAGTACCGCAATGACGGTTTCACCATCGCGATCCATACCTCGCGGAACATGCGAACCTATGAAAGCAGTGTCGGGGCGATCACCGCCAATACGGTGCCGATTGTCATTGACTGGCTCAAGAAACACGATGTTCCCTATGACGAAATTTGGGTCGGCAAACCCTGGTGCGGCGACAATGGGTTCTACGTCGATGACCGGGCGATCCGCCCGAGCGAATTCTGCAACCTGTCACGGCAGGAAATCGAAGACCTTCTGAAACGGGAAATGCAGCGCGATGACTAGGGTTCCGACCGCAGTTATCATGTCGGGCGATTACAGCGGCGAAGATATCTGCGCGGAGTTCGGGAAATTGCCGCCGGCCTTTTTGCCGGTTGGCACGCGGCGGCTGTATGAGCATCAGTTCAAGGAGCTGACCCGGTTTACCGAGGAAATCGTGCTGGCGATTCCGGCTGATTTCGAGCTGGACCTGGCCGACCAGGAACGGCTGGAACGCGAAGACGTCAGAATACTGCGGGTTCCCATCGGATTGTCGCTGGGAAACGCGGTCTATTTCATTTTCGAAGTCCTGCAATTGACCTCCGAGGTCATGATCCTGCTGGGCGACACCTTGATGCGGTTTCAGGATAATCCGGCTGCGGACACGGTTTCGGTTTTCGATACCACCGATTTCTACAAATGGTCCGAAATCGTCGAGGCGCAGGACGGAGTTCTGAGCTTGCGCAAGGGGTTTGGCGACGGCAATTCGCCCCGCACCGTGGCCTCCGGGTTCTATTTCCTTTCCGACGCGCAGAAATTTCGCGATGAAGTCTGCAAGGGCGTCGATTTCGATGCCGCGATTTCGACCTATTCAAAGAGTCGGCCGGTGGCTCTGAAGCGGGACGAGTGGCTGGATTTTGGCCATATCAATACCTTCTACAACTCACGCAAACAGATGCTGGTGGCGCGGTATTTTAACTCTCTGGAATGTGACGGCCCGGTGTTGACCAAGGGCGGGCAGGATCAGGCAAAGCTTCGCGCCGAGGCGCGCTGGTTCGAGTCGCTGCACGATGAAATGCGTGTCTTTGCGCCGGCCTATCTCGGCAACAACGGCACCTCCGATGGGTTTTCCTACAATCTTGAATACCTGCACAATCCGACATTGGCCGAGCTTCACGTCTTTGCGCGCCTACCGAGATTTCAGTGGAGCACGATCGGCCGCCAATGCGAAGTGTTCCTTGACCGATGCAACGCCTTTTCGCTGACGTCCACGGATCGCGCCATGGGGAACCGTGCGTCGGACTGGTTTCAACGGCTGATCGTTGACAAGTCCCTGGATCGGGTCGAGGCCTTTGGCCGGCAGGCGGATTTTGATATCGATGCCGAAATCATGCTGAACGGGCGCCGCTATCCATCGCTGATGCGGTTTGCCGAGGGGCTGATTGACGGCATTCGCCCGTCTACGCCACAGGACATGAGTTTCTGGCATGGCGATTTCTTCTTCGGCAATATCCTGTTCGACCTGCGGTCCAGCAAGCTGAAGGCAATCGATCCCAGAGGTATTCCCGATGCAGCCGAAAAGGTCGCGATCGGCGATTGGCGCTACGATATGGCCAAGCTCTGCCATTCCGTCTTTGGCTGCTACGATTTGATCCTGTCGGATCGCATGTCCTTCGAGCGGCGAGGACCAAGCGATTTTGCGCTCGAGGTTCATCAGGAAAGTTCGGTTCAGGCGGTGCAGGATGAATTCCGCCCGCTGCGCATCCGGGGGCAGGATCTGCTGTCCGAGGAAATCATCCCGATGACCGCGCTGCTGTTTGTAGCGATGCTGCCGCTGCACGCCGAGGATCCGAGACGGCAATTTGCCCTGCTCGCCAATGCCTATCGGTTTTTCGACGAATATTCGGCCGGATACGGTGCCCCAAGACGTGAAAAGGCCCGCACCGGCTGATGCCAGGCGGGCCCTTGGCTGCTCATTGGATGGCTCAGGCGACGCGGGCGAGCTTTGGCGCGCGTTGCTCTACCAGTGCGCCATGCAGCGCGGCAATGGCCGGCTTCAGCGCGTCACGCTCGAGGATGAACTGAACATCCACGTTGCGCGGGCCCTGGCTGGCGCCGATCGCTTCGAGATCGGCCGCGGCGATGGCCTGAAGGCCACGGGTCAGCACCGAGAGCCCCGACAGATCGCCGCCGATCACCGCTGCCATGGCGATGGCACGCGACGAAACGTCGGCGGAGGGGTAGTGCTTGGCCAGATCCCGCTCGACCCGGCGCAGCACCTTCATCGAGGTGTCCACGTAGTGGGTGATCGTATTGGCGTTCGACACTTTCGAGACGATCCGCACGTTGTGCCGGGTCAGCACCTCGAGGATGGTCGAATCGTAGCCCTTCACGCCGACCATGTCCTGTTCGAACACCTCCAGCGCAAAGAGATCGAGGCCGGTGACAATCTCGACCGCTGCCTCTTCCGCCGGCTGATCGTCGATCAGCGTGCCGGGGTCGGCCGGCTCGAAGGCATTGGTCACGCGCAGCGGCACCGCCGCCTGGCGCAGGGTCTTGGCGGCCTTCGGGTGGATCGCCTCCATCCCGAGGTTCGACAGCTGATCGGCCACGTCATAGTTGGTCCGGCCCAGCTTCTTGACGGCATCGGCGCCGACAAGCTTGGGATCGGCCGACGAGAGGTGGAATTCCTTGTGGATGATCGCTTCCCGGGCGCCGGTCAGCGCCGCCAGACGCGAGAATGTCACCTCGGAATAGCCGCGGTCGAATTCGCCCATCAGGCCCTCGGAGCATTGCGCATAGCCGGTGACGATCGGCATCTCGGTCTCGAGATCCACACCCTTCATTGCGCCGGTGATGCGCTCTTCCAGGGTCAGGTCACCTTCGTCACACCAGCCGGAGAGGTCGATGAACCGTGCGTTCACCCCGGCCCGCTGCAACATCAGAGATGTGACAAAGGCCGAATGCGACTCGCCCAGACCGGCCAGCAGCTCGCGGGTCTGCCCCATGTTCTGGGACAGGCGGAAGTGGCCGTAGGAACACAGCCGTTGCAGGTCGATCAGGCAGTTGCGGGCGCCCAGCAGACGGTCGTTCACAAAGGCATCGGCGCGCTCGATGTCGGCCGGATTCTCCAGCACGCGGGTATGCGCCATCTTCATCGCCTCGGCGACGCGATCCAGCCGGTCATGCCAGCCGTGATCGTTGTCGTCGCTGGCAAAGGCTGCATAGGCGCCGGGCTCGCCGGTCTTCTTGTGCTCGAGCAGCAGGTTGGTGATGCCGCCGAAGGCCGAGACCACGAAGATCCGGCCATAAAGGTCCGCCGGCTTGCGGTCGCCGACGATCAGCGTGTCGCGCAGCTCGTCGATGCGGTCCATGGACGTCCCGCCGATTTTTTCGACTGTATGGGACATGTCAAGCTACCTCGGCTGCCGCATAGGACCCGTCTTCGCGGTGTACTTCCGTCCCGGTGACGGGCGGATTGAAGACGCAGGCCATGACAAGCTCTTCTTCGGCGCGCAGGACGTGCCGGTCATGTTCATTCAGCGCATACATGACGCCGGGGGTGATCTCGTGGGTCTCGCCGGTGGCGAGATCGGTGATCGAGCCCTTGCCTTTCATGCAATAGACGCTTTCGAAGTGGTTCTTGTACTCGAAGGTGTGTTCCGAGCCGCCTTCGAGGAAGGTGATATGGAAGGAAAAGCCCATACCATCATCCGCCAGCAGCATCCGGACCGACGTCCATTGCGCGTCGGACACCACGCGATCCCGCTCGGAATCGACGATCTTGTTGAAGTCTCTCACGATCATGTCGGTTACTCCGCTGCGATTGCTGTTTTCTCGGAAATCACGGTCTCGGCCGCCGAAAGCAGGATCTCGAAGCCCTTCTCCAGCAGCGCGACCGGGGTGGTCAGCGGCGCAAGGATCTTGACCACCTGGTCCTCGCTGCCCGAGGTCTCGACCACGAGGCCGTTCTCATAGGCCTTGGCGCAGATCTCGCCGGCGAGCTCGCCCGAACCGACGTCGACGCCCTGCATCAGACCGCGGCCCTTCATCTTGGAGCCCTCGACCATATTTGCCAGCTCGGTCAGCTTGCCATGGATCAGCTCGGCCTTGTCGGCCAGCTCTTTCTGGAACGCATCATCGGCCCAGAATTTCTCGATCGCGACGCGCGCGGTGACAAAGGCGTGGGTGTTGCCGCGGAAGGTGCCGTTGTGCTCGGCCGGGCCGAACACGTCATGCTCGGGGCGCACCAGAAGCATCGCCATCGGCAGGCCGAAGCCCGAGAGCGATTTCGCCATGGTCACGATATCCGGCGTCACACCCATCTCTTCGAAGGAGAAGAAAGTGCCGCAGCGGCCGCAGCCGGCCTGGATGTCATCGATGATCAGAAGCGCGCCGTGGTCTTTGGCCAGCTTGGCGATGCGCTGCACCCATTCGGTGCTGGCGGCGTTCAATCCGCCTTCGCCCTGCACGGTCTCGAGGATGATCGCGGCGGGCGCGTCGACGCCGCCGGATTTGTCGCTCAGCATCGCCTCGAGGAAATCGGCGGTGTCGGTGGCACCGGCGAAATAGCCGTCATAGGGCATCCGCGTCACACCGGAGAGCGCCATGCCGGCGCCGCCACGGTGATAGCCGTTGCCGGTCGCGGCCAGCGCGCCGTTGGTCACGCCGTGAAAGCCGTTGGTGAAGGCGATGACATTAGTGCGGCCGGTAACCTTGCGGGCGATCTTCATCGCCGCCTCGACGGCATTGGCGCCGGTCGGTCCGGTGAACATCACCCGGTGATCCATGCCGCGCGGCTCGAGAATGTGCCGGTCGAAGGCCTCGAGAAAGGCGGCCTTGGTGTCGGTGTGCAGGTCGAGACCATGGGCAATGCCGTCGGCGCTGATGTGATCGATCAGCGCGGCCTTCATGTCCGGGTCGTTGTGGCCGTAGTTCAGCGAGGAACAGCCGGCGAGAAAGTCGATGTAGCTCTGGCCGTCGTCCGCCGTCAGCTCGGAACCGCTCGCCTTGGTAAAGACGGCGGGCATGCTGCGGCAATAGGAGCGGGCGGCACTCTCGCGACGTTCAAAGATATCGCGGGTTTCTGTCATGTCCTTGGGCATGAGGTATCCTTTCGCACTTGGTGCGTTGAAAATTTCTGGAATCCGGGGGTGAGTTCAGGCAGCGCGTGCCAGCATTTCGGGCGCCGGAAGGCTGATCGTCACCATATGCTCGGTGTCGTGATGCCCGTCGAAATGCGCATCGCGTTCGAAATGCGGCTCATCTGCCAGTTCGCCGCCGATTTCGCGGGCAAAGCTCCGAAAGAGCCCCCAGGATGCGGCGTTGTCCTTGGTGATCGTGGTCTTGAGATGGTCGGCGCCGTCGCAGGCGTCGCGCTGGATCAGTTCCAGCAGCATCTTCTTGCCGAGGCCGAGGCCACGCGCTTGTGCGCTGACCGCCACCTGCCAGACAAAGAATTCGTCCTTCGACGGGATCATGTGGCCGGAGATCCAGCCGACGATCTCGCCGTCAAGCTCCGCCACCACGCAGGTATCGCGGAAATGATCGGCCTGGATCAGGTTCGCATACATGGAATTTTCGTCGAGCGGCTTGCAACTTTTGACAAGCGCCCAGATGTCGGCTCCGTCCGTCGCATCGGGTTTGCGCAAACGGAGCTTACGCGTTCGGGGTTCGGTCATGTCTTTCGGCATCTGGCTTTACGCTCCCTGATCGTTCGAGGCTTTAAATAGCGCCAGAGTGCCGAAACTTCAACATGCGAAGTAGATTTATCTCGCTTTCCGGCGCTAATAGCGGCATTTGAGGCAAGAATGCGCCATAATTGGAAAGACTATCGAAGCAGCTTGACTCAGGCTTTCTTCGCTCTGTGAACGAAAGAATGTAGATAGTTTGATGATTGAAGCGTCAACCCGCTTCATGCGACACTGGGCGCATGACTGAATTGCCCCCCATCCGTGTCGACGAGTGCCTCATTGCGCTGCGGCGAATCCTGCGCGCCACGACGCTGTATGAGCGCAATCTTGCCATGGCGGCGGGAATCACCCCGGCACAGCTTCGGGTGTTGCAGATCCTGCACGGTCAGCGCGACGGCAGCACCACGCCCAAGGTGCTGGCAACGCAGATGGGGGTGGTGCAGGCGACGGTGACCGCGCTGATCGACAAGCTCGAGGCCTCGCGCCTGGTATCGCGGCAGCGCAGCGAGACCGACCGCCGCCAGACCCATGTGGTGATCACCGACAAGGGCCGCAGCGTGGTCAAGGATGTGCCCGACGCGCTGCAACAGCGTTTTGTGGGCTCCTTCGAGCGGATGCAGGATTGGGAGCAGGCGCAGCTTCTGTCCTCGCTCGAGCGGGTGGCCGCCATGCTCGACGCCGAAGATATCGATGCCTCGCCGGTGCTGGCGGCGGGCGATTTCCACGCCACGCCAAAGCCGCAATAGCGGTCAGGTGTCGCGGAAGGCGCGATCGAAATAATGTTTGATCGGCCGGAGCACGTATTGAATGGCGATCTGGCTTTCGGTGGTCATGAACGCTTCCACCGGCATTCCGGGCACCAGATCGCGATCGCCGAGCTTGGCCATCTCATCCTCGCGCAGCTGCACCTTGACCTCGTAGTAGAAGGCCTTGCTCACCGGATCCGAGATCACATCGGCCGAGATCCGCGCCACTTCACCGACGATGATCGGGATTTCCCGCTCGCTGAACGCCTTGAACTTGATCGACGCCTGCTGCCCGACGCGCACCTCGTCGATGTCGGTGGCGTCGACCCTTATGCCGACCTGCACCGGTTCGCTGCTGGGCACGATCATCATCAGCGGCTTGGCCGCCACCACGACCGACCGGGTGCCGAACAGGGCTGACTGGTGGATGGTGCCGTCCACCGGCGCGCGGATCTCCAGCTTGCTCAACGTGTCGGTGAGCTGAAGCCGCTTTTCCAGGTAGCGCGTGCGCAGCGGCCGCAGCTTGCTCAGCGCCTCTTCGGCCTTTTCCTGTGCTTCCGGCACCACCGCCAACCGCTTGAGGTCGAGCTCGGAGATCTTGCCGCGCAGCTCCGCGATCTTGGCTTCGAGCCTGCCGATCTCGCCGCGCATGGCGACATCTTCCTTCTTGAGCTTGTAGACCTCCGAGGCCTTGATCAACTGGCGTTCGGCCAGGGCGTCGGCATTGGCGATCTCTTCCGCCAAGAGCGACAGCTCTTCGCGAGTGGCGGCCAACTGCGAGGACACCCCGGCAATCTCGGCGCGAATTTGCTGGGCCTGTTCTTCCAGCAGCCGCATGCCGGAGCTGACCGCCTCGAAATGGGCCGCCAGCTGTCGGCGCTGTCGCGCGACCAGCCGGCCGATATCCGCGTGCTCGGCCGCGGCTTCGGCCAGCAACGGGTGCAGGTCGAGCGCGTCGCGGTTGTCGAGCACCGCGTCGAGCCGGGCGATATTGGCCAGCGTCTCGAAGAGCTCGCCTTCGGTGACATTGAGATCGGAGCGCGGCTCGGTGCTGTCGAGCCGGACAAGCAGATCGCCGGCGCGCACCCGGTCGCCGTTGCGGGCAAAAATCTGATCGACGACGCCGCCCACCGGATGCTGCACGGCGGTCATGGAGGTCGAAACCTCGAGCACGCCCTTGCCGATCACCGCCCCTGATATCCGCGCCTGCGTCGACCAATAGCCCAGCCCCGCCAGCCCGAGGATCATTGTCAGCACCACGATGGTGAACGGGCGTCCGGTGGTCCAGGTCCTGCGGCGTCGGTCGGGGCTCTCGGTCATCGGCTCACCGTCTCGCGACCTTGGGGCGGGGCTCTTCGCTCACGGCGCCATCGTTGCGCACCACCGCGACCCGCGGCCGTTGCTGGCCCGCGGCGGCGGGCGCGTCTTCGGCCACCCTGCGGTTCTGATTGGAGGACGAGGCGCTTTTCTGTTCGGTGAGCTTGCCGTCCTTGAGCAGGAAGTGCCGGTCGGTATACCCCAGCCCCAGAGGGTCGCGCGCGGTCATCAGGATCAGCGTCCCCTCGTCTTTGAGCGCGGTAAGCGTCTGTTTCAGTTTTTTGGGAATGCGCACCAGCATGTCGGAATCGAGCTGATCGATGATCAGGATTTCAGGGCTGTGATAGAGCGCGCGTGCGAGGCTGAGCTGATAGCGCTCAAAGGCCGAAAGACAGGTGCCGCGGGCATCGATCACGGTCTTGAAGCCATCGGGCAGCGAGCAGATCGCGGCGTGCATCCGCGCCCGCCGCGCCGCCTCGCCGACCTTTTCCGGGTCGGGGCTGGCCTCGAAACCCGAGATGTTCTCTTCGATCGTGCCGGCCACAAAACCGGGCGACTCCGGCGCATAGCCGAAAACCCGCTGCGCCTCGGCGTCGGTGAGCCGTGACGTGTGCCGGCCATTGATCAGCACGGCGCCGGCGCTTTGCTGCCACATCCCGAGGATGGTCTCGAGCAGAACGGTCTTGCCCTGGCTCGACAGCCCGTTGATTTCGATCACTTCGCCCGCATTTGCGGTGAGCGAGATCGAGCGCAGGATCAGGTTGCCGGTGAGCGGCGAGCGGACCGAGAGGTTTTGCAGCACAAGCCGGTAGGGTGCGCCGGGCTGTTCGGCGTAATCGTCCTCGAGCTCTTCGGCGCGGTTGGCCAGGATGCGGGTCAGACGCTGCCAGTGCTGGCGGGCCTCGAACATCCGCGGGATCTGGACAAAGAACCGGTCGACCGGTCCGAGAATGCGGGTCACCAGGAAGGTGGCCGCCACCATCGCGCCCACGGTCAGTTCGCCCTGAAGGGTCAGCAGGGCACCCGTGGCCAGCACCGAGTAGCGCACCACCATGGTGGTGATGCGCGACATGGTTTCGAACCAGCTTGTCCAGTCGCGCAGCGCGATGGAATCGTCACGCGCCTGATTGCGCGCCTGTTGCCAGCGCGGATTGAACCCCACGCCCATATCCTGTGACCGCACGGTATCGCGCGAGGCGATGAGCACGTTCTTGAGCTGGTTGACCGCCCCGGAGGCGGCCCGCGACCGTTCCTGGCGGCCGCCCATGAAGATCGCCTGGAGCGCCGCCAGCAGCGCAATCACGCCGACCCCGGCCACACAGGCCCAGCCCAGCAGCGGGTGCAACACAAAGACCACGGCGACAAACATCGGCGCCCAGATGAAGTCGAAGATCGCGATCAGCGAGCCGGAGTGGAAAAAGCCACGCAGCCCGTCGACCTCGTCAAGCCCGACGGCGGGCTTGGGTTTGTTGTGCTGAAAGACATGGTTGCGGCCGGAATGGCGCAGCAGCGTCTGCTCCATCTTTTCTTGGAACTGCGCGCCAAACCGCGCCAGCAGGCGCTTGCGGGCGTAATCCAGCACGCCGAGCACCAGCAGCAGGCCCATGACCAGCGCCACCAGTGCCACCAGGGTTTCGACCGAACGCGAGGTGAGCACCCGGTCATAGATCAGGATCATGAACATCGGCCCCGCCAGGCGCAGGACATTGACCAGAAAACTGAGAAGAAAGGCCGAGGTCAGGATGAACCCGCCCTTGCGGACGGCGGCCCGCGCCGACCCTCGGAGTGCCTTGGCTGAATTCACGTTACTCTGTCCTTCCGTGGTTTCGAGAACCGGAACGGACCGCGTCAGACGACCCATGACGGACAGCGCCGGCGGCGCTGCCCCGGTGTAGCCGGAAAGAGCTACTTCTTCTTGTTCGGCTTCTTCACCTGATTGAGGTTGAAGCTGATAATGATGCGGTTGGCGTCGTTGCCTTCTTCCTTGGATTCATTCGTGTCGACCGAGTGATACAGCCAGCTCGGAAAAATGAGCATGCGGCCCGGCACCGGCGTGAAGCGGACCTTGGTCCAGCATTCCTTGGGCCGTTTCTTGTTCGGCTGAAACTTTGCCTGGTTCATCAAATGCATGGTTCTGGGTTCAATGAACTCGATGTTACCACATTTTTCCGGCGCCTGGATATAGTAGACTCCGCTCCACAGGCAGCCGGGGTGGACATGCGCCTTGTTCACGCAGCCCGGCGGGTTGATGATCGACCACATGGTGCCGATCCTCATTTCGTGGGTGTCGGCATAGCCGAGGTTCTCCGACATCCGGGCGGTTGCCTGATTGATGCGCGAGACCATCTCGGCATAGTCGTCGGCTTTGTGCAGATCGTTGTGGCTGTGCCAGCCGCCCAGTGCGGGAATGTTCGAGCGGCTGATGCCTTTCTGGTCGCGGATACGTTCGTTGTAAATCTTTTCGATCAGGCTTTCGTTCAGCTTTTCGGGATTTTTCAAATCGATTTGAAATACCATAGTCGGAAAGTACATGCGTCGAGTGAAATTGAAGTCTTCGTTGGCCATTCCATCTCTCACTTGTTTTAAAATACATGGTCTTGCTAGGATGGCGGCCGCCGCCGCCACCTGCGATCATACCAGCGAAGCGCCTTATTCCAATTGGTTATTTTCACGTGTCCAGCCTGCAACTTATGATGGAGCATCGCTCTGGCGACCGGAGTTGCCCGAAGCGGTTGCCGGGTGACGCTACGGCATCTCACTCTCCTTTGGCGTGTGTGGTCGCGTGATGCGCGCCGCGTCCCCACCCTGCATGCGGGACTGGCTGGCGCTGCACGGCATGACAGCGCAGGGCTGCGCCCGGCTGCTGGCCACCGAACCGCCCCTCCCGGAGCCGGTCGCGCACAGCGATACGGCAGCGGAATGGCCGGACGGCCCGGCGCTCTGGGCACTGGTCGCCCGCGCCCTGACGCACCGCCTGCCAGAGCTCACCCCGGAGATCGAACGAACAGCCGGCGCCACCGTGCTGAACTTTGCTCCTGACCGCGCCCGGCACCCGAAGCCATTTGCGCTCTATATTACTGAAAAATCGTTGGTTTACGTGTCCTGCCCGCTCTCGCGTTCGGCTGCGGACCTCGCCATCGCAGCGCATGAATTCGGCCATGCCCTCCAGTTGCATTGCATCGCCGGAGCCGCACTGGCGCCGGTGCTGCGCGAAACCTGTGCCTTTCTGGCCGAAGAAATGGTGCCGCCGGGGCTGGCCGATCTCTCGCCCGGCCACGCTGGCGCCGCTGCCGATGCGCTGGCCGGCCACCGGGCGCGCAACCTCGGCGCGATGCGTCAGCGATTGCAAGCCTGTCTTGCGCGCCCCGGGGCGGCGTATGACTACAGTTGGAACTATCCGCCCGCCCGAATCCTCGCGTTGCTCCTTCTGCAAGAGGGGACGGGCGCGGTGCGACGGGCGGTTTTCCATGGCGAAAAGAGCCTGGCTGATCTGCGGCGCGATCTGCACGCATAAGGCGATCACCCCGGGTGATCGAGGCACGTTCGCCCCTGCTGCGACAGCGCCTGGAAGACGGTCAGGGCGGGGGCTGCGCGGCCTCGCCGGAAACCCCAGTTCCTTAAATTTCCGTTGACAGAATGCCGATTCGTGCCGAACATCTTGAGTAAATCTGCATTTCCTTGGGCCGTGGCGTCATTGAGCATCACTTTGGCCCGCATTGGGTTTTTTGTACTGCATTGATTAATATACCCAAATGCACATCGGTCATGCGCTTTTGATATACCTGCATTTCTGGATTTTTCAGGCTCGCTGAGCCGCTCCCACCAGAACTCCCGATTCAGAGCTGCCTGCCTGGCAGGCGCATTTCTTTCATTCTCGCAAGAGACCATTCCGACCAACGGAGACCTCCCATGACCGCCATCATCGCCACCCCCGCCGCCCTGACCACCGACCTCACCGAAGAGCTGGCCGCGCTGATCGACGCCGCGCTCGAGATCCGTGACCTCACCGCGCCCCTGAGCTTTGTTGATTTCTTCGATGGCGATGAAGGCGATGAGGAGAACGAAGGCAACGAGGGCGACGAAGACGACGAGGACAACGAAGGCGACGAGTTCGACGAGGGCGACGAGAACGACGAGGGCGACGAGGGCGACGAGGGCAACGAAGGCGACGAACAGGACGAGCCCGACGGCGGCAATGAAGGCGACGAAGGCAACGAGGGCAACGAAGGCAACGAAGGCAACGAGGACAACGAAGGCAACGAAGCTGACGAAGGCAACGAGGGCGACGAAGGCGACGAAGGCGACGAAGACGACGAATTCAACGAGGCCGACGAAGGCAACGAAGGCGACGAGGGCGACGAAGGCAACGAAGGCGACGAGGGCAACGAGGACAACGAAGGCAACGAAGGCGACGAGGGCGACGAGGGCAACGAAGGCGACGAAGGCAACGAAGGCAACGAGGGCGACGAAGACAACGAGGGGAATGAGAGCGGCGGCTCGGGCGACGACGGCAACGAGGGCGACGAGGACAACGAGGGCAACGAGGCCGACGAAGGCAACGAAGGCGACGAGGGCGACGAGGGCAACGAAGGCAACGAAGGCAACGAAGACGACGAAGGCAACGAAGGCGACGAAGCCAACGAGGGCAACGAAGGCGACGAAGGCAACGAAGGCAACGAAGGCGACGAAGGCAACGAGGACAACGAAGGCAACGAAGGCGACGAGGGCGACGAAGCCGAAGGCGACGAAGGCGACGAAGGCGACGAGCAGGACGAAAACGACGAAGACGACGAAAACGACGAAGGCGACGAAGGCGACGAGGCCGACGAAGACGACGAGGGCAATGAAGACAACGAAGGCAACGAGGGCGACGAAACCGGCAACGAAGGTGACGAAGGCAACGAGGCCGACGAAGGCGACGAGGGTGACGAAGACAACGAAGGCAACGAAGGCAACGAAGGCAACGAAGGCAACGAAGGCGACGAAGGCGACGAGCCCGGCGTAGACCCGCAGGATGAGGGTGACGAAGAAAACGAGGGCGACGAAGGCGACGAAGACGACGAGGGCGACGAGGGCGACGGCACCGATACGTTCGACGACGAAGGCGACGAGGGCAACGAAGACGACGAAGACGACGAGGCTGACGAAGCCAACGAGGGCAATGAGCACGGCACCAACCCTGACGACGATGATAACGAAGGCAACGAAGGCGACGAAGGCAACGAAAACGTGCCCGGTCAGGAAGACAACGAAGGCGACGAAGGCGACGAGAGCAACGAAGACAACGAAGACGACGAAGGCAACGAAGACGACGAGGCCGACGAAAACGACGAGGGCGACGAAGGCGACGAGAACGACGAAGGCGACGAAGCCAACGAGGACGACGAAAACGACGAAAACGACGAAGGCGACGAAAACGACGAGTTCAACGAAGGCAACGAAGACAACGAAAACGACGAGAACGACGAAAACGACGAAGGCGACGAAGGCAACGAAGGCGACGAAGACGACGAAAACAACGAAGGCAACGAAGCCCTGCCGGATACCGGGAACGAAAACGACGAGAATGACGAAGGTGACGAGGGCAACGAAGGCGACGAACTCGACGAGCACGACGAAGACGACGAGGGCGACGAGAACGATGAAGACGACGAAAACGACGAAGGTGACGAAGGCCAGGAGGGCGACGAAGGCGACGAAGGCGACGAAGACAATGAATTTGACGAAAACGACGAGAATGACGAAGGCGATGAGGCCAACGAGGGCGACGAATACGACGAGGGCGACGAAGGCGATGAGGCCAACGAGGGTGACGAGGGCGACGAAGGCGATGAGCCTGTGGCCGGCACTGGTGACGAGGGTGACGAGGGCAATGAAGGTGACGAAATTGATCCGGACATAGATAACTCCGGTGACGAAGCCGACGAAGGCGACGAAGGCGACGAAGCCGACGAAGGCGACGAAGCCGACGAGCACGACGAAAACGACGAGGGTGATGAAGAGGACGAAGGCGACGAAGGCAACGAGGACGACGAAAGCGACGAAGACGACGAGGGCGATGAAGACAACGAAGGTGACGAAGCCGACGAGGACGACGAAGGGGACGAGCACGACGAAGAAAATGAAGGCGACGAAGCCGACGAGAATAACGAAGGCGACGAAGGCAATGAAGGCGACGAATCCGACGAGAACGATGAAGCGGACGAAGGTGACGAAAACAATGAAGGAGATGAAAACGACGAAAGCGATGAAGGCGACGAAGGCGGCATAAACAACGAAGGAGACGAAGGCGACGAAGACAACGAGAACGACGAGAACGACGAGAACGACGAAGACGACGAAGCTAACGAAGACGACGAAGGCGACGAATTCGACGAGGGCGACGAGGAGAACGAGGGCGACGAAAACGACGAAGAGGATGAAAACAACGAAGGCGACGAAGGCAACGAAGACTTCGAAGGCGACGAGGGAGACGAAGGCCAGGAAGGCAACGAAGGCGACGAAGACGACGAAGACAACGAAGGCGACGAAGACGACGAGAATAACGAAGGCGACGAAGGCAACGAAGGAGACGAAGGCGACGAAGGCGACGAAGCTGACGAGGCCGACGAAGAGAACGAAGGCGACGAAGGCGACGAGAACGACGAACTCAACGAAGAAGACTCCGACGACGAAGGTGACGAAGCCAACGAGGGCAATGAGAACGACGAAGGAGATGAAGGCGACGAAGGCAACGAAGCGGACAGCCAGGCCGATAACAATGAAGGCGATGAAGGCGACGAGAACAACGAAGGCAATGAAGGCGACGAGAACGACGAAGACGACGAGGGCAACGAACACGACGAAGACGACGAGGGTGACGAAGGCGACGAGGGTAACGAACCCGTCTAATCCCTCGCACCACCTGCCTGCGGAGACCTTCCCGCAGGCAGCGGTTCTGCCAAGACACCAAGGCGGCGCTCCCAGCGCCGCCTTCTTATTTGGAGCGCTCGCCAGGCTGCGCCCTTGCCCCATATCGGCCAGAACACCGCTACCGAGCTGCTGATCCTGGTTGGCTGCGCTCTCTGCGCGACCTTCCTGCGGTTTGCAGATCTCCCGCTGGCGCGCCTGCTGATCGGCTTCATTCTCGGTCCGCCGTCGAAGAACAACTTTTCCTGCGCCATGCAGTTTTGTGATGGGGGTGAGTTTCATCTGCGACCGTCCGATGACACTTGGCCTGCCGGTGCGGGCGCTGATACTGGTGGTCCTGCCCAGTTGCCGCGCGCGGAACCGGGCGGCAGGTGCGGCCAAAGGCGACTGAGGCCCGACGCCAGCGACATCGAGCCAGGGAGAGGCCATGAGCAAACCGCTAGAGGGCATTCGCGTGCTCGATTTGACCAATGTGCTGGCCGGCCCGTTCTGTTGCCACCACCTGGCGCATATGGGTGCCGAGGTGATCAAGGTCGAGGCCAGGGGCCGCGGCGACCTTGCGCGGCAGCTGGGGGCCGACCCGGAGCTGAATGCCAGCGGCATGGGGGTGTCCTTTCTGGCCCAGAACGCCGGCAAGAAATCGGTGACCGTCAATCTCAAGCACCCGGAGGGAAAGGCGCTGTTCCTGCGCCTCGTGGCGACCGCCGATGTGGTGGTCGAGAACTTTCGCCCCGGCGTGATGACCCGTCTGGGCGTCGGATATGACGTGCTGAAAGCGGTGAACCCGCACCTGATCTATTGCGCGATCTCGGGCTTCGGGCAGGATGGCCCCTGGGTGCATCGCCCGGCCTATGACCAGATCGTGCAGGGCGCCTCGGGGGTCATGTCGATCACCGGCGACGGCGAAAGCGCACCGCTGCGCGTCGGCTATCCGGTGGCCGATACCGTCGGCGGCATCACCGCCGCCTTTGCCATTTCCGCCGCGCTCAATGCCACGCCCCGGGGCAGCATGATCGACGTCTCGATGCTGGAATCGGTGCTGGCAACGATGGGCTGGGTGGTCTCCAACTACCTGATCGCCGGGGTGGAGCCTCTGGCCCATGGCAACGAGAACCCCACCTCTGCCCCTTCCGGGGCCTTCGAAGCCGGCGAAGGCCTGATCAACATCGCCGCCAACAAGGACGAGCAATGGCAGTTGCTGGCCGGGCATCTGGGGTTGTCGCATCTTTGCGCGCGGCCCGAATATGCCAGCCGGGAGGCGCGCAAGGCCAACCGCCGGGCGCTGAAGGCCGAGCTGGAAACCGTGCTGAAAACCCGGCCCGCCCGCGACTGGGCCAAGGAATTGAACCGGATCGGCGTGCCGGCGGGTGCGGTGCTGACCGTGCCGGAAATCCTGGCCATGCCGCAGGTGGCCGACCGGGGGTTTCTGCACAGCTATGCGGATGTGCCCGGCGTGGGGCGCGATATCCAGGTGGCCACGACCGGCATCAAGCTTGACGGCGCGGCGCCCGCGGTCGAGACCCCGCCGCCGGAACTGGGCCAGCACAACGCCGAGATCTGGCAGGAGCTTGGCCTTTCCACCGAGGACATCGATACATTGCAAGAGGATGGCGCGATATGACCCGAGACAGCAATGACGTCTCTGACTGGTGGACGACCGAGATCATCGACATGGCGCCCGGCCAGATCCGGTTTCGCGGCCATCCGGTCGAGGAACTGATCGGCGCCGTGACCTTCCCGCAGATGATCTGGTTGCTGACGCGGGGCGACCTGCCCACCGAGTCGCAGGCGCGTCTGCTGGAATGCGCATTGGTCGCGGCGGTCGATCACGGGCCTCAGGCGCCTTCGATCGCGACCGCCCGCATGGCGGTGACCTGCGGGCTCGGTCTCAACGGGGCCATGGCCTCGGCGGTGAACATGCTGGATGATGTTCATGGCGGGGCCGGCGAGCAGGCGGTGGAGTTCTACGGCTGGATCGGTGCGGCCGTTCAGGCGGGCCAGCCTCTGGATGCTGCGGTGCCGCAGATGGTCGACCGCTGGCAGGCCGAGCGCGGCAAATTTATCCCGGGCTTCGGCCACCGGTTTCACAAGCCCGAAGACCCGCGCGCGCCGCGCCTGCTGGGCTTGGTGGACGAGGCTGCCGCGGCCGGAACGGTCAGCGGGCGATACGCCGCTATCGGCCGCACCGTCCAGACGGTGCTCAACGATCGCAAAGGCAGCCCGGTGCCGATGAACATTGATGGCGCGACGGCGGTAATCTATGCAGAACTCGGCTTTGCCGGCCCACTGGCGCGCGGATTGTTCTGCCTGTCACGCTCGGTCGGGGTGATCGCCCATGCCTGGGAACAGATGAACCAGGGCGGGCGCAACAAGGGACCGACCCCGCCTGCCTATCGCTGGACCTACACCGGCCCCGATCCGATCTGAAGCCAGTGAGACCCTCATTGACGTGATCGGGCTCGGGCGTGTTCCTGTTCACACCGAGGTTCAGGAGCTGATAGCTGAAGCCGCAAACAGTTGGGCGGATGCCGGTTGTTTCTGCATCGCAGAGCCGGAAAAAATCACTCCGCACCGAAAGGGAAATCGCAGTCATTTTCCGTGCACACGCAAGGACGGAAGGACCGTTTTCTGCCCCCCTCAGACCACCAGCGAAGGCACTGGATAAATCGTCTCTTTCCGGGGCATAAAGTCAGGTGATTTTGGCGACCCCGGCAGGATTCGAACCTGCAACCTGCCCCTTAGGAGGCGACAGACCCCAATCCTCCCCGCCCCGCGCCGCCCCATAAAACACTAGCCTAAACAGCATCTTGAGGCTACGTTAGCCCGCGACAGCCCGAGCGAACCCTATCCCCACCTGGTTCGGAAACGGTTCGAGCTTCGGGGCAAACACGGTTCGCAGAGGAGATGCGGGATGCCAGAGAAATTGACAGAGGGGCTCATCAGGGGGCTCAAGTTCGAGGGGAAGGCCACGACAGTCCGGGACGCCAAGGTGACGGGGCTGATGGTGGCGGTGAACAAAACGGGAAAGTCCTACAAGGTGCAGCGTGACCTTTGGCAGGGGCAGCGCGGGCGGCGGAAGCTGGTGAAGACCGTCCGCCACACCTTGGGCACCACCGAGGAGCTGACCTTGGAGGAGGCCCGGAACCGGGCGTCGGCGGTGATCGACCAGATCAAGCGCGGCATCGACCCGAACGCCCCGGCGGCGGACCCGGCGGCAGACGCGGGCACATGGACCGTGCGCCGCCTGTACGAGGAGTACATTGCCGACATGCGCGCCCGGGACTGCGCGGAGCGGTCGGTGGAGAACATGCTGGACCGGCTTAACCGCTACCTCTCCGGCTGGTCCGACACGCCCCTGACAGAGATCAGGCGCAGCATGGCCCGCGAGGAACACCGCCGCATCACCCGAGACCACGGCGGCCCCTCCGCCAACAAGACCCTGCGCGACTTCCGGGCCGCCTACAACTTCGCCCTGAAGGTGGTCGATGACCCGGACGCCCTGCCCGTGAACCCGGTGGCGGCGGTGACCTTCAACAAGGAGCGGTCGAGCAACCGCGTCATCATGCCCGAGGACCTGCCCGACTGGTGGGCGAAGGTGCAGGCCCTGCCGAACCCGCTGCGCCGGGACATGCACACGCTCGGGCTCCTCTCGGGCCTGCGCCCCGGCACCCTCGTCTCCCTGCGCCGCGACTGGGTGCGGACGGCTGACCGCGCCATCTCCATCCCCCGGATGAAGTCGGGCCGGAGCTTCGACCTGCCCTTGTCTGGGCGCATGGTCGAGGTGGTGGAGCGCATCCTTGTGACGGGCGCAGTCCTGTTCCCGAAGTCGGAATGGCTGTTCCCCACCCGGTCGAGCAAGACGGGCGAGGTGATCGCAACGCAGGTCTGGAAGGAGAAGGCGCTGCCCAGCGACACCGGCCACATCCTCCGGCACACCTACCGCACGGTTGCCCAGCGCGAGGGCATCGACCGCGTGAACGCCCGGCTCCTGCTGGACCACACCGTGCCCGGCATCGACGGGGTGTACATCCACGAGCGCGCCCTGTTCGACACGCTGCTTGCCGAGCAGGAGCGCATGACCGCCGCGATCTTTGCCCTGCTGGAACCCGAACAACAAAAGATTGCGGGTTGAATAGGGAGAAAGAGGGTTTCCCAACTGGCGTCCAAAGGGGTAGCTTAGGGCGAGACTAGGAAACCGTGTCGGCTCACCGGGGGTGCCGCGCACGGGGAGCGCCCCGCGAGAGCGAGGGGCGCGGGCCAACCGGTAGGTGAGCAAACAACTCACATGGGCCTGTCACTGAACCGACCGCCCGCCGCAGGCGGTCTGTTGTTTGGTGACGACAATGGACCAACAGACGATTGAAGCCATCGCGGAGGCCGTGACCGCGCGCATCCTCCGTGACCTTCCGCGCGGGCGTGTGCCCGTCTCCCCCGAATACCTGACCGCTGAGCAGGTTTCCCAGATGACGGGCTTCTCGCCCAAGTCGCTGGAGGCGTACCGCGCCAAGCGCGTCGGGCCGCCGTTCCTGAAGGTGGGCCACAGCATCCGCTACCGCGCTGAAGACGTGCGTGCCTGGGTTGAAGCCGGGGGTGCGGTCGAATGAGTGCGATGGACAAAGGAAACGCCCCCAGCCGGGGGACCGGGGGCGCTCAGGAAGACAGGACCCTTGAACAGAACCGCCATCATCAACCCTGTGACCCGAGTATAGCGGGCGGAGGTGGCCGAGGCGAGGCCGGAGACTTGTGGCCGAACCCCGAGGAGGCCGTGACCTTCCTTGAAGGTTGGCGTCCGGGTGGGCCTTGGGTCCTGACGGCGATCCCACCCGAGGGCGGCGCAACCCGGACGGTGACGCTGGCCGACCCCGGCGCGGTGCGGAAGTGGATCCACGACCACAGCGGCGGGCGCTGGAACCTCTACTTCACGGTGAACGAGACGGCGGGGCCTGTCCGCAAGAAGCCGGAGAAGGCCGACATGGCCGCCGCGACCGGCCTGCATGTGGACGTGGACCCGCGCCCGGGCGAGGTGCTGGACGCCGAACGCGAGCGGGCGCTGCGGCTCCTCCGGGCCTACAGCCCCGCGCCCACGGCCATCGTTGACAGTGGCGGCGGGTACCAAGACTTTTGGAAGGCGGAGGAGCCCGTGCCGCTGGACGGGGACGCCGCGCACATCGAGCGGCGCAACCTGAGGATTGAGACGGACCTACAGGCCGACGCCTGCCACAACATCGACCGCCTGATGCGCCTCCCCGGGACCGTGAACTGGCCCAGTGAGAAGAAGCGCAAGAAGGGGCGCGTTGCCCGGCTCGCAAGCGTCGTGGATGCGGAATGGCGGCGCACGTACCGGCTGGCCGAATTCCCCGAGGCGGAGGTGGCGAAGACCACGCCCGCCGCCGGTGGCCCGTGCGTCGAGCTGGGCGACGTGAAGCGCCTCGACAGCCTCGATGATCTCCCGGCTACGATATCTGCCCGGACGCGGATGCTCATTGTCAACGGTGGCGATCCTGACGACCCAAGCAAATACCCGTCGCGGTCTGAGGTGTTGTTTGCTGTCCTTTGCGAGATGATCCGCGCCGGCGTGGACGACGATGTGATGGCGGCAGTGATCCTTGACCCTGAATATGGGATCAGCGCCCATGTCCTCGAACAGCCGAAGCCCAAGGGCTACGCGGGGCGGCAGATCGCGCGGGCGAGGGCCGAGGCGGTCGAACCCGAGCTTGCAGAGATGAACGCCCGCCATGCGATGGTGAAGTACGGCGGGCGGGTCCGGGTCTTGGTCGAGCGCAGCGACGGCCTGCCGGAGTTTTTGAAGAAGGCCGAGCTTTTCGACTGGTACGCGAACCGGACTGTGAAGGTCGCCGTCGACAAGGACGGGAACGATGTGAAGAAGCCGCTGGCCGAGTGGTGGATCAAACACCCTCAGCGGCGCGACTTCGAGCGCGTCGAGTTCATGCCCGGGGTCGAATCCCCCGATGGTGTCTACAACCTCTGGCGCGGCCCCGCCGTGGTGCCCGCGCCGGGCGACTGCGGCCTGTTCCTTGATTTGATCCGGGACGTGATCGCCGCCGGTGATGGCGAGGTCTACGAGTACCTGCTGAACTGGATGGCGCTGAAGTTCCAGCAGCCGGGGGCCAAGCTCGAAACCTCGATTGCGCTGCGCGGCGGGCAGGGTGTTGGCAAATCCCTCTTTGCCGAGAAGTTCGGTGAGCTGTTCGGGCGGCACTTCGTCGCCGTGTCCGACCAGAAGGGCCTGATGGGCAACTTCAACGCCCACCTTCAACAGGCGCTCCTTGTCTTCGCGGACGAGATCGCCGCCGCGAAGAATGCCAACATGGTCGGTCGGCTCAAGACGCTGGTGACGCAGACGCACATCCGCATCGAGCCGAAGGGGGTGGACAGCTTCGCGGCCCCCAACCATTTCGCCGTGATCTTGGCATCGAACAATCCGCACATCGTGGCGACGGACGCCGATGACCGGCGCTGGCTGGTGCTCGACGTTTCTCCGGCTCGGCGGGGCGACCGGACCTTCTTTCGCGCCCTGGTCGAGCAATGGCAGGCTGGCGGGCGCGAGGCATTCGCACACCTTCTGATGCAGCGCGACCTGTCGGGCTTCGAGCACCGCGACCGGCCTCAGACGGCGGCGCTGGCTGAGCAGGTGGAGAGCAGCTTCACCGGCGCAGCCCGGGTGATCCATGAAATGCTTGCGTCGGGCGAGACGCCGGAAATCTGGCGCAATGGCGAACCTGTTGACGTGCCCGAAGATGGCGGGCGGGTCTTCATCCCCTCGGGTGCCCTTGCGAAGGCGGCTGTTGCCAGCGGCAAGATCCAGCGGGGCGAAGCTGCGGGTCTTGAAAAGTCGCTTGGCCACCAGCTGAAGAAGCTCGGGCGCGTCCAGAGGACCGAACAGGTCAGCATCGCCGGGAAGACGGCGCGCGGGGTCTGGCTGCCGACGCTTGCCGTGGCGCGTGATTGGTGGTCGGAGATGCATGGACGGGCCTTCGACTGGGGCGACGACCCCCATGCGAATTGGGACGTGGTGCGGGTGCCGACCGCCAAAGACTGGGGCGATGAGATGCCGTTCTGAGGGCGGCCCTCCCGTTCCGCAGCGGCGCATCCCGTTTCCGGCCCCGGCGGCTGAGAACGGGATGCGCCACCGTGCCAGATAATTGCGCCCCCGCTGGGGGTTAGCGCATCGGCTCCCGTTCTTCCCGTTCTAGTGGTTTTCCGACGCGGTTCCTTTTTTCTACCATCTCGGACCCTCTTTTGCGCGCCTTCTCACTCCTTTCCCTAACTCTCCAAAAGAACGGGAGGAACGGGAGGAACGGGAGCCTATGGCGGAAAACCCTTCGTTCTCTGGGCGTTAAGACCTTGCACCCTTTATCCCGTTCTGAAGGCGCGCCGATCCCGAACGGGAAGATCGGGAGGGCGGCTGCGCGCCACTCTTCTGGGCAGGGGGACACAGCAACACGCGCCTGCCGCCCCGGTAAAAGGGCGCGCCAGATCGGCCACCGCCGCCCCGGCAATGCCGATCCGCGCCGCGACAGCAAGAAACGGGCCGCCCGGAAAAGGGGTCCCGAAACGCTCGCCGCATCGCCTATGTTTTCTGGGCCGCGAAGGCAGCAAGAAAACGGCCCGCCATCCGTCCCCTTTCCGGGCTAGACCGCGCCACAATGTTCACGCTATGTTCCGGAATTCGCGGGGCAGCACAGAGGAGAAATGGAGATGGCGAAGCGCGTGGCGATCTATGCTCGGGTTAGCACCGGCGGCCAGACCACCGATAACCAGCTCGTCCGGCTGCGAGAGGTGGCGGAGCGGGCCGGGTGGGACGTAGTGCAGGAATATGTCGAGACGGCTTCGGGGGCCAGCCGCTCGCGCCCGGCGCTCGACCGGATGATGGCCGACGCCCGGCGGCGGCGCTTTGACCTGATCGCCGCTGTTGACGTGTCGCGCCTAGGGCGCAGCCTCGCCAACCTCGCGGCCCTGTTCGAGGAGGTGCGGCAGATCGGCTGCGACCTCTACCTTGACCGCGAGGCGGTGGACACCACCACCCCGGCGGGCCGCGCGCTCTTGGGCATGGCCTCAGTCTTCGCCGCCTTCGAGCGCGACATGATTGTCGAGCGCACCCACGCCGGGATCGCCCGCGCCCGGCTGCGGGGCGTCAGGTTCGGTCGGCCAGAGACGGGCGACGGCACCTGCGAGGCAATCCGCTCGCTTCGGCAGCAGGGCCTCGGCATCAACAAGATCGCGGCTGAGCTTCGCGTGGGCAAGTCAGTCGTGCAGCGGATCGCCAATGAGATGAAGGAGGAGACGCATGGAAGCCAAGCATGAAATCCCCGCCCGGCGCGTCGTGAATGACGCCGGCAAGAGCGAGTGGCGCGTTGGCCGCCGGGGCTTGAAGATGGTCGAGGAGCTGGCCGCTCGGGGTGTTGCCGTTGCCACCATCGCCAAGGCCCTGCGCATGGGCAAGGACGCTTTCCGAAACGTGCGCGAGCGCCAACCCGAGGTTCAGGAGGCGCTGGACCGGGGGAGGGCCAAGGAGCATGACGCGCTGGTGGCGAAGCTCTATGAGACGGCGATGGACGGCAACGTGGTTGCGGGCATGTTCCTGTTGAAGGCCCGCCACGGATACCGCGAAGGCGAGCCCTTGGAGGGCGGCAGCAGTGCCGTCCAGGTGAACATCAACCTCCCCGCCGCCATGACGCCTGAAGACTACCGGAAAATGGTGGACGTGACGCCCAAGGGCGACGGTTGAAAGCTAGGAGACGATAAAAACATGCAAGACAGCAATTATGCCGTGAGCCAAAGGATGATCAGTGAGGGCGTCCGAGCGCTCTACCGTTCCTTGGGCTATCAACTTTGCTCAGGCGACCCGGAAGAAGCCGTTGTAGAAGTATTTCGCTCCATGGCAGATGTCAGCAAGCTGGAAGCCGCTGCCTCGACAAAAAGCCCAGCAGCGCGATAGTCTGATGCCAGTTCAAGGACAGATTTCTCGGTAACAACTTCGGATTTTTCCGGGTTCTTATTATTAGGCTGGTATGTAGTCACTTGGAACTTGTCATTCATGAATTCCCAGCTGCCGTGAACAAGTCTATTCCGTCTATTTGCAGCCTTGTTGACTTTTTCGAGCGCGTCCTCGATGCTCTTCAGCTGTATATCTTGGAGTTCGGATACGGCAGCGAGCGCCCTAGGGTCAGGACCCATTGATTTCCGCCTGTCGGCGTGATTCACGGTTCGAAAAACGAGCGGTGAACATGTCCGATCTTTTCTGGCTGACAGATGCACAGATGGCGCGTCTTGAGCCCTTCTTCCCGAAGTCCCACGGCAAACCCCGCGTCGATGATCGGCGTGTGTTGAGTGGAATTATCTTCATCAATCGCAATGGCTTGCGGTGGCGCGACGCGCCGAGTGCGTATGGCCCACACAAGACACTCTACAACCGCTGGAAGCGGTGGAGTGACAGAGGCATCTTTACCCGGATGATGGCCGGACTGGCTGCCGGGCACGGCGAA
>NZ_FNYY01000034.1 GCF_900109145.1 Marinovum algicola
TATATCGGTGCCCGCGCCTTGGTGAGCAGTTTGCCAAAGGTGGAATGGCTGCTCGGAGATCGAGGGTATGACGCCGACTGGTTCCGAGAAGCGTTGAAAGACAAAGGGATACGCGCCTGCATCCCCGGTCGCAAGCAGCGCAAGAAAACCGTCAAGTACGACAAGCGCCGCTACAGACGCCGCAATCGGATCGAAATCATGTTCGGCAGGCTGAAGGATTGGCGGCGTGTGGCGACCCGATACGACCGGTGCCCGAAGGTCTTCCTGTCAGCCATCGCTCTCGCCGCACTCGTCATTTACTGGCTATGAGTCCTGACCCTAGCCAAGGCACTTACGCTACGGTCCACTGGGCCCGCGCCGAGACTTTATACAGAACCGCAGTTACGTATCATTCTGAGATGACATCAGGGCAAAGCCGGCTTTGTCATTGCCGCCGACCCCCTGGTCGACAACACCCCGCCCCAGTCTACCTCTTTCCGGGTGCGGCGCATTCCGGTGCCGCACCCGGAAAGAGAAGGCGATGCAGATGGCCCGCGAGACCCTGTACCCCGAGGCCCGGCGCGGCTTTGTGACCGCGCTGAGCCTTTATGCCTGCCTGGGCTGTGTGATCTTTGCCGTCAGCATCCTGATCGCCGATTTCGTGGTGCCCGATCATGACTGGATCGCCGACACGATCAGCGATCTCGGCGCCGGCAAATACGAATACATCGTGGATATCGGCATCTATGCCTTTGCCGCCGCGCTGATCGCCGCCGCACTTGTGGCCGCGCATCTGCATCCGGGCGGCCGGGGATGGAGCTTCGGGCTGGTGGGGCTGGCGGTGCTGGCCTTGATCGTCTTTCTGGTCGGCGCGCGGAACGAATACGGCGATCAGGACAAGGACGGGGCGGTCATCCATGTCTATCTGGTTTATGCGCTGGGCGTGCTGCAATTCCTGGTGCCGCTCGGCATGGCCCGGGGCGCGGGACGGCACGGCGGCCCGCATGGCCGCATCCTGGTGGCGCTGGCGGCGCTTTGGCTGGTCTCCGCGCCGGTGTTCTTTTTCCTGCCAACCGGGATCGACGGGCTGTACGAACGCTACCTCGGGGTGATTGCCATGGCGATGGTGGTGACGCTGGCGCATCTGTTTCACCGGCTCTGCCGCTAGGGCCGGCCAACACCTGACCGAAAGGGGGCGGTGGTGCAGGGCGCGGGGGCACCGCGCTTGCTCGACGGGGTGCGCCGCGTCGATAAGGCGCCGCGCGGCCGTTGCGCCGATGGCCAAGCCCGGCTAAACCCGCGCCCCATGAGCGAGACAAAACACCCATCAGGCGCGCCCTGGCGCAATTTTTACGGCCGGTTCAAGGGCAAGGGCCTGCGCAAGTCGCAGGAACGCTATCTGGACGAGGACCTGGCCGCGCTGTCGCCCGGCCCGGTCGGCTGGGACGAGAACCCCGACCGCGCGCCGCTGGACCTCGGGGCGCTGTTCGGCGGCCGCGATCTCTGGCTGGAGATCGGCTTCGGCGGCGGCGAGCATCTGGTGCATCAGGCGGCCGCCAATCCCGACGTCGGCATCATCGGCGCCGAGCCCTACATCAACGGCGTCGCCATGCTTCTTGGTAAGGTGCGGCAGGCCGGCGTGGACAACCTGCGCATTCATCCCGGCGATGCCCGCGATCTGTTTGACGTGCTGCCGGAGCGTTCGGTCTCCAAGGCCTTTCTGCTCTATCCCGATCCCTGGCCCAAGAAACGCCATCACCGCCGCCGCTTCGTGACGCCGGAGCATCTGGCGCCGCTGTCGGCGCTGATGAAGCCCGGCGCGGAGTTCCGCGTCGCGACCGATATCCCTGATTACGTGCGCCAGACGCTGGAGCAGGTGCCGCGGCACGGTTTCGAATGGCTGGCCGAGCGGCCCGAGGATTGGCGCCGGCCCTGGGAGGACTGGATCTCCACCCGCTACGAGCAGAAGGCGCTGCGCGAGGGCCGGGTGCCCCATTATCTGACGTTTCGGAAGACCTAGGCGGGCTGTATGGCCGACGCGGCTTGGCGGGGTTTCCCCGCGCGCGCCGGACCTGATCCGGCGCCTCTCCCTCGGGCCCGGCGGTGGGGGCCCGGGGCAGGCCGGGGACGGTGGCGCAGCGGCGACGGGCAGTTTTCCTCCGGGCGCTTCCGCCGCGGGATGGACCCCCCTCAACCCGCTTGCTATGAGGGCGCGAGCGATAACGAAGGAACCCGCCCATGTCCGGCCACGGCACGCCCATTCCAATGATTTCCACGCCCTGCGGCCCGCTGTCCGGCGTCGCCGAGGTGCCCGGCGACAAGTCGATCTCGCACCGTTCGCTGATCCTGGGCGCCATGGCGGTGGGCGAAACCGTGGTGACCGGGCTGCTCGAAGGCGAGGACGTGCTCGACACCGCCAAGGCGATGCGTGCCTTCGGCGCCGAGGTGATCCGCGATGACGATGGCACCTGGCATGTGCACGGCGTCGGTGTCGGCGGCTTTGCCGAACCCGACCAGGTGATCGATTGCGGCAATTCCGGCACCGGCGTGCGGCTGATCATGGGCGCGGCGGCGACCTCGCCGATCTCGGTCACCTATACCGGCGACGCCAGCCTCAACAAGCGGCCCATGGCGCGGGTGACCGATCCGCTGGCGCTCTTCGGCTGCCAGGCGGTCGGCCGCTCCGGCGGGCGGTTGCCGATGACGCTGGTGGGCGCGGCAGAGCCGGTGCCGGTGCGTTATCAGGTGCCGGTGCCGTCGGCGCAGGTGAAATCCGCGGTGCTGCTGGCCGGGCTGTGTGCGCCGGGCCAGACCGTGGTGATCGAGAAGGAGGCCACTCGCGACCACACCGAGCGGATGCTGGCCGGTTTCGGCGCCGAGATCACCACCGAAGAGACCGACGAAGGCCGGGTCATCACCCTGACCGGCCAGCCCGAATTGACGCCGCAGGTGATCGCCGTGCCGCGCGATCCCTCGTCGGCGGCCTTCCCGGTCTGCGCGGCGCTGATCACCCCCGGCTCGGACGTGCTGGTGCCGGGCATCGGGCTCAATCCGACGCGCGCCGGTCTCTTTACCACGCTGCAAGAGATGGGCGCCGATCTGACCTACGAGAACCAGCGCGAGGAAGGCGGCGAACCGGTGGCCGATCTGCGTGCGAAATATTCGCCCGACATGAAAGGCATCGATGTGCCGCCGGCGCGCGCCGCCAGCATGATCGACGAATACCCGGTGCTGTCGGTCGTGGCCGCCAATGCCACCGGCGTGACCAACATGACCGGCGTCAAGGAGCTGCGCGTCAAGGAAAGCGACCGGATCGAGGCGATGGCCACCGGCCTGCGCGCCTGTGGCGTCACGGTCGAGGACGGGCCGGACTGGTGGCGTGTGACCGGGCAGGGGCCGGGAACGGTCAGCGGCGGGGCGACCTGCGCCAGCCATCTCGACCACCGGATCGCCATGTCCTTCATGGTTCTGGGGATGTCGACCAGGCAGCCGGTGCGGGTGGATGACGGCACGCCGATCGCCACCTCCTTCCCGATCTTCGAACCTCTGATGGCACAGCTTGGCGCCGACGTGCGCCGCGAGGCGTAATCCGGCAGCGGAAAGGACGAATATTCATGGCGTTTACCATTGCAGTCGACGGCCCGGCGGCCTCTGGCAAGGGCACGATTTCCAAGGCGCTGGCGCGACAGCTGGGCTATGCCCACCTCGACACCGGGCTGCTCTATCGCGCGGTTGGGCGCCAGGTGCTGGACGGCGCCGACCCGCTGGCGGCGGCGCAGGCCTTGACCGCCGAGGCGCTGGACGATCCGAGCCTGCGCACCCCCGAGGTCGCTCAGGCGGCCTCGAAGGTGGCGGTGCTGGGCGATGTCCGCGCGGCGCTGGTGGATTTCCAGCGCGCCTTCGCCCGCCGCGATGGCGGGGCGGTGCTGGATGGCCGCGACATCGGAACGGTGATCTGCCCCGAGGCCGAGGCCAAGCTCTATGTCATCGCCAGCGCCGAGGTGCGCGCCGAGCGGCGCTTCAAGGAGCTGACCGGCAAGGGCATCGAGACCACGCTGGAGACGGTGCTCGCCGATGTCCGCGCCCGCGACGAGCGCGACATGGGCCGCGCCGAGGCGCCGCTGAAGCCGGCCGAGGATGCGGTGCATATCGACACCACCGCGATGGACATCGAGGCCGCCATCGCCGCGGCGCTGGGTGCGGTCCGGGCCCGGCAGGAGGCCCGCACATGAGCCGCCCCACACGCAAGATCGCCGGCGCCGAGGTTTCGGCCATGGGGGTGGGCGCCATGTCCTTTGCCGAGTTCTACGGGCCGACCACCGAGGAAAACTCCTGGGCGGTTCTGGATGCGGCGATGGAGTTGGGCGTGACCCATATCGACACCTCCAACGTCTATGGCATGGGCCGGTCGGAAGAGGCGATCGGCGCCTATCTGCGCCGCAACGGTGCGGCGCGCGAGGTGTTCCACATTGCCACCAAGGCGGGGATTTCCAAGGACGCCGCGGGCAACCGCTGTTTCGACAATTCGCCGGAGCATCTGGAGGCCGAGCTCGACCGCAGCCTGTCGCGCATGGGGATCGAGGCGGTCGATCTGTTTTACGTGCACCGGCGCGAAGAGGCCCGGCCGATCGAAGAGGTGACCGCGACGCTGGTCGCGCTGCGCGACAAGGGCAAGATCAAGGGTTTCGGCTTTTCCGAGATCGCGCCCGCCTCGTTGCGGCGGGCGGCCGCCGTGGCCCCGGTGGCGGCGGTGCAATCGGAATATTCGCTGGCGACCCGCGCGCCCGAACTGGGTCTGGTGCAGGAATGCGCCCGCCAGGGCACCGCGCTGGTGGCCTTTTCGCCGCTGGGCCGGGCCTTTCTCACCGACCGGCCGATCGAGGCCGAACGGGTGCCGACATTGGCCTGGATGAAGAGCAATCCGCGATTTCTCTCGCCCAACTACGAGGCCAATATCGCCGCGACCGACCGGTTCCGCGCCCTGGCGGCCGACATGGGCGAACCGGCGGCGGCGCTGGCGGTTGCCTGGCTTCTCGCGCAGGGCTCGCAGATCCTTCCGATCCCCGGCACCCGGTCGGTTGCGCATTTCCGCGAATGCGTGCGCGGCACCGAATTGGCGCTCTCGACCGAGGATCTGGCCCGGATCGAAGAGGCGCTGCCGGTGGGCTGGGCCCATGGCGACCGCTACAGCGTCGGGCAATACGTCGGGCCCGAGCGGTATTGCTGAGCCGATGAGCGGCGATTTCGCCTCCCTGCGCCTGCCCGCGCATATGCAGCGCAGCTCGGTGCTGGCGGCGAAATACCAGCCCGAGGGCTATCTCGCGGCGCTCGACCGTGAAACGCTGTGGTATGATGCGATCTGGTCGGAGGGGCGGCTTTTCCTGGTCTGTCCGCCGCTCAACAATTTCCGCACGGCCTTTCGCAAGGCGGTGTTTCGCGGCGATGACCGGGTGCTGAAATTCCGCCGGTTGCGGCGCTATGCGCGCCATGAGGTGGCCGAGCTGGATGCGCCGAACTGTCCCGCGGAGATTTCGGTGCTGCTTCAGGGCTGGACCGGCACCAGCGGCGTGAGCCGCGCCGCGCATGCGGAGTTTGCCGGGCTGAACACGGCGTTCGTGATGTCCCGCGACAATCCCATCGAGTGGCTGGTGACCCATGCGCGCTATCACCGCGACGCCCATGGGCTCGAGGCGCTGATCGTGATGGACAATGGCTCGACCGCCTACGGCATCGCCGAGTTGCGCGCGGCGCTGGAGGGGGTGGGGCTGTCCCGGCTGACGGTGCTGGATGTGCCGTTCAAATACGGGCCGGTCGGGCGGAAGCCTTATCGCCGAACCGAGAAATACATGCAGACGGCGCTGTTCAACGTGCTGCGGCTGCGCTTTCTGGGGCAGGCCCGGGCGGTGCTGAATTGCGACGTCGACGAGCTGATCGTGACCCGGGGCGAGAGCGTGTTTGATGCCGCCTGCGCCGCGCGGTTGGGCTTCGTTCAGGTGGCGGGGCATTGGGTCTATCCGGCGCCCGGCGCGGAGGGGCCGTTCAGCCACGCCGATCACAGCCACACAGCCGCGCCGCCGCGCCCCTGTCCGCCGAAATGGTGCCTGGTGCCCTCGGGGCGGCTGGGCGGGTTCAGCTGGGATGTGCATGGGATGGAACGGTTGCCCTTCCTGCGCCGCCGGACCCATGCCGACCTGTCGTTTCTGCATTGCCGCAGCCTGACCACAGGCTGGAAAAGCCTCAAGCGCGATCAGGTGCCGCAGGACACCGTGCCGGACCCCGAGGCGGCGGTGGCGGCCGAGGTGCTGCGCGGGTTGCCCGGGCAGGGCTGACCCGCCCGGCCGCGCTGGCGAAGGGCCTTGAAACTCGGGGCGCAGAGGTGTAAGGACGCCCCGTCGACAAGGCGATAAACGCCGCAGAACAAGAGATCGGGCAGGGTCGGGCAATTTCTCCGGCCCTCTTTCGTTTTGCGGAGGCCCGCGTGACCAAAGCTCCGTCGAGAGGCGGCGCATCATGTAAGACCGGTGGAGACAACCACCCGGCCAGAATAGTGACTTGAAAAAGGAACCAACCGCCACATGGCAAACACATCGATGGAGGAATTCGAAGCCCTCCTGAATGAAAGCTTCGAAATGGACACCCCCGAAGAGGGCTCTGTCGTCAAAGGCAAGGTCATCGCGATCGAAGCGGGCCAGGCCATCATCGACGTCGGCTACAAGATGGAAGGCCGCGTCGAGCTGAAAGAATTCGCGAACCCCGGCGAACAGCCCGACATCACCGTCGGCGACGAAGTCGAAGTCTTCCTGCGCGCGGCTGAGAACGCCCGTGGCGAAGCCGTCATCTCGCGCGAGATGGCCCGCCGCGAGGAAGCCTGGGACCGCCTGGAAAAAGCCTATGCCGACGACCAGCGCGTCGAAGGCGCGATCTTTGGCCGCGTCAAAGGTGGCTTCACTGTCGATCTCGGCGGCGCCGTGGCCTTCCTGCCCGGTTCGCAGGTCGATGTGCGCCCCGTGCGTGATGCCGGCCCGCTGATGGGTCTGAAGCAGCCCTTCCAGATCCTCAAGATGGACCGTCGCCGTGGCAACATCGTTGTCTCGCGTCGCGCGATCCTCGAAGAGAGCCGCGCCGAACAGCGCGCCGAAGTCATCGCCAACCTGGCCGAAGGTCAGGCGGTCGACGGCGTGGTCAAGAACATCACCGAATACGGCGCCTTCGTCGATCTGGGTGGTGTGGACGGCCTGCTGCACGTCACCGACATGGCATGGCGTCGTGTGAACCACCCCTCGGAGATCCTGTCGATCGGCGAGACCGTGAAGGTCCAGGTCATCAAGATCAACAAGGAAACCCACCGTATCTCGCTCGGCATGAAGCAGCTTCAGGAAGATCCGTGGGATCTGGTGGCCGCCAAGTATCCGCTGGAATCGGTGCACCAGGGCCGCGTCACCAACATCACCGACTACGGTGCATTTGTTGAGCTGGAGCCCGGTGTCGAAGGTCTCGTTCACGTCTCGGAAATGTCCTGGACCAAGAAGAACGTGCACCCCGGCAAGATCGTTTCGACCTCGCAGGAAGTCGAAGTCATGGTGCTCGAGATCGACCAGGCAAAACGCCGTGTCTCGCTTGGCCTCAAGCAGACGATGCGCAACCCCTGGGAAGTCTTTGCCGAAACCCACCCCGAAGGCACCGTCGTCGAAGGCGAAGTCAAGAACATCACCGAATTCGGTCTGTTCGTTGGCCTGCCGGGCGAAATCGACGGCATGGTTCACCTGTCGGACCTGTCCTGGGACGAGCGTGGCGAAGACGCGATCCAGAACTACCGCAAGGGCGACGTGGTGCAGGCCGTGGTCTCCGAGGTCGACATCGACAAGGAGCGCATCTCGCTCTCGATCAAGAACGTCGGCGGCGACAAGTTTGCCGATGCGATCGGCGGCGTGAAGCGCGGCTCCGTGATCACCGTCGAAGTGACGGCGATCGAGGATGGCGGCATCGAGGTGGAATACGAAGGCATGAAATCCTTCATCCGCCGCTCCGACCTGTCGCGTGACCGTGCCGAACAGCGCCCCGAGCGCTTCTCGGTCGGCAACAAGGTCGACGTCCGCGTCACCAACGTCGACAGCAAGAGCCGTCGGCTCGGCCTGTCGATCAAGGCACGCGAGATCGCCGAAGAGAAAGAGGCCGTGCAGCAGTATGGTTCCTCCGACTCCGGCGCATCGCTGGGCGACATCCTCGGCGCGGCCCTGAAGGGCGGCGACGAGTAAGCCTCGCGCTGATCCGAACTCGGAAAGCCCCGGTGCCTTGCGCCGGGGCTTTTTCTTTGCCCCCTTCGGCGGTGCCACGGGCCGGGCCCGGCCAGGCGCCTGCGCGAAAAATCGCAGCGAATCAAAGGTCAGGGTTGACAGGCCGGCAATCCCCAACTGCTGCCGATTTGCCGCCCGTTTGTGCGCGCGGCCGCCCCGGAATGCAAAAAAATCGCGAATTTTCAGGGAGTTTGCCCCTCGCGCATGTTTGCGAAACACGACAATCTATCTATAGTCGCGAATGTGAGACTTCACGCGCGGACCGGTTCAGGGGGGATGGCGTACATGATCAGATCAGAACTGATCCAGAAACTTGCGGATGAAAACCCGCACCTCTATCAACGCGATGTGGAGCGCATCGTAAACACCGTGTTCGAAGAGATCACCGGCGCCATGTCGCGCGGCGATCGGGTCGAACTTCGGGGGTTTGGTGCCTTCTCGGTGAAAAAACGCGATGCGCGCACCGGACGCAACCCGCGCACCGGCGAAGCGGTTGAAGTCGAGGAAAAGCATGTGCCGTTCTTCAAGACCGGCAAGCTGCTGCGGGATCGTCTGAACGGAAAGTAAAGTCACACCATGCGGTACATCAAATACGCCTTTCTGGCGATCGTGGCCCCGGCGCTGGTTGCCGTGGCCGTGGCCAACCGGGATATCGTCACCCTGACGCTGCTGCCCTCGGGGCTGGCGGCGCTGGCCGGCATGAACCAGGCGATCGATCTGCCGCTCTTTGTGGTGATCATTGCCGGGGTGGCTGCCGGCCTGTTGATCGGCTTTGTCTGGGAATGGCTGCGCGAGTTCAGGCAGCGCGCCGAAAGCGCCCGCAAGGACCGCGAGATCAAGGAGCTCAAGCGTCAGCTCCGGCGTCTTCGGGCCGAGAAGCATGCGGGCGAGGACGAGGTGCTTGCCCTGCTCGACGAGGCAAGCTGACCGACCGCGCATGAACGATGTCCGCACCAAGATTTGTGGCCTGACACGGCCGCAGGACGTGGCCGCCGCCGCCGCGGCCGGAGCCAATTACCTCGGCTTCAACTTCTTTCCGAAATCGCCCCGCTACCTCGACATTCCCAGCGCCGGGCAACTGGCGTTGGATGTGCCGCCGGGGATCGCCAAGGTCGTTCTGGTGGTGAACCCCGACAACGCGCTGCTTGATGCCATCACCGGCGGCATGCCGCTCGATATGATTCAGCTGCACGGGCAGGAGAGCCCCGAGCGGGTGACCGAGATCAAGGCGCGCTACGGCCTGCCGGTGATCAAGGTGCTGGGCGTGGCCGATGCGGAGGACCTGCCGCCGCTGGAGGCTTACGGCCGGGTCGCCGATCAGCTTCTGGTGGATGCCAAGCCGCCGAAGAACGCTGAATTGCCAGGCGGCAACGGGCTGACCTTTGACTGGCGGCTGATCGCCGGGCGGCGCTGGCCGGTGCCCTGGATGCTGGCGGGCGGGCTGACGCCCGACAATGTGGGCGACGCCATCGCCATGACCGGGGCGACCCAGGTCGACGTGGCCAGCGGCGTGGAAAGCGCGCCGGGTATCAAGGATGCCGAAAAGATGGCCGCCTTTGTCCGCGCCGCCAATGCGCCCCGAAACGTGCCGCCCAAGCTGCGCTAGGCGGGCACGGTCGGGAATCCCTGACTGGATTATTTTCACCAAGTCTTGCATGATCTCCATGCGCAGGCGGCCTGAACGGAATTACCCGTTCATTCCCGGCGGCCGGCGCATGATATTTCGAGGTGATAAAATGCAAAGATTTTTCAAGGCCAACAAGGCCGCAGCCCGCCGGGCGCGGCTCGCGGTCGAGCGCAGGCTGCTCCCGGCCGGCTATCCGGGGTTTCAGGCCACGCCCGGCGACATGGACTGGCAATCAGAGCTCTGGGTGCGGATGTTTGTGGACATGTCCTATTGCGTGTTCTCCGAAAGCGGCATGATGTTTGCCCGGCGCGGCGTGACCGATGACGGCCAGATGATCTGGCTGGTCAAGCACATCCAGCGGCCGCTGGCGTTTCACGCGGTGGCGCATGATCCGGCGCAGGCCTTTGCCTGCGCCAGAGAGGCCTGGGCCGCCTGTGACGCCTTGCGGAAACGGCGGGCCGAGATCCGGGCGCTCTGCCGCAATCTGCTGATGGGCCGCGCGCGATTCGATGTCACGGTCGAGGATGCCGCCGCCGCGCCGCTGTCGTCGGTCGAGGTGCGGTTCTTCCTGCGTCGGATGGGGCTTTCGCGGCGGCGCCGGATATCGGGCCGTCTGGCGGCGCTGATCGCGCTGATCGAACCCCAGGTGGGCATCGTGGTCTGGACCGCATTTCGCCGCCAGACCCAAGGCCAGGAAGTGACCCGCGCCGCCCTGGCCTGACCCGGGTGCCTCACAGCGCGCGCGTCATCTCGATCGCGACGGCCTGTTCGGAAAAGCCGACAAAGCGATAGCTGTCTTCGGGCAGCGCTTCGCGCAGGGCCTTGTATTCATGGTGGCGCCAGCCGGGATAGCCGTAGAGCTCGTCGAAGAGCAGCACCGAGCCCGCCACCAGCCGCGGCCTGATCTGCGCGAGCACGAAGGCGGTGGGCGTATAGGTGTCCATATCGAAATGCGCCAGGGCGAAAGGCGTTTCGCCCTGCTGCACCAGCCAGCCCGGCACGGTGTCCTGCACCCAGCCCTTGACGAGCGTCACGTTGCTGCGCACTTCCGGCAGCACGCCGTCGAGATTGTAGCGCCCGGCCTCGCCACCCCGGGAATGTCCGGTCCAATCCTCTTCCAGCCCCTCGAAGCTGTCGAAGCCGGTCACATGGCCGCCCTCGGGCTCCAGCATCCGGGCGAAGAGGTTGACGCCATGGCCGCGCCAGACGCCGAACTCGGCATAGAGCCTGCGGGCGCCATGGGTGGCCAAGGCCTGCTTGGCACAATATTTCCTCAGCCCCGCCTTGCGCGGAAACAGCATGGCGCCGGTCATCGCCTCGCGAAAGGTTTCGAAGCTGTCGCGCACTGCGTGCTCTTGCAACAGCGTGAGCGGCGTCATGCGCTCGGGCTGGTCGTCGCTCATCCGGCAACCTGCAAGACGATCTTGCCGATATGGCCGCCGGCCTCCATCCGGGCATGGGCGGCGGCGGCGTCGGCCAGGGCAAAATCGCTGTCCATCACCGGGCCGATGCGGCCGGTGTCCAGAAGCGGCCAGACCTCGCGGCGCAGGTCCTCGGCAATCCGCGCCTTGGCCAGATCGCTCTGCGGCCGCAGGGTCGAACCGGTGATCGTGAGCCGGCGCGTCATCAGCGGCGCAAAGTTGACCTCGGTCTTGGGCCCTTGCAGAAAGGCGATCTGCACCAGCCTCCCGTCCTCGGCCAGGCTCTTGAGATTGCGCACGATGTAGGGGCCGCCCACCATGTCGAGGATCAGGTCGGCCCCGCCCTCGGCGCGCAGCACCTCGACAAAATCCTCTTCGCGATAGTTGATCGCCCGTTCGGCACCCAGATCGGCGCAGGCGCGGCATTTCTCGGCCGATCCGGCGGTGGCAAAGACCCGCGCGCCAAAGTGCTGCGCCAGCTGGATCGCCGTCGTACCGATGCCGGAAGAGCCGCCGTGCACGAGAAACCGCTCGCCGGCCTGCAAGCCGCCGCGCCGAAAGACATTCGACCAGACCGTGAAATAGGTCTCCGGCAGACAGGCGGCCTGTTTCAGCTCCATACCCTTTGGGATCGGTAGGCAGTGTGCGGCCGGTGTCGCCACGTATTCGGCATAGCCGCCCCCGGGCAGCAGCGCGCAGACGCGGTCGCCCACCTCCCAGTCGCTGACATTGGTGCCGATGGCCACGATTTCGCCCGAAGCCTCGAGACCTGGCAGGTCGCTGGCCGAGGGCGGCGGCGCGTAAGAGCCGGCGCGTTGCAGCGCGTCGGGACGGTTGACCCCGGCCCAGGCCACGCGGATCACCACCTCGTTGGGGCTCGGTTCCGGCACCGGGCGCTCGGTGAGTTGGAGAACATCCGGTCCGCCGGGGGCGGTGATTTCCACCGCCTGCATCATCTTGGTCATCTCGTGTCCCTCAATGTTCGGTATCTTGTGGCCGCCAGCGCCCGGGAAAGCCTGACGGCGGTTTCGGCGCCCGCAGGCGCGACAGCAGCATATCCGGTCCGGCCATGAGCTTGGACAGTACCGGGTTGCCGCGGGCCTGCGCCTTGACCTTCTCGACCTGCATCACGTTGTCGATTCTGCGGTCGAGAAACTCCCAGGTCGCATGGTGGTCGGGCGTGTCGTCGCCCAGCCAGTAGAGCACCGTGGCGCTGTAGACCGCGCTCAGCGTGGCCCGCTTGGTGTACCAGTTGACGTCGTCTGATGTGTCGCCAAGCGCGGTCCAGATCGCATCGGCGGTGTTCCAGATCGCGCGGGCGCCTTCGGGCGCATGGTTGGGCAGGGAAAACAGCGTCATCCCGCGCCGCACCAGTTCCCTGTCCTCGACCGCCTCGAGCCGGGCGCGAACGGCAAAGGCGATGCGGTCGCGAAAGCGCATCGCCGAGAGGTCGGCCTGCTCGATCCGCGCGATCATCGCGCTGTCGCCCTTGCGGTGATAGGCCAGCGCCAGATCCACCGCGCCGCGCGGATAAAGCGCGCGGGCCACCGTTTCGTTGACTTCGCTCTGCGCGATCGCTGCGCGAAAGGCGGGTTCGCTCCAGCCGTCAAAGGGCACATGCGAGGTCATTGCCGCCAACAGCCTGTCTTCCACCGGGGTTTGCGTCATCTCTGGATCTCCTGTCGGGCCGAGGTTATCGCGCCCGGCGCGGCAGCGAAAGCCGCATCCTGCGCCGCTTGGCCGGACTGGCCATCGCTGCCAGGCGGCGGCGGTGTCGGGCGGACCGCTGACCTGGATTGGCCTCTTCCCGCGTCAGGCGGGGACTGGCTCAACCATGCGAGGGCGGGGCTTGTTCCCTGCTGCAAGCCAGCCAGCGGCTGCGGCACCGCGCCACTGGACAAAGCGGGGTGGGCTTGTTATATGGCGACTTCCTGCAATTTCCTTGCAACTCAAACTTAGAAAGGTGGTGAAAACCACATGCAGGTTAGTGTTCGCGACAACAATGTCGATCAGGCGCTTCGTGCCCTGAAGAAAAAGCTGCAGCGTGAAGGCGTATTCCGCGAAATGAAGCTCAAGCAACATTTCGAGAAGCCGTCCGAGAAAAAAGCGCGCGAGAAAGCTGAAGCGATCCGCCGTGCCCGGAAACTGGCGCGCAAGAAAGCCCAGCGCGAAGGTTTGCTCTGAGCAACCCAGCTTTGGACACAAGAGAATTGGACCCCCGGGCGTGCGCTTCGGGGGTTTTTCTTTGTCCGGTGCTTGGCGCGGCTGGACGCAGACGCAAAGGGCCGGCCTCCGTCGGGAGGCCGGCCCTTGCTCAATGCCCGGGCGTCAGGCGCCGGGCGCAATATGGCTGGCGTTATTCGAAACGCGCCTGAATGCGTTGGCGTTTGTCGCCTTCGCTTGCGTCGCTGGACAGGATGTTCAGGATCACGGCGACTTCCTCGTCACCGATGCGCGCGAGATCGGCAAGCGTGACCTCGGGCGCAAAGGTCCGAATCCTTGCCAGGTTGGTCTGGTTGACGAAATCGCTCGTCGCTTCGGCGTTCATCATCATCGAGTCGTCGCCCTCGAAGAGCGCGCGCACGGTGGAGCGTTTGTCCCCGCCATCTTCACCGGACGAGATGGTATTCAGGATGCCGGCGATCTGTTCGTTTTCCATCGCCTGGAGATCCGCCAATGTGGCCTCGGGCACATACGCCTGAATTTTGGCCAGGTTGGTCTCGTTGGCGAATTCGCTGGTCGCCATGCTGTCCATATCCATTGCGCTGGAGTCTTCGAACAGCGAGCGCACGGTCGAAGCCTTGTTGCTGCCCGAGTCGCCCGAGCTGATCGCGTTCAGGATCACCCGGATTTCGGTATCGGTCATGGCCTGAAGGTCGGCCATGGTTGCTTCGGGCACGAAATTCTGAATCGCCAGCAGGTTCTGCTCGGTCGCTTCGATGGTGGCGGCGGTCGCACCGGACGCACCGGCGAGAACGATGGCGCTTGCGTAGAGAATGCGTTTCATGTCTTGTCCTTTCGGTAAACGGCCCAGAGGACCGGAACTTGGTTACTCGTTTGGCGGCCGTTGAGTGCCACCAGCCCACCACGAACTGGCGCGCTCGGCGCCGGTCTCAATGCAAATGCCGCCAAAGCCCGGTAAACAAAATGTTTGTGGCCGTGTTCAGTATCTGCACTAGACAGGGGTAATGCGCTGATTTTGAAAGGAAACGATGCTCTCACCATTGCGATACAGATTAGTTTTGGCAAGAGACCTGTAGCGTTCGGACGGGCAACCCGAGGCCGGGCTAAACCAGTATCCCGAAACTAGAAAACCGGCCCGAGGGGCCGGTTTTTGGGGCTGTTCTGCCGGGGGAGTTCCGGCAGAACGGCAATCGAGGGCAGGGGGTCAGCCTGCGTTGTTGACCAGCGAGCGCACGGTCGAGGTGACTTCGCTGCGCGATTCATCGGAGTTGATCGCGTTCAGGATGACGAGGATCTGGCGCTCGGAGAGTTGCGACAGGTCAGCGTTCGGCGCGTATTGCTGGATGGTGCGTTCTGCCACGGAGTTGGCCACGGTTGCAGCCGATGCGGTGGTGGCAGCCCCTGCCAGAACGAGAGCGGTGATTGCGATGATGTTTTTCATTGTCGTTTCCTCAGTTCAATGGTGCCCGTCTGGGCGTTTCTGTTCGAAGTCGGTGGTCGCCTCCGACACCAATCAAACTGGGGGATGCCGCGGCGGTTCTCAAATCACGCTCTGGCTCACGCCGGCTCACCAACTTGTGGACTTGAAACTTGCACAACGGCTTCCAAGGGGGTGAAAACAAGCGGTTTTTCACGATCTGGTGGCACAGACGGGAGACCGGAGCGTGAACCGAAAGGCCGGAAAGCCGGCTGTCATGAGGCGTAAACATTATTTGTGCACTCATGCACATGGAATTCTGAAATAACTTCTCACGGCGCGGTGACGCGCAGCGACGGAAAGTGAGCGTCGGCACGTTACATATTGTCGGTCTCGCGGGTCTCCGGCGGAAAAATCGGGGTTGATTTCGAATCTCGCCGGTAGTATCCGGTCACCCGGCCACAGGGGTATAGCTCAGCTGGTAGAGCGACGGTCTCCAAAACCGTAGGTCGCGGGTTCGAACCCTGCTGCCCCTGCCAATTTCCCATGACATGCGATGCGCGGACCGGTCCGAGCGCAGTGCGCCAGGCGTTGGCTTGCACTCGACCGGAGCGGCCACTACGCTGAAAATCTGAGCAGCGCGAAGGAATTGCCGCGACATTGCCCGCTCAGGTTGCGGTCTCTTGGCGCCGGAATTGACTCCACCCGGCCGAAGGGCGTCAATCCTCGGCAAAGGCTGACCGCCCGAGGTAATCAAGAGGAGATCACCAGCGCATGGCGTCCCCCTCCGCCACATTCTCCACCCGACTGACCAAGCTGGTCCAGGAAATCTATCCCGATCTCGACGCGCATATCCTATCGAGCCAGATCATCGAGGCCTTCTGGCCCGACGACGCCCACCGCCGCAAACGCGGCCGGGTGCCGTCGAACAAGCTCTGGTCGGAACATGACGCGGTGCTGATCACCTATGGAAATTCGATCGTCGACGGTCAGCACAAGCCGCTCGACCTGCTGCATGATTTCCTGCTGCGCAAGATGAAGGGCGTGGTCAACGGCGTGCATATCCTGCCGTTCTTTCCCTATACCTCCGACGACGGTTTTGCCGTCACCGATTATCGCGCGGTCAATCCCGAACTGGGCGGCTGGGCCGATATCCGGCGCATCGCCGATGAATTCCATCTGATGTCCGATCTGGTGCTGAACCATGTCTCTTCGCAAGGTCCCTGGTTCAATGCCTATCGGCAGGGGCAGGCGCCCTATGATCGCTATTTCTTCGAGGCCAGCCCCGAGGACGACCTGAACGAAGTGGTCCGCCCGCGCACCACGCCGCTGTTGCAGGAGATCGAGACGCCGCAAGGCCCGCGCCATGTCTGGTGCACCTTCAGCCACGATCAGGTCGATCTCGATTTCCGCAATCCCGAGGTGCTGATCGAGATGCTGCGGATCATTCGCCTGCATATCGACAATGGCGTGCGCATCCTGCGGCTCGATGCGGTGGCCTTCCTGTGGAAGGAGATCGGCACCTCCTGCATCCACCTGCGCCAGACCCATGCGGTGGTGCAGCTGATGCGGCTGCTGTGCGATTTCGCCACCGAGACAGTGGTGCTCCTGACCGAGACCAACGTGCCCCGGACCGAGAACCTGAGCTATTTCGGCAACCGCAATGAGGCGCATGTTGTCTACAACTTCCCGCTGCCGCCGTTGATCCTGCATGCGATGCAATCCGGCAGTGCCCGCTTTCTGCACCGCTGGCAGACCGCGATGCCGCCGGCGCAACTGGGCTGTGCCTATCTCAACTTCACCGCCAGCCATGACGGCATCGGCATGCGCCCGGCGGACGGCGTGTTGCCGGCGCAGGAAAAGGCACGCATGATCGAGACGGCGCAGGCCGCCGGCGGGCTGGTCTCGATGCGCTCGCTGCCTGGCGGCGGCCAGGAGCCCTACGAACTGAACTGTGCCTTCTTCGAGGCGGTGCGCCGCACCTTCAAGGGCGAAGACGAGCATCACATCGACCGTTTCCTCTGTTCCCAGACCATCGTCATGTCGCTCGAAGGCATCCCGGCCTTCTATATCCATTCGATGCTGGCCACACCGAACGATCACGAGGCGGTCGCGCGGCGCGGCATGAACCGGGCGATCAACCGGCATCGCTGGGATTACCCGACGCTATTGGAGAAGCTCGACGATCCCGAGAGTACAAGCTCCGAGGTCTTGCGGCGGATGTCCGAGCGGCTGAAGCTGCGTGCCCGGCAGACGGCTTTCCACCCCAATGCCACCCAGTTCACCCTGTCGCTGGACGAACGTGTTTTCGGCCTCTGGCGGCAGAGCCTCGACCGCGACCAGTCGATCTTTGCGCTGCACAATGTCAGCGACGAAGAGTTGCGCGTCTCGCCCACGGCGGTGAACCTGATCGAAGGCGAGACCTGGCTCGATCTGCTGACAGGCGAAGAGATCGACGCCAACGGCGAAGATATCGTCTTTGCACCCTATCAATGCCGCTGGATCACCAACCGCTGGTAGGGGGGCGCCTCAGGCCGGGTCGAATTCGGCCTCGTCCTCAGAGACGGCAGTGCGCAGATCAGCCAGGAAGCTCGGGTCTGCGGCGTGGACGCGGTGCCAGGTGGGGATAAAGGGCGTCTCGTGCGGATTGTCGAGAAAGACCTGACCGGCCGAGATGATGTTCTCGGCAAACAGTTCGATGCTCTTTTCCTCGCGATGCCGGTCAAAGCTGAGCCCGTTCATCGTCGCGTCATTGGCGTAGCTGTCGAGCAGGTCGAGCGCCGTGCGGTAATAGGTGGCCTTGAGCGTGCGAAAGACATTGGGTGTGAACACGGTGCCATCGGCCGCCAGCTTGCGGAAGATCGCCTTGCAGATGTCGGTCGACATGCGGCTCAGCCCCTTGCTGGCATCCTCGGGCGAGAGATCCTGGTGCTTGTGGTCATAGGCGTCCGAGATCTCGACCTGACAGACCGATTTCGGCGCCAGGTTGCGCCAGGCCTCCGACAACGTGCCGATCTCCAGCCCCCAGTCCGAGGGAATGCGCAAGTCGGGCAGGATCGGCGTGCGCATGGCAAACTCGCCCGAGAGTGGATATCGGAAGGAGCGCAGGTAGTCGATATAGTCGCGGTCGCCGATCACCTTTTTCAGCGCGATCAGGATCGGCGATACCAGCAGCCGCGTGACCCGGCCGTTCAGCTTGTCGCCGCCGATTCGAGGGTAATAGCCCTTGGACATCTGGTAGGGGAACGACGGGTTGGCCACCGGATAGACCAGCCGCGCCAGCATCTCGCGTTCATAGGTCAGGATATCGCAATCGTGCAGTGCCAGCACTGCGCTGTCGGCACAGGCGATGAGATAGCCGATCGAGGACCAGACGTTCTTGCCCTTGCCCTGTTCCTGCGGCGCCAGCCCGTGGCGCGTCAGCCTTGCATCCAGCGCCTGCATCCGCGGGCTGTCGTTCCAGATCACAGTATGGGTCTGCGGCAGCCGGTCAAAGAACTTGCGGGCATGGCGGTATTCGGTCTCGTCGGCGCGATCGAGACCGATGATGATCCGGTGCAGGTAGGGCACATGCGAGAGCTCTTCGAGGATGTGCGGCAGCGCCGTGCCTTCAAGCTCGGAATAGAGCGACGGCAGGATCAGCGAAATGCGCCGGGTCTGGGCATAGGTGGTCAGCTCGTATTCGAGATCGTGCAACTCGCGGGTGCGCAGATTGTGCAGGGTGGTGATATTGCCGTTCTGGTGGAAATCAGCCATCTGAAGGCGCCTCTTTGTTGTGCTTCACGTCTTGTACTAGGGCCAGCACGGCGGCGTTCCAGCCCTCCGGTCCCGGCGTTTCGGCGCGGCGCACCCGGCCGCTGTCCTCGCCCGGCAGGCGCGGCAGGGGGCGGCTGTGCGGGTTGGGGATGATGACGCCGCGATCGGCCGCTTCCAGCATTTCGATGTCGTTGGGCGCATCGCCGAGCGCCAGCGTCATTCGCGGCGTGTATTGCGCGATCAGCGCCGCCATCTGGTCGGCCTTGGTCTGACCGTGGGAAAACGTGAGAAACCTGCCGCCGCGCCGGGCGTGCAGTCCGGCCTTGCCGGCGCTGGCGAGAAACTTCTCCAGCCCGGCCGGCGTGCCGGTCCAGCGCCCCGGCTCGCTGAATTCGCGGCGCCGGGCAAGGGCGGCCTGCGCGCGCGGCAACCCGGTGACACGGGCGACTTCGGCGTCGCTCATGTCGCCAAAACCGTCGAAGGCGCAAAACCCTTGCGGCAACTGACGCAGGGTTTTCCGGATGGCGCGATAAACGCTGTCGTCAAAGCCCTCCTCGGCACCCGCCGCAAGCAGCCCGGCGCCGTTCTCGACGATGGCGGGCCAGCCGGCGAGGCCGAGTGCCGCGCGCAGCGGTGCCACCTCGGCGGCAGTCTTGCTGGTGGCGAGAACCACGCCGGCGCCGATCTCTGCCAGCGCGGCCAGCGCGGCCCGGGCGGGGGCGAAGGAATAGCTTTCGTGATCGAGCAGGGTGCCGTCGAGATCGGAGAACACGAGAAGGGGCAGGGCGCGAGTCATGCTCAAAGACTAGGCAGCCGGCAGCCAAGGCGCCACAGATGGCGGGTGTCTCTGGCGCGTAATTGACCGTCGCTGCCTAGAAAACAGGCAGGCCTCGCCGGCAAAGCCGGTGCGGCGGACCTTGAAATCTGTCGGCGAGGCGCGTAAGTCGCCCCCTGACCCTTGCAAGGACAGACCAATGGCAATGACCAACCCCCTTCAGTTCATTCAGCAGGTGCGCGCCGAGATCGCCAAGGTCGTCTGGCCCACCCGCCGCGAAGTGCTGCTGACCACGGTGATGGTATTCATCATGGCGACCCTGACGGCGATCTTCTTTGCCATCGTCGATCTGCTAATCCGCGGCGGGCTTCAGGCTGTCCTGAACATGTTCGGCTGACCTCCCGCTCCCGCGCCGCGCGGCGGCCGGGGCATGTCAGCTGCCAGCCGGTCCGGGCCTTGCGCCCGGGAGGCTGGGTATTCCATCAGGTCAAGGAGGTCCCATGGCAGATCTGAAGAGTTCCGCAACGCGCAATCTGGCCCATTACCGCGAGATTCACCGCACCGATCCGCGGTACGGCCGCTCGTCGCAAAAGCTGGTCGGGCTGATCGCCGATGCGGTGCGCGCCGGTCAGGCCACCACCCCGGGTTGGCAGCCGAAGACGCTGCTGGATTTCGGCTGCGGCAAATCGCAGGCGGCCGAGCGGGTGGCAAAAAAGCTGGGGCTGACGCATTACCTTTATGATCCGGCCATTCCCGGCCTCGAGACGCTTCCGGTGGCGCAGGCCGATCTGGTGATGAACACCGACGTGCTCGAGCATCTCGACGAGACCGAGGTGGACCTGCTGATCTCGGATGTGCGTGGGCTGACCGATCATGCCTATTTCAATATCGCCACGGCACCGGCTTCCAAGGTGCTCGACAGTGGCGAGAACGCCCATGCGACGGTGCAGCCGCCGGAGTGGTGGCAGGCCCGCATTGCGATGCATTTTCCCACCGTGGTACGGCTGCCGGCGGCCAAGAACCGGGTGAGCTTTGCGACCTGGCAGATCTCCGAAAAGGAGATGCGCCGGGTGGTGGCCGGCGACATGTGGCGCCGCAAGGACCGGATCAAGGCCGTCATGTATCGGCTCGGGCTGGGGTAAGCCCCCTTGAAATCGTTCCGATGGGGCAGTAAACAGCCGCCATCCCAAGACATCTGGCGCGTGGCGATTCGGTTCACGCGCCGATTTTTTGTTTCTGGGACTCATGCCGGGCCAGGCCCATGGCAATGAACAAAAACGCTTTCGGTCGGGCAGGCCGGGTCAACGCAAGGTGAGCGCCAGATGGCAAAACGGTGGTATTCGGTCAGCGTCCTCTCGAACTTCGAGAAGAAGATTGCCGAACAGATCAAGCAAGCGGTGGAAGAGCAGGGGCTCGAGGATCAGATCGAAGAGGTTCTGGTGCCCACCGAAGAGGTGATCGAGGTCCGCCGTGGCAAGAAGGTGACAACCGAACGCCGTTTCATGCCGGGCTATGTGCTGGTGCGGATGGAAATGTCGGATCAGGGCTACCACCTGATCAACTCGATCAACCGCGTCACCGGTTTCCTCGGCCCGCAGGGCCGCCCGATGCCGATGCGCGATGCCGAGGTCGAGGCGATCCTGGGCCGTGTTGCCGAAGGCGAAGAGACGCCGCGCACGCTGATCCACTTCGAGGTCGGCGAGAAGGTCAAGGTCTCGGACGGGCCGTTCGAGGATTTCGACGGCATGATCGAAGAGGTCGACGAGGACAACCAGCGCCTCAAGGTGTCGGTCTCGATCTTTGGCCGGGAGACGCCGGTGGAACTGGAATTCACTCAGGTCTCGAAACAGGGCTGAGGGAGCGGTGGGTTGAACACCCACCCTGCGGGCCGCAAGGTCCGTTCGTTCGTGGGAGGCAAGGGCACGCGTGCCGGAGCCCCACCACGCTAGCAGGAGCCCGGAACGCGTTCCGGGCTCATAGGGTGGGTTTCAAACCCACCGATGACAAAGGAGAAGGCCAATGGCCAAGAAGCTCGTCGGCAGCATGAAGCTGCAAGTGCCCGCAGGGCAAGCCAACCCGTCGCCGCCCGTCGGCCCCGCGCTCGGTCAGCGCGGCATCAACATCATGGAATTCTGCAAGGCGTTCAACGCCAAGACGCAGGACATGGAGCCCGGCGCGCCGTGCCCGACCGTGATCACCTACTATCAGGACAAGTCCTTCACCATGGACATCAAGACGCCGCCCGCGTCTTACTACCTGAAGAAGGCCGCCAAGCTGAAATCCGGCGCCAAGACCCCGTCGCGGGAAACCGTGGGCTCGGTCACTGTCAAGCAGGTGCGTGAAATCGCCGAAGCGAAGATGAAGGATCTCAACGCCAACGATATCGAAGCGGCGATGAAGATCATTGTTGGCTCGGCCAACTCCATGGGCATCGAGGTGAAGTAAGATGGCGAAACTTGGAAAACGCAGCCGCGCCGCCCGCGAAGCCTTTGCCGGCAAGGAAAACGTCTCGGTCGAAGAGGCGATTGACCTGATCAAGGGCAATGCCAACGCGAAATTCGACGAAACCGTCGAAATCGCCGTCAACCTCGGCGTCGATCCGCGCCACGCCGACCAGATGGTCCGCGGCGTCGTCGGCCTGCCCAACGGCACCGGCAAGACCGTGCGCGTCGCCGTCTTTGCCCGTGGCGCCAAGGCCGAGGAAGCCGAAGCCGCCGGTGCCGACATCGTCGGTGCAGAGGACCTGATGGAAACCGTGCAATCCGGCAAGATCGAGTTCGATCGCTGCATTGCCACCCCGGACATGATGCCGATCGTCGGCCGTCTGGGCAAGGTTCTGGGCCCGCGCAACCTGATGCCGAACCCCAAGGTCGGCACCGTGACCATGGATGTGGCCGAAGCGGTCAAATCCGCCAAGGGCGGCCAGGTTCAGTTCAAGGTCGAGAAGGCCGGTGTCGTGCACGCTGGCGTGGGCAAAGCCTCTTTCGATGCCGAGAAACTGGCCGAGAACGTGCGCGCCTTTGTCGGTGCCGTGTCGAAAGCCAAGCCGGCCGGCGCCAAGGGCACCTACATGAAGAAGATCTCGCTCAGTTCGACCATGGGCCCGGGCGTGTCGGTGGCGGTGGAATCGGCCAACGCCGAATAATCCGTTTCAAGATTTAAGGAAAAACGCGTCCCTTGGGGCGCGTTTTTTCGTTTTTGGGCAAGGGTTTCTTAGGCAATTGCGCGCATCCTGCCGGCGTTTTCGACACCGGCGACAAAGGAGAGCTGCGCCATGTTACCCAAGATCCTGACAACCCTGTTTCTGGCCATGGCCTGCGCGGTGCCCGCCGCCCGGGCCGAGCTTTCCGCGCCGGAGGGGCGGGTTCTGCTTACCGTTTCCGGCGATATCTCGGCCACCAACACCGAAGACATGGCCGAGTTCGACCGCGACATGCTCATGGCGCTGGACTGGCGCGAGATCGAGACCTTCACCTCCTTCACCGAGGGGCCGCAGGTCTTTGCCGGGCCGACCCTGGCATCGGTGCTGGCGGCGGCGCAGGCCCGTGGCGATACTCTGACGGTGACGGCGCTGAACGATTACGCGGTTTCCTTTCCCCGCGATCTGGCGGTGCGACATGGGGCGCTGCTGGCGATGGATCATGCCGGGCGGCCGATGCGAATTCGCGACAAGGGCCCGATCTGGATTGTCTTTCCGCTGACCGAGACCGAGGCGGCGGATGCGCCGTTTGACAACCAGATGGTCTGGCAGTTGGCAAAGGTGCACGTCGGGCCGTGACCCGGCTGGCCGCGGTCAAGGGCGCGCTGGTCGAGCATGGGCGCAGCATCCGCGCGATTGTGGCGGTCGCCGTGATCGTGGCGCTTGCGGTGCTCTTTGTCGCGCAGCAGGCGGATATGACCCGGACCAAGGAGCGCGCGATGGACCGGGTTTCGGCGACCTCCTGGAAGGTCAGCGAGCTGGTGTTCGAGACGCTGCGCTTTTCGATGGCGTTGCGGTTGCATGCCACCGGCGAGGTCAAGCGCGCCGATGTGGAATTCAGCTTCGAGCTGCTCTGGAGCCGGGTCGATGTGGTCGACAACACCGCCGTCGGAGCGACCGAGGAGATGCGCGAGATCCTGACCCGGTTCCGCGCGCTGCTTGCTGCCGAGGAAGAGGCGATCTTCGAGCGGCCGCTGATCCCGCCGCGGGTCGCGGTCAGCCTCGCCGAAGAGATGTCGGGTATCGCACGCGAGTTGCGCGTGATCTGGCTGGCCACTTTCCAGAACCGAAGCTTTGCCGAGCTGACCCTGCGCACGCTCGAGGATGCCGGTTCCGAACGGTTGCAGACGCTGATCGTCGCGCTGATGGGCCTGCTGGTGATGTATGTCATCGCCGAGATCATCTATGCCGGCGTGGCGCAGAAGCGCGAGATGCGGCTGCGGCAGGCGGCGGCCCAGGCCAGCGAGGCCAAGACCCGCTTTCTGGCCAATGTCAGCCATGAGATCCGCACCCCCCTGAACGGCATCCTCGGCATGGCGGGCGAGCTGGCCGAAACCCGGCTCGACACCGATCAGACCGCCTGCGTCAAGATCATCCGGCAATCCGGCGAGGTGCTTCTGAACACGCTGAACGATGTGCTCGACCTGGCCAAGGTGGAGGCCGGCGAACTGGTGATCGATCGCCGCCCCTTCGATCTGGCCGAGGCGATCGGGGTTGCCCATGCGCTCTATCGATCCACCGCCCGGGACAAGGGGCTGCGGCTGCGCACCGAGCTTGCGCCGGACCTGCCGCGCCGGGTGATGGGCGACGGCACGCGGCTGCGGCAGGTGTTGCACAACCTGATCAGCAACGGGCTGAAATTCACCGCCGAGGGCGAAGTTCGGATCACCGCCGAGCGGCTGCCCGACACCGACCGCATCCGCATATCGGTGCGTGACACCGGGCCGGGGGTCGCGCCGGAAGACCAGGCGATGATTTTCCGGCCTTTCACCCAGGCCGATGTCAGCATCACCCGCAAACACGGTGGCACCGGCCTCGGCCTGTCGGTCTCGCGCCAGCTGATCGAGGCGATGGGCGGCGACATCGGCCTCGAGAGCGCGGTGGGCGAGGGCGCGATCTTCTGGTTCGATCTCGATCTGCCCGCGGTCGACCCCGCCGATACGGCCGCCGCCCCGGTGGACGCCGGGCCGGCGCCGGACGCCGCATCGCGCGCCGGGCCGCGGGTGCTGGTGGTCGATGACAATGCCACCAACCGGCTGCTGCTGCGGCGCTTTCTCAAAGATCGGGCCAGCCGAATTGCCGAGGCCGCCGATGGCGCCGATGCGGTGGCCACGGTCGAGGCCACGGATTTTGACATCATCCTGATGGATATCCAGATGCCGGTGATGGACGGGATCGAGGCCACCCGCCGCATTCGCCGGCTCGAGTCGGCAAACGACCGGCCGCCGGTGCGTATCATCGCGGTGACCGCGAATATCATGGAACATCAAAGGCGCGGCTACCTGGAAGAAGGCATGAACGACGTGATCGGCAAGCCGGTGTCGAAAAAGACGCTTCTGGCCAAGCTGGATGCCGCGCCGGCCGATCCCGCCGCGGTTGCCGGCGCTGCCTGAGCTCTCTGGGGTGCAGCAAGGGCACCGCGAGGGGCGCCCTTGCCATGATCCTGGCGGCAGATCACTCGGCCAGCACTTCCAGTTTCACATTGGTGAAATCGAGGCCATTGTCGGTCTCGCCCGGCGATTTGGAAGAGCCGAAGGTCTTGGAGTTCACGTGAAAGGCCAGCATGCCCAGGGTGTCGATATCACTGCCCGGGTCGATCTGGCTGAAGGTGCTGAGCACTTCGCCATCCTGCATCAGCGTGCCGGTGATCTCGACGCCCTCGGCGCGTTTTGCCACCGCGAGCGTGCCGGTATAGGTCTGACCGGCCGCGAACCGATAGGACGCGCCGCCTTCGCCCAGCATGTCCCATGCGTCGAGCCCGCCGAGCAGCCGGCCGAGAGCTTGGTCGTTGTGCTTGCGGACCTCGATATTGGCGGCTTCGGCGGTGTTGACGTCGTAAGTGATCAGATACCCCGGCAGCCCGTCATACGTGGCATTCGGGCTTTTTGACGAGGCCGAAAGGTCGCCCTCGAGCGCGCCACGGCCCAGCGTATCAAACAGCCCGACGCGGAAGGCGGCCCCCCGGTCGTGACCTGTGGTCGCCGGCGTCTCGAAGGTAAAACTGGCCTTCAGCGTATGCCCCTCGGTCAGCATCTGCGGCGCAAAGGTGGTGCGGATGCCCCGGCCCGAGCCGCCGGAGACCAGGCCCAGCCGGCCCTGGGAGACCTCGATCGAACTGCTGTTCGAGGTGGTCCACCAGTTGCTGTCGCTGGCGTCAGAGCCGTCGTCGCGGCCGCCATCGGCGAAACTGTCGTCAAACACGATGCCGGGGCTGGCCGGGGCAGCCGGCGCCGGGGAGCGTTGCGCGGTGGTCTTGGTCAGCGGCGGTCCGTCGGCCGGCGGCGCGTCGTGCGTGTAGTCCAACGCGTAAAAGATCACCCGGTCGAAATCGGTCTCGGGCGCGGGGCTGGTGTTGTTGCCGGTATAGGCGCCGGCCTTGAAGAACATGAACTCGTCCTCGACGGAAAATCCGCTGTCGCGCATGTCGAAGGGCTCGGCCACCACCTCCGTCCCGTCGTCGCGGATAATCTTGAGGTGCAGCATGGGAATGATCCGGTCGCCCTCGGGCCTGCCCGTGACTTTGATCTCGTAGCTGAAAATCTCGTCCAGCGCGATGCCGTCCTCGGGGTTGGCAATCCGGTCGCCCCGGCCGCCGATCACGTCCACCCAGACCTCCTTGCCGGTCTCGGGGTCATGCGCGAAATAGATCGAGCCGTATTTGTTCTGCGGCAGCTTGCGGTAATACAGCCGGATCGGCTCATCGTTCTTGGCGTGGATCTGCCCGATGACCACGCGGCCGACCTGATAGGCCTTTCCCTGGCGGGTGACCTGGTTGACCGAGAGCGTGGCGCGCAGCGTGCCATCGACGCCCGCCGATGCGGCCTGGGCCGAAAGCGGGGCCGAGGAAAAGACCCAGTTGTTCTTGTTGGGATATCCGCCCTCGATCCGGGTCTGGATGGCATAATCGCCCCGGCGCAGCATGCCGCGCAGCTCGGTGCGGGTATAAGATGTATTGGCCGAGGTCTTGGCCCCCGCCGGTGTCACCCGGAACACCATGCCGCCAGTGGCCGGATCGGTGTAGAAATAGCGCGGATCGGTCCAGCCGGCGGCAAGCTCGTTTTCATAGACGCTGTCGGACGTGCCGTCGCCGTCATCATCGGCGGGGGTGGTCACGTACCAGCCCGCGAGGTCGAAATTCTCGCCCGGCGTCTTTTCAGGGTCGAGACCGTACAGCCCGGCCCCCTGCCGCTCGGTCAGCACCGGCTGGTCGGGTTTGTCCACCGGTGTGCCGCAGCCATAGGCCGCCACTTCGACAATGGAGTTCCAGTCGTTGGCCTCGTTGCCCTTTGCGTTGATGCGCAGGTACTGCGCCTGAACCGGCGCGATGTCGTAGCGCTCGAGATCCCGCGTTCCGCCGCCCGACTGGCCTTCGGCCCGCACGGTTTCGAAGCGCGCCCCATCGGGTGAGGTTTCGACTTCGAAGGTGGATTTGCGGCTGTCGCCCTTGTACCAGGCAATCGCCAGCGATTTCACAGTCTGCTCGGCGCCGAGATCGAGCAGCAGGCTTTTCGGTGTGCCCTGGCCCTGGTTCGACCAGCGCGAATCCGGGTCGAAATTGCCATCGATGGTATTCTCGGGGCCGTGGGTTTCCTCGTAGAGGCCGTCGTCGGTCGCCGAGACGATGGTCAGGCTGCCGATACCGTCACACGCGGTATTGGCAAAGGCCTGCGTCCCGAAAACCGAGGCGACGCCCAGCAGAATGGAATTCCGAAGAAGGTGGTTCACAGTGTCCTCCCAAATGCTGTGATCGAGATAGCGGTAAAGCTATCTGGGATACTAGACTGTCAGATGTAGCGGATTGGCGCCAGTGGTTTCCTGTACGACAGGGGGGCAGAGGCGGAAAGGCGCCGAGCCTACTCGGGCCTTGATCCCGGCCCCGATCCGTCTTACTGCACGCACCTGTGCCGCAGGTCCGATTCGGGCCGCGTGGTACATTTCGTCCGAGACGGTGGGTGCCCCGGGTCAAATCCGCGGCTTAATTTCCTGCCTGAGACGGGAGAAGACCAGATTGGCCGAGGGCTTTGCGCCTCGGGCGTTCTTGGCGGACCCCCGTAAAAAGGACCTGAACGCCGGGTGCAAGCCCGGCAGAACCGAGCCGGGGGGAAACCCCCACAATTGGAGTGAAACTGTGGATAGAGCCCAGAAAGAGAAATTGGTCGACGAACTCGGCCAGATCTTCGAAAGCTCTGGCGTCGTGGTGGTTGCCCACTACGAAGGTCTCACGGTTGCCGAGATGCAAGACCTCCGTTCGCGTGCGCGCGATGCGGGTGGTGCTGTACGTGTCGCCAAGAACAGGCTCGCCAAGATCGCCCTTGAGGGAAAGCCCTGCGCAAGCATTGCTGACTACCTTTCGGGCATGACCGTGCTCACCTATTCCGAGGACCCCGTGGCAGCAGCCCGGGTCGCCGAGGGCTTCGCCAAGGAGAACAAGAAGTTCGAAATCCTTGGCGGTGCAATGGGTGAAAACGCTCTGGACCGTGCCGGTGTCGAGGCCGTGTCGAAAATGCCGTCGCGTGATGAGCTCATTGCTACCATCGCGGGCATGATCGGCGCACCTGCTTCGAACATCGCCGGTGCCATTGGCGCACCTGCTTCGAACATCGCTTCCATCCTCTCGACCATCGAGGAAAAGGCCGAAGCGGCGTAAGGCAAACCGAAGACTTTCGTGGGGCATGCGCCCACACGTTGGAACACATCTAGATACGGAAAGAGTCAAAAATGGCTGATCTGAAGAAACTGGCAGAAGAGATCGTTGGTCTGACCCTGCTGGAAGCACAAGAACTGAAAACCATCCTCAAAGACGAGTACGGCATCGAGCCCGCAGCTGGCGGCGCAGTGATGATGGCCGGCCCGGCAGACGGCGCAGGCGCCGCGGCTGCTGAGGAGCAAACCGAATTTGACGTGATCCTGAAAGCCGCAGGCGACAAGAAGATCAACGTCATCAAAGAAGTCCGTGGCATCACCGGCCTGGGCCTGAAAGAAGCCAAAGAGCTGGTCGAAGCCGGCGGCAAGGCTGTCAAAGAGCAGGTTTCGAAAGAAGAAGCCGAAGAGATCAAAGGCAAGCTGGAAGCAGCTGGCGCCGAAGTCGAGCTCAAGTGATCGCGGCCTGACGGCGGGGTCACGCCGGACATCCTCCGGGTCTCCGCCTCAGGGTTGGATTACCGCAAGCGCCTCCGTTTCGGGGGCGCTTGTTTTTTTGCCGGTCCCACCTATCGTTTCGGGTCAACAGGGCACAGCCGCGTATCCGGCCCTCACCAGTGACAAGGATGACCTCATGACCCGTATTTTTGCCGCCGCAACCCTGCTTGCCATGTCCTCGGGCGCGCTCTCGGCTGAAACATTCCAGGCCGATGTCTGGGCCGACAATTGGTTCGAGATGCGGATCAACGGCGAAACCGTTGCCGAAGACAGTGTGCCGGCCAGCACCGAACGGTCTTTCAACGCCGAAAGCTTCAGCTTCGATGCCGACCGGCCCTTCGTGATCGGGGTGGTGGCGATGGACTACAGGCAGGATGACACCGGTCTCGAGTATATCGGCACCGATCGGCAGCAGATGGGCGACGGCGGGCTGATCCTTCAGATCCGCGACGCGGCGGGCGAGATGGTCGCGGTCAGCGACGCCGATTGGCAATGCCGCGTCATCCATACCGCGCCGCTCGACAAATCCTGTGCCGCCGAGGAAACGCCGGTGGCGGGCAGCGCGCCCTGCGGGTTCGAGGCGGAGGACGAGCCGGTCGGCTGGGATCATGCGGGCTTCGATGCCTCGGGTTGGACCGCCGCCAGCGTCTATTCCGAAGAGGAGGTCGGCCCGAAAGAGGGCTATGACGAGATCGACTGGGCCGAAGAGGCGGCGCTGATCTGGGGCCCCGACCTGGAGCAGAGCAACACCCTGTTGTGCCGGTTGAGCGTGAAGTGACCATTGTGGCGTACGTCACGATCACGTGAGGCGCGCAAGCGGAAAAGTGACGGTTGCCGCGGTCAGATCACGCGCATTTTCGACAACATTGGCGTTCAGGGCCGCTATGCAACGGCCCTCGCTGCTTGACCAGCGGGCCGGTTTTTGTCACACTCGGCGGATGTCAAGAAAACGCGAAACCCTCCTGAGGGGTCTTGCGTTCGCGCTGTTCACCGAATATTCGGAAGTCTCCCGCGGGTTCGACCGATTCGAACCCGTGCGTGTTTCGTTCTGAATATGAGGTGGCGGCGACGCATTGAAATCATCGTAGTAACCCCCATATTCCGATCTTTCCAAACAGATGGTTCGCAGGCCCTTCTTGGCAAGCCCCCCGATCGGGGAGTTTTCCAAGGCAGGGAAATCGAGATCGAGTGACGCGCGGTGGGACGTGCGCCGAGAATGGATCCGTTTCACGCCGTCACTGACGAGAATGCGCCGTTGCAGCCCCGGCACTGCGCGCGTTCGGGCAGAGAAAATCGAAAGGGCACTCCCCTCATGGCGCAAAGCTTCCTTGGCCAGAAACGTCTTCGCCGGTACTACGGCAAAATCCGTGAAGTCCTCGCAATGCCGAACCTCATCGAGGTTCAGAAAAGCTCTTATGACCTGTTCCTGAAGTCCGGCGACCAGCTCGAGCCGATGGATGGCGAGGGCATCAAGGGTGTCTTCCAGTCGGTCTTTCCGATCAAGGATTTCAACGAGACCGCGGTTCTCGAATTCGTCGATTACGCGCTGGAAAAGCCGAAGTTCGATGTCGAGGAATGTCAGCAACGCGACCTGACCTACAGCGCGCCGCTCAAGGTGACGCTGCGGCTGATCGTGTTTGATATCGATGAGGATACCGGCGCGAAATCCGTCAAGGATATCAAGGAACAAGATGTCTACATGGGCGACATGCCCCTGATGACGCCGAACGGCACCTTTGTCGTGAACGGCACCGAGCGGGTCATCGTTTCCCAGATGCACCGTTCGCCGGGCGTGTTCTTTGACCATGACAAGGGCAAGACCCATTCCTCGGGCAAGCTGCTCTTTGCCTGCCGGATCATCCCCTACCGTGGCTCCTGGCTCGACTTTGAATTCGACGCCAAGGACATCGTCTTTGCCCGGATCGACCGTCGCCGCAAACTGCCGGTGACGACCCTGCTCTATGCGCTGGGGCTCGATCAAGAGGCGATCATGGACGCCTATTACAACACCGTGACCTATTCCCTGCGCAAGGGTGAGGGCTGGGTGACCAAGTTCTTCCCCGAGCGTGTGCGCGGCACCCGCCCGACCTATGACCTGGTGGATGCCGACAGTGGCGAGATCATCGGCGAGGCCGGCAAGAAGGTGACGCCGCGCGCGGTCAAGAAGCTGATCGACGAAGGCAAGGTCAAGGATCTGCTGCTGCCCTTCGAGCAGATCGTCGGCAAGTTCGCCGCCAAGGACATCATCAACGAGGAAAACGGCGCGATCTACGTCGAGGCCGGCGACGAGCTGACCTGGGAAGTCGACAAGGATGGCGATGTCACCGGCGGCACTCTGAAAGAGCTGATCGACGCGGGCGTCACCGAGATCCCGGTGCTGGACATCGACAACATCACCGTCGGCGCCTACATGCGCAACACCATGGCGCAGGACAAGAACATGGGCCGCGACAGCGCGCTCATGGATATCTACCGCGTGATGCGTCCGGGCGAGCCGCCCACCGTCGAGGCCGCTTCGGCACTCTTCGATACGCTGTTCTTCGACAGCGAGCGCTATGACCTCTCGGCCGTTGGTCGGGTGAAGATGAACATGCGTCTGGCGCTCGATAAGCCCGACACCCAGCGCACGCTGGACCGCGAGGATATCGTCGCCTGCATCAAGGCGCTGGTGGATCTGCGCGACGGGCGTGGCGACATCGACGACATCGACCACCTTGGCAACCGCCGTGTGCGTTCGGTCGGCGAGCTGATGGAAAATCAGTACCGCGTGGGTCTGCTGCGCATGGAACGCGCGATCAAGGAGCGCATGTCCTCGGTCGAGATCGACACCGTCATGCCGCAGGATCTGATCAACGCCAAACCGGCGGCGGCCGCCGTGCGCGAATTCTTCGGCTCGTCGCAGCTGTCGCAGTTCATGGACCAGACCAACCCGCTGTCGGAAGTCACCCACAAACGCCGTCTCTCGGCCCTTGGCCCGGGCGGTCTGACCCGCGAGCGCGCCGGCTTTGAGGTGCGCGACGTTCACCCGACACACTATGGCCGGATGTGCCCGATTGAAACGCCGGAAGGCCCGAACATCGGTCTGATCAACTCGCTGGCCACGTTTGCCCGCGTGAACAAATACGGCTTCATCGAAACACCGTACCGTGTGGTCAAGGAAGGCACCGTCACCGACGAGGTGCACTACATGTCCGCGACCGAGGAAATGCGCCATACCGTGGCGCAGGCCAACGCCAACCTCGACGAGAACATGAAGTTCGTGAACGATCTGGTCTCGACCCGGAAGTCGGGCGACTACACCCTGTCGCCGAACGAGAACGTGGACCTGATCGACGTGTCGCCGAAACAGCTGGTTTCGGTCGCTGCCTCGCTCATTCCGTTCCTTGAAAACGACGACGCCAACCGCGCTCTGATGGGCTCGAACATGCAACGTCAGGCGGTTCCCACGCTGCGCTCGGAAGCGCCGCTTGTGGGCACCGGCATCGAGGAAATCGTCGCCCGCGACTCCGGTGCGGCGGTGACCGCGCGCCGTGGCGGCATTATCGACCAGGTCGATGCCCAGCGGATCGTGATCCGGGCCACCGACAATCTCGAGGTCGGCGACCCCGGCGTCGATATCTACCGGATGCGCAAGTTCCAGCGGTCGAACCAGAACACCTGCATCAACCAGCGCCCGCTGGTCAAGGTGGGAGACACGGTGCAGCAGGGCGAAGTGATTGCCGACGGTCCCTCGACCGACATGGGCGAACTGGCCCTCGGCAAGAACGTGATCGTCGCCTTCATGCCGTGGAACGGCTACAACTACGAAGACTCGATCCTGATCTCCGAGCGCATCGCGCGTGACGACGTCTTTACCTCGGTTCACATCGAAGAATTCGAAGTCGCCGCCCGCGATACCAAGCTCGGGCCGGAAGAGATCACCCGCGACATCCCCAACGTCGGCGAGGAAGCCCTGCGCAACCTCGACGAGGCGGGCATCGTCTACATCGGCGCCGACGTCGAGCCGGGCGATATCCTGGTGGGCAAGATCACTCCGAAGGGTGAATCGCCGATGACGCCGGAGGAAAAACTCCTGCGCGCCATCTTCGGTGAGAAAGCCTCGGACGTGCGCGACACCTCGCTGCGGGTGAAGCCGGGCGATTTCGGCACCGTCGTGGAAGTGCGTGTCTTCAACCGTCACGGCGTCGAGAAAGACGAACGGGCGTTGCAGATTGAGCGTGAGGAAATCGAGCGTCTGGCCCGTGACCGGGACGACGAGCTCGCCATCCTCGACCGCAACATCTATGCGCGTCTCAGCGATCTGATCCTCGGCAAGGTGGCGGTCAAGGGTCCGCGCGGCGTGCGCCCGAACTCCGAGATCACCCAGGATCTGCTCGACAGCCTGAGCCGTGGCCAGTGGTGGCAGCTGGCGATCGAGGACGAGGAAGACGCCAAGATCGTCGAGGCGCTGAACGAGCAATACGAGGCGCAGAAACGCCAGCTCGACGCCCGCTTCGAGGACAAGGTCGAGAAGGTCCGCCGCGGCGACGACCTGCCGCCGGGCGTGATGAAGATGGTCAAGGTCTTCATCGCGGTGAAGCGCAAGCTTCAGCCGGGCGACAAGATGGCCGGCCGTCACGGCAACAAGGGTGTGATTTCGCGCGTGGTGCCGATGGAGGACATGCCGTTCCTCGCCGATGGCACGCCGGTCGACTTCTGCCTCAACCCGCTCGGCGTTCCCTCGCGGATGAACGTCGGTCAGATCCTCGAGACTCACATGGGCTGGGCCGCACGCGGTCTGGGCATCAAGGTCGACGACGCGCTGGACGAATACCGCCGCTCGGGTGATCTGACCCCGGTGCGCGAAGCGATGCGGATCGCCTATGGTGACGAGGTCTATGAAGAAGGCCTGTCGGACATGGACGAGAACCGGCTGCTCGAGGCGGCGGGCAACGTCGCCCGTGGTGTGCCGATCGCGACACCGGTCTTCGACGGTGCCAAGGAAGGCGACGTCAACGATGCGTTGGTGCGTGCGGGCTTCTCGGAGTCGGGCCAATCCGTGCTCTTCGACGGCCGCACCGGCGAGCAGTTCTCGCGTCCTGTCACCGTGGGCGTGAAGTACCTGCTCAAGCTGCACCACCTGGTGGACGACAAGATCCACGCGCGTTCGACCGGGCCCTACAGCCTCGTCACCCAGCAGCCGCTGGGCGGTAAGGCGCAGTTCGGTGGCCAGCGCTTCGGGGAGATGGAGGTCTGGGCTCTGGAAGCTTACGGCGCCGCCTATACCCTGCAAGAGATGCTGACCGTGAAGTCGGACGATGTGGCCGGCCGGACCAAGGTCTATGAATCGATCGTCAAGGGCGAGGACAACTTCGAGGCGGGCGTTCCCGAGAGCTTCAACGTGCTCGTCAAGGAAGTCCGCGGCCTCGGCCTGAACATGGAACTCCTGGATGCGGAGGAGGATGAGTGAGGCGCATCGGTGGGGTAAAACCCCACCCTACGCCCGCCCTGCCGACCTTCCCCGCACCCTCCCGTTTTGAGGACATCAAATGAACCAGGAACTGACCAACAATCCGTTCAACCCCGTCGCCCCGGTCAAGACCTTCGACGAGATCAAGGTGTCTCTTGCCTCGCCCGAGCGGATCCTCTCGTGGTCTTATGGCGAGATCAAGAAGCCGGAAACCATCAACTACCGCACGTTCAAGCCCGAGCGTGACGGGTTGTTCTGCGCGCGTATCTTTGGCCCGATCAAGGATTACGAATGCCTCTGCGGCAAGTACAAGCGCATGAAGTATCGCGGCGTCGTCTGCGAGAAATGCGGTGTCGAAGTCACGCTGCAAAAGGTCCGCCGCGAACGCATGGGCCACATCGAGCTGGCCGCGCCCTGCGCCCATATCTGGTTCCTCAAGTCGCTGCCCTCGCGCATCGGCCTGATGCTGGACATGACGCTGCGTGATCTGGAACGCGTGCTCTACTTCGAGAACTACGTAGTGATCGAACCGGGCCTCACCGACCTCACCTACGGTCAGATGATGACCGAAGAAGAGTTCATGGACGCCCAGGACGCCTATGGCATGGACGCCTTCACCGCCAACATCGGCGCCGAGGCGATCCGCGAGATGCTGGCCGCCATCGACCTCGAGTCCGAGGCCGAGACCCTGCGCGCCGATCTGAAAGAGGCGACAGGCGAACTGAAGCCCAAGAAGATCATCAAGCGTCTGAAGGTCGTCGAGAGCTTCCTCGAATCCGGCAATCGCCCGGAATGGATGGTCATGACCGTCATTCCGGTCATCCCGCCGGAACTGCGCCCGTTGGTGCCGCTGGACGGTGGCCGCTTTGCGACCTCCGACCTCAACGACCTCTATCGCCGCGTGATCAACCGGAACAACCGCCTCAAGCGGCTGATCGAGCTGCGCGCGCCGGATATCATTGTCCGCAACGAAAAGCGGATGCTTCAGGAATCGGTGGATGCGCTGTTCGACAACGGCCGTCGCGGCCGCGTCATCACCGGTGCCAACAAGCGTCCGCTGAAATCGCTCTCGGACATGCTCAAGGGCAAGCAGGGCCGCTTCCGTCAGAACCTTCTGGGGAAACGGGTCGACTTCTCGGGCCGGTCGGTCATCGTGACCGGGCCGGAACTGAAGCTGCATCAGTGCGGTCTGCCCAAGAAGATGGCGCTCGAGCTGTTCAAGCCGTTCATCTATTCGCGGCTTGAAGCCAAGGGTCTGTCTTCGACCGTCAAGCAGGCCAAGAAGCTGGTCGAGAAAGAGCGCCCCGAGGTCTGGGACATCCTCGACGAGGTGATCCGCGAGCACCCGGTTCTGCTGAACCGTGCGCCGACGCTGCACCGTCTGGGCATCCAGGCCTTCGAGCCCACGCTGATCGAAGGAAAGGCGATCCAGCTGCACCCGCTGGTCTGTTCGGCCTTCAACGCCGACTTCGACGGCGACCAGATGGCCGTACACGTGCCGCTCTCGCTGGAAGCCCAGCTCGAAGCGCGCGTGCTGATGATGTCGACCAACAACGTCCTGTCGCCCGCCAACGGCGCGCCGATCATCGTTCCGTCGCAGGATATGATTCTCGGTCTCTACTACCTCACCATCCAGCGCGATGGCATGAAGGGCGAGGGCATGGCCTTCTCCTCGATCGAGGAAGTCGAGCACGCGCTCGGCGCCGGTGAAGTGCATCTGCACGCCAAGATCACCGCGCGGGTCAAGCAGATCGACGACGAAGGCCTCGAGGTGATGAAGCGTTACGAGACCACCCCGGGCCGCCTGCGGCTTGGCGGTCTGCTGCCGCTGAATGCCAAGGCGCCCTTCGAACTGGTCAACCAGCTTCTGCGGAAGAAGGACGTGCAGCGCGTCATCGACACCGTCTACCGCTATTGCGGTCAGAAAGAGTCGGTGATCTTCTGCGACCAGATCATGTCGATGGGCTTCAAGGAAGCCTTCAAGGCCGGCATCTCCTTCGGCAAGGACGACATGGTCATCCCCGACACCAAATGGCCGATCGTCGAAGAGACGCGCGATCAGGTGAAGGACTTCGAACAGCAGTACATGGACGGTCTGATCACCCAAGGTGAGAAGTACAACAAGGTCGTCGATGCCTGGTCGAAGTGTAACGACAAGGTCACCGAAGCGATGATGTCGACCATCTCGGCCGAACGTCACGCCGAGGATGGCTCGGTCATGGAGCCGAACTCGGTCTACATGATGGCGCACTCCGGTGCCCGGGGCTCGGTCACGCAGATGAAGCAGCTGGGCGGGATGCGCGGCCTGATGGCGAAGCCGAACGGCGACATCATCGAGACGCCGATCATCTCGAACTTCAAGGAAGGTCTGACCGTTCTTGAATACTTCAACTCGACCCACGGTGCGCGGAAAGGTCTGTCGGACACCGCTCTGAAGACGGCGAACTCGGGCTACCTGACCCGTCGTCTGGTGGACGTGGCGCAGGATTGCATCGTGCGTCTGCACGATTGCGAAACCGACCGGGCGATCACCGCGGAAGCGGCGGTCAACGACGGCGAGATCGTGTCGTCGCTGGGCGAGCGTATCCTGGGCCGTGTCGCGGCCGACGATGTGCTGGCCCCCGGCACCGAGGACGTGGTCTGCAAGGCAGGCACCCTGATCGACGAGCGCATGGCCGACACCATCGAGGGTCTGGGGGTGCAGAAGATGCGCATCCGCAGCCCGCTGACCTGTGAGGCCGAAGAGGGCGTCTGTGCCATGTGCTACGGCCGTGACCTCGCGCGCGGCACCATGGTCAACTCCGGCGAAGCGGTGGGCATCATCGCGGCGCAGTCGATCGGCGAACCCGGCACCCAGCTGACGATGCGGACCTTCCACATCGGCGGCGTTGCCCAGGGTGGTCAGCAGTCCTTCCAGGAGGCGGGCACCGATGGCGTCGTGGCCTTCGAGGCGGCCAACACACTGGAAAACGCCCTTGGCGAGACCCTGGTGATGGGCCGGAACATGAAGCTGGTGATCCAGGACGAGCACGGCGCCGAACGGGCCAGCTTCAAGCTGGGCTACGGCACCAAGCTGTTTGTCAAGGAAGGCCAGCAGGTGGCCCGCGGCGACAAGCTGTTCGAATGGGATCCCTATACCCTGCCGATCATCGCCGAGAAGGACGGTATCGCCCGTCACGTCGACCTGGTGAACGGCGTCGCCGTGCGCGAGGAGACCGACGATGCCACCGGCATGACCCAGAAGATCGTCGCCGACTGGCGTGCGGCTCCGAAGGGCAACGAGCTCAAGCCCGAGATCATCCTGATCGACGGCGACGGCGAGCCGGTGCGCAACGAGGCGGGCAACCCGATCACCTATCCGATGTCGGTCGACGCCATTCTGTCGGTCGATGACGGTGTCGATGTGAAGGCCGGTGACGTCGTGGCGCGTATTCCGCGTGAAGGCGCCAAGACCAAGGACATCACCGGTGGTCTGCCGCGTGTGGCCGAACTCTTCGAAGCCCGGCGTCCCAAGGACCACGCGATCATCGCCGAGATCGACGGCTATGTGCGCTTTGGCAAGGACTACAAGAACAAGCGCCGCATCGCGATCGAACCCGCCGACGACAGCCTGGAGCCGGTCGAATACATGGTGCCCAAGGGCAAGCACATTCCGGTTCAGGAAGGTGACTTCGTCCAGAAGGGCGACTACATCATGGACGGCAACCCGGCGCCGCACGACATCCTCGCCATCATGGGGATCGAGGCTCTGGCCAACTACATGATCGACGAGGTCCAGGACGTCTATCGACTGCAAGGCGTGAAGATCAACGACAAGCATGTCGAAGTGATCGTGCGCCAGATGTTGCAGAAGTGGGAAATCCAGGATTCGGGCGACACCACGCTGCTCAAGGGCGAACATGTGGACAAGGCCGAGTTCGACGCCGCCAACGAAAAGGCGCTGTCGAAAGGCGGGCGCGAGGCGCAGGGCGAACCGATCCTCCTGGGGATCACCAAGGCCTCGCTTCAGACCCGGTCGTTCATCTCGGCGGCCTCCTTCCAGGAGACCACCCGCGTTCTCACCGAGGCCTCGGTGCAGGGCAAGAAGGACAAGCTGGTGGGGCTCAAGGAGAACGTCATCGTCGGCCGCCTGATCCCGGCGGGCACCGGTGGCGCGACCCAGAAGGTCCGCCGCATTGCCCAGGACCGCGACAACGTGGTGATCGGCGCGCGCCGCGAGGAAGCGGAAGCGGCGGCCGCCCTGGCGGCACCTTCGGACGACATGGTGGGGGGCGATGCCTTTACCCAGCCGGTAATGGACGAAGACAGCCGCGACTGATCGCAGCTCGCTGACAGCTTCAGCCCCGTCCGGTGCGAACCGGGCGGGGTTTTTTCATTGTGCGTCAGCGGCGCGCAGTGTTCTGGTTCAGCCGGAAGAGCCTGCCCGATCCGGCCCGAGCGTCGCGTCTCGGGAAGGGCGGCCTTTGCGGGCGTTTATCGGGCAAGACGAGGGGCAGACATGCAGGACAATACGCGCGGGGCGCTGTTGATGATGGGATCGATGGCGGGGTTCACCTTCAACGATACCTTCGTGAAACTGACGGCGGGCGAGGTGCCGCTGTTTCAGCTGATCTTCCTGCGCGGGGTGATCGCCAGCCTGTTCCTGTTCTTTCTGGCGCGGTACCTGGGCGCGCTGCGGCTCGGCCTCTCGCGGCGCGACTGGGCCCTGGTCGCCGTGCGCTCGCTGACCGAGGTGGGGGCGACGGTGTTTTTTCTCTCGGCGCTGTTCCGCATGCCGCTGGCCAATGTCACCGCGATCCTTCAGATCCTGCCGCTGAGCGTCGCGCTCGGGGCGGCGCTGGTTCTGCGCGAGCCGGTGGGCTGGCGGCGGTGGAGCGCCATCGCGGTGGGATTTGGCGGCATGTTGCTGATCGTGCGGCCGGGGCCGGACGGGTTTTCCGACGCGACACTGTTCGCTCTGGTGGCGGTTGTCTGCTCCACCCTGCGCGATCTGGCCACGCGCGCGATGTCGGTTCAGGTGCCCTCGCTCATGGTGTCGTTCATGGGGGCGGTTTCGGTCATGGGATTTGCCGGGCTGGCCAGCCTGCCGGGCGGCTGGCAGCCGATCGCGCCGCTGAACGCGCTCTTTATCGTGGTCGCGGCCGGTTTCATCCTGGCGGCCTATCTCTGCTCGGTGATGGTGATGCGGGTCGGCGAGGTGAGCTTTACCGCGCCGTTTCGTTATACCGGGCTGATCTGGGCACTGATCCTGGGCTTTCTGGTCTGGGGCGACTGGCCCGAGCCGCTGACGCTGCTGGGGGCCTTCATCGTGGTGGCCATGGGGGTCTTTACCCTATGGCGCGAGGCGCGGCGTTCCCGCAAAAATCTCGCGTACCCGGTCCGATGAGATTGCGAAGGTGGTTTCGAAATGCCGCTCTCCGGCACCGTCGAGCCGTCGGAGATCGACCTTGGTGACCTTGCGGCCCTGACGGCTGTCGTTGTGGTCGTTGTGGCCGCGGACAAACATGTCTTCGTGGGTAAAGGTGACCGTCGGCATGAAGCGGTTGATCCGGTTGTGGCCGAAATTCATGATCGTGTGCCGCGCCCAGGGTTTGACCGCCATGGCCAGGGCCACGCCCCAATAGGGGGTGACCGTCTCCTGCGCCAGAAGGCCGCCGCTGTCGGGCCGGGCGATGAAGCCGCGGTTGAAGTCGAAGCCCACCAGCCGGTGATCGCGCATCAGGCCGGGGCAATCGGCTGCCGCCTCGCGCAGGCGCTGAACAAAGCTGACCGCAATGGCATCGTCATCGTCGTGGCGGAATTGCAGGCAGGGCTGGCCCAGATCCTGGCGGGCGTCATTGAGCACCTCGGCCATCACCGGGCGATGCTCTCGTGGCGGATGGGCAATGATCCGGGCCTGGGGAAAATCGGCGACAAGGTCATGCAGCCGGTCGGCATGGGGTTTCGGCAGCTGGTCGCCGACGACGATCAGAAAGGTGAAATCGCCGTCGGTCTGGGCCTTGAGGCCGGGCAGGGTGACCGCCTCGAAATGCCGGAACCGCTCTTCCATGCGCGCGGGCGCGTAGAGATAGGCGATGCGGTCCTCGATGCTGTCATGCTCGACCTGGAAGCCGCCGAGCGCCGGATAGGAAAATCGGCACAATCCAATGACCTGCACTGCTTTTTCTCCGCCTGTGGGGGTGCTAATCAATGCCGCAGCCTTGCATTGCCGCGCCGCGCTTGGCAAGCGGCCCGGACCGCCCGGGGCGCGCTGTTGACAAGGCCTGCGACTCCCCCTATACGCCACCCTCATCTCGGTTTCGGGGCCATCCCGCGTGCCGACATCATATTGCAGTGGTCAAGATCCGGGCAGTTAGCGCTCCGATCCTCTGATAACCAACCGCGTCGCAGACCTCGGAATGGCTGTGATCGCGGATTTTGCGCTTGTGAGCCCCCTGCATGCACGGGGAAGGCGGGCGCGGGACTGAACAACACCGCATGGGGGCGCCCTCATGCAAGAAATGAGAGCGAAAGCGGAGACGATACCTCTATGCCAACGATCCAACAGCTGATCCGCAAACCGCGGCAGCCGAAAGTCAAACGGTCCAAGTCGCAGCACCTGGAACAATGCCCGCAGAAGCGCGGCGTCTGCACCCGTGTCTACACCACCACCCCGAAAAAGCCGAACTCGGCGATGCGGAAGGTGGCCAAGGTGCGCCTGACCAACGGTTACGAAGTGATCAGCTACATCCCCGGTGAAAGCCACAACCTGCAAGAGCACTCGGTTGTGCTGATCCGCGGCGGTCGTGTCAAAGACCTTCCCGGTGTGCGCTATCACATCCTTCGCGGTGTTCTGGATACCCAGGGCGTCAAAGATCGTAAGCAACGCCGCTCGAAATACGGCGCGAAGCGTCCTAAGTAAGAGGATCAGGATATGTCTCGTCGTCACGCCGCTGAAAAACGCGAAGTCCTGCCCGACGCCAAATATGGTGACCGGGTTCTGACAAAATTCATGAACAACCTGATGATCGACGGCAAGAAGTCGGTCGCAGAGAAGATCGTCTACAATGCGCTCGACCGCATCGAAGGCAAGGTCAAGCGCGCCCCGGTGGAACTGTTCCACGAAGCGCTCGACAACATCAAACCCTCGGTCGAGGTCCGCTCGCGCCGTGTGGGTGGTGCCACCTACCAGGTGCCCGTCGAAGTGCGCCCCGAGCGCCGCGAGGCGCTGGCCATCCGCTGGCTGATCAACGCCAGCCGCGCCCGCAACGAAAACACAATGGAAGAACGCCTCGCAGGCGAGCTGCTGGATGCTGTCAATTCCCGCGGTTCTGCTGTTAAGAAGCGCGAAGACACCCACAAGATGGCCGACGCGAACAAAGCGTTCAGCCATTACCGCTGGTAAATTCAGAGGCTTTATCCAATGGCACGCGATTATCCGCTCGACCGCTACCGCAACTTCGGCATCATGGCCCATATCGACGCAGGCAAGACCACCTGCTCGGAACGGATCCTGTTTTACACCGGCAAATCCCACAACATCGGTGAGGTGCACGATGGCGCCGCCACCATGGACTGGATGGAGCAGGAGCAGGAACGCGGGATCACCATCACCTCGGCCGCGACCACGACCTTCTGGGAGCGCACCGAGAACGGCACCGAACCCGACAGCCCCAAGCACCGCCTGAACATCATCGACACCCCCGGCCACGTCGACTTCACCATCGAAGTCGAGCGTTCGCTGGCGGTTCTCGACGGTGCCGTCTGTGTGCTCGACGCCAACGCCGGTGTCGAACCCCAGACCGAAACCGTGTGGCGTCAGGCTGACCGCTACAAGGTTCCGCGCATCGTCTTCGTCAATAAGATGGACAAGATCGGCGCCGACTTCTTCAACTGTGTCGAGATGATCGAAGACCGCACCGGCGCCACCGCCGTGCCCGTCGGCATCCCGATCGGTGCCGAGAACGAGCTCGAAGGCCTGATCGACCTGGTGACCATGAAGGAATGGGTCTGGCGGGGCGAAGACCTCGGCGCGACCTGGTTCCAGGAAGAGATCCGCGACAGCCTCAAGGACGTGGCCGAGGAATGGCGCGGCAAGATGATCGAAGCGGCCGTCGAAATGGACGACGACGCGATGGAAGCCTACCTCGAAGGTGAAGAGCCCGACGTGGCCACCCTGCGCAAACTGCTGCGCAAGGGCACGCTGTCGCTGTCCTTCGTTCCGGTTCTGGGCGGTTCCGCCTTCAAGAACAAGGGCGTCCAGCCGCTGCTCAACGCCGTGATCGACTATCTGCCCAGCCCGCTGGATGTGGTCGACTACATGGGCTTCAAGCCCGGCGACGAGACCGAGACCCGCAACATCCCGCGCCGCGCGGATGACAACATGGCGTTCTCGGGCCTGGCGTTCAAGATCATGAACGACCCCTTCGTCGGCTCGCTGACCTTCGTGCGGATCTATTCGGGTGTGCTCAACAAGGGCGACTCGATGCTGAACTCGACCAAGGGCAACACCGAGCGCGTTGGCCGGATGATGATGATGCACTCGAACAACCGGGACGAGATTTCCGAAGCCTATGCCGGCGACATCATCGCGCTTGGCGGGCTGAAGAACACCACGACCGGTGACACCCTGTGCGACAAGTCCGATCCGGTGGTGCTGGAAACCATGACCTTCCCCGATCCGGTGATCGAGATCGCGGTCGAGCCCAAGACCAAGGGCGACCAGGAGAAGATGTCGGCCGGCCTGGCGCGTCTGGCGGCGGAAGACCCGTCGTTCCGCGTCGAGACCGACATCGAGAGCGGTCAGACCATCATGAAGGGCATGGGCGAACTTCACCTCGACATTCTCGTCGATCGCCTGAAGCGCGAATTCAAGGTCGAAGCCAACATCGGTGCGCCGCAGGTGGCCTATCGTGAGACCATCGGTCACGAGGTCGAGCACACCTACACCCACAAGAAGCAATCGGGTGGCTCCGGTCAGTTCGCCGAGGTCAAGCTCATCATCACGCCCACCGAGCCGGGCGAAGGCTATTCCTTCGAGAGCCGCATCGTCGGCGGTGCCGTTCCCAAGGAATACATCCCCGGCGTCGAAAAGGGCATCAAGTCGGTCATGGACTCCGGTCCGCTGGCAGGCTTCCCGGTGATCGACTTCAAGGTGGCTCTGGTTGACGGTAAATTCCACGACGTGGACTCCAGCGTTCTGGCCTTCGAGATCGCCGCCCGCATGGGCATGCGCGAAGGCATGAAGAAAGCCGGCGCCAAGCTGCTGGAGCCGATCATGAAGGTCGAAGTGGTGACCCCGGAAGAATACACCGGTGGCATCATCGGCGACCTGACCTCGCGTCGCGGCCAGGTGACCGGTCAGGAGCCGCGCGGCAATGCCGTGGCAATCGCCTCCATGGTGCCGCTGGCCAATATGTTCGGCTACATCAACACCCTGCGTTCGATGAGCTCGGGCCGCGCCCAGTTCACCATGCAGTTCGATCACTACGATCCGGTGCCGCAGAACATCTCGGACGAGATCCAGTCCAAATACGCATAAGCGAGCGGTGCGCCGTAAAGGCGCACCCTACAACCCCCCGTAGGGTGCGCATTGATGCGCACCGCAAGACCAAATCAAGGGAGCCACTACCATGGCAAAGGAAAAGTTTGAGCGTTCCAAACCGCACTGCAACATTGGCACCATCGGCCATGTTGACCACGGCAAGACGACGCTGACCGCGGCGATCACCAAGTACTTCGGTGACTTCAGGGCCTATGACCAGATCGACGGCGCGCCGGAAGAGAAAGCCCGCGGCATCACCATCTCGACCGCCCACGTGGAATACGAGACCGAGGCGCGGCACTACGCCCACGTCGACTGCCCCGGCCACGCCGACTACGTCAAGAACATGATCACCGGTGCCGCCCAGATGGACGGCGCGATCCTGGTGGTGAATGCGGCCGACGGCCCGATGCCGCAGACCCGCGAGCACATCCTGCTCGGCCGTCAGGTCGGCATCCCCGCGATGGTCGTCTTCCTCAACAAGGTCGACCAGGTCGACGACGAGGAGCTGCTCGAGCTGGTGGAAATGGAAGTCCGCGAACTGCTCTCCGAGTACGATTTCCCGGGCGACGACATTCCGATCATCGCCGGCTCGGCGCTGGCGGCGATGGAAGGCAACAACCCGGAAATCGGCGAAGAGAAGATCAAGGAACTGATGGCGGCCGTGGATGAATACATCCCGCAGCCGGCCCGTGCCGTCGACCAGGACTTCCTGATGCCGATCGAGGACGTGTTCTCGATCTCCGGCCGCGGTACGGTTGTGACCGGCCGTGTCGAGCGTGGCGTGATCAACGTTGGCGACGAGATCGAGATCGTCGGCATCCGCGACACCAAGAAGACCACCTGCACCGGTGTCGAGATGTTCCGCAAGCTGCTCGATCGCGGTGAAGCCGGCGACAACATCGGCGCGCTGCTGCGCGGTGTCGACCGTGAGGGCGTCGAGCGTGGCCAGGTTCTCTGCAAGCCGGGTTCGGTCAAGCCGCACACCAAGTTCGAGGCGGAAAGCTACATCCTGACCAAGGACGAAGGTGGCCGTCACACGCCGTTCTTTGCCAACTACCGCCCGCAGTTCTACTTCCGGACCACCGACGTGACCGGCACCGTGGAGCTGCCCTCGGGCACCGAGATGGTGATGCCGGGCGACAACCTGAAGTTCACCGTGGAGCTGATCGCCCCGATCGCGATGGAAGAAGGCCTGCGCTTCGCCATCCGTGAAGGCGGCCGCACCGTGGGCTCGGGCGTCGTCTCCAAGATCATCGAGTGATCGCGATCCCGTCCCGGGCCTGACCCGGGACAGCACTTCCAGCCTGGCGGCCCCTGCGGGTCGCCGGGCTTTTTTGTGCCCGATGCCAGGTGCGGCATCCCCACCACGAGGCCCCGGCGCGGGGCCGGGACGCGAGGCCACCCGCAGCCCCGTCCCGGACCTGAT
>NZ_FNYY01000045.1 GCF_900109145.1 Marinovum algicola
TGTCGCGTTTAATTCCCGATTTCAATTGAAGCAGAAAGCTGAAACTGAAGCGCTGGAATTTCATCTTAGCGCTTCACCAACGCGTCAAGATTCCTGAGCTTCACAGCCCTGCGGCTTTGGTCAGGTTCACCCTGAACCTGTCGCGCCTGCGCTGGTAACGCCGGGTCATCTCGGCCGACGCATGTCCCAGGTGCTTTTGAACATAGCGCTCATCAACCTCTGCCGACGAGGCGAGCCCGGCGCGCAAGGAATGTCCAGAGAACATTGCCAGCCTTTTGGCTTCCGGCAGATCGGATCTGACGCCGCTCTTCAGAACGGTTGCCTTGATCAGCCGAGCGACGTGCTTGTCGGAGAGGCGGGCCTCGAGGGCACGTTTGCCGTCCCGCGAGGTGCGCACGAAGACCGGCCCAAAGTCGATCTTCGCAAAGTGTAGCCATTGCTCAAGTGCGTGGACAGGACAGGTCTGGTCGCTTGAGCCGCGCCCAACCTCGACCTCGCGCCACCCGGTCTTGGCGTTCAGTGTCAGCAGAGCGCCATCTTCGAAAATCTCGATCCAACCGCCGGAGCCCGGTGTATCATCCTTGTGCACGTCAAGGCTCACGATCTCGGAGCGACGGAGACCTCCAGCATAGCCCAGAAGTAAGATCGCCCGGTCTCGAAGCCCGCGGAGATCATAGGGAAGGGTGCCCACCATGGCCTGGATGTCCTCGGGCAGGATCGCTTCCTTCTGAACCGGCGGACGCGCGTGTTTGCGCCTAATCCCGGCCAGAACGGTGGCGACATGGCGGTCCTTGCGATCAAGAGTGAACCCTCGCTGCCTGTAATTCCAAGCGATGCCGGAGAGGCGCCGCTCAATGGTGGAGACCGAGAGAGCAGGGGCCTTCCCGGTCGCGGCGGCCAGATCAGCCAGATAAAGTCCAACCATCTCCGGCGAGGGGGGCAGAGGCTCCGTGCCTTTCAACCGGCACCAGCGGGTGAAGTGTTTCCAGTCGGCGGCGTAGGCCTTGTTCGTGTTCCCAGCCGTCGAGGCCTCGGCATAGTCCCGGGCGGTATCGATCAGCCGGTCGAGCGCGCCGGAGCCGGCCACATGGGCGGGCAGAGCGATTGAGGCTCCGTCCCGAGAGGTTCTCTCGTCGCGCTCGTCACTGTTCGGCGCGGTATGGGGTGCTGAGCTCGAAATCTCTGCGTCAGACGCGTCAGAATCCTCGATTTTGGTGCCGCTATTCGTGATACTGCTCATGTTTCCGAGCATATCATTTTTCCGTCCGATAATGAAAAAGGTTTGTGGCCGCTGGATGCGCGTTATCCAGCGGCGATAAATCTGCCTTGGACGAAAGCGCGGGCAGAATTTGGGCCTATGGGAATTGCTCTGAACGACTGAGCTCGGTGGCTGTCTGTGTTGCAGATTTTGGGGTGGGGTGGATGCCGAGTTCGACAAGAAACACCTGTCGTTCTTGCAAAACGAGGGCCTTTGCGCGCGCGGTTCCTGAGCATTTGTCGTGCTTTCGAATTTGAGCCACACGGACCCGTGCGGTGCCGGGGCGCCGCAGGTCAAGACAAAGGTTCTGCCCTTGTTTCATGCGGCGGTTCTCCAAGGTGGCGAGCGAGATTTCGGGGTCTTGCCGCGCTCGAATGCATCGATGACGACCATGCTGCCGCCGCATTCCGGGCACGTCAGACTCGAGGACTGTTCGTCCGGAGGGCCGGTCTTGTCGTCTGATGCTTCCTGGTCGTCTTGCGCCTCTGCGGCCAACAGTAATCTGATGGTTTCAAGCCTTGCGCGGCGGATGCCGTTGGCAAGGAAACCGGTATGGCGGATCCGGTGAAACCCCGGAGGCAGAACGTGGGTCAGGAACCGGCGAATGAACTCCCCCGTTTCGAGACGCATGACCTTCTGGCGATTGCGGTTTCTAATCCTGTAGTCCTTCCATCGGAACGCAACCGTCTCGGCATCGGCGCTGACGAGGCGCGAATTCGGAATCGCCACCCTGTGCGTGTACCGGCTGAGATAGGCGAGAACTGCCCCGGGTCCTCCGAAGGGCGGTTTGGCGTATACCACCCATGCGGTCTTTCTGAGCGGTGCGAGGTGGGTCTTGAAGATGTCCGGGCTCGTCAGATGCGCCAATTGCCCGGAGAAGGCCAGATTTCCGGACCGATGAAGAGCCATCAGTCCTTCCAGGAACAAACGCCGGAACAGACGGGACACGACCCTCACGGGCAGGAAGAACCCCGGACGGCAAGCAATCCAGTGCTTGCCGCAGGGCGACAAGCCGCCGCCAGGCACGATGATGTGCACATGCGGGTGATGCGTCAGCGCCGATCCCCAGGAGTGCAGCACACTCGTCATTCCAATCGTCGCGCCCAGATGCTTGGGATCGGCGGCAATCGTCAGAAGCGTTCTTGAAGACGCCTTGAACAGAAGATCGTAGACAGCCGCCTTGTTCTGCAAGGCGATCTTGGCGATCGTTGCGGGCAGGGTGAAGACAACGTGGAAATATTCCACTGGCAAGAGGTCGGAGACCCGGGCCTGCATCCAGTGGTGGGCGGTGGCCCCCTGGCATTTCGGGCAATGCCGGTTGCGGCATGAATTGTAGGAGACGTGCTGGTGTCCGCATTTGGTGCAAGCCGCGACGTGTCCGCCCAGAACAGCCGTCCGGCAGGTTTCAATTGCCGACATGACCTTGAGTTGCGCCTGGCTCAGGTGACCAGCATTGGCACGACGCCAGGCAGGTCCGTGGGCTCGGAAGATGTCCGCGACTTCGAGTGCTGGTCGGGACATTGGGGACCCGCCGTCAGCCGCTTCCGCCTTTCTCGAGGTTCAGCAGATCCAGAGGGCTCGTCACGTCCCGGATCATCTTGATTGCAACCTTTGTGTAGACGGTCGTGGTCTCCAGCGTCGTGTGACCAAGCAGCACCTGGATCACTCGGATGTCTGTTCCGTTTTCCAGCAGGTGCGTGGCGAAACAGTGCCTCAACGTGTGGGGCGAGACGTTTTTCTTGATATCTGCAAAGTCGCACGCGGCGTGGAACGCGCGGCTCAGCTGGCGGTTTGAAATCGGGTTGGCCGGGTCGCGGCCGGGGAATAGCCAGCCCGCAGGACGCGTTTCCCGATAGTAGGCGCGCAAAAGCTCGAGAAGGGTGGGCGACAACATCACCTGCCGATCCTTGCGGCCCTTGCCTTGCTCGACGCGGATCAGCATGCGATCGCTGTCGATATCGGACACTTTCAGATGCGTGACTTCATTCGCCCGCAATCCGCAACCATACGCGACACTGAGAGCGGCCCCATACTTCAAGCCCGGACCCGGCGCCGCGGCCAGAATTCGCGCGACTTCTGCGGCGCTCAGTACGACCGGGATCTGCTTGGCGATCCGCTGGTAACGAAGGTAACGTTTCATTTCGGACCGGTCGCAGGTCACCGAAAAGAAAAAGCTGAGCGCAGTCAGCCGGTGGTTGAAGGTCGGCGCGCCGGTGCCCTTGTTCGTCATATCGAGCTGAAACGCGCGCAAGTCCTCGGGCGTGGCCAAATCGGGCGACCGCCCCAGAAATCTGGCAAACTCGCGCACTGACCGCAAATACATCTTCTGGGTGATTGGCCGCAGGCCCTTGATGCGCATGTCGTCTAAAAACCGTTGCCGTAGGGCTGGAACATGTTCGCTGGACAAAGGAACCTCCTGTCGTTCGATTGAGAAGGTCCCAATCAAACGACGGTCACACCTATCCGCAAAGACCACAGTCGACCCGGCGTAGTTCGGCGGTAACGAGCGCCAATACCGCGTGAGCGGTTTCGTCCAAGGCAAGCTTATTGGACATAAACGGATACGGCAAAGCGGGGCGGTTTTCCCAGTATGTGGTAGAACAAAGCGCCGCCATCGGATAGTGTTGTGGCATGGCATATGCTCGAGCGACCTTCATTGACGACCCTGATACCCTACCTCGGATGCCGCCCTGGGTCACTTCCGCACGCCCCGAAACCCATGAAGATATGGCGTTTTTGTCGGGCGCGGCGCTGGCGCATCTGCATCTGGTGGTCGGGCGCGATGACGTTCCCCAAGCCTTGTTGCGGGAAAGTTTGGCGCTGCGCGCGGCGGAGGCTTGTGTGGTACATTCGGGGCGGCCGGAAAGGGCGGCAGACTTGCGGGACGCGTTGGCGTTTCTGCAGCCGGGTGACAGCCCGGGGCCAGCGGGCGAGAGTTATCTTTCTTGGCGGCGCGCGGTGGAACGACCGGTGGCGGCCAAGGCATTGAACCGGGCGCTGCCGACTTTGGAACCGGAACAGATCGCAACCTGGCTCGAAGTAGTGAAGGCGGCTCCGGTGACTCAAGCGGCCACCGTCCTGGAGGCCGTTCTTGGAGATCGACCCCGCGACCTCACCTCCGCACTGATTCTCGCGGATGCAACTTTGGCGCAGGCGCTCGGGTGGAGCCATGTCCTGCCGCTTCTGGCACTCGGCCTCAAGCGCGGTGATCTTCGAAAAACCGGCGAGGAGTTGCGGCTGATCTGTCATCAGGCAATTGGGACGGCAGCAGTTGAGACAACGCACCAGGCCATCGATCTGACACGACGCGCAGCCCGGCTCAAAGAGGCCGCGCCGAAACTGCGAGCCAGGGGTTCTGACAAGGCAGTGGCCGACTTTCTGGCCCGGGATGCCATCGCCCCTACCGCGCTTACCTCACTGCGGTCCGACCGGGCAGCGCGCCGCTTTTGCGACCGGCTGGTGGCGTTAGGGGTCGCCCGAGAGCTCACCGGGCGTGACACGTTCCGCCTTTACGGGGTCTAGGCATGGTCAAAGATCACGCCGAAACCGACCTCGACCGGGAATTGGACGATCTGCCAACCGAATTGCGCTGGCGAGAATGGAGGCGGCGGATTGAAGCCGTTCTCTTCGCCAGCGCATCGCCGGTGCCGCGCGAGGACCTCGCGCGCGTGGTGGGGCAGGGGGCTTCGGTCGATCTGTTGGTCGAAGACCTGGCCGCCGATCTCGAAGGACGATCCTTCGAAGTGGCGCAGGTGGCCGGCGGCTGGATGCTGCGGACGAGACCGGCCTATGCGGCGGCGATCAGGACGGCCGCGGATGTCGGCGATCAGGATCTCGATCTGCGCGAATACGATGTCGCGGTCCTGGCCGCCATCGCCTACCACCAGCCGATCACAAGAGACGGGCTGAAGGACATCTTCGGCAAGGAGATCAGCCGAGATCTGATCGGTCGGCTACATGCCCGTGGCCTGATCGGCACCGGCCCACGGTCGCCGCGGCGCGGGGCACCCTATACCTATGTGACGACGGAGCAGTTCCTGGTCGCGTTCGATCTGGAGTCGCTGCAGGACCTGCCCGATCGGGAGCAGATGGAGGATGCAGGTGTCATCAATTCCCAGGCGTAGTCGTTGCCAATGATGTTCGACGGTTTGAATGAAGGCGGATGATGGCTCGCTGTAAGGCTGTCAAATCAGGATGTCCGGAGCGTTTCTTTGTTCCCGGTGTTATCTGTGACAATATCTCTGCACTCAATGACGCCACCAGGTCGGAATGCTTGGACGCTGCCAGTGCAATGCGGGTCCAGAGCTCAATTGCGGGATGCTCGGAATATTTTTGGAGGGGCATCATTCCTTCGGTCAACTGGCGGAAGAAAAGATATCGGTCGCGAATTGGAAGACGTGAAATCGATTTGGGTTCCCCATCGAACGTGAAGCAAACGGTCCCAAGCATGGCGGGCAGGGAGGTCCTCCCGTGCAGTCCATGTCCCGCAACATGCATTCGAAGCAGATCGTCGAGCAGCCGCTCGAGACGATGCACATTATACTCGGCGGGCAGCGTGGGTTTTCGGAGATCTGCGTCGCACCAGACACAGAAATGTTGCGGCAGAAGCCGGTTTTGTCGAACAGGCGCGATGCCGCCACGGCAGGTAGGGCAGTGGTCGCGCAAGCGGCATCCATGCCGAAAGCAGGAAACGCGCGTTGCCAAAGTCCAGCCGCGTCGGAAGTACGGTGCGAGATCCTCTTTCAGGCACACTGGACAGTATTGCAGGCGATTGAACTGAGCGGTCGATGTGCCAGGATCTCCAGATCCACTGTTGTGCCGCAAACGCAACCGGGCTAGCGGGTCGCGGTTCAAAGCCAAGCCATCAATATCCTCGGTAGGTAACCGCGTTCGCTCGACCAGCAAATTGAGGATTCGCCCGGGAAGGTCTCGGTCAAGCTTCGCAGACCAATCTCCAACTGCGACATCCAGAACCCGCCCAAAATATTGAGGTGGAATTCCATTGGCCATGGCCAGCCGATGCAACCAGCTCGACAGCAGCTCTCCGGGTACCGGTGCAACAACGACGGGCCAGCCTTGCCCCACCTCGTTGCCGTAGTCGCGCGCAGGTGTGACCGTGATCTCGGACGCAGACTGGTTCACATCATTTCGCGGCGCAAAGGCGCATTTCGGCGTTTCGACAGGGGCGTGTAACCAAGCGAGGTAATGGTCGCCTCAGAAATGTGTTCCTCGCCGTTCCTTATCGCCTTGATGGCCGCGCTGCTCACGATATCGACGACCTCTCCGATCAAGCCCTCTGACAATTCATGGATGATCTCAGCCAGTGACGGTCGCGACAGGTTCGAGGCGCGGGCGAGAGGGATGCTGGTTTCAAGACTATCGAGGAGCGTCGCGAAATCCTCGTCATACGCCCATCTGGGAATAGGGATCGTATCGAACCGCGATCCCATTTCCTCGGTGTCGTGTACCGCGTCATAGACCGCAACCTCGCCAACCAGTACGGGCGAAATGTCGTGGACACGTGCGATACGGCGCAGGAACGAAAAGATAGATTTCACGTCCTGTCGGCGCCCTCGAAGGGCGCTGTGAAACTCATCGAAGATGAGCAGGCGGGGTTTCAAGCTGTCCAGCAAATGATCCACCTGCTCGCCCGCGCGCGACAGGCTCCGCCAACCAGATGCCTGAGGCGCGCGCAACCCGGCAAGAATGCTGGCATAGAAGTGAGACAGTCCGGCACCTTCTCGGGTCTGGATCACCCAGATCCTTTGACGTTCTGACTGCCGCAAATGTTCAATCGCAAAGCGTTCGGCGATCATCGTCTTGCCATTGTGATAGGGGCCTGTCAGCAAGAGCCCTCTGGGACGCAAGGTTACTGGCCGATCAAGCAGCAGACTCATGGCGTTATGGGCGCGACTTGCAACCGGATGGCTGATCCAACGGGCCGACCGGATATGGGCGATGCGGCACGCGTCACCAGCATCGAGAAGTGATGCGGCGGAGTCTAGGAGGTGATCAATCATTTCACCAATCCTCAACCGGAAAGACGCGGCGCGGGCGCTCAGGGTCAGGTGTTTCGCGGATTGGTGTCGGGGAAGAAGTGAGGCTCTGGTAGGGTTTCGGCGCATGAGCCGCATGCCTGGCCCGTGCGACTTCCTTCAGCCTTTGCTTCTTCGATGCCGAGGCATCTACCGTCGCCGCGATTTCGCGGCGGATCGCGGTCTTCTCCTCGATCGGGCGTCGGCCGGTTTCGCGCGCTCGGCTTCTCTCGGCCCTGTGCTGCCAGAGGGTGACCGCCTCAAGCAGTCCATCCCGCCGCTCCACAGGGCGCCAGGCTCCTGTATCGGGATCCTTGATGTAGATGTGACTAATGTCCCGAGGATCATAACGAACATCGAGAGCACCCAATCGATCACGGCGGGCGACCAACGGGCCCAACCATGGATCGAAATAGTCGTTGGCAAACAGGCTGACACCTTGAGGTGAAATCCTGCGTGTCTTGTTCGGGAGAAAGCTGAGCAGAACGTCGAAAGGGTTGTCTTCCGGGCCGTCCGGCTGACGGCATTTTCGTTCCCATTCATTGGTCGGGACTGTCAGCTTGCGTTCATTCTGGCTAAGATTGTGATCGATAATCGCCAGCGCGATACAGCGTTCGAGGTCTGCAAAGTTGAGCCTCGCACGGTCTTCGGACAGATACTCACCCCGATCCGCGATGGAACGCCCGGTCTTGCCAGGCAGGGAGCGCAGCACCGTATTCACCTTGCCTAGAAGTCGTTCGACAACCCCGCCACGATGGACGGTCCCCTTGTTCCGGCTTTGAATTGCAATCCCGTACTCGGCACAACCCAGGATGAAACTGGTGCTTCTGAATTCCATGGCGGAATCCACGACGACCATCTTCGGGCGGCCAAACATCGGCCAGGAATGATTGATGTCGCGCGCTGCCAGCCAGTCCTCCTTGCGGCACATCGCCTGCGCCAGACAGAGGGCGACCGACAAGCGTGAGGGCTGCTCAAGGGTCAGGCAGAAGCCGATAATCGCGCTTGTTGCAACATCAGCTGCGATGGTGAGATAGGGGCGTCCAACATAGATGCCCTGACCATCGATGACTTCCACAAACTGGATGTCGGCGGGGGTATGGTCTATCTGGACGACATCGAGTGCGTGGTTGGCCCGGATATAACCTGGGCGGGGTTTCAGGCGCCGTAGGTTTTTTCCTCCTGAATGTCGCCGTCGTGCAATCTCCTCGGGCGTGAACAGTCGTGGGATACGCTTGGAAACGGTGACATAGGCAGGCGGATCAAGACCCTCGCTGTCACAACGGGTGCGGATTTCATCGACAATCGGCGCAAGGTCCGGTTGCTCGGGCTGAAGCCACATCTCCCGAAGGGTTGCCAAAATGATTTCCTCAACAGCCGGGCTGATCCTCGCGCGCCTAGCTCCACCTGTCTTTGGCAACAGCGAAGACACCCGATGTTCGGTACGATATCGGCGCAGGTGGTTGTAGACTTGGCGCGTCGAGAGACGCAATTCGGATGCGGCCCGAGAAACTGCGGTGCGCATAGGCTCTTGCCCGTCCAAAATGCGATCCAGCTCTCGCGCGATACGCGTTGCCTTGGCCCAAGCCTCGTCAGACGCTTCGTTTTCGCGCAGCGTCATGAACCCGCCGCTCCACGGTTTCTAAACCCCATCTTCTGCCCCATGTTCTCGCTTGTTGAAACGCGAGCTAAAAATTGAAATCGAAACGTAAAATACCACGTCGGATTACGCTTCATCCTACTGGAATCCTGTAAGAACTTTTTGATGAAACGGCAAAGCAATTGCGACATGAGGACGACCTGTGGTTCCTGCCCGGTCCGATGGAAGAGGAGCCGCATTATCTGCCGCCCGGACCTAGGGCCGAAGTGCGTGAGACCGCTGTTCTTGACGATTGGCGACGTGCCGAGGCGGGCCATGCTGCCCGCCTTGCCCGTGTGGCCGGCCGGATCGGGGCGCTAGACGACCGTCTGAAGCGTGGCCCGGAAGGCTGGCGGCACAGGCTTGCGTTGATCGAGGCGGCAGACCTCAGCTGGTTTGCAGGCGACCGAATTGGCCCGGATCGGCTGGCGCTCTGGATATCCATGCGCTTGTCCGGCGTGCAGGACGACACCGCAGCGCTTGCGCGTGTCGGATGGGCGGTGCGGCGTCTTACAGGCGGTCCCGGCCCAGACGTGGACCTGTCCGCCTTCCTCGATCGCCGTGACCCCGAGAACATGGTGGATGAAGCCGAGCCCTTCGCGGATCGCGCGGGCGGGTGGCTTGACCTGATGGCGCAAGCCGCCGACCTGCACCCGATCACGCGTGCCTGCATGGGGTTTCACCTCTGGAGCCTCGCGGGCCTCGGACAGCAGAGCAACCGAATGGAAGCGGCGGTCACGGCGTCGCGCATTGCCGCGCATGAGGGCGAGGGGGCAATATTCGCACCCCTGGCCATGGGTGGGGCGGGGGCGCTGCGCGCCGGCGGCCCCCCGGCTGAACGTTTGGCGCGCTGGCTCGAGAAAATGGAAACGGCCTGCCTGACCGCGATGCGGCACCTCGACGATATCGAGACATGGTCGGCGCTGGCGGAAGCCGAGATGACCCCACTCTCGGGCAAGACGCCGCCAGCCCTGCGCGGAGTGCTGACCGAATGGCCCCTGGTCTCTGCCCCTATGGCCGAGGCCCTGACCGGAGCCAGCCGCGCCGCTGTCCAGCGCAACCTCGCCTGGATGGAAGCGCGGGATCTGGTCCGCGAGCTAACAGGGCAAGGACGGTTCCGAATGTGGCGCGCCACAAACTGATTGTCGAAGCGATCTGTGCGCGCCGATGTTGCGTCTATCCGCAGCACGGCTGAAACGGTGAGGAGCACCGTTTTGCAGATGCTCGAGGTCAAAGAGTTCGGCTGATCGGCTGAGACAATTCGGCTATCGCCACGTCCCCAACTACCATGAAAGCATTGTCGACTGGGTCGTGACCGGTCTGCGGGTATAAACCGGACAGACCATACAACGCTCCAAGCGACGAACGAGCCGTTGTCGCAATGGCCTGTCCAGTGATGTCTTCTTGAAAATCGCCTTCGGAAAGAGCAGGGGCAGGACATGAAGCTGCAAAATCTCGAACGCCATCAAGCCTGGATCTACCGTAACCGCCCGATTTGAACCGCCTGCTCGTATGTCCCGGTGATTGATAAGAGACGTCCATAATGACGTCATTAGAGACGTCTCCTACAGGGAGGCAGGGATGCGGGGCGAAATTCTGGGCGTGGAGCGTCGGCGCCGATGGAGCGACGAGGAGAAGTTGTCGATTGTGCTTTCGGTCGGGGTGAACGGCGCGACGGTATCGCAAGTCGCGCATCGGCACGAGATCAGGCGGCAGCAGATTTATGCCTGGCGATATGAACTGAGGAAGAAGGGGCTTCTGACGCCTGACGACACTGCGCTGTTCTTGCCGGTCGATATTGCACTGCCG
>NZ_FNYY01000010.1 GCF_900109145.1 Marinovum algicola
TCAGCGACTATATCGGTGCCCGCGCCTTGGTGAGCAGTTTGCCAAAGGTGGAATGGCTGCTCGGAGATCGAGGGTATGACGCCGACTGGTTCCGAGAAGCGTTGAAAGACAAAGGGATACGCGCCTGCATCCCCGGTCGCAAGCAGCGCAAGAAAACCGTCAAGTACGACAAGCGCCGCTACAGACGCCGCAATCGGATCGAAATCATGTTCGGCAGGCTGAAGGATTGGCGGCGTGTGGCGACCCGATACGACCGGTGCCCGAAGGTCTTCCTGTCAGCCATCGCTCTCGCCGCACTCGTCATTTACTGGCTATGAGTCCTGACCCTAGAGTACGAGTTTATGGGTGTGACACGTACTTGGCGCTGGACCGAGCACCGGATGCAGGCTGCATTGGAAGCCGGTTTGATAAGTCAGTCTGCGCCGGGAAGAGTTCCACAATTCAAGCGCTATCTCGACGAACAGAAAGGGTTACCATTACCCGACGTTTGGACAGATATCCTACCTCTAAATTCGCAAGCCCGGGAGAGGTTGGGATACCCGACGCAAAAGCCCCTCAAGCTATTGGAACGGATCATCTCGCTGTCGTCAAAACCCGGAGACGTCGTCCTGGATCCCTTCTGCGGCTGCGGGACAACGCTGCATGCAGCGCAGGAACTCGGGCGAAAATGGATCGGAATCGATGTTGCCGTTCAGTCCATGCACGTTGTTCAAGACCGTTTAAAACACCATTTCCCGGGCATCAAATACGACGTCTTCGGCATCCCCAAGAGTGCAGACGGCGCGCTCTGGCTGGCCGAGAACCATCCCTTTAAGTTCGAGGAGTGGGCGGTCACTGCGCTCGGGGCGATGCACTCTGGCAAGTTCCGCGGCGATGGCGGGATTGACGGAAGCTTCTACTACCTTACGGCCAGCGATGACCGCAGCCGCGGGATTGTGTCGGTCAAAGGCGGGCGCAACCTCAATCCTGGAATGGTTCGGGACCTCGGTGGAACCGTGGAAACCCAGCGCCGACTGACCCGTGACGATAAGGCCATCGGCGTGCTGATCTGCGCTCATGAACCGACTAAGGGCATGCGCGATGCTGCTCGTGAGTTCGGCAAGATCGATACATTTATCGGGCAAATTCCGGCAGTTCAAATCATAACCGTGGCAGAGATGTTCGCGGGCGCGACGATCAACGTGCCTGCGATGCTCGACACGGTGACGGCCGCCGCGATCGGTCGGAAGAAGTCCAAGCTCGATGCATACCGCAAGCCCAGAGACCTCACTCAGCGCGAGATGATGTTGCCGATCAAGGGGGGCAAGAGCGTTGTCGACCTAATCGACTCGTCCATTGACGTTCCGGTTATGCCGTCGTTCCGAGAGCGGCGCGTCACAGGGTGAATTCGAGAAACCGTCTGCTGCAAATATTGCTTTCAAACTCTGCAAATATCGGTTTCACGCTACATTCACGCTACAATTGGCGCGCCGAGGCAGAGACCGGGTAATCCAAGACAAAATTCCCCTTGACCCATGCGCCACACAATATTGTTGTGCGATTTTCGCTCTACCCAAATGCGGGCGGCTCTCCTATACTTTGTGGATAAGTGGGCAAGGAGACCCATAAGAGGCGGATTAGAGGAAAAGGGGAACGGCCAATGCGCTGTCCGTTTTGCGGAAATATCGACACTCAGGTCAAGGATTCACGGCCCGCAGAGGACCATGTCTCGATCAGGCGGCGGCGCTTTTGCCCGGCCTGTGGCGGGCGCTTCACCACCTATGAACGGGTGCAGCTGCGCGATCTGGTGGTGATCAAGACAAACGGACGGCGTGAGGATTTCGACCGCGACAAGCTCGAGCGCTCGATCCGAATCGCCTTGCAGAAACGCCCGGTCGAACCCGAGCGCATGGATCAGATGATCTCCGGCATCGTGCGGCGGCTCGAAAGCATGGGCGAGACCGACATCCCCTCGAAGCAGATCGGCGAGATCGTGATGGAGAGCCTGGCCCGGATCGACACCGTTGCCTATGTGCGCTTTGCCAGCGTTTACAAGAACTTTCAGGCCGCCGACGATTTCGACAAATTCGTCAGCGAGCTTCGCCCGGACGCCCCGAAAGAAGGGTGAGGCGAAAGGCCCGCGGCATGAGAGACGAGGATCGGCGCCACATGGCGCATGCGCTGGTGCTGGGCCGCCGCGGCCAGGGCCGCTGCTGGCCCAATCCGGCGGTGGGCTGCGTGATTGTCCGCGATGGCCGGGTTGTCGGGCGCGGCTGGACCCAGCCGGGCGGGCGGCCGCATGCCGAGACGCAGGCCCTGGCCCGGGCCGGGGCGGCGGCGCGGAGCGCCACCGCCTATGTCACGCTGGAGCCTTGCGCCCATCACGGCCAGACACCGCCCTGCGCCGAGGCGCTGATTGCCGCCGGCGTGGCCCGGGTGGTGGTGGCGGTCGAGGATGACGACCCGCGGGTCGCGGGCCGGGGTCTCGCCATGCTGCGCGCCGCCGGCATCGCGGTCGAGACCGGCGTGCTGGCGCAGGAGGCGGCGCGCGATCACGCGGGCTTTTTCCTCAAGACCGGGGCGGGCCGGCCCTTCGTGACGCTGAAGCTTGCCACCACGCTCGATGGCCGCATTGCCACTGCCACCGGCGAAAGCCAGTGGATCACCGGGCCCGGCGCGCGCCGCGAGGTGCATGCGCTGCGCGCGCGGCATGACGCGGTGATGGTGGGCGGCGGCACGGCGCGGGCGGATGACCCGGCGCTTACAGTGCGCGGCCTGGGCATCCGGCATCAGCCGCTGCGCATCGTGGTCTCGCGCAAGCTCGATCTGCCGCTGACCGGGCAATTGGCCCAGACCGCCGGCGATGTGCCGGTCTGGCTCTGCCACGGCCCCGACGCCGATCCGGGGCTCTGCGAGGCCTGGGAGGGGCTGGGGGCACGGCTGGTATCCTGTCGGCTGGCCGGTCGCCAGGTCGACATGCGCGATGCCTTGCACGGGCTGGGCGCCGCCGGGCTGACGCGGGTGTTCTGCGAGGGCGGCGGGCAACTGGCCGCCTCGCTGCTGGCGGCCGGGCTGGTGGACGAGCTGATCTGTTTCACCGCCGGCATGGCGCTGGGTGCCGAGGGCCAGCCGGCCATCGGCGCGCTGGGGGTGGAACGGCTGGCCGAGGCGCCGCGGCTGGCCCTGGCCGAAGTGCGCCCGGTGGGGGCGGATGTAATGTCGGTCTGGCGCAGGGTCTGAGGGCTGTTTCAGCGCCGCCAGAGATGCGCCTGACTGGCAAAGAGCCCCTGGAGTTTCGCCAGCAGCCGATTGGCCGGGCCGGGCCCGGGCAAGGCGCCGCCGGCGAGCCGCTGTACCACCACCTCGGGCGGGCAGGGCAGGCCGGTGACCGGATCGTGATAGCGCGGATAGGCAATCAGCGTGGCATGCACCAGTGCATCGAGCGACACCCGCGCCCGGCGCCGGGCGGGCACCGCGCCGTGATCGCGGGTCAGCCCCCAGCCGGCATAGAAGGGCGCGCCCAGCGTGGTCACCGGCACCTCGCGCAGCAGCGCCTCGAAGCCCAGCAGCGAGGTCAGTGTCCAGACCTCCTGCACCTGATCGAGCAGCGTCACCGGGTCGGCGTGATCGAGCGCCAGATCGGCCAGATCCCGCGCCTCGGGCACGGCCCCCCGGCGCAGGCCGGCCTCGACATCCGGGTGCGGCTTGTACAGGATCACCGCCTGCGGGTTGGCCGCGCGCGCCGCCTCGAGCAGCCCGCGGTTGGTGTTGATCCCGGCGCAGCCGGTGAGGATCGAGGCGTCGTCCTCGACCTGCCCGGGCACCAGAATGCGATGGCCTTCGGGCAGGGCAGGTGTGGCGCCTGCCAGGTTGTATTTGCTCAGCCGGGCCTTGAGGATGTCGCGTCGCAGCCCGTAAGCGCGGTGCAGCTCGTCGGGGCGCAGGCCCTCGCTTTCGGCGATCAGCCGCTCCAGCCGGCTCTCTCGGCGCGGATCGTAGTAGATGCCCAGATCGTCGGCGACCAGCGAGAGCGGCGGCACCAAATTCGCGCCCAGCCCGCGCGAGCGCAGGAACCCGTCCTCGACCCGCACCACCGCATCCCCGTCCCCCGCCTTGCCGGCCCAGGCCATGCGGCGGCGGCCTTCGGTCTCGGCGCGGCTGCGCGCCTTGGCGGGGTCCGCTTCGAAGACCATGGGGCGCTCGCGGCCGAACACCTTCTGCAACGGCCGGCGCTTCCACAGCCGCATGCCCGAGGCGACCCAGCCGCGATGATCCTCGCGCCAGGCGCGGGTGCGGGCCTCGAAGGCGTCGAGCGCGGTCTCGATGCCGCAGAGTCGGTCGGTGAACGGATCATACCACCGCGGATAGAGGATCATCGCGGCGGCAAAGAGTTGATGCCGGGTCAGTCGGCGTTCGCGCCGGGGCACCGGGGTCTCATCCGTGGTCAGCCCCCAGCCGGCATAGAAGGGCTGGCCGAAGACGCGGGGCTTGTGGCCGGCGAAAATCGCCTCGAAGCCCATCTGCGACGACAGGGTATAGACCCCGACAGCGCCCTCGAACAGCCGCCAGGGGCTGACCGGCTCGCTCAGCAGGGTGATGCGGTCGTTGGCGTCGGCCTCGGTGAAATGGCCGGGGCGCAGGCCGCGGGCGGTCTCGGGGTGGGTCTTGATGACGACCGGCGTGCCGGGGTGTTCCTCCTGGGCAAAGACCAGCATCTCCTGAAACTGCGCCCGCGCCGCGCCCGAGGCGGTGACCGAGGCATCGCCGCGGGTCTGGTCGATCACCAGCACATAGCCGGGCGCCGGTGCCGGGGTCATGGCGTCGAAACCGCTGTATTTCGTCAGATGTGCGGCCCGGATCCGGGCAATGGCGTCGCCGGCGCGGGTCATCAGCGCGGCATCGTCGAGCGGCGCCTCGGTCAGCAGCCGTTCGAGATCGCTGATCCTGGCGGCGTCGAAATGCACTCCGGCATGGTCGATCATCAGCCCCAGCGGCGGCTCGCCGCCGGCACGGCCGGGGTGGAGCGAGCGCAGAAAGGCATCCTCGATGCGGACAAGGCCGGCGCCGCGACGGGCGGCAACGGCTTCGCCGCGATGGGCCGTCGGGCTCTGGCCCCAGACCGCCACCAGGTCGTCGGGGCCGGGCAGGCCGATGCGGATGTCGTAGCCGGCCAACGTGAGGATGCGGCGCAGTCGGGGCTGGGTCAGGAAACCGCCGTTGTAGACATAAAGACGCCGGGGCCCTGCGGCCCCGGCGCGGTTGTCGTCATCGGCTGTGCTCACTTGGTCAGCCGCCGGTCAGATCGCCGGAGGCCAATGCGTTCACCGAGGTCGCCGTCGAGGACAGCGTGGTGATCGCGCCAAGGCTGCCGGTGAGGGCGGCGATGGTCTTGTTCCACTGCGACAGCGGCGCTTCGGTGACATAGAGCAGGTCGTCGTCGCGGACGATGAAATCGCGCGCCAGGAACAGCCCGTTGGGCTCGGTCAGATCGAGCACATAGACCATGCGCTGCGGGCCTTGCAGATCGTCGCGGCCCAGCACGTTCTCGGCGATCACCTCGGCCTCGTTGCGCAGGACAAAGACGCCGGTCGGATCGGCCGAGGTCGACAGCAGCCCGCCGACCTGGGCGATGGCCTCGACCGCCGAGAGGGTCTGTGTCTCGAAGGGCACGCGCGATTGCGCGCCGGTGGCGCCGAGGGCGACAAAGGCGCGGGTGTCTTCCTCGATCAGGATCTTGTCGCCGCCACGCAGGGCGATGTCCATGCGCGGATGGGCATAGAGATCCTCGAACCAGATCTTGCCGGTCTGACCGCCACGGGTGACGGTGATCTGGGCGATTTCGGGCTCGATGGTCACGCCCCCGGCACGGGCCATCATCGACGACAGCGTGCGGGTCGGCCGCTCGATCGCATAGACGCCCTGGGCGCCCACCGCCCCGACCACCGAGACGGTGGCGCCGTCACCGGCCTCGCGGCGGATTTCGACCTGCGGATCGGGGGTCTGTTCTTCGAGCTTGCGGGTGATGATGCGGCGGACGGCTTCGGTGGTGTTGCCGGCGGCCTTGATGCGCCCGGCATAGGGCACAAAGATAAAGCCCGCGCCATCGACCTGTACCGTCTCGAGCAGGGTGGAGGAGGAGGTTTCGCCCGCCAGAAGCCCGTCATCGACGTTTTCCCAGATCGTCAGTCCCAGCGTATCGCCGGGGCGGATGACGTCAGAGCCGATCACGCCGGCGGATTTGAAGGTCTCGGAAAAGCCCAGTGCGGGCACCACACCGGTGGCGCGGGTCACGCGATCGTTGACGCTGACGATGAAGGCATCGCCCTGGCGCTGCACCGATCCGGCAAAGATTTCACGCTTGTTCGGGCCGGAGCGCGGCAATCCGCAAGACGCCGCAAGCGATACGGCAAGAAGCAGGGCCACGGAACGGGCCCATCCTGTCTGATGGTTTTTCACTGCTCGGTCTCCTCGACCTTGTCGTTATGCTGCCTCAGCTTTTTGCCGCAGGCTACGGGAATCCGTATCAAAACGCCAGAGGCCGCACCTGTGGATATCAGGTCACGAGCCGCAACTGTTGCCGTGGGGCCGCGGTGCCGGAATTGAACCCGTCATAGGGATCTTCCGGTGAGAGCATCATGTCGACCACCAGCCGCAGCAACTGGCGGCGGCCCTTGGCCGAGTAGAAACCGCCCGGCACCTGGCTGGTTTCCAGCAGGTAGCGGCGGTAATCCTTGTAGGCGCGGTTGTCGGGCCGCTCGGGCGCGGCAAAGAATTCCTTGAGCGGCTGCATCGAGACGAATTCGGGTTTGGCATAGACCGCGCGGCCGAAGACCCGGAGCGGAATGCCGCGCCAGAGCACCTGCTGACCGGCGGTGGAATTCACCGTCACCGCGCTGCGGGCATCGTTCAGCAGCGGCGCAAGCTTGCCGCCGCGGACATAATGCACCCGGCCCCTGACACCGTATTTCTGCGCCAGCCGCCGAAGCTCGCGGCGGATGTTGGTGCGGCCGTTTTCCAGCGGATGCGCCTTGAAGACAAGGTGATGATGGCCCGGCGCGCCCTGGGCAAAGCCTTCGACCACCAGTTCGAGAAACTCGGTCATCCGCTTGAACGGCGAATGTTCGAGGAAGGAGCTGTCATGCTCGAGTTGCAGCAGGCAGAGGTGATAGGGATAGCCGCCGTGCCGGATGCCGAAGGTCGCGGCGCGGCGCTCCAGCGCGTGCAACGGCATCAGCAGCAGCCGCTTGAGATACAGCGCGAATTCCATTGTCACCGGCAGGTCGCGATGGGCGCGGAAATTGCGGTAATCGCCGTTTCGGAACATAACGAACCAGTGGTAAAGCGCGCCATAGAACACATGTTGCCGGGTGTCGCCCCAGTGGCCCGGCGGCAGCGGCGCCTCCATGTCCGACAGTTGCAGCGCCTTCTGCATCTCGTCGACCGGCATCTCCATCAGACGCGAATGGCCGTTCGCTCCGCCGCGCTCATAGGTCACCCAATAGGGCCGCATGTAGCCCTCTTCGAAGACATGCACGGTGAGCCCCAGATCGCGGGCGATCCGGATCGCCTCGGCGTGGATGGTGCGGGTGTCGCCATACAGCACGATGTCGGTGACCTGCCGTTCGGCGATCATCCCGGCAAAGGCCTCGGGCCAGCCTTCGGGGGTGCCGGTGTAGGGGATGAAGCTCTTGGGGTGAAACCAGAATGCCCGGTCGCCGGCGTTGAACCCCACCCGCCAGACCTGCGCCCCGGTGAGCCGCAGCATCCGTCCCAGACGGTGAAAGAACGGGCCGTGCGGACCCTGTAGGAACAGGAAGACCCTTTTCTCTCCGGCGGCGTTGCCCATCAGGCGGATTTCCCTCATACGGTTGCGGATGGCGGCTGTGTAGCAAGCCATCTGGACGAAAATATGGCCGAAAGCGCCAGCAGCGGCGAGGGAAAACGATGTTTACCGGGATCATCACCGACATGGGCCGGATTGCGGCGCTTGAGAAGCGCGGCGACCTGCGGGCACGGATCACCACCGGATATGACACCGCGACGATCGAGATCGGCGCTTCCATCGCCTGTGACGGCGTCTGCCTGACGGCGGTGGCGCTGGGGCCGGACTGGTTCGACGTGGACATCAGTGCCGAGACGGTGTCGCGGACCAATCTCGGTCTCTGGGCCGAGGGGCGCACGATCAATCTCGAACGGTCGCTCAAGGTCGGGGACGAGCTGGGCGGCCATATCGTTTCGGGCCATGTCGACGGCGTGGCCGAGATCATGGCGATGACCGACGAGGGGGATTCGACGCGGCTGACCCTGCGGGCGCCGGAGGCGCTGGCGAAATACATCGCCTCCAAGGGCTCGGTGGCGCTCAACGGCACCTCGCTGACGGTCAATGAGGTGGCGGATTGCACGTTCGGCATCAACGTCATTCCGCATACCCAGGAGGTGACGACCTGGGGGCGGGCGCAGGTCGGCGACCGGGTCAACCTCGAGATCGACACGCTGGCGCGCTATGTGGCGCGACTGCGCGACTGGGGCTGACCGGCGACACCAAAGCCGCGCCAAATCGGCGAAATCTGCAAAATTAACCCATCGGCAAGGATGTCGGGCTATCGTCGCTGAAGAATGTGTTCTTCTCGATTGGGCGGAGCCTGTCGATGACCCGTGATCTGACCCGCCGGCGCCGTGACATGCCGGACTGGACGAACCTTCTTGCGGTGCTGCCGCTGGCCTGGGCGCTGCTGGTGCTCGGGCTGGGCTGGGGGCTGGGGTACGAGGGGCTGGTGCGGCTGCGTGCCGATCTTCCGGCGATGGTGCCGGAAACCGCGTTGGCGCTGGTCTTTGCCGGCATCGGAACGCTGGCCACGATCAACCGATGGCCGCCGGCGGTGGCGGCGCTGGCCACCCTGGCGCTGGCGGCGGTGGTCGGGGCCTATTTCATCGAGCCGGTGATGCGCCGCGGGCTGGCCGCGGGCGAGCGCATCGTGCCCGCCCCCGGCGACGGCATGGCAATGGCCACGGGCTTCTGTCTGCTGTGCCTCGGCATCGCGATCGTGGCGCTGGCGGTGCCGGTCCGCGGCGCGCGTGCGGTCGCCATCACCGCCAGTGCGCTCTGTGCCTTGGTGTCGGGCACGGCACTGATGGCACATGGCTTGTCTTCGGCCTCGGTGCGCGATGTGCTGGGCTTCAAGGAAATGTCGCTCTCCACCGCGGCGGGCGTCTTCCTGCTGAACCTCTCGCTGGTATTGTCGCACCGCGACAGCCCGCATTTTCGCGGCCTGTTCGGCCCGCGCCGGCAGAGCGTGATCCTGCGGGCCTCGCTGATCCTGTCGATCCTCGGGGTGCTGGTGATCGGCGAGCTGACGCGGTTCATGACCCTGCGTGACTGGATCACCCCGGATTTCCGCCTGGTCTTCCTGTGCAGCGCGATGATCGCCTTGCTGGTGGCCTCGGCGCTGATCGTCGGCTTTCTGATCGACCGGCTGGAGGCCGAGAAAAAACGGATCACGGCGCTCGAGAGCGCCTCGGACCGGGCTTTGCAAAACATCGAGATCAACAACGCCCGGGATGAGAACCTGCGCATCCTGGGCCAGATCGTCGCCGGGGTGGCGCATGATTTCAACAATGCTCTCACGGCCTTGCGCGGCAACCTTGAACTGATGGAAATCGATCCCTCGAAATCCGGCACCTACCTGCGCGAGGCGATCAGCGCCGCCGACCGCGCTGCCGGGCTGACCAATCAGCTGCTGGACTCCGGCCGCCAGACCCGGCTGCACAAGGGCGACGGCGATGTCGTCACCATCGCCGAGCAGGTCGTCGAGCTGTTCAAGCGGGTGGCGCCGATCAACATCGGTGTGACCCTGACCGCGCAGCCCGCCACCCTGGGCCGGGTCGGGATCGACGATTCCACGCTCGAGCGGGCGCTGCTCAACCTTCTGGTCAACGCGCGCGACGCCATGCCTTCGGGCGGCGATCTTCATGTCACGATCTCGCAGCGGGTCATCACCAACGGCTTTGCCGCGACCTTCAATTTCAACGCCGGCCTGACCCCCGGCGAACATGTGGTCATCGAGGTCACGGACACCGGCTTGGGGATGGATGAGGCGACGGTGCGCAGGGCGGTGCAGCCCTATTTCACCACCAAGGAGGTGGGCAAGGGCAGCGGCCTCGGGCTGGCCTCGGTCAATGGCGTCTGCCAGCAGATCGGCGGCGGCCTGCTGATCAACAGCGCACCGGGGGCGGGCACCACCGTCGTCGTCGCGCTGCCGGTCGCGCCCGCCGAAGACGACCAGGCCACGCCGGCCGGGGAGGGCAGCGCCCCGGTCGATATCCTGCTGGTGGCCAACAGCGCCTGGCGGCACCGCGACGTTCTTGGCTATCTCGATGGCCAGGACCGGCATGTGCGCCGGGTGGGCACCGAGCAGGAGGCGCTGGAATTTCTCGACATCACCCGGCTGCCCTCGGTGGTGCTGATCGACGAGGGGCAGTTCGGCGGCATCGACGGCGAGCAGATCCGCGCCGATATCGAAAACCGCTTTCCCGATCTTCCGGTGGTCTATGTCGGTGACTACGGCGAAAGCCGCTTTGGCCGCGCCGCCCCGTCCGACAAGGACGACCGCACCCTGGCCTGCGCCTGAGCCCGGGGCCGCGGCATCCTTTTCCCCGCCGCCCCTTGCAGCCCCCCAAGCCCATGACTAAGACTCTGGTAATTCCGGCGGGGTAGAAACCCCCAGAGCACAAGAGGCAGGCTGCGATGCACGACCCGTTAGACACCTACATGAATACGCTCGTCCCGATGGTCGTCGAACAGACGAGCCGCGGCGAACGCGCCTACGACATCTTTTCGCGCCTGCTGAAGGAGCGGATCATCTTTGTCTCCGGCCCGGTGCATGACGGCATGTCGTCGCTGATCGTGGCCCAGCTTCTGCACCTCGAGGCCGAGAACCCCTCGAAAGACATCTCGATGTACATCAACAGCCCCGGCGGCGTGGTGACCAGCGGTCTTTCGATCTATGACACGATGCAATACATCAAACCCAAGGTTTCGACCCTGGTGATCGGCCAGGCGGCCTCGATGGGCTCGCTGCTGCTGACCGCCGGCGAAAAGGGCATGCGCTTCTCGCTGCCCAACAGCCGCATCATGGTGCACCAGCCCTCGGGCGGCTATCAGGGGCAGGCGACGGACATCATGATCCACGCCGAGGAAACGCTTAAGCTGAAGAAGCGGCTGAATGAAATCTACGTGAAGCACACCGGCCAGACCCTGAAAAAGGTGGAAGCCGCGCTGGAACGCGATAACTTCATGTCTCCCGAGGACGCAAAGGACTGGGGCCTGATCGACGAGATCGTCGAAAATCGCGCCAAGGCGGGCGACGAAGACTAAGCAAGGGGCGGCAGGGGACATTTTGCAATTGTGACCCCTTGCCGCCTGTCCTAAGCTGGGTGAAAGCCTGTGGCGGTGGTGAGCGCAGCGTCACAAGAGCACAAGACGGCTCCGAAAGGTAAGACATGGCGACGACAACCGGCGGTGACAGCAAGAACACCCTCTATTGCAGCTTCTGCGGCAAGAGCCAGCACGAGGTGCGCAAGCTGATTGCCGGACCGACGGTGTTCATCTGCGATGAATGCGTCGAGCTCTGTATGGACATCATTCGCGAGGAAACCAAATCGGCCGGGCTCAAGAGTTCGGACGGGGTGCCCACGCCGAAAGAGATCTGTCAGGTGCTCGATGACTACGTGATCGGTCAGGCAGTGGCCAAGCGGGTGCTTTCTGTCGCGGTGCACAACCACTACAAGCGGCTCAATCACGCGGCGAAATCCGGAGATATCGAGCTTCAGAAATCCAACATCCTGCTGATCGGCCCCACCGGCTGCGGCAAGACGCTGCTGGCACAGACGCTGGCGCGCATCCTCGACGTGCCGTTCACCATGGCCGACGCCACCACGCTGACCGAGGCCGGTTACGTGGGTGAGGATGTGGAAAACATCATCCTCAAGCTGCTGCAATCCTCGGAATACAATGTCGAGCGGGCGCAGCGCGGCATCGTCTATATCGACGAGGTCGACAAGATCACCCGCAAGTCGGAAAACCCCTCGATCACCCGCGACGTCTCGGGCGAGGGTGTGCAGCAGGCGCTGCTCAAGCTGATGGAAGGCACCGTCGCCTCGGTGCCGCCGCAGGGCGGGCGCAAGCATCCGCAGCAGGAGTTCCTGCAAGTCGACACCACCAACATCCTGTTCATCTGCGGCGGGGCCTTTGCCGGGCTCGACAAGATCATCGCCCAGCGGGGCAAGGGCTCGGCGATGGGCTTTGGCGCCGATGTGCGCGACAATGACGACCGTGGCGTTGGCGAGGTGTTCAAGGATCTCGAGCCCGAGGATCTGCTGAAATTCGGCCTGATCCCGGAATTCGTCGGCCGTCTGCCGGTTCTGGCCACGCTCGAGGATCTCGACGAAGACGCGCTGGTGACGATCCTGACCAAGCCCAAGAACGCGCTGGTCAAACAATACCAGCGGCTGTTCGAGCTGGAGGATACCACGCTGTCCTTTACCGATGAGGCGCTGACCGCGATTTCCAAGCGCGCCATCGAACGCAAGACCGGCGCCCGTGGCCTGCGCTCGATCCTCGAGGATATCCTGCTCGACACGATGTTCGACCTGCCGGGGATGGAAAACGTCGACGAGGTTGTCGTCAACGAAGAGGCGGTCACATCCGACGCCGCACCGCTGATGATCTATGCCGATGCCGAGAAAACCCCCGCCACCGCCGGGTGACTGATCTCGTGGGCCGGGCGTCAGCCCGGCCTTCGCCCAACCCGGCGCGACGGACCGGCGGGCATTGCGGCTGGATCTTTGCCGCCGCTTGATCCATACCGATCACAAGCAAATCGGAGGCTTCCATGGGTATCCTGAACACGCTTCTGCGCGCCGTGACATGGTGGAACGGTTCGACGCTGAACACCCAGCTCTACACCCGTCGCAACGGCGTGCAGGTAGGTGACGACGATCAGGGGAATGTCTATTTCGAGACCCGTGATGGCAAGCGCCGCTGGGTGATGTTCAACGGTGAGGCCGAGGCCAGCCGGGTGAACCCGGAATGGCACGGCTGGCTGCACCACACGATGAAAGAGCCGCCGAACAAACGCCCGCTGCCGCACAAGGCCTGGGAAAAGCCGCACCAGGAAAACCTGACAGGCACGCCGCTGGCCTATGCGCCAGCCGGATCTTTGCGCCGGGCAGAGCCTGCCCCGCGGCAGGACTATGAGGCCTGGACCCCCGAATAAGGTCGCGCACATGTCTGAAAACAAAACCGAAGTTCTCGTCGGTGGCGCCGTTCTGGCGGTGGCGCTGGGCTTTCTGATCTATGCCGGTCAGGCCGCCGGGCTGGCCCAGGGCAGCCAGGGCTATCCGCTTCATGCGAGCTTTCGCTCGCTCGAAGGGGTGCAGGTGGGCACCGATGTGCGGCTGGCCGGGGTCAAGATCGGCACCGTCACCGACGTCGCGCTCAACGCCGAAACGTTTCGCGCCGACACAGTCTTTTCCGTCGCCAACGGCATCCAGATCCCCGATGACAGCGCGGTGGTGATCGCGCAGGAGGGGCTTTTGGGCGGCAATTTCGTGGAAATCGTGCCGGGCGGATCGCCGTTCTATTACGAGCCGGGCCAGGAAATGGAAGACACCCAAGGCGCGGTGAGCCTGATCTCGCTGCTGTTGAAATTCGTCTCCGGCGGGGAAGAGAGCTGATGAAACATCCGGTTCTGGCCGCCCTGTGCCTGGCCGCGTTCCCGCTGGCGGCGCAAGAGCCCGCCGCGCGCGGAGACGGGGCTGTTCTGCGCGGCCTCGACAAGGTGTCGGGCGAAACTACCGATCTCGAGCTGGCCAATGGTGGCGCGACAGAGTTTGGAAATCTGCGCATCGACATGAGCGAATGCCGCTATCCCGAGGGCGACCCGTCTGGTGATGCCTTCGCCTTTCTCAACATCTGGGAAAAGGGCGCCGATCAGCCGGTGTTCTCGGGCTGGATGATCGCCTCGTCGCCGGCGCTCAACGCGCTCGATCACGCGCGTTACGACGTCTGGGTCATGCGCTGCAAGACCTGATCGGCGCGCGCGAGGGGCGGCGCCAGAAACGAAGCCTCGCGCGCCGTGGCGGCGCGCAACAGCCCGTGATAGGTGGCCCGGGGCACTTCGATCGCGCCAAGTGAGGCAAGGTGATCGGTCAGGAACTGGGTGTCGAACAGGGTGAAACCACCCTGCCGCAAGCGGTCGATCAGATAGGCCAGCGCCATTTTCGAACCATCGGTGCGGCGCGAAAACATCGACTCGCCACAGAACAGCCCGCCAATGGCCAGCCCGTAGACGCCGCCGATCAGCGCATCCTCCTGCCAGATCTCCAGCGAATGGGCATAGCCATGGGCGTGCAGCGTCTGGAAAACATCGAAGATCGGCGGGTTGATCCAGGTCTCGTCGCGCTCGCCACAGGCGCGCATTACCTCGCCGAAAGCGGTGTTGATGCGCATGTCGTGCGGCGTGCGACGCAGCCGGCGGGCCAGCGACCGCGACAGGTGAAAGCCGTCGATCGGCAGGATGCCGCGGCGGCGCGGATCGACCCAGAAAACCTCCGGGTCGTCGCGCCGCTCGGCCATCGGAAAGATGCCGGCCGCATAGGCCTGAAGCACCAGGTCCGGGTCCAGCGCATGGGCCGGATCACTCATGCGGTCAGCCCAGGTTGCGGGCGAGCCACTTTTCGAGCCAGTGGATGTTGTAATCGCCGGACAGGATCGCCGGCTCTTGCAGCAGCTCGTGGAACAGCGGGATCGTGGTATCGACACCATCGACGATCAGCTCTCCCAGCGCGCGGTGCAGACGCGCCAGCGCCTCTTTCCGGTCACGGCCGTGCACGATCAGCTTGCCGATCAGGCTGTCGTAATAGGGCGGGATGGAATAGCCGTCGTAAAGCGCCGAATCCATCCGCACGCCAAGCCCGCCGGGGGCGTGGTATTGGGTGATGCGCCCGGGGCAGGGCGAGAAGTTGGGCAGCTTCTCGGCGTTGATCCGCACCTCGATGGCATGGCCGTTGATTTCCAGCTCGTCCTGGGTGAAGGACATCGGCAGACCCTCGGCGACGCGAATTTGCTCGCGCACCAGATCGACGCCGAAAATGCCTTCGGTGACCGGGTGTTCGACCTGAAGCCGGGTGTTCATCTCGATGAAATAGAACTCGCCATCTTCGTAGAGAAACTCGATGGTGCCGGCGCCGATATAGTTGATATTGGCCATCGCCTCGGCACAGATCTTGCCGATGCGGGCGCGTTCCTCGGGTGTGATCGACGGGCCGGGCGCCTCTTCAAACACCTTCTGGTGACGGCGCTGGAGCGAACAGTCGCGCTCGGCCAGGTGCACCGCGGTGCCCTTGCCGTCGCCAAAGACCTGGATCTCGATATGGCGCGGCTTTTGCAGGTATTTCTCGATATAGACTTCGTCGTTGCCGAAGTTGGCCTTGCCCTCGGCGCGCGCGGTCATGAAAGCCTTTTCCATCTCCTTGTCGGAATTGGCCACCTTCATGCCCTTGCCGCCGCCGCCGGCGGTGGCCTTGATGATCACCGGATAGCCCATTTCCTGGCCCAGTTTCTTGGCCGTGGCCAGATCGGGCACACCGCCTTCGGAGCCGGGAACGCAAGGCACCCCGAGCTTGATCATGGTGTCCTTGGCGGTGATCTTGTCGCCCATGATGCGGATGTGCTCGGCGGTGGGGCCGATGAAGGTCAGCCCGTGATCCTCGATCACCTGCACGAAATTGGCGTTTTCCGACAGGAAGCCGTAGCCCGGGTGAATCGCCTGGGCGCCGGTCACTTCGCAGGCGGCAATGATCGAGGGGATCGACAGGTAGCTCTGCGGCGAGGGCGGCGGGCCGATGCAGATCGATTCGTCGGCCATGCGCACATGCATCGCGTCGGCATCGGCGGTGGAATGCACCGCAACGCTGGCGATACCCATTTCACGGCAGGCGCGGATCACCCGCAGGGCAATCTCGCCACGGTTGGCAATCAGGATTTTATCGAACATCTGTGGCCCCTTACTCGAGGATCACGAGCGGCGAGCCGAACTCCACCGGGTCGCCATCGCCGACCAGGATGCGGGTGACCTTGCCCGAGCGGGGGGCGGGGATGTGGTTCATGGTCTTCATCGCCTCGACGATGAGCAGCGTATCGCCCTCGGAGACGCTGTCGCCGACGCTGATGAAGCTGGGCGCGCCCGGTTCGGCCTGCATGTAGACGGTGCCGACCATGGGCGAGGCGACGGCGCCGGGGTGGTTGGCCGGATCGCTGGTGTCGGCTTCGGCAGCGGCGGCAGGTGCCGGGCTCGCGGCGGGCGCTGCGGCGGCAGGTGCCGGTGCGGCTACCTGGATCGGGGCCGCAGCCGGCGCGGCGCGGCTTACCCGCACGTTCAGGCTGTCGTCCTCGCCGTATTCGCGCTTGACCTGCAATTCCGTCAGGTCGTTGTCATGCAGAAGCTTTGCGAGGGCTTCGATAAAGGTCACATCGGCGTCATGCGTATTCTTCGTCATTCTCGTTTCCACCCGTTGTTTTGCCCCGCGGGCCGGTCTTTTGCCATCTCGTCCCGAGGTTGCTTATAGGCCAGCGAAACGGCTGTGAAAAGCGATCAAACCGGCCATCGGCATGTGTGTGAACTGCCGATAACGCGGTTTGTGGGGGAAAAACAGGGGGACTCGCGAGAATTTCGACGCAGCTCTCGCCCCGGGCCGGCACAGGCGGGCCGCGGGCGCGGTCAGATCGCTTTGCTCAGCCCGGGTTCGGGCGCCTCGGGGCCGGCGGCGGCGGCGTAGAGCGTGCTGGCCGGGCTGGGCGCCGGTGCACTGTCTTCCGGCCCGGGCGGGGTGGTTGACGGCGGTTCGACGGCGTGTGGCGCGGCGGCGTGCGGGGCAGGGCCGTCACGCCCGCCGGGGGCCTGCGCCATGTCATGTGCGGCCGCCGGCGCGCCGTCCGGGGCGGCGTGATCGGCGGCGGTCTCCTGCGCGCGCTGCTGTTGCTCTTCGAGCAGGGTGTTGATCTTGAGCTGAAGGATGGTTGGCGGCGCCGAGGCCTGTTCCCGGTTGCGGGCGTTGTGCCGGGGGCTGTCGCCGGCGGAATGATCGCTTCGGGCAGAGCCGGCCGCGCCCCCGGGTTGGCTGGCGGCGATACGCGTGTCGCCGGTCTGCCGCCCGAGTTCCTGGGGCAGGGCGGCGGGATGTCCGGTGGTTTGCGGTGCCGTGAGGGGCAGAGCGGCAGTGAACATCATTCTCAGCTCCGGGGTGGCTATTGGTGACAGATCCTTATGACTGTCTAAAGAATGATGAAGAGGCCTTAACAGCCGCTTAACAGTGCCGCGTCAGACCCCGGCCATTTGTCTAAAACGCGATTGACCGATCCGAGACAAAAACCCGCGCAGCCGGGGACCGCCTGCGCGGGGTGCAATCGTTACCAACTCCCGAAAAGAGTCAGATCGCCAAGTATTCGGCGCGCAATTCGTCGTTTTCCAGCACTTCGGCAGCGGTACCGTCGAACACGATGCCGCCGGTATCGAGGATCACCGCGCGGTCGGCCAGTTCGAGCGCACGCACCGCGTTCTGTTCCACCAGGATGGTTGTCATGCCCTGGCTCTTGATGTGCATCAGGGTCTTTTCGATCTCGTCGACGATCACCGGGGCCAGGCCCTCGTAAGGCTCGTCCAGCAGCAGCACCTTGATGTCGCGCGCCAGCGCCCGGGCGATGGCCAGCATCTGCTGCTCGCCGCCCGAGAGGGTCACGCCCTCTTGCTTGCGACGTTCGCCGAGCCGCGGAAAGAGGTCATAGAGCCGCTCGAGCGACCAGCCCACCGGCGGCGCGATCTGCGCCAGTTCGAGGTTCTCCTCGACCGTCAGCCCGGGGATGATGCGGCGATCCTCGGGCACCAGGCCGAGGCCGCTGCACGCCGCCTCGTGGCTCGCCATCTTGTGCAGCGGCTGGTGATCGAGCCAGATTTCGCCCTGGGTGACCAGCGGCGAGCCGATCCGCGCGATCGAGCGCAGGGTCGAGGTCTTGCCGGCGCCGTTGCGGCCCAGAAGCGCCAGGATCTCGCCTTCGTGGACGTTGAAGCTCACGCCCTGCACGATGTAGCTCTCGCCGTAATAGGCGTGCATGTCCCAGACCGAGAGAAAGGCCGGGGCGGTTTCGGCCATGTTGGCGTTCTTGCTGAAGTCCGGTTTGATGTTCATCTTGCGCTCCCCGTCCCGGGCTCGCCCCGGGACCTCATGGCGGTGGAGGCCCCAGAGCAGGTCCGGGGCGCGGTGATCTCGTGTCAGGCGCTTTCGCCCAGATAGGCTTCGCGCACCTTGGGGTGGCCCTTGATCTTGTCCGGCGTGTCCTCGACCAGCGGTCTGCCCTGGGCCAGCACGGTGATCCGGTCGGCGAGCGAGAACACGACATGCATGTCGTGCTCGATGATGGCGATGGTGATGTCGCGCTCGTCCTTGATCTGCTTGAGCAGGTCGATGGTGTTGTTGGTGTCGGCCCGCGCCATGCCGGCCGTCGGCTCGTCGAGCAGCAGCAGGCGCGGGTTCTGGCTGAGGCACATGGCAATCTCGAGCCGCCGCTTGTCGCCGCGCGACATCGCGGCGGCGTGCATATGCCGCTTGTCGGCCAGGTTCATCTCGGCCAGCATGTGCTCGGCCTGTTCCAGCACGTCCCGCTGGGCGAAGACACTGGAAAAGGCGTTGAGTTCGAAGGCGCCATCGCGCTTGGCGAAGATCGGGATCATCATGTTTTCCAGCACCGAGAGGTCGCCGAAGATCTCGGGCGTCTGGAACACCCGGGAAATCCCCATCTGGCAGATCTCGTAGGGCGTGCGCCCCAGCACCGACTGGCCGTCGAAGAGCACCGATCCGGTGTCGGGGATCAGCTTGCCGATCAGGCAGTTGAGCAGGGTGGACTTGCCGGCGCCATTGGGGCCGATGATGGCGTGGCAGGAGTTCTCCTGCACGCTGAGATTGACGTCGCCCAGCGCCTGCAATCCACCGAACCGCTTGCCCACGTCTTTGACTTCAAGAATACCCATGGGTCGCGCTCCTTATTCCGCGGCGTTGCGTTGCTGGGCGGCCTCGGCCTCGGGGCCGGTCGACTTGATGTCGCGGCGGCGGAACAGCCGCCCGACCCGCTGACCGCCCTCGACCAACCCGCCGGGCAGGAAGATCACCACCAGCATGAAGAGAATGCCCAGCGTCAGGTGCCAGCCCTTGCCGACAAAGGGATGCACAATTGTGACCATCAGGTTTTCCAGCCCGTCGGGCATGAAGGCGAACCAGCCGTGCAGCACATTGTCGTTGAGTTTCGAGAAGATGTTCTCGAAATACTTGATGAAGCCCGCGCCCAGCACCGGCCCGATCAGGGTGCCGGCGCCGCCGAGGATGGTCATCAGCACCACCTCGCCGGAGGCGGTCCATTGCATCCGCTCGGCGCCGGCCAGCGGGTCCATCGAGGCCATCAGCCCGCCGGCCAGCCCGGCATACATGCCCGAGATCACAAAGGCCGCGAGGGTATAGGGCTTGGTGTTCAGTCCGGTGTAGTTCATCCGCTGCTGGTTCGATTTCACCGCCCGCAGCATCATGCCGAAAGGCGAGCGGAAGATGCGGATCGCCATGTAGAAGGCGGCAAGCAGGATCAGCGCGCAGAGGTAGTAGCCGGCGTTGAAGGTGAACTGCCAGTCACCCAGGACCAGATCCCAGGACGCGCGCATCTCCAGCCCGAAGAGGGCGGGCACCGGGATGTTGCCGCCGGCGGTCTGGCTGATGCCGAGAATGCGCGGATCGTCGAGCGCCAGCTGCAAGCCGGTCTCGCCGCCGGTGATCGGGGTGAACACCGAATAAGCCAGGGCAAAGGACATCTGCGCGAAAGCCAGCGTCAGGATCGAGAAGTAGATCCCCGAGCGGCGCAGCGAGACATAGCCGATGATCAGCGCGAAAACGCCGGAGAGCAGCACGCTGAGCAGGATCGCGGGGATCACGTTCATGCTCAGCAACTTGAACATCCAGACCGCCGAATAGCTGCCGACGCCCAGAAAGGCGGCATGGCCGAAGGAGAGGTAGCCGGTCAGCCCGAACAGGATGTTGAAGCCGACGGCGAAGATGCCGAAGATCACGAAGCGCTGCATCAGGTCCGGGTAGCCGGCGTTGAACTGCGCCAGCCCGCTGCTGGTGGGAAACGGGTTGAGGATGAAGGGCGCGAACAGGCAGAGCACCGCCACGATCAGCAGGAGCTTGGTGTCGGTCTTGTCTAATCCGAACATGGGGTCAGTCCTCCATCACGCCCTTGCGACCCATGAGGCCGCGCGGACGAGTGAGCAGAATGGTGATGGCGACCAGGTAGATGATGACCTGGTTGATGCCGGGAATGAGGTCGATCACCGCCGACATCGAGGCAAAGCTCTCGAGGATGCCGAGCAGGAAGCCGGCCAGCACGGCGCCGGGCAGCGAGCCCATGCCGCCGACCACGACGACCACGAAACTCAGAACCAGAAAATCCATGCCCATGTGATAGTTGGGCGAGTTGATCGGGGCGTACATCACCCCCGCAAGCCCGGCGACGGCGGCGGCGATGCCGAACATGATGGTGAAGCGGCGGTCGATGTCGATGCCCAGAAGGCCCACAGTCTCGCGGTCGGCCATGCCGGCGCGCACCACCATGCCGAAGGTGGTGAACTGCAAGAAGGCAAAGACCGCGCCGATGATCAGCGCCGCAAAGGCGAAATAGACCAGCCGCCAGTAGGGATAGATGATCTGGTTGGCCTCGAAGCCCACCATCGCGCCGAAATCGAACGAGCCGCGAAAGACATCGGGGGCCGGGGTCGGGATCGGATTGGCGCCGTAGAAATACTTGATGACCTCCTGCAAGACGATGGCCAGGCCGAAGGTGACGAGGATCTGGTCGGCATGGGGGCGCTTGTAGAAATGCTTGATCAGCCCGCGCTCCATCACGAAGCCCACCAGCAGCATCACCGGGATCGAGAACAGGATCGCAAGCGGCACCGCCCAGTCGATCAGCGCGTCGCCCACCACCGGGCCAAAGAAGTCATGCGCATAAGGCACCTCGACCTTGAGCGGATTGCCGAGGAAGTCGGTCTGCGTCTCGTCGATGGTGGTGCGGCTGAGGGTCAGAATCCGGCTCAGGGTGACGGCACAGAAGGCGCCGATCATGAACAGCGCACCATGGGCAAAGTTCACCACCCCCAGGGTGCCGAAGATCAGTGTCAGCCCCAGAGCGATCAGCGCATAGGCCGAGCCCTTGTCGAGACCGTTGAGTATTTGAAGAATGATTGCGTCCATGAGACCCACCCCCGGCGGTTGCATGTCGGGGCCCGGCAATCCGCGCGGGGCCCCGATGTCCTGGAAAGAAATCGGCCCGGACTTCTTGGAAACGTCCGGGCCCGGCGTATCAGGCGCCGTTGTTGCAGGTGCCGAGCGCGCCGCCGGAGAACTGCGGGTGGTCCGGCGCATAGGTGACCTGCGACGCCGGGGTGACCTCGACGATCTCGAGCAGGTCGAAATCCGAGGTCGGGTTCTCCTTGCCTTTCACCACGAGCACGTCCTTGAAGCACTGGTGATCCTCGGCGCGGTAGAGCGTCTTGCCGTTGCCGAGCCCGTCGAACTCGTAGCCCTCGAGCGCCTCGGCCACCGCGCAGGGCGCGAAGGAGCCGGCCCGCTCGACCGCATCGGCATACAGCAGGGTCTGCACGTAGCAGGTATGCGCCGCCTGCGACGGCGGGAAGCCGTACTTGGTGCCGAAGGACTTGACGAAGGCCTTGGACCCTTCGTCCTGCAACGACCAGTGCCAGTTGGTGGAGCCGAAGATGCCCTTGACGTTGGCACCGGCACCTTTGGCCATCAGCCGCGAATAGAGCGGCACGACAATCTCGAAGTTCTTGCCGTTGACCTGCTTGTCACGCAGGCCGAACTGCACCGCGTTGGTCAGCGAGTTGACCATGTTGCCGCCGTAGTGGTTCAGCACCAGCACGTCGGCGCCCGATTGCAGCACCGGCGCGATATAGGAGGAGAAGTCGGTCTGGGTGAGTGGCGTCTTGACGGTGTTGACGGTCTCCCAGCCCATCGCCTCGGTCGAGGATTTGACCGCTTCCTCGGTGGTGTAGCCCCAGTTGTAGTCGGCGGTCAGGTGATAGGCCTTGCGGTCCGAGCCATACATCTTCTCGAGCACCGGAGCGAGCGCCGCGCCGGACATGTAGGAGTTGAAGAAGTGGCGGAAGCCGTTGGCGCGCTTGTCCTTGCCGGTGGTGTCGTTGGAGTGGGTGAGACCGGCCATGAAGATCACGCCCGCCTCCTGGCAGAGCGCCTGCACCGCCACCGCCACGCCCGAGGACGAGCCGCCGGTGATCATGATGGCGCCGTCCTTCTCGATCATCGACTTGGCGCTGGCGCGGGCGGCGTCGGATTTGGTCTGGGTGTCGCCGGTGACATATTCGACCTTCTTGCCGAGGATGCCGTTGCCCTGAAGCGCGTTCGACGAGAAGGTGCCCATCATGCCGCCATCGCCGCCGCCGTTCAGATGCTCGACCGCCAGCTCATAGGCGCGCAGCTCGTCGGCCCCCTCGTCGGCATAAGGCCCGGTCTGCGGCACGTTGAAGCCCAGCGTCACTGTCGCGCCGGCGGGCGCGTTGGTAAAGCCGGAATGGCTGGCGGCGGTCAGGATCGTCGGCAGCGCGAGGCCGCCGGCGGTCATCGCGCCCGTGCGCAGCACGCCGCGTCGCGTGAAGTTCGATTTGGACATGGATATCCTCCCGTTTGATGATTGGTGCCCCTCGGGGCTCCTCTTCCCCGGGGCACATGGCACTTTTCGTGCAGGGCCATTATCGCGGCAGCTCAGAAAATTTCGCAACAAGGGCTTTTGATGGAACGTTTTTTTTGTAAAGAAATGGACTATGCAGGGGCAGAATTTGTAAATAACTTATTCTGCGACGCAGAACGCCCTTGAAACTTCCGGGGAAATGCCCATGGCCCGCGACACTCTGACAGGCACCCGCATCCGCGAGCGGCGCACCGCGCTCCGGCTCAAGCAGGCCGAGCTTGCCGAGGCGGCGGGCATCTCGGCCTCCTACCTCAATCTGATCGAACACAACCGCCGCAGAATCGGCGGAAAATTGCTGCTTTCGATCGCCCGCATCCTCGAGGTCGAGCCCTCGGCGCTTGTCGAGGGCGCCGAGGTGGCGCTGATCGCGGCGCTGCGCGAGGCCGCCGCGGCGCGCCCCGATCTCAAGGCCGAGCTCGACCGGATCGACGAATTTGCCGGTCGCTTTCCCGGTTGGGCGGCGCTGCTGGCCGACAGCCGCAAGCGGATCGACGCGCTGGAACGCACGGTCGAGACCCTGACCGACCGGCTCACCCATGACCCGCATCTCGCCGCCTCGCTGCACGACATGCTCTCGACCGTGACCTCGATCCGCTCCACCGCCGGCATCCTCGCCGAGACCGGCGAGATCGAGCCGGAATGGCGCGACCGGTTCCACCGCAACATCAACGAGGATGCCCGCCGGCTGGCGGAAAGCTCGACCGCGCTGGTGCGCTACCTCGATTCCGCTGACAGCGAGGCCAACCTGACCTCGCCGCAGGAAGAGGTGGAGGCCTTTCTCGAGGAAAACGCCTATCACTTCCCGGTGCTCGAGGAGGGAAGCCGCACGGTGGACGAGATCGTCGACGGCTCGGCGTCGCTCACCATGGCGGCCTCGCGCGATGCCATGCGGCGCTATCTGTCGCGCTACGCCCGCGACGTGACCCGCATTCCCCCCGCGCCGCTGCGCGATTTCGTCGCCGCCCAGGGCTTCGACCCGGCGGCCCTGGCGCAGGCCTTCGACGCCCCGCTGGGCAGCGCGCTGCACCGGCTGGCGACCCTGCAGGCCGAGGCCGGGCTGGGGCCGCTCGGGCTGGTGATCTGCGACGCCTCGGGCACCTTGCTGTTCCGCAAGCCGCTCGACGAGTTCCCGCTGCCGCGCTTCGGCGCCGCCTGCGCGCTCTGGCCGCTGTTCACCGCGCTGACCCGGCCGGCGCAGCCGATCTATCGCCTGGTCGAGCAATCCGCCCGCGAGGCGCGGCGCTTCGAGACCTTCTCGGTGGCCGAGCCCACCGGTGGCATGCGCTTCGGCGATGTGGCGCGGATCGAGGCGGTGATGCTGTTCCGCCCGAGCTTCGACAGCCAGCGCGCGGGGCAGACCGGCCAGGCCCCGGTGCCGATCGGCGTCTCCTGCCGGATCTGCGCCCGCACCGGATGCAGCGCCCGGCGCGAGCCCTCGGTGCTGGCCGAAGGGCTGTGACCGGCCCCGGGCTGACGCCCCTGCTTCCTCTTGCCGAAAATACCCTCGGGGGAGGCCGCAGGCCGGGGGCAGAGCCCCCCGGGGACGCGCCGGCGGCCAGAAAGCGTTTTGACTTGCCCCGGAAATCGGCCGATAAAGCCGGGATAATATAAGTGCGCGGCGCTGACCTGGGGAGGAGGACGCGATGGGCAAACGGGTTCTCGTCATCGAGGACGAGCCGAATATCATCGAGGCGATCAAGTTTTTCCTGTCCCGCGACGGCTGGGAGGTCTTCACCCATTCCAACGGTCACGACGCGCTCGAGGCGGTGGACCGGCGGGCGCCGGATCTGCTGATCCTCGATGTCATGCTGCCCGGCCGCTCGGGCTATGAAATCCTGCGCGAACTCCGGGCACAGGAACGCTGGGCGAAGCTGCCGGTGCTGATCCTCACCGCCCGCGGCCAGACAAAAGACCGCGAGATGGCGGCGGCGGCGGGGGCCAGCCGCTTCATGACCAAGCCGTTCTCCAACACCGACATTCTCGAAGCCGTGCGCGAGCTGGCCGAGGCATGAGCGACCGGCCCCGGCATCTGTTTGTCGAGCGCCAGACCTATCGCCGGCGCCGGCTTCAGGATGCGGCGCGGTTCCTGCCGGTGCTGGGCATCGTGCTGATGATGGTGCCGCTGCTCTGGTCCGAAGGCGCCGAGGGCGTGACGATGTCGGGCGCGGTGATCTATCTCTTTCTGATCTGGGCGGCGCTGGTGGCGGCGGCGATGGTGCTCTCGCTCTATCTGCGCGACGACCGGAGCGAGCCCGAGGACAGCCCGCCGGAAAGCCGGCGGGAGGCCGGCAGATGAACACCGTCAACCTGCTGATCCTGGTCTGCACGGTCTATGTGGCGCTGCTCTTCCTCGTCGCCTTCGTGGCCGAGCGCAGCGCCATGCGCGGCCGCGGCCGCTGGCTGCGCTCGCCGATGGTCTACACCCTGTCGCTGTCGATCTATTGCACCGCCTGGACGTTTTACGGCGCCGTCGGCTATGCCGCGCGATCGGGGCTTGAATATATCACCATCTACCTCGGGCCGACCATCGTGATGATCGGCTGGTGGTGGGTGCTGCGCAAGCTGGTGCGGGTCGGCCGGGCGCAGCGGGTGACCTCGATCGCCGACCTGATCTCGGCGCGGTTCGGCAAGTCGAACCTGCTCGCGGTCGGTGTCACCATCCTCGCCGTGGTCGGCACCACGCCTTACATCGCGCTGCAATTGCAATCGGTGACCCTGTCCTTCGCCTCTTTCGCCGATGCGGTGGGCCAGCCCGGGCCGGGGGACGGCGCGCGCGCCTCGACGGCGCTCTGGGTGGCGATGGGGCTGGCGCTCTTTACCGTGCTCTTCGGCACCCGCAATCTCGATGCCAACGAACGTCACCACGGCGTCGTCATGGCCATCGCCGTCGAGGCGGTGGTCAAGCTGGTGGCGTTACTGGCGGTGGGCGTCTTCGTGGTCTGGGGCCTTTCCGGCGGGGTGAACGAGACCCTGGCGCGGATCGATGCCTCGAAGATCGGCAACTGGCAGATGGACGGCGGCCGCTGGGCGGCGCTGACCTTCCTGTCGGCGGCGGCCTGCCTCTGCCTGCCGCGGATGTTTCAGGTGATGGTGGTGGAAAACGCCGACGAGGCGCATCTGCGCACCGCCTCCTGGGCCTTTCCCGGCTATCTGCTGCTGATGAGCCTGTTTGTCGTGCCGATCGCGGTGATGGGGCTCGAACGGCTGCCCGAGGGCGCGAACCCCGATCTCTTTGTCCTCACCCTGCCGCTGGCCGAGGGCCAGACCGCATTGGCGATCTTTTCCTTTCTCGGAGGCTTTTCCTCGGCGACCTCGATGGTGATCGTGGCGGCGTTGGCGCTGGCGACCATGGTGTCGAACCATATGGTGATGCCGCTCTGGCTGCGCTGGACCGGCGGGCGGGCCAGCGTATCGGGGGACGTGCGCCATGTGGTGCTGCTGTCACGGCGGATTTCCATCGCCGGGGTGGTGGCGCTGGGATACGTCTATTACCGCACCACCGGCGGCGGCGCGGCGCTGGCCTCGATCGGGCTGGTCAGTTTCGCCGGGGTGGCGCAGGTGTTGCCGGTGATGATCGGCGGGCTCTACTGGCGTGGCGCGACACGGCTTGGCGCGCTGGCGGGGCTGAGCGTCGGCTTCGGGCTCTGGGGCTACGCGCTGTTCCTGCCGAGCCTCGGCGGCGGGATCATGCCGCAGGACATCCTCGCGAACGGCCCGCTCGGCATCGCCTGGCTGCGGCCGCAGGCGCTCTTTGGCATCGAGGGGCTCGATCCGCTGGTGCATGCGGTGCTCTGGTCGCTTCTGCTCAATGCGCTGACCTTCTTCACCGTGTCGCTCGCCACGTTCCCGACGCCGCTGGAGCGGCTTCAGGGGGCGCAATTCGTCAATGTGCTCAATCAGGCCGGCTCGGCGCGTAGCTGGTCGGCCGGGGCGGCGCAGGCCGAGGACCTGATGGTCATGGCGCAGCGTATCCTCGGCGCGCCCGAGGCGCAGGCGTTTTTCGAGCAGGAGGCGGAACGGCAATCGGGCCGGGCGGTGCGCCCCGGCGCCCTGCCGGAGCCGAACCCGGATTTCCTGCAACGGCTGGAGCGCGAGCTGTCGGGCTCGGTCGGGGCGGCCACGGCGCATGCCATGGTGGCGCAGATCGTCGGCGGCGCCAGCGTCTCGGTGCGGGAACTGCTGGCGGTGGCCGACGAAACTGCGCAGATGATCGAATATTCCGACCGGCTCGAGGCGCAGTCCAAGGAACTGGCCGCCACCGCCGCCAAGCTGCGCGAGGCCAATGACAAGCTGACCCGGCTGTCGGTGCAGAAGGACGCCTTCCTGAGCCAGATCAGCCACGAGCTGCGCACGCCGATGACCTCGATCCGGGCGTTTTCCGAGATCCTGCGCGACACCGCCGATGTCTCGCCCGAGGAACAGCGGAAATATTCGTCGATCATCCATGACGAATCCGTCCGGCTGACCCGGCTGCTCGACGATCTGCTCGATCTCAGCGTGCTGGAGAACGGCCAGGTCAACCTCAACATCCGCCAGGGCGATCTGCGCGAGGCGCTGGACAAGGCGGTTTCGGCCGCCGCCGCCGAAGGCGATGCCGGGCTGCGGGTGCTGCGCGAGGATGCCGCCGCCCCGATCCGGCTGGAAACCGATTTCGACCGGCTGGGGCAGGTCTTCATCAATCTGATCGCCAATGCCCGCAAATATTGTGACGCCGCGGCGCCGGAATTGCGGATCACCACGCGGCCGCTCTCCGACGGGCAGGTGCAGGTGGATTTCGTCGACAATGGCTCGGGCATTCCGCTCGAGGCGCGCGACCTGATCTTCGAGAAATTCGCCCGTGCCAGCCCGCAGAGGGCCGGCGGGGCCGGGCTGGGCCTGTCGATCTGCCGCCAGATCATGGAGCGGCTGGGCGGGGCGGTGGATTACCTGCCGTCGGAGCGCAATGCGCATTTCCGCGTCACCTTGCCTGCCACTGCCGCGGCTGCGCGGCCGGCACGGGGTAAGCCGAAGTTAACCAATTGACGGCATAGATCATCGGGTATGAGCAAAGAGCCCGCCGGGCTCGCGATGACCGGGAAATCATGGCTGACACCCAACGCAAGAATCTGCTCCGGGATCTGGCCTCTGCCGCGCGCAGGGCGCAGGAGGTGCGGGAAATGTCGCCGGCCCGGGCGCTGCGACTGGGGCTGGCCCGCGCTGCCGCGCAGCTCTACGAGCTGCCGGTGCAGGTCACCGAGGTCAAGAGCACGGGGCTCGGCGGCGAGGAGGTTGCCGCCGCCTGCGGCCCGGACATGCTGCTGGCGTTGCTCGACGGGCCGGATGGCGCGCGCGGCGCAGTGGCGCTGAACCGGGCGATGGTGGCGGCGTTGATCGAGGTGCAGGTCATGGGCGTGGTCAGCACCCTCGAGCTGTCCGACCGGGCGTTGACGCCGACCGACGCCGCGATGGTGGCGCCCTGGCTCGATGCCGCCCTGGAACGGGTCGACCTTGCGCTTGCGGAGGGGCTGCCCGTGGGGACCGGCCCGGACTGTGGCAAGGCGGGCGACTGGCTGGTCGGCTACCGATTTGGCGCCATGGCCGAGGATGCCCGCGCGCTGGCGCTGGCGCTCGACGCGACCCGGTTTCACCTGCTGCGGCTGACGGTGGATGTGGCGCTGGGCCGACGGACCGGCGAGATCGCGCTGCTGCTGCCGGCCGCCGACATGGCCGAGCGCCGGAACCAGGCCGAACCCGCCGCAACGGCGGGCGAGAGTTTCTTGCAGGTTCCGGCCGAGCTGCGGGTCGTTGCCGGGCGCCTGTCGCTGCCCTTGTCGCGCGCCGGGGCATTGCGGCCCGGCGATGTGCTGCCGCTGGACCGGCTGGCGCTGGCCACGGCCGAACTGCGATCGGTTGACGGCACCCTGGCCGGGCAGGCGCGGCTGGGTCGCGTGGGCGAGCATTGGGCGGTGCGCTTTGGCCCGGCCGCGCGGCCCGAGCCCCCGGCCGAGCCAGTGGCGGATACACCAGCGCGCAGCGCGCCCGCCGGACCGGCGCGGCAGGTGCCGAAAGAGCAGGTGACGTCGCTGCCCGAACTGCCGCCCATGGATTTCGACGACCCGCCGGAGCCGGACACCGCGCCGGTGGCCTTGGACGGGACGCAGGAACTGGGCAATGCCGGGTTCGAATGATCCCGGCGGCGGGCTCAGATCTGCCGCATCAGGTCGAGCTGCGGGCGCAGACCGGCGAGGTCGTAGCCGCCCTCGGCCGCCTTGGCGAGGATCTCGTCGGTCGAGCGGTCGCCGGCCATCGCCTGTGCCAGAGACCAGATCACCGTACAGCGCGTGCCAGAGGCGCAATAGGCCAGAACCGGCCCCTTTGCCTCGGCCACGAGCCGCGCCTGTTCAGCGATATTGTCCGGCGTCATGGTCTGATGGGTGAGCGGCAGGACGTGAAAGTCGAGCCCGGCCGCCTCGGCCGCCTGCCGCATCGCCTCGGCCTGAAGCGCCGGCGGCACCTCGGCATCGGGGCGGTTGCAGATGAGGGTCGAAAACCCCGCCTCGGCCAGCGCGGCGGCGTCTTCGGGCGTGATCTGGGGAGAGACGTGATAGCTCTCGTCAATGTGCCTGATATCCATGATGCCCTATTAGGCCGGCGCGCCGTATCTGTCCAGTTGCCCTCTGATCGCCGGCGCCGCGAACATCCCGGCAAGCATCGCCGCGACAAAGACCGCATGGCCCCAATGGCCAAATCCCAGCGCCGCGATGGAGGGGCCGGGGCAGAGCCCGGAGAGCCCCCAGCCCATGCCGAAGAGCACCGAGCCCAGCACCAGGTTGCGGCCGAGCTTCGGCTCTGGCGGGGCGGGGAAGCTGCCTCCGGTCAGCGGCGTGCCACGCCGGGTCAGCCGCCAGGCCAGCGCCATCGGCACGATCGCGCCGCCCATGACAAAGGCCAGCGTCGGATCCCAATCGCCAAAGACATCGAGCCAGCCCTGCACCTTGGCGGTGTCGGTCATGCCCGAGATGAACAGCCCGGCGCCAAACAGCGACCCGGCCAGCAAAGCCATCAGATACCGCATCAGATCACTCCCAGAAGGTGGCGGAACAACACGACCGTCAGCGCCCCGGCGCCGATATAGAACACCGTGGCGACGATGCCGCGCAGCGACAGCCGCGAAATGCCACAGACGCCATGGCCGGAGGTGCAGCCATTGGCCAGCCGGGTGCCGATGCCGACCAGCAGCCCGGCCGCCACCAGCACCGCCGGGTTGGTTGTCAGATGGGTGTCGGCCTCGGGAAACAGCGGCAGGAGCAGCAGCGGCAGGACAAAGACCCCGGCGAGAAAGATCAGCCGTTCCCCGACGGTGCCGCGACCGCTGCCATCGACCAGTCCACCAATGATGCCGCTGGCGCCCATGATCCGGCCGTTGCCGAGCAGGTACACCGCGCCGCCGCTGCCGATCAGCAGCCCGCCGACCAGCCCCCAAATCCAATCCGCTTCCATTCGTGCCGACCTTTTCCTGCGCCGGGCCGGTCTTCGGCCCGTCCTTCGAATACTTCATATATTGATAATGGAATGTGTTTCAAGGGGGGACATGCCGCGCCCGGATTGACGCGGGCTTGATGTGGGTCAACGCGCGCCCGACGGCATTGCCGACATACTGGGCAGCGCCGAGGAAAAAGAGCAAAAACCCACCGAAAATCGCCCGAAATACAACCCATGCGTGCAGAAACTGTTACTCGAATCTGAGAGTGTGCTACTGTCGCAGCTACGGGGAGGACCAAAATGACCAGGATGCAATATCAGACATTGATCGCCGACATCGAAGCCCAGATCGCCGCCAGCGGCCCCTTGGACAAGGACCGTCTGCGCGCCCATCTGGCCGCGATGAAGCAAAAGGCGGGGACCGACCGCGTCCACTTTGGCCGCTATGGCACGCGGCCCGAGCAGGACCGCTTCGAGGAAGAGGTCGAAGCGCAGTTCGACAATCTTCCGGTCTGAGAGAACCGGGGCCTGCCCCCCGGGGGCGGGCCTCATTCCGGCGCGATCGCAGCCGTCCTCAGCCGAGGGAAATGCCGACGATCACCATCATCAGCCCGATCACCGACAGAAACAGCGATCCGAGATTGCGCGGCAGCACCCGTTGCATCACCGCGCGCATCTCTGCATCGTCAAGGCCGGCCCTGCGCGCACGCATCACGGTGACGATGCACCAGACCAGCCCGAGCAATCCCACCACCGACAGCGCGGCGCCGCCCCAGATCAGCCAGTCCATATCTCGTCTCCTGAGCAATTTCGCGCTTCGGTAATAGAAGCGGCGTGCCATCGCAAGGGTCTTGCGGTAAAGGCGCGGCAAAGCTAGCAACACCTGAAAACAGGCAGGAGCACATCATGGACGTGACCGAGAACGAGAATGGTATCCCCGACAGCTACAAGGTGACCGCCGGCGAGCTGCGCCAGTTCATCGAACGCTTCGAGCGGCTGGACCAGGAAAAGAAGGACATCGCCGAACAGCAGAAAGAGGTGATGGCCGAGGCCAAGGCACGCGGATATGACACCAAGGTCATGCGCAAGGTGATCGCGCTGCGCAAGCGCGACAAGGACGACATCGCCGAGGAAGAGGCGGTGCTCGAGATGTACAAGGAAGCGCTGGGCATGTCCTGAGCCCATGCACTGGGTCAAGATCATACATCTGCTCTGCGTCATGGGCTGGATGACCTCGATCTTCGCGGTCCCGCGCGCGCTGATCTATTGGAAGCGCGAATGGGCGCGGCTGGGGGAATTCGGCCCGCTGGGCGATCTGACCTATCGGCTCTATCGGTTTTCTGCCGGGCTCGGCGTCATCGCGCTTTTGACCGGGCTCTGGCTGGGATGGGCCTGGGCCTTCGCGCCCTGGGTCTGGGTCAAGCTGGGCCTGGTGGCACTGTTGGCCGGGCATTACGTCCTGACCGGCCGCATGGTGGCGCGGGCCCGGCTGGGCGAGTTCCGCGAAAGCGATCTTTACCTGCGGGTTTTTAACGAAATCAGCGTGTTGGGCGTGGTTGCCGTGCTCTGGGTGGTGGTGGTCAAACCGTTCTGACCGGGCTTTGGCTTGTGGAGGTCCGGCACAGGGCCTACCTTCCGCCCCAGACCCATACGGAGCAGGCCCGCCATGAAAGACGCATCCCCCCAGACCATCTATCTCAAGGATTACACGCCCTTCGGATTCACCGTTGAAAGTGTCGAGCTGACCTTTCGGCTGGCGCCGCATGCGACGCGGGTGCTGTCGAAGATCCGCTTTGCGCCCAACCCCGAGGCGACGGACCGGACCTTCTTTCTGCACGGCGAAGATCTGCGCCTGATCTCGGCCAGGATCGACGGCAGGGAGGTCAACCCCGAGCTCAGCGACAGGGGGCTGACCTGCGCCGTGCCCGAGCGCGCCTTTACCTGGGAGGCCGAGGTCGAGATCGACCCGGCCAACAATACCGCGCTCGAAGGCCTCTACATGTCGTCGGGGATGTATTGCACCCAATGCGAGGCCGAGGGCTTTCGCAAGATCACCTTCTACCCCGACCGGCCCGACGTGATGTCGGTCTTTACCGTGCGGATCGAGGGCGATCTGCCGGTGATGCTGTCGAACGGCAACAAGGCGGGGCAGGGCGCGGGCTGGGCCGAATGGCACGATCCCTGGCCGAAACCGGCCTATCTCTTTGCGCTGGTGGCGGGCGATCTGGTCAACCACCCCGACAGTTTCACCACCGGATCGGGACGCGCGGTCGAGCTGAACATCTGGGTGCGTCCGGGCGATCTGCACAAATGCGCCTTTGGCATGGAGGCGCTCAAACGCTCGATGACCTGGGATGAAGAGGTCTATGGGCGTGAATATGACTTGGACATCTTCAACATTGTGGCCGTGGATGACTTCAATATGGGGGCGATGGAGAACAATGGTTTGAACATTTTCAACTCTTCGGCGGTTCTGGCCAGCCCCGAGACCGCGACCGATGCGAATTTCGAACGTATCGAGGCGATCATCGCGCACGAGTATTTTCACAACTGGACCGGCAACCGCATCACCTGCCGCGACTGGTTCCAGCTCTGTCTGAAAGAGGGGCTGACGGTGTTCCGCGATGCGCAGTTCACTTCGGATGTGCGTTCGGCCCCGGTCAAGCGGATCGGCGATGTCATGGACCTGCGCGGCCGGCAGTTTCCCGAGGACAACGGGCCGCTGAGCCACCCGGTGCGGCCGGAGAGTTTTCAGGAAATCAACAATTTCTACACCGCCACGGTCTATGAAAAGGGCGCCGAGGTGATCGGCATGCTGAAACGGCTGGTCGGAGAGGAGGCGTATTACAAGGCGGTCGAGCTGTATTTCGAGCGCCATGATGGCGATGCGGCGACGATCGAGGATTGGCTCAAGGTGTTCGAGGACACCACGGGCCGCGATCTCGGCCAGTTCAAGCGCTGGTATTCGCAATCCGGCACCCCGCGGCTGACGGTCGAGGAGGCCTGGGAGCCGGGCGAGACCGGGGCGGAAGGCGTTCCCGCGTCCCGCCCCCCGAGCCGGGACCTCGCCGCCGAACAAGGGGCAAGTGATGATTCAAAGGGAAGCCAAGGGGCCCCGGATCAGGTCCGGGGCGCGGCGCGCGAACAGGCTTCGGGCGGGGCTGCGCCGACCGGCGGCGGCACCTATACGCTGACTTTCCGGCAGGAGACGCGGCCGACGCCGGGGCAGGAGGAGAAACTGCCACAGGTCATCCCGATCGCCGTCGGGCTGCTGGGGCCGAACGGCGCCGAGGTGCGGCCGACCGAAGTGCTCGAGATGACGCAGGCCGAACAGAGCTTTCGCTTCACCGGGCTGGCGACGAAGCCGGTGCCGTCGATCCTGCGCGATTTTTCGGCGCCGGTTGTCCTCGATCGCAGCCTGACCAGCACCGAGAACGCCTTTCTGCTGGCGCATGACACCGATCCTTTCAATCGGTGGGAGGCCGGGCGCAACCTGGCCCGGGCAACCTTGCTCGACATGGCGACGGGCGATGCACGGCCGGATGGGGACTACCTCGACGGGCTTACCGCCGTGCTGCGCGACCGGGGGCTCGATCCGGCGCTGCGGGCGCAGATGCTGGCGCTGCCGACGCAATCCGAAATCGCGCAGATGCAGCATGATCGCGGTCAGACCCCCGACCCTGAGGCGATCTATACCGCGCATGAGACGCTCAAGCTGCGGATGGCCGAGCATTTGCAGGATCTTCTGCCGGTGCTCTACGCCGAGAACCAGATCGAGGCGCCGTATCGCCCCGACGCCGACCAGGCAAGCAAACGCGACCTGAGCACGGCAGTGCTGGGGCTGCTCAGCCGGATCGACGGCGGTGCCCAGGCGGCACAGCAATATGCGCGGGCCGACAACATGACCTTGCAGCTCTCGGCGCTCGCAGGTCTGCTGATCGCCGGCAAGGGCGAGGCCGAGCTCGAGGCATTCCAGCAGCAATGGAAGGATGACCGTCTGGTGATGGACAAGTGGTTCGGCTTGCAGGTGAGCCATGCCGCGCCCGCCCGGGCGGCCGAGGTGGCCGAACGGCTGACCCGGCACCCGGATTTCACCCTGACCAACCCGAACCGGTTCCGCGCCGTGCTGGGCGCGCTGGGCATGAACCACGCGGGCTTTCACCATGGCTCGGGCAAGGGCTATGCGCTGGTGGCCGACAAGCTGATCGCGCTCGATGCCAAGAACCCGCAGACCACCGCGCGGATGTGCGCGCTGTTCCAGACCTGGCGGCGCTATGACGCGTCTCGTCAGGCCCATGCCAGGGCGGCGCTCGAGCGGATTGCGGCCACCCCCGGGCTCAGCCGCGACACCACCGAAATGGTCACCCGGATGCTTGCCGGCGCCTGATGCCGACGCGCGCCTCCCGGCCGGTCCGGGCCGGGGGCGGCGGGTTTTGGCGCATCAAACGGCTTTTTGCCCCGCCGGGCTTTCCTCGGACCGAATTCGCGCCATATGTCATGAAGCTGTTGCTTAGCCATGACGATTTGGGCGAATGAGAGATCGCATAGACCCACTGATTCAAGAGCGCGCCAACTGGCTCTTTGCCGACCGCTTGCAGGCGCGACTGGCCCGTCGCCTCCTCGACCGCATGTTGAGTTACGAGGACACCATTGCGCTGGCCACGGAGCTGCGCGACAGCCCCTATCCCGAGATCATGGATCGCATGGGTCGGCTTCTGGCGCGGCGGGTCGAGGCCAGCGGGCTCGAGAACATTCCCGCCAGCGGGCCGGCGCTGATCGTCGCCAACCATCCGACAGGCATTGCCGATGGCATCGTGTTGCACCGGCTTCTGGCCCGCAAACGCCCCGACAGCTATTTCTTTGCCAATCACGACATCCTGCGCGTGCTGCCGCAGATGGAGGGGATGATCGCCCCGGTCGAATGGCGCAAGGAAAAGCGCAGCCATGCCAAGACGCGACAGACCATGGCCTATACCAGCAAGGCGGTCAAAGAGGGCCGGTTGGGGGTGATCTTTCCCTCCGGCCGCCTGGCCAAGCGGCGCGGCCTGAGGCTTTATGAACGGCCGTGGATGTCCTCGCCGGTGACCCTCGCGCGCAAGTTCGGCCTGCCGGTCATCCCGCTGCGGATGGAGGCGCGCAATTCCGCGCTGTTCTACCTGTTTGACGCGATCCACCCCACCCTGCGCGACATCACCCTGTTTCACGAGACGCTGAACAAGCATCGCCAGATCTTCCGCATCCAGGTCGGCACACCGATTGCCGCCGCAGATCTTCCGGCCAGGCCGGAAGAGGGGATCGCCATGCTGCGCGAGGCGACCCTGTCGCTGGCCGGGGGGCGGTCGGATTACGAACGCGCCGTGCCGCTGGTACATGCGCCGGAACTGGCCTGACGGCTGCCGCCGGCCTCTGGCAATCCGCTACATCTGGCCGCCGGCGATCTCGATGGTCTGGCCATTGACGCTTTGCGAGCCCGGCCCGCAGAGCCAGAGCGCCGCCGCCGCAACCTCTTCGGCGTCCAGCAGCCGCCGGTGGCGGTTGGCCTTGACCATCACCGCCAGCGCATCCTCTGCACTCATCCCGGTGCGTTCGGCAATGCTGCTCTGGTTGCGGCTGACAATCTCGGTGTCCACATAGCCGGGGCAGAGCGCATTGAAGGTAAACGGCGTGCCGAGGAAATCCTCGCTCAGGCCGCGGATCAGCCCGACCAGCCCGTGTTTCGAGGCGGTATAGGCCGGCGCGCCACGCAACCCGCGGATGCCGGCAATCGACGAGACGGCGATGACCCGGCCCCAGTCGGTTTCGGTCATCGAGGGCAGGCAGGCGCGGATGGTCAGAAAGGCACCGTCGAGATTGGTGCGCATCGTGTGCCGCCAGGCGTCCAGATCGGTCTTGCGGATCGACTGGCCTTCGGCAATCCCGGCATTGGGCACGCAGATTTGCACCGGGCCCCGCGCCGCCACCGCCTGCGCAACGCCTCGGGTCACCGAACTTTCCTCGGTCACATCCATCACCAGCGGATGCAGCCCGGGGCCGGCGACCGCCTCCAGCACTTCGGCCCGGCGGCCGGTGATAGTCACCTCAGCGCCGGCCCCGGCCAGCGCCTGCGCGATCGACAGCCCGATGCCGGTGCCGCCACCGGTGATCACGGCGTGTTTTCCCTCGAGCATGTCGTCTCCTTCGCTGTGTCGCCAACCTGCGCCGCAATGCCGCCTTTTGGCAAGCAGGCCGCGCCCCTGCTACGGGGCAAATGACGATGGCGGCGCGTCCGGGCGCGGGCCTGAGGCCGGGCAAGGTTTCCTCTGGTGGCGTCGAATCTGCACGATAATTCGTCAATATTCGTGAATTACGTGGCGGCATGGACATGCCGCAACGCAACAAATATGAAGTTGCGGCAGGGAATCGACCTGTGTTCTTTCATCTCGACAGAAGTCGCGTTGAAATATAATTGCGCAGCGGATATTGCGCAATGGAACGACGTAACCGACGAAGGAAACGCACACGTGAAAATCGGGACGCCACGAGAGATACTGAACGGCGAGAACCGGGTCGCCATGACGCCGGACAGCGCGACGCAGTTGCAGAAGCTGGGCTACGAGTGCCTGGTCGAGACCGGGGCCGGGGCGAAAGCCGGGTTCTCGGATGATCTCTACCGCGAGGCGGGTGTCACCGTCGTCGACAGCGCCGAGGCGCTCTGGGGCACGGCCGACATCATTGCCAAGGTGCGGATTCCGACCACCGAAGAGCTGGACTATCTGACCGAAGACAAGACGCTGATTTCCTTCTTCAATCCGGCCGGGAACGAAGAGGGCATGGAGGCCGCCAAGGCCAAGGGCGCCTCGGTCATCGCGATGGAGATGGTGCCGCGTATCTCGCGTGCGCAGAAGATGGACGCCTTGTCGTCGATGGCCAATATCGCCGGTTACCGCGCGGTGATCGAGGCCGGCAACAACTTCGGCCGCTTCTTCACCGGTCAGGTGACGGCCGCCGGCAAGGTGCCCCCGGCCAAGGTTCTGGTGGTCGGCGCCGGTGTGGCCGGTCTGGCCGCAATCGGTACCTCGACCTCGCTTGGCGCGATCACCTATGCCTTCGACGTGCGGCCGGAAGTGGCCGAACAGGTCGAATCGATGGGGGCCGAGTTTGTCTATCTCGACTTCGAGGAAGAACAGGCCGACGGCGCCGCCACCGGCGGCTATGCCGCGGTCTCCAGCCCGGAATTCCGCGAGGCCCAGCTGGCCAAGTTCCGCGAGCTGGCCCCCGAGATGGACATCGTCATCACCACGGCGCTGATCCCCAACCGCGAGGCGCCCGAGCTCTGGACCGAGGACATGGTGAAATCCATGAAACCCGGTTCGGTGATCGTCGACCTGGCGGCGGAAAAGGGAGGCAACTGCAAGCTGACCGTGGCCGACGAGAAGGTGGTGACCGACAATGGCGTGACCATTATCGGCTATACCGATTTCCCCTCGCGCATGGCGACGCAATCCTCGACGCTCTATGCCACCAATATCCGTCACATGTTGACCGATCTGACGCCCGACAAGGACGGCACGGTCAACCACAACATGGACGACGACGTGATCCGTGGCGCGACCGTGACCCACAAGGGCGAGATCACCTTCCCGCCGCCGCCGCCCAAGGTGCAGGCGATTGCGGCGCAGAAGAAGGAGAAGCCCAAGGAGCTGACCGTCGAGGAGAAGAAGGCGCAGGAGGTTGCGGCCTTCAAGGCGCAGACCAAGCGGCAGTTCACCCTGCTCGGCGTCGGCGGCGTGCTGATGCTGCTGGTGGGCCTCGTCGCCCCGGCAAGCTTCATGCAGCACTTCATCGTTTTCGTGCTGGCCGTTTTCGTCGGCTTCCAGGTGATCTGGGGCGTGGCGCACAGCCTGCACACGCCGCTGATGGCGATCACCAATGCGATTTCCTCGATCATCATTCTCGGCGCTCTGATGCAGATCGGTTCGGGCTCCTGGCTGGTGATCCTGCTGGCGGCATTGTCGATCTTCATGGCCGGAATCAACATCTTCGGCGGCTTCCTCGTCACACGGCGCATGCTCGCCATGTTCCAGAAATCCTAAGGAGTCCGTGCAGATGGAATTCGGATTCACCACTGCCGCCTATGTTGTCGCGGCTGTTCTCTTCATCCTCTCGCTCGGCGGCCTGTCGAACCAGGAAAGCGCCAAGCGCGCTGTCTGGTACGGCATCGTCGGCATGGGCCTGGCGGTCTTTGCCACCCTGGTCGGCCCCGGCGCGGGGCTCTGGCTGCTGTCGCTGATCCTGATCGCCGCCGGCGGCGTGATCGGCGTCTATGTGGCCAAGCGCGTGCAGATGACCGAGATGCCGCAGCTGGTCGCGGCGATGCACAGCCTCGTCGGTCTGGCCGCCGTCTTCGTCGGCTTCAACGCGCATTTCGAGATGGGCCGGGTGCTGGCGATGGAGCCCGAGGCGCGCAAGGCGCTGGAAGGTTTCGCCGCCGTGCTGGCCAAGAAGAACGGCGCCGAGCTGGCGATCCTCAAGGTCGAGCTGTTCCTCGGCATCTTCATCGGGGCGATCACCTTCACCGGGTCGGTCGTGGCCTTCGGCAAGCTGGCCGGCAAGGTCACTTCGGCCGCGACCAAGCTGCCGGGCGGGCATATGCTCAACCTCGCGGCCGCGATCGTCTCGCTGCTCTGCCTGGTGTGGTACTTCAACACCGGTGGCTTCCTGCCGCTCTTCCTGATGACCCTGGCGGCGCTCTTCATCGGCTATCACCTGATCATGGGCATCGGCGGCGCCGACATGCCGGTGGTGGTGTCGATGCTGAACTCCTATTCGGGCTGGGCCGCCGCGGCGATCGGCTTCTCGCTCGGCAACGATCTGCTGATCGTGGTCGGCGCGCTGGTCGGCTCCTCGGGTGCGATCCTGTCCTACATCATGTGCAAGGCGATGAACCGGCATTTCGTCAGCGTCATCCTCGGCGGCTTCGGCGGCCCGGCGGGTGAGCAGATGGCGGTCGAGGGCGAGCAGATCGCCATCGATGCCGAGGGCGTGGCCCAGGCCTTGAACGAGGCCGACAGCGTGATCCTGATCCCCGGCTACGGCATGGCGGTGGCCCAGGCGCAGAACGCGGTCTCGGACCTGGTGCGGAAGCTGCGCGGCCAGGGCAAGAACGTGCGTTTCGCCATCCACCCGGTGGCGGGCCGTCTGCCCGGCCACATGAACGTGCTGCTGGCCGAGGCCAAGGTGCCGTATGACATCGTGATGGAGATGGACGAGATCAACGAGGACTTCCCGGAGACCGACGTTGCCATCGTCATCGGCTCGAACGACATCGTGAACCCGGCCGCCCAGGACGACCCCAACAGCCCGATCGCCGGCATGCCGGTTCTGGAATGCTGGAAGGCCAAGCAGGTCTTTGTCTGCAAACGGGGCCAGGGCACCGGCTATTCCGGCATCGAGAACCCGCTGTTCTTCAAGGACAACACGCGGATGTTCTACGGCGACGCGCGCGAAAGCCTCGACAAGCTTCTCGGGCTGGTCGACTGACAGCCGGCGGTGGGTTGAACACCCGCCCAACGAACATCAACAAGCCTTCCCGGAGATATCCGGGGAGGCTTTTTCTTTGCGGCAGGCCGCAGATTTCGGGTTACGTATATACTTTGTCTATAGTATGAATATATACAGCGCGGCGCAGACCGCGTGTGACCTCAATCAAAAAGGAGCCTGTCATGGCGAGCAAAGCAAAGATCAAAGACCTGAAAAAAGAAGTGGCCGCCCGCAAGAAGAAAGTCGCGCGGCAGGAAGCCAAGCTGAAAAAAGCCAAGAAAGCGCTGAAAAAGGCCGCGTGATCCGGCCTTTTGAAGACGATCTCCGGGGCGGCGCGGCGATGCGGCGCCCCGTTTGCGTTCGGGCGCCGGGGGCAGCGCGATCGGTATGCCGTTGTATTCACGTAACATATTGAAACTGCGACAATATCTTTCTTTACCTTGCGGGAAGAGCGGTTAAGTTGCACCAAAACAACGGGGCCGCTGCCATGCCGGAATTCACCGATCATCCCTTGCGCTACCAGCTGTCGAACGAGCTGCACGCACGGCCGTTTCCGACCGCACATGCGCCGGGGCGGGCGGTCTATCTTGTTGTCAGGAAAGAAAATCACGCCGCCTCTCGCGACAAGAGCGAAGACCTGGCGCATCTCATAGACCTGCTGGACCGCTACGGCGCGGCGCATCCCCAGCCCGGCGCGACTCATCATTCGGCGCAGATCGGCAAGCACAATCTCAAATGGGAGAGCCACACCGAGGTGGTGACCTATTCGGTGTTCATGGACGGTCTGGGCGAGCGGCCCTTCGACCCGGCGGATTTCGACGTCTTTCCCAAGGACTGGCTGGCCAGCGCGCCGGGCCAGCGGGTGACATCGGCGCTGGTCAGGGTCGAGACGCCACCGGAGGAGGAGCGGCTGTCGCATGCCTTGCAGGAATGGTTCGTGCCGGAAAGCCTGGCGGTCAGCCATGTGCTGGAAGGAGCGGCGATCGTGGCGGGGGATTTCCGCATCGATCCGGCCGGGCATGTGCGGTTTGCGGTATTTCCCGGTGAGGGCACGGGCGCCAGCCGGGTCGGCCGAATCCTGCAACGGATCTGCGAGATCGAGCTTTACAAATCCTTGTCGATGTTGGGCTTTGCCCGCTCACGCGAATTGGGCCCGGTCCTGGGGGCGCTGGATGACCGGCTGTCGGACCTGATGAACCGGATGACGGACGAGACCGTTCCGGCCGATGAGACGCTGCAAGCGCTGCTGGCGATTTCGGCCGAGCTCGAGGCGCAGTCGGCGACCTCGTCCTTCCGGTTCGGGGCCACGGGGGCCTATGAGGCCATCGTGCTGCAACGGATCGAGATGCTGCGGGAAAGCCATTTCAATGGCCGGCAGAGCTGGCATGAATTCATGATCCGGCGGTATGACCCGGCGATGCGCACCGTGAAATCGACCGAGCGGCGGCTGGCCAATATGGCAGAGCGGGCAATGCGGGCCAGCGAACTCCTGCGCACGCGGATCGAGGTCGAGCGCTCGGCACAGAACCAGTCGCAGCTCGAGGCGATGAACAAGCGGGCGGAATTGCAGCTGCGCCTGCAAGAAACGGTCGAAGGTCTGTCGGTGGTGGCGATCAGCTATTACGCCGTGTCGCTGGCCGGCTACCTCGCCTATCCCTTTGGCAAGAGCCTCGGGATAAGCAAGGAATGGGTGCTGGCCGGGCTTACTCTGCCGGTTGTGCTGCTTGTCGCTTGGGCGCTGCACCGGATGAGGAGTCGCCTCGGCGCCCAGCATTGAGCGCCGCATTGGTGGCCAGGGCGCCGACGACGATGGAACCCAGCGCCAGGAGCGCGGCAAGCGACAGCGTCGGTACACCGGCGAGGCCGGCGCCGACGGTGCAGCCGCCGGCCAGAACGCCGCCAATCCCCATCAGCGTGGCGCCGGACAGGTAGCGGCCGGTTTCGCGCGGCGAGACAAAGCTCTGCCAGCGGAAGCTGCGAAAGACCAGCGCGGCCAGCAGCGCGCCGCCGAGGACACCGCCGAAGAAGCCGACGCCAAAGCCCGGCGCGATGGCGGTGCTGGCAACGCTCCAGAACAGAGTTTCGGTGGCGGGGGCGGTGAAGGACAGGCTTTCCATCGCGATCGGATCGAAATCGTCGTAGAGCAGGAAGCCGGTGCCGACCCAGGCGGCGGGCACCAGCAGGCCCAGAAGGCCGGCCATGACGAGATGCGAGGCGCGGCTGCCCGAGCGCAGGGCAACGCCCAGCGCCAGCGCCGCGATGAGGCCGGTCCAGACAAGCGCGCCGAGGGGCAGGGCGGCCAGCGAGATATTCTCGCCCAGCGGCAGGGTGACGCTGGCAAGGGCGGTGCGGGCCGGGGCCAGAACGCCTTTGAGCGTCGCATGCGCCACCACGGCAAAGACCAGGATCACGGTCAGCGCCCGCAGGTTGCCGCCGGCGCCCAGCACCGTCAGTCGCGAGATGCAGCCCCGGGTCAGCACCATGCCGGCACCGAACATCGCGCCGCCGAGCGCAATGGCGAGCCAGGCGAGATCGGCGGTCATGAAGCGGTGGTCGTCGAAGCTGATCACACCGGCGGCCACGGCGGCCTGGGTGCCGAGCAGGGCGGTGGCCAGCGCCATGAGCCAGACGCCGGCGGCCTGCTTGCGGTCTTCGCCCACCAGAGCGCGGCGGAAACAGAATTTGGTGCGTTCGGCCAGAATGCCGAAGAGCGCGCCAAGGATCAGCGCCAGCACAAGGCTGGCCTGTTTGACGGTGGTGTCCTCAAAGCCGAATTGCTCGAACATGGGGCAGACTCCCTTTGGCAGATCCGGGTGCACATGCGCATAAATCCCGCCGCGATCAAGGGGGCAGGCCGGGGATCTGGCCGGCTTTCACGGAACATTCGCCTTGTCGCCCGGGCTTTGGGCGGAATGGCGTTCCGGCGGGCTCCGTCGGGTCGAAATCGCCGCCAGCCGCGCGCCGGTCGGGCCGAACAGGTGATCTTATTTTCGCCTCACCGCCCCCGGATCCGCGGGTCGAGCGCATCGCGCAGCCCGTCGCCGAGGTAGTTGACCGAGAGCACGGTAAGCGAGATCAGGATGCCCGGCCAGATCGGCCGCTCGGGGTAGCTCGAGAGCCGCACCACGCCGTCGTTGAGCAGCCGGCCCCAGGTGGGGAAATCCGGCGGAAATCCGAAGCCGAGAAAGGAGAGCGCAGATTCCGTGATGATCGCCGTGGCGATGCCCAGCGTCGCCGAGACCAGGATCGGCGAGAGGATGTTGGGCAGCATGTGGCGGGTGATCAGCCGCGTGTCGGTGGTGCCGATCGAGCGGGCGGCGAGGACGAATTCGCGCTCTTTCAGCGCCAGCACGTCGCCCCGCACGATCCGCGCGGTCTGCATCCAGGAAGTCAGGCCGATCAGTGTGACGATCAGGATGAACACCCCGCCTTCGGGCCCGAAACGCGCCGCAAGCGCCTCGCGAAAGAGCAGCGACGCGACGAGGATCAGCGGCAGCAGCGGCAGCGCCAGGAACAGATCGGTGAGCCGCATCAACGGCCCGTCGAGGCGGCGGAAGAACCCGGCGAGAATGCCGATGAAGGTGCCCAGAAGCACCGAAAGCACCATGGCGGTCAGCCCCACCGCAATCGAGACCCGGCCACCGAACATCAGCCGGGCGAGTGTGTCGCGGCCGAGGTTGTCGGTGCCCAGAGGATGCGCCCAGCTCACCTTGGCGCCGCCATCCCAGAGCGCCACGTAGATCGGTCGGGTGTCGCGCAGATCGAGAAAGTCGCGGCCGCGCGGCAGAAACTGCGGATCGACCGTCCAGACCAGCGGCCCGAGATAAACCGCCGCCACGAGGAAGAGGAAGACAAAGGCGCCGAACATCGCGCCGCGATGGTGCCGGAACTGGTGCCAGACGTCGGCCCATTGGCTGCGCGGCGGGGCAAGCGGGGTGTCAGTCATAGCGGATCCTCGGGTCGAGCATGCCATAGGCGAGGTCGGCGATCAGGTTGAAGAGCACGATCAGCACCGCAAAGACAAAAGTCAGCGTCTGCACCATCGGCAGGTCATTGGCCTCGATTGCGGTGATCAGCAACTGGCCAATGCCGTTCACCTTGAACACCTGCTCGGTGATGATGGCGCCGCCAAAGATATTGGGCACGCCAAGCGCGATCACCGTGACCACCGGGATCATCGAATTCCTGAGCACGTGCACCAGCACCACATTTGGTTCGCCCAGCCCCTTGGCGCGGGCGGTGCGCACGTAATCCTGGCCCAGGTTGTCGAGCATCGAGGCACGCATGAAACGGCTGAGCTGCGCGGTGATCTGCAAGGTCAGCACCATCACCGGCAGGATCATCTGGTTGATCTGGCGCAGAAAGCTGTCCCAGTCGGTCACCTGCAAGGTGGTGTCGTAGATCGAGGGGAACCAGCCGAGCTGGACCGAGAAGATCACGATAACCAGAACGCCGGAAAAGAATGGCGGGATCGAAAAGCCGATCATCGACACGAAGGTGCCGGCCTGGTCGAACCAGGAATATTGCCGATAGGCGGAATAGATGCCGATCGGCACGGCGATGACGATGGCCAGCAGATAGGCGGTGCCCACCACCCAGAGCGTCTGCGGCAGGCGCTGGACAACGATGTCCATCACCGGTGACCGGGTCTGCCAGGAGATCACCCGCAGCTCGCCCTGGTAGAGCGCGGTATCGGGCAACCAGCCAAGCAGCAGGCTGTCGGCGGTGAGCCAGTCGATCAGCACCTTGGGCTCGGTCCAGAACATCGCCACCAGCCATTTCCAGAACTGGAGCGGCAGCGCCTCGCCGATGCCAAGCGCCTCACGCATCTTCTGTTTGACCTCGGGCGGGATCGTCAGCGGCACCTGCGCCATCGGATCGTTCGGCGCGAGGTTGAGCAGCAGAAAGATCACCAGCGCGATGAAAAGCAGCGTCGGTACCGAAAGCACCAACCGTCTGATGGCAAAAGTCAGCATGTCATGGAAGATCCGTGTCAGCGCGCAGGCGCTTGTCGTCGAAACCGCCAGGCGCGGTCATCCGCCTGGCGGTCAGGTTTCGGCGCCGATCAATCCGCGCGGCGCCAGTCGTGGATGTTCCAGAGCTCGCTGTCCCAGGCGTTCATCACCACCCCTTCGAGCGTGTTGGACTGTGCCGAGACGCGGCCGCGGTGCACCAGCGGGATCATCATGCCATCTTCGATCGCCATGTCGTTGAGCCTGCGGCCGATGGCGCCGCGCGCCTCGTTGCCGACCGCGGTCTTGAGCTCTTCGAACAGGGCGTCAAATTCCGGGTTGCAGTAGCGCGAGATGTTTTCCCCCTGCCATTGCTTTTCCGGGGTCGGCGCCTTGTCGCAGAGACCGTTGCCGAAATAGCCTTGGGGATCGGTGCCGCCGAAGGTGTTGGAATACATCTGCACGTCGGCATAGAACTTCTGGAAGGTGTCGGGACTGCCGGCATCGCCGCCGAAATAGACGCTGGCATTGATGTTGCGCAGCTCGGTCTCGATGCCGATGTCGGCCCACATCATCTTGACCAGCTCCTGGGTGTCCTGGCGCACCGCATTGGTCGAGGTCTGGTACAGCACCTTGAGCGGCACGCCGTCCTTTTCGCGGATGCCGTCGCCGTCGGTATCGACGATGCCGGCGTCATCCAGCAGCTTGTTGGCGCCTTCGAGATCCTGTTCGTCGCAATCGAAGGTGTCGGAGTTGTGCCACTCCGGCGCCGGCACCCAGTTGCAGGTGACCTTGCCGGCCGGGCCATAGCCCACTTCGACCAGCAGCGGCCGGTCGATCGCCATCGACATCGCCTTGTAGATCGCCGGATCCTGCAAGAAGGGATGCGGCTTGATGATCGAGCGTTCGTCGGGCCCGAGGCTCGGGTCGGGATTGCTGTGGTTGAGCACCAGCCGTTCGACCGTCGGGCCGAATTCCGAGATGAACCGGCCCTTGCCGCTGGCTTCCATGCTTTTGATGATGTCGGGGGCCAGTTGCTGGTTCCAGGCGTAGTCAAATTCGCCGGTCTCCATCACCGCCCGCGCCGCCGAAGCCGCGTCGCCGCCGCCCTTGAGCGTCACCTTGCCGAAATGCGGCTTGCCTTCCAGCCGGAACCGGTCATTGGCGGAATAGATGATCACGTCGTTCGGCTTGAACTCGTCCACCACGAAGGGGCCGGTGCCGATCGGGTTGAAATTGGCCTCGGTACAGGTCGAGGCGGTGGCGCCGAGACAGTCGGCGAATTGCGCTGCCTGCAAAACCGGGCTCTCGAGACCGACAAAGGCCACATGCGGATTTGGGGTGGGGGCGTCGAAGGTGATGACGACGGTCTGCGCGTCGGGCGCCTCGACCGAAGTGATGCCGTCGAACTTGGTCTGATGCGCACAGCCGCCTTCGGGATGGGTGCAATAATCGTAGGTGAACTTGACGTCGGCCGAGGTCAGCGGCGTGCCGTCGGACCATGTGACGCCGGGAGAGAGCTTCCAGGTGATCTGGGTCAGATCCTCGCGCACCCCGCCATTTTCGACGGTTGGGATCTCGTCGACCAGCCAGGGGGTCAGAACGCCGCGCTCGTCAAATCGCGCCAGCGGCTCGAGCACCAGCCCGGCGGCTTCGGAATCCTTGCGCCCACCCGATAGAAACGGATTCAGCGTCGAAGGCGCTTGCCAGTAGAGCAGCCGGAGCTCGCCGTCGCTGCCCCGTTCGGCTTGCGCGCTTGCGGCCATGGCAATGCTCGCCGTCGCCCCGAGCAAAAGGGTTCTTGCCGTCATGTCGATCTCCTTGCTGACTCTGCGCCGCACGGTGTCGCGGCCGGGATGACGCAGCATCGGGTTGTGAGTGGTGCGAGCAGAATTACGCGTATAGGCGGTATTTTGCCAGCCTTTCACAGGCACACATCGAAACAGAAGCTGAAAGAAATGCAAGCGTTGTCATTCTGCCATGGGGGCTGTCGGTTTGACACCGCTTTGACCCGCGCCTAGCTTGCCCGCCAATTCAGCACCCACGGGGACATTCGCCAGATGCTCGATCAGCCGATTGCCAGGATCGACCGCCTGCGCGTCACCTTTCAGACCCGCGACGGTCCGGTTGCCGGGGTCGCCGATCTGTCGTTCGACATAAATCCCGGCGAAACGGTCTGCGTGGTCGGCGAATCCGGCTCCGGCAAATCGGTCTCGTCGCTGTCTCTGATGCGGCTGGTGGAGTTCGGCGGCGGCGAGATCGCCGGCGGCCGGCTGCTGTTCGACCGGCGCGAGGGCGGCGAAACCGATCTGACGCAGAGCACGCAGGAGGCGATGCGCGGCATTCGCGGCAATGAAATCGGCATGATCTTTCAAGAGCCGATGACCGCGCTCAACCCGGTGTTCACCGTCGGCCGGCAATTGACCGAGGGGCTGCGCCTGCACCGGGGGATGAGCCGGCGTCAGGCGCGCGCGCGGGCGCTCGAGTTGTTGCGCCAGGTGCGGATGCCCGAGCCTGAGCGGCGGCTGCGGCAATATCCGCACGAGCTGTCCGGCGGCATGCGCCAGCGGGTGGTGATCGCCATGGCGCTGGCCTGCGCGCCGCGTCTGCTGATCGCGGATGAGCCGACCACCGCGCTCGACGTCACCATCCAGGCCGAGATCCTGGCGCTGATCGACCGGTTGAAGCGCGAGACCGGCACCGCGGTGATGTTCATCACCCATGACATGGCCGTGGTGGCGCAGATGGCCGACCGGGTGGTTGTCATGCACCAGGGCCGCAAGGTCGAGGAGGGGCCGGTCGAGCGCCTCTTCGAGGCGCCGCAACACGCCTATACGCGGGCGCTCTTGGCGGCGGTGCCGCGGCTGGGCGAGATGCGCGGCAAGCCGGCGCCGGAGCCGATGCGGCTCCTGGGCGCCGACGATCAGCGGATCGCGCCGATCCCGGGCAGCACGACGCCGCTGCTGCGTGTGCGCAACCTGACCACGCGCTTTGCCGTTCGGGGCGGGCTGTTCCGACGTACGGTGGCGCAGGTGCATGCGGTCGAGGATGTGTCGTTCACGCTCAATCGCGGGCGCACCCTCAGCCTTGTCGGCGAATCGGGCTGCGGCAAATCCACCGCCGGCCGTTCGATCCTGCGGCTGGTCGAACCGCAGGCGGGCCAGGTGCATCTGGACGAGACCGATGTCACGGCGCTGGCCCCGGCAGAATTGCGCCGCGCGCGGCGCGACATGCAGATGATCTTTCAGGATCCCTTTGCCTCGCTCAATCCGCAGATGCGGCTGTTCGACCAGGTGAGCGAGCCGCTACGAAATTTCAACATTGCCTCGGGCAGCGCGTTGACCGATCGGGTTGCCGCGCTGTTCGACCGGGTCCACCTGCCGCGCAGCTTCCTGCGGCGCTACCCGCATGAACTGTCGGGCGGCCAGCGCCAGCGGGTGGCGATCGCCCGGGCGCTGGCCCTGAACCCCAAGCTGATCATCGCCGACGAGGCGGTCTCGGCACTGGATGTCTCGGTGCAGGCGCAGGTGCTCAACCTGATGATGGAGTTGCAGGCCGATCTCGGCCTGTCCTTCCTGTTCATCAGCCACGACATGGCGGTTGTCGAACGGGTGAGCCATGATGTCGCCGTCATGTACCTGGGCCGCATCGTCGAGATCGGGCCGCGCGCGGCGGTCTTCGAAAATCCGCAGCACCCCTATACAAAGGCGCTGATCAAGGCGGTGCCGGTCGCCGATCCGCAGCGCCGGAAAGGCGAAAAAGACCTGAATTTCAAGCCCATCCCCTCGCCAATTCATCCTGTGGGCCATGTGCCCGAGCCTTCGGTGTATGCGCAGGCCGGCACCGATCACTTTGTTCTGACGACCGCATCGGGATATTGACGCGCGGCGCGGAAAGGCGCACCTCAGAGGCAAGCAGACAAGGAGAGTGATGATGCCCGTGAAGAACCGTTTTGCCGAGCTCCAGGAGGAGATCACCGAATGGCGCCGGGATCTGCACGCGCACCCCGAGATCCTGTTTGACACCCATCGCACCGCCGCGCTGGTGGCGGACAAGCTGCGCGACTTCGGCTGTGACGAGGTGATGACCGGCATCGGCCGCACCGGCGTGGTCGGCGTGATCAAGGGCAAGGCCAATGGCTCGGGCAAGGTGATCGGGCTGCGCGCCGACATGGACGCGCTGCCGATCCACGAGCAGACCGGGCTCGACTATGCCTCCAAGACTGATGGCGCGATGCACGCCTGCGGCCATGACGGCCATACCGCGATGCTGCTGGGCGCCACCAAATACCTGAGCGAGACCCGCAATTTCGATGGCACCGTGGTGGTGATCTTCCAACCCGCCGAAGAGGGCGGCGGCGGCGGCAAGGAAATGTGCGACGAAGGGCTGATGACGCGCTGGGGCATCCAGGAAGTCTATGGCATGCACAACTGGCCGGGCCAGCCGCTGGGCTCTTTCGCCATCCGGCCAGGCGCCTTCTTTGCCGCGACCGACCAGTTCGACATCACCTTCGAAGGCAAGGGCGGCCATGCCGCGAAACCGCATGAGACGGTCGACAGCACGGTGATGGCGGCGCAGGCGGTGCTGGCGCTGCAAACCATCGCGTCGCGCAATGCCGATCCGGTAGATCAGGTCGTCGTCTCGGTGACCTCGTTCCAGACCTCGTCGAATGCCTTCAACGTCATTCCGCAAAAGGTCGATCTGCGCGGCACCGTGCGCACCATGTCCGCCGAGATGCGCGATCTTGCCGAGACCCGGATTGCCGCGATCTGCGACGGCATCGCCGCGACCTTTGGCGGCACGGTGGATGTGCGCTATCACCGCGGCTATCCCTGCATGGTCAACCACGAGGAACAGACCGATTTCGCCGCCGAGGTCGCCCGCAAGGTGGCCGGCGATTGCGCCACCGCGCCGCTGATCATGGGCGGCGAGGATTTCGCCTATATGCTCGAAGAGCGCCCCGGCGCCTATATCCTCGTCGGCAATGGCGACACCGCGGCGGTGCACCACCCGGAATACAACTTCAACGACGCCGCGATCCCGGCGGGCTGCTCCTGGTGGGCCGAGATCGTCGAGACCCGGATGCCGGCGGCATAGCCGCAACGCGCCCCGGACGTGATCCGGGGCCGCGCGGTTCCTTGCGGGGCGAGGTCCCGGATCGGGGTCCGGGACGCGGGCAGGTCAACGTTCGACGTCGCGCTTGCGTCGCCCTTCGGCCTTGGCTTCCTTGATCACCCGGGAAAAGCTCCGCCCACGGGCCCGCGACTGTGCCAAGGTTTCCGAGTTGTGGCGATCCTCGCGCAAGAGCTTCTGCCAACGCGCCACCCGGTCGGGCGCCACCGCGCCGCTGGCCACCGCCGCCTTGATTGCACAGCCGGGCTCGCTGTCATGGCCGCAATCGCTGAACCGGCAATCGGCGGCCAACTCCTCGAGATCGTCGAACACCGCGCCAATACCCTCGGCGGCATCGGTGAGCTGCAACTCGCGCATGCCCGGGGTGTCGATCAGCCAGCCGCCGGCCCGCGTCGGCCGCAGCGCCCGAAAGGTTGTGGTATGGCGGCCGCGGGCGTCGTCTTCGCGGATCTCGCGGGTCTGGGCGCTTTCTCCGGTCAGCGCATTGCGCAGCGTGGTCTTGCCGACACCGGACGAGCCGATTAGCGCCAGGGTCTGCGCCCTGGAACACCAGGGCGTGAGCCGCGCGGCATCCTCCGGGTCCTTGGCGTTGAGCGCCAGCGCGGTCACCAGCGGCGAGAGCTTTTCGGCTTGCCGCAGGAAGGGACGGGCGTCCTCGGTCTTGTCGGCCTTGGTGAGGATCACCAGCGGCAGACAGCCGGCGGAGGAGACCAGCGCCAGATAGCGCTCGAGCCGGGGCACCGAGAAATCGTCGTTGCAGCTGGTGACGATGCCGATGGTGTCGATATTGGCGGCAATGCGCTGCGCGGCGACGCCCGGCCCGGCGGCGCGGCGGCTGAGATCGGACACCGGCGTCAAGCGGCGCACCGCCGAGGTGCCATCGGTCAGCACCCAGTCGCCCACCGCATAGGCGCCGCTGGCTTCGCGCGGGTGCAGGTTGAAAGAGCCTTCGGGCGTGACAACGACCAGCCGGTCGCGATGGATTTCGGCCACGCGGGCAGGCGAAAAGACGGCGTCGGCCGCGGTGAGCTGACGTGCGAATTGCTCCGACCATCCGAGGTCAGACAAGGTTTTATCGTTCAAGGGATTTGTCCTGTTTCAGGGGGATCACATGCTCGGTGTCCAAGCATAATTCCGAACCGGGCGCCGTCAGACGGCGGCCCGCAGGGTGCTGACATTCTCCATGAAGCCCTCCTGCGCTGAAACAATGGCTGCGGGCACCTTAATCCGCCGGATGCGGCGGATCAAGTGAATTGGCGGGCGGCCGCAGCAAGCCACCCGTCCATCGAGGCTCAGGCTTTGGGTTTGGCAGGGGCCTTGGGTTTGGCGGTCTTGGGCGCCGTTTTGGCCGCCGCTTTGGCAGCCGGCTTGGCGGCGGATTTGGCCTTGGAAGTTGTCTTGCCAGCGGCCTTCTTCGGCGATGCGGTTTTTCGGGCGGTGGCGCGGCGCGCCTTGGGCGCGGCAATGGCCGCGTTCAGCGTCTGTTCGGCGCGCAGCCAGAATTCCTGATCGCGGCCATGCGGCTGGCCTTCTTCGAGCCACAGGTAAAACGCGGCTTCGGCAATGGCAGTGGTGTCGGCGGTGTGACCCTCGGACATGATGTCCCCTCGCTCATGGGTTAGGTTAGCGCTAACATGGATAGCGTTTTTTCTGCACCTGCACAATTCCCCGGACCTGTGCAGAAATGTCACGCCCCGGCTGGTGTGGCAAAAAAATCCGCGCTAAGCGGGGAGGGCAGAAAAAAGGAGCCAAGGGTGACGCAAGCTCAGACCGCGAACATCATGTGCATCAAATGGGGCACGCTTTTCGGCCCGGAGTACGTCAACCGGCTCTATTCCGGGGTGCGGCGCAACCTGGACCACCCGGTGCGGTTTTTCTGCATGACCGAAGAGCGCGCCGGGCTGCACCCGGACATCGAGCTGCTCGACCTGCCGGTCGAACCCTTTGCCGAGCCGATGAATGCCGCCCTTGCCGTCGCCAACCGGCAGGGGGCGATGCGCAAGGTCTCTTTGTTCCGCCCCGGGCTGGTGCCGGATCTCGACGGGCCGGTGCTGGGGTTCGATCTCGACGTGGTGATCACCGGCGACCTGACGCCGATCTGGAAGATGTCGCCGGGCAAGATCGCCATGCGCCACGACTGGACAGAAGCCCGCAAGGGCCGGCCCACCGGTCATGGATCGGTGTTTCGCTTCGATCCCGGCCGGCATGGGTTCCTGTATGAAGATCTGGCCGCAAACCCTTACGAAGAAGTCGAAAAGGCCCGTGGATCCGAACAGCGTTACACGTCGCACAAGGCGATGGATGAGGGCGTCTTCGACTATATTCCCGGCGATTGGGTGGTGAGTTACAAATACGATTGCAACCCGTTCCCGCGCAATTACCTTGCCGCCCCGCGCCTGCCAGACGAGGCGCGCGTCGTCTGTTTCCACGGGCGCCCGAAAATGCCGGATGCGCTCGAGGGGTACACCGGCTCTTTCATCCGCTACTCCAAGCCCTGCGACTGGCTGAAAGACCACTGGATCGATCGCGCCCACGACGATCTCGGGCCGGAGTGGGCCTGATCCGGTGACCCTGGCCGGGGACACCGCGCCCAACTGGCGTCAAACAGGGCATGAAACGAGGTGCAGGCGTATTTGGGAAAGAGAAGAAAGACCTGCTGCTTCTTCTCTTTGACAAATACGCTGCGCGCCGGCCGCCCCGGGCGCGCCGCCGGCGGATCAGCCGCCGGTGTGGCTCATGTGGCGCGAGACCTGACCATCGGCGCGCTGGCGGGAATAATCGAAATCATGGCCCTTGGGCTTGTGCGCGATGGCGTCGCGGATTGCGGCCTCGAGCGGCGCGTCATCCTCGGGATGATTGCGCAGCGCGGCGCGCAGGTCGGCATTGTCTTCCTGGCCGAGGCACATGAACAGCTCGCCGGTGCAGGTCAGGCGCACGCGGTTGCAGCTTTCGCAGAAATTATGGGTCAGCGGCGTGATGAAGCCGAGTTTCTGGCCGGTCTCCTCGAGCCGCACGTAACGCGCCGGGCCGCCGGTGCGCTCGGGCAGGTCGGTGAGTCGGTATTCCTGTCGCAGCTGGTCGCGCAGGTCGTCGAGCGACCAATATTGGCCGACCCGGTCCTCGTTGCCGAGATCGCCCATCGGCATCACCTCGATGAAGGTCAGGTCGATGTCGCGCGCGGCGCACCAGCGGGTGAGCGTGAAGAGCTCGTTTTCGTTGAAGCCCTTGAGCGCGACGGTGTTGATCTTGACCCGGAGCCCGGCCTTTTGCGCCGCGTCGATGCCGCGCAGCACCTGGGGCAGGCGGCCCCAGCGGGTGACGCGAGCGAATTTCTCCTCGTCCAGCGTGTCGAGCGAGACATTGACCCGGCGCACGCCGGCGGCAAAAAGCTGATCGGCGAAGCGTTCGAGCTGGCTGCCATTGGTGGTCAGGGTCAATTCCTGGAGCGCGCCACTGTCGAGATGGCGGGTCATCGCCTGGAAAAACGTCATGATGTCGCGACGCACCAGAGGTTCGCCGCCGGTGATGCGCAGCTTTTCCACCCCGAGGCCGATGAAGGTCGAGCACATCCGATCCAGTTCCTCCAGCGTCAGCAGCTCTTTCTTGGGCAGAAAGGTCATGTTCTCGGCCATGCAATAGACACAGCGGAAATCGCAGCGGTCGGTGACCGAGACCCGAAGGTAGGAGATCGGGCGGAGAAAGGGATCGATGAGCTTTGTAGTCATGTGATGAACGTAAGGTTGCCGAAACGGGCCGACAAGGGGAATGTGGCGTTGACGGCCGAGACCATTGGCGTAACCTGCCGCCATGATGTACCGGTTTTTCTTCGGCGCCACGGCGCTGGTTGTGCTGGCAGGTTGTACCGAGTTGAGCGCCCCGTTCCAGCAACGAGAGCGGCAGGCGGATGCGCCTGCCGGGGTTTCCGACACCGACGGTGCGCCGGAAACGGCTGCCGCGCCGCCGGCCGATGCGGCGTCGGAAGCGGCTTTTGACACCACGTCGGCCGAAGAGCGCGCCAGGGCCGCCGCGGCGCCCTCCGAGGCCGGCGCGCAATCGCTTGGCACCACCGTCGCCTCGCTGGGCGATCCGACGCGCTCCGGCTTCTGGCTCGAGACACCGCTGGTGGATGCGCCGGCGCAGGGCCGGGTGGAGTACCCGGAGACCGGCAAATCGGCGCAGGTCGAGCTGATCCCGATCGATGGGGCGGCGACCGCCGGTAGCCGGATTTCGCTGCCTGCGATGCGCCTGCTCGGAGCGCCGCTGACCGGGCTGGTCACGCTCCGGGTGTTCAGGAACTGAGGTATTTGCCGGCCTCGCGGCGGGCAAAGGGCTTCATCCGCGCGCCATGCTGCGCCAGGAACGCGCGGGTCAGCTCGGGGGCATGTTTCGACAGGTCGCGCAGCCACCAGGCCACGGATTTCTGGATGAACCAGGCGGGATCGTCGACGTAGCCCGCCGCCCAGCCGAGAATACGGTGCCGCTCGGCCTCCTGCGCCGGCTTCGGATGGCGCAGCTTGGCCCAGGGCAGGGTGATGACAAGCGCTGCGCGCCGGGTCCACAGGTGATCCGAGGCGGTCCAGGTCTCGACCTGGTCGAGCCGCGACGGATCGGCGCTCAGCCGACGCTGCCCGGCCATGCAGGCATGATCGGCAATCGCCCAGGCGTCGAAATCGGGAACCCAGGTGCAGATCAGCGCCCAGACGGCGTCATCCGGGCGGAGGCGCGCCTGGGTGAGCAGCTTGGCGGCGGCGATCCGGGCCTCGTGGATGTCGGTCTGCCAGAGGGCCTCGGCCAGGGCCAGGCGTTCGGGCAGCGACAGCGCCTGCCGCCAGCTCTTGGTCAGGTCGTTGAGCACCGGGTTCGGTACGCCGAGATAGCGCCGCGCCGCCTTGTGATAGGCGGAGGCGCCTGCCGCGCGGCCGGCGTCGCTTCGGGCCTCGAGCGCCGCGAGCGCGTCGTCGAGGGTCATGTCAGGTTGGCGTCGATGCCGGTGGGCAGGCCGTCGATCGTCTCGCGGTTGCGGCTGGCCCAATAGTCGCGGATCCCCTCGGCGCCCCGGTCCTCGCCCCAGCGGGTGAGGGTGTCGCGTTCGCCGGTGAAATCCATGAAGGGGATGGAATAGCCGCAGGAGGTCTGCACCATGTCGATGCTCAGGTCATAGATCTGGCGCGCGCCGAGCCGGTCGCCGAACCGGGCGATCATGTCGTCCCAGTCGGCGGCATCGCGGTGCAGGGTGCGGGCGCGGCCATAGGTGCGCAGGATCTGCGGGCGCTTGTCGAAAGAACACCACATCAGCGTCATCCGCGGGTCGCGCGCCAGGTGGCCGGCGGTTTCATTGCCCGATCCGGTCATGTTGAGCCAGACGATCCGATTGGGGCCGAGCACCCGCAGGCTGTCCATGCCCTTGGGCGAGATATTGACCCGGCCCTCGGCCGCCGCCGTGCCGCAGAAGAACATGTGCTGCGCGGCGATGAAATCGCGGTGGGCGTCGCTCAGGGCCTCGAACTGCTTGCCCATTATTCCACCGTCACCGATTTGGCGAGGTTGCGGGGCTGGTCGACGTCGGTGCCCTTGGCGATCGCGGTGTGATAGGCCAGAAGCTGTGCCGGGATGGCATAGAGGATCGGGGTCAGCACCTCGGGCACCGTCGGCAGGGCCAGGCTGTGCCAGACGTCCTCGGCGGCCTCGTCGCGGCCCTGCGCATCGGTGATGAGGATGACCCGGCCGGAGCGGGCGATGACCTCCTGCATGTTCGACACCGTCTTGTCGAAGAGCGAGTCGCGCGGTGCCATGACCACCACCGGCACCGTCGGATCGACCAGCGCGATGGGGCCGTGCTTGAGCTCGCCCGACGCATAAGCTTCGGCGTGGATATAGCTGATTTCCTTGAGCTTCAACGCGCCCTCCAATGCCAGGGGGTACATCAGGCCGCGGCCGAGGAACAGCACGTCGCTGGCATCGGAAAGATCGTGCGCGATGTCGCGCAGCGCGTCGCTCAGGGTCAGGGCGTCGTTGATCTGGCCGGGCAGCGCGCGCAGGGTGGCCAGGTGATCCTGAAGCTGCTCGGTGGTGATCTGGTCCCGGTCGTGGGCCGCTTTGAGCGCCAGCAGGAACAGCACGGTGAGCTGGCAGGTGAAGGCCTTGGTCGAAGCCACGCCGACCTCGACCCCGGCATGGATCGGCAGGGCGGTGTCGCTCTCGCGGGCGATCGAGCTTTCGGGGACATTGACCACCGAGATCACGTGATCGGCCTTGTCGCGAACATAGCGCAGCGCCGCCAGGGTGTCGGCGGTCTCGCCCGACTGGCTGACAAACAGCGCGGCGGTGCGCGGCGTGACCGGCGGTTCGCGGTAGCGGAATTCCGAGGCGATATCGACCTCGACCGGCAGGCGGGCGATGCGTTCGAACCAGTATTTGGCGGTGAAACAGGCGTAAGAGGCGGTGCCGCAGGCCACCATGGTCAGCCGGTCGACCTGCGAGAAATCCGGCAGGGTCTCGGGCCAATTGAGGCCGGTGCCGGCCTCGTCGAGATATTTGGTGATGGCGTTCTGGATCACCGCCGGCTGTTCGGCGATTTCCTTGGCCATGAAGTGTTTGTAACCGGCCTTGTCGACGTTGGTGGCATCCAGCGCCACGGTCTTGGTGGGGCGGTTGGCCAGGCGGCCCTGGTGGTCGCGGATCTCGAGGCTGGTGCGGGTCAGAACGGCGCGGTCGCCTTCCTCGAGGTAGGTGATCTTGTCGGTCAGCGGCGCCAGCGCGATGGCGTCGGAGCCGACGTACATCTCGCCCTCGCCATGACCGATGGCCAGCGGGCTGCCCTTGCGGGCGGCGACCATCAGGTCTTCTTCGCCGTCAAAGAGAAAGGCCAGGGCAAAGGCGCCTTCGAGCCGGTCGAGCGCGGCATGGGCGGCCTCGACCGGGGACTTGCCCTGGCTCATGTGGTGATGGGTCAGCAGCGCCACGGTCTCGGTGTCGGTGTCGGTCTCGGTGGCGATGCCGGCGGCGGCCAGCTCTTCGCGCAGCGCGCGAAAATTCTCAATGATGCCATTGTGCACCACCGCCACGCGACCGGTGTAATGCGGATGCGCATTGACCTCGGAGGGCGCGCCATGGGTGGCCCAGCGGGTGTGGCCGATGCCGGATTTTCCGGCCAGCGGCTCATGCACCAGCCGGTCGGAGAGGTTGACCAGCTTGCCGACGGCGCGCCGCCGTTCGAGACGGCCACCGTGCACCGTGGCGATGCCGGCGCTGTCATAGCCGCGATATTCCAGCCGTTTCAGCGCGTCGACAAGGATCGGCGCGGCCTCGTGGTTTCCAAGGTACCCGACAATACCGCACATTATCCCTTGCTCCCCGCCTGACTTGCCTTTTTGGATTTTAACATTTCGAACAATTTTCGGGCCAGTCCAAGTTTGTTGACCTGATCGGCGCGGGAAATCGCCAGCGCGCCCTCGGGCACCTCCTTGGTGATTACCGCACCGCTCGCGGTCATCGCTTCGGCCCCCACCTTGACCGGCGCCACCAGCATGGTGTTCGAGCCGATGAAGGCCCGCGCCCCGATCTCGGTCCGGTGCTTGAAGACCCCGTCGTAATTGCAGGTGATGGTGCCGGCGCCGATGTTGGTCTTTTCGCCGATATGGGCGTCGCCGATATAGGTCAGGTGATTGACCTTGGCGCCTTCGTCCAGCACCGCGTTCTTGATCTCGACGAAATTGCCCACCCGGACATCTTCGGCCAGTTCCGCGCCGGGGCGCAGACGGGCATAGGGGCCGACGACGGCGCCGCGCGACACATGGCATCCCTCGAGATGCGAAAATGCCCGGATATGGGCGCCGTTCTCGATCGTCACACCGGGGCCGAAGACGACGTTGGGCTCGATCTCGCAATCCGGGCCGATCCAGGTGTCATGGGCAAACCAGACGGTCTCGGGCGCGGTCATCGTCACGCCCTCGATCAGCGCCTCGGCGCGTTTGCGCGACTGGAACCCGGCCTCGGCAGCGGCCAGGTCGACGCGCGAATTCACGCCCATGGTCTCGGCCTCGTCGCAAGAGACGGCCGTGGCCGAAAGCCCGGCCTCGCGTGCCAGTGCCACGATGTCGGTCAGGTAGTATTCGCCAGAGGCATTGTCGTTGCCGACCCGGTCGAGCAAGGCAAAGAACGTATCCGCGCTGGCCGAGATCACGCCGGAATTGCAGAAATCGATTGCCCGTTCGCGCAGGCCGGCATCCTTGAATTCGACGATCTGCATAAGCGCGTCGCCTTCCATCACCAGCCGGCCGTATTTGCCCGGATCTGCGGCGGTAAAGCCCAGCACCACCACATCATGGCTCCTGCGCGCCTCGGCCATGGCCTCGAGCGTTTCGGGACGGATAAAGGGCGTGTCGCCATAAAGCACGATGACATCGCCGCTGAAGCCTTCGAGCGCCGGGCGTGCCTGAAGCACCGCATGGCCGGTGCCCAATTGCTCCGATTGCAGCACGCAGGTCGCCGTCTCGTCGATCTCACGCGCAGCGGCCTTCACCTGCTCAGCGCCGTGACCGGTGACAATCACCGTGCGTTCGGGTGAGAGGCTGGCGCCGGAGGCCATCGCATGGGCCAGCAGCGGCGCGCCGGCCACCTTGTGAAGGACTTTCGGCAGGTCGGAGCGCATCCTTGTGCCTTTGCCGGCGGCAAGGATGACGAGTGCGATGCTCATAACAGATTCTCTTTGTAATTAGGTCGGTCCCGTTTTATCCGCTGAGGCGCGCGCCGCAAGGACGCGCCGCTCACATTGGATTTCCGTCTGTGTCAGGAAAGGCACGCCGATGCGCACCGTGATTTTTGACCTCGACGGCACCCTGGCCGACACCAGTGGCGATCTGCTGGCCGCCGCCAACGCCTGTTTCCGGGCGATGGGCGAGGGCGACCTGCTGGGCCCCGGGGATGCCGGCACGGCGCTGCGCGGCGGGCGGGCGATGCTGCTTCTGGGGATGCAGCGGCTGGGCCGGGCGGATGATTTCGCCACCATCGACGCCTGGTATCCGCGGCTGCTCGAGGAATATGACGCGGCGCTGCATCACACCACGGTGCTCTATCCCGGCGCGGTCGAGGCGATCGGCACCTTGCAGGGCGCCGACATCCGTACCGGCATCTGCACCAACAAGCCCGAGCGCCTGGCACACAAGCTGCTGGTGGCGCTTGGCGTGCGTGATCTGTTTGGCTCGCTGGTCGGGGCCGATACGCTGCCGGTGCGCAAACCCGATGCCGCGCCGTACCGCGCCTCGGTCGAACGGGCCGGCGGCGCGGTCGAGCGTTCGCTGCTGGTGGGCGACAGCGTGACCGACCGCGAGACCGCGCGGGCGGCCGGCGTGCCCAGCGTGCTGGTGACCTTCGGCCCCTCGGGCGACGACATGGCGGCGCTCGAGCCGGAACATCTGTTGCAAGCCTATGGCGATCTGCCGGGCGTGGTGGATTTGGCGCTGGGGCGCAGCGCGCTCTAGAACGGCGGCCGGCAGGTGGTTGACCTCGGCCTGAGCCCGCCGCAAGACTGGCGCATGAACGAGAGATTTCACGGCAGTTTCACCCAGCAGGAGCCAATCCCCGAAGAGGGGATCGAGGCGGCGCTGGCGGTTTTGCGCTCGGGGCGGCTGCATCGCTACAACCTGGCCCCGGACGAGGCTGGCGAAGTGGCGTTGCTAGAGCAGGAATTCGCCGCCCGGGTCGGGGCGAAATACTGCCTCGCGGTGGCCTCGGGCGGCTATGCCATGGCCTGCGGGCTGCGGGCGATCGGGGTCCGGCCGGGCGACCGGGTGCTGACCAATGCTTTCACCCTGGCGCCGGTGCCCGGCGCCATCGCCTCGGTCGGTGCGGTGCCGGTGTTTGTCGGCGTGACCGAGGGGCTGGTGATCGATCTCGACGACCTGGCGGCCAAGGCGGATCAGGCCGAGGTGCTGATGCTGAGCCACATGCGCGGGCACATCTGCGACATGGACCGGCTGATGGCGATCTGCGACGCGGCGAACGTCCGTGTGATCGAGGATTGTGCCCATACCATGGGCGCCGCCTGGCGCGGACTGCCCTCGGGGCGGCATGGGGTTCTGGGCTGTTACTCCTGCCAGACCTACAAACATGTGAACTCCGGCGAGGGCGGCTTGCTGATCACCGATGACGAAGAGGTGGCGGCGCGGGCGGTGATGCTTTCCGGTTCCTACATGCTTTACGGCCGGCATCTGGCGGCGCCGGGGTCAGAGGTGTTCGAGCGGGTGAAATACGACACGCCCAATGTCTCGGGGCGGATGGATCATCTGCGCGCGGCGATCCTGCGCCCGCAACTGCGGGCGCTCGACCGGCAGATCGCGCGCTGGAACGCGCGGTACAGCGTGGTCGAAGAGGGGCTGCGCGACACGCCCGGGCTGCATGTGGTGGCGCGGCGCGAGGGCGAGGCCTTTGTCGGCTCGTCGATCCAGTTTCTGCTGCTCGACTGGGGTGAGGCAGCGATTGCCGAGGCGCTGCGCCGCTGTGCCGACCGGGGGGTCGAGCTCAAGTGGTTCGGTGGCGCCGAGCCGGTGGCCTTTACCTCGCGCTACGACAGCTGGCGTTATGCGCCGTCAGAGGCGATGCCGGCCACCGACCGGGTTCTGAAGGGCATCGTGGACATGCGCCTGCCGCTGACCTTCAGCCTCGAGGATTGCGCGTTGATCGCGCGGATCATTCGGGCCGAGGTGAGCGCGGTTCATCAATCCTGCAACCGGGCGCCATAGAGCGGCACCGTCGACATCGAGACCTTGGCCGAGCCATCGGTCAATTCGGCGGCATGGGCGACATAGATCAGCGTCTGATTGGCCTCGTCGAAAATGCGTTTGACCCGCAGCGATTTCAGGATGATCGACCGCGAGGTGCGGAACACGTCCTCGCCGTCTTCGTCCAGGTCGATGTCGCCGACCTTTAGCGGCCCGGTCTGGCGGCAGGCGATCGAGGCGTTCGAGGGATCTTCGAACCAGTTGCCCTTGGACAGCCGGTCGAACAGGCCGCGTTCGAAATAGGCGATATGACAGGTGACACCCTCGACCTTGGGGTCGGCGATGGCCTCGATGAGAATGTCGTTGCCCACCCAGTCGACATCGATCTCGCCGACCTGTTCGGCGCCGGCAGCGCCAGCAAGGCCGAGGCAGAAGGTGGCGGTGGCGCAGAGGCGGGCGAGGGTGGCGGGCATGGCGAACTCCTGAATGCGTCGGGCGTAAGGCGCCCACCAGACATGATCCCGGTCGCGGCGACCGGTCAAGGTGCAACGCAGCCCTCGCGTCCTCGGTTCCCGCGCGGCGGCGCGCGCCAATGCCGGTGCGTTGAAAAGGTTGCATCACGTTATCGCGCATCGGCACGGAAACGCCGGGCTTTTTGGAGGTTTTGGGCGGGATTTTGCCAAGGGACCGAGGGCCTTGCGCAAAGCGCCGCAAGTTTGCACGACAGCGCGGAACAAACCTCATCGGCTGGCGATTGGACCCCCGAACGCCGCGCAACATGCGCCGCTTCAAAGCAAAGTGAGAAGGAGTCTACCCATGTTTCGCAAAGCTATCCTGACCGCCTCGACCGCCATTTTTGCCGCCGGTTCGGCCGCCGCCGCGACCTCGGCCACCGCCGTGACCGACCTCAACCTGCGTGCCGGCCCCGGCCCCCAGTATGAGATCATCGGCGTGATCGATGCCGAGGCCAAGGCCAGCGTTGACGGCTGCATCGAGGAATCGAACTGGTGCAAGGTGACGTATGACGGCCAAGAGGGCTGGGCCTATGGCAACTATCTGACCGCCATGGTCGAAGAGACCCCGACCGCCGTGATCGCCCCGGAAGTGACCGTCGGCACGGTCACCTATGACTCATCCAAGGACGGCGAGGCCTTTGCCGGTGCCGGGACCGTGGGTGCCGTGGCCGGTGCGCTTGTCGCCGGGCCGATCGGTGCCGTTGCCGGTGGTCTGCTGGCCGGGTCGGCCGGCGCCTATGCCCAGCCTGACGAACGCGTGGTGACCTATGTGCGCACCAACACGCTCGATCCGATCTATCTCGAAGGCGAAGTGGTGCGCGGCGCCGTGGTGCCCGAGAGCGTGGAGCTGGTCGAAATCCCGGATGCCGAGCTGCGCTATGTCTACATCAACGGCCAGCCGGTCCTCGTGGAGCCGGAACAGCGCACCATCGTCTACGTCGTGCGCTAAGTTTCCCGACGTTCGGTAACCAGTGTCACGGGCGGCCCGGATGGGCCGCCCTTTTTCGTGGTAGGCTCGGGGTCGCACTTTCGGCCGAGAGGCCCCGGCGCGGGGGCCGGGGCGGGTGGGGCAACTGGCCATTGACCGACTCGAAACCTGCTGGTATGGATTTATTGAACACTTGTTCATTAATTGGGAGGCAAGGTCATGTTCAACGCGGTGATGGCGTTTGATCTGGGCGAAGATGTAAACGCGCTGCGCGAGATGGTGCACCGCTGGGCGCAGGACCGGGTCCGGCCGATGGCGGCGGAGATCGACGCCAAGAACGCGTTCCCCAACGAGCTCTGGCAGGAGATGGGCGAGCTGGGCCTGCTGGGCGTGACCGTGCCCGAGGAATACGGCGGCGCGGGCATGGGTTATCTCGCCCATGTCATCGCGGTCGAGGAAATCGCGCGGGCCTCGGCCTCGGTGTCGCTGTCTTACGGCGCGCATTCCAACCTCTGCGTCAACCAGATCAAGCTGAACGGCTCCGAGGAGCAAAAGCAGAAATACCTGCCGCGCCTCGTCTCGGGTGAACATGTCGGTGCGCTGGCGATGTCCGAGGCCGGTGCCGGCTCGGACGTGGTGTCGATGAAGCTGCGCGCCGAAAAGCGCAACGATCACTACCGGCTCAACGGCAACAAGTTCTGGATCACCAATGGCCCCGATGCCGATACGTTGGTGGTCTATGCCAAGACCGACCCGGACGCCGGGTCGAAAGGCATCACCGCCTTTCTGATCGAGAAGGAAATGAAGGGCTTTTCCACCTCGAAGCATTTCGACAAGCTGGGGATGCGCGGCTCGAACACCGCCGAGCTGGTGTTCGAGGACGTCGAAGTGCCGTTCGACAACATCCTCGGCGAAGAGGGCAAGGGCGTGCGCGTTCTAATGTCGGGGCTGGACTATGAACGCGTCGTGTTGGCCGGCATCGGCACCGGCATCATGGCCGCCTGTCTCGACGAGATCATGCCCTACATGGCCGAGCGCAAGCAGTTCGGACAGCCGATCGGAAACTTCCAGCTGATGCAGGGCAAGCTGGCCGACATCTACACCAAGATGAACTCCGCCCGCGCCTATGTCTACGAGGTGGCCAAGGCCTGCGATCGCGGTGAGGTCACCCGTCAGGACGCCGCGGCCTGCTGCCTCTATGCCAGCGAAGAGGCCATGGTGGTGGCGCATCAGGCAGTGCAGGCGATGGGGGGCGCGGGCTTCATGAACGAAACCCCGGTGGCCCGCATCTTCCGCGATGCCAAGCTGATGGAGATCGGCGCCGGCACGTCGGAAATCCGTCGCATGCTGATCGGCCGCGAGATGATGGCGAAGATGGGCTGAACGGAACCGCGACTTCGGCGGCCGGATTGGGCGTACGATCCGGAACCCGGAACGGAGGTGTGTGATCTTGGGAAGTCTTGTCGATCTGGAACTTGAGGGCGGCATTCTGCATGGCCAGTTTTCCTGGCTGGTCGAACTGCTGGAATGGGCCGCCGCCATTGTCGATATCGCCGCCGTGGTGCTGATTTTGCTGGGGGCGGTGCGCTTCATCATCGGGGTGAGCGGGGCCGAGATCTTCGGGCGCGGCTCCGAGCGCGTCAACCGGACCAACCGCGAACGCATCGAGCTGGGCCGTTATATCCTGGCCTCGCTCGAACTCTTCATCGTGTCGGACATCATCCACACCGCGCTGAGCCTGGCATTCTCGGATCTGATGTTCCTCGGCCTGCTGGTGGTGATCCGGTCGATCACGTCGTTCTTTCTCGATCGCGAGTTGGAGCAATTGAAGAAGGACCTAGGTGAATAGGCCGGGCATGGCACGCGTGCTAGGCTGACCCCACCCATGGAGGATGACAATGACCGATGGCAAACAGACATTCGCAGGACTCAAGGCGCTCTTTATCAACACCTCGCTGAAGAAAGACGGCAGCAAGAGCCACACAAGGCTGTTGATGGGGGCCTCGGCCGACATCATGAAAAAAAACGGCGTCGACGTCGAACATCTGCATCTGCTCGATTACCAGGTGCCGCCCGGCATCTTTCCCGACATGACCGAACATGGCTGGGACAGCGACGACTGGCCCAAGCTCTGGGACAAGGTCAAGGCGGCCGATATTCTGGTGGTCGGCACGCCGATCTGGCTGGGCGAGGAAAGCTCGGTCTGCCGGGTGCTGATCGAGCGGCTGTACGGCATGTCGGGCGAACTCAACGACAAGGGCCAGTCGATCTACTACGGCAAGGTCGGGGGCAGCGTCATCACCGGCAACGAGGATGGCGTCAAACATGTGGCGATGACCCTCGGGTTCGCGCTGAGCCACCTGGGCTATACCATCCCGCCGCAGGCCGATTGCGGCTGGATCGGCGAGGCCGGGCCGGGGCCGTCTTATGGCGATCCGCAGGAGGGTGACACGCCGGTCGGCTTCGACAATGATTTTACCCGCCGCAACACCACGATCATGACCTGGAACCTGATGCATGCCGCCCGGATGCTGCGCGACGCCGGCGGCTATCCGAACGAGGGCAACGACCGCAAGGCGTTCGAGGCGGGCTGTCGCTTCGACTACGAAAACCCGGACTATCGCGCCTGAGATGGGCTGCGGGGCGCAGATCATCGGCGGGGCCGTCGCGGCCCTGGTGGGCCTGGCCGGGGCGGCCCGGTCGGAGGAGACGCTGCCGGAGTTCTCGGCCTGCATCGATGCCGAGGTCGCGCGCTACGAATGGCGGCTTCGGGTCCATCGCGACCGGGCGCTCGATGCGGCGGATTTCGATCTCTGGGATGTGCGCGGGGTGGAATACTGCGGCAATATCGGCGTCACCCGCTGCGACCGCTCGGCGGCGCCGCTGGCCTGCCAGAAGGCGCTGGCCGGCGACCAGCATGTGCTGCACGGCCATATCATGGCGGCGCTGCCGGACCCGCCGCCGCCGGGCGAGGGGCAGGGGCTGCCGACGCGGCTTTATCATACGGCCTGGCACCTTGCGCGTGACATTTCGGCGGGGCCGGACTGCGCCGGGGCGGGCGAGGTCATGGCCACCTGGTGCACCGCGCGCGAGGCCAATCTGCGGCTGAAAAGCGCCGTGCTTGCCTGGCAGGTGGGGCGATACCTGGGGCTGGCGGCGCCGGCGGTGACAACCGGCTGGGCCGATCCGCCGCCGCCGCCCCGGCCCAAGGCGCGACCCGGGCGATGAGGAAGGCCCGGCCCGGGGCGAAAAGACCGAGACGAATGACAGGACGAAGGGCCCTCGCCGGAGGGCCGGGATTGCGCAGGAGGCGCGGAACATGAAGCTGACATCGAAGCTGGTGACCGGATCGGACGCGGCAAAAGCCAATCGCGCCGCCCATGAAGAGGCGCTGCGCGTGGTGCAGGAGGCGGCCGAGGCCGCGGCCGCCGGCGGCGGGGCGAAATCCCGCGAGCGCCATGTGGCGCGTGGCAAGATGCTGCCGCGCGAGCGGGTGGCCAACCTGCTCGATCCCGGTTCGCCCTTCCTCGAGATCGGCGCCACCGCGGCGCATGGCATGTACGACGGCGCGGCGCCTGCCGCCGGCGCCATTGCCGGCATCGGCCGGGTGATGGGCCGCGAGGTCATGGTGGTCTGCAACGACGCCACGGTGAAGGGCGGCACCTATTACCCGATGACCGTCAAGAAACACCTGCGCGCGCAGGAGATCGCCGAGGAGAACCATCTGCCCTGCATCTACCTGGTGGATTCAGGTGGGGCGAACCTGCCGAACCAGGACGAGGTGTTTCCGGACCGCGACCACTTTGGCCGGATCTTCTACAATCAGGCGCGGATGTCGGCCAAGGGGATCGCGCAGATCGCCGTGGTGATGGGCTCCTGCACGGCGGGCGGCGCCTATGTGCCGGCGATGTCGGACGTGACCATTATCGTCAAGGAACAGGGCACGATCTTTCTCGCCGGGCCGCCGCTGGTGAAGGCGGCGACCGGCGAGGTGGTGAGCGCCGAGGATCTTGGCGGTGGCGATGTGCATACGCGGCTTTCGGGCGTGGCGGATTACCTGGCCGAAGACGACAGCCACGCGCTGGCGCTGGCGCGGCGGGCGGTGGGCGCGCTGGGCGGCCACGGGGGCGGTGGGTTGCAAACCCACCCTACGGGGGCGGCGCCGGCGTACGACCCGGACGAGCTCTTTGACGTCGTGCCGGGCGATCTGCGCACACCATATGACATTCGCGAGGTGATCGCGCGGCTGGTGGACGGCTCGTATTTCGACGAGTTCAAGCCGCGCTTCGGCGAGACGCTGGTGACCGGCTTTGCCGAGGTGAACGGCTGCCCGGTGGGGATCGTGGCCAACAATGGGGTGCTGTTTTCCGAAGCGGCACAGAAAGGCGCGCATTTCGTGGAATTGTGCTCGCAGCGCAAGACGCCGCTGGTCTTCCTGCAAAACATTACCGGCTTCATGGTCGGGCGGAAATACGAAAACGAGGGCATTGCCCGCCATGGCGCCAAGATGGTGACTGCGGTGGCCACCACCTCGGTGCCGAAGATCACCATGCTGGTCGGTGGCTCCTTCGGGGCCGGTAACTACGGCATGTCGGGCCGCGCCTATCAGCCACGCTTTCTCTGGACCTGGCCCAACAGCCGCATCTCGGTGATGGGCGGGGCGCAGGCGGCCGGCGTGCTGGCGACGGTGAAACGCGATGCCATCGAACGCGGCGGCGGCAGCTGGAGCGAAGCGGAAGAGGCCGAGTTCAAGCGGCCGACGATCGAGATGTTCGAGAAGCAGAGCCACCCGCTTTATGCCAGCGCGCGGCTCTGGGACGACGGCATCATCGATCCGCGCAAGTCGCACGAGGTGCTGGCCCTGTCGCTGTCGGCGGCGCTCAATGCGCCGATCGAGGACACGCGCTTCGGCGTCTTCCGGATGTGATCGGGGCAGGCGGCATGAGGCGTATTTGCAAAGAGAAGAAGATGCGGACCAGCGAAGGGAAGCCCGATGTTTGACACGATCCTGATTGCCAACCGGGGCGAGATCGCCTGTCGGGTGATGAAGACGGCGCAGAGCTTGGGCGTGCGCTGCGTGGCGGTCTATTCCGAGGCCGATGCCGGGGCGGCGCATGTGGCAATGGCCGATGTGGCGCGCTGCATCGGCCCGGCGGCGGTGGCCGAGAGCTATCTCAAGGGTGACCGGATCATCGAGGTGGCGCTGGCCGAGGGGGCGCAGGCGATCCACCCGGGCTATGGCTTTCTCAGCGAGAACCCCGAGTTCGTCGAGGCGGTGGAGGCGGCCGGCCTGACCTTTATCGGCCCGTCGGCCAAGGCGATCCGGGCGATGGGGCTGAAGGATGCCGCCAAGGCCCTGATGCAGGAGGCCGGTGTGCCGGTGGTGCCGGGCTATCACGGCGCCTCGCAGGAGGGGCTGGCGGCGCGGGCCGAAGAGATAGGCTATCCGGTGCTGATCAAGGCGGTCGCCGGAGGCGGCGGCAAGGGCATGCGGCTGGTGGAACGGCCGGCCGAGTTCGAGCGGGCGCTGGAGAGCGCGCGGGCCGAGGCGCGCACCGCCTTTGGCAATGACGCGGTGCTGATCGAGAAATTCGTCACCCAGCCGCGCCATATCGAGGTCCAGGTCTTTGGCGATCGCGACCGGGCGGTGCATCTCTTCGAGCGCGATTGCTCGCTGCAACGGCGCCATCAGAAGGTGATCGAGGAGGCACCGGCGCCCGGCATGACCGAGGAGATGCGCGCGGCCATGGGGCAGGCGGCGGTGCGCGCGGCCGAGGCGATCGGCTACAAGGGCGCGGGGACGGTGGAGTTCATCGTCGATGGCTCGCAGGGGCTGCGGCCGGACGGGTTCTGGTTCATGGAGATGAACACCCGTTTGCAGGTCGAACATCCGGTCACCGAGATGATCACTGGCGTCGACCTGGTGGAATGGCAGCTCCGGGTGGCGGCCGGCGAAAGCCTGCCGGCGCGGCAGGAGGCGCTGACGATCACCGGCCATGCCTTCGAGGCGCGGCTTTATGCCGAGGATGTGCCGGCGGGGTTCCTGCCGGCCACCGGGACGCTGACGCATCTGTCGTTCCCCGAGGGCGCGCGCGCCGATACCGGGGTGCGCGGCGGCGATGAGATCAGCCCGTGGTACGACCCGATGATCGCCAAGCTGATCACCCATGGGCCGACCCGGGAGATCGCCCTGAAACGGCTGCGCCAGGCGCTGGGACGCACCGAGGTGGCGGGATCGGTGACCAACCTGGCCTTTCTCGGGGCGCTGGCGGCGCATGAGGGCTTTGGCCGTGGCGAGGTGGACACCGGGCTGATCGGCCGCGAGATCACAGCGCTGACCGCCGTGACGGAAGAGAATGCCGCGGCGCTGGCGCAGGCGGCGCTGGTCGAGGCCGGGCTCTGGCAGGGCGACGGTTGGGCGACAGGTTTCACCCTCTGGCAGCCGCTGGCGCGGACACTGGTACTCGACGAGGGCGAGAGCCGGCACGAGCTGCGGCTGCGGGTGCGCGGGCCGGGCGCCTGCGACGTCGAGATCGGCGATCGGGTGATCGAAGCCCGGCGCGGCCCCGGCGGCTGGACGTTGGATGGCCGCGCGGCCTGGCCCTTTGCGGTGGCCGGCGATGTGGTGACCGTCTTTGCCGATTACGGAAGGGCCTACCGGGTGATCCGGGCGCTCGACCGGGCGGCGGGGGCGGCCAGCGATGCCTCGGTGATCGAGGCGCCGATGCCGGGGCTGGTGCAGAAGATCGACGTGCAGGCCGGGCAGGAGGTGCAGGCCGGCGACCGGCTGGCGGTGCTCGAGGCGATGAAGATGGAACATGCCCTGACCGCGCCGCGCGATGGCGTGGTGGCCGAGGTGCTGGTGCCGGCCGGGGCCCAGGTCGAGGCCGGGGCGGCGCTGATCCGGCTGGCCGAGGACGGGGAGGCGGCGGCATGATCCGTCTGCACCATGTGCCGCTGGCGCGCTCGTTCCGGGTGCTCTGGCTGATGGAGGAGCTGGGGCTCGATTTCGAGGTGGTGCCCTATTCGATCCGCGACGGTTCCCTGCGGCGGCCGGAGTTCAAGGCGTTGTCGCCGGCCGGCCGGGTGCCGGCGCTGGAATATGGCGACGAGGTGCTGTTCGAGAGCGGGGCGATCCTGCAATGGCTCTGCGAACAGCATCCCGAGCCCGGGCTTCATCCGGCTCCGGGCACGGCCGAACGGGCGCGCTATCTCGAGTTCATCGCCTATTCCGAGACCATCGGCTGTCTGGTGGAGAACCTCAATCTCAACCGGGTGTTCCTGCGGGATCCGGCGGATGCCTCGCCGGTGGTGATCAAGCTGCTGACCGCACGGCTGCGGGCGGCGCTGGGCGCGATGGAGGCCCGGTGGCAGCACGACCATTGCCTGGCCTCGGGGTTTTCGGCGGCCGATATCATGTTTTCCTACGGGTTCGAACTGGCGCGTTATTACGTGCGGTTCGACGAATTTCCCCGGCTCTCGGCCTATTGGGATCGGCTGAAGGCGCGCCCCGGCTATCAGCGGGCCAAGGCGCGCGACGGTGAGCAGGATCTCTATGATCGCGACTTCTATCCGCTGGAGGAGGTCGGGACATGAGCGCGAAGGTCGAGATTTTCGAGGTCGGCCCGCGCGACGGCTTGCAGAACGAAAAACGCCGAATCCCGACGGCGGAAAAGATCGCGCTGGTCGACTGCCTGAGTGGCGCCGGGTTTCGCCGCATTGAATGCGCCAGTTTCGTTTCGCCGAAATGGGTGCCGCAGATGGCGGATTCCGGGGCGGTGCTGGCCGGGATCGACCGGGCCGAGGGGGTGTCTTATGCCGCGCTGACCCCGAACCTGCGCGGGCTGGAGGGGGCGCTTGCGGCGCGCGCCGACGAGGTGGCGATCTTCGGCTCGGCCTCCGAAGGGTTTTCCAAGGCCAATATCAACGCCAGCATCGCCGAGAGCCTGGCACGCTTCCGCCCGGTGGCCGAGGCGGCCCGGGCGGCGGGGCTGCCGGTCAGGGGCTATGTCTCCTGCGTGGTGGAATGCCCCTACGACGGGCCGGTGGCGCCGGATGCGGTTGCGCGGGTGGCGCGGGCCCTGCTGGACATGGGCTGCTACGAGATCTCGTTGGGCGATACCGTGGGGCGGGCCACGCCGGAGGGCATCGCCGCGATGCTGGAGGCGGTGACCGCGCAGGTGCCGGCGGCGCGGCTGGCGGGGCATTACCATGACACCGGCGGGCGGGCGCTGGACAATATCGAGGTGTCGCTGGAGCGGGGCCTGCGGGTCTTCGACGCGGCGGTGGGCGGTCTGGGGGGCTGTCCCTACGCGCCGGGCGCGGCGGGCAATGTGGCGACCGAGGCGGTGGCCGCACGGCTGGAAGCGCTGGGTTATGAGACCGGCCTCGACCGGGGGGTGATCGCCACGGCGGCAGAGATGGCGCGCGCGATGCGCGTGCCGCGGGAGACGGATGATGTATGAGACTGTAAGAACAGAGACCGACGCCCGCGGCGTGGCGACGCTCTGGCTGGCGCGGAGCGAGAAACACAATGCCATGTCGGCGCAGATGCTGGCCGATCTGGTGGCGGCGGCCAAGGCGCTGGACGCGGATGACCGCGTGCGGGTGGTGGTGCTGGCGGCCGAGGGCAAGAGCTTTTGCGCCGGTGGCGATCTGGCCTGGATGCGGGCGCAGTTCGAGATGGACGCGGCGACGCGCAAGCGCGAGAGTGCCAAGCTCTCGACCATGTTGCAGGCGCTTGATACCCTGGCGAAACCGTTGATCGGGCGGGTGCAGGGCAATGCCTTTGGCGGCGGTATGGGGCTGATGTCAGTCTGTGACGTGGTGATTGCCGAGGAGGGGGCGAAATTCGGCTTTACCGAGACCCGGCTGGGGCTGATCCCGGCCAATATCGGGCCGTTCGCGCTGAAACGCATGGGGCCGGCGATGGCACGGCGGGTCTTCATGTCGGCGCGGATTTTCGATGCCGCCGAGGCGATGGCGCTTGGGTTGGTGGCGCGGGCGGTGCCGGCGGCCGATCTGGATGCGGCGGTCGCGGCGGAAGTGGCGCCCTATCTGGCCTGCGCGCCGGGCGCGGTGGCCGAGGCCAAGGCGCTGATCCGCGCGCTGGGCGGCGGCGTCAGCCAGGACGAGATGGATTTTGCCGCCGGGGCGCTGGCCGAACGCTGGGAAAGCGCCGAGGCACAGGAGGGCATCGCCGCCTTCTTCGACAAGCGCAAGCCCGGCTGGGCGTGACACCGGCGGCCTGGCGCGGTCGCGCCGGGCAGGCCGTGGGGCCCCGGATCGGGCCCGGGGCGGGGGCCGCGTGGGGCCGGCGCTGTTAGCGCACAACAGAGTGCGACGCACCCGGGCGCGACGGGCCGGAAATTTCGCCCGGAAGTCCCTAATTTCCGGGCGATTACCGAGGTCATCAATTCTCGCGAATATGTGATGGGTGGATTGACCCCCTTGGGCGGCGGCGATAAACCCGGGACAAGCCCAGCGAGCCAATTGAGCGCACGTGCGATGCGCGTGCTGAAAGGAGCCTGCCCCGTGGAAGAGATGCTCAGGGAATATCTTCCCATTCTCGTCTTTCTCGCCGTCGCCGTCGGACTTGGCATTGTCCTCATCCTGGCCGCCGTGATCCTCGCCGTCCGCAATCCGGACCCCGAGAAGGTCTCGGCCTATGAATGCGGGTTCAACGCCTTCGACGACGCGCGGATGAAGTTCGACGTGCGGTTCTACCTCGTTTCGATCCTCTTCATCATCTTCGATCTCGAGATCGCCTTCCTGTTTCCCTGGGCCGTCGGCTTCCGGGATATCTCGATGGTCGGTTTCTGGTCGATGATGGTCTTCCTGGCCGTGCTCACCATCGGCTTTGCCTATGAATGGAAGAAGGGGGCCCTGGAATGGCAGTGAACCAAACGCCCGAACCCGATGTCACCGAAGTGCAGGGCATGGGCCCGCAGCATGAGCGGGTGAAATCCGGCGCCTCCGCCCAGGCACCGATCGAAACGGCGGGGCTGCCGGCCGGCGCGGAGGCGCTGAATGCCGAATTGCAGGACAAAGGCTTCCTGCTGACTTCGACCGAGGACATCATCAACTGGGCGCGCACCGGCTCGCTGCACTGGATGACCTTTGGCCTGGCCTGCTGCGCGGTCGAGATGATGCACACCTCAATGCCGCGTTATGACGCCGAGCGGTTCGGCATCGCGCCGCGCGCCTCGCCGCGCCAGTCCGACGTGATGATCGTCGCCGGCACGCTGACCAACAAGATGGCCCCGGCGCTGCGCAAGGTCTATGACCAGATGCCGGAGCCGCGCTACGTGATCTCGATGGGCTCCTGCGCCAATGGCGGCGGCTATTACCACTACAGCTATTCCGTGGTGCGCGGCTGTGACCGGATCGTGCCGGTCGACATTTACGTGCCGGGCTGCCCGCCGACCGCCGAGGCGCTGCTCTACGGTCTGATGCAGCTGCAACGCAAGATCCGCCGCACCGGCACGATCACAAGGTAAGGGGGCAGGCGATGACCGCAGCACTCAACGAGCTTGGCGCGCATATCGAGCTGAAACGGCCGGATTGCGTGTTGAGCTATTCGGTCGATCACGGCGAGCTCAACGTCAATGTGGCGCCGACGAACCTCACCGGGCTGGTGGAATTCCTGCGCAGCGACCCGAATTGCCAGTTCTCGTCGCTGGTCGACATCACGGCGGTGGATTACCCCGAGCGTCAGAAACGCTTTGACGTGGTCTATCACTTCCTGTCGATGTATCAGAACCACCGCATCCGCCTGCGGGTGTCGATCCGGGAAGAGGCGATGGTGCCCTCGATCACCGCGATCCACCCTTCGGCCAACTGGTTCGAGCGCGAAGTCTTCGACATGTTCGGCATCCTGTTCTCGGGGCACCCCGACCTGCGCCGCATCCTGACCGATTACGGCTTTCGCGGCTATCCGCTGCGCAAGGATTTCCCGACCACCGGCTATACCGAGGTGCGTTACGACGAGGCGCAGAAACGGGTGGTCTATGAGCCGGTGAACCTGGTGCAGGAATATCGGCAGTTCGATTTCATGTCGCCCTGGGAGGGCGCGGAATACATCCTGCCCGGCGATGAGAAACCCGACGCGGAGGCCAAGTGATGGGCACGCTGATCTGGATCATCATGTCGGTGCTCACCATCATTCCGATGATGAAGCTGTTGCCGCATTTCGGGTATGACAAGCTCTGGGCGCTGGCCTGTGTGATCCCGCTGGGAACCTTGATCCTGCTGTGGCTGATGGCCACCAAGCTACAGGAATTGGAGAAACGCTGATGATGGACGGCTCCAAGTTCGACGACGGCAGCACCGACGCGCTGTCGGGCGAGCAGAAAATTCGCAACTTCAACATCAACTTCGGCCCGCAACACCCTGCGGCGCACGGGGTTCTCCGGCTGGTGCTCGAGCTTGACGGCGAGATCGTCGAGCGCTGCGACCCGCATATCGGCCTGCTGCACCGTGGCACCGAAAAGCTGATGGAGAGCCGGACCTACCTGCAAAACCTGCCGTATTTCGACCGGCTCGATTACGTCGCGCCGATGAACCAGGAACATGCCTGGTGTCTGGCCATCGAAAAGCTGACCGGCGTGCAGGTGCCGCGCCGCGCCTCGCTGATCCGGGTGCTCTATTCCGAGATCGGCCGTATCCTGAACCACCTGCTGAACGTCACCACCCAAGCGATGGACGTGGGCGCGCTGACCCCGCCGCTCTGGGGCTTCGAGGAACGCGAAAAGCTGATGGTGTTCTACGAGCGGGCCTGTGGCGCGCGGCTGCACGCGGCCTATTTCCGGCCCGGCGGCGTGCACCAGGATCTGCCGCCCGACCTGATCGACGATATCGAGACCTGGGCGCATGAATTCCCCAAGGTGATCGACGACATCGACGGGTTGCTGACCGAAAACCGCATCTTCAAGCAGCGCAACGCCGATATCGGCGTGGTCAGCGAAGAGGACATCCAGCAATGGGGCTTTTCCGGCGTGATGGTGCGCGGCTCGGGCCTGGCATGGGATTTGCGACGGGCGCAACCCTATGAATGTTATAACGAATTCGACTTCCAGATCCCTGTGGGCAAGAACGGCGATTGCTATGACCGCTATCTCGTCCGCATGGAGGAAATGCGCCAGTCGCTGAAGATCATCCATCAGGCGATCGAGAAATTGCGCGCGCCCGAGGGGCAGGGCGAAATCCTTGCCCGGGGCAAGATCACGCCGCCATCGCGCCGCGAGATGAAGACCTCGATGGAGGCGCTGATCCATCACTTCAAGCTTTATACCGAAGGCTTCCACGTGCCCGCCGGCGAAGTCTATGCCGCGGTCGAGGCGCCCAAGGGCGAATTTGGCGTCTATCTCGTGGCGGATGGCACCAACAAGCCCTATCGCGCCAAACTGCGGGCGCCGGGGTTCCTGCATTTGCAGGCGATGGATTACGTCGCGGGTGGCCACCAGCTGGCCGATGTGGCGGCGATCATCGGCACGATGGACGTGGTCTTCGGGGAGATCGACCGGTGACCCCAGTGCGTTACGGTCTTTTCCTCACGCCGGTTGCGGCCCTTTCCGGGTGCATGGATCTGCCGCCAGACGGGACCACCGTCGAGGACCTGGCGGCCTATGACGCCGCGGTGGGCACGCTCGGCTGCCAGTTGGTCAGCGAGGCCGATTACGGCGTGGTCGAATTTCAGGCCGGGCTGACCCGCGCCCAGGCGATAGCGATCACCGAACAGCGGCTGGCCCGTGACGAGGCGGTGCGGCTGGCAGACGGTGGCGTTCGGCTGACCTCGGGGAGCTGCGCGGCATGAGATTGACGCGGGGCGCATATGGCCTTGCGGGGCAGGGCGCATGAGAGGGCCCGGCACCTCCCGGCCTGCGCGCGATGCCTCGACCATCGTGCTGGCGGCCTCGACGCTGGTGGCAGCGCTTTTTGTCGCCGTGCAGGCGTGGTATGCCCGGACGTCCTTTGTCGAGGCCTCCGAGACCCGATTCCTCGAGCGCAAGCTCGACATCTGCTTCGAGAATTTCGACGCCGCCGCCCAGCTTGACATCGAGCTGCGCGCCGCGGTGCCGGAAATGGCGGCGCAGGAGGTCTGGCCGCCGCAGATCGCGGTGACGACACCGGAGCGGCTGGCGCGGTTCCACCGCGAGGTGGTGCCGAAACTCGATGCGCTGGATGCCGGTCTGACCAAGGCCGGCGTTCTGGAAAGTCTCGACAAGTACCGGGCCTATCTGGCCCAGAAAATCCGCGGCCTCTCGAAGCGGCTGATGGATGTCTCGCCGGGCGATCTGAGCCCCGAGAACAAGGACACACAAGCGGTCTTTGCCGCGCTGAGCGAATTTCTGGGTGGTCAGTACCAGGTCCTGACCGGTTGCCGCCTGGTTGCGGAAGGAAAAGCCTGATGCTGCGACGTCTGTATCCCGATCAACCTGAAAGCTTTGCTTTCACCGAGGCCAATCTGGCCTGGGCCGAAGCGCAGGTCACGAAATATCCCGAGGGCCGTCAGGCCAGCGCGGTGATCCCGCTGCTGTGGCGTGCGCAGGAGCAGGAGGGCTGGCTGACCCGGCCGGCCATCGAACATGTCGCCGACATGCTGGGCATGGCCTATATCCGGGTGCTCGAAGTGGCCTCGTTCTACTTCATGTTTCAGCTGCAACCGGTTGGCTCCGTTGCCCATATCCAGGTGTGCGGCACCACCTCCTGCATGATCTGCGGCGCCGAGGACCTGATCGGCGTCTGTCGTGACAAGATCGCCCCGGCGGCGCATCAGCTGTCCGAGGATGGCCGGTTTTCCTGGGAAGAGGTGGAATGCCTGGGCGCCTGTGCCAATGCGCCGATGGCGCAGATCGGCAAGGATTACTACGAAGACCTGACTGCCGCGCGTCTGGCCGAGATCATCGACGAGATGGCCGCAGGCCAGCTGCCGGTGCCGGGGCCGCAAAACGGCCGCTACACGTCCGAGCCGGCCGCCGGTCTGACCAGCCTCGCCGAAGGCAACGATGACCGTCACCAGTACAACGCCTCGGCCCAGCTGGCGACCGACCTCGGCGACACGATCAAGCGGATCGACGGCAGCGAGGTTGCGCTGAGTGCGCCCTGGCAGAAAGGCGCCAACCATGGCGACAAGCCGGCCAGCGTGACCGCGCCCATGACCCATCAGCCACGGCCTTCCAAGGGGGATCCGGCGGATGAAACCGGCATCGACACCCGCGAGGCCCATGCCACCACCAAGGGCCATCCGATTTCGTCGAGCTCGCCCGAGACCGATGCCGAGGCGGCAGGCCATCCCACCGAAGACGTCAAGAACATGACCGCCGATGGCGACAAGGACGCCGCCACCGCGTCGAAAGGCAAGGCAGCCAAGAAGCCCAAGGCCAAATCCACCAAGAAAAAGGCCAAGACCGAGACCGCCAAGGCGGAAACCGCCGACGTGGGCCAGCGCCCCCAGGCGCTTGACGCGCCGCGCGGCGGCAAGGCTGACGATCTCAAGAAGATCAAGGGCATTGGCCCCAAGCTGGAAGAGCTGTGCCACAGCCTCGGCTTCTACCATTTCGACCAGATCGCCGCCTGGACCGAAGACGAGGTCGCCTGGGTCGACCAGAACCTCGAAGGCTTCAAGGGCCGGGTGACGCGCGACGACTGGATGTCTCAAGCCAAAGTCCTGGCCGAAGGTGGAGAGACGGAATTCTCCTCCCGTGATAAAGAGTGAGGTGTTTTAGGACATCGACACAGTAGAAACGGGAGACAAGACCATGACAGAGACCAACACCGGAAAATGCAGGAGCACCTGCTGGAAGGGCGCCGCCGCGGCGGGCGCGCTGTTGTTCGTGATCTTGTTTCTCACCGCGGGTTTCGGCTTTTTCTCGGCCTTGCTGATCGGCTTGGTGTTCTACGGCGGGCTTGGGTTGACGCTGTCGAGGATGGTCTGCGGCGACACCGCAGAAAGCGCCTCGGTCAGCCAGAGCGCCGCTTCGGCCAGCACCAGCACGGCCGCCTCGCCGGCCGCTGCGGCCGTCGCACCGACACCGCAGCCGGCGCCGCGGCCCGAGCCGGAGCCCGAGACCGAGCCAGACGCCGCGGCGGAAGCGACAGCTCCCACGCCCGAGGCTGAGGCGCCCAAAGTCGCGACCCGGCCCTTGGTCAAACCGTCGGCCGTTCTGGCCGGCGAGGCCGAGCTGAGCGCACGCAAGGGCAGCTGGCGCTATGAGCCCGGCGGGAAATAAGGACAGGGACGAGGCCATGGCACGCGAGAGCGAAGAGCAGATTGCACGGCAGGGGCGCGTGACGGCGCTGGTGATTGCCGGCACCATGCTGATCTGGCTCGCGGCCCAGTTTATCGGGCCGAGGATCGGTCTGGCGGGGCGCTATGCGCTGCTGATTGATCTTCTGGCTCTGGCGGCGTTCATCTGGGCGTTCGTCAATATCTATCAGATCTGGCGCAAGCGTCAGGGCAATTAAAAGGTGGCATCGCACATGCTCAAGGATCAGGACCGGATCTTTACCAACATCTACGGGATGCAGGACCGGACGCTGGACGGCGCCAAGAAGCGCGGCCATTGGGACGGCACCGCCGGCATCCTCGCGAAGGGCCGCGACTGGATCATCGACCAGATGAAGGCCAGCGGGCTGCGCGGCCGTGGCGGCGCGGGCTTTCCCACCGGGTTGAAATGGTCCTTCATGCCCAAGGAAAGCGACGGGCGGCCGGCGTATCTCGTGGTCAACGCCGATGAATCCGAGCCCGGCACCTGCAAGGACCGCGAGATCATGCGCCATGATCCGCATACGCTGATCGAAGGTTGCCTGATCGCCAGTTTCGCGATGCAGGCGCATGCCTGCTACATCTACATCCGCGGCGAATACATTCGCGAACGCGAGGCGCTGCAAATCGCCATCGACGAGGCCTATGACGCAGGCCTGGTGGGGCGCGATGCCGCCGGCTCGGGCTGGGATTTCGACATCTACCTGACCCATGGCGCGGGCGCCTATATCTGCGGCGAGGAAACCGCCCTGATCGAGAGCCTCGAAGGCAAGAAGGGCATGCCCCGGATGAAGCCGCCGTTCCCGGCCGGCGCCGGGCTTTACGGCTGCCCGACCACCGTGAACAACGTCGAGTCGATCGCCGTGGTGCCGACCATCCTGCGCCGCGGGCCGGACTGGTTTGCCGGCTTCGGCCGCGCCAACAATGCCGGCACCAAGCTCTTTGCCGTCTCCGGCCACGTGGAAAACCCCTGCGTCGTCGAAGAAGCGATGTCGATCTCTTTCGAAGAGCTGATCGACAAGCACTGCGGCGGCATCCGGGGCGGCTGGGACAATCTTCTGGCGGTGATCCCCGGTGGCTCTTCGGTGCCCTGCGTGCGCGGCGAGAAGATGCGCGATGCGGTGATGGATTTCGACTATCTGCGCAATGAGCTGGGCTCGGGTCTGGGTACGGCGGCGGTGATCGTGATGGACAAGCAGACCGACATCATCAAGGCGATCTGGCGGCTGTCGAAGTTCTACAAGCACGAAAGCTGCGGCCAGTGCACGCCCTGCCGCGAAGGCACCGGCTGGATGATGCGGGTGATGGACCGTCTGGTGAAGGGCGAGGCCGAGGTCGAGGAGATCGACATGCTCTTCGACGTGACCAAGCAGGTCGAGGGCCATACCATCTGTGCGCTTGGCGATGCGGCGGCCTGGCCGATCCAGGGCCTGATCCGCAACTTCCGTGAAGAGATCGAAGACAGGATCAAGGCCCAGAAAACCGGTCGCATGGGCGCGATGGCGGCGGAGTGAACGGAATGAAGCGCCTGATCCTCCCCCTTGTTGCCGGCCTCGGCCTTGCCGCCTGCGGCAATGTGGTCGAAACCTTCACCAGCAAGAGCGTGACCTTCGACGGCGTGTCGTTCCGGGGCAAGGCCGCTGCGGCGAACAAGGCGGACAGGCGCGATTTCGTCGCCACCGTCGGCCCGGCGTCGCGCAGCATGGTCGGCGCGCGCGAGGCGGTGCAGTATCAGGGGACGCGCTATTGCATCCTGAACTTCGGCGTCTCGGACATCGCATGGGAGATCTCGCCCGAGGCAGAAGAGCTGCCGATGGAGAATGACAGGATCGTGCTGAAAGGACGGTGTCTGGAATGAAACGTCTTGGATTTCTGATCGCCCTGGCCCTGGCCACACCGGCGCTGGCGCTGCCGCCGCTGGCCACCGTCAAGCCGATCAATGACGGGCTGCGCGCGGTGATGATCGCCGATCAGATCCGCATTGCCTGCCCCAGTATCGCGGCGCGGATGATTGCCGGCTGGTCCTTTATCCGCTCGCTCGAGGCGCAGGCGCGCGACATGGGCTACAGTGCCGGGCAGATCGAGGAATTTGTCGAAAGCTCGGCCCAGCGCAAGCGCCTCGAGGGCGAGGCGGCGGCCTATATGAAGGCGGGCGGCGTGGTGGGCGGCCAGCCCGAGACCTATTGCGCGCTGGGGCGCGAAGAGATTGAGAAGGGCAGCCAGATCGGTGCCTTTCTGAGAGTGAAGTGAGAGCCATGAGCGACCTGAAAAAGATCATCATCGACGGCAAGGAAGTGGAAGTGGACGGGGCGATGACCCTGATCCAGGCCTGCGAGATCGCTGGCATCGAGGTGCCGCGCTTCTGCTATCACGAACGCCTGTCGATTGCCGGCAACTGCCGCATGTGCCTTGTCGAGGTGGTGGGCGGCCCGCCGAAACCCGCCGCTTCCTGCGCCATGCAGGTGCGCGATCTGCGCCCCGGCCCCGAAGGCCAGCCGCCGGTGGTCAAGACCAATTCTCCGATGGTCAAGAAGGCGCGCGAGGGGGTGATGGAGTTCCTGCTCATCAACCACCCGCTGGACTGCCCGATCTGCGATCAGGGTGGCGAATGCGATCTGCAAGACCAGGCGATGGCCTATGGCGTCGATTTTTCGCGCTTCCGCGAACCCAAACGCGCGGTGGACGATCTCGACCTCGGGCCGCTGGTCGAGACCCACATGACCCGCTGCATCTCCTGCACCCGCTGCGTGCGTTTCACCACCGAAGTGGCGGGCATCACCCAGATGGGGCAGACCGGCCGTGGCGAGGATGCCGAGATCACCGCTTATCTTGGCGAGACGCTGGATTCGAACCTTCAGGGCAATATCATCGATCTTTGCCCGGTGGGCGCGCTGGTGTCGAAGCCCTACGCCTTTACCGCCCGTCCCTGGGAGCTGACCAAGACCGAGACCATCGACGTGATGGATGCGCTGGGGTCGAACATCCGGGTCGATACCAAGGGCCGTGAAGTGATGCGCATCCTGCCGCGCAACAATGACGGCGTGAACGAGGAATGGATTTCCGACAAGACCCGGTTTGTCTGGGACGGGCTGCGCCGTCAGCGGCTGGACCGGCCATACGTGCGCGAAAATGGCAAGCTGCGCCCGGCGAGCTGGCCGGAAGCCCTGGACAAGGCCGCAGAGGCGATCAAGGGCGCCGAGAAACCGGTCGGTCTGGTCGGGGATCTGGCCCCGGTCGAGGCGGCCTTTGCGCTCAAAGAGCTGATCGAAGGGCAGGGCGGCAGCGTCGAATGCCGCACCGACGGCGCGCATTTGCCGGCGGGCAACCGGTCCGGCTATGTCGGCACCGCGAGCATCGCCGATATCGACAGCGCCGGTGCGATCATGCTGATCGGCTGCAACCCGGCGCTCGAGGCACCGGTGCTCAACGCCCGTATTCGCGGCGCCTGGAGCCGCGGCGCCAAGGTCGGCGTTGTCGGCGAGGCGGTCGATCTGACCTACGAGTATTTCCACCTCGGCAGCGACCGGGCCGCACTCGACAAGCTGGTCGCAGGCGACAATTCCGACGCGCTGAGCCGCGAGACGCTGGTGATCCTCGGCCAGGGTGCGATCCGCGAGGCCGATGGCGCGGCGGTGCTGGCCAAGGCGATGGCATTCGCCGACCATACCGAGAGCAAGTTCCTCGTGCTGCATTCGGCCGCCTCCCGGGTTGGCGCGATGGACGTGGGCGCGGTGACCGAAGGCGGTCTGGCGGCGGCGATGGAGGGGGCCGATGTGGTCTACAACCTCGGCGCCGACGAGATCGAGATCGGCGACGGCGCTTTCGTGATCTATCAGGGCAGCCATGGCGACCGGGGTGCGCATCGCGCCGACGTGATCCTGCCGGGCGCGGCCTATACGGAAGAAAACGGGCTTTTCGTCAACACCGAAGGCCGCCCGCAGCTGGCCCTGCGCGCCGGCTTTGCGCCGGGCGAGGCCAAGGAAAACTGGGCGATCCTGCGGGCGCTCTCGGGTGAGTTGGAGGCCAAGCTGCCCTATGACAGTCTGGCGCAACTGCGGCAGGCACTGGTCAAGGCGGTGCCGCATCTGGCCAAGATCGACACCGTGGTCGAGAACGACTGGCAGCCGCTTGCGGCCGGCAAGCTGGGCAAGGCGGATTTCCGCAACGCGGTGTCGGATTTCTACCTGACCAACCCGATTGCCCGCGCCAGCGCCCTGATGGCCGAGCTCAGCGCCGCCCAGAAGGCCCGGACGGAGAAGCGAATTGCGGCTGAATGATCCGGCATATCTCGATATGGCTCCGGGCGGCGTTGCTGCCCGCGATGGCGCTTGCGGGGTGCGAGGTGTCTGAGACCGCGCAGGATATCCCGTTCGAGCCCGAATACCGGGGCATCGAGACCCGCCTACTCGAGGGCGATCTGGTCAATTTTCACGTGAAGATGACCGGTGCGCGTGATGTGCAGGACCTGGCCGATTACGCCGAATGCGCCGCGGCGCAATATGCGCTGATCCGGGGCTACGGATTTGCCCGCCACGTGCGGACGACAAGCGAAGTTGAGGCTGGCCTTTGGCGGGGGGATGCGGTTTACACCATCTCGCCAGCGCTGCCCGACGGATTGAAGACGATAGATGCCGAAGTGGCGGTGGCCAACTGCCGCGAAAGACGCATTCCGACTGTGTGAGGGACCATGGCTGAATTCTTTACTACCCCGCTCGGGATCGGCATCACGATCCTTGCGCAATGCCTGGCGGTGCTGGGCTTCGTGATGGTCTCGCTGCTGTTCCTCGTCTATGGCGACCGCAAGATCTGGGCCGCCGTCCAGATGCGCCGCGGCCCCAACGTGGTGGGGGCCTTCGGCCTGCTGCAATCGGTGGCCGACGCGCTGAAATACGTGGTCAAGGAAGTGGTGGTGCCGGCCGGCGCCGACAAGCCGGTGTTCTTCCTGGCGCCGATGCTCAGTTTCGTGCTGGCGGTGATCGCCTGGGCGGTGATCCCCTTTGCCGATGGCTGGGTCCTGTCAGACATCAACGTGGCCATTCTCTATGTCTTCGCCATGTCCTCGCTCGAGGTGTACGGCGTCATCATGGGCGGCTGGGCGTCGAACTCGAAATACCCGTTCCTCGGCTCGCTGCGTTCGGCGGCGCAGATGATCTCCTACGAGGTTTCGATCGGCCTGATCATCATCGGCGTGATCATCTCGACCGGCTCGATGAACTTTGGCGACATCGTGCAATCGCAGGACGGCCGCTTCGGGTTCTTCTCGTGGTACTGGCTGCCGCATTTCCCGATGGTGTTCCTGTTCTTCATCTCCTGTCTGGCCGAGACCAACCGCCCGCCCTTCGACCTGCCGGAAGCGGAATCGGAACTGGTGGCGGGCTACCAGGTGGAATATTCCGCGACGCCCTTCCTGCTGTTCATGGCCGGCGAATATATCGCCATCTTCCTGATGTGCGCGCTGACCGCGCTGCTGTTCTTCGGCGGCTGGCTGTCGCCGATCCCGGGCCTGCCTGACGGGGTGATCTGGATGGTGCTGAAGATGGCGTTCTTCTTCTTCATCTTCGCGATGGTGAAGGCGATCACCCCGCGGTATCGCTACGACCAGCTGATGCGGCTGGGCTGGAAGGTCTTCCTTCCGTTCAGCCTGGTCTGGGTGGTCTTCGTGGCCTTTGCCGCCAAATTCGACTGGTTCTGGGGCGCTTATGCCCGCTGGGCCGTGGGAGGCTGAGATGACCGATCTGAAAAACGCAATTCTTGACGCGAAATACATCGACATGGTGTCGCTGGCGGATTTCGTGGTGCAGGACTGCGGGCTGCCCGACTACGACGACGACGGCAACCCGCTGCCGCAGCAGAACGAGATCGCCGCCGCGATCTTTCGCTGGGCGGCCAAGCAGGGGTCGGCAGCCGAGGCCGCCTCCGAGGCGCCGGCGGGCGACACCAGGCGCAACTGGCCCAACATCGGCAAACTGCCGGAAAAAGATGCCGGCGAAGGGGACGACTGATGGCTGATATCGACTATGGCCGGGCGGCCAAGTACTTCCTGCTCACCGATTTCATCCAGGGTTTCAAGCTCGGGCTGAAGTACTTCTTTGCCCCCAAGGCGACGCTGAACTATCCGCACGAGAAGGGCCCGCTGTCGCCGCGCTTTCGCGGCGAGCACGTGTTGCGGCGCTATCCCAATGGTGAGGAACGTTGCATCGCCTGCAAGCTTTGCGAGGCGATCTGCCCGGCGCAGGCGATCACCATCGACGCCGAGCCGCGCGAGGACGGCAGCCGCCGCACCACGCGCTATGACATTGACATGACCAAATGCATCTATTGCGGCTTCTGCCAGGAGGCCTGCCCGGTCGATGCCATCGTCGAGGGACCGAACTTCGAGTTTGCCACCGAAACCCGCGAAGAGCTGTTCTACGACAAGGCCAAGCTGCTGGAAAACGGCGACCGCTGGGAAGCCGAGATCGCCGCCAATCTCGCCGTGGACGCGCCCTACAGATGAGTGCTGGAAAAACCCCGTTCGAGCTGATGATGGAGCAGGCGCAGGAGATGGCCAAGGCCTTCAACCCGGCGCTCGAGACGTTCTCGCCCAAGGGGTACGAGGCGCTCTGGCCGACCATGCCCAAGGAGATGATGGAGATGGCCTTCGGCCGCGGCATCTCGAAAGAGGGGCTGGACGCCAAGACGCGGCTGCTGCTGACCATTGCCGGGCTGACCATGCAGGGCGCGCAGGCGGAAACGCCGTTTCGCATGACCGTGCGCCATGCCATGGAGGCCGGCGCCACCAAGGATGAAATCGCCGAGACCATCGCCCAGATGTCGATGTTCGCCGGCCTTCCCGCGATGAACCGGGCCATGGAGCTGGCCCGCGACGTCATGGACGACCAAGAGGATGACGAACAATGACCGTCTTCGCCTTTTACCTCTTTGCCCTCAGCACCCTGGCCGGGGGGCTGTTCACCGTGATCGCCCGCAACCCGGTGCATTCGGTGCTCTGGCTGATCCTCGCCTTCCTGTCCTCCGCCGGGCTGTTTGTGCTCCTGGGGGCGGAGTTCGTGGCAATGCTGCTGATCATCGTCTACGTCGGCGCGGTGGCGGTGCTGTTCCTCTTCGTGGTGATGATGCTCGACGTGGATTTCGCCGAGCTCAAGGCCGAGATGGCGCAATACATGCCGCTGGCGCTCTTGATCGGGGTGATCCTGGTGATGCAGTTCGGCATGGCGGTCGGCGCCTGGCAGACCGCAGAGGTGGCCGAGGGGCTGCGCGCCCAGGTCACGCCGGTCGATGTGCACAATACCCATGCGCTGGGGGTGATCCTCTATGACGATTACTTCCTGCTGTTCCAGCTGGCCGGCCTGATCCTGCTGGTAGCGATGATCGGCGCCATCGTTCTGACCCTGCGGCATCGCCAGGACGTCAAGCGTCAGAACGTGCTGGCGCAGATGTACCGCGATCCGGCCAAGGCGATGGAACTGAAAGACGTGAAGCCGGGGCAGGGGCTGTGAGACCCTGACCCGGCCCCGGACGCGATCCGGGGCCTCCGGGCCAGGGCAGACGATGAGGTCCCGGAGCAGGTCCGGGACGGGGACCGGCGACAGCCCGGGACGCGACAAGACAAACCCGGGCGCGCCCCGGGACGGACAAGACGAAACGGGCCAGAGGCCCAGAGGGACGACATGATCGGACTTGAACATTATCTGACGGTGGCCGCGGTGCTGTTTGTCATCGGCATCTTCGGCCTTTTCCTGAACCGCAAGAACGTGATCATCCTGCTGATGTCGATCGAGCTGATGCTTCTCGCGGTCAATATCAACCTCGTCGCCTTTTCCGCCCATCTCGGCGATCTGGTGGGGCAGGTCTTCACCCTCTTTGTCCTGACCGTGGCGGCGGCGGAGGCGGCCATCGGGCTTGCCATCCTCGTCTGCTTCTTCCGCAACCGCGGCACCATCGCCGTGGAAGACATCAACGTGATGAAGGGGTAGGCCCATGGAAAGCATCATCCTCTTTGCCCCGCTCGTCGGCGCGATCATCGGCGGCTTCGGCTGGAAGCTGATCGGCGAACGCGGCGCCATGTGGATCACCACCGGGCTGCTGTTTGTCGCCTGCGCCTTTTCCTGGATCGTTTTCCTGACCCACGGGCCGGAAACCCAGCACATCCAGATCATGCGCTGGATCGAGAGCGGCTCGCTCTCGACCGACTGGTCGATCCGGCTCGACCGGCTGACTTCGGTCATGCTGGTCGTGGTGACGACGGTCTCGGCGCTCGTGCATCTCTACAGCTTCGGCTACATGGCCCACGACCCGCAGTGGAAAAAGGGCGAGACCTATAAGCCGCGCTTTTTTGCCTATCTGTCGTTCTTCACCTTCGCGATGCTGATGCTGGTGACCGCCGACAACCTGGTGCAGATGTTCTTTGGCTGGGAAGGCGTCGGCGTCGCCTCTTACCTGCTGATCGGCTTCTACTATCGCAAGCCCTCGGCCAATGCCGCCGCGATCAAGGCCTTCGTGGTCAACCGGGTCGGCGACTTCGGCTTTGCGCTCGGCATCTTCGGTCTATTCTTCCTGACCGACTCGATCCGCTTCGACGATATCTTTGCCGCCGCGCCCGAGCTGGCGACGACGCAGCTCACCTTCCTCTGGACAGAGTGGAATGCCGCCAACCTGATCGCCATCCTGCTGTTCATCGGCGCGATGGGCAAATCGGCCCAGCTCTTCCTGCACACCTGGCTGCCCGATGCGATGGAAGGCCCGACGCCGGTCTCGGCGCTGATCCACGCCGCGACGATGGTGACGGCGGGTGTCTTCCTTGTCAGCCGCATGTCACCGCTGATGGAATTTGCGCCCGAAGCCACCGCCTTCATCACCTTCCTCGGCGCGGCCACCGCCTTTGTCGCGGCGACCATCGGCCTAGTTCAGAACGACATCAAACGGGTGATCGCCTATTCGACCATGTCGCAGCTGGGCTACATGTTCGTGGCGGCGGGCGTCGGCGTCTACTCGGTGGCGATGTTCCACCTGCTGACCCATGCATTCTTCAAGGCGATGTTGTTCCTCGGCGCCGGCTCGGTGATCCACGCGATGCACCACGAGCAGGACATGCGGAACTATGGCAACCTGCGCAAGAAGATCCCCTATACCTTCTGGGCGATGATGATCGGTACGCTGGCAATCACCGGCGTCGGCATCCCGCTGACCGGCTGGATCGGCTTTGCCGGTTTCGCGTCGAAGGATGCGGTCATCGAAAGCGCCTATGTCGGGACCGCCGGCGGCTTTGCTTTTTGGGCGCTGGTGGTGGCGGCGCTGTTCACCAGCTTCTATTCCTGGCGGCTGATGTTCATGACCTTCTACGGCAAGCAGCGCGGCGACAAGCACACGCATGAGCACGCGCATGAAAGCCCCATGACCATGCTGGTGCCGCTGGGCGTTCTGGCGGTCGGCTCGGTATTTGCCGGGATGATCTGGTACAGCTCGTTCTTCGGCAAGCCCAACGAGGTGGTGAAATACTTTGGCGGCACCTATGGCGAACCCTCGGCCGAACTGGTCGAAGCGGTCAAGGAGCGCAGCCCCAAGGCATCGGAACTGCACTACGTGATGGAAAGCGCGCCGGGCGAGGCGGCGATCTACATGGCGCCCGAGAACACCGTGCTGCACGAGGCGCATTATGTGCCCACCTGGGTCAAGCTGTCGCCGTTCATTGCCATGCTGATCGGTTTCGGCACCGCCTTCTGGTTCTACATCGTCAACCCGGGCCTGCCGAAGCGGCTGGCCGAGCAGCAGCGCCCGCTCTACCTCTTCCTGCTCAACAAGTGGTACTTTGACGAGGCTTATGACTTCCTCTTCGTGCAACCGGCCAAGGCGATCGGCCGCTTCCTGTGGAAGCGCGGCGACGAAGGCACGATCGACGGCACGATCAACGGCGTCTCGATGGGCGTGATCCCGTTCTTCACCCGTCTCGCCGGGCGCTTCCAGTCCGGCTACATCTTCAGCTATGCCTTTGCCATGGTGATCGGCCTCGCGCTTCTGATCACCTGGATGACCATCGGCGGAGGAGCGCACTGATGGACAACCTGCTTTCCATTGTCACCTTCATTCCCGCCCTCGGGGCGCTGATCCTCGGCGTCTTCCTGCGCGGCGAGGACGAGGCGGCGAACCGCAACGCCAAATGGCTGGCGCTGATCGCCACCGGGGCGACCTTTCTGATCTCTCTGTTCATCCTGGCGCAGTTCGATCCCAATGACACCGGCTTCCAGTTTGTCGAAGAGGCCGACTGGCTGCTCGGGCTCAAGTACAAGATGGGCGTTGATGGCATCTCGGTACTCTTTGTCCTGCTGACCACCTTCATCATGCCGCTCTGCATCGCCGCGAGCTGGGACATCAAGGTGCGGGTCAAGGAATACATGATCGCCTTCCTGGTGCTCGAAACGCTGATGCTCGGCGTCTTCATGGCGCTCGACATCGTGCTGTTCTACCTGTTCTTCGAGGCCGGTCTGATCCCGATGTTCCTGATCATCGGCATCTGGGGCGGCAAGAACCGGATCTATGCCAGCTTCAAGTTCTTCCTCTACACCTTCATCGGCTCGGTGCTGATGCTGGTGGCGCTGGTGGTGATGTATACCCAGGCCGGCACCACCGACATCCCGACGCTGATGAACCACGAGTTCGGCTCCGAGAGCTTCTCGCTTCTGGGCGTCCAGATCGTCGGCGGGGCGCAGACGCTGATGTTCCTGGCCTTCTTTGCCAGTTTCGCGGTCAAGATGCCGATGTGGCCGGTGCACACCTGGCTGCCCGACGCCCACGTGCAAGCGCCGACCGCGGGCTCTGTCGTGCTGGCGGCGATCCTGCTGAAGATGGGGGGCTACGGCTTCCTGCGCTTCTCGCTGCCGATGTTCCCGGTCGGCTCGGAGGTGATGGCGCCGCTGGTGCTCTGGCTCTCGGCCATCGCCATTGTCTACACCTCGCTGGTGGCGCTGGTGCAGGAGGACATGAAGAAGCTCATCGCCTATTCCTCGGTGGCGCACATGGGCTATGTCACGGCGGGTATCTTTGCCGCCAACCAGCAGGGCATCGACGGCGCGATCTTCCAGATGATCTCGCACGGTTTCATCTCCGGCGCGCTCTTCCTTTGCGTGGGGGTGATCTATGACCGGATGCACACCCGCGAGATCGACGCCTATGGCGGGCTGGTGAACCGGATGCCGGCCTATGCGCTGATCTTCATGCTCTTCACCATGGCCAATGTCGGCCTGCCGGGCACCAGCGGGTTTGTCGGTGAATTCCTGACGCTGGTGGGCATTTTCCAGGCCAACACCTGGGTCGCGGCGGTGGCCACCTCGGGGGTGATCCTCTCGGCGGGCTATGCGCTCTGGCTGTATCGCCGGGTGGTGTTCGGCGATCTGATCAAGGAGAGCCTGCGCACGATCACCGACATGACCCGCCGCGAACGCGCGATCTTTGCGCCGCTTGTCGTGATGACGATCCTGCTGGGCGTCTATCCGGCGCTGGTCACCGATATCATCGGGCCCTCGGTCGAGGCGCTTGTATCCAACTATCAGACGGCGCTGGCCGCATCGGGTGATGCGGTCCAGGTTGCCGGGCATTAAGGAGCCGGAACATGATTCAGGCTGATCTGAACGTCATCCTTCCCGAGATCGTGCTGTCGGTCTATGCCATGCTGGCGCTTCTGGCGGCCGTCTATACCGCCAAGGACGAGCTGGCCGGGCTGCTGACATGGATCACCGCCGGGGTGTTCGCGGCGCTGGCCTTCTATATCGCCACCAGCGGCGGCACCACGGTGACGGCCTTTGGCGGCATGTTCATCGACGACGGCTTTGCCCGGTTTGCCAAGGTGATGATCCTGCTTTCGGCGGCGGCGGTACTGGCGATGAGCCAGGGCTATCTCGCGGCGCGGGGCCTTCTGAAATTCGAATATCCGCTGCTGATCGCCCTGGCCACCGTCGGCATGATGATGATGGTCTCGGCCGGCGACCTGATGGCGCTCTACATGGGGCTCGAGCTGCAATCGCTGGCGCTTTACGTGGTGGCGGCCCTGCGTCGCGACAGCGTGAAATCCACCGAGGCGGGCCTCAAGTACTTCGTTCTCGGCGCGCTCTCCTCGGGCCTGCTGCTCTATGGCGCCTCGCTGGTTTACGGCTTTGCCGGCACCACGCAGTTCGCCGGCGTGATCCTAGCGGCCTCGGGCGAGACCTCGCTCGGTCTGCTCTTCGGTCTCGTCTTCCTGATCTCGGGGCTGGCGTTTAAGGTCTCGGCGGTGCCGTTCCACATGTGGACGCCGGATGTCTACGAGGGCTCGCCGACGCCGGTCACCGCCTTCTTTGCCACCGCGCCCAAGGTGGCGGCCATGGCGCTCTTTGCCCGGGTGCTGCACGATGCCTTCGGCGGGGTCACTGGTGACTGGCAACAGATCATCGCGCTCCTGTCGGTGCTGTCGATGTTTCTCGGCGCGGTTGCGGCGATCGGCCAGACCAACATCAAGCGCCTGATGGCCTATTCCTCGATTGCCCATATGGGGTATGCGCTGATGGGGCTGGCCTCGGGCACGGTGTTCGGCGTGCAGGCGATGCTGCTCTATATGGCGATCTACGTGACGATGAACGTCGGCACCTTCGCCTTTATCATGTCGATGTCGAAGGACGGCGCGCCGGTGGTGTCGATCGACAGCCTGCATCTCTATTCCCGCCGCGAACCGGGCAAGGCGCTGGCGATGCTCTTCCTGCTGTTCTCGTTGGCCGGTGTGCCGCCGTTCCTGGGGTTCTTCGGCAAGCTCTATGTGCTGCGCGCGGCGGTCGAGGGCGATCTGGTCTGGCTGGCGGTGGCCGGTGTCATCGCCTCGGTGATCGGCGCATTCTATTACCTGCGGATCGTTTTCTACATGTATTTCGGCCAGGAGACCGACGAGGCGCTCGACAGGGGCGGATCACCGATCCTCTACGGGTTCCTGATGGCCTCGGCGGCGGTGATGCTGATCGGCGTGGTCAATTTCTTCGGCATCGAGACCGTGGCAGAGGCTGCGGCGGCAACGCTTGTCAACTGACCGGACCGGCCGGGCCGCGCAGGGCATCGAGCCCCGCGCGGCCCGGTGCCGTTCCGGCACGGGCGTATTTGACAAGAGAAGAAGGACCACGTGATGCACTGGCCTGAGGGGTATGGGCGCCGGGTTCTGCCCGAGGTCGACAGCACCAATGCCGAAGCCGCGCGGGTCGCCGAGGGGCTGAGCGGCCCCGAGTGGATCCTCGGCCTGCGGCAAACCGCCGGGCGTGGCCGGCGCGGCCGGCCCTGGGCCGATCCCGACGGCAATTTCTCGGCCACCCTGGTGATGCGGCCGCAGGGCGCGCCGCAGACGGCGGCGCTGCGCTCTTTCGTGGCCTCTCTGGCGCTTTACGACGCCTTTGTCGCGGTCACCGGGCGGGCCGGGAGCTTTGCGCTGAAATGGCCCAATGACGTGCTGCTGAACGGTGGCAAGGTGGCCGGCATTCTGCTGGAGAGCCCGCGGCCGGGCCTGCTGGCCATCGGCATCGGCGTCAACCTGACCCAGGCGCCGCCGGTGGCGGCGGTGGAGGCGCGGGCGCTGCGGCCGGTGTCGCTGCTGTCGGAAACCGGGGTGGCGGTGACGGCGGAGGAATTCCTGACGCCGCTGGCCGTGGCCTTTGCCCGCCACGACGCCGGTTTCGCCACCTACGGCTTTGCCCCGGTCCGCGAGGCCTGGCTGGCGCGGGCGGCGCGGCTGGGCGAGGTGATCACCGCGCGCACCGGCAAGACCGAGACCACCGGCACCTTCGTGGATGTGGATGCGACCGGCAACCTGGTGTTGCAGACCGCGAAATCCCGCGTCGCCATTCCGGCGGCGGATGTGTTTTTCTGAAAGGGAGGCGCGCAATGCTGCTCTGCATTGACTGCGGCAATACCAATACCGTGTTTTCGATCTGGGATGGCCGCGAATTCCTCTGCACCCTGCGCACCTCGACCCATCACGCGCGCACGGCGGATGCCTATTTCACCTGGTATTCGACGCTGATCAAACATTACGGCATCGACACCGACATCACCGATGTGATCATCTCGTCGACCGTGCCGCGGGTGGTGTTCAATCTGCGGGTCTTTTCCGACCGGTTCTTCGGGTGCCGACCGATGGTGGTGGGGCGGCCCGAGTGCCTGTTGCCGATCCAGGCGCGGGTCGATGCCGGCACCGCGGTGGGGCCGGACCGGCTGGTCAATTCCGCCGGCGCCTTCGACCGCCATGGCGGAGATCTGATCGTGGTGGATTTCGGCACCGCCACCACCTTTGACGTGGTGGCCGAAGACGGGGCCTATGTCGGCGGGGTGATCGCCCCCGGCGTCAACCTCAGCCTCGAGGCGCTGCACATGGGCGCCGCCGCGCTGCCGCATGTGGACATCTCGCGCCCGGACAAGGTGATCGGCACCAATACGGTGCAATGTATCCAGTCCGGCGTGTTCTGGGGATATGTCGGCCTTGTCACCGGCATTACCGAGCGGATCCGCAAGGAATATGCCCGTCCGATGCGGATCATCGGCACAGGCGGGCTTGCGCCCTTGTTCGCACAGGGTGACATGTTATTTGACACCATCGAAGACGATCTGACGATGCATGGGCTGACGGTGATCCATGCCTACAACAAGGAAAACGGGATTGCCCATGAGCAGTGAACGCATCATCTACCTGCCGCTTGGCGGGGCAGGCGAAATCGGCATGAATGCCTATGTCTACGGTTACGGGCCGGAGGACAACGAACGCCTGATCCTGGTCGATCTGGGGGTGACCTTCCCTGACATGGACGGCACACCGGGGGTCGACCTGATCTTTCCCGACATGACCTGGCTGATCGAGCGGCGCGACCGGCTCGATGCGATCTTCATCACCCATGCGCATGAAGACCATGTGGGCGCGGTGCACCAGTTCTGGGAGCGGCTCGGCGCGCCGGTTTATGCCCGGGCCTTCACCGCCAATATCGCCCGGCGCAAGATGGACGAGAAGGGCCTGCCCGAGACCACGGTCAAGACCGTCTCGGCCTGGCCCGAGACGGTCGAGGCCGGGCCCTTTTCCGTGGGGTTCCTGCCGATCTCGCATTCGATCCCGGAAAGTTCGGCGCTGGTGATCGACACGCCGGCGGGCCGGCTGGTGCACACCGGTGACTTCAAGCTCGACGAGACGCCGGTGGTGGGCGAGGCCTTCGACCCGGCGCTCTGGGCGGAGGTGGCGACCCCGGGCATCAAGGCGCTGGTCTGCGATTCGACCAATGTCTTTTCGCAGCATGCCGGCCGGTCCGAGGTGACCGTGGGCCCGGAGATCGAAACCCTGGTGGCCGGTGCTTCCGGGCTGGTCTGTGCCACGACCTTCGCCTCGAACGTGGCGCGGGTGAAGACTCTGGCGGAGGCCGGGCAGCGGGCCGGGCGGTCGATCGTGCTGCTGGGCCGGGCGATGCGGCGGATGATCGAGGCGGCGATCGAGACTGGGGTGCTCACGGATTTCCCCAAGGTGGTCTCGCCCGAGGATGCGGGCAGCATTCCGCGCGAGAACCTGATGCTGCTGGTGACCGGCTCGCAGGGCGAACGCCGCGCGGCCTCGGCGCAGCTGGCGCGGGGCAAGTACAACGGGCTGGAGCTGAAGGAGGGCGATCTCTTTCTGTTTTCCTCCAAGACCATTCCGGGCAACGAGAAGGGCGTGATCCGCATCATGAACCAGCTCTCGGAAAAGGGGGTGGATGTGGTGGACGATTCCTCCGGGCTCTACCACGTGTCGGGCCACGCCAACCGGCCCGATCTGGAGCGGATGCAGGACATCGTGCAGCCGCAGATGGTGATCCCGATGCATGGCGAGCATCGGCACCTGCGCGAGCATGTGAAGCTGACCCAGCGCAAGGGCCGGGCGGCGGCGCTGGCAATCAATGGCACCATGCTCGACCTCACGGGCGACCGCCCCGAGGTGGCGGGTTTTGTCGAGACCGGCCGGGTCTATCTGGACGGTGCGATCCAGATCGGCGCGCTGGACGGCATCATCCGCGACCGGATTCGCATGGCGCTGAACGGCCATGTGATCGTGACGGTGATCCTCGACGAGGACGACGAGCCCCTGGGCAACCCCTGGTGCGAGGTCATGGGGCTGCCGGAGATCGGCCGCAGCCAGGCGCCGCTGGTCGATGTGCTGGAAGAGGATCTGGCGCAATACCTCGGACGCGCCGGCGACCGGACCTTGACCGACGACGACAAGCTTGACGAGGACATGCGGCGGATCGCGCGCAATTCGACGATGAACGAGATCGGCAAGAAACCGGAAGTCACGGTGATTGTCAGCCGGCTGAGTTGAGGTCGCCACGCTTGCGCGTGCCGAGAGCGCCGGGGGCTCTGCCCCCGGACCCCCGGGATATTTCCGGCCAGAAGAAGCGGCGGAGCGGCGCAGGACTTGCGCCGGAGGGAAATTAATCGCGGTTCCAGGGTGCAAGCGCGGCGCAACGCCCTATTGTCTGGAGGGAGCGGCCGCAGGGCCGTGCAATCAGACAACGGAGTGTACCCATGATCAAGAAATCCGGTTCCGCCAATTGGAAGGGTGGCCTGAAGGACGGCAGCGGCACGGTTTCGACCGAGTCGGGCGTGCTGGACAAGGTCAACTACGGTTTCAACAAGCGGTTCGAAGGCGAGGCGGGCAGCAACCCGGAAGAACTGATCGCCGCGGCGCATGCGAGCTGTTTTTCGATGGCGCTGTCGATGATTCTCGGCGAGGCCGGGTTAACCGCCGATGACATCGCCACCTCGGCCACGGTCTCGCTGGAGCAGAAGGACGGCGGCTTCGCGGTGACCAAATCGCATCTGGTGCTCGAGGCCAAGGTGCCCGGCGCAAGCGAAGAGGATTTCATGAAGGCCGCCAATGCCGCCAAGGAAGGCTGCCCGATCTCGAAGCTTCTGAATGCCGAGATCACCCTGGACGCCAAGCTGGCCTGAGGCGGCACATCAGGGCGAACAGATGCGGCGGGGTCGGTTGCGGCCCCGCCTTTTTTGTCAGCCGGCGCGGCGTTCGTCGAAGCTCAGCGCGATGAACTGGGGCATGTGATCGCCCATGCCGACCACCTTGTTGTCGCCCCCGCCGGTGCGGCGGCCGCCCCGGCCGCGGGACGGCTTGTCCTGCGGCTTGGTGTCGGTGCGGTCGTTGCGCTCCTGGCGCTCGGGTGCGGCCTCCTTGCGCTCGGGGCGTTCGCCCCGGCTGCGGCGGTCGGGCTTGGCGGCGGTTTCGGCCTCGGGGGTCTCTTCGGCTTTTTCGGATTTGCCGCGGCGCGGCTTGTCCTCGGTCTTGACCGGGTTTTCGACGCGGGGGATCTCTTTCTGGATCAGCTTTTCGATGGCGTCGAAGTTCTTTTCGTCCTTCGGCACGCAGATCATCAGCGCCTTGCCATCGCGCCCGGCGCGGCCGGTGCGGCCGATGCGGTGGACGTAATCCTCGGCATGGCTGGGTACGTCGAAGTTGAACACATGGCTCACCGAGGGCACATCGAGGCCGCGGGCGGCGACATCGGAGGCCACCAACACCTTGAGCTCGCCATTGCGGAAGGCCTCGAGCGTGCGGGTGCGCTGCGACTGGTCGAGGTCACCGTGGATCGGCGCCGCGTCCATGCCGTATTTCTTCAGCGATTTCGCGGTGATGTCCACATCGGTCTTGCGGTTGCAGAAGACGATGGCGTTGGTGCATTTCTCGCCCTCACCCTCGATCAGCGCGCGCAGCACCTTGCGTTTCTCGCTGCCTTCGCGATCGCGGCGCGAGGCCTTGAACATCACCACACCCTGTTCGATGGTTTCCGAGGCGGTGGCCTGGCGGGCCACTTCGATGCGCTCGGGCGCCGACAGGAAGGTGTTGGTGATCCGCTCGATCTCGGGCGCCATGGTGGCCGAGAAGAACAGCGTCTGGCGGGTGAAGGGGGTGAGCGAGAAGATGCGCTCGATGTCGGGAATGAACCCCATGTCGAGCATCCGGTCGGCCTCGTCCACCACCATGACCTGCACGCCGGTCAGCAGCAGCTTGCCGCGCTCGAAATGGTCGAGCAGCCGGCCGGGGGTGGCGATCAGCACGTCGACGCCCTTGTCGATCAGGAGGTCCTGCTCCTTGAACGAGACGCCGCCGATCAGCAGCGCCTTGGTCAGCTTGACGTGCTTGGCATAGGTGTCGAAGTTCTCGGCCACCTGCGCGGCCAGTTCGCGGGTCGGGCAGAGCACCAGGCTGCGCGGCATCCTGGCGCGGGCGCGGCCGCGCGCCAGCATGTGGATCATCGGCAGGGTGAAGCTGGCGGTCTTGCCGGTGCCGGTCTGGGCAATGCCCAACACATCGCGGCCCTGAAGCGCGGCCGGAATGGCGCCGGCCTGAATCGGCGTCGGCGTCTCGTAACCGGCTTCTTCGACGGCTTTCAGGACTTTGGGGTTCAGGTCGAGATCAGAAAATTTCGTCATGTGTGTCCGATGTTTACGGACACCTCTGGCCCGTACGTATTTTGGGGGAGGCCCGTATGGCCCTGCGTTTTCGCAGCATGATCCCCGCGCGGGCTTCTAACCTGCCAAGCGCGCGCGGTCAATCATGCTGCATTGCAGCGTAAACAAACGGCCTGAATCTGACCGTTTGTCGCTGTATTGTGACAAATGGGAAGCATTTCCGGCGTTTCAAGTGCCGGGAAACTGCCTGACGCGGGCTGCGTCGAGGTTCAGGTCGTGCCGGCGCAGCAGGCCCTCGGCGGCGAGACGGTCGCAAAGCGCCGGGGTGGCGAGGCAGATCTCGTCGTAAAACCGGCGCAGGCCGGCGACGCCCGCCTCGGATTCGAGTCGCGAAAACAGCTCGTGCAGGCTCAGCCCGCCGGAGTGCCGGTTGACCTGCGGCTTGAGGTCCGGGCGGTAGGAGCCTCTGGCCATGCGATAGCGATAGCTGCTTTGCCAGTCTTCCCAGCTTTGCGCATGCATGTGGCAAAGCTCGGTCTCGGGCAGGGGCTGTTCGCCGGGGTTCTGGCGGCCGTCGACCTCGATATTGTGGATTTTTGCCCGCAGCCCGTCGATGCCAGTGCGGTAGACAAGCTTGCCCGCCACATGGCTGAGAAAGCCGCCGCTGAGATGCCGGCCATAGGTGGGAAACACCCGCTCGGCGGCGCGCTGGCGCTCTGCCGGGGCCAGGTGAAAGGCCTTGAAGGTGGTTTCGGGGCCGCTGCTGCCCGGGGCGGGGGCCAGTGCCTCGATCGGGCGGACGCGGGCGCAGAGGCAGTCCTGGGGCAGGTCGGCCAGCTGCGCGGCCAGGGGGCGGGCGGGCCAGAGGAATTCGTCGACGTCGATATGCGCCAGCCAGTCGACCTCGACCCTGCGGTTATAGGCGTGGCGGGCGTTGAGGAACTGTCGCGACTGGTGTTTCTCGGGTCGGCCCCGGCGTTTGGCCCACCAGTTGTCGTCGCAGGCCACCACCTTGATCTTGGGATGCGCCGCAAGCCGGTCGAACACCGCGGGGTCGGGCGCGTCGAGATAGAGATAAAGCCGATGCGCGCCGCGCTCGAGGTGATAGGCGGCAAAGTTCAGGATGTCGCGCGCGTCTGCCTTGACAGTCGAGACGATGCCCCAGCGGGTCATGCGGCGCCCGCATCCGCCGCGCGCGGGCCAAAGACGGTCCGGACCTGGGCATCGAGATCGAGCTCTTGCGTCACCAGCATGTCGTGGCGCGCCAGCCTGTCGCGCAGCGGGGCGCTGTCGGTGCAGACCTCGTCGAAGAAATGCCGCAGACCGGCCTCGCCCTCGGTGTCCAGCACGAAATCCAGCACATCGCCCAGGCGCATGGCATCGTCATCCTCGGGCTTGCGATAAGAGCCGCGGGTCAGGCGAAATGTCACCCGGTCGCGGAAATGTTCGAAACTGGCGGCGTGGCAATGCGCCAACATCATGCGCGGCAGCGCGCCCTCGTTGCCCACCGCCTTGCCAACCAGCCGCAGCCCGTGAATGCCGAAACGCACATCCGAGAGCCGGGTGCGGGCAAAGACCTTGCCGCTGGTGTGGCTGATGAAGCCGCCGGTGAGATAGCTGCCGTAATGCGGGTAGATCTCGGAGAGCACGCCGCGTTTCGCGCCGACCTGGCGGTGGGTGCGCTTGAAATGGCGGGGCAGACCGTCCTGCGGCGCCAGAAGCTCGACCGGGCGCACGCGGGCCTGGGCGCAGTCCTCCGAGACAAAGCGCAGGCCACGCGCCACCTCGACCTGTGGCAGAAGGAATTCGTCGGTGTCAAAATGTCCGAGGAAATCGAGATCGCTGGCGCGGTAGGCGCGGGTCGCATTATGCGCCTGGCGCAATTGATGCGCGGCGGGGCGCGGCTTGCCGGCGTCCTGCCAGTAGGCCGCGTCGCAGGCGATGACCTCGACTGCGGCATGCCCGGCGAAAAAGGCGCTGACCTCGGGCGCGGGATTGTCGAGGTAGAGTGTGATGCGGCTGGCGCCGAGGGTCAGGTAATGCGCGGCAAAGCGCTGGATGTCGGCCAGCGGCGCATGGGTGGTGCAGACCACGCCCCACCTTGGCAGCGGCCCGCGCCGGGGCGGCACGTGGCGGACGGGGGCGGTGACCTTCGGCTCCTCAGGGGTGTCGGTTTCGGCCGCCTGTGCCGCGTCGCGGCGGGCCTTGCGCTGGCGCATGATGCGCAGCCGGCGAAAGACGGTGCGCGGATCGTGGATCAGCAGGTCGAGCAGGTGATGCGCCAGGGGGCGCAGCACCACGTCCTCTTCGGCATCGACCCAGAGCCGGCCGAGCATATTAACGTCGAGCCCGCCGGCGGGCAGGTGAAAGGCATCCATTTCCAGCGGCAGCGGCCCGCGATCCTTGCCTTTCAGGGCAAACGGCCGGTCGGCCGCGAAACCGGAATAGCGCCGTTCGCTCTCGTAGAGTTTCATCGTGCCGAACAGCACCGTCATCGCCTGACCGACCCGGCGTTGCACCTCGGTCTGGCCGTGATCGCCGAAGGTCGTGAGCGCCGATACCAGCCAGCGCGGATCGAGCCGCGCCAGCAGGTGGTCGCTTTCCTCGGCCCACATCCGATGAAACAGCGCGGCGGTATGGGCCGGTTGCGCCGATTTGCGCAGATGCGCGATAAGCAGCCCGTGCAAGGCGCAGAACTCGCTCCGGCCGGCCATTTCCTCGCGAATTTCCAGCAGCTTGCGGCGATTGGACGAGCGCACCGGCGCATGGCGCAGGGGGTCGTCGTCCTGCGGCGGCACGATATGCGCCTTGAGCGGGCCGAAATCCACATCCGGCGGCGGCAGCGCCTCATTGGCGGCAAAGCTCAAGGGCTCGCGCCGCGCCTCCATCTGGGACAGAACGCCCGTGATTCCATTGTCATAGGTGGATGTGCGGTCGGGGCGGCTGGGCGTATCGGTCATGCCGCGACTTTGCCGCGTTCCCGCTGGCAATGCAATTGCCGGCTGCGCGCGCGGACGCCCTTGAAGCGACGCCCGCGCGGCACCCCGAAGTGATCCGCGCCCCGGGCGCGACCCGGGGCCTCCTGGCCGACACCCGGGCCCGGGCTCAGACCATCATTTCCTTGGTCGACGTGAGCTTGACGTCGGGATAGTCGCGCTCGATCCGGTCGATATCCCATTGCAGCCGGGTCAGATAGACAATGTCGCCGTCGTTGTCATGGGCGATGTGCTGCTTGTTGGCATTGATGAACTTGTCCACCGCCACCTTGTCGCCCTGGACCCAGCGGGCCGAGGTGAATTGCGACGGCTCAAAGCGCACCGGCAACCCGTATTCCAGCTCGATCCGGCTGGCCAGAACCTCGAATTGCAGCGCGCCCACGACGCCGACGATGAAGCCTGAGCCGAAGGAGGGTTTGAACACCTTGGCCGCGCCTTCCTCGGCAAACTGCATCAGCGCCTTTTCCAGGTGTTTGGCCTTCATCGGATCGCCGGCGCGGCAGGTCTGCAACAGTTCCGGCGCGAAGGAGGGAATGCCCGAGACGCGCAAGGCCTCGCCCTCGGTCAGCGTGTCGCCGATGCGCAGCTGGCCGTGGTTGGGGATGCCGATGATGTCGCCGGCCCAGGCCTCTTCGGCCAGTTCGCGGTCCGAGGCGAGAAACAGCACCGGGTTCGACACCGCCATCGGTTTCTTGGTGCGCACATGGGTCAGCTTCATGCCGCGCTTGAAATGGCCGCTGGCCATGCGCAGAAAGGCCACCCGGTCGCGGTGCTTGGGGTCCATGTTCGCCTGAACCTTGAAGACGAAGCCGGAAACCTTTGTTTCCTCGGGCGAAATTTCTCTCGGCTGGGCGCGTTGCGGCTGCGGTTCCGGCCCGTAGTGGCCAATGCCTTCCATCAGCTCCTTGACGCCAAAGGAGTTGATGGCAGAGCCGAACCAGATCGGTGTCATATGGCCTTCGAGCACCGCCTGCGGGTCGAGTTTGGGCAGCAGTTCGCGCGCCATCTCGACCTCTTCGAGAAACGGCTCGAGCAGCTCCGCCGGCACGTGTTTGGCCAGCAGCGGATCGTCCAGGCCCTTGATCTCGATCGATTCCGCCACCTTGTTGCGGTCGGCGCGGTCCATCAGTTCCAGCCGGTCGTTGATCAGGTCGTAGCAGCCGATGAAATCGCGGCCAACGCCGATCGGCCAGGAGGCCGGTGTCACGTCGATCGCCAGGTTTTCCTGGATCTCGTCGATGATCTCGAAGGTCTCGCGGCTCTCGCGGTCCATCTTGTTGCAGAAGGTCAGGATCGGCAGGTCGCGCAGCCGGCAGACCTCGAATAGCTTCTGGGTCTGGCTCTCGACCCCTTTGGCGCCATCGATCACCATCACCGCCGCATCCACCGCCGTGAGCGTGCGATAGGTGTCCTCGGAGAAATCCGAGTGCCCGGGGGTGTCGACGAGATTGAAGCGGAAGTCCTTGTAATCGAACGACATTGCCGAGGCCGAGACGGAGATGCCCCGGTCCTTTTCCATCTGCATGAAGTCCGAGCGCGTGCGCCGCGCCTCGCCCTTGGCGCGCACCTGTCCGGCCATCTGGATCGCACCGCCGTAGAGCAGGAATTTTTCCGTCAGCGTGGTCTTGCCGGCATCGGGGTGCGAAATGATGGCAAAGGTGCGCCGCCGGGCTATTTCCGGGGGCAGGTCAGGGCGGTTTGGCGTCACGTCAAGCATGGCGCGCGTATAGAGCCTGGCCGGTTCCGGCGCAATATGGCGCAACCGGCCCGGCCCCTGGCCTCGCGTCAACTTGTACCAGTGAAAGGAGCGTGATCATGCCCAACCCGAGCATCAAGGATGAAGAGACCTATCAAAGTCTGCGCGACGACGGCCATTCCAAGGAAAAGGCAGCGCGGATCGCCAATGCCCAGGCCAATGACAAGCAGGACCCATCGAAGAAAGGCGGCCAGCAGCCGCCCTACGAGGACTGGACCAAGGCAGAGCTCTATGACCGCGCGCAGGAGCTCGAGATCGACGGTCGCAGCGACATGACCAAGGATGAATTGATCGAAGCGCTGCGCAAGTAAGCGGCGCGCGCCCCGGATCAAGTCCGGGCCGCGATAGTTTCTGCGGCTACCGGGTCGAGGCGCGGCGCAGAAGTTCGGCAGCGTCGGGCCGGCAGGCCAGGTTTTCGCTTAGCTCGAACTCGCTGCGCAGCCGGCTGTCGTGGGCGGGCAGGGCAGAGCGCAGCTTGTCGTCCAGCGCCTGCGGCAGCGCGGCGCGGGTGCGGGTGTCGACCAGCAGCGTCTCGGCGGCGATGCCCTCGGCATAGATGATCTGGTGATCGTCGAACAAAAGCTGGAAATACTCGACAAATCCGCCTTCGATCCGGCGCACGCTGTCGCCATTGATCAGATGGCGCGCCTTGACCAGAACCTCGGAGCGGCCGGCACCCATGTGATCGTGGCGCTGGTAGACAAACAGCCGGTGATCGGGGCTGACCAGCAGATCGCCGGCATTGTTGAGCGTGCCCGCCCGGATCAGGATCGGGGCCCCTTCGCCGGTGGCGCGCGTGGTGGACTGGCCGACCCAGCGCAGCGGCTGCGCGCCGTCATCGCGGGTCAGAACCATGTCGCCCTCGGCCAGCTCCTCGACCGGCTTCTGGGCGCCGCTGGCCATGGTGATCATCGTGCCATGGGTGAAGGACACGCAGGCGACTTCGGCAAAGCGCCGCTCGGGCGTGGTGAAATCGAGGCCGATGATGCGGTAATCGGTCTTGGCGCGGAGCTGGCCCAGCGGCAAGCCATAGGTCGCGGCAACCAGCCCCTCGGCATCCACCTCGACCAGCACGATCAGATCGAGCGTGTCGCCATCGTTGCACATGAAGGTGATGCAGCAATCGACAAAGACATTGCACCCGGCCCGGCCCAGTCGGCTGCCTTCGGCCAGTTGCAGGCTGCGGGGCCCGCTCTGGCGAAGCCGCAGATCGGATCGCAGGGCCCCTTCGCGCAGGTGATAGACATCGTCATGCTGAAGATCCTCGGCACATCCCAGATCGTCGCCCAGATTGGCGCCGTCGACGACCGTCAGGTCGCCGGCCTGATACACCGATAGCGTCTGGGTCGTGCCGCGTGCCATGCCACTCTCCGATTGCCCGTTTCGGGCGGAAAAATCCAGTTCTGGGGCTTACTCTGGCCGCCGATTGTGGCACCACTGGGAAAAGTGGCGGGCGATTTCCCGGCACGGGCCCCTGATCGAGGATACTAGGGCAACCCGGGACAGAAGCGAAGCAGAACAAGGAGATATATCATGGATCTGGGCATTGCCGGCAAACGTGCAGTGGTTTGCGCCGCCTCAAAGGGCCTTGGGCGCGGTTGCGCCATGGCGCTGGCCGAGGCGGGCGCGCATCTGGTGATCAACGCACGGGGCGCGGAGGCGCTGGAGGACACCGCCGAGGCGATCCGCGCGGCGCATGGCGTCGATGTCACCGCGGTGGCCGCCGACATCACCACCGAAGAGGGCCGGGCCAAGGTGCTCGACGCGGCGGGCGACACCGACATCCTGGTCAACAATGCCGGCGGCCCGCCGCCGGGCATGTGGCAGGACTGGGACCGCGAGGATTTCATCAAGGCGCTCGACGGCAACATGCTGGCGCCGATCGCGATGATCCAGGCGCTGGTGCCGGGCATGATGGATCGCGGCTGGGGCCGCGTCGTCAACATCACCTCGCAATCGGTCAAGGCGCCGATCCCGGTGCTGGGGCTGTCGAATTCGGCCCGGGCCGGGCTGACCGGTTTTGTCGCCGGCACCTCGCGGCAGGTGGCGGGCAGCGGCGTGACGATCAACAACCTTCTGCCGGGCATCCACGCCACCGACCGCGCCAAGGCGCTGGACGAGGGCGTTTCCAAGCAACAGGGCATCTCGACCGACGAGGCCAAGGCGCAGCGCTGCAAGACCATTCCGGCCGGCCGCTACGGCACCGCCGAGGAATTCGGCGCCGCCTGCGCCTTCCTCTGCTCGACCCATGCCGGCTTTATCGTTGGCCAGAACCTGCTGCTCGACGGTGGCGGGGTCAACGCCACGCTATGAGCGAGGCCTTCTCGCTCCGCGATCATCTGTTCAACGCGGCGACCCTCGGCCAATTGGCCGAGGAGTTCGCCGTCGGGGTTCCGGGCTTTGACGCGGAGCGGTTTCTGGCGACGGTGCTGCCGCAACTGCCCGAGCTGGGGCTGCTGCATCGGCTCGAGGCCTTGGCCGACGGGATCGAGGCGCAGCTCGCCGGCGATTTTCCCACCATGGCCGATCAGCTCACCGCCGCCATGCCGCCACCGCTCGACCCGGCGTTGCGCGATGACGATTTCGGCCGCTTCATCCACGCGGTTCCCGGCATCCTGGCAGTGCGCCACGGGCTCGAGGATCACCGCGACCGCGCGCTTGATCTGCTTTACGCGGCGACGCAGCGGTTCTCGATGGAGTTCTACATCCGCCCCTTTCTCAACCGCTGGCCGGAAGAGACCATGGCGCAGCTCGCGCTCTGGGCGGAGGACGACAATTATCATGTGCGCCGCCTGGTCAGCGAAGGCACGCGCGCCCGGCTGCCCTGGGCGCGGGCGATCACGCTCGATCCGCTGGCGCCGCTGCCGCTGCTGGACAGGCTGCACGCTGATCCCGCGCGCTATGTCACCCGCTCGGTGGCCAACCACATGAACGACATCGCCAAACTCGCGCCCGAGGTGGTGATCGCGCGGCTTGCCGCCTGGCGGGCCGAGGCCCGGCAAACCCCGAAAGAGCTGACCTGGATCACCCGCCATGCCCTGCGCACGCTGATCAAGCAGGGCCATCCCGGCGCGCTGGAGCTGCTGGGCTACCGCGCCGATGCGCCGGTCACGGCGCAGTTGTCGCTGGCGGCCCAGCGGATTGCCCGGGGCGATCCGCTGGAGTTCGACGTCTCGCTGACCGCGCCCGAGGACGTGCCGGTGCTGGTCGATTACGTGATCTCGTTTCGCAAGGCCGATGGCCGGCTCGCGCCCAAGGTGTTCAAGCTGAAACAGGCCGCGCTTTCCGCCGGCGCGCCGCTGACCCTGCGCAAGCGGCACCGGCTGAAATGGGATGCCACCACCTTCCGGCTCTTTCCCGGGGGGCAGCGGCTCGGGCTTCAGGTCAATGGCCGTCTGGTGGCCGAGGCCGAATTCACCTTGCTGGACTGACCTTGCAGGGCGGGGCCGGGGTTGTTATCTCACGCCGAAGCCGATTGTTTTGATCGGGAAACGCGAGAGGCCCCCTTGCCGCCCGAGACCAAGCAGACCCTCCCTCCGCCGCGCCTGGAAATCCGCAACCTCGTCCGCAATTTCGAGGGGCGCCGGGTGGTCGACGATGTTTCGCTCTCGATCCAGCCGGGGCAGGTGACCTGCCTGCTCGGGCCGTCGGGCTGCGGAAAATCGACGACACTGCGGATGATCGCCGGGGTCGACATGCAGGACGCGGGCGAGATCTATGTCGACGGCGAGCTGATCTGCGACACCCTGTTCCGGGTGCCGCCCGAACGCCGCTCGATCGGGCTGATGTTTCAGGATTTCGCGCTGTTTCCGCATCTGACGGTGGGGCGCAACGTGTCTTTCGGCCTGACCGAGCGCGGCGCGGTGGCGCGCGCACGGGCCGAAGAGATGCTGGCCAAGGTCGGTCTGGAGCGGTTCATCGACAGCTATCCGCATGAGCTTTCGGGCGGCGAACAGCAGCGCGTGGCGCTGGCCCGCGCGCTGGCCCCGCAGCCCAAGATCATGCTGATGGACGAGCCGTTTTCCGGCCTCGACAACCGGTTGCGCGACGGCATCCGCGACGAAACCCTGGCGGTGCTCAAGGAAGAGGATACTGCCGTCCTGCTGGTCACCCATGAGCCGGAAGAGGCGATGCGCATGGCCGACGAGATCGCGCTGATGCGCGACGGCAGGATCGTGCAGCAGGGCGCGCCCTACAATATCTACCGCGCGCCCAAGGACAAGGCAGCGGTGGCTTTCTTTAGCGATGTCAACGTGATCGAGAGCGAAGTTCACGGAGCTTTGGTGGATACGCCGTTCGGCGATTTCCTGGCGCCCGGCCTGCCGGACGGCGCCCAGGTCGAGATCGTCTTTCGGCCGCAGCACGTCGGCATCGACTTTGATCGCGCGGGCCAGGGCCCGCATCCCACCGCCGAACGGGGCGTGGCGGCGCGCGGCGTGGTGGAACGCGCCCGCTTCATGGGCAAGGAAAGCCTTGTCGAGTTCCGCATGGACCACGACGACACCAGCCTGCGCGCCACGGTGCCCAATGTCTTTCTGCCCAAGAAAGGCACGCCGCTCTGGCTCACGATCCGCCGCGACCGCTGTTTCGTCTTTCCCCGCGTCGGCTGACCCCCGCTGCGACAGATCGCGCCAGGGGCAATTGACCATGTACATCCGCCGCGCTTTGCGCTAGGCGGGCGGCTTCGCAACCTGTCCTTCGGGGCAGATGGGCTGGCACCCTGCCGCCCGCCACTCAGAACGGTTTTCCACATGATCCAGACCCTGTCCGATGCGCTTGCCGAGCGTGGCTATGACACGTTGACCCCGGTGCAGACGGCAGTCACCGACCCGGAGCTGGCCAGTTCCGACCTTCTCGTTTCGGCCCAGACCGGCTCGGGCAAGACGGTGGGCTTCGGCCTCGCCATCGGTCCGACGCTGCTGGACGAGACGGGCCGCTTTGGTCCCGCCGCGGCGCCGTTGGCGCTGATCATCGCGCCGACCCGCGAATTGGCCTTTCAGGTCAGCCGCGAGCTGACCTGGCTGTATGAAAAGGCCGGTGTGCGGATGGCAACCTGTGTCGGCGGCATGGACATGCGCGACGAACGCCGCACGCTGGAGCGCGGCGCGCATATCGTCGTCGGCACCCCGGGCCGGCTGCGCGACCACATCCAGCGCGGCTCGCTCGAGATGGGCGACCTGCGCGCGGTGGTTCTGGACGAGGCCGACGAGATGCTCGACCTCGGCTTCCGCGAGGATCTCGAATTCATGCTGGGCGAGGCGCCGGAAGAGCGCCGCACGTTGCTGTTCTCGGCCACGGTGCCGCCGATGATCGTCAAGCTGGCGCAGAATTACCAGCGCGACGCCGTGCGCGTCACCACCCTGGCGGAAAAGGGCCAGCACGCCGATATCGCCTATCAGGCGCTGCGGGTGGCGCCGCAGGATGCGGAAAACGCCATCATCAACGTGCTGCGCTATCACGACGCCCAGAACGCCATCGTCTTTGCCAATACCCGCGCCACGGTGAACCGGCTGACCGCGCGCTTTGCCAACCGCGGCTTTTCCGTGGTCTGCCTGTCGGGCGAGCTGAGCCAGAGCGAGCGCACCCATGCGCTTCAGGCGATGCGGGACGGGCGGGCCCGGGTCTGCGTCGCCACCGACGTGGCGGCGCGCGGCATCGACCTGCCCAATCTCGAACTGGTGGTGCATGCCGAGCTGCCGTCGAACTACGAAAACCTGCTGCACCGCTCGGGCCGCACCGGCCGCGCCGGGCGCAAGGGCGTCTCGGCGCTGATCGTGCCGCCGAAGGTGACGAAGAAGGCCGAGCGTCTGCTCAAGATGGCCAAGGTCACCGCCGAATGGACCGAGGCCCCTGGCGCCGACGAGATCCTGCGCCGCGACGAAGAGCGGCTTCTGGCCGATCCGACCTGGGCCGAGGAGATCAAGCCCGACGAGGCTGATTTCGCCGCCCGCCTGCTGGATCTGCACAGTCCCGAAGTGATCGCCGCCGCCTATCTGCGGCTGGCGCGGTCGCGCTATTCCGCGCCCGAAGACCTTTCCGATCCCAACACCCGCCCCGAGCGCAAGGAGCGCAAGCCCTTCGGTCCCAGCACCTGGGTCGCGCTCTCGGTGGGCCGCGATGACCGGGCCGAGGCGCGCTGGATTCTGCCGCTGCTTTGCCGCGCCGGCGGGCTCGACAAGGACGCGATCGGCGCCATCCGGGTGCAGCAGAACGAGACCTTCGTCGAGCTGACCGAAGCCGTGGCACCCGGCTTCCTGACCAATCTCGGCGCGGGCAACGTGCTTGACGAGAATATCACCGTGCGTCCGGCCGAGGCGCCGCCGCAAGGTCCGCGCCCGCCACGCGATGACCGCGGGTCGGGCAAACCGCGCCCGAAACGCGATTTCGACGGGCCGCGCCCAAAGCGCGACTTCGACGCGCCGCGCCCGACGCGGGACGAGGCACCGAAGCCGCGCCCGGCGCCGAAACCCTACAAACCCGTCGATCCCGAAACCCATGCCCCGGCGAAGAAACGCGGCAAATCGGCGGATGCGCCGCGCCGTGACGACAAGCCGCGCGATTTCGACAAGGCGCCGAAACACCGTGGCGACAAGCCGGGAAAACCGTTCAAGCCGGGCGGCAAGCCCGGCGGCAAACCGGCCGGAAAACCGGCGCCGGGCAAGGCCTTGGCGGGCCGTGTTCCCGGCGGCAAAGGGCCGGGCAAGCCGGCCAAGCCGCGCGCCAATGCCTCGGACACCTCCAAGCGCTTCACCCCGCCGGGCAAATCCGCAGGCCCTCGCAAGGGCGGCAACCAGCCGCCGCGTCGCAAGCCCTAACGGCCCGGACGCGCGTGATAATCCTGTAGCCTCTTGCCCGGCTCCTCGACAAAGAGGCCGGGCAGGGGCGCCAGCGCCTCGATCTGGTCGATGCGGAAACTGGTGAAATCACCTGCGCTCTCGCTCCATCCGACGCAGGCCCAGATCCGCCCCCAATAACGCAGCTCCAGCGGCCGCAGGTCGTGCCGCGTGCCGTCGCTCAGCGTGATCCGCAGCTTCTGCCGGGCGCGGATCGCCGCCCGAAAGGCCGGCATGTGGCGAAAGCCGCGCGCCGCCGCCTCGAAGGGGTAGGCGGCAAAGGCAAATTGCGTCGGTGCGGCGTGATCCTCGGGCAGCAGCGCGTCGATCTTGGCCATCAGCGCGCGGGCGGCCTCTTCCATCCCGTCCCCGCCGGAGCGCGCGACAACCGCCAGCCCCAGATGAAGCGCCTCGAGCTCGGCATCGGTGAGGTTGATCGGCGGCAGGGTGATCGCCGCCTGCGCCGAATAGCCCAGGCCCCGCTCGCCGATCACCGGCACTCCGCTTTCGATCAGCGTGTCCATGTCGCGGTAGATCGTGCGCACCGAGACCCCGAGTTCGCGCGCCAGATCTTCGGCGCGGTGCAGCGAGCCATCCTTCAGACGCTCCATCAGCCGGTACAGCCGGTCGGCCCGTTTCATCGCGTGATTCGCCCCCAGTTTTTGCCCATTACTGACAATAATCTGTCACTTGACAATCCTATGTCAAAATGCGCCCGAAATTGCCACGCCCCGCGCCCCGGAATAGGGTGTTTTGCCACTTTCAGGGCGGGGGCGAAGGCTTTATGCAAGGCAGCGAGAGGCCGCGCGGCTGGCGCGGGCGCGAGATGTGGAGACAGAACCCATGCTGAACAATATCGGCCTTCCCGGCCTTCTTCTGATTGCCGTCGTGGTGCTGGTGCTTTTCGGGCGCGGCAAGATTTCGTCGCTGATGGGCGAGGTGGGCAAAGGCATCACCGCGTTCAAGAAAGGCGTGAAGGACGGCAGCGAAGAGAGTGACGAACTCGATGACAAGACCGGCGACAGCGCCAAGGACGTCACCCCGAACGACGAAAAAGACAAGGTTTAACCGCAGATGTTCGACCTTGGCTGGACCGAGCTTCTGGTCATCGGGGTGGTGGCGCTGATCGTCGTCGGCCCTAAGGACCTGCCCGTGCTGTTCCGCCGCGCGGGAGAGTTCGTGGGCCGCGCCCGCGGCATGGCGCGCGAATTCAGCCGCGCCATGAACGAGGCCGCCGACGAAGCCGGGGTGAGCGACATCAAGAAGACCATCCACACCGCGACCAACCCGATGAAATCGGCGATGGACGGGGTCAAGGATGCGGCGCGGCAGGTGGCCGATCCGCTGGGCGATCTGGAAAACGGCAAGAAGACCGGCGGCTCCAAGGGCGACAATACGTCCAGCGCGCCCAAGCCCGACGACGCCGAAAGCGCCAAGCGCGACGCACAGGCCAGAAAGATCCAGGCCGCCACCGCGCGGGCCGCGGCGGAACGCAAGCGGCGCGAGGCGGATGAGGCGATCAAGGCCGCCGAGGCAGCGGAAGCGGCGGCCGACCAGCCGGCCAAGGACACGAAAGACCTTTGATGAGCCATAGCGACGAGATCGAAGACAGCTCGGCCCCGCTGATCGAGCATCTGGCGGAACTGCGCACGCGGCTGATCCGCTGCGTGGTCTATTTTCTGATCGGCATGGTGATCTGTTTCACCGTGGCCACGCCGATCTTCAACTTCCTGACCGATCCGCTCTGCCAGGTGCTGGCCGAGCGCGGGCAGGATTGCGACCTGATCTTCATTTCGCCGCAGGAAGGTTTCTTCGTGGCGATCAAGGTCTCGTTCCTGGGGGGCTTCATCCTGGGGTTTCCCTTTATTGCCAACCAGTTGTGGCGCTTTGTTGCGCCGGGGCTCTACAAGTCGGAAAAAGGCGCCTTCCTGCCATTCCTGATCGCCTCGCCGTTCATGTTCTTCCTCGGCGCCGCCTTTGCCTTCTACGTGGTGACGCCGCTGGCCTATGACTTCTTCCTCGGCTTCCAGCAGTTCGGCGCCGAAGGCGAGGCGGTGGTCGGCGAAGAGATCGAGCAGGGGCTGTCGGTGGTCTTCCAGGGCTCGGCACAGGAGTACCTGAACCTGACGATCAAGTTCATCGTCGCTTTCGGCCTCTGCTTTCAACTCCCGGTCCTGCTGACGCTGATGGGCAAGGCCGGGCTGGTCAATGCCGAGGGCCTGGGCGCGGTGCGCAAATATGCGGTTGTCGGCATCCTGGTGCTGGCAGCGCTGGTGACACCGCCCGATGTGATCACCCAGGTGATCCTTTTCGTGGTGGTGTACGGGCTCTACGAGGTGTCGATCTTCCTGGTGCGCCGGGTCGACCGCAAGCGCGAGGCCGATCTGCGCGCACAGGGCCTGTGGTTCGAGGATGAAGAAGAGAGCGAAGACCTTGCCGATGATCCGCTGATGTCGGAATTCGACGAGGACGAAGATGATCTTGGAAAACCGGACAAGAGTTAATGAGTAAAGCTTTGAAACGTATCGCCGCCGCGCTGGAGCGGATGGCGCCCGCACCTCTGGACGCGCCTGATTTCACCGCCGCCGAGGCCTTTCTCTGGCATGTGGAGCCGGATCGGCTGCAACCGGTGCCAGAGGTCAGCCGGGTGGACATCGCGCTTTTGATCGGTGTCGACCGGGCGCGGGACACCCTGCTGGCCAATACCTTGCAGTTCGCGCGCGGCCTGCCGGCCAACAATGCGCTGCTCTGGGGCGCGCGGGGCATGGGGAAATCCTCGCTGGTCAAGGCGGTGCACGCCGAGGTTCTGCGCCAGGGCGAGGGGCTCAAGATCGTCGAGCTGCAACGCGAGGACCTGCCGTCGGTGGGGCGGTTGCTGGGGCTCCTGCGCGGCCGCAAGGAGCGCTTTGTGCTGTTCTGCGACGACCTGTCGTTCAGCCATGACGACCAGCACTACAAGTCGCTCAAGGCGGTGCTGGACGGCGGCATCGAGGGCCGGCCCGACAATGTGGTGTTCTACGCCACCTCGAACCGCCGCCACCTGATGCCGCGCGACATGATCGAGAACGAACGGTCGTCGGCGATCAGCCCGTCGGAGGCGACCGAGGAAAAGGTTTCGCTGTCGGACCGCTTTGGTCTCTGGCTGGGGTTCCATCCCTGTACCCAGGACGAATACCTGACGATGATCGGCGGCTATTGCGCGGCCTATGGTCTGGAGATGGACAGCGCGGAGCTGCGCGCCGAGGCGGTCGAATGGCAGGCGACCCGCGGCGGTCGGTCCGGCCGGGTGGCCTGGCAGTTCTTTACCGACCTCGCAGGCCGCAGGGGTGTGGCGCTGAGCTGAGGCTGGCGGCTCGCCTGGGCCGGATCCGATTGGGCGGCACCACCGCGCGGCAAAGTCCTATTCGACACGCTCGCATCCTGCCGGGCCCGGAACAAGGGCGCAGCCCGCCGGGTCAGCGGCGGCCCGCCCCATCGGGCTGCCGCTTTGGCCGCTCCAAGTGCATTGATCAGGTGTTCTACGGGCTGGGCTGCCATAAAGCGTGGCCATTGCCAGCGTCGCAGCGGCATCCCGCGGGTCGCCGCTGGCCCGGCTCCGATGCCGGGTCTCGACGCAGCAACAGCGGCCGGTGCGTGACACGCTCTGTGCTCGCATGACGAGTGCTTTACAGATCTTGTGGCCATAGCGGCCCACCGCCGCGAGCCGACCACAATCAGCCCGCCCCGGGCTTGACCCGGGGCCTCCCGCCTCAAGAAGCGGACCTCGGATCAGCGGACGTAGGGCAGGGGGTCGACGCTTTCGAAACCTTCGCGCACTTCGAAGTGCAGATAGGCCGGATCGCCCGCCGCCACCTTGCCTAGGGTCTGGCCGCGGCTGACGCTGTCGCCCTTCTTGACGGTGATCCCATCGACATTGGCATAGACGGTCAGCACGTTGTCGGCATGTTTCACCACCACGATCGGCACCTGGTCGGCGCTGGCGGTGATTGCGGCCACGGTGCCGGCTTCGGCGGCCTTGACCGGGGTTCCGGCGCTGGCGGCGATGTCGATGCCGTCGTTGCGGCCCTTGGCGTATTCGCGGATCACCGAGCCGCTGACCGGCATCTGCATCCGTGTCGCCTTGGCCGGGGTCTTGGTCTGCTCCTTGCCGAGATCGGGCGAAGGCGGCGTCGGCACCGGCGTTGCGGCGGCGACCGGCGTCGCGGCGGGCAGCGGCTTGGCGGCGCTCGGCGGGGTCGGCGTGGGCGAGCCCTGGCCGGGTTCGGAGGTCTCCAGCGGTTCGGGCTCGGCGACGGCGGCCGTTTCGCGCACGGTGGGGATCAGCAGGAATTGCCCCTCGCGCACGGTAAATTCCTGGTCGAGACCGTTCCACTCGGCCAGAGAGCGCACCGAGACATTGTAGAGCCGCGAAATGGTAAAGGCGGTCTCGCCGCGCGCGACCTGGTGGCGCACCGGCTCGGTGCCGGTCTGGACCGGCGGAAGTTCGCTTGTCTGCACCGGCGTGGCGGCGGCATTGTCGATGGCGGCACCGGCAATCGCAGTGAGGTCGCGCGCCTCGGAGGCGGGGCGGATCGGGCCTGCGGCGGGTTCATCGACCTTGTAGGGCAGGGCGATGACCTCTCCGGCGCGCAGGCTGTCGTCGGGCCGCATGCCGTTGAACCGCGCCAGATCGGCCACGTTCATGCCGATGCGTCCGGCCAGTCCGCCCAGGGTATCGCCGCGCCGGGCCACCGCGACCTGATAATTGGGATAGGAAATAATCCCGCGATCGTCGGGACTTGGCCGGTTCGCTGTGGCATTGCGCGCCGCTTCGGACGTGTCATACCGGCTGTCGCCGATCTTGCCGCGCAGATCAAAATCGTTGGGCAGGCTCTCACAGCCCGCCAGAACGGCCAGCGCCGAGCCAGCCATGATCACCGGAAAGCGGGGCGGAAAACTCCACATCTCGATATCCCTCAAACTTCGTCCGGTTGGCCCGGATTTGACGTTAACATTTCTATACACCGTTCACGTGTCACGCCCAAGCCCTTCGACCAGCGGCACAAAGCGCACGGCGCGCAATTCGTCGTATTCAAAGCCCTCCGGCCCGCGTTTTACGCGGATCAGGCGCTGTACGGCGTCCGATTGGCCCACCGGCAGCACCATGACACCACCCACCCGCAGCTGCGCCAGAAGCGGCCCGGGCGGGTCTTCGGCGGCGGCGGTGACGAGGATGCGGTCAAACGGGGCCTGATCGGGCAGGCCAAAGGAGCCGTCGGCGGTGAAGGCGGTGATATTGGCCAGGTCGAGCTTGTCGAACACCGCCCGCGCCCCCTGCACCAGCCGCTTGTGGCGGTCGACGGTGTAGATGCGTCGCGCCAGTTGGCTCAGGATCGCCGCCTGATAGCCGGAGCCGGTGCCGACCTCGAGCACGGTGTCGCGCGGCTGCACGTCGAGCGCCTGGGTCATCAGCCCCACCACCGAGGGCTGGCTGATGGTCTGGCCGCAGGCGATCGGCAGGGGCATGTCCTCATAGGCGCGTTCGGAAAAGAAGCCCTGGATGAAATCGGCGCGGTCGATCTTTTCCATCGCCATCAGCACCCGCCGGTCGGTCACGCCCTTGGAACGGACGGCATAGAGGAACTGCATCTTGCGTTCGGCTTCGGGGCTCATTCCAGTACGCCCCGCAACGCCTCGAGCGCATCCGGCGCGGTCAGATCGGCGCGCATCGGGGTGACCGAGATATAGCCGTCGAGATTGACGCCGGCGTCGCTGTTGGCTGCCACCGGGGCGCGCTGGTCGCCGCCGCGGATCCAGAAGAACCGCCGGCCCGAGGGCGAGAGCTGCGGTTCGACGCTAAAGGCGGTGTTCTCGCGCAGGCCCTGCGGCGTGGCGCGGGTGCCCTTGACGCTCTTGGCCGAGACCGGCGGAAAGTTGATATTGTAGAACAGCTGATAGGCCGAGGGATTGGCCAGGCGCGCCTTGAGCACCCGGCGGACGACATCGGCGCCATGCTGGCGCGCGGCTTCGAAAGGATCGTCGAGGTCTCGGTTCTCGGGGCCATAGTATTGCGACAGCGCCATCGCCGGAAGCCCCTGAAGCGCGGCCTCGAGCGCGCCGCCCAGAGTGCCGGAATAAAGCGCGTTCTCGGCCGAATTGTTGCCGCGGTTCACGCCCGAGAGCACAAGGTCGGGCCTGTTGTCCTTCATCACGTCGTGCAGGCCGACCATGACGCAATCTGCCGGGCTGCCCTCGGCGGCATAGCGGCGCCTGCCCATTTCCGAGACCATGAAGGGATGGGTGTAAGAGATGCAATGCGCCACACCCGATTGCTCGAAGGCCGGGGCCACGGTCCAGACCTCGCCGTCGGGGCCTGCGATCTCGGTGGCGATCTGATGCAGAACCTTCAGGCCCGATGCGTTGATGCCGTCGTCATTGGTGATGAGAATGCGCATGAATACCCCAGGGAACAACTCGCTTCTGCTTAGTGGAGCAGGGGCCCCGGGGCAAGCCGGGGCAGGGCCGATCCGTCCCCGGACCGGTGCCGATTTACCATGCTGGCGGGGCTGGTCTCAGCCCAGCCCCAGCGTCGCCAGGACCCGGGCCGCCTCGTCCCGCGGGCGGGCCAGTTCGCCGGCATCCTGACCGGGAAAGAACCGTGCCCGGGTGCCGCTTGGCATCTGCGCCGGCTCCAGCACATGCACCTTGGGGCCCATGAGCTCGGTTTCTGACTGCCAGCTGCGCGCCAGTGCGATCTGCGCCGCCTTGGTGGCGCCGTAGGAGGCAAAGAATTTCTGCCCGGCGCGCGGATCGTCGAAGAACACGGCCTGCCCCTCGGTGCCCAGCAGGGGCGCGATAAAGGGGATCAACCGGCCCAGCGCGGTGACATTGACCTCTATGCTTTTCTGCCAGTCCTTCATGTCGAGGTGATCGGCCGGCGTCAGCGGCGCGGCATGCACCGCGGTGTGGCACCAGAGGTCGAGTTTGCCCCAGCGGTCATGGATGCCCCGACAGAGCTGCGCCATGGCGGCCTCGGTGGTGATGTCCATCGGCGCCAGGGTGGCGCTATGGCCTCTGGCCTGGATCCGGTCGTCAAGCTCTTCGAGCGCGCCGGTGGTGCGGGCCACGGCGATGATGTGATGCGTCGGCGCCAGCGCTTCGGCCAGCGCGGCGCCAAGCCCGCGGGAGGCGCCGGTGATCAGGGCGGTTTTCTCGGTCATGCGCCCGGGTTTGGTGCGGTTCGGCGCGAAGGTCAAGCGGGCGTCGCCGGAAAATGGCGGCCCCGCTCGGGGCGCCGCCATGTCCCGGACGGATCGCGGCCGGTCAGGAGCCGGGAATGGTCAGCTTGATGCCACGCCCGTCTTGCGAGATGTAGACCTCGCCATCGCGGATCGCGGTGACTTCGCCGCCATTGATATGTTCTCCGACGCTGACCGTGGAGACGCCGCCAAAGCCGTTGCGCAGGATGGCCTTGGTGCCGGATTGCGATGTCAGCGTGCCGAGCAGAACGGTTTCGGTCATCGGCAGTTCGGCTTTCTGCGTCGCCGCTGCCCGGGTTTCTGGTGTGATTTTGACAGTCTGTGCCATGTGGCTTTCCCCATACGTAAAAGCACCGCAAACCTATCGAGCAGGTGGTCGCACTGCGATGCTGCGAAAGGCATCTATGCAGTTCGGTGGGATAGGGAAAGTGACCGAAAGATCATCGGCAGAATGACGCCCCGATGCGCGACCGGGGCGGCAGATTACGGCTTGTTGCGGCACTCGGTCGCGTTTCGCGTCCGGCGGGATTGCCCCGAAGTTATTCCGCCGCCTTCATTTCAAAGCCTTTTTCGATCATATCCGCCGGCGTGACCGGATATTCGCCCGAGAAACAGGCGTCGCAATACTGCGGACAGGCCTTGTTGCGGCCCTCGGCCTCACCCACCGCGCGGTAAAGGCCGTCGAGCGAGATGAACTTCAGCGAATCGACCGCCAGGTGATCGCGCATCTCGTCTTCGCTCATGGTCGCGGCCAGCAGTTTTTCGCGCTGCGGGGTATCGACCCCGTAGAAGCACGGCCAGGCGGTAGGCGGCGAGGCGATGCGGAAATGCACCTCCTTGGCGCCGGCATCGAGGATCATTTCCTTGATCTTGCGGCTGGTCGTGCCGCGCACGACCGAGTCGTCGACCAGGATCACCCGCTTGCCTTCGATCAGCGCGCGGTTGACGTTGAGCTTGAGCCGCACGCCCATGTTGCGGATCTGCTCGGTCGGCTCGATGAAGGTGCGGCCCATGTACTGGTTGCGGATGATGCCCATGCCGTAGGGAATGCCGCTCTCATGCGCGAAACCGATCGCCGCCGGAGTGCCGCTGTCGGGCACCGGGCAGACGAGATCGGCCTCGACCGGGGCTTCGCGGGCCAGTTCGACGCCGATCTGGCGACGGGTCTCATAGACCGAGCGGCCGCCGAGGATGGAATCGGGACGCGAGAAATAGACATGTTCGAAGATGCAGAAGCGCGAACCTGCGGGGGCGAAAGGCCGGTGTGAGTGCACCTTGCCACCCTCGATCACCACCATTTCGCCGGGTTCGACCTCGCGCACCAGTTCGGCGCCGATGATGTCGAGCGCGCAGGTCTCGGAGCTGAGCGCATAGCCCTCGTCGCCGATCTTGCCCAGCACCAGCGGGCGCACGCCCAGCGGATCACGCACGCCGATCAGCTTGGTGCGGGTCATCGCCACGACGGAAAAGGCGCCTTCGACCCGGCGCAGCGCGTCCTGCATCCGTTCCGGCACCCGGCGTTGCAGCGAGCGGGCCATCAGATGGATGATGCATTCGCTGTCCGACGAAGACTGAAAGATCGAGCCGCGCTCGATCAGCTCGCGCCGCAGCGCATCGGCATTGGTGATATTGCCGTTGTGGGCGATCGCGGCGCCGCCCATCGAGAACTCGCCAAAGAACGGCTGCACATCGCGGATCGCGGTCTGGCCTTTCGATCCGGCGGTGGAATAGCGCACATGACCGATGGCGAGATCGCCGGGCAGCGTTTCCATCAGCGATTGCTTGGTGAAGTTGTCGCGCACATAGCCGAAGCGACGGGCCGAGTTGAAGCCGTGATCGGGGTGATACGAGACGATCCCCCCGGCTTCCTGGCCACGATGCTGAAGCGCGTGCAGGCCGAGCGCCACGAAATTGGCGGCGTCGGTTACTCCGACAACGCCGAAAACGCCGCATTCTTCTTTGAGTTTGTCGTCATCGAAAGGGTGGGCGGGGGGCATCTGGGCGTCGGCCAAGGGGTGGCTCCGAATCCGTTGTGGCTTACGGGGGTTACTTAAGCCCTCATGGCGCACATGTCACGGAACTATGACGGACTTGTGCAAAACTGGCGTGCGAGCACCTTACGTTGCGGCACCCAGCACCGTCCTTAGCGCCCAAGAGAGAGCCACAGGCCGCCCGATCAGGACCAGCTGCGGGAACAGCCGCTGTCCCGGATCGTGCGGGCGAGGATGGGCGGGCTTACTCGGCCGGGGCGTCGCAGACGCCGACAAGCTCTTCGTATTGCGTGGTGACCCAGCCCAGCGCCTGCTCGGGATTGCGCTCTTCGATGGCGTCGGTCATCCGGCCGAAGACCTGCGCCGAGCGCGAATCGTCGATCATCGCGATGTCCTGGCTGGTGATCACCGTCTCGTAGACAAAAAAGGCGATCGCTACCAACAGAATGCCGCGTGCCACGCCAAAGAGAAAACCGAGCCCCTGATCCAGTCCGCCAAGCGCCGAGCGCTGGACGATCGAGGAAAACAGCGGCGTAAAGAGCGAGACAACCACCAGCGCTCCGGCAAAGACCACGGCAAAGGCGGTGATGATGCTCAGTTCGCAGCTGTCGCGGATGAAATCGCCGAGCACGGGAATTTCCTTGACCAGCGGATCGACCTGCGGGGCAAAGATGAAGGCGAGGATCGCGGCGGCGACCCAGCCGGCAATCGCCATGGTTTCGCGCACAAGGCCGCGCGAATAGGCCAGCAGCGCGGATAGCACGATGACAACGGCCACAATGCCGTCAACCAGTGTAAAACCTTCCATGTCCTGCCCTTCACTGCCCTTGGCGGTGCCGCTTACCCGGCACCAAACGTTTCGCCCACGAATGCGGTCAGATCGGCCATGCGGTTGAGCGAGAGGCCGCCGTTGCCCGACATCTTGCCGCCCTCGGGCACGATCGCGGATGTAAAACCAAGTTTGGCCGCTTCTTTCAACCTGTTTTCGCTCTGACCCACCGGGCGCAGGGCACCAGATAGGCTGATTTCGCCGAAAACCACCGTTTCCGGCGGCAATGCCGCATCTTCGCGCGCGGAAAGCAATGCCGCCGCGACGGCCAGATCCGCCGCCGGTTCGCTGACCTTCATGCCGCCGGCGACATTGAGGTAGACGTCGAGCCCGGCAAAGGGGATGCCGCAACGCGCCTCGAGCACCGCGAGAATCATCGCCAGCCGCGAGCCGTCCCACCCGACGACCGAGCGCCGCGCCTGGGCATGCGGCGTCGGCGCGACCAGCGCCTGCATCTCGACCAGTACCGGCCGCGTGCCTTCGATGCCGGAGAACACCACCGAGCCGGGGGCCGGGGTGCCGCGTTCGCTGAGAAACAGCGCCGAGGGGTTGAGTACCTCCTGCAAGCCGCTGCCGGTCATCTCGAAGACGCCGATCTCATCCGCCGGGCCGAACCGGTTCTTGACCGCGCGCAGGATGCGGAACTGATGCCCGCGCTCGCCTTCGAAATAGAGCACGGTGTCGACCATGTGCTCGACCACCCGGGGGCCGGCGATCTGGCCGTCCTTGGTCACATGGCCGACCAGGATCACCGACATGCCCTTGCGCTTGGCGAAGGAGGTCAGCTCATGCGCCGCCGCCCGCACCTGAGACACCGAGCCCGGGGCAGAGCCCACGTTGTCGGCCCACATGGTCTGGATCGAATCGATGATCGCGAGTTGCGGCCGCTCCTGATCGAGCGTGGTCAGGATATCGCGCAGGTTGGTCTCGGCGCCGAGCCGCACCTCGGCCTGGGTCAGCCCCAGCCGCTGCGCCCGCATCCGCACCTGTGCGCTGGCCTCTTCGCCCGAGATGTAGACGGTTTTCAGCCCGGCGCCCGCAAAGCGCGCGGCGGCCTGCAACAGCAGGGTCGATTTGCCGATGCCGGGATCGCCGCCGACGAGGATGGCGCTGGCCGGAACCAGCCCGCCGCCCAGCACCCGGTCCAGCTCGTCCATGCCGGAATGGGTGCGGGGCGGGGGTGTCTCTTCGGTCGAGAGGTCCGACAGCGCCACGGCGCGGCCACGGGCGTCGCCCAGGGATTTTCCCGCCGGGCCGGCGGATATGCCGCTGTCCTCGGAAATCGAGTTCCATTCGCCGCAGGCTTCGCAGCGCCCCGACCATTTGGTGGTGACATTGCCGCAGGCGGTGCAGGAAAAGGTTGCTTTCGTCTTGGCCATAAGGCGTCATGCCCGAGGACAGACGCCTTGCCAAGTCGATCCTGAGCTATTCGGCGGCCTGGCGCCCGGCGAGTTCGATCATCCGGCCATTCGCCATCCGGCTGGCCTGCCGCAGGTCGGCGCCTTCGGGCAGGTCGAGTTCCGGCATCACGTCGGACAGAAGCTCCGACAGCCGCTGGATCTCGGAGCGGGCGATATCTTCCTCGATCTCGACCCGCATCGCCCAGTTGTGGATGTCGTTGGCGATCACCTTGGCCTCGTCGAGCCGCTCTTCGATCATCTTCACCTCTTGCTGGCGCTGCGCGAGGAAGGCGCGGGCCCGATCGACCTTTTCGTCGGAATAGACCTCGGCCAATTCGTGGCTGATCGCGCCCATCTGGGCCGCCACCTCGAGAAGATCGGTCTCGAGCACGTTCAGATCGGGGTGGTTGCGAAGAAAGATCATGCGTTCGCGAACCGCGTCGAATTCCGACTTGAGCTCGAAGACGCCGGCGCGGTCGGCCTTGTGGACGGCGTCATAGGCGCGGGCGACATCCTGCATGTTGATAGAAAAACGACGATGGCTGTTCTCCAGGCGCAAGATGCGCTGATTGGATGGCAGATAGACGACCAGGCCAAGCACCATGGCTGTCAAGGCAATCTGGACAATCCAGCCTAGATCGACCGGCGGATTGCTGCCGAACTGGATGGGCAGGGTCAGCCAGGAGGCTTGTCCCATGGCACTCGCGATTGTAAACCCGAGCAGGCCGATGCCGGCCACGGCATAAAAGGCCATGAAAATCATTTGGAAAACTACGGCGGCCAGCCGCAGGGCAGTGTGAAAATTGCGCATATGATCCCCCTAGGATCTGAAAATGGGCGGCCCAGAGGAGTATGCAGGCCTGCGACTTTTCGACCTAGAAGTATTTGATTGTCGGTCAACCTTTGCCGATCTGCTGTGATCAATATTTCGATTCGTTACGCTTTGTGAGAATTGAGCAGCCAATCGACGTCAGAATGCACAGGGTAAAGAGATACAGTCCCCAGAGCGTCTCGATTCGCCCGACGCCGATTCCCTTGATCACCGTGATGTAGAGCGCGATCAGAAAGACATCCGCCATCGCCAGCTTGCCCAGCAGGGTCAGCGCCGGCAAGAGCCGCGGGTCGGCCAGCCCGAAATGCACCAGCGCCAGGCCAATGGTCTTGAGGTAGGGGGCGAAAAGCGCAAAGAGCGTAACCACCAGCGCCAGCACCACGTCGCTCGACCACAGCGCCTGAAGCCCGGTGATGACGCTGATCCGTTCCAGCCCGAAAAGCGGCAGCAGCCCGGCCTGCATCAGAGGCGCGAACCAGGCCACCGGAAAGAGCACCAGCAAGGACAGGTTGATCCAGCGCATCTTGTCATGTCTCCGCACGGCCGCGCACCTGCGCCGCAGGCCGGATTTCATTCTCCGCAGGCGCCGCATTCAATAAAACCGCGTATATCCCCAAAGCCCCAGCAGCACCGCCAGCAGCACGACATGCGCCCAGTCGACCCATTTCCATGCCCGCCCGGCGACAAAGCCGGAGGCCAGCAGCGGCACAGAGGCGATCAGCGGCAGCATCATGCCCCCCGCCGGCTTGGTCATCAGCGTCGCCAGCCGGGGCAGCGGCCCGGTGTAGAGATTGAGCAGCGGCGGGCCGAAATGCGCCGCCATGCCCATCAGCGCCAGCGCCAGGCTGGCCAGCCCGAGCCAGCGGCTCGGGCCGCGCGCGGCGCCGGTGCGACACGCAGCCAAGATCGCCAGCAGCGGCAGATAGAGAAAGGTCTGAAGGCTCAGCAGCGCCATCACTGCCGGGCTCGGTTGCAGAAAGGTCATCGCACCGCCTCGATCGGGCCGTCGGCGCGGCCACGGATGAATTGAGCCAGATAGGGATCGTCGGCGCCGTCCATCTCGGAAATCGGGCCTTCCCACTGGATCACCCCGTCATGCAGCATCGCCACCCGGTCGGCGATAGTGCGCACCGAGGTCATGTCATGGGTGATGGTCATGGTCGTTGCGCCCATTTCGGTGACGATCTCGCGGATCAGCTCGTTGATGACGCCGGCCATGATCGGATCGAGACCGGTGGTTGGCTCGTCGAAAAAGATGATCTCGGGATCGGCGGCGATGGCGCGGGCGAGGCCGACGCGTTTCTGCATGCCGCCGGAGAGTTCAGAGGGGAAAAGATCGGCCACTGCGGCGCGCAGCCCGACCCGGCGCAGCTTGTCGATGGCGATCTCGCGCGCCTCTTCTTTCGGCCGCTTGAGCGCGCCGCGCAGCAGGCGAAAGGCGACGTTCTGCCAGACCGGCAGGCTGTCGAACAGTGCGCCGCCCTGAAACAGCATGCCGAAGCGCGCCAGAAAGGCATCGCGGTCGCCTTCGTGCACCTCGCGTCCATCGACCTCGATCCGGCCGCTGTCGGGTTCGACCAGCCCGAGCACCGATTTGATCGTCACCGACTTGCCGGTGCCCGAGCCGCCGATGATCACCATCGACTGGCCCTTGGGCACATGCAGGCTGACGCCGCGCAGAACGTGGTTGTCACCAAAGGATTTATGCACGTGGGTGAGGGTGATCATGCCGCGAAAAACACCTCGGTCAGGATGTAGTTGGCGGCAAAGATCAGCACCGAGGCGGTGACCACGGCCGATTTCGTCGCCCGGCCGACGCCCTGGGCGCCACGGCCCGAATTCATGCCGAAGTAACAGCCGCAGAGCGCGACGATAAAGCCAAAGACCGCGCCCTTGATCAGCCCCGAGGTCACGTCCCAGAGCTCGAGAAAGTCGAAGGTGTTCTTGAGGTAGGCGGCGGCGTTGAAATCGAGCCGCGTCACCCCAACGAGGTAGCCGCCGAGAATGCCGATGCTGTCGCCCACCGCCACCAGCACCGGAACCGCCAGCGTCGCCGCCACCACGCGCGGCACGGTGAGGTATTTCATCGGATGGGTCGACAGCGTCACCAGCGCGTCGATCTGTTCGGTCACCTTCATGGTGCCGATTTCGGCGGCAATCGACGACGCCACCCGCGCCGCCACCATCAGCCCGCCCAGCACCGGGCCCAGCTCGCGCACCATGCCGATGGCGACGATCGAGGGTACGGCGAATTCGGCCTGGAATCGCGCGCCGCCGTCATAGATCTGCAAGGCCAGCGCGCCGCCGGTAAACAGCGCCGTCATCCCCACCACCGGCAGCGACAGCCAGCCGATCTGCATCAGCGCCCAGCCGAACTCGCGCCAGTACCAGGGGGGCCGGAAGACATGGGCCACCGTCGCGCCGGCAAAGATCGCCACCCGTCCGACATAGGCCAGAAGCGCCAGCATGCTGCGTCCCAGCGCCGCGACAGGGGACAGCAGACCGCTCATTCGCCGCGATAGACCCGGCTCAGCCGCGCGCCCAGCGAGGTCAGGATTTCATAGCCGATGGTGTCGGCCCATCCGGCCAGCGTATCGATCGATTGGTGCTGGCCAAGAAGCTCGAGCCTGTCGGGCAACTCCGGCGCATCGGTCACGTCGACGCCGATCAGATCCATCGAGATCCGCCCCGCGACCGGGCAGCGCGTCTCGCCCGCCATCAGGCTGGCCCTGGGTCCCATGCCTCGGAGGATGCCGTCGCCGTAGCCGGCGGAAATCGTGGCGATGCGGCTGGGACGGCTGGCGGTGAAGCTGTTGCCATAGCCCACGGTCTCGCCCGGCTCCAGCTCGCGGACCTGGATCACCGGCACCTCGAGCGTCACCACCGGCGTCGCATCGACAAAGGGCAGCCCGCCATAAAGCCCGACGCCGGGGCGGGTCAGGTCGAAGTGATAGTCCGGCCCGAGGTGAATGCCGCCCGTCGCCGCCAGCGAACGCGGCACATCGATGCCATCGGTCATCTCGCGAAAGGCCTGCAACTGTCGCGCGTTCATCGGATGTGCCGCATCATCGGCGCAGGCCAGATGGCTCATCACCAGCACCGGGTTCTGGGCCAGGGCGATGTCACGCAGCGCGGCCCATTCGGCAGGCTCCATGCCCAGCCGATTCATGCCGGTGTCGAGTTGAATGCCGAAGGGCGCGCCGGGCAGGGCCTCGACGTGGCGCAGCATCTGGTCGATGTTGTTGATCATCGGCACCAGCGACAGATCGTTGATCATGTCGGTATCGCCCGGCATATGCCCGGAAAAGACGCAGATCTCAGGCCCCGGACCCAGCGCCTCGCGCAGGGCGGCGCCTTCCTCGGCCAGCGCCACGAAGAACCGGCGGGCCCCGGCGCGGGCCAGCGCACGCGCCACGCGGGGCGCACCAAGACCATAACCGTCGGCCTTGACCACTGCCGCCGTTTCGCCCTCGGAGCGGGCGTCGAGCGCGCGCCAATTGCTGCGCAGCGCGTCGAGATCGATTGTCAGTTTCGCCTGTGCCATGCGGGCTTAGTCGGGCGGCGCGTGCCCGAGGTCAAGGGGGAATTCAGAACCGCCGCGTGCATTCGCGGCTCTCCGCCAAGGGGCGGCGGCGGGCCTCGGAATGACTGCGGGCCGGACCTTGCCCTGTCCGACCCGCAAACCTGCCCTCGCTCGATTATTCCTGGAAGCCCCGGCCTCTGCCGCGGCTCCGAAAGTTCTAGAAGTTCTGGCCGCCGCCGTCCTGTTGCCAGGGTTTGACGAGGTTGCCGAAACGGGTGAACTGGCTTTCAAAGCTCAGCTCGACGGTGCCGATCGGGCCGTGACGCTGCTTGCCGATGATGACCTCGGCCTTGGCGTGCAGGCGTGACATGGCCTCCTGCCATTCCGCCATCTTGTCGAGTTCGTGATCGCCGGGTTTTTCCCGTTCCTTGTAATATTCCTCGCGGAACACGAACATCACCACGTCGGCATCCTGTTCGATCGAGCCCGATTCCCGCAGGTCCGACAGCTGCGGCCGCTTGTCCTCGCGACTTTCCACCTGACGCGAGAGCTGCGACAGCGCGACCACGGGAATGTTCAGCTCCTTGGCGATGGCTTTCAGGCCCATCGAGATCTCGGCGATCTCCTGCACCCGGTTGTCGGCGGTGCCGCGCGCGAGTTGCAGGTAGTCGATGATCAGAAGGTCGAGCCCATGGGTCCGCTTGAGCCGCCGGGCACGGGCGGCAAGCTGCGAGATCGGAATCGACGGCGTGTCGTCGATATAAAGCGGGCAGGCCTCGAGCGCCTTGGCGGCATCGACGAAGCGGCGGAATTCCTCTTCGGTCATGTCGCCCTGGCGGATCTTGTGGCTGGAGATCTCGGAGGCTTCGGCGAGAATACGGCCGGCCAGCTGCTCGGCGCTCATCTCGAGCGAGAAGAAGCCCACCACGCCGCCGTCGATCGCGCCTTCGCTGCCATCGGGACGCAGGCCGCGCTTGTAGGCCTTGGCCACATTGAAGGCGATGTTGGTGGCCAGCGAGGTCTTGCCCATCGAGGGCCGCCCGGCCAGGATCAGAAGATCCGAAGGGTGCAACCCGCCCAGCTTCTTGTCCATGTCGATCAGCCCGGTCGAGAGGCCCGCCAGCCCGCCTTCGCGCTGATAGGCGGCATTGGCCACATTGACCGCATCGGTCACCGCCTTGAGAAAGGATTGAAAGCCGCCCTCGGTCTGGCCCTGTTCGGCCAGCTTGTAGAGCTTCTGCTCGGCCTCGACGATCTGTTCGCGCGGCTCTGACGCCACATCGACCCGCGCTGCCTTGGCCGAGATGTCGCGGCCCAGCCCGATCAGGTCGCGGCGCACCGCGAGGTCATAGATCATCTGCGCATAGTCGCGCACCGCAAAGGCGCTGACCGCCGCGCCCGCCAGCCGCACCAGATAGGCGGCGCCGCCCAGCTCCTGAAGGCCTTCGTCATCTTCCATGAAGGCCTTGAGCGTGACCGGCGAGGCCAGGTTGTTCTTGGCGATGCGGGCGGCGGCGATGTCGAATATCCGCGCATGCACCGGTTCGTAGAAATGCCGCGCGCCGATGATCGAGGCGATGCGGTCGTAGACGTCGTTGTTGGTGAGAATTGCCCCCAGAAGCTGCTGCTCGGCCTCGATCGAATGCGGCATTGTCTCTTCGGATTGAATCTCCACGCCTGTGGGATTGATCGTTGTGATCTCGTTCATTGTGCCCGCTCTCGTCTTTGCCCCATGGTGCCCAGTTCTAGCCAAACCGGGGCCACCAATCCATCTGGATAACGCTGTGGATACCCCGCAGGGATAACTTTTGTGACCTTAGGTCACATCGCTTTTGCCTCGGCTCATATGGTAGCCGATTACAGGCGTTCTGCCAAATGTTGAATGTACCGGTGAGTCGCGGCCGGGTTTTCCCCAGCCGTCCACAGGTGGATTTATTTCTTGTTGGCTTCCTGCCACTTACGTGGATCGTTCAGGAAGGTCTCGACCTCCGTCAGCGTTTCGGCGGCGAATTTGCCCTGGCGCCTGGCCTCGGCCAGCACGTCCCACCAGGTGCAGAGATGGTGCAGCGCGACACCGTGATCGCCCAGCGTCTTCTCGGTCTCGGGGAAGATGTCGTAATAGAAGATCACCGCCGTATGGCCGCAGCTGGCGCCGGTCTCGCGGATCGCATCGACAAACGACAGCTTGGAGCCGCCGTCGGTTGTCAGGTCCTCGACCAGCAGCACCCGCTCGCCTTCGGACATCGCACCTTCGATCCGGGCGTTGCGGCCGTAGCCCTTGGGCTTCTTGCGCACATAGGTCATCGGCAGCGCCATGCGCTCGGCCACCAGCGCGGCAAAGGGGATGCCGGCCGTCTCGCCGCCGGCGATATTGTCGAAGGCCTCGAAACCGGCCTCGCGCATCACCGTGACGGCGAGGAAGTCCATCAGCGTCGACCGGATGCGCGGAAAGGAGATCAGCTTGCGGCAGTCGATGTAGCTCGGCGAGGGCAGGCCGGAAGCCAGGGTATAGGGCGCGTCGGTGTTGAAATTCACCGCGCCGATTTCCAGCAGCATGCGGGCGGTCAGGCGGGCGATTTCTTCCTTGGCGGGATAGGTCGAGGGGATCATGGCGAGGGTCCGTTGCTGTGGCAGGCGGTGGATTGCGTATTTGGAAAGAGAAGAAGATCAGGCGACATGCCAATGCACCGGAACGCCCGGGTCGAAGACGGTGACGGGGCCGTCCTCGGTCTCGATCTTGTCGGGGAAGGTCACGGCGTCGCCCCTGGTGAGGGTGATCGTGGCGTCGTTGACCGGCAGGCCGTAGAAGCCGGGGCCGTTGAGCGAGGCAAAGCCTTCGAGCTTGTCGAGCGCGCTTTCCTCTTCGAAGACATGAGCGAGCAGGGCCATGGTGTTGGTGGCGGTGAAACAGCCGGCGCAGCCGCAGGCGCTTTCCTTGTTCGGGTCGGTATGCGGCGCGCTGTCGGTGCCGAGGAAGAAGCGCGCGTCTCCGCTTGTGGCGGCGGCGCGCAGAGCGAGGCGGTGTTCCTCGCGCTTGGCCACCGGCAGGCAGTAGTAATGCGGCTTGATGCCACCGACCAGGATGTGGTTGCGGTTGATGATCAGGTGATGGGTGGTGATCGTGGCCCCGAGGTCGCGGTCGTTCGCCTTGACGTAATCGACGCCGTTTTTTGTGGTGATATGCTCCATCACCACCCGCAGGCCGGGGGTGGCGCGGCGGATCGGGTCGAGCACCCGGTCGATGAACACCGCCTCGCGGTCGAAGATGTCGATATCGGCATCGACCACCTCGCCATGGACGCAGAGAGGGCAGCCGATCTCGGCCATCCGTTCGAGCACCGGACGCACCCTGTCGAAATCCTGAACGCCGCTGGCGGAATTCGTCGTCGCACCGGCCGGGTAGAGCTTGACCGCGGTGATCAGCCCGCTGGCATGGGCGGCGGCCAGGTCGTCCGGGTCGGTGTCCTCGGTCAGATAGAGCGTCATCAGCGGGGTGAAATCCGCGCCCTCGGGCAGCGCCGCCAGGATGCGGTCGCGATAGGCCGCGGCATCGGCGCCGGTGACCACCGGGGGCACCAGATTGGGCATGATGATGGCGCGGGCGAAATGGCGTGTGGTTTCGGGCAGGACGGCGCGCAGCATGGCGCCGTCGCGCAGATGCAGGTGCCAGTCGTCGGGGCGGCGGAGGGTCAGGCTCTGGGTCATGCGCCAGCAGTTACACCAGCCGCGTGAGGGGTGCCAGAGGGCTTTAGCCGGCCTTTTTCTTGTCGGCCACGATCTCGTCGAGCCGGCGCTGGAACTTGGGCGCGCTCTGACGCGAGACCACGAAGCGGCAGAGCCGTTCGGCCAGCGCGGTGCGCCGGTCGCGATCCAGCGCGCCGAGCAGGTTGCGCAGATAGGGCGGATGGCTGCGCCGCGCTCGCATCAGCCGGTAGAAGCTTTGCGGGTCGAGCTTGCCGGTGCCGGCCTTGGCGAGAATGCGGAACAGGACCGACATCTCGAGCAGGTCGCTCTGGATCGTGTCGCCGAGGCCCGGCACCGGCAGCAGCGTGGTCTGCGGCCCGTGAAAGAGCGCGGCATGCATCGCGTCGAGCGGCTCGCGCGGGTCATAGATCACATACAGCTGATCGGCGCCCTGCGACATGTCGGGGGCATAGCCGTACCGCGAGGTGAAATCCATCGCGCGCAGATCGGTGAACCGGTCGTCCCAGCCGGCAAGCCGCGGATTGAGCGTCGCCTGCGGCTGGATCGCCACCACCGTCGCGCCCGGTGCCGCCACTGAAAAGGCCGTTGCCGCATAACCGCAGGGCCCGGCGCCATAGAAGATCACCCGGTCGAATTCGTCGAAGAAGCCATCGTCGGTCAGCTCGTCGAAGAATTCATAGACCTCGCCGGTGCGGAACCATGTCTCGCCGTCGCAGACCACGCCGAGATGCGACCAGCCCATCGCGCGCACCAGATCGAAGCCCAGCGGCTGGCCGGTCTCCGACAGGGCCTGGATGCCCTGAAAGCTTTCGAAGGTCACCAGCAGCGTATCGCCTTCCTCGATGAAGGCGGCGGCGTGTTTCGGGCCGAGCGGGGCATAGAATCCCTCTTCCTCGGCGATGTCCTTGAGCGCGCCGAACCACTTTGCCTTGGGCAAGGAAGTCATCGGCGCGTCAAATGTGTTCAGCGTGTCCTGCATCGTCAATTCCTCGGAGCGCACGCGGCTTTTGCGCGATTACCTCAGGGTTAAACGACAATTTAGGCGAAAGTTGGAAGAATTCCCCGAGGAACAAGGCGAATTCCTGACGAATTCTGCCTATTCAGGGGCTTAGTCGCTGGCTTCGCCGGGCATGGGCAATCAGCTTGCGAGCGGCGTCGCGCGGGAGGGGATGCGACGGCGGGGTCATCATCAGGCGGCCGAAGAGCGCGCGGTAGTCCTCGGTCTGCATCAGCTCGGCAAATCGTGCATGACGCCAGGCCACCGCCGCGGCATGCAGGCGGGCCAGCTCGGGGTCGGCGGCCAGCCGGGCGCGCTCCGCGGCCACCTCGGCGCCAAGCCGCAGGATGCTGCGATCTTCCTCGGTGTTGAAATTGCGGTCGGTCCAATAGTCCATGCCGAGCCGGTCGTCGGAATGCACCGCCCGGCCGCGGGCGGATTTCAGGACGAAGCTTTCCATCGCCCCCAGCGCGTAGTGATTGAGCTGGGCGAGGCGGCAATGGCGTTGCCCCAGCGGCGAGAACACCCGCCGGTCATGCGCCTGCAAATCGAGCGTGCGGCCCGCGCCATCGCGCCACTGCACCGCGCGGCCGTCGCGCAGCCCGCGCGGGCGGTGCACCCCCAACTGCCGGAAGCTTCCGTCGTTGCGATAGAGCGTCTTGAACATCTGCGCCCGCCACGGCCAATGCATCACCTCGGGGGCCGCGCGGGTAAAGACCTCGGGCACCGGGGCGTCGCGCCAGGCGATTTCGCCGGCATTGCCGAACAGCCGCCAGGTCAGGGTGATGGCGCTGGCTCCGGGCAGGGCGGCGATCAGATCGGGCAGCTGGTGGCCGCCGGTGTGAATGTTGACAAATTCGTCGATGTCGAGCGCCATCAGCCAGTCGGCCTGGCGCACCGGCTTGACCTTGCCCGCCAGCTTCAGCCCGGTGAACTGGATACCGGCCTGATGATAGGGCCCGTCGTTGCGGATGTGGGTGACGCCCCCCAGCGCCGCCAGCCGGTCGGCGATCAGATCGGTGCCGTCGGCGCAATCATTGGTGCAGATCACCACATGGGAAAAGCCCACCGTCCGGTGATGCGCCAGCCAGTCGAGCACAAAGGCGCCTTCGTCGCGCAGGCACAGGACGGCGGTGGCCTGCATCAGCGGGCTCCGGCGGGGGACATGCGGCTCACCATCCCCGGCGGAAGGTCACGACCTTGCCATGTGAGGCGCGCGGGAAATAGCTCAGCCCCGCGCCGTGCATGGCGTCAAACACCGCCTGAACACCGGACTGGCCGATCCATTGCGGATGCAGCTCGATCACCGCCGCACGCAGCGACGACCAGTCGCCGGCCGGCAAAAGCTCGGCCTCGCCGCCCTCGATGTCGCAGATCAGCACCTCTGGCCGCACCTCCTCGAGCACCGGGCCGATGGCCTGGCGCGCGACCTCGACGGTACCGGTGATGGCGCCAGGATCGACGGTGCCATCGAGCGACGAGCTGAGGATATTCTTGCGCAGGTAAAACGGCAGAGGGGCGCCACCCTCGGGGGTGAGCAGCGCATTGCGCAGCTCGATCCGCTCGGCACCATTGGCGGCGTGCATCCGGCGGATATGCGGGATCAGTGCCGGGTTGGCCTCGTAGCACACCAGCCGCCGGGCCTGTCGCTGGGTGGCGATCAGCGTCGAGACATAGCCGATGCCGCCGCCCAGTTCGAGCACCCGGTCGCCTTTCTGCACAACCCGCATCACGGCCTCGCATTCCTTGCGCTCAAAGGTCTCGGCCCGAAGCGCGGCACGGATCCGGCCTGTGGTGATGCCAGGATGGCGCGGCACCCGCATCCCGCGCGAGCGGATAAAGCCCCGGGCGGGCGGCGTCTCGACGTTCATCTCAGGTCTCCATGTCGAGCGCCAGCGCATAGGCCGCGCGTTCGGTTTCGGTCAGGCGCAGGGCCATGGCCTGGTCGTATAGCTCGGCGAATTCCGGCACCTGCCGCAGCTCGGCGGCCTTGGCCCGGTGCCAGGCCAGCCCCCTGGCGTGCCACTCGGACAGCACCGGATCGGCCAGCAGCCGGTCGTATTCCGCCCGCACCCGCGGCAGGTTGCGCTTGATGGTGATGTCGCGGTGATCGTTCCAGTCCATGCGAATCCAGTAGTTCAGACCGATGGTCCGGTCGACATGCAGCGCCCGGCCGCGCTGGCGCTTGATCAGGAAGCTCTCGGCCGAACGCAGGGCGTAGTGGTTGAGCTGCAAGAGGTCATAGCCGATCGAGCGCTTGGAATTGCGCCAGCCGTTCTTCTTGACCTCGTCGCCCATCGGCAGGCCCGAGCCGTTGACCCAATGCACCCGCTCGGCCATGTCCGGCACAAGCTTGTTGGGCCGGTGGCAGGAGAGTTTCTCGTAGGCGCCGATATTGCGCACCATGGTCTTGAACCCCCAAGCGGTGTGCGGCTTGGGGCAGAACTTCGGCGCGCAGCTGTCGAATTGGTCGATGACAAAGTTGTCGTCGAGACTGGTGACACCGTTGTGGCCGAACAGCCGCCAGGTCATGGCGACATTGGTGGCCTCGGGCACCCGGTCGAGGAAATCCTGAAGCGTGCCATTGCCGCAGCGAATGTTCATGAATTCATCGACGTCGATATGAATGATCCACTCGGCCTGGCGGATCACCGGCTCTTTCAGCGACTGGTTGAGCGCATATTGCTGCGGCGACTTGCCCGACCAATTCTCGTTGTCGCGGTGCTCGATCACGCCAAGGGTTTGCAGGCGATCGAGGATCTCGTCGGTGCCGTCGGCGCAGCCGTTGGTGTAGATCAGGAAACTGTCGATGCCGATGACGCGGTGATAGGCGATCCATTCCAGGATGTAGGGCGCTTCGTTCTTCATGCAGCCGACAATGACATTGCCGCTCGAGCCCGGCGGCAGGCGGCGCGCCGGAGCCAGGGCAAAGGCCTGGGCCAGCTCTTCCTCGTTGACCCGCCCGAGCCGGTTGTGCGGCGCGAATGGCCCGCCCCGCAGTTGCGCGAATTTCTCTTTCGCCAGCTGCGGCATCAGCGCGGCAGCCTGGCGCGACAGCCCCGCGACATCGGCCCCGTTCGCGGCGCGGTCGGCGGCGCGCGCCTCGCGGGTGGATTTTTCGATCCGGGGGAGGGCCGCCAGCAGGTGTTGCGAGGCGCGGTAGCCCTCCGTCGTCTCGGCCTCCTGCCAGCGCGCGAGCGGTCGGTCGGCGGCAAAGGCGGCGGCCAGGGCCGGCGTCTCCTGCGCAAGCGCCGCCAGGTCGCCGGCAAACCGCGCGGCAATCGACGCCAGCGTTCCGGCCTGCATCGCCGAGCCGGGCCACCGCAGATCGCCCAGCATCCGTTTCCAGATCTGCCGCGATACCCGGTGATCGCCCTGTGCCAGAAGCCGGGTGAGGACATCGTTGAACTGCCGCGCGCGCGCCATCCATTCCGCCGACGGCATGGCGGGCGCGGTGATCGCCTCATGCTTGCCGATCTGCGCGTCGAGGCCAAGGCAGGTGCGCAGCTCTTCGGTCACATCCTCGCGGCAGAGTGCCGCCACCTCCAGCGGCCGAAACCGCACCGATCCGGCGCCAAAGACTGCCTCCCAATGGCGCCGCAGGGCGGGGTAGTCGAGCCAGGCCGGCGCCATCTGCACCTCGGGGAATATCCCCTGGTCGGGGCGCGCCCGGGGCCGGTCGGCCAGCGCCGCCGCCCACCAGTCGGGGCAATCGGCCAGCCGCAGTTCGAGCTCGAGCGGCCGCATCCGCCCATCCAGAACCTGCACGATATACTGCCGCAACAGCATCCGCGCCGGGCAGTCCAGATGGGCAATCACCTCGACCCGATCGGAAATCGGCGCCAGCACGGCCTTCAGCCGCTCCAGCTCGGAGCCGGTCAGCAGGCTGCTGCCGAACTGATGCGCCGAGAGGATCAGATGCCCGGCGCCGCTGGCCTCGACCTCGCGTGCCAGCGCCTCGGTCACATCGGCACGCAGCTGCGCCTGCCGCTCGGGCGCGGCAAAGCCCCGGTTGTGGCGCAGGGTGTCCACCGCGCCGGGATCGCTCACCGCCATGAACAGCCGCGTGTGGTTGCGCGCGCCCGGCGTGCGGGCAAACAGCACGCCATTGCGCAAGAGCTGCCGCCGCTTGGCGTCCAGCACCTGCTGAAGCCGTGTCGTGGCCCAGAGGTCGGGCCCGATATGCAGGCTGATTTTCATGCGCTGTCATCCTCTTGCGCGGCGCGCACCGGGTTCACGTTGGTTTTGCCCCACCATGGCAGGTCGCGGCCCAGGAACGCGCCGATCCGCGCCGGCGCCGCCCCATCGGCCACGTCGATCCGCAGGAACTCGTCACAGCCGGCGAAATACCGGTCGAGCGCGGCGTAATGCCCGGCGATCCAGGTCTCGCGTTCGCGGGTCGTCACGCCATAGCCGGCGGGCAGGCCAGGAATATCCGCGGCCGGGAGCCGCTCTGTCCCGAGGTTCGACCAGCGCAGCATGGAATCCGCGATCTCCTCGGGCCGCCGCCAGGTCGCCAGAAACCGCGTGCCCGGGTGACAGGCGCGAATGGCGGCCAGCAACCCGAAATCGAACTGCGGCCAGATCGAGCGCGGCGGGCGCAGGGCGTTGATCTCGGCAAAGCCGTCAAAGACGTCGAGCCCGTGCAGCGGATCGCCACGCAGGAAATAGCCGTCATACATCATCTCGCCGACGAACCGTCCGTGCAGCGCGGCGTCGTCGGTCTGCACCGGCTTGATCCGGTGATCGGCCACATGCAGACCGGCCTTGCGCAGCGCGCGGGCCAGCGTGGTGGTGCCCGATTTCGGCAGCCCGAGGTTGATGACCCGCAACCGGCTCATGGCAGGGCCAGAACCGGCGCGGCGCCGATCCGCGCCAAGAGCTCGTCTTCGCCCGGCGGCAGGGTCGACGCCGTGCGCAGCTGCGCCTGCATCGCCTGATAGCGCGCCTGCTGCACCAGCGCATCGCGCCGCGCCCGGTGCAGGCGCACGCATTCCGCATGCAGTTCCGCCACGCCGGGCAGCGCCTTCAGGGCCGCGATCTGCGCCTCGAGCTTCGGCAGCATCCGCAGGATCGAGCGTTCTTCGCAGGCGCCATCGTTGCGCTCGCGCCAGTAGCTGTCGTCGAATTCCCGGTTCTCGCGGTTGACGTCGCCGCGGTCGTTCTTGACCAGGTAACTGTCGAGCGAGCGCAGCGCGTAATGGTTCAGCGTGGCGAAACTGCGCGCGCCCTTGGCCGGGAACTTGCGGATCCGTCGCTTGTTGGCGGCCCGCAAAAAGGCCTCGGGCACATCGCGCCCTGCACCGTCCTTCCAGACCGGCGCCGCCGCTTTGTTTGGCTTGTGAAACGGCCGATGCGCGCCGTAATATTGCAGCGGAAAATCACCCCGCACCAGTGTCTTGACCTCGATCGCGCTCTCGCCGCACCAGAGGTCGGGGGCGTGGCAGCGGGTGAACTGGCCGATCACCGGTCGGTCTTCGAAACGCGTGACCCCGGCATTGGCAAAGAACCGGAAACTCACCGAGATGGCCTGCGGATCGCCACAGGCCGCGATCAGCGCCGGGATGCTGTGATCGCCGACGTGGATGTTGAGGAACTCGTCGACATCCGCCACCCAGAGCCAATCGGCGGCGTGCACCATCTCCTGCCCGCGGGCGTGTTTGAGCGCCTCCATCTGGTAATTGCGGCCTTCGGCCGGATTGGCCAGATGGGCCACCACGCCATGCGCCGCCAACCGATCCAGCAACCTGTCGGTGCCATCGGAGCAATCGTTGGAATAGAACAGGTGATCGCGCACGCCGATCACCCGGTTGTAGGCAATCCATTCCAGCAGGAACGGGCCTTCGTTCTTGACACATGTCACGGCGGCTATGCGCATGAAACCGCACCCTTACCGTCGTGTTTGACGCTCTGCATTGCCGCCCCGTGATCGCGGATCGCCGCGATACTGCCGCCTCTTGGTTATCTTTTTGCAAAAACTCGCATGTTGCCGGCCCTGCGTCAATTGCGCTGCCGCCGGGACGGGCGAACCGGAGGCAACGCGACTTTTGTCGTCTTGACCCCAAAGACGGCGCGTGTAGCCCTTGCTGCACAAGGGAGAGGGCTTGAATGACACAGACACCGGCAAGCATCGACGCGGTTCAGACCATGCTGGGCGCTCAGGATTACGTCTGCGACCGGGCGCTCGGCACGGTGACCTTTCTGGCGCTCACCCTGGGCAAGCCGCTGTTTCTCGAGGGCGAGCCGGGCACCGGCAAGACCGAGATCGCCAAGGCCATCGCCCGGGGCCTCGGCCGCCGGCTGATCCGCCTGCAATGCTACGAGGGGCTCGACGCCGGCTCGGCGGTCTATGAATGGAATTTTCCGGCCCAGATGGTGGCGATCCGCACCGCCGAGGCCGAGGGCGTCGCCGACCGCAACCTGCTGAAATCCGAGCTCTTCGGCCCCGACTACCTGATCGAACGCCCGCTGCTCGAGGCGATGCGGCCCGACGAGGCTGGCGCCCCGGTGCTGCTGATCGACGAACTCGACCGCACCGACGAGCCCTTCGAGGCCTTCCTGCTCGAGGCGCTGTCGGATTACCAGGTCACCATCCCCGAGCTCGGCACCATCAAGGCGCCGGAACCGCCGATCGTCATCCTGACCTCGAACCGCACCCGCGAGGTGCACGACGCGCTGAAACGCCGCTGCCTTTACCATTGGGTCGATTACCCCGATTTCGGCCGCGAGATGGAGATCCTGCACGCCCGCGTGCCCGAGGCCGCCGAGACCCTCTCGCGCGAGATCGTGGCCTTCGTGCAGCGCCTGCGCACCGAGGACATCTTCAAGCGCCCCGGTGTCGCCGAAACCATCGACTGGGCGAAATGCCTGCTCGCCCTCGATGTCATCGCGCTGTCGCCGCAGGTGATTTCCGACACCCTCGGCGCGATCCTGAAATACCAGGACGACATCGCCCGCCTGCAAGGCTCCGAGGCCAAGCGCATCCTCGACGAGGCCCGCGCCTCCCTCGAACCCGCCTGAACCAGAACGCCGAAACCGCCAGATCCACAGACTGATCCTTCTTCTGGCCCAAAATATTCCCGGGGGTCCGGGGGCAGCGCCCCCGAAAATCAACAGATGCCAGAATACGCCCCGCTCGAGCTGCCGGAAAACCCGGCCCTCACCGCCAACATCACCCATTTCGCCCGCGCGCTGCGCAAGGCCGGGCTGCCGATCGGCCCCGGACGGGTGATCGAGGCGATCCGCGCGGTCGAGGCGGCGGGCTTCACCGAGAAACGCGACTTCTACTGGACGCTGCATTCGGTCTTCGTCAACAAGCCCGAGCAGCGCACCGTCTTTGCCCAGGTCTTCCGCCTCTACTGGCGCGATCCGCGTTACATGGAGCACATGATGTCGCTCATGCTGCCCGCCATCCGCGGTGTGCAGGAAGAGCGCAGCGCCAAGGCGGCCGAGAAGCGCGCCGCCGAGGCGCTGCTCGACGGCGCCGAACTGCCCGAGCCCGAGACGCCGCCCGAGAGCGACGAAGAGGAGCCGCTGATCGAGGTCGATGCGGCGCGCACCATGTCCTCGGAGGAAAAGCTGCGCAGCCTCGATTTCGAGCAGATGAGCACCGAGGAGATGGCCCGCGCCCGCCGCATGCTGGCCCGGCTCACCCTGCCGGTGCCGCCGATCAAGTCGCGCCGCTCCCGCGCCAGCCATCAGGGCCACCGGGTCGATTTCGGCAGGACCCTGCGGCTCTCGATGCGCCGCGGCGGCCAGCTGCGCGAGCTGGCGCTCAAGGAGCCGCGGCTGCGCTGGCCCAACCTGGTGGTGCTTTGCGACATCTCAGGCTCGATGAGCACCTATTCCCGCATCATCCTGCATTTCCTGCACGCGGTCTCGAACGAGAAGGGCGCGGGCTGGGCCCGGGTGCATGCCTTCACCTTCGGCACAAGGCTGACCAATATCACCCGCCATCTGGCGACCCGCGATGTCGATGCGGCGCTGGCCGCCGCCGGGGCCGAGGCGCAGGACTGGGAGGGCGGCACCCGGATCGGCGACTGCCTGCACGATTTCAATCGCGACTGGTCGCGCCGGGTGATGGGGCAGGGGGCGGTGGTGCTGCTGATCACCGACGGGCTCGACCGCGGCGATCCGGATGCGCTCGACAAGACCATGGAACGCCTGCACCTGTCCGCGCGCCATCTCATCTGGATCAACCCGCTGCTGCGCTGGGACGGATTCGCCGCCCGCGCCACCGGCATCCGCACCATGCTGCCGCATGTCGACACCTTCCGCGCCGGCCACAACATCGACAGCCTCGAAGCGCTGGCCGAGGCGATCTCGAAACCCAACGACCCCGGTGAGAAGGCGCGGCTCATGGCCGATCCGGGCTGATCCGATCCGTCAACAGACCGGCACCGATCCAGGGATGGATCGGCCGCCGCTCACAACGCCAGCGCCGTCGTCGACTTGATCTCCTCCATCGACAGCAGCGCGGTGACATTGTGTACCTTCACCTCTGATATCAGCGCCTGGTAAAACGTGTCATAGGCCCGCGCGTTCGACACCCGCACCTTGAGGATATAGTCGATATCGCCGGCCAGCCGATGCGCCTCCTGCACCTCGGGGCGTTCCTTCAGCGCCTTCAGAAAGGCCTTCTGCCAGGTGGCATCATGTTCCGAGGTGCGGATCAGCACGAAGAAACAAGCCTCGAAGCCCAGCTTCTCGGCATCGAGCTGCACGGTCTGCGCGCCAATGATCCCCGCCTCGCGCATCTTGCGGATTCGGTTCCATACCGGCGTCTTGGAAGAGCCCACAACCTTGGCAATCTCGTCCAGCGAGCGGCTGGCGTCCTCTTGCAGCGCCTTGAGGATTTTCCGATCGGTGTCGTCGATACGTGCCATCTGTCCGGCCTTTCCCGCGTTTTTGAAACAAGCGTTCCTTCTCTGCGCCCCATTAGAACGAGCATCCTTAAATCCGCAACCCACTAGCGCCAAAACGGGAAGATTTCCTATATATCCTTCTAGGACAGGCAGGAGAGTCAGATGCAGCATTTTCCGATCTTCGTGAACCTCGCCGGGCAGCGCGTCGTTGTCTCCGGTGGTGGTGAGGCGGCGCTGGCCAAGCTGCGGCTGCTGTTCAAGACCGAGGCCGCGCTCGTGGTTTATGCCGCCGATCCCGCCGGGGAGATCGTGCAATGGGCCGAGGCCGGGCGCCTGACCCTGGTGCGGCGCCCGCTGGCCGAAGGCGATGTCGCCGGCGCGCGGCTGTTCTATGCCGCCGACGAGGACGCGGACGAAGATGCCCGCACCTCGGCCGTGGCCCGCGCCGAAGGCGCGCTGGCCAATATCGTCGACAACCTGCATGACAGCGAATTCATCACCCCCGCCATCGTCGACCGGGATCCGGTGACCGTGGCGATCGGCACCGAGGGCGCGGCCCCGGTGCTGGCCCGCGCCATCAAGGCCGATCTCGAAGCCCGGCTGCCGGTGCGTCTCGGCCCGCTGGCGCGGATCGGCAAGGCCTTTCGCAAGATGGCCGATGCCCTGCCAATGGGCCGGCCGCGCCGCGACTTCTGGGCCGATTACTATTTCAACGCCGGCCCCCGCGCCTTTGACGAAAAGGGCGCCGAGGGTGCCGATGCGGCGCTGAAGGGCCTGCTGACCGATCACCTCTCGCGCCAGTCGCGCAAGGGCCACGTGGCCTTTGTCGGCGCCGGCCCGGGGGATCCCGAGCTGCTGACGCTCAAGGCCCGCCGCGCGCTCGACGAGGCCGATGTGGTGATCCACGACCGGCTGATCAGCCCCGAAATTCTCGAGCTGGCGCGCCGCGAGGCCCTGTTGCTCGACGTCGGCAAGGAGGGCTTCGGCCCTTCGACGAAACAGGAAGACATCGATGCGCTGATCGTCGAACATGCCCGTCAGGGCGCCCAGGTGGTGCGGCTGAAATCCGGCGACAGCACCGTCTTCGGCCGGCTCGACGAAGAGATCGACGCGGTCGAGGCCGCCGGTGTGAGCTGGCATATCGTGCCCGGCATCACCTCGGCCTCGGCCGCCGTCGCCGCCATCGGCCAGAGCCTGACCAAGCGCGGCCGCAATTCCTCGGTCCGCTTCCTCACCGGTCACGACACCAAGGGCTTTGCCGATCACGACTGGCGCACCCTGGCACGCGAGGGCGAGGTCGCGGCGATTTACATGGGCAAGAAATCCGCCCGTTTCATCCAGGGCCGGCTGCTGATGCACGGCGCCGATCCCGCCACCCCGGTGACACTCATCGAGAATGCCTCGCGCGCCGAACAACGCATCCTCGAGACCTGTCTCGCCGATCTTCCCACCGATCTCGCCGCGGCTTCGGTCGATGGCCCCGCGCTCACCTTCTATGGCCTCGCCCCGCGCGAAGCGGCCCTTGCCCGGCAGGGGATGGCCCACAAAGACCTCACACTGACACAGGAGCTTGCCTGATGCCCCGTCCCTTTACTCCCAAGGTGATCACCGCCAATGCCCTGATCGAGGGCGATGTGGTCTATCTCACCGAAGACGACCGCTGGAGCCGCGCGCTGAAAGAGGCCGAGGTCATCACCGACGAGGCCCATGCCGAGGTGCGCCTGCTCGACGCCTCGTCGCGCCATGCCGAGGCGGTGGGCGTCTATCTCGCCGATGTGGCGGTGAAGGACGGCACGCCGGAACCCACCCATTTCCGCGAAGAGTTCCGCCGCACCGGCCCCTCGAATTATTTCCACGGCAAACAGGCCGAAGGCTGAGGTCCACCCCGATCTCGCCCCAGCCCAACGCAAGGATACGACATGTACAGCTATACCGACTTCGACCGCGCCTTCCTCGCCGAGCGCAACCGCCAGTTCCGCGCACAAGTGGAACGCCGCATCGACGGCTCGCTGACCGAAGATGAATTCAAGCCGCTGCGCCTGATGAACGGCGTCTACCTGCAACTGCATGCCTACATGCTGCGGGTCGCCATCCCCTATGGCACGCTGAATTCGGCCCAGATGCGCCAGCTGGCGCTCTTGGCCGAGAAATGGGACAAGGGCTACGGCCATTTCACCACCCGCCAGAACATCCAGTACAACTGGCCGAAACTGTCGGATATCCCCGACATGCTCGACGCGCTGGCCGAGGTGAATCTGCACGCCATCCAGACCTCGGGCAACACCATCCGCAACGTGACTTCGGATCATTTCGCCGGCGCCGCCGCCGACGAGGTCGAAGACCCGCGCCCCACCGCCGAGCTGATCCGCCAGTGGTCCACCGACCACCCGGAATTCCAGTTCCTGCCGCGCAAGTTCAAGATCGCGGTGATCGGCGCGCCCAACGACCGCGCCGTCATCAAGTCGCATGACATCGGCGTCGAGATCACCGAACAGGACGGCCAGCGCGGCTATCGCATTCACGTCGGCGGCGGCCTCGGCCGGACCCCGATGCTGGGCAAGGTGGTCCGCGAGTTCCTGCCCAAGGCCGACCTGCTGCCCTATCTCGAGGCCATCGTCAGCGTCTACAACCTGCTTGGTCGGCGCGACAACAAGTACAAGGCGCGGATCAAGATCACCGTGCATGAAAACGGGCTCGAGAAGATCCGCGATCTGGTCGAAGAGCGCTTCGACCTGCTGAAATCGCAGTTCGGCGGCGTCGATCAGGAGATGCTGGCCGCGATCGAGCCGCAGTTCGCCGCGCCCGACTTCCGCGATGCCGCCACCGGCGCCTTCGAGGCGGCCTACAGCAACGACCCGACTTTCCGCTCCTGGGTCGACACCAATATCGCGGCCCACCGCCGCGCCGATCATGCCATCGTCTCGATCTCGCTCAAGGCGCATGGCAAGACCCCGGGCGATGCCACCGGCGCACAGATGCGGGTGATGGCCGACCTGGCCGAAGAACATGCCTATGACGAGCTGCGCATCAGCCACGAGCAGAACGTGATCCTGCCGCATGTGCCCAAGGACGCGCTGCCGCAGCTCTACCGGGCGCTCAAGGCCGAAGGCCTCGGCACCGCCAACATCGGGCTGGTGTCGGACATCATCGCCTGCCCGGGCATGGATTACTGCGCCCTGGCCACCGCCCGCTCGATCCCGATCGCGCAGGAGATCGCCACCCGTTTCGACGAGCTCAAGCTGGAGCATGAGATCGGCGACCTGAAGATCAAGATCTCGGGCTGCATCAACGCCTGCGGCCATCACCACGTGGGCCATATCGGCATTCTCGGGCTCGACCGGGCGGGGGTGGAGAACTACCAGATCACCCTTGGGGGCGACGGCACCGAAACCGCGAGCATCGGCACCCGTGCCGGGCCGGGCTTTTCGGCGGATGAGATCGTGCCCGCCATCGAACGGCTGGTGGTGGGTTATCTCGACCTGCGCAACGACGCCGACGAGACCTTTCTGCAAGCCTATCGCCGGCTCGGGGCCGAGCCGTTCAAGGCGCTGCTCTATCCGGAAGCCCGCGAGAAGGCCGCCTGAGACAGCCGGGCCGTCCACCCTTTCAAGCTACGCAAAGGCGATACAGTGACCCATGTCACCGACATAAAAGACCTGCGCGACACCATCGCCAGCCTCAACACCGAGTTCCGCCACCACGGCGCGACCTCGGTGCTCGAGGCGGCGCTTTCGCGGCCCGAGTTCGGCAAGATCGCCATGGTCTCCAGCTTCGGCGCGGAATCCGTGGCGCTGCTGCATCTCGTGGCGATGGTCGACCGCACCACCCCGGTGCTCTTCATCGACACCCAGATGCTCTTTGCCGAAACCCTGGTCTATCAGACCGAGGTCGCCGAGCGGCTGGGTCTGAAAAACGTCCGCGCCATCCATGCGGACCCGGCCGAACTGGCGCGCCGCGACCCGGACGGGCGGTTGCACAAGACCGATACCGACGCCTGCTGCACCCTGCGCAAGACCGAAGCGCTCGACGGGGCGCTGGCCGGATATGACGGCTGGATCACCGGCCGCAAACGCTTTCAGTCGGGCACGCGGGCGCAGATGGAGTTCTTCGAGATCGAAGCGGCCACCGGCCGGATCAAGGTCAACCCGCTGGCTTTCTGGGCGCCGGGCGACGTGGCTGCCTATATGGAAGAAAACCGCCTGCCGCGCCACCCGCTGGTGGCCCAAGGCTATCCCAGCATCGGCTGCGCCCCCTGCACGTCCAAGGTGAAACCGGGCGAAGACCCCCGCGCCGGGCGCTGGCGCGGCGAGGAAAAAGAGGAATGCGGCATCCATTTTGTCAACGGCAGGATGGTGCGAAAAGGAGAGACAGCATGACGGATACGGTGATCGTGCGCGACACGGGCTTTGCGCCCGAAGATTTTTTCGATGCCTTCGACGGCGAAACGGCGCTTGATCTGGCCTCGGACGCCGATGTCGAGGCGGTGGCAGACACATTTTCCGGGCTCCGGATGATCCGGGTGGATTTCCCCAGCTTCGCCGATGGCCGGGGCTTTACCATCGCCCGGCTGCTGCGTCTCAAGGGGTATACCGGACGCCTGCGCGCCCGCGGCCATGTGCTGGCCGACCAATATGCCATGGCGCGGCGCGCGGGTTTCGACGAGGTGGAGATCTCCGCCGATCTCGCCGCCCGGCAACCCGAGGACCAATGGGTCTTTCGCGCCGACTGGCAGGGCCATGACTATCAGTCGCGGCTGCGCGCCGGCGTCTGACGGGCCAGAACCGGAGGGCAGGGGACGCGCCCGCGACAGCGCGTCCCTTTCTCTGCCTTGCAGCAACGTTTAAAGTGAGGTGCCGGCCAAGCGTGCCGGCAGGATGAAATGACAGAGTTGACCAACGTGACCGAAGCCAAAGCCATCAAAGTGCCCACCCTGCCGGACGCCCAGACCGTGACGTCGGTCACCCATTGGACTGACCGGCTGTTCTCCTTCCGGGTGACGCGGCCCGCCAGCCTGCGCTTCCGCTCGGGCGAGTTCGTGATGATCGGTCTGATGGGCGACCCGCACCCCGAGACCGGCAAGGTCAAGCCGCTGCTGCGCGCCTATTCCATCGCCTCGCCCTCCTGGGACGAGGAGCTGGAGTTCTATTCGATCAAGGTGCAGGACGGCCCGCTCACCTCGAAGCTGCAACACATCCGGCCCGGCGACGAGATCATCCTGCGCCCCAAGCCCGTCGGCACCCTGGTGCATGACGCGCTGCTGCCCGGCAAGCGGCTATGGTTCTTTGCCACCGGCACCGGCTTTGCGCCCTTCGCCTCGCTGCTGCGCGAGCCGCAGACCTACGAGGATTACGACGAGATCGTCATCACCCACACCTGCCGCGAGGCCGGCGAGCTGACCTATGGGGCTGAGCTGATCGAGAGCTTGAAGGCCGACGAACTGCTGAACGAGGTGATCGGCGACGGGTTCTGGAAGAAGATCAAGTATTACCCCACCACCACCCGGGAAGAGAGCGCCAAGAAAGGCCGGATCACCGACCTGATGCGGTCTGGCGAGGCCTTTGCCGATCTCGAGGTGCCGGCGCTCAGCCCCGACACCGATCGCGCGATGATCTGCGGCAACCTGGCGTTCAATCTCGAGCTCAAGGAAATGCTTGAAGGCTACGGCCTGGTCGAGGGCGCGAACTCGAACCCGCAGCATTACGTGGTCGAAAAGGCCTTCCTGGACTGACCCCCCCCCCGAGGGCATTGCCAAACAGAAGAGGCAGGGGATGCGTCGTCCTGCTTCCTCTTGCTCCAAATCCCTCGGGGTGAGGCCGCAGGCCGAGGGGCAGAGCCCCTGTTACGCCACAGCCGCCAAACGCGAAACGCCGGAGCAAATGCCCCGGCGTTTGTCGTTTCGGTGCCGAAACGCGTCTATTTCTGTGGCAGCGGACCGATCATCATGATCATCTGACGGCCTTCCATCTTCGGCATATTCTCGATCTTGCCGATTTCCTTGACGTCTTCCGCCACCCGTTCCAGCAGTTCGCGGCCCAGGTTCTGGTGCGCCATCTCGCGGCCGCGGAACCGCAGGGTGACCTTCACCTTGTCGCCGTTCTCGAGGAACTTGAAGACATTGCGCATCTTGACGTCATAGTCGTGGGTGTCCGTGTTGGGACGGAACTTCACCTCTTTGACTTCGATGATCTTCTGCTTCTTGCGCGCTTCGGATTCCCGCTTTTGCTGTTCGTATTTGAACTTGCCGAAATCCATGATCTTGCAGACCGGTGGGTTGGCATTGGGCGAAATCTCGACGAGATCGAGCCCCGCGTCTGCGGCCATTTCCATCGCGCGGGCCGGCGATACGACGCCGACATTTTCGCCTTCGGCGCCGATCAGGCGAATCTCGGGGGCTCGGATACGTTCATTCACGCGCGGGCCGGTGTCTCTTGTCGGGGGCGCGTTGTGAGGTCTGCGGGCTATGACGTTGTTCCTTTGACAGTTTCAGACATGAAATCAGGGCTGCAAGGTAGTGGGGGGCGGACGGTCTTTCAAGCGTATAATCGGCGCAAGGGGGGCGCCCCGGGCGCTTTTCCCCTTGCCTATGCTGCAAGTGCAGCGCAGGTCTTGGGGCGAGAGGGTCGCGGATCGTCGCCGGCCCCGAAAACCTAGTCTGAGGGATTTCACGAGATGAAGAACAGCACCTGGGTAGTGGTTGCCGTTGTCGCCGCCGTCGCGGTGGGCGCGGGCGTGTATCTCAACCGGACGCCGGAGGTCAGTGCACCTCCGGTCGCCGATGTCGGCACGCCGGTTGAAGAAGACACGCCGGTTGAAGAAGAGGTGGCGGTGCCGGAAGAAGAGGGCGCCGAAGAGCTGGACCCTGCCGCCGAAGAGGCGGAAGAGCCGGCCGATGCGATGCAGGACGCGGCCGACGAGATGATCGAGACCGTCGAACAGGCGACCGTTGAGGTCGCAGGGGCGATGGAAGAGGCCGTCGATCAGCTTGAAGAGGCGATCGAAGCCGCCGGCGCGCCGGAGACCGCTGAACCCGAGGCGGACGGGACGTCCGAGGCTGAGATGGCCGGCGAGGCTGAAGCAGACATGGCGGCGGGTGACGCGGCCGAGGCCGACGCGGCGGCTGACGCGGATATGGTCGCCGAGGATGCGGCCGCGGCGGATGCGGGCAGCGACGCGGACATGGCGGCGGGTGACGCGGCCGAGACCGATCCTGCGGCGGACACCGATGCGGCGACAGATGACGCGTCCGGCGCGGACACAGGGGCCGATGCGGACATGGCGGCGAACGAGGGCGCCGGGGCCGAATCGGAGGGGGCCGCCACGGAGGCTGGTGCCGGGGCCGATGCGGCGGCCGAGGTGGCGGTTGATGACGCCAGGGCCGCGGATCTGGCAGAGGCCATGGAAGACGCGGCGGACAGCATCGCGGCAGCGGTGGACCCCGCGCCCGAGCCTGAGGCAGAGGCCACGGATCCCGCCGCCGACATGGCCGATGCCCCGGCCGAGGAGGGCAGTGCAGTGGCCACTGATGACGCGGAAGCGACCACCGACGAGATCGGCACGGCGATCACCGAGGCCATCGAGCCCGCGACAGAGCCCACCGAAGGCGCGGAAGAGACCGCCGCGCCGGCGTCTCCGCAAGAGCTTTTGACCGTCGAAGGCTTTGACTACGACGCGGTGATCGCGCTGATCGACGACTCCGAAGAGGTGAGCCCGCTGCTCAAGACGCCGCTGAAACAGGCGCTTGAGCAGGCCCGCGACAATCCCGATTTGCTCGCGGCCGCGCTCGAACGGGTGCGTGATGCGCTGGGCATCGAAGCGCCGGCCGCCGCCGAATAAGGCAGCGCCAACAGGACAAGCCGCGCCCGGCCTCGAACGGGCGCGGCTTCTCGGGGTGTCAGCCGCGCCGCGGCTGCGGCCGCGTCGGGATCTCCTTGAGCAGCCCGCCGACTCCCATGGCGGCGATGTCGGCATGGCTGACCGCGATCCCGCAGGCCACTCGCGCCAGCACCCAATCGGCGCCATTGAGCGCCGGTGCCCGGGCGCACCCCGGCAGGCCGATCACCGGACGCCCCGAAAGCGCACCCAGAAACAACAGGTTGCCCGGATCGACCGGCATGCCGAAACGCTCCACCGTTCCACCGGCCTGGCGCAGTGCCTCGGGGGCCACGTCATGCGGGTCTGAGGTGGCCGATCCGGTGAGGACAAGCGCCAGATCGCTGCCGACGCGGCCCAGCGCCTCGGCAATCTCCGGCATCCTGTGCGGCACCATGACCACCTGGTCGAGCGTCATACCCAACGCGGCGAGCCGCCCGCGGATGGCCGGCACGCCCTTTTCGCCGGCGCCGCCGGGAATTTCCGTCACGATCAGCGTCGCGGTGGCCAGCACCGGGCGGGCCAGCCGCACCGCGCCCCGGGCGATCTCGCAGGCGGCGGCCAGGTCGGCGCCGGGAACGGCGTAAGAGATGATCTTGACCGTTCCGACCATGCCGCCCTCGGCCATCTGCCGGCAGGCGGGTACGGTGGCCAGGGTGATCATCGGGTTGATCAGGTTGAGCCGGCTCAGCCGCGCCACATCGAGCACCGCCACGCCGGGGCCCTCGGCCAGCAGGTTGACCCGGCCGGTAAACGCCTTGGTCAGTCGCAGCCCGGCGGCCTGCGGATCGGGCACCAGGGCGGCGGCAAGCCGGGCGGCGGCCTGGTTTTCATGCACGTCACCGGGGTCGAGCCGGGCCGCGATGACCTCGGTCTCGCCGGCCCGGGCGAGATCGGCCAGATGCGCCGGCGTCAGCGTCACCCCCTTGCGCAGCCGCTGGCCGTTGAGCCGCACCGAATGGGCCAGCACCGCGCCTTCGGCTTCGGCCAGCGGGAGGGGGCCGAATTTCATCCGCCTTTCCTCAGAACGCGGATCATCTCGGCAAGGATGGAAACGGCGATTTCCGCCGGGCTGGCAGCGCCGATATCAAGTCCGATCGGGCCGTGGATGCGGGCGCAATGCTCTGGCGCAAAGCCGGCCTCGGCCATCCGTTCGAGCCGCTTGCCATGGGTCCGGGTGGAGCCCAGCGCGCCGATGTAGAAGACATCCGCCGCCAGCGCCGCCATCAGCGCCGGATCGTCGAGCTTGGGGTCATGGGTCAGCAGGCAGAGCGCGGTGCGGCTGTCGAGGCCAAGCTCGTCGACCGCCGCGTCGGGCCAGTCGTGCAGCAGGCGGGTGTCGGGAAAACGGGCGGCAGAGGCAAAGCTCTCGCGCGGGTCGATCACAACCGGGTCATAGCCGATGTCACGGGCCATCGGCACCAGGTGCTGGGCGATATGCACCGCGCCGACCACGATCAGCCGCAGCGGCGGGTTGTGGATCGCCACGAAAGTCTCGCCGTCCGGTTCGAAGCCCGAGCGGTCCATGCGAAAGCGGCTGGCGTGGCCCGCGCTGTCGAGCCGGCGCGCGCCGCTCTCGATGTTGACCACATAGGCCGCCGGGCGGCGGGCGGCGCGGGCTGCGGTCAGCTCGGCCAGCAGAGGTTCGGGCAGGGCGGTGCCGATGGGTTCGACCAGCACCTTGATGGTGCCGCCGCAGGCCAGGCCGACGGCAAAGGCATCGCCGTCCGAGACGCCGTATTCCAGCACCCGCGCCGCGCCGGCCTCGAGCGCCTCCAGCGCCTCGACCACCACGGCGCCCTCGACGCAGCCGCCCGAGACCGAGCCTTCGATCTCGCCCACGCCGCTGATCGCAAGTTGCGCGCCGATCCGGCGCGGCGCGCTGCCCCAGGTTTCGATCACCGTGGCCAGGGCCGCGCCCGTGCCGGCGCGGTGCCAGTCCAGTGCGGTTTCCGCTATGCCCTTCATCTCAGGTCCTCCCGCGCCGCAGTCTATCAGCTTTGGCGGGGGTGTCTCGCCCCATCGGCCCGGACTTTGGTCGCAGGGGTCGCCCCTGCAAGACACCCCGCCCCGGGCCCGACCCGGGGCCTCCTGGCAGAACCGGATGGCAGCCGCCGGAGCGGCTCCGCGACGGGGCGCCTGTCTCGGCGCGGTCTTGCCGGAGACGTGAAACGGCGGTCAGAAGCTCTGTTCGATCCGGTCCAAGGTCTTCATCGCCGCCAGCACGTCATGCACCGAGCCATTGGGTTCGCGGCCCTCCTCGATCGCCGAGATGAACTCGCGGTCGATCAACTCGATGCCGTTCGACGACACCGCCACATCGCTCAGGTCGATGGGGTTTTCGTTGCCGTCAAACAGATCGTCGTACCGCGCGATATAGGTGCCGTTGTCACAGATATAGCGGAAGAAGGTGCCCAGCGGCCCGTCGTTGTTGAACGACAGCGACAGGGTGCAGAGCGCGCCCGACGGGGTCTTCATGCCGATCGACATGTCCATGGCAATGCCCAGCTCGGGGTGGTGCGGGCCTTCGAGACCGTAGGCCTGGCTCACCTCTTCGCCGGTCTGGTACTGAAACAGATCGACGGTGTGGCAGGCATGGTGCCAGAGCAGGTGATCGGTCCAGCTCCGCGGCTCGCCCTTGGCGTTCATGTTGGAGCGGCGGAAGAAGTAGGTCTGCACATCCATTTGCTGTATCTTCAGCGCGCCGGCGGCGATCTTGTTCTGGATCCACTGGTGCGAGGGGTTGAAGCGGCGCACCTGTCCGGCCATCGCCAGCACGCCGGTCTCTTTTTGCACTTTGCAGATCGCCTCGCTGTCGGCCAGCGAATCCGCCATCGGAATTTCGATCAGCACCGGCTTGCCGGCTTTCATGCAGGCAATCGCCTGCTCGGCATGGAGCTGTGTCGGCGTGGCCAGGATCACCGCGTCGACGTCGTCGCGGGCGAGACATTCCTCAAGCGTGGTGGCGGCGTGGCCGATGCCACGCTCCTGCGCCAGCGCGTCGATCTTGGCTTGGGTCGGGCCCATGACCGAGGTGACATCGACCCCGTCGATGGCGGCCAGGGCGTCGAGATGTTTGATGCCGAATGCGCCATAGGCGCCGGCGACACAAATCCGCATGTCGGTGTCCTTTCGTTATTCGGCCGCGATCATGCGACCGTCGTGGTAGGATTTGTTTTCCAGGATGATATGGCCCACGGCGGTGTTCGATGCCGGCACATGGTAATGCCGATGCACCTCGACCACATCGTCCTCAAGCGCGCCGCGCATGACGTGCCACATCACCATTTCCACGCCTTCCGATCCGGCCTCGCGCAGATACTCCACATGCGGCATCCGGCTCAGGCCGACCGGGTCGGAGGTGAGGCGGTCAAGAAAGGCGTTGTCCCACTCGGGGTTGATCAGACCGGCGCGCTTGTATTGCAGCTGGTGGCTCATGCCGCCGGTGCCAAAGATCATCACGTCGAGATCCTCGTCATAGCTCTCGACCGCGCGGCGCACTGCCTTGCCGAGATTGTAGCAGCGGTTGCCGGTGGGGGCGGGGTATTGCACCACGTTGACCGCCAGCGGGACTACCAGGCAGGGCCAGGCTTCTTCCGGCGCGACCTCGCCGAACATGACCGAGAGCGGCACGGTCAGCCCATGGTCGACCTCCATCTCGTTCATAATGGTCATGTCGAATTCGTCGAGCACCAGGCTCTGGGCGATATGCGAGGCCAGTTTCTGGTGATTCTTGACCACCGGCACGGGGCGCGGGCCCCAGCCTTCGTCGGCCGGCTGAAACTCGGCCGCGGCCCCCAGCGCGAACGTCGGGATGCAGGAGGCGTCGAAGGCGGTGCAATGGTCGTTGTAGACCAGGAAGATAACGTCGGGCTTGTTCGCCTTCATCCATTCGCGCGATTTGCGGAACCCGTCGAAGACCGGCTTCCAATAGGGTTGATCGGTGATGCCGGTGTCCATAGCGACGCCGATGGCGGGCACATGAGAGCATCCCACGCCTGCGGTGATACGGGCCATCAGGTTTCCTCCTCTTCGTCCCATTCGGATGTATAACGGTTGCCTTCGACCGAGCGGCCGCCGTGCAGCATCATGTCGCGATAGGCCTCGACGCCCATGCCGGTCATCAGCCCGGCCAGGTTCTGGAAGTTGATGCCGTCGTTGGCGGCGAGCTTCGAGGTGTAATAGATATTGCCGCCGAGCTCGAGCAGGCGGTTCCATTGGCGTTTGCGCACCGCTTCGCGCTGGTCCGCCGTCATCGGATACTTGTCGAGATAGGCCTCTTCGTCGGCATTGAAGGCGTCGCGGTTCTTTTGCAGCCGCAGCGAGATGCAGAACTGGTTCAGATGATATCCTTCGCGGCTCCTGTCGGCGTCAAACACGAAGGTGCCGGGGATATCCTCGTAGTCCTTCTTGGTCATGGCGTGTCCTCCTCTTCCTCCGCACCGGTCCGCCCGGTGCCCCGGCCGCCCTTATCCCGGGCCCGCCAGGGCAGGCGGCAAAGGCGACCGGTTGCGCAAGAGCCTAGCATCCGGGCCCGGCAGCGGCCAATTGGAATGCGAGGCGTAGCATTGGAAAAAGCTATAGAACCCGAAATATCAGGGGGTATTTTCCGGCTCGGGGCGGCTGTGCTGGCGCAGGAAACCGATGAAGCTCTCCTGCGTCCGGGTCGGCCGCCAGTCGCGGCGATGGGTCAGGCCGATGGCGCGGCCGCTGCCGGCAAGCGGGATGTCCAGCGCAGTCAGCAGGCCGGCGCCGATCTCGACCGAGACCTGATGGCGCGAGACGATCGAGACATAATCGCCCTGGGCCAGGATGCCGCGCAGCATGATCAGCGAGGAAGAGACCACCCGTACCGGCGTTCGGTCGCGTTCGTGGATGCGCAGGGTTTCAAAGACATATTGCCCCGCAGGGGTATCCTTGGGCGAGGCGACCCAGGGGTAGGCCAGCGCCTCATCCAGTGTCACGCGCGTCCGTCCGGACAGGGGGTGGCCGGGCCGCGCCACCACGGCAAGCCGGTCCTGGAACAGCTCTTCCTGCACCACGTCATCGGCCGGCAACGGATGGCGCAGGGCGCCGATCAGGCAATCGAGATCGCCTTCGCGCAGCGAGCGCAGCAGCTCGTGATAGCGACCGTCGATCACCCGCACCTGCACCCCGGCAAAGCGCGACACCATCGCATGGGTGGCTCTTGGTACGATGGCGGTGCGCGCAAGCGGCAGGCTGCCCAGCAGAAAGATGCCCCGGTCTTCCCCCAGCTCGCGGCCGATTTCCTCCATGCCCTGCCGGATTTCCGCCTGCGCCAGCTTGGCCCCCAGGGTAAAGGCCTGGGCGGCGGCGGTCAGCTCGACCCCGGCCACGGTGGATTTGAAAAACGGCACCCCCGCCACCTGTTCCAACGCCCGCGCGGCGCGGTGGACGGTGGGTTGCGACAGGCCCAGCCGCCGGGCGGCGACGGTAAAGCTGCCGCTGCCGGCGATGGCGATCAGGGCGCGGATCTGCGCCGGGGTGACGTTGCGTTCAAAGCCGGCGGTATCGCGCGCCCGCGAGGCGGTGCCGCGCCGCGCCTCGCGCGCCCCGCGTTGCAGGTGATCGAGCGCCGCCTCGGCCCGGCGCACGAAGAGCGCACCGCAGGGGGTGGCGCCGAAGGCCTGCGGCTGGCGGAGCACCAGCGGCGCGCCCATGCTGGCCTCGAACTTGGCAATCGCCTGGGTGGCCGCCGGTTGCGACATGTGACAGCGCTGCGCGGCAACCGAAACCGAGCCGCTGCGCAGGCATTCCAGAAACACCCGCATGTGTCGCAGGTTGGGCAGGGTGAATTCCATTTTCGGCGCGCCTCATAGCAAAAACTTATATTAGGAATATTATTCGAAATAGGCAAATCCCGCGACCTGCGCCATGATGCGGCCAAGGTGAAACGAGGGAGGGCTTTATGATGTCCGACAAGAAAACGGCACTGGTGATCAGCGCGCATTCCGCCGATTTCGTCTGGCGCGGGGGCGGGGCCATCGCGTTGCATCAGGCAAAGGGCTACGAAGTGACCGTGGTCTGCCTGTCCTACGGCGAACGCGGCGAAAGCGCCAAGCTCTGGAAACAGGAGGGCATGACCCTCGACAAGGTCAAGACCGAACGCCGCAAGGAGGCCGAGAGCGCCGCCGCCGCGCTGGGCGTGACCGACATCCGCTTTTTCGACGTGGGCGACTATCCGCTCGACCTTGGCCGCGAGACCCGGGATCGCATGGTCGACGTGATCCGCCAGGTGCAGCCAAATTGGATGATGTCGCATTCGAAGTGGGATCCCTACAACACCGACCACATGAACACGACGCAATTCGCGCTGGAATGCCGGATGGTGGCGCAGGCTTGGGGCCATAACCCGGGGCAAAAGGTGCTGGGCGCGCCGCAGCTCTATCTGTTCGAGCCGCACCAGACCGAGCAGATGGAATGGAAACCTTCGGTCTTTCTCGACATCACCGATGTCTGGGACAAGAAATGGGCTGCCATCCAGTGCATGCAGGGCCAGGAGCACCTGTGGAATTTCTACAAGAACGTCGCCGAAAACCGCGCCAACCACTTCCGCCGCAACTCCGGCGGCATGGCCGGGGGCCGGGCGGCGAAATACGCCGAAGGGTTCCAGACGATCTTTCCCCGCACTGTGGATGAACTGGAATGACCGGTGCAGTGGGACAAAGGGGCGTGGTCGTGCAAGAGATCGACCGCGCCGATCCGAAGGTGGTCGATGCCCTGGGCGCCTGTGGCGTCGCCACGGTGCACGAGGCGCAGGGCCGCAAGGGCCTGCTGGCCAGCTACATGCGGCCGATCTATCGCGGCACCCGGCTTGCCGCCTCGGCGGTGACGATCAGTGCCGCACCGGGCGACAACTGGATGGTGCATGTCTGCATCGAACAGTGCCGTGCCGGCGACATCATGGTTCTGGCGCCGACAAGCCCTTGCGAAGACGGCTATTTCGGCGATCTTCTGGCGACTTCGGCGCAGGCGCGCGGGGTGCGCGGGCTGGTGATCGATGCCGGTGTGCGCGACGTCATGGATCTTGAACAGATGGGCTTTCCGGTCTGGTCCAAGGCGATCTACGCTCAGGGCACGGTGAAAGAAACGGTGGGCTCGGTCAATGTGCCGCTGCTCTGTGCCGGCCAGCTGGCGAACGCCGGCGATGTGATCGTGGCCGATGACGACGGCGTCTGTGTGGTGCGCCGCGAAGAGGCCGAGGACGTGCTCGTCAAGGCGCAGAAGCGCGAGGCGGCGGAACAGGACAAGCGCCGACGTCTGGCGGCCGGCGAACTGGGGCTCGACATCTATGACATGCGCGGGCGGCTGGCCGAGAAGGGCCTGAAATATATCTGAAATCCGCGCCGGCGGCGCCCGGATGCGGTGCCGGCAAGAGAACGCAGGAACGGAGCTGACATGGACGCTGTGCGCTGTATGTGGATGCGGGGCGGCACCTCGAAAGGCGGGTATTTCCTGGCCGACGATCTGCCGCAGGACCGGGACGGGTTTCTGCTGCGGGCCATGGGCTCGCCCGATCCGCGCCAGATCGACGGCATGGGCGGGGCGGATCCGCTGACTTCCAAGGTGGCCGTTGTGCGGCCGTCCGAGCGCGCGGGCGTCGATGTGGATTACCTGTTTCTCCAGGTGTTCGTGGATCAGCCGATCGTTACCGATGCGCAGAACTGCGGCAATATCCTGGCCGGTGTCGGCCCTTTCGCCATCGAGCGCGGGCTGGTCGCGGCACAGGACGGCGAGACGCCGGTGACGATCTTCATGGAAAACACCGGCCAGGTGGCGGTGGCGCGGGTGGCGACGCCGGGCGGCAGGGTGTCGTATGCCGGAGAGGCGCGGATCGATGGCGCGCCCGGCGGTTCTGCGCCGGTGCCGATTGCCTTTCGCGATACCGCCGGCTCGTCCTGCGGTGCGCTTCTGCCCAGCGGCGCGGTGGTGGACGAGGTCGAGGGCGTCGCGGTGACGATGATCGACAACGGCATGCCCTGCGTGGTGATGCGGGCCGCGGACATGGGGATCACCGGCGATGAGCCACCGGAAGAGCTCGAGGCCAACACGGCGCTGCGCGACAAGCTCGAGGCGATCCGGCTGGCCTGCGGGCCGGTGATGAACCTTGGCGATGTGCGCAAGAAATCGGTGCCCAAGATGACCATGGTCTCGGCGCCGCGGGCGGGTGGGGCGATATCCACGCGCACCTTCATTCCGCACCGCTGCCACAAGACCATCGGCGTGCTGGGTGCGGTCTCTGTTGCCACCGCCTGTCTGCTCGAAGGATCGCCGGCCTACGAACTGGCCTCGCGCGGCGCGGGGCGCGAGCGGGTGCTTTCGGTCGAACATCCCACCGGCGAGATGACGGTGGTGGCGACCCTCGGTGACGATGGCATGGTGGCCGAGGCGGCAATCCTGCGCACGGCGCGCAAACTGATGGACGGAGAGATTTTCGGATGAGCGAACAACAGATCATGGATGCCGATTGGCTGGTCTTTCACCCCAATCCGAAGCGGCCCGACTTTCGACTGCCCGAGGGGGCGGTGGATGCGCATTGCCATGTCTTCGGGCCGTCACCGGAGTTTCCCTTTGCGCCTGAGCGCAAATACACGCCCTGCAACGCCGGCAAGGACGAGCTTTACAAGCTGCGGGATTTCCTCGGGTTTTCGCGCAATGTGATCGTCCAGGCGACCTGTCACGGCAAGGACAACCGCGCCATGGTCGATGCCTGCCGCAGCGCCGGCGATCTGGCGCGTGGGATTGCCAGCGTCGGGCCCGACATCACCCTGGACGAGCTGCAAGAGATGGACGCCGCCGGGGTGCGCGGGGTGCGGTTCAACTTCGTCAAGCGGCTGGTGGATGCGACCCCCAGAGAGGTCTTTCTCGGGATTGCCGAGAAGGTGGCGCAGCTTGGCTGGCACATCGTGGTTTATTTCGAGGCTGCTGATCTGGAAGAGCTGGAGCCCTTCCTGAAGCAGCTGCCGACCACTATCGTGGTCGATCATATGGGGCGGCCCGATGTGTCCAAGGGCGTGGATCATCCCGATTTTCAGCGCTTTATCCGGCTGATGGACGAGGTGCCGACGATCTGGTCCAAAGTGACCTGCCCGGAGCGGCTGACTGCGGCCGGGCCGCCCTATGACGACGTGGTGCCGTTCTACCGGGCGATCGTCGAGCGCTTTCCCGACCGGGTGCTCTGGGGCACCGACTGGCCGCATCCGAACATGAAATCGCATATGCCCGACGATGGCGCGCTGGTTGATTACATCCCCCGTATCGCGGTGACCGAAGCGCAGCAGCGCAAGCTTCTGGTCGACAATCCCATGCGGCTGTACTGGGCGCGCTGAGGCGGCAGCGGCCGCAGGCGATCTGTGGCCGGTCCGCTCGGGCGGTTCAGCCTTGGCTCTGCTGCCGGAAGCTGCGGGGCGACAGGCCGGTCGCGCGGGTGAAGACGCGCGAGAAATAGGCCGGGTCGTCATAGCCCAGGTGATAGGCGATGCTCTGCACCGGCAGGTTGGTATAGACCAGATGGCGGCGGGCCTCGCGGATGATACGGTCTTCGATCACCGCGCTGGCCGGGCGGCCGGTGGCGGCGCGGCAGAGCCGGCTGAGATGCGCCGGGGTGATCGCCAGTGCCGCCGCATAACGCGCCACCGGCCAATGCTGGCGGAACCGCGCCTCGACCAGAGCGTCGAAACGATGCAGAAGATCGGTCTTGCCCGCCGCGGGCCGCGCCGTGTTGCGCTGTGCCAAGGCGCGTGCGATCTGTCCAAGCAGCAGGGCGCAAAGCCCCCGCAGGATCTGCGCCCTGGCAAAGCCGCGGTCGGAAAAGGCGGCGGCGATCTCGGATAATGTGGCGGCGACTTCGGCAGGTGCCGGCAGCACCGCCGGGCGCGACAATTGCGCCGCCAGCCCTTCGCCGGGGCGCAGCGTCTCGTCGAGGATTTCCGCCGCCAGGGTGACCACCAGCCCCGAGGATCCCGGCGCAAACCGATATCCATGCACCAGACCCGGCGGTACGTTGACCAATGTGCCATCGCCCAGCGTCAACTCGCCGCCGTCGAGCGTGACGCGGCCGCTGCCCTGTTCGAGCAGCAGCACCTGATGCAGTCGCGCGTGGCGGTGCGGCGCGAATTCCCAATTGTGCAGCCGCGACCGGGCCTCGATGGTTTCGCAATGCACCACATCGGGCAGGTCGCGGGATTCACCGAACAGGTTGTAATTGAGGATCTCGGGGTGCGGCATGTGCGATTAGTACATGTTTCTGCCGTTCCGGTCCATTCGCGCGCGCCGGGTTTTTCGGCATGATGCGAGAGATCAAGAGGAGGGATGGCATGAAAACTCAGGTTTGTATCATCGGCGGCGGGCCGTCCGGGCTGTTGCTCAGCCAGTTGCTGCATCGCAAGGGGATCGAGACCATCGTTCTGGAACGTCAGACCCGGGCGCATGTGCTCGGCCGGATCCGCGCCGGCGTGCTGGAGCATGGCTTTGCCGATCTGATGCGCGAGGCCGGCTGCGGCCAGCGGATGGATGCCGAGGGCGCGGTGCATGACGGCTTCTACATTGCGCATGACGGGCGGATGGACCGGGTGGACCTGCACCGCTTTTCCGGCCAGAGCGTGCTGGTCTATGGCCAGACCGAGGTGACCCGCGATCTCTATCAGGCGCGCGATGCCATGAATGGCCAGATCCTGCATGAGGTGAGCGAGGTCGTGCTGCACGACCTGAAAGCCGCGACGCCGCATGTCACCTTTGTCCAGGACGGAGAGGCCAGGAGGATCGACTGTGATTTCATCGTCGGCGCCGACGGCTATCATGGCGTCAGCCGCAAATCGATCCCGGCGGATGTGCTGAAGGAATACGAAAAGGTCTATCCCTTCGGCTGGCTGGGCGTGCTGTCCGAGACCGCGCCGGTCTGCGACGAGCTGATCTATGCGCGCCATGATCGTGGCTTCGCGCTCTGTTCGATGCGCAGTCAGGTGCTGAGCCGCTACTACATCCAGGTGCCGCTGTCTGACAGCGCCGAGAGCTGGTCGGACGAGGCGTTCTGGGCCGAGCTGAAGGCACGGTTGCCGGAGGACGTGGCGGCGCGGCTCGAGACCGGTCCCTCGATCGAGAAATCCATCGCGCCGCTGCGGGGCTATGTGGCCGAGCCGATGCGTTATGGCGCGCTGTTCCTGGCCGGTGACGCGGCGCATATCGTGCCGCCGACCGGCGCCAAGGGGCTCAATACCGCGGCCTCGGACGTGCATTACCTCTATCACGGCTTGCTGGCGCATTACGCCGAGGGCGACGAGAGCGGCCTCGACAGCTATTCCGAAAAGGCGTTGGCGCGGGCCTGGAAGGCGCAAAGGTTCAGCTGGTGGATGACCTCGCTCCTGCACCGGTTCCACGACGGTGACAGCTATGACAGCCGGTTGCAGCAGATCGACCTGGCCTATCTGTTCTCGTCCGAGGCGGCGCAGGTCTCGCTGGCCGAGAATTACGTCGGCCTGCCGTATTGAGCCGTCAAGTCTCAGGCCAGTTCCGACAGGAAATGCTCCAGGTCGCGGCCGTCGAGCGGCTTTGACAGCAGTGGCACGCCGAGGCTCTTGCAGCGTTTGCCCAGGCCCGCCGCACGGTGGGCCGAGATGATGCGGGCCGGGATCGGACCATAGCGTTCGGTGATCTCGCGCAACAGCTCGGTGCCGGTCATGCCGGGGCCGAGATCCTCGTCGAACATCAGCGCGTCGGGGGTGATCTCGAGCTCGTCGAGCAGGTCGAGCGCGTCGCGGGCATTGGCCACATCGATCACATCCGCCCCCAGCCCTTCGAGCGAGAGGGTCAGCGCGCGGCGCAGGTCGGCGTCGTTTTCCACCAGGAAGACCACACGGCCCGGCACTGGCGCGCCCGGCGGCGAAAGGCGACTGCCGCGCGATGCGGGGTTGCGCGGCGCCTGCGCGGCCAGTGGCACGGTGACGGAAAAGACAGTGCCGCGCCCCGGTTCCGACCGAAGATCGAGCGGCAGACCGAGACCGGCGCAGGCGCGGTCGACAATGGCCAGGCCCAGCCCGAGGCCTTCGGAGGCCGAAGCCGGGGCGTCGACTCGGCTGAACTCGCGAAAGATCATGTCGCGGTGCTCATGCGCGATGCCGGGCCCGGTGTCCCAGACCTCGATCCTGACGCTGTCGCCCTGGCGGCGCGCGCCCATCAGCACCCGGCCGTGCCGGGTGTAGCGCACCGCGTTTCCCAGCAGGTTTTGCAGGATGCGGCGCAGATAGGAGGGATCGGTTTCCACTCTGGCCGAGGTCGGGCGCACCCGGAGGCCAAGGCCTTTCTGCGCCGCCAGCGGCTCGAGCTGGGTGTCGAGCGCGGTGAAGATCTGGCCGAGATCGATCGGCCGGATGTCAAAGGCCGCACGGCCGCTGTCGAGCTTGGACATGTCGAGCAGCGCCTCGATGATATGTTCGAGCGAGCCCAGCGCCGAAGAGATCTTGCCCAGCGTTTCTCGGCCTGTCGGCGAGAGGGTTTCGCCGGAGAAGGTGCCGACAAACAGTTTTGCCGCTGACAGCGGTTGCAGCAGGTCATGGCTGGCGGCGGCGACAAAGCGGCTCTTGGAGGCATTGGCGCGCTCGGCCTCGGCCAGCGCCGACGCCAGCTCGGTGGTGCGTTCGGCGACCCGCGCCTCGAGCCGCTCGTTCATCTCGCGCAGGGCGCGGGCGGCGTTGCGCTCGGCGGTGACATCGGTAAAGGAGATCACGAAGCCGCCGTCGGGCAGCCCCTGGGCAAAGGCATCGAGGGTCAGCGCCGCGCCCTGGGTCGCCTCGAACCGCAGCGCGCCGCGCCGCGCCGGACGGTCCGCCCAATCCAGCAACCGCTTGCGTGACATGCCGTGCGACAGGCCGAAATCCTCCGGCAACTGGGCGATCAGGCCGCCAAAGCTCGCGCCGCGCTGGACCCGGGTCAGCGGCAGCCTCAAGAGCTCGGCCACCCGCGCGTTCCAGCCGATCAGCCGGGCAGCATCGTCAAAGATGCAGACCCCCTGGTTGAGATGTTCGAGCGTCGCGGCGATCAGCCTTGCCTGCTTGTTCTGCAATCGCGCGCGTTCCTTGCGCTCGAGCCGGATCAGATCGGTCACGTCGGTTTGCAGCACCACGGTGCCGTTGCTGGCGGTGCGCCGTTCCGAGACCTGAAGCCAGAGATCCTGGGTCAGGCGCACGTTGAACATGGCGTCGTTCTCGCGGTGGCGCGCCTTGCGTTTCAGGGCCCAGGCCAGCCCGGTTTCGCCCTGCGGCAGGGCGAGATAGGCGGACCGGCTGACAAGATCGACATAATCGTCGAACCGCAGCCCCGGGGTGAGTTGATCGGCGATGTCGCGCATGTCCTGGCAGAACCGGCTGTTGGTCAGCACCAGCCGGTCCTGGCTGTCGAAGAGCGCAAAGCCCTCGTGGACCGCCTCGATCGCGTCGGCAAGGTTGGCCCGGGCCGCCTCGGTCTCGGCACTGGCCTGTTCCAGTTGCAGGTTGCTGTCGTGCAGGAGGTCGAGCGCACGCTCCAGATCGCGGGTGCGCGAGCGCACCTGATCCTCGAGCAGGGCGGCGCGCTCGAACTGGGCATAGGCCAGCCCCGAGGGATCCTGCTGCTGCTCCACCCGGCGCATCAGCGACCGGGTGATCCGCAGGAGCTTTTCGTTCTGGCGCTCGACACTGTCGGCGGGGTTGATCAGCGTCATTCGGCATCGTCCGGCGGAAAAAAGGCCACGCCGGTCATCGTGTGGTTCACATGCAGCGCGCCGAGCTGTTCGCCATAGGTCGAAAAGCCGCGCACATTGTGCCGGCGCAGCACGTCCGAGACCGCCCGGCTCTGTTGGTTCTGGCCGGCTTCCAGCCGCCGCAGGATGCAGTCGCAGCCAAGGATCATCGCCGGGTCGCGGTCGCGCGACAGGCCGGCAAGTTCGGTTTCGAGATGGCCTGCCATATCCTCGGTTGTGGCCAGCGTCAGCACCATGCCTTCGTCGATGGCGGAAAAGAACACCAGCTCGCCTGCGGCATTGACCCGCTGGATGGCGCGGACGTGGTGGCGATGGCCGAGCTGGACCACAACCGGATGGGCGGCAAAGGTGAACTGGTCGAGCTGATCGGGCAGCTTGCCGACGATGCGGGCATATTCCCGCGCTGCCGGTTCGGCATTGATCTGGCGGACGATGCGGCGTTCGGGGTCGGCATCGGTCACCACCATCTTGATATCGGTCGGGGTCAGGTGATCGAGGCTGAACACCCGGATCGGGCAGATCGAGCGCACCATCGACACCACGGCGGCATTGCCCCGGGTCTCGCCGTCGAGCGCTAGCAGCGTGCGGCGGAAGGTTTCGCCATCGCCGGCCGAGCCGCCAAACAGCGGCACCCCGCCCAGCCCGGCCGAGAGGACGGCGGTCAGCTCGTCTTCGCGCAGCGACAGGCCGTCGATGGCAAGAAAGGCGAATTCCGAGGTGAAATCCGGCGCGCAATCGGCCAGCGCCACCCGGTGGCGGATCAGCTTGTCGATCTCGGATTGCGGGTCGAGCCGGTCCAGCCCGTCGACCAGGTAACAGACGGCGCGGAAATGCGAGGGCAGCAGGCCCAGCGCCACGATCTGGTCTTCCTCATAGCCCTCGGCCCCGATCTCTCCGGCTGTGGTACAGGCGGTGACATGGCGCGCATCGAGCCGTTCATGCGCCTCGACGGACAGCGCGGCGAAATCGCCGCGATTGCTGACAAACAACAACACGAGTTCGAACGGGCCGGGGCCAAGCCCCGCCGCGATGGCCCCCACCGGATCGGCTTCGTGCACCGACACCTGCGCATTGCGCAGCCCCGCTGCCTGTCCTCCCACGGCGGACGGTTCTGGTGTCTGGCCGTCCAAAATTTCGGATGTCCCGGATTGTTCCTGTCTTGCGCGCCGGATCTTATGCGTGTTGGGAATGGTCTGGCAAGCCGCCACCAAGCCGCGCGTCCTGCGCCACCAGCACCGCCTGGGTCCGGCTCTGCACCCCGAGCTTGCGCATGATCGCGGTGACATGCGCCTTGACGGTGGTTTCGGCGATCGACAGGTCATAGGCGATCTGCTTGTTCAGCTTGCCCTCGCAGATCAGTTGCAGGATGCGCGATTGCTGGTTGGTCAGCGTGGACAGCCGCTCCATCGCGTCGTTTTCCTGCGGCTGTTCATCGGCGTCGGGCAGGTAATCCTCGGGCGTATAGACCTGGCCCTTGCGCACCGCGCTCAGCGCCTTGTGAAAGGCCGGCTTCTGGCTGTGCTTCGGCACGAAGGCCGCCGCACCGGCCGCGAGCGCCTTGGAAATCGTCCGGTTGTCGGCCATCGAAGAGACCACGATCACCGGGCTGTTCTGACCCAGCGCCGCGCGCAACCGCAACAGCCCGTCAAGCCCGTTCACATCCGGCAGGTTGAGGTCGAGCAGCACGATGTCGGGCGATCCGGTCTCGGCCACGCGGGTCAGCCCCTCGTCCAGACTGGCGGCGGTTTCCACCCTGGCCCCGACACAGAGCGCGCGCAGGGTAAGCACCAAGGCGTCGCAGAACAGCGGATGATCGTCGATCACAAGGGCGCGGGAAATGCCATTTATCGGCGTCTGGGGGGCTTTGGTCATTGTGCACTGTCCGTTCTGCGTTAGGCTCAGCCTAGCGGCGATGGCGGGGCCGGTCTTTTGTCCAATAGTCGCATGGGTGCGGCCGCGCCAGCGGCCACCCGGCACCTTTGTATAATAGCCGGTTACGCCGATCCACGCCTAGGTTCGGACCCGAGGAGACCAACACCATGCAACTAACCGATTCCCGAGAGATTGCCGCGACGCCCGAGATCGTCTGGGCGGCCATCCTCGATCCTGAAGTGCTCAAGCAATGCGTGCCCGGTTGCCAGGAAATGACCGGCAGCCCGGAAGAGGGCTTCGAGGCCAAGGTCGTCCAGAAGGTCGGGCCGGTGAAAGCCACCTTCAAGGGCACCGTTACCCTGTCGGACATGCAGCCGCCCGAGAGCCTGACCCTGACCGGCGAAGGCAAGGGCGGGGCGGCGGGCTTTGCCAAGGGCGGCGCCGACGTGCGGCTCGAGCCCAAGGGCGAGGGCACCTTGCTGAGCTATGATGTCGAGGCCAAGGTCGGCGGCAAGCTGGCCCAGCTGGGCAGCCGGATCATCGACGGTTTTGCCAAGAAGATGGCCGACCAGTTCTTCGACAACTTCAAGGCCGCGGTCGAAGGGCCGGGCGAAGACGCGGCCGACGACGCCCCCGAGGCAGCGGCTTCCGACGGGGACGAAGCGGCACCGAAAAAGGGCTGGTTCAAGCGGGCGGTGACCTGAGATACCGTCCGATTCATTCATTTGAGACATAACCAAGGGAGGACTTCATGACCAAGGTAACGATGACCGTAAACGGCAAGTCCGTGAGCGGCGACGTGGCGGGCAACACGTTGCTTGTCGAGTTCCTGCGCAGTGATCTGCATCTGACCGGAACCCATGTCGGCTGCGACACCAGCCAATGCGGCGCCTGCGTGGTGCATGTCAACGGCGCGGCGGTCAAGAGCTGCACCATGTTCGCCGCCGAGGCCGAGGGCGCAGAAGTGGCCACCATCGAGGGCCAGGCCAATGCCGATGGATCGCTCAACACCATCCAGCAGGCGTTTCAGGATTATCACGGGCTGCAATGCGGCTTTTGCACGCCGGGCATGGTGATGTCGGCGGCGGCGTTGCTCAAGGACAATCCCAAGCCGTCCGAACAGGAGGTCAGGGCCTATCTCCAAGGCAATATCTGCCGTTGCACCGGCTATCACAACATCGTTCGCGCGATCATGGCCGCATCGGGTCAGGAGGTCCCGGCGGTCGCCGCCGAGTGATGTGACGCCGCGGGGCGCAAAGAAGGCGCACCCGACAGCAACACCCCGTAGGGTGCGCATTCACTGCGCACCGTCCGTAGGGTGGGCTTGCAGCCCACCGATCCCATGGGAGGAACGAAAATGCCGAAAGATCATGGCATAGGAGCCAGCACCAAGCGCCGCGAGGACGTGCGCTTTCTGACCGGCGCCGGAAATTACACCGATGACATCAACGTCCATGGCCAGGCCTATGTGCATTTCCTGCGCTCCGACGTGGCGCATGGCCGGATCACCAATATCGATACCGCCGCCGCTGCCGCCATGCCCGGCGTGGTGCGCATCTTCACCGGGGCCGATTTCGAAGGCGTCGGCGGGCTGCCCTGCGGCTGGCAGGTCACCGACAAGCACGGCGAGGTGATGAAGGAGCCGCCGCACCCGGTGCTGGCCCAGGGCAAGGTGCGCCATGTGGGCGAGCCGATCGCCGCCGTCGTCGCCGACACGCTGCAACAGGCGCGGGACGCCGCCGATGCGATCGATCTCGACATCGAGGAGCTGCCCGCCGTCGTCAACATGAAGGCGGCGCTGGAGGAGGGCGCCACCAAGGTGCATGACGACCTTTCCGACAACCTCTGCTACGACTGGGGCTTCGTCGAGGAGAACAAGGGCGCGGTGGAAGAGGCGATTGCCAATGCCGCCCATGTCACCACGCTCGAGCTGGTCAACAACCGGCTGGTCGCCAACCCGATGGAGCCGCGCGTCGCAGTGGGCGATTTCAACCGCGCCACCGGCGATTCGACGCTCTACACCACCAGCCAGAACCCGCATGTGATCCGGTTGCTGATGGGCGCCTTCGTGCTGGGCATCCCCGAGCACAAGCTGCGTGTGGTGGCGCCGGATGTGGGCGGCGGCTTCGGCACCAAGATCTTCCATTATGCCGAGGAAGCCTTCTGCACCTTTGCCGCCAAGGCCTGCAACCGTGCGGTGAAATGGACCTCGACCCGGTCCGAGGCCTTCATGTCCGACGCCCATGGCCGCGACCATGTAACCAAGATCGAACTGGCGCTGGATGCCGACAACAACTTTACCGCCGTGCGCACCGAGACCTATGCCAACATGGGGGCCTATCTGTCGACCTTCGCGCCCTCGGTGCCGACCTGGCTGCATGGCACGTTGATGGCGGGCAACTACAAGACGCCGAACATCTACGTGAACGTCAAGGCCGTCTTCACCAATACCGTGCCCGTCGATGCCTACCGTGGCGCCGGCCGGCCGGAGGCGACCTATCAGCTCGAACGCGTCATCGACAAGGCGGCCCGCGAGCTGGGGGTCGACCCGGTGGAGCTGCGGCGGCAGAACTTCATCACCGAGTTCCCTTATGCCACCCCGGTGGCGGTGGAATATGACACCGGTGATTACCATGCCACCATGGACAAGATGCTCGAACTGATCGACCGCGACGGCTTTGCCGCGCGCCGCGCCGAGAGCGAGAAGAAGGGCAAGCTGCGCGGTCTGGGCATCAACTGCTTCATCGAGGCCTGCGGCATCGCGCCGTCGAACCTGGTGGGGCAGCTGGGCGCGCGTGCGGGGCTCTACGAATCCGCCACGGTGCGGGTCAATGCCACCGGCGGCCTGGTCGTCATGACCGGCTCGCACAGCCACGGGCAGGGGCATGAGACCGCCTTTCCGCAGGTGATCTCCGAGATGATCGGCATCCCCGAGGACCAGGTCGAGATCGTGCATGGCGACACCGCCAATACGCCGATGGGCATGGGCACCTACGGCTCGCGCTCGATCGCGGTCGGCGGCTCGGCCATGGTGCGCGCGGCCGAGAAGATCATCGCCAAGACCAAGAAGATCGCCGCCCACCTGCTCGAGGCCGCCGAGGCGGATATCGAGCTCAAGGACGGTCAGTTCTCGGTCGCGGGCACCGACAAATCGGTGGCCTGGGGCGATGTCTGCCTGGCGGCTTACGTGCCGCACAACTACCCGCTCGAGGATATCGAGCCGGGGCTGGAGGAAACCGCCTTCTACGACCCGTCGAACTTCACCTATCCGGCGGGGGCCTATGCCTGCGAAGTCGAGGTCGACCCCGAAACCGGCGTCACCACGATCGAAAAGTTCGTTTCGGCGGATGACTTCGGCAATGTGGTCAACCCGATGATCGTCGAGGGCCAGGTACATGGCGGAATCGCCCAGGGCATCGGCCAGGCGCTGCTGGAGAACTGCGTCTATGACGAGAACGGCCAGCTGCTCTCGGCGTCTTACATGGATTACGCCATGCCGCGGGCAGATGACCTTCCCGAGATGGCGGCCTATACGGTCGATCATTCCTGCCAGACGCCCTGCACCCACAATCCGTTGGGGGTCAAAGGCTGTGGCGAGGCCGGGGCCATCGGCTCGCCGCCGACGGTGATCAACGCGATCCTCGACGCGCTGAATTCCGGTGGGCATAAAGTGGATCACATCGACATGCCGGCCTCGCCTTCGCGGGTCTGGGCGGCGATCAACAACGCGTCTTAAGGGAGGGCTGAATATGTACAGCTTTGACATCGAACGGCCAACCACCCTGGCCGATGCTCTGGCGGCGCTGGCCGACGACGAGGCGCAGGCGCTGGGCGGCGGGCAGACCCTGATCCCGACGCTCAAGCAGCGTCTGGCAAGCCCGTCGAAACTGGTCTGCCTGTCGGGCATCGAAGAGCTCAAGGGTATCAGCCGCGACGGCGACACGCTGACCATTGGCGGCGGCACCACGCATGGCACCATCGCGCGCGAGACGGCGGAGGGCTTTCCCGGTCTTGCGGGGCTGGCTTCGAAGATCGGCGATCCGGCGGTGCGCAATCGCGGCACCATCGGCGGCTCGCTGGCCAACAACGACCCGTCGGCCTGTTACCCGGCGGCGGCCATGGCCTGCGGCGCGACCATCGTGACCAACTCTCGCGAGATCGCGGCGGACGACTATTTCCAGGGCATGTTCGCCACCGCGCTGGAGGAAGGCGAGATTATCACCGCGGTGAAATTCCCGGTGCCCGAGAGCTCGGCCTATATCAAGTTCGAGCAACCGGCCTCGCGCTTTCCGCTGGTGGGGGTCTTTGTGGCCAAATACGCCGACCGGGTCGGCGTCGGCGTCACCGGCGCCTCGGAAGAGGGCGTGTTCCGCTGGACCGAGGCGGAAGCGGCGTTGGGCGGCAATTTCGCCGAAAGCGCACTTGAGGGGCTGTCGGTCTCTGGTGACGGCATGATCGGAGATCTGCATGGCACCGGCGCATATCGCGCGCATCTGGTGGGCGTGATGACCCGGCGGGCGGTGGCTGCGGCCCGGTGACCGCCAGGTGCATGAATTGAGAGAGGGGCGGCCCTGACGGGCCACCCCTTGCCGTTGGTTGGAGGTGGCGGGCGGGCGCCTCTGACATGGCCGAGGCTGCGGGGGTGGCGCAATGCGCCATGATCAGAGGCCAATCGGCGACGGCCCGACTGCGCGCCATTGCCGTCCGCGCTGCGCGTATATGGCTCGGATCAGGCCGCTTTCTGGTCCGGACGGCTGAAATTCACCTCGCGGACCACCTGCCAGCGGCCGTCTTCAAAGACGAAATCGATGCTCAGATCGATCATCATGTTCGGGCCACCAACCGGAATCCTGCGCGAGATAAGCACATGGCCACGGTCCCCTGTGACCGTCAGGCTGTGGATTTTCGACCACATATGATCTTCCGGGGTCTTGTCCCTGAAGGTCTCCTTCAGCAGCGCCATGAAGTCGTTTTTCTCCAGCGTCATCAGGCGGCCGTCGATGCTCAGATCCATGACGACGATGTTGTCATGGTAAATCTTGTCCAGCGTCTCCATGTCAGCGCTGACCCCGGCTTTCATCAGCTCGTCGATCCTTGCGCGCAGAGCGGTTTCAGTTTTTTCGGTCATGATGTTTCCTTCTGGTTCAGGCATATGTGCCGTTGATGGGGGCCTCTTTCATGGGCCCGCGCCGGAAGCTGATGCCCTTGGCAATCCACTCCAGGTTGGGCCGGGAAAACGGAACGTTCGAGATATCGACGATTTGCAGAGCCCCGGTCTCATCGAGGACAAACAGTCCCGGCTCGGCGAAAGGGGCCTCGACATCCATCCCGTTGCGGGGATCCGAGATATAGAGCCCCAGCCTCGCCATCTGCGGGATCGTCAGGCCATAGGCGACGTCGAACCTGGGCGAGACTTTCGCCATCTGCGCGGTCGCCCGGGCTTCGCTGTCGGCCGATACCGCGATCACGTCGACGCCCTGAGCGTTCAGCTCGGGCAAGGCGGCGTTGAGCTCTTGCAAATAGGTCGTGCAAAGCGGGCAGTGCTTGCCGCGATAGACGACAACAAGCATCCATTCAAAGCCCTCGGCGGGCTTGGCAATTTCGCGACGGCGACCGCCGAGCACAGGAAGGTCGATCGCCGGAAATACCGATCCGGCGGCAAGTTTTCCACTGGTCAATTTGGGTGATCCTCTATATGTAACGATCAACACATAAATCGCAGAGCCCGTGAGGGTCAAGGATTATATATTGTCCGTTACAAAAAAATTAGGGCGCCCGCGAACCTTCGATTATGACACGGCCTTGCTGCAAGCGATGGCCGTGTTCTGGGAGAAGGGCTACGATGGGGCGTCGATGCGCGACCTGACCGGCGCGATGGGGATCACGGGGCCGAGCCTCTATGCCGCCTTCGGCGACAAACGTGGGCTCTACCTGAAAACGATCGATCACTATTGCTCGGCCGATGCCTGCACGCCGCTTGTCGTCCTGGAGGGCGAAGAGAACATCGAGCCGGCGCTGCATGGCTTTCTGGTCGAGGTGATCCGGTCGGCGACCGAGCATGAAAGCGGGGCAAAGGGGTGTTTTCTCGCGTCCAGCGTCGTGGCCTCTGTCGGCCAGGTGGACGGGGTGGCCGAACGTGTCGAGGATGCCATTGCCGACACCGAACGCAGATTGACGGCCCGCTTTGAACGAGAGATCGACAAGGGCACCTTGCCGGCAACCTTTCCCGCCCGGGAACGGGCGGCCCTGCTCTTTGACATCAGGCAGGGCTACATGTTTCGCGGGCGCGCGGGGTTGTCGCGCGAGTGTATGTTGAAGGACGTGCCCGAGCGGGTTGCCATGCTGCTTTCGAACTGATCTTCACCCTGGCAGATCTGGGCAGCGCAATCCGGCCGAACGACCCCGTGGCGCCCGCAGCCGTCCGGCCCATGCCACGTCAGGCCATCCGGCGTGCCATATCGAGCATCCGCGCCGAAAAGCCCCATTCGTTGTCATACCAGCCGAAGATCCGCAGCACGCCGCCTAGCGAAACAGAGGTTTCGCGGCCCGCCACCACCAGCGATTCCGGCCGGCCGCGCAGGTCGGTCGAGACAAGCGGCAGGTCGGTATAGCCGAAGAGCGCGGGATCGGCGGCGCGGATCAGCCCGTTCAGCCGCTCGGCCGTGATCGCCGCGCGGGTCTGCACGGTGAGGTCGATGGCCGAGACGCTGGCGGTGGGCACCCGGATGGCGCGGGCCTCGATCCGGCCGGCCAGATGCGGCAGCACCACGCCGATCAGCCGGCCGGCCGAGGTGGTGGTGGGCACCATCGACAGCGCCGCCGCGCGCGAGCGCACCAGATCGCCGCGCGGCGCATCGACGGTGGGCTGCGAACCGGTGTAGCAATGCACTGTCGTCATGTGGCCGCTCTCCACCCCCGCCGCCTCGTCGAGCAGGCGCAGCAGCGGTGCCAGCGCATTGGTGGTGCAGGAGGCGTTGGAGATCACAATCTGATCGCCCAACAGCTCGGTGTTGGCGCCAAGCACGATGGTATCGTCGGTCGCCGGTGAGGGCCCCGAGATCAGGATACGGCGCGCCCCGGCGGTGCGGCCACGCAGCGCCACCTCGCGGGTCTGGGCCTTGCCGGTGCACTCCATCACGATGTCCACGCCCGTGAGGTCCAGCGCCGAGATATCCGGCGCATGGGTCATCGGCAGGGCGCGGCCGGCCGCATGCAGCGTGCCGTCGCGGCCCTCGGCACCGCCGGGGAAGGGGCCGAAGACGCTGTCGTAGCCGAACAGATAGGCGCAGGTCTCGAGCGGCGCGATGTCGTTGATTCCAACGATCTCGATATCGGGGTGATCGGTCAGGATCATGCGGGTGATGGTGCGGCCGATGCGGCCGAACCCGTTGATGAAGATGCGAAGGGACATGGGCGATCCTGCGGCTTTGGGAGGTCACCGGAAGTGACCTCATTGCGGCGCCAGAGGCAATGGCCCGCGGCGGAAACTTTTGGCCGCGACGCCCGGGCTGCGACCAAATGATACGTAAAACAACGAAATGGTGACTTAATTTTTCACCTCTCAGCGGCTAGGACTGTCGCAATGATCTGACAGCCCATGGGGAGTGGTGCCATGATCCCGGAACTCGGACAATTCGGCCTGGCCCTGGCGCTCGCGCTGGCGGTGGTGCAATCGGTGGTGCCGATGGCAGGTGCGGCCCGCGGCAACCTGGTGTGGATGCGCTCGGCGCAATCGACGGCGCTGGGGCAATTGGTGTTTCTCGCCCTGGCCTTCGGGGCGCTGATGTGGGCCTTCGTGGTCAGCGATTTCACCGTGCGCAACGTGGTCGAGAATTCCAACTCGCTGAAACCCATGTTGTTCAAGGTGGCCGCCACCTGGGGCAGCCACGAGGGTTCGCTGCTGCTCTGGACGCTGATCCTGGCGCTGTTCGGCGCGGGGGTGGCGGTCTTTGGCACCAATATTCCCCATGCCCTGCGGGCGCGGACACTGTCGGTGCAGGCGTGGATTTCGGTCGGCTTCCTGACCTTCATGCTCTTCACCTCGAACCCTTTCGAGCGCATGTTGCCGCCGCCGGTCGACGGCAATGACCTCAATCCGCTGTTGCAGGACATCGGCCTCGCGATGCATCCGCCGCTGCTCTACGTCGGCTACGTGGGCTTTTCCATCGTCTTCAGCTTTGCCGTCGCCGCGCTGATCGAAGGCCGGGTCGATGCCGCCTGGGCGCGCTGGGTGCGGCCCTGGACGCTGGCGGCCTGGATGTCGCTTACCGCCGGCATCGCGCTCGGCTCCTGGTGGGCCTATTACGAGCTTGGCTGGGGTGGCTGGTGGTTCTGGGATCCGGTCGAGAACGTCTCGTTCATGCCCTGGCTGCTGGGCACCGCGCTGTTGCATTCCGCCATCGTCACCGAGAAGCGCGGCGCTTTCAAGTCCTGGACCATCCTTCTGGCAATCCTCACCTTTTCGCTGTCGCTGCTGGGCACCTTCATCGTCCGCTCTGGGCTGCTGACAAGCGTGCACGCCTTTGCCGTCGATCCCGAACGCGGGATCTATATCCTCGGGCTGCTGGGCATCTCGATCGGCGGTTCTCTGACCCTCTATGCGGTGCGCGCACCGGCGATGGAGGGCGGCGGGCTGTTTGCGCCGGTCAGCCGCGAGGGCGGTCTTTTGATCAACAACCTGCTGCTGGCGGTGGCCACCGGCACGGTGCTCTTCGGAACGCTCTATCCGCTGTTTCTCGAGGCGATCACCGGCGACAAGATCTCGGTTGGCCCGCCGTTCTACAATGCCTCCTTCGTGCCGATCATGCTGCCGCTGGTGTTCGTGATGGGGCTGGGGCCGTTCCTGACCTGGAAGCGGGCCGACCTGAAGGGCGTGCTGCAACGGCTCTGGCTGGCGCTGGCGCTGGCGGCGGTCGCGGCCTTGGTGCTCTGGTATCTGGTGACCGAGGGGCCGGTGCTGGCCGTGCTGGCCTTCGGCCTCGGCATCTGGCTCTTTGTGGCGACGGCGCAGGAATGGGCGTCGCGGATCAAGCTGTTCCGCGCGCCGTTTTCCGAAAGCCTGCGGCGCGCCCGCAATCTGCCACGCGCCAGCCATGGCATGACGCTGGCGCATCTCGGGTTGGCGGTCTGCATCTTCGGCTTTGTCGGCTCCTCGGCCTGGAAGGAAGACCTGATCGTCTTTGCCGAACCGGGTACAGAGGTTCAGGTGGCGGGCTTTGACCTGCGCCTCGAGGGCGTCGAAGAGGTGCCCGGGCCGAATTACACCGCCTTTCGCGCCACCCTGGTGGTAAGCCGCGATGGTGAATTCCTGCAAAACCTCTATCCCGAGCGGCGCAACTACCCGGTGGCGCGCAGCCAGACCACCGAGAGCGCCATTCGCCATTCGCTGGCCGGCGACCTCTATGCCTCGATCGCCGAGCCGGCCTCGCAGACCGCGGGCGAGGCCTGGACGCTTCGGGTGCTGTACGAGCCGCTGGTGAATTTCATCTGGCTCGGCTCTTTCATGCTGGTCCTCGGTGGCGCGCTTTCGCTCAGCGACCGGCGGCTGCGCGTCGGCGCGCCACGCCGGGCCAAGGCGCCCGAGATGGCGCAACCTGCGGAGTAAACGACATGCAACGTATCCTTGTCCTGCTGCCCATCGCGGTGGTTCTGGTGATCGGTGGCTTCTTTGTCTGGGGGCTGAACCCCGAGCGCGACCCCAACGCCATTCCCTCGGTGCTGATCTCGAAACCGGTGCCGGTGTTTGACCTGGCGCCGATCGCCGGGGTCGATGTGCCGGGGCTGGCCAGCGGCGATCTGGCGGCGGGCGAACCGGTGCTGGTCAATGTCTTTGCCTCCTGGTGCGTGCCCTGCCGGGCCGAGCACAAGGTGCTGACACGCCTGGCTGCGCAGGAAGGCTTTCCGCTTTTTGGCATCAATTACAAGGACAAGCCCGAGGATGCGAAGGCATGGCTTGAAGAGTTGGGCAATCCCTATCTGCGCATCGGATCGGATGAGAGCGGCCGTTCCGGGCTGGAATGGGGCATCTCCGGCGTGCCCGAGAGCTTTCTGATCGACGGCACCGGCACCGTGATCTGGCGCTATGTCGGACCGATTGTCACCGAGCAGGCGCAGGACGATCTGCGCCGCGCGCTGGCCGCGACGCGGGAAAGGGCGGCGTCGTGAGGGGGTTGCTTGCCGCGCTGCTGATCGCGCTGGCCGGAATGGCGGCGGCGGTCGAGCCGGATGAGATCCTCGACGACCCGGCACTCGAGGCGCGGGCGCGGGAAATCTCCAAGGATATCCGCTGCGTGGTGTGTCAGAACGAACCGATCGACAGTTCGAACGCCGGGGTGGCGCGCGACCTGCGGCTGCTGATCCGCGAACGGCTGGTGGCCGGCGACAGCGATGACGAGGTGCGGCAGTACCTGGTCGACCGCTACGGCGATTACGTGCTGTTCAAACCGCCTTTCAAGCCGTCGACCTATGCGCTCTGGCTGGCGCCCTTCGTACTTCTGGGGCTGGGCAGCGTGGCGGCCGGGGTGGCGCTGCGGCGACGCAGCATGCGCGCCGGCGCCGAGGCGCTCAACGCCGAGGACGAGGCGCGCGTGGCCGAGTTGATGGCGCGCTATGACGGCGATCAGAGCAGGAAAGACGACTGAGTGATGACATTCTGGATACCCGCCGCGGCGATGGCGCTTCTGGCCGTTCTGATGATTCTGTTGCCGCTCTGGCGCCGCGATGGCGCTGCGGTGGATCACCGCGAGGGCGCGCTGGCGATCTTTGTCGATCAGCTCAAGGAGATCGACGCCGAACGTGCCCGTGGGCTGATTTCACCGGCCGAGGCCGAGGCCGCGCAGCTCGAGATCAAGCGCCGGATGCTGGCGGTCGGTCGCCTGAAGGGGCGCGGACCGGCACGAACCGGCGGCGCGGCGATGCTGATGGCGCTGGCGGTGCTGGTGCCGCTGCTGGCCGGCGGGGTCTATGTGATGACCGGCGCGCCGGGGGCCGAGAGCCTGCCGTTTGCCGAACGCGCCGAGGAGCGCGCCGACACTCGCGAGATCGTGGAGCTGACCGAACGGCTGCGTGAGCGGCTGACGAGCGACGAGAATGGCGGGCCGACCGAGGGCTGGGAGCTTCTGGCCCAGACCTACATGAGGATGGGCCGATTCGACGCCGCCGCCGAGGCGCTGGGCCGGATCGTCGACCGCGAGGACGCCCATTCCGGCCATCTGACGCAATGGGCCGAGGCGCTGATCGCCGCCAATGACGGCATCATCACCGCCCAGGCCGGAGCAGCGATCGACCGGGCGCTGGACATGGATGTGCTGAACCCGGCTGCGAGCTATTACAAGGCGCAATGGCTGGAGCAGGAAGGCCGCTCCGGCGAGGCGCGCGAGCTGCTGGTGCTGCGGCTGCGGCAGGCAGACGAGGCGCAGCCCTGGATGGAGGTCTTTCTGCGCCAGATCAACCGCCTCGGCAGCGAGACCGGCGCGGCACCCGTGGCGCTCGACGATTTCGTGGTGACCCGCGGCCCCAGCGCCGAGGACGTGGAGGCGGCCCAGGCCATGACCGCAGAAGAACGCGGCGATTTCATCCGCTCGATGGTCAACCGACTGGCCGAGCGGCTGGAGGACGAACCCGACGATCTCGACGGCTGGCTGCAACTCGGCCGCGCCTATGGCGTTCTGGGCGAGCAGGCGCGGGCCTTGCAGGCCTATCAGGCGGCCGAGGGGCTGCTGGAAGGGCTGGCTGCCAACGATCCGCGGCGGGAGGTCGTGGCCGCCGGACTGGCGGAACACGGCGGATAAGCGGCGCGGCCGGGGTCGGAGCGAGGGGCCAGCCCCTCGCGCTCCCCGCGGTATTTTCGGCAAGAGGAAAGCCCGGGCGGGGGATCACCCGCCGGCCTGTTCGACACTATTCCGTTTGCGAACGAGCTGAGGACGCCGGGCCCATGAGGTTTCGGCCGCGCAGGCGTGGTCTTGCAGGTCCATCGGGCGGTCGAGGAGGCTCTGGTGGGGGGCGCCGGGCCGGCAGAAACCGGCGGACAAGCGGCGCGGCCGGCGTCGGAGCGCGGGGCCAGCCCCGCGCGCTCCCCGTGGTATTTTCGGCAAGAGGAAGGCCCGGGCCGGGCGTCAGCCGCCGGCCTGTTCGATCGCCTCGAAGATCGCTGCTTCGCTGAGGATCTCGGGCAGCGGGATGCCGTTGGGCGCGGCCGGGCCGTAGACTGCGTTGAACGGGATGCCGAAGCGGCCGAAGCTTTCCAGATAGGCCGAGATCGCCGGGTCAGGGCGGGTCCAGTCGGCCTGCATCGGCAGGATGTCTTCGGTCGCAAGTGCCTGCGACACCGGGCCCCGGTCGAGCACCAGCGCTTTGTTGGCCTTGCAGGTCAGGCACCAGTCGGCGGTGACATCGACAAAGACGATCTTGCCGGCGTCCACATGTTCGGCCAGGCGCGTGGCGTCGAAGCTGACCCAGTTGGTGGCGCTCTGGGCGGCCGCGGCCGGGGCGGGATCGCGCAGGGCGGGCAGGGCGACGGTGAGCGCCGCTAGCGCCGCCACGGTGAGCACGCGGCCGGGCAGGCGGCGGAAGGCAAGCGCCACGAGGATCAGCGCCATCAGCGTCGCGGTCAGCGCCGCGGCGGTGAGCCCGGCGACGCCGGTCAGGACAAAGAAAAGCCAGGCGGCGGTCAGTGCCAGAAGGCCCCCCATCACCAGCTTGAGCGCCAGCATCCAGCGGCCGGGCTTCGGCAGCAGCGCCACCACGCCCGGAAACGCCGCGACAGCGAGATAGGGCAGCGCGAGACCGAAGCCCAGCGCGGTGAAGATCACCGCAATCTCGCGGCCGCCGCCGGACATGGCATAGGCCACCGCGGTGCCGAGAAAGGGCGCCGAGCAGGGCGTGGCCAGGACCGCGGCAAAGGCGCCGGTGGTGAAATCGCCCAGCCGCCCGCTGCCGCCGGCGACCGAGAGCCGGGTTTGCAGCGCGGCGGGCAGGGACAGTTCGAACAGGCCGAAGAGGTTGGCGGCGAAGAGCACCAGGATCACGATCATCGTCGAGAGGAACACCGGGCTCTGGAATTGCAGGCCCCAGCCCACCGCGTGGCCCATGGTTTGCAGCCCCCAGGTGACCGCCGCCAGCGCCCAGAAGAAGGTCAGGACGCCCGCCGCCGAGAGCAGGAAGCCGGCCCGCACCCGGGCGCGGCCCTGGTCGGATTTGCGCACCGCCGCGGCGAGCTTGATCGACAGCACCGGCAGCACGCAGGGCATGACATTGAGGATCAGCCCGCCGAGGACCGCGATCAGCGCCATGGCCACCAGGCCCCGCCCGGGCGACGGCGCCGGCGGTGTGCTGCCGCCCAGCTCTGCCGAAATGGTGCCGGCATAGCTGCCGTCGGTCACCGTCAGGCGCAGCGCTTCGGGTGCGCCGTCCAGCGGATAGAGCAGCGGCACCTCGGCCCAGAGCCGGGTGCGGTCGCTGTCGAGGCGCAGATCGGGCTTGCCGAAGATCGCCTCGTCCAGTTCGGGAAAGACATCGGGCGTGCGAAAGCCGTTTGCATGGCGCACCGCGAAGGTCAGCGCCGTGTCGGAGAGATGTGCGGCTTCGATCTCGAGGCCCGAGGCCGCCTCTTCTTCCGGCACCCGCGCCAGGGCGTCGGCTAGGGTTTCGGCGGCGGCGGTGTCGATGCCGGTGCCCTGCGGCAGATCGAGCGTGAGGGTGAAATCCTCGGGGATGCAGATGTCCTTGCAGACCAGAAGCCGCACCTGGGTGGCCAGGCGGGCCGGCTGGCCCGGGGTCTCGAGCGCCACCTGGATCGGAAAGGTCACCGCATCGCCATAGCCGAAGTTCTCGATGTCGAAGGCGGTGAAGCGGGTCGGCGCCGGAAACAGCAGCTCGGTCGAAGCGAGATTGTCGGAAGCGCCCCAGTCGAGCTCCGGCGGCAGTCCGACTTCGCCGGGGCTGCGCCAATAGGTCTTCCAGCCGTCCGCCATTTCGAGCACCAGCCCGGCCGAGAGCGTGCCGGCCTCGGGCGCGACGCCATCTTCGGCGGTGATCAGCCGGGCGGTGAGGGCGGTCGAGCTGTAGGTGTCTGACGTGGCTGCCGCAGCCGCCGTGGGCAAGGCGAGGCTCAGCATTGTCCAGAGGACGGGGGCGAGGCGCATGGGATCTCCTTTGATGAGAGATGTTAGCCGATCTCGCGCCGGTATGCGCCATCCGCCCGATCACGTCGAGGGGGGCAGAAGGTCACTTTGGCGCGAGGCTTCAGCCCCGCGGCATGCGCAGGACGATGTTGCGGCCGCTCTTGACGTAGCTGAGCTGGCCATCGCCGATCGCCGAGACCCGGCCGCCATCGATCCGGTCGCCGACCTTGACCTTCTGGTAGCGGCCATTGGCAAGACGCACCAGCGCCCGGCGGCTGGCCGGTTTGCCATAGACACCGATCAGGTTGACCTTGTGCAGGTTGATGGCGTTCTTTTCGGTCGCAGCCGAGGTCACCGAGGCGCGCGAGGGAATGCTGGGCTGGACGGTGCGCGGCTGAACGGCGGCGGCCTGTTGCACCTCCTCCGCCTCGGTCGAGCGCTGCGCGCGGGTGACCAGGGCGGCGATGTTCGACGGCCGGCGCTGTGGCTGCGGCGAAGCGGCTACCGCCAGGGCGCTGGCCTCGATGTCCTCTTCGGCCGCGATCTTCTCGGCTTCCTGCTCGGGCCGGGGGCGCGGGCGCTTCTGGCGCAGCTCTTCCAGGCTGACGCCGCCCAGGTTGGCGCGCTCGTTCTGTTCGATCAGATCGCCGGGGCGGCCGCGTGGTTTGAGGCCGGAGAGCGTTTCATCCACCGCGGCCGCGACGTTGAGCCGCGGCGCTGATTCAGGTGCGTCCGCCTCGGGATCGGCCTCGGTTGTGGCGGTCTCTGCGTCGGGCTCTGCGCCGGTGGCGGCCTCGGGGCTGGCCGGCAGGGCGGTCTCGACCGGGGTGCCGGTGCCGGGGCGCTGCGGCGGCTTCAGCGGCGGCGGGCCCTGTACCAGAAGGAAGCCGGCCGGGTGGCGCACCCCTTCGGGGGTGGGCCGGATCAGCCCGTTGTCATCGAAGGTCAGCCCGGCATCGGCGGGATAGGGGTTCACCTGCGAGGGCGGCAGGACGTCGGTCTGCGCCTCGCGGCTGGTGGGGATGGCCACGGCGTCGCCCACCGCGACCGAGGGGTCGATCGAGGCGACATAGACATCGCCCAGAAGGCTCTGGGCGGGCTCATCCGGGGGCAGGGGCGCGCGCTGCCAGATGCCGGTCGCCGCATAGCGCGCTTCGGCCTGCTCCGGGCTCAGCGCTTCGGCTTCGAAAGGCACCGAGAGCCCGTCGACCTGATCCTCGACCAGATCGCGGCTCAGCGCCGGCAGGCCGGCATTCAGAGCTGCGACATTGATGGCGGCCGGATCTTCCGGGTTGATCCGATCGCCGGTTTCGGGCAGGGCAAGCGCGGTTTCGGGCACCGGCTCGACTCGGATCGCGGCCGGCGCATCCGGCGGCGTTGCGGCCTGGGCCGCCGCGCTGTCTTGCGGCAGGTTTTCGGGGGCGGCGGCCGCGGCGACCTGGGTGTCGGGGCTGCGGCGGAAAAAGCCGGCGAGCCCCTCGTCGAGGAAGATCGAGGCCATGGCGGCCACGGCGAGCATGACAAGCAGCAGCGCGGCGGTCAGGAACAGCCCGAGGAACCGCGGCTTGCCGCCCACCTTTTGCTGGCCGCGCGCGCCAAAGACGGTCATCCGCTCGCTCTCGTCCATCACAGCGCTGCCTGGGCCGGCGGCGGCGGGCCGCTTGCCCTTGCCAAAGGCCGGCTTGCGGATATCGGCCGCCGGGTCGACGGGTTTCAGCGGCTTGCGGCGGCTGGCAAAGCCGACGGATGGTCCGGAAGCCTCGGGCGCGGCCGTGCTTGCGGCGACGGCCAGGGCGGCGGTGGAGCTGGCGGGTTTGCCCTTGTCCGGGCCGGCTGGGTCGGGCTGGGCCTTGGGCCGCATCGAGAACGAGGCGCGGGCCTTGGCGGCAAGTTCCTCGGTTGCATCCTGCGGCTTGGGCGCCGTGCTGGGGCCGGTCGGGGCGGCGGACCGGGCGCTGATCTGTTTCGCCGGGCGCGGGGCCGGGGCATCGCGATGGGCGCGGATGCTGGCAAAACTGGGCGCGGCGGCGCTGTCGCTGGCAGCAGGCGCCTTGGGGGCGGCCGGTTTCGCCTTGGGCGGGGCGGATTTCGGCTTGGCGGTCGGCGCGGGGCGGGGCGCCGGGGCCGGCTTCGCTGCGGCGGGAGCTTCGGGCGGGACCGCCGGTGCCGGTTTCGGTGCGGCCGGTTTCGCCTTTGGCTTGGTGGCCTTGGGTTTCGGCTTGTCTGCTTCCGGTTTCGCCTTCGGCTTCTCGACGACAGGTTTCGCCTTTGGCGCGGCCGCCTCCGGTTTCGGCTCGGTGACCGGGGCAGGGGCTTTCGCGGAAGTTGTTGCCGGCGTTTTCGCCGAGTTCGGCTTGGGCGTGGCCACCGCATCCGCAGCGGGCGTCGGCGCGGCCATCGGCTCCGGTGCGGGCTCGACTTTGGCCGCGGGCTTGGCGCCCGGTTCGGCTTTTGCCGCAGGCGCGGGCTTGTCTTGCGGTGCGGAGCCTTTCGCGACGGCCGGTTCCGGTTCGGCGGCGGATTTGGCCTCCGGTTCGGCCAAGGGCTCCGGTTTCGGCGGCGTCGGGCGGGCAATCACGGTGATCGGCGCCGCGTCGCCTTCGACCGTCACGCCCGGGGCGAGCGAGGTCAGCGCGGTTTCGGTCGGGCCAAAGAACGGCTCGCGGCCAAAGCCGGCGCCGCTGGCCACCGCCGATACAAATCCCAGCGGGTGAAACCCGTGCGAGGTGGCAAAGCTCTCGGCCTCTTCCAGCGTTTCGCGGGCCACGGCGGCAATATGCAGCTTTCCGTCGCCGGCCTCGTAATCATAAACCAGATCGTCGATCGCATAGGGCGTGGCGCCATCCAGGGCCGATTCGACCGAGGCCACCGGCGAAGTCCCCACTGCGCGCGCCGGAATGTCGAGAAACCGCACCTGTTCGGTCGGCAGGACAAGCTTGACCTCCGCCGGATCGCCGCCCTCTGCCAAGGCGGAATTTCGCAGGTCTGCAAGGGCTTTGGGCAGGTTTTCCGTTTCGGGCGCCACATCGCCGAGCTTGTACCAACGGCCCTCGGTGTCGCCGTCTGCACGGCGCAGAAGGGCGATCCCGTCAAAGGACAGCAACAGTGCAAAATCTGGTTTCATTCGTTCGGCTTTCGCACTCCTTCGCGGGTCGCACAAGTCACGACCGCCTCACCTCGAATTTAGGGCAGCTTCCCGCCGAGAAAACCCTTTGCGCCGCTCCGCCGCCGCTTCTAGATTGGCGGGCACAGGGCGGTCCGGCATCCGCCGTGATGAGTATAACACAAAGGTTCCGCCAATGTTGAGACGTTTGATTGTAAACACTTTTGTTGCCCTGATCGCAACGATTCCCGTGGCCGCGCAAGAAACGCCTGTGGCGCGGCAGATCGTTGTCACCGGCGAAGGCCAGGTGCAGGCCGCGCCCGATATGGCGACGTTGTCGATCGGCGTCGGCCACGAAGCGCCGACCGCGGCCGAGGCGATGGCAGAGGTAAGCGGCACGGTGCAGCAGATCTTCACCCGGCTGACCGAGCTGGGCGTTGCGCCGCGCGACGTGCAGACCGCCTCGCTGCGGATCGATCCGATCTGGCGCGACCGCAACCGCTCGACACCCGAAGAACCGCCGGAGATCGTGGGCTTTCGGGCGCAGAATGACATCACCGTCCGTCTGCGCGACATGGCGCGGCTCGGCGAGGTGATCGGCCTGCTGGTCGAAGACGGGGCCAATCGGCTCTCGGGCGTCAGCTTCGGCGCCCAGAGCCCCGATTTGCACATGACCGAGGCGCGCCGGCTGGCGGTTGTCGACGCGCAGGCCCGCGCGGCGCTTTATGCCAAGACCGCCGGGGTCGAGTTGGGCCCGGTGATCGAGATCGTCGAGCCGGGCAACTCGGGCGGTCCCGGCCCGATGTTTGCCCGCGCCGAGTCGATGTCGGTGGTCGGGGATGTGCCGGTGGCCGGCGGCGAACTGACCTTTTCCGCGCAGGTGCGGATGACCTTTGCGATCACCCGCTGAGGGCGATCAGCGCGCGGCGTCGGGCAGGAAAAACGCATTGCGCTCCATCTGCCCGACCATGCGATAGCCGAGGCCGGGAAAGGCCTCGGTCAGACGGGCCTCGAAGCTGCGTTGCGCCCAGGCCTTTTCGGCCTCGAGCACGAGCAGCGGCCGGCAGGTCTCGATCACCCGCCGGGCGCCCAGAAGAGCCGGCCATTCGTGACCTTCGAGATCGAGATGCAGCACCGAGACGCGGCGCGAGGCATCGACCAGATCATCGATCGGCACCACCGGCACGGCAACCGTCTTGCCGGCGATCTCATCCTCCACCACTCGGGCGCGCGCGGCCATCGGCTGGCCGCTGTCCGAGACGGTCTGAAGATGCAGCGTGCCCGGCGTCTCGCCCACGGCGAGCGGATGCAGCGCGGCGTTGTCGATCCGGTTGAGCCGCAGGGTGATGCGAGCGGCGGCATGGCTGAGCGGCGCGGGCTCGAAGGAATGCACCGTCGCGCCCGGCACCATCACCTGTGACAGTGCGGGCAGGAAGTCGCCGACAAAGGCGCCGCCGGTGACGACATCGCCATCGCGCACCCAGCGCCGCATCAGTTTCAGCGTTTCGGGTTCATAGACGCCGCCAGCCAGCAGCACCCGCGGCACCTCGCGGCGGGCATAGGCATCGGGCAGGCAATAGAACCCGTATTCATTGACGGCGGTGGTATAGCCGAAGTCCGGATCGGCCATGGCGGTCTCGGATCCCTTGGCGGCAATTGTCCTGTGCTGCATCCTGCTTGGCCTCGCTCGGATTTTTGCCGCCAGCATAAGGCCATTGCGGCCCAGTCCAAGACAAATCGCGCCCCGGGGTAAATCGGGGCGCGATCTGTGGCATGCGGTGGTCAGTCGCGGCTCAGGCCGAGGCGGCCTTGAGCGCCTGGTCGAGATCGGCGATAAGGTCGTCGGCGTCTTCGATCCCGATCGAGATGCGCACCACGTCGGGGCCGGCGCCCGCCGCCTCCTGCTGTGCCGGGGTGAGCTGGCGGTGGGTGGTCGAGGCCGAATGGATCACGAGGCTCCGGGTGTCGCCGAGATTGGCAACATGGCTGAACAGTTCCAGCGTATCGACGAATTTGACACAGGCGTCGTAGCCGGCCTTGAGCTTGATGGTGAAGAGGCCACCGGCGCCCTTGGGGCAGAACGCGTCCTTGCGCGCCTTGTAGGGCGAGCTGTCGAGGCCGGCATAGGTGACACCCGCCACGGCGTCGTGGCTTTCCAGCCATGCGGCGATCTTTTCGGCGTTCTGCACGTGGCGCTCCATGCGCAGCGACAGCGTCTCGATGCCCATCAGCGTGTAATGCGCCGCCTGGGGGTTCAACGTCATGCCGAGATCGCGCAGCCCGATGGCAATGCCGTGGAAGGTGAAGGCCAGCGGCCCGAAGGTCTCGTGGAACTTGAGCCCGTGATAGGCCTCTTCCGGGGCACTGAGCGACGGGAACTTGTCCGAGGCCGACCAGTCGAACTTGCCGCTGTCGACCACCACGCCGCCGGTGACGGTGCCGTTGCCGGTCAGGTATTTGGTCATCGAATGCACCACCAGCGTCGCGCCATGTTCGATCGGCTTGCAGAGGTAGGGCGTGGCCGAGGTGTTGTCGACGATCAGCGGAATGCCGGCGGCATCGGCCAGTTTCGCGGCAGCGGCGATGTCGGTGATATAGCCGCCGGGGTTGGCGATGCTTTCGCAGAACACCGCGCGGGTGTCGTCATCGATGGCGGCTTCGACGGCGTCCATGTCGTCGAAATCGACGAATTTGGCCATCCAGCCGAAGCGCTTGATGGTCTGGCTGAACTGGGTGATCGAACCGCCGTAGAGCCGGGTCGAGACCACCACGTTCTTGCCGGGCGCCATCAGCGGAAAGAGTGCCATGATCTGTGCCGCGTGCCCCGAGGAACAGCAGACTGCACCGACGCCGCCCTCGAGCGTGGCGACACGTTCCTGCAAGACCGCGACGGTGGGGTTGGTCAGGCGCGAATAGATATAGCCCACTTCCTGGAGGTTGAAGAGCGCGGCGGCATGTTCGGCATCGCGGAACACATAGGCCGTGGTTTGATAGATCGGCGTCTGCCGCGCGCCGGTCGCCGGATCGGGGCGGGCGCCGGCGTGGATTTGCAGGGTGTCGAAACCGTAGTTCGGGGCGTCGGTCATGTGGTCCTCCGTTGAAATTGCGCGGAAGGTATGCAGTGCGGGGGCGGAAGGCCAGAGGGTATGTGGCGGGAGAATGTCGAGTGTCGGGTTTGCGGGACAGAGCGTCATTTCGTGGCGTGTGCTCCTGTGTCCGCTTTGGGCGTAACGGATGAATGCACCGGTACGAACGAAACATGTTGAATTAATTGGCGCAGTCAGCCACGATTCTGGGCTATCAAGTTGAGATTTTTAGGTTGCAGCGACCCTTTCTGCAATCTTGCGGAGATGCCGCAGGTCCGTTCCACAGCAGCCGCCCAAAATGCGGACGCCAGAGTGTGACCCCTTGAGGTCGGCGAGCTGCCGACTCAACTCGTCAGGATCGCCATCATCAAGAACTTCCGCATTGTCCAACTCTTCGTGGCTTTGCCGAGATGCATTTGCGACGATGCCAGCAAGTTTGACTTCCCAGTTTCCGCCGTCAAACCCGTTTGCAATATGGTCTGGATGCGCGCAATTCACCATAATCGCCAGTGGATTCGCCGTGTCGGCAAGTTGCGTGACGGCGTCGGCCAAAGTCGTCCCATCGGCCAGCTTACCGTCTGTCTCAACAACAAAGGAGATGACAGCCGGTATGCCCAACTCTTGCGCCGCCAGCGAGATGCCGATCGCCTCTGCTGCTGACCCAAGTGTGTAGGCACTTATGACGTCAGCGCCAGCCTCCTTGGCGGCCGCAATCTGCGGGCGGTGATAGTCGGCGGCGAGCTTGGCCGATGCCATCCCCGGCGCGTAGCCATCGCCTTGAGGGCCAATCTGAACACTGACACAAATCGCTGCATCGGCGTGTTCATTCGAGACGCTGCGCACCAGAGCAACCGCATCGCGGGTCACACGCGGCAGGTCTTCGGCCGCATAGCCGACAGCTTTTGCGCGGTCAGGATTTGCCATCCAAGTTGGCGTGTCCAAAATTACGCCTGCACCGGTGTCGCGGCCGATCTGGATCAAATCCTCATAATAGTCCCGAAGCCGCTGTCGTCCGTCAGAGTTGTCGATCAAGGGGAACGCCGCAAATTCCGGCAACTCTACACCGTGATTGAAAATCAGATCGGTCTCCATGCCTGTCCACGACAGCCAAGTCCGATCACCACCTAGAATTTCCGTTTTCATCATTTTTTTGACCCCCGTCCTCTTGCCGAAGACGGTCATGGCTTCAGCTTGGAATTGGACCTCACATTAGCAACCTTAACTTCGAAATAAAGTGAAAGCTGACCTTCGTGCATTTTGCAGCATCGGTCAAAGTGGGCTCGAAGCAGTTATTGAACCCACGGCAATGCCGCACCATCCACCCCTCATCGCATCCAGAAACCTTCGCGCCTGATCTTGTTGCGGATCGCCTGTTCCTTGCGCGGCAGGTTATCGCGGTCGAACAGGTCGCGTACCTTGTGGCCGCGCCCCTGATAGATCATCCGCAGGGCGGGTTCGTATTCCTTGAGCCGTTTCTTCACCTTGTTCGGCGCGGCGACGATCTCGAGCGTGTCGACCACATGCTTGCCCTCGCGCGCAAAGAGCAGCGGCAGGAACCGGTAGTGACAGGAATGCGTGCCATCGAGCATGCCGGGGGGCAGGGTATCACGTCCGCCGCCGAGAGAATGGATCACCAACGGCAGCGCCACCTGGTCGAGCCAGGGGGTCATCGGCTGACAGACCAGCGCCGGCGGGGGATCGTCGCGGATCGCCAGGGCATAATCGAGGAACCGCGCGCCGAATTCACGGGGGCAGCGGTAGAAGAAGAAGCCGGCGTTGAAATAGAGGTAACGCTGCCAGTATTCCTCGGGCTGCGTCGGATCGAGCGAGCTTTCGAAATCGAGGCCGAACTTGTCGTAGAGCGATTTCCAGATCTCGGTATACCCCGGCCCGTATAGCTCGATCCTGGGCCATGTGCCCTCGCGCCGCAGCGAGGCGGTGGGCCGGTCGAAATCGAAACGCACTTCGGACAAAGCGCCGGTGATCAGCGTGTCGGTGTCGAAGAACACGAAAGGCTCGCCCTCGGGCAGAGCCGCCAGCGCCTCGATCTTGTTGCCATGTGGGTAGCTGTGGCCGAAATGGCGGTTCTCGAACGGCAGGAACTCGGCGCCCAGCTCGAGCAGGAAATTGCGCAGGTCGTCGTTCTTGATGCGGGGATCATGCGGCCAGAGCGGGCCGGGCTGCGGTTCGGCGATGAACAGCCGGCCGCGAAAGCCGCGGTTGGAATAGCGGAACGAGGCGGCGAAAAGCAGGGCCTCGTATTGCAGCCGTCCGGCCTGGGCCACGATCACGATATTGAACGGCCTGTCGCCTGTTGCCTGTCGCACCTGACTGCCCCCCGGAGTTGCCCATGGCTGTTTTGCCGGTGACTATAGGATGGAACCGGGCGCGCCAAAAGGCGTCATGACCGGTAAAATTCGCCGCCTTTCGGGGGCGGCCGGTTCAGCGCTCGCCGGCGGTTTCGGCCAAGGCCCGCGCGCCGATCTCGCGCCGGGCGGGCTGGGGCGCATGCAGCGGCGGGGCGAATTCGGGATTGCGATAGATCCAGCGGCCGGCCGACATGGTGGCGGCGACAGCGCCGCTGGCGCGGTGCAGCAGCACCAGGTCGGCACGCTGCCCGGGCGCCAGCCTGCCCCGGTCGCGCAGCCCCAGCACCTGCGCCGGGCGCGACGAGATCAGCGACCAGGCCCCGGCGATCGGCAGGGCACCGCTGCGGTCGAGATGCAGCGCCGCCTGCATCAGCATCTCGGGCGTGCCATCGGAAACCAGCGCATCGCACATCCCGGCGGAAATCAGGTCGCGCGGATCGGGCATGTCGGGGTGGAGGCCGGGCGATGTCACCCCGGCGGCCGGAAGCGCCACCGGATCGGACCAGGCCCGCGCCACCGAAGCCGCGCCGCTCGCCATCGGGGCGACGCAGATCTTGGCGCCCATCATCGCCAGCCGCTCGCGCGACTGGCCGTCGCGGTCGCCGTAGCTGCCCGAGCGGATGTTCATCACGTCGAAGGCATGTGCCAGGTTGCACAGGAACCGGTGCACCTCGTCGCCGCGCAGGCGCAGCGCCCCGGCGGTGGCACGCAGCCCGGGCGCCACCGGCACGGCGGCATCACTCAGGCTGTCGACAAACAGCACCGCGCTTACCCCGTAACGGTGCAACAGCTCGAGCAGCCGTGTCTCGACGTCCATCATGTGGGTGTCGCAATGCAGCAGTACCCGCAGATCGGTGCGCGACCGCAGCCGATGGCTGGCGTGGCGGTCGAGAAAGCCGGCGGCGGCATCGGGCGCGCAGGCGCCGCCCTGCCAGCCCCAGCCCTGTGCCACCCAGGCGGTCGTGATCCCCTGGGCCGCAAGCTGCCGGTCGAGCGCGGCAAGGCTGGTGGTGCCGCCGGGCCGGGCGTGGATGTCGACGATGCCGGGCAGGATGTCATAGCCGGGCAGCGCCACTTCCGGCGCCGGGCCTTCGGAAATCATGCCATCCGAAATGGTCAGCGCCCGGGCCTCGAAGCCGGTGGCACCAAGCACGCGCGCGCCGGTGATGCGCAGAGGCAAGGAAAGAACGGACATGGGCCTGCTCGTGGTTCTCGATCTGAGACCTTGGTAGCGCAGCAATGTTGCGCCGACGTGACAAACCGCTCCCGGATGTCTCACTTGGGCGTTATGTTTGTATCCATGTGTCGCGCGCGCGCCTCAGCCGGTCAGCGGCGCGCGGCGGATCAGGTGAAATCGCCCGGTCGCGACGTCGGCCCCCAGCAGCGAGAGCGCCTCGACGGCAAAGGGGGCCGGCACGAGCGGCGCAAGATGGCGGGTGAGCGCATCGGTCACCGGCGTGATCTCCTCCGGGCGCAGCGGGCCGGTCAGGGTAATGTGAAAGCGGAAATCCTCCATCACATGCGGATAGCCCCAGCGGATCAGGTTGGCCTCCTGCCGCGGGCTGAGCCGTGCCTTGCGGCGGCGGGCCAGCGCCTCGGCCGTGGGCGGGGCGCGGAAACGGTCGAATTGCTGCACGGTCGCGGCCGCCAGATCGGCAATCGCCCGGGTGTCGCCGCGCGGGACGAGCGCCAGGAAACGGCCGATCCGCGTCACCTCCAGCCCGTCGAGCCACACCGGCGCGCGGCCGGCGGCAAAGGCGTCCAGTGCACCCGTCAGTTCATCCGCCACGCAGCCGGGGGCGAGGTGAAACGGCGGTTTGAGCGTGCCATGCGCGCCGTATTTGCGGGGCCTGTCGGTGAGCGCGGCGGCCGGGCGGGGCAGCCCGGCCAGCACCGGCGGCTGACGATCCGCGCCGCGCGTCGCATCCCAGCCCAGCCAGTCGGCCAGCGCCTCGGCCAGCGCCCCTTCGGGCGGGGTGTAGTAGATCGCGTACCGGTCGAACATCGCTCACTCTTCGGGTTTCGGGCGCAGCCGGGCGCGCAGGTGCCGCTCGATCCTGTCCCAGACCAGGCGGATGCGGCGCGAGGATTTTACCTCGCGATGCGCCACCAGCCAGACCGGATAGCGGATCGGCCCGTGCCCCGGCAAGAGCCGCACCATGCCCGGGGTGGATCGGCCAAGGAAATCCGGCCCGATGCCGATCGCCACGCCTTGCCGGGCCAGCTCCCAATGCACCAGGTGGTTGTCGGCGCGGATGGCCAGCATCTCACGCGTCAGGGGGATGTCGAAATTCGCCAGCGCACCGATCATCTGTTCGGCGCTGTCCATGGCGACAAAGTCATGTCCGGCGAAATCTTCCAGCCCCTGCGGCGTGCCCCGGCGGGCCAGATAGGCCTCGGAGGCATAAAACCAGCCGGTGTCCTCGGCGATCCGCTTGGCGGTCAGCGCCGGATCTTTCGGCGCGGTGTTGCGGATCGCGATATCGGCCTCGCGGCGGCGCAGGTCGGTCACCGCATTGGTGGCGTTGATTTCGATCTCGAGCCCCGGCGCGTTCTGACGCAGTTCCGCCACCACGGCGGGCAGCAGATAGGCGGAATAGATCTCGGATGCGGTGATGCAGACCCGCCCGGCGATTTCCTGGCTCTGCCCCGAGGCGGCAAGCGAGATGCGGGTGGCGGCGGCGCCCATGGCGCGGACATGATCGACAAGCTCGATCCCGGTGGGCGTCAGCTCCAGCCCCCGACCGGTGCGTTCAAACAGCGCCACGCCCAATTCATCCTCGAGGGCGCTGACCTGACGGCCAAGCGTGGGTTGCGCCATGCCCAACGCACGGGCGGCGGCCGAAAGCGAGCCCTCCTCGGCGGTCACCAGAAACGCGCGGGCGCGGTTCCAGTCGAAGGTTATGCTGCGCCAATCCATGCGAAAATGCATATCAGCCCTGCCGGATTGGTCAATTACCCAAAGGCTCGCGCATGGCTACCTTGGCGTCAATCAGAGGATCAACCCGAGGAAGGAGGCCGGTCATGAAAGCGGCGATCTATCGGAAATATGGCGGGCCCGAGGTGGTTCGGATCGAAGACACCGCCCGGCCCGCGCCCGGGCCGGGCGAGATGCTGGTCAAGGTGGCGCATGGCAGCGTGACGACCGCCGACTGGCGGCTGCGCGCGGCGGCCTTTCCCGGCGTCCTGGCGGTTCCGGGGCGGCTGATGTTCGGGCTGCGCCGCCCGCGCCAGCCGGTGCTGGGCAGCGAGTTTTCCGGCGAGGTGGTGGCGCTGGGCGCGGGCGTGACCGAGTTCGCGCCGGGGCAGGCGGTCTTTGGCTTTGTGATGCAGGGCGCGCATGCCGAATACCTTGTGGTCAAGGCCGCTGGCGCGGTGCTGCCGGTGCCCGAGGGGCTCGATCCGGCCGAGGCGGCGGCGCTGCCGTTCGGCGGGCTCTCGGCGCTGGTGTTCCTGCGCGACTATGCAAAGCTCGCCCCGGGGCAGAAGGTGCTGGTGGTCGGGGCCTCCGGCGGGGTCGGTGCCTATGCGGTGCAGATCGCGCGGGCCCTGGGGGCAGAGGTGACCGGCGTCGCCTCCGGCGCGCATGAGGCCTTTGTGCGCGGCCTGGGGGCGGTGGGCTTCGTCGATTACCGCCGCCAGTCGCTGCGCGGGCTGGGCAGCCGGTTCGATGTGGTGATCGACACCGTGGGCGCGACGGATTTCGCCACCGCCCGGGCGGTGCTTGCGCCCAGGGGGGTCTTCGTGCCGCTGAATTTCGGGGTGCGCGAGATCGGGCAGGCGCTCTGGTCGCAGGTCTTCGGTCGGCGAAAGCTGCGCCTCGGGGTCAGCGGTGACACCAAGGCGGATCTGTGGGTACTCGCGCGCTGGGTCGAGGAGGGCCGCCTGCGCCCGGTGATCGACCGGCGGTTTCCGCTCACGGAAATCCGGGCCGCCTATGCGCTTGTCGAGGGGCGCCATCGCCAGGGCGCGATTCTGCTCGACATGGCGGCCTGAGGGCGGCCTGACTGCCGGCCTGAGGGCGGATTGCGGCTCCGGCGGGCGCTCTCAGGCGCTGTGCCGGGGCACCAGGCGACCGCCGAACTGGCACAGGCCGCTGCCGTCACTGCGGTTGAGCACCACCTCGACAAGCGCCTCGGCCATGGCGGTCATCGGCTGGCGATAGGTGGTCAGGTCATAGACCCGGTTGGCCGCCAACGGCACATCGTCAAAGCCGGTGACGGCAATGTCGTCGGGCACCCGCAGCCCCAGCGCGTGGCGCAGCGCATCCATCGCGCCGATTGCCAGCGCATCGTTCTCGCAGACGATCACATCCGGGTAGGCGCGGCGCGACGTCAGATTGCGCTCGATGGTCTCGAAGGCGCGGCGCGGGTCATAGGATCCGACGCTCAGCACCTCTGGCGTGACGTCGAAACGGCTCTGCCAATGGGCGACAAAAGTCTCCTTGCGAAAGACATGCGCCGAACGGGTGTCGGGACCGGCCAGAAACAGCGGCCGGCGATAGCCCTTGTCGATCACGTAGTCGGTGATCTCGCGCATCGCCGCGACGTCATCGACGCAGATCGAAATGGTCTCGGGATGGTCCGAGGCGCGGGCAAAGAGGATCAGTTTCTTCACCCGCCGCGCCCCCAGCGCCGCATGCAGGATCGAATCGTCGAAATTCACCCCGATCAGCACCGCCGCATCGACCCGCCGCTGGGTGGCATTGCGCAGCGCGTGCTGCGCATCCTCCGACCCCAGGGTATTGACCAGCAAGGTGTCGAGCCCGGCACTGCGCATCGCCGTGGTGAGCCGTTCGAGCATCACCAGCTTGTGCGGGTTGTTGAAATCGTCAACCAGAACCGCCACCAGGTTCGACCGCTCCGAGGCCAGGGAAGAGGCCAGCAGATCCGGCGCATAGCCCAGCTCCTCTGCCGCCGCCATCACCTTGGCGCGGGTCTTTTCCGAGATCGAGGCATTGTTCTTGAAGGCGCGGGTCACCGTCCAGCGCGACACGCCGGCGATCGCCGCCACGTCGTCTGCGGTGGGCAGGGGCCGGGAAGAAAGCTCGTCGTCCGTCATGCGTTGTGCTGGTCGCTCCTTCTGCGCCCGGCGCCGGGGCGCGCCGTAATGAGACCGGGTAGACCACGTTTTGCTCGCGCGTGCAATAAACTCTTGCACGCGCGAGCAAGCTTGACCATGTTGCGGCCAAATCAAAGGGAATCGGGGGAGATGAACATGCTGGGGGTCGGACTTCTTGGGGCAGGGCGGATCGGTTTTGTCCATGCCCGCACCATCACCCGCCATGCCGACAGCACGCTGGTTGCGGTGTCGGATTTCGTTCCTGACAATGCGGAAAGGCTGGCCGCGCAATACGGCGCCACGGCGCGCACGACAGACGAGATCCTTGCCGATGCCGAGATTGACGCGGTGCTGATCGCGACCTCGACGGACACGCACTCCGATCTGATCGAACGGGCGACGGCGGCGGGCAAGGCGGTGCTTTGCGAGAAACCGGTCGATCTTTCGTTGGAGCGGGCGCAGCGCTGTCTTGCCGCGACACGGGGCACAGGCCAGCCGGTGATGATCGGCTTCAACCGGCGGTTCGACCCCAGCTTCGGCGCGCTGAAATCCGCGCTCGACGCGGGCGAGGTGGGCAAACCCGAGTTGCTGTCGCTCACCTCCTTCGATCCGGCGCCGCCGCCGGTGTCCTACATCAAGGTCTCGGGCGGGCTGTTCCGCGACATGATGATCCATGATTTCGACATGGCGAATTTCCTGATGGGCGGGGCGCCGGTCTCGGTCTCGGCCACCGGCAGTTCGGTTGTCGACCCCGAGATCGGCGCGTCGGGCGATGTCGATACCGCCGTGGTCACGCTGAGCTATGCCGATGGCCGCATCGCGGTGATCAAGAACTCGCGCCGGGCGGTGTATGGCTATGATCAGCGGATCGAGCTTCTTGGCTCCGAAGGGCTGTTGCAGGCGCAGAATATCGCGGAAAACACCGTGGTCAAATCCACCGCGGCCGGCGTGACCGGCGCCAGGCCGGTGCTGTTCTTCCTCGAACGCTACATGCCGGCCTATGCCGCCGAATGGGAGGCCTTCGTGACCGCGATCAACTCCGGCGCGGCGATGCCGGTGACGCTGGAGGACGGGGTGGCGGCGCTGGCGATGGCCGAGGCGGCGACGCGATCCGCCAAGTCCGGCCAACCCGTGAGGCTTGCGGATGTCTGAAGTATTTGCAGCAAAAGTGGGCACAGGCTTTGCGTCCGCAAATACGTCCGGCGAACATGAGCTCGATCTGATCACCATCGGCCGGTCGTCGGTGGATCTTTACGGCGCACAGGTTGGCGGGCGGTTGGAGGATATGGGGTCCTTCGACAAGTACATTGGCGGCTCGCCGACCAATATCGCCTGCGGCACGGCACGGCTGGGGTTGCGTTCGGCCGTGATCACCGGGGTGGGGGACGAGCATATGGGCCGCTTCATCACCGAGCAGCTGGCGCGTGAGGGGGTGAGCACCGAGGGCGTCAAGGTCGACCCGGAGCGGCTGACCGCGCTGGTGCTCCTGGGCATCCGCGACCAAGAGCAGTTTCCGCTGATCTTCTACCGCGAGAATTGCGCCGACATGGGGCTGACCGAGGATGACATCGACCCCGATTTCATCCGCCGGGCGCGGGCGGTGGTGGCGACCGGCACGCATCTGTCGAACCCCAAGGTCGAGGCGGCGACGCTGAAGGCGCTGGAGATCGCGCGGGCGGCGGGGGCGAGATGCGCGCTGGACATCGATTACCGGCCCAACCTCTGGGGGGTGGCGGGCCATGGCGCGGGCGAGCGCCGCTTTGTCGAAAGCGCCGCGGTGACCGCCAAGTTGCAGGAAAGCCTGCCGCTGTTCGACCTGATTGTCGGCACCGAGGAAGAGTTCCACATCGCCGGCGGCTCGACCGACACGGTCGCGGCGCTGCGCGCGGTGCGGGCGGTCTCGGGTGCGACGCTGGTCTGCAAACGCGGCGCTTCGGGCGCGGTGGCCTTCACCGGCGCGATCCCCGACAGCCTCGATGAGGGCGAGACAGGCCCCGGTTTCCCGATCGAGGTGTTCAACGTGCTGGGCGCGGGCGATGGCTTCATGTCGGGGTTGCTGAAGGGCTGGCTCGATGGAGAGGACTGGCCCACCGCGCTCAAATACGCCAATGCCTGCGGCGCTTTCGCGGTCAGCCGCCATGGCTGTACCCCGGCCTATCCCAGCTGGGAAGAGCTGCAATTCTTCTTCGACCGGGGCCTGCAACGGCCCGACCTCAGGAACGATGCCGCGTTGGAGCAGGTGCATTGGGCGACCACCCGCTCTTCCAGATCGGGGGGCGACTGGTCGCAGGTCAAGACCTTTGCCTTCGACCACCGCCTTCAGCTCGAGGAGATGGACGGCTATACCCTGGAAAAGGGCGGCCGGTTCAAGGAACTCTGCCTTGAGGCCGCGCTGCGGGTGCAGGCCGGCCGGCCGGGCTACGGCATCCTCTGCGACAACCGCATCGGGCGCGCGGCGCTGCACCGGGCCTCCGGCAGCGGGCTGTGGATCGGGCGGCCGACGGAGCTTCCGGGCTCGCGGCCGATCGCCTTCGAGCCGGAACTGGGCGCCGATCTCGGCCAGTTCCGCGAATGGGCCCGCGAGAATGTGGTCAAGCTGCTGGTCTTCTGCCACCCCGACGACGCTGCCGACACGATGGCCGCGCAGGTCGGGCAGGTGACGCGCCTGTTCACGGCGGCGCGGCGCAACGGGCTGGAATTCCTGCTGGAACTCATCCCGTCCAAGGTCGGGCCGGTGGATGACGAGACCTCGGCCAGGCTGATCCAGCGCTTCTATGATGCCGGCGTCTTTCCCGACTGGTGGAAGCTGGAGCCGTTCAGAACCGAGGCGGCCTGGGCGAATGCGGTGGCAGCCATCACCCGCAACGATCCGCGCAGCCGCGGCATCGTGGTGCTGGGGCTCGACGCGCCGGAAGAGGCGCTGGCGGAGAGCTTTGCGCTGGCCGCGAAACAGCCGCTGGTCAAGGGCTTTGCCGTGGGGCGCACGATCTTTGGCCCGGCCGCGCGGCGCTGGCTGGCCGGCGAGATCACCGATGCCGAGGCGGTGGCCGAAATGGCCGAGAACTACAGCCGCCTGTGCACCATCTGGGACAAGGCCCGCGCCCGGGCCATGGAGGAGGCCACATGACAGCAACGATCCGACTGACCGCCGCACAGGCGATGGTGCGCTATATCGCGGCGCAGAAAAACCAGGATGGCGATCCTTTCCTTGCCGGGTGCTGGGCGATCTTCGGCCATGGCAATGTGGCCGGGCTCGGCGAGGCGCTGCATGCCGTGAAGGACAGCTTTCCCACCTGGCGCGGCCACAACGAACAGACCATGGCGCATGCCGCGATTGCCTATGCCAAGCAATCGGGGCGCAAACGGGCGATGGCGGTCACCTCCTCGATCGGTCCGGGGGCGGCCAACATGGTCACCGCCGCGGCGCTGGCGCATGTCAATCGGCTGCCCGTGCTGCTGATCCCGGGCGACGTCTTTGCCACCCGTGGCCCCGACCCGGTGCTGCAACAGATCGAGGACTTCCAGGATGGCACGGCAACCGTTAATGATGCGTTTAGGCCGCTGACGCGGTATTTTGACCGCATCACCCGCCCGGAACAGCTTCTGACGGCGCTGCCGCGGGCCTTTCGCGTCCTGACCGATCCGGCAGACTGCGGCCCGGTCTGCCTGTCTTTCTGTCAGGATGTTCAGGCCGAAGCTTTTGAATATCCCGAGAGTTTCTTTGTGCCCCGGGTCTGGCGCCCGCGTCGCATCCGCCCCGACGAGGCCGAGCTGGCCGAGGTCGCCGAGATCATCCGCGCCGCCCGCCGTCCGGTGATCGTGGCCGGCGGCGGGGTGCATTACGCCGGTGCCACCGGGGCGCTGCACGCCTTTGCCGAGGCGCACAACATCCCGGTGACCGAGACCCAGGCCGGCAAATCGGCGCTGCCCTGGGACCATGCGCTCAACCTCGGACCGGTCGGTGTCACCGGCGGCGCGGCGGCCAATACGGTCTGCGCCGAGGCCGATGTGGTGCTCGGGGTCGGCACGCGGTTCCAGGACTTCACCACCGGGTCGTGGGGGCTTTTTGCCCATCCCGGGCGGCGGCTGATCTCGCTCAATGTCGCGGCCTATGACGCGATGAAGCACGGCGCCGCGCCGTTGCTGGCGGACGCCCTGGTCGGGCTGACGGAGTTGAGCGCGGCACTCGACGGCTATACCGCGCCGGGCAAGACCGACGGGCTGAAATCCGACTGGTTCGGCAAGGTCGACCCGCTGACCGCGGCGCCTGAGGACAGCAATCAGCTGCCGACCGACATGCAGGTGATCGGCGCGGTGCAGCGCGCGGCGAACGAGGACACCGTGGTGATCTGCGCCGCCGGCACCATGCCGGGCGAGCTGCACAAGCTGTGGAAGGCCGGGCGCCCGGGCAGCTACCACATGGAATACGGCTTCACCTGCATGGGCTACGAGATCGCCGGCGCCATGGGCATCAAGATGGCGGACCCGGCGCGCGACGTGATCTGCTTTACCGGCGACGGCACCTACATGATGGCCAATTCCGAGATGGCGACGGCGGCGATGATGGGCATCGCCTTTACCGTGGTGGTGACCGACAACCGCGGCTATGGCTGCATCA
>NZ_FNYY01000029.1 GCF_900109145.1 Marinovum algicola
GGATGCGGGGCCGGCAGGGCAAGCCCGGCCAGCCGCTCTCCGATGGTGGAGATCGCAACCGTGACCGAGAGATCGACCGGGGCGTCAGCGGAAAGGTCTGCGATCACGGGCTCATCTGGTCGGTTGCTTCATCCTGCGGTGCAGATAGCGGCAAGGGAAGGGGGAGGTCAATGCGCAGCGCCGCGCGCGGGAAAGAGCGGCGACCAGGTGTTTCGCGCGCGAAACAAATCATGATAACAAGTTGAAAACAAACAATATCACTCTTTCCACTCTTTCAGCCACTGCTGCAAGGCGCTGCGAAACGCCGCCGAGACACCGGGGCCGGAGAGCCGCAGCTCCTGCGCCTCGGGCTGCCAGTCCATGGAGATCGGCCCGGCGGCGGCCCCGGTCGCGCGCGGCCGTTCGGCCGGCGCCGGGCGGGGGGTGCCCTCGGCCGGGGTCGCCGCCCCGGCGCCGGTCCCGGCGCGCAGGGCGCGTTTCAGCACCACCTGCTCGGCCTCGGCATCGGCGGGACCGGCGGCTTTCAACGCGCGCGCGAGGGCCTTGGCAAAGCCGCGATCCTCGCCCAGCCGCCGCGCCAGATCGAGGCCCAGCCGCTCGCCGATCGCCATCGGAAAGGCCAGCGCCCCGTCGAGATGGCGCACCAGGGCGACAAAGGACCGGATCTTGGATTTCTTGGCCCGGCTGGCCGCGGCATAAAGCGCATCCAGCGCCGCCCGATCGTGCGGGAAGACGCCTTCCTCCACCGCCCGCACCGCGATGCGCGCGCGCTCGTAATGGCTGAGCCCGACGCGGACCTCGTTCTCCTCGACCATGGCGAGATAGGCCTCCGAAGCCTCGCCCGGCCGGGTCACCCGCGCCAGCACCGCGGCAAAGCGCGCCTCGCCGGTCTCCTCATGCAGCTGGCGCAGCGCGGTCAGCCGGCGCCAGCCCGAGATCAGCCCGTAGCGGCCGCCGGCGCGACCGGCGCCGAGATCGACCACCTCGATCGCCGTCTGCTGGCCGCGGGCGCGCAGGCTGGCGGTCAGCGCCGCCTGTTCCTCGTCGGAAACGCCGATCCGGTCGCGTACCAGATAGGCGGCATCCACCGCCGCAAGCGGCAGGCTTTCGAGAAAGCGGCCATCGGCGCGGGCCCGGGCCATTTCCTCCGACAGCGTCTCGAGCGCCGCCGAGGAGGCGGTCTCGCCGGCGACCTGGGCGATCGGCGGGGTCGAGAGCGGACCGGGGGCGGCGCTGGGGGCCGGGGCGGCGGCCTCGAGGTAATCGGCGCGCGGCGGGGTCAGGCGTTTGCGACGGGCCATCAGCGGATCTCCGGCAGACAGGGACAGGACAGACGGGGAGAGGGCAGGGCGGGCGTCATGCGGCGCTCTCTTCGCGGGCGGCCTGTTCCTCGCGCCGCCAGATGCCCAGCAGCAGCTGCTTGAAGGCGGCATAGGTGGCGTCGAAGGTCTCGCGGCCGCGGGCATAGGTCTCGCGGTTGAAATCGCGGTAATCGGCCTCGTAGATGCCGTTGACCTGTTCCCCGGCCTGGCCGATCAGGGCGGTGAAATTCTGCCGGTGCGGCGACAGCACCCGACCGAGATAGGCCTGCATCAGCCCGGCAAGCTCGGCCTGCTGGCTGTCGTCGTAGCGGGTGATGACGGCGCGCACCGCATCCCATTCGAAATGCAGCTCCTCGCGGCCCAGCGCCCGGGCGGCGATATTCTCGCTCTGCTCGATCGAGGTGAAGGTGGAATGCAGCATGTCGAAGAACCGCCCCGTGGAATCGAACTCCAGGAAAGAGGCGCCCAGCGGCACCAGCAGGATGTCAGAGGCGGCCAGCCCGTTGATCGTCAGATAGCCCAGCGCCGGCGGGGTATCGAGGAAGACCAGATCGTAATCGTCGAGGATGCCATCCTCCTCCAGGGTCTCGGTCAGCGCATCCCAGAGCTTCCAGCTGCGGCCCTGCATCCGCCAGACCGGGATCTGGAACTCGGCCCAGTAGAGGTTGAGCTGGGCACCGATCAGGTCGATGTTGGGCCAATGGGTCTTCTGCACCAGGTCGGGGGCCTTGATCTCCAGCGCCTCGCCCAGGGTGTCGTCGAGCGGCACCGGCGCCTCGCCCCGGTCCATCCGGCCCTGGTTGGTGGCGCGCAGGTGGCGGGCGTAGTGGCGCGCCAGCAGCGGGAAGACGGTCTGCCATTCATCCTCGACCTTGCCGTTGAAGATCGAGGTCATCGAGCCCTGGCTGTCGAGGTCGATCACCAGCACCTTGTAGCCGTCGAGCGCCGCCGACATCGCCAGATGCGCCGCCGTCGAGGTCTTGCCGACGCCGCCCTTGAAGTTGGCCACCGCCACCAGCTTGGCCGGCAGCCCCTCGGGGCGATAGGGGCGATAGTCGCGGCCCTTGGCGCCCTCTTCGGCGAAATGCGCCCTGAGCCGCAGCACCTCGTCGAGGGTGAACCATTTGGCGCCGCCCTCGGTCTCGGAGCGGCCCTGCGGCAGGGCGGGGTTCTGCCGCAGCACGCGGCGGAAATGCGCCTGCGCCACCGGGATCAGGTAACGGGTGATCTCCCAGGTGGAAAACAGCCGCAGTCGGCGTTCACCGCTCTCGCCCATCCCGCGCGAGGCGAGATCGGCGCGACCGCGCGCACAGGCCTCCGACATCGACTTGAATTCCGCGGTCGACATCGGCGCGCCAAGCTCGGCCAGGGCGGCATCGGGGTCGATGTTGAAATAGGGAGGCCGCTGGTCGGATTTGTTCATTGTGCCGCTCGAATTTCGCTATGTGCTGCGTTTTCTCCAGTGTACGCAAAAAGGCAATACATTCAAATGGAGATCGCACATTGAGCCAGGTTTTCGGGGAAGAGCCGGTTTCGCCCGGGGGCGGGAGAAAAAAATTCCAGTTAGGAATCTGTTATATCTTTAGTTACAGGCTCGGGGCCTTTCGGCAAAGCCCCTGAAAACAAGGGGCTTTGAGGTGTTGCCGGAAGCCTGGGTGACTCTGATCCCACGATCGGGCGATTCCGAACCCCCAAAGCGCCGATTCCGATCCCACGTTGCCGCGATCCCCGGCGCTGGACGGGGGCTGTGGATAACCCTAGGGTGAGCGTTAATGAAAACACGATTCCCGAACAGCCGGGAACGGGCAGAGAGACGGGTATGACGGCGGCAACTGGCGGTAGCGGGGCAGGGGGGCTTTTGCCCGAACGCCACCCCACGGGGGATTTCTTTGTCTGCGATATCTTCGACGCCCTGCCCAAGGGCGACCTGGCGACGATGGAACACCCGGTGTTCTCGCTCTCGACCCGGCCGGACCGGCGCATCCTGTCCTATCTGCACAATGGCGCCGAGATCACCGTCACGCCTTCGGTGCGCGGTCTGGCGACGATCCATGACAAGGACATCCTGATCTATTGCATCAGCCAGCTGGTGGCGGCGCTCAACGCCGGGCGCACGGTGGCGCGGCAGCTGACGCTCCGGGCGCATGACCTGCTGGTCGCCACCAACCGCGAGACCAGCGGCGATGGCTACAAGCGGCTGCGCGATGCCTTCGAGCGGCTGGCCGGCACCCGCATCACCACCAATATCGAGACCGGCGGCCGCGAGGTGACCGCGGGCTTCGGGCTGATCGAGAGCTGGCAGATCGAGCGCCGGTCGAAGGGCGGTCGCATGGTCAGCGTGCAGGTGGTGCTGAGCGACTGGCTCTACCGGGCGGTGCTGGCGAAATCGGTGCTGACGCTCAGCCGCGACTACTTTCGTCTGCGCAAGCCGCTGGAGCGGCGGATCTACGAGCTGGCGCGCAAGCATTGCGGCCGCCAGCCGGGCTGGACCGTCTCGGTCGACACGCTGTTGAAGAAATCCGGCTCGGCCAGCCCGCGCCGGGTGTTCCGCAAGATGCTGCGCGACATGATCGCCGCCGATCACCTGCCGGATTACCGGATGGAGGAATGCGAGGGCGATCTGATCCGCTTTGCCCCGCGCGCTGCGGTGATCGAGAGCCCCGGTCGCGGCCCGGTGCTGAGCCCGCAGGTGATCGAGCAGGCCCGCGCCCTGGCGCCGGGGCAGGACGTCTATCAACTCGAGGCCGAATGGCGCGCCTATTGGCAGCGCTCGGGCCGGCCGCAGCTGCGCCGGCCGGGGGCGGCCTTTCTGGGCTTCCTGCGCCGGCGGCTGGCGCAGGACTAGCACCGCCTGTCGCACCCGGGCGCCGGGGGCTCACACCAGGGCGATGTTGTCCTCCAGCGCGGTGATGTCGGTCAGCCCTTCGAGAAACAGCACCTCGCCGGTGCCGAAATCGATCTCGATACCGCCATTGACCACGGTGGCATGGGCCTCGAGCAGCGCCTCGGCATCCCGGGCCCCGGTCAGCCGGGTGTTAAAGCGCAGCATGTCCTGGAAATCCTCGAAATCGGTGATCGTGTCATTGCCGAAGCCCTCGGCAAAAACGAAGGTGTCGCTCAGGGTGCCGCCGCGCAGCTCGTCGTCGCCGGCGCCGCCATCGATCCGGTCGACCCCCTGGTTGCCATAGAGACTGTCATTGCCGGCGCCACCGGTGAGCCAGTCGTCGCCCGATGCCCCCGAGAGCCAGTCGTCGCCGTTGCCACCGATCAGCGTGTCGGCGCCGATATTGCCGTAGAGGCTGTCATTGCCGATCCCGCCCTCGAGCGAATCCCAGCCGTAGCCGCCGGAGAGGAAATCATCGCCGTCGCCGCCGAACAGCTGGTCGCGGCCGTCGCTGCCATAAAGCGTGTCCTGCCCGGCATTGCCGTAAAGCGTGTCCCAGCCGGTGCGGCCGATCAGGAAATCGTCGCCGCCCCCGCCATGCGCCGCATCGGCGCCATTGCCGGGGCTGATCCAGTCGTTGCCGGTGCCGCCATACAGCAGATCGACGCCGGTGTTGCCGTAAAGCGTGTCATGACCGCCATTGCCATGCAGGGTGTCGGCGCCGGTGCCGCCCAGCATCGAGTCATTGCCGGCGCCGCCGTTCAGCAGGTCGGTCGAGCTTTCGCCATTGACGGTGTCGTTGCCATCCTCGCCATGCAGCACATCCGCGCCGGTGCCGCCGAGCAGCAGATCGTTGCCGTCCGCGCCATGCAGGGTGTCATGCGCCGCCGCCCCCTCGATCCGGTCATGACCCGGGCCGCCGTCAAGCGCATCGTTGCCGGCCAAGCCCTCGAGGGTGTCATTGCCTTCCATGCCCGCGATGGTGTCGTTCCCGGCGCTGCCGGTCAGCCGGTCGTTGCCGGAAGTGCCGATCCGGGGCCCGTCGAGACCACCCCCACCGCCGCCACCTCCGCCGCCGCCGGTGTTGCCGCCGCCCGAGCCTGCCCCGGCGGGCAGGCCCAGCATGTCGGTGTCGAGGAAATCTTCCGGCGCCAGCGCGGCGCCATTGGCTGTTTGCAGGATCAGGGTCTCGCCATTGAAGCGGATCTCGGCGCCATCGCTGCGGCTGGTGATCTCGAGCTGGCCCAGCGAATGGAGCCGCCCCCAGGCCGAGAGATCGACCCGGTCGGTGCCGGGGGTGAAATCGGTGATCCGGTCGGGGACGCCATCGGCGGCCAGCACGAAGACATCCGCCCCCGCCCCGCCGGTCAGCACATCCGCGCCGCCGCCATCAAAGAGCACGTCCTCGCCGCTGCCGCCGGTCAGGGTCTCGTTGCCGGTGCTGCCGATCTCGACCCCGCCGGCGGGGTCGAAGGCGACGGTGAGATGGGTGAGGCCCCGCTCGCTTTCGGAGGTGGCGAAGACATGCAGCACATTGCCCAGGGCGACCAGCTCCAGCGCCGAGACATTCATCAGCGTGCTGTCCGGCCCGTCGGCGATGGTGTCGAGATGCACGAGCTGGCCCGAGGGCAGGATCAGGAACAGGCTCAGCCCGTCGTCGGCGCCGCCGGCGACCAGGTAATGCCGGCCGGCCACCTCGGCGGTCTCCAGCACCGTCACCCCGCCAAAGCGGGTGGCGAGCGTGTCGAGCAGGTGGCTGCGCGGATCGAGCGTGCCATTGGCCGAGACCGCGAAGACCGACAGCGAGCCGCTGCCCGCCGCGCCGAGGATCACCAGCGTGGTGCCGTCGACCTCGGCCACCCTCAGCGCGCTGGGGTTGTGGACGCCCAGGCCCTCGGCCGCGCCGAGGCTGTCGGTGGCGGTGAGCTGGCCGCTGGCCGAGACCCGGTAGAGCGTCAGCCCCGACTCCGCCCCGCCCGAGGCCACCGCCACAAAGGTGGTGCCGCCGATCTCGAGCCCGGCCAGCGCGGTGGGCGCCCCGGCATAGGTGCCGGTGGTGTCGCCGCGGGCATGGACCTGGACGAGCTGGCCGGCGCTGCCCGGCGCCAGGGTATAAAGCGTGCCCACCCCCGGCAGGGCGGCGACATAGACCCGGCCACCGGCCAGGTCGAGCGGCAGCAGGGTCGGCGCCATCCCCGGCAGGGCGGAATTGCCGGCATAGACCATCTGGCCGATGCCGGGCACGAGCCGGTCCAGGGTCTCTTCGCGCACCGCCCAGCTCTGGCCTGCGGCGCTCCAGCCCACCAGCGCGGTATCGACCGGGCTGGCGCCTGCGGTCGAGAGCCCGCCGCCGCCCAGCTCGAAGCGGGCGAGGCTCTGCCCGCCCTGGCTTTCGACCAGCAATGTCGTGGCGCCGCCCGCTTGCGTCACCCAGAGGCCGGGCGCCCGCGCGTCCTGCAATATATTGGTGCCCAGCACCCCTTCGACAGCAAACTCCGCCATCTCTCACACCTTTCCCGCTACCCGGGACCAGGCATGCCCGCAGACCCCGGAGGGGCGCGGGCGAAAGCATGGCGAAAGGGGGGAGAGCGGGGCCGATTTTAGGAAAATGCGGCCGGGATGCGGTGGGGTCCGGCGATGTCCGCAGGGCTACTTGCGGGCCTTCTTCATGTTCTGCCCATGCACGGCGATGGCCTCTTCGAGGTCTTCATAGAAGGTCAGCTCGCCCTCCTCGAGCACCGCGCCGTAATCGCAGAGATTGCGGATCTCGGCGATCGAATGGGTCACCACCAGGGCCGAGGAGGTGGCCATGCGGTCCTTGAAGACCATGGCGCTCTTGGCCCGGAACGAGGCGTCGCCCACCGAGGTCACCTCGTCCACCAGATAGGTGTCGAACTTGATCCCCATCGAAATGCCGAAGGCCAGCCGCGAGCGCATGCCCGAGGAATAGGAGCGCACCGGCATGTGGTAATGGCCGCCGAGCTCGGCGAAATCGCCGACGAAATCCAGGAGCGCCTCGGTGTCGACGCCATAGATCCGGGCGATGAAGCGCACGTTCTGCGCGCCGGTCAGCTCGCGGTGGAAGGTGCCGGCAAAGCCCACCGGAAAGGAGATCTCGCCATCGGTGAGGATCTCGCCGCCATCGGGCGGAAAATTGCCGGCGATCATCTGCAACAGGGTGGATTTTCCGGCGCCGTTGCGGCCCATCAGCCCCACCGCCTTGCCGGTGGGAAACACCGCGTTGATGCCGCGGGCCACGTATTTGCGGCCCCGGCGGGCGGGAAAGCTCTTGGTCAGGTTGCGCAGCTCGATCATCGCGCTCAGCGGCGGTCCCGCAGGCTGTAATAGACCAGCACCAGAATGCACCAGCTGCCGAAGAGCACCATCGCCACCAGCCCGAGGATCAGCTCGCGGCGGGGGTATTCGGCGCTTTCGGCCAGGGTCGGGCGGACAAAGGCGGCGAGGTAGCGGCTCTGGCGCTGGGCATTGGCCTGGGCGGCGTCGAAATTCGACAGCGCCGAGGTGTACTTGTTCTCGGCAAATTCGCGCTCGACGGTGAGCCGCTCGAATTCCGCCACCACCTCGGCGTAATCGCCGGTCTCCTCCTGGCTGCCGCCGCTGCCGAACTTCAGCCGCTCCTCGCGGATGCGTTCGCGGATCGCGGCGATCCGGCGCTCGGCCTGGACGACGCGGGGGTCGTCCTCGCGGGCGGTCTCGCGCAGCAGGTCGTAATCGATCAGCTCGCGGCCCAGCATCTGCTGCAACGAACCCAAAAGCCCCATCTGCACCTGGATGTCGGCGTCGGGGTTGACGATCTGGTTGCGCGAGCGGAAGGCGGTGAGCGCCTGGCGCGCGGCGCTGAGCTGGTCGAGCGCGGCATTGAGCTCTTCGCGGGCATAGCGCATCGCATCCTCGCGGGCGATCGCCGAGAGCGCGTTGATCATCTCGCTGCTGGCGGCGAAAATCTCCTCGGCGATGCGCTTGGCGCTGTCGGCGTCGAAACTGAGCACCTGCACCTCGATCAGACCGGTGCCCGGGGCATAGGAGATCCGCACCATCCGGCGCCAGTAGTCCAGCAGTTCCTCGATCGAGGCCTCCGGCACCAGCGCAAAGACCGGATCGCTGGCGAAGGGCGCGGAATAGAGATCGCGCAGGCCGAGCCGGTCGTCGATCTTGCGCACCAGTTCATGCGACTGGATGAATTCGAACAGCACGTCGCTGTCGGAGGAACTGGCGGAAGAGAGATTGGAGAGCCCGCCCAGCAGATCCACCGCCGAGGGCGCCTCTTCGCGGCGCACGGTGAAGGCCACCGAGGAGGCATATTGATCCTGCGCCTGGGTCCAGAGGTAATAGGCCGCCACCCCCAGCGGGGCCAGCACCAGGATCAGGAAGGAGAACAGGATGCCCCAGTGCCGTCGCTGGCGCCGCGCCGGCGGGGCCGGCGGCCGCGGCTTGGGCAGCAGTTGCGCGGCCGGCTTGGCGGCGGATTTGGCCGGTTTGGGCGCCGGTTTTGCAGCGGGCTTGGGCGCCGGTTTCGCATCGGATTTGGCGGCGGGTTTCGCCTCCGGTTTCGGTGCGGTCTCGGCGGGGTCCGACACGTTGTCCCGTGCCCTCTGATCCTGGGGTGATTGATCATTCATCACGGCTGTGTTCCAAAGGCACAGGTCAAATTTCGCTTGTCTATAGGGCAGATGGGGACATGCTGCAATGAAAGCCTCGACGGACACCGGGTTTCCGCCGCCGCAGCGCCCGCTGGCGCCACCGCGCAGCAGCGGCCGGATGGGGCGTGTGGTCGGGGCGCTGATCCTGCGCGAGATGTCCACCACCTATGGCCGCTCTCCGGGCGGCTATATCTGGGCCGTGCTCGAGCCGGTGGCGGGCATCGCCATGCTGGCGGCGGGGCTGTCGCTGCTGTTCAAGGCGCCCTCGCTGGGGACGAATTTCCTGCTGTTCTATGCCGGCGGGCTGTTGCCGCTGCGGTTCTTCCAGAACCTGTCGCAATCGGTGGGGCTGGCGATCCAGTTCAACCGCCCGCTGATGGCCTATCCGCGGGTGACCTATGTCGACACCATCCTGGCGCGGGCGATCCTGGCGGTGCTGACCCAGACCATGGTGGTGCTGATCATCTTCGGCGGCATCTTTTTCACCCAGGACATCCGCGAGACCATCGACCTGGCGCCGATGCTCCAGGGCTTCCTGCTCTGCACCCTGCTCGGGGTGGGGCTGGGCACCTTCAACTGCTTCATGTTCCTGCGCTTCGCCATGTGGAAGACCGCTTGGGGGATCGTGACGCGGCCGCTGCTGCTGATCTCGGGGGTGTTCTACATCTACGAGGATCTGCCGCGCATCGCCCAGGATATCCTGTGGTACAACCCGCTGATCCATATCACCGGCATCGTGCGCTCGGGGGTCTATTCGACCTATGATCCGACCTATGTCTCGCCGGTCTACGTCACGCTGGTCGGGCTTATCCCGATGATCTTCGGCACCCTGCTGCTCTGGCGGTACGGGCGGGAAATCCTTCAGCGCTGACCGGCAGATCCGCAAGCGCGCGCCGGGCAGGGGGCCGCGGCGGGCAGGGGGAAATAGAGATTGCCTTTCAGGCGCGGGTTTGCGATTTCCCGAGCGGTCCCCGGGCCGCTTATTGATTGATTGAGGAATTGAAACATGTGCGGAATTGTCGGCGTCCTGGGAAATCACCAGGCCTCTCCCATCCTGATCGAGGGCCTGAAGCGGCTGGAATACCGCGGCTATGACAGCGCCGGCATCGCCACGGTGAACGGGGGCCACCTCGAGCGCCGCCGCGCGCTCGGCAAGCTGGTCAACCTTTCGGATGCGCTGGTGCATGATCCGCTGGCCGGCACCGCCGGCATCGGCCACACCCGCTGGGCCACCCATGGCGCCGCCAATACCACCAATGCCCATCCGCATCAGCGCGGCCGGGTGGCGGTGGTGCACAACGGCATCATCGAGAATTACCGCGCGCTGCGCGCCCGGCTCGAGGCGCATCGGATCACCTCGGAAACCGAGACCGACACCGAGACCGTGGCCATGCTCTGCGACTGGCACCTGGGCCAGGGGCTGGCGCCGGTCGAGGCCGCCCGAGCGACCATTTCCGAACTCGAGGGCGCCTATGCTTTGTGCTTCCTGTTCCAGGGCGAGGACGATCTGATCGTCGCCGCCCGCAAGGGCAGCCCGCTGGCCATCGGTTGGGGCGAGGGCGAGATGTTCGTCGGCTCCGACGCGCTGGCGCTGGCGCCGATGACCAGCGAGATCACCTATCTCGAAGAGGGCGACCTGGCCATTGTCAGCCGCGCCGGGGCCGAGTTCCGCGATGCCGATCACCAGCCGGTCACCCGGGCGCGCAAGACCGTCGATCTCGAGGTGACCACCACCGACAAGGCCGGCCACCGGCATTACATGTCGAAGGAGATCGCCGAACAGCCCGGCGTTCTGGCCAATGCGCTGAAATATTACACCGCCGACCGCGAAGGCCGCCACCTGATCGAGGCGGGGGTGGATTTCACCGCCTATGACCGCATCGTCATGGTCGCCTGCGGCACCGCCTCGCTGGCCTGTTTCGTGTCGAAATACTGGTTCGAGCAGATTGCCCGGATCCCCGTCGAGATCGACATTGCCTCGGAGTTCCGCTACCGCGAGCCGCCGCTCAACACCCGCACGCTGGTGCTCTTTGTCAGCCAGTCGGGCGAGACCGCCGACACCCTGGCCGCGCTGCGCTATTGCACCGGCAAGGCGGGTCTGATCCTGTCGATCGTCAATGCGATGGAAAGCTCGATCGCGCGGGAAAGCGATCTCGCTCTGCCGATCCTCGCCGGGCCCGAGATCGGCGTCGCCTCGACCAAGGCCTTCACCTGCCAGCTCGCGGTGCTGGCGGCGCTGGCGCTACAGGCCGCGCGCCAGCGCGGCGCCGTCGATGCCGCCGCGGCGCAGGCGCTGACCGACCAGTTGCAGCAGGTCCCCGGCCAGGTCACCCAGGCGCTGGCCATCGCGCCGCAGGTGCGCGCCGTCAGCGCCCGGCTGGCGCGGTATGACGATGTGCTCTTCCTCGGTCGCGGCGCGCTGTATCCGCTGGCGCTGGAAGGCGCGCTCAAGCTCAAGGAGATCTCCTATATCCACGCCGAGGGCTATGCCTCGGGCGAGCTCAAGCACGGGCCGATCGCGCTGATCGACGAGGAGATGCCGGTGGTGGTGCTGGCGCCGCATGACGCGATGTTCGACAAGACCGTGTCGAACATGCAGGAGGTCATGGCGCGCGGCGGCAAGATCGTGATGATCTCGGATGCCCGGGGCGCGGCCCGGGGCGGCGCCGGGGTCTGGCAGCAGATCGAGATGCCGGCCGTCGACGGGCCGTTCGCCGCCATCGTCTATGCGGTGCCGGTGCAGCAGCTGGCCTATCACACCGCGCTGGAACGCGGCACCGATGTCGACCAGCCGCGCAACCTGGCGAAATCGGTCACCGTGGAATAGGGCCCGCCACGCCGCCGCCCTCCGGTATCGACCTGCCGTTCCGGCCTCGCTAAGCTGCGCCGGGCGCCCCGGGAAACCGGACCGACAGGCAGGAGGCCCTGATGACACCGCCGGAGATGACAGAAACCCTCAAGCGCGCCGAGGCGCGGTTCCGCGCCGGCGCGCGGGCCGAGGCGGTGGCGCTGGTGCAGGCGGCGGTGACGCGGCAGGCGCCCGAGCGGATCGTGCTCTTTGCGCGCAAGGCCGATGCGCTGCTTACCCGCCATGGCGAACGTCGTGCGGCGCTGGCCTGTGTCAGTGCCGCCTGCCGGGCCTGCCCGGGGCGGCAGGATCTCGACCTGTTGCGCGTGGCGGGGCTGCTGCGGCTGGGCCGGACGCCGGAGGCCGCCGCGGCGCTCTCGGGCCTCTTCGCGCCTTCCGACAAAGCCGCCCCCGCCGCCTATTGGCGCTATCTGGCGCAGGTTTCCCTGGCCCGTGGCGAGATGGCGCGCGCCTCTGACATCTTGGCCCGGGCGCGGGCGCTGGGCCATGACGACGCGGTGCTGCGCGGGCTCGGGATCCGGGCGCTGATGGCCGAGGATCCGCCAGAGGCGCTGGCCCAGGCCAGGCAGGCGCAGGCGGCGTTTCCTGACCACGCCGGCCTCACCCTGCAGCTGATCCGGGCAGAGCGCGCGGCGCTGGGTCCGGCGGCGGCGCGCGCGCTGGCCGAACAGGCGCTCGAGCGCTTTCCCGAAGGGGTCACCTTTCACCTCGAACTGGCCGACATCCTGCGCAGCCTCGGCGCGCCTCTCGCCGCCCGGGAGCGGCTCGAGTTGGCGGCGCGCTGCGATCCGCGCTCGCCGCTGCCGGCGGTGCAGATGGCGCTGCTGCATCTGGCCGAGGGCGACCCCCGGGCGGCGCTGGCGGCGGCGGAACAGGCCGAAACCCTGGGCCGCGACCTGCCCCGGGTCGAGCTGACCCTTGCCACCTGTCTCGAGGCTGCGGGCCAGCCCGAGGCGGCGCTGGCCCGGCGCGAAGCGTTGTTCGACCGCGGCCAGGCCGGGCCCTCGGGGATCCGCGACCTGATCAAGGCGCATCTCGCCCGCGGCGATCTTGCCGCCGTTTCGCGCTATCTCGCGGCCGGTCAGGAGATGTTCCCGGGCCATCCGGTGCTGGTCGAGCAGATGCTGCGCAACAGCGGGCTGACCGAAGAGGATTTCCCCGCCGGCCAGCTGACGGACTGGCTGGCGGGCTGCCTGCCCGCCCCCCGGCTGCGGCGGCTCCGGGCCGAGATGCGGCTGACTGCCTTCGACTTTGCCGGCGCTCTGACCGAACTGCGGCGCATCCCGGTGGCGGAGCGCGATGTCCAATATGCCGTGCTGGCGGCCAAGGCGCTGCTCTTTTCCAACCGCTTGAGCGTGGCGATGCGCTATCTGCGGATGAGCCTGTCTGTCTGGCCCTCCGATATGCGGCTTGCTGCGCTGGTGGTCGCCACCTTCACCAAGGCCGGGCAGGAGCGCGCCGGGCTGGCGCTGTTGCAGCAGGCGGCGCAGCGCAGACCTGAGGGCGCAACTTCCCTGGCCCGCCATCGGATCAAGCTCCATGCCTCTTTGGGCGAGTTCGACGCGGCCCTGGCCGCCTTCCGCATCGCTCTCGGGTGCGAGGCTGCCCGAATGCGGCCAGAAACCCATGCGCTCTTGCGGGAATTGGCGGCGCAGGGGCACGGCGAGATAGTGGCGACGGTGCTGCGTGAAGCCCGCGCAGCCGGGGTCTGGGATGATCCGCATCTGCACAAGACCCTGTTGGGCCAGAACATGACCGAACTCACCATCGCGCTTTTCGATTTCGAAAAGGGCCCGCTCCGCCCCCTGCCGCCCGGTGATACCGCGGGGCATATAACGTTGGTCCAGGCCGAGCCGGACTCGAACATTGCCGCAATGCGTTTCTTGAAACACTGGCAGGCACATTTGCAGGCCGTTCCGGACGCCCTCCCGGCCCGCCCCCGGATCCCCCGGTGTATTTTCCAGTACTGGAACACCCTCGAACCGCCGGAGGCGCTGGTCGGGATGATCGAAAGCTGGCGGGCCGTGCCGGGCTGGCAGCATCGGCTCTTCGACCGTCGCGCGGCGCTGGCCTATCTGCATGACACCTACGGGACAGATTGGGCACGGGCCTTTTCGCTGGCCAGCAATCCGGCTGAGGAATCCGATTTCCTGCGGCTCTGCCTGCTGGCCCGGGAAGGCGGTGTCTATGCCGATGCCGACGATGTCCTGGTCGGGTCGCTGGAAACCCTGGTTGATCGCGGCGCCGGATTCGTGGCGCTTCTGGAGCCGGGCCGATCGATCATCGGCAACAATTTTCTCGCTGCCACCCCAGGACACCTGATTGCCGAACTGGCGGCGAAAACCGCCCGGGAGGCGCTTCTGGCACGTGCAAACGAAACCACCTGGTCCAAGACCGGCCCCAGCATGCTGGGGCGGGCCACGGCGCGCTGTCTGGCGCACTGGGCCAAAACCGGCACTCCGGCGGATGTCGCCTTTCTGGGGTTCGAGGATATCTTCGGACAGCTCGCCATTCACAACAGGGTGCCGCACAAGCGCCAGGCTGGCGACTGGCGACAAGGCGCATATTCGCGCAAAAGCGTCCCCTTTGCCCGGGTTCTGCAAGAGCAGCTCCTCCGGCAGTCAGCTGGGAGCGATTTCGCGGCCTGATCGGACCAACCGATCGGGCGGTAACAAAACCTTGAGCCCGGCGCGCGGCTTTGCCAAGGAAGGGACAAGGCATTTTCGTTGCAAAGGATATTATCATGGCTCCCAAATTCGGCACCAGCGGCCTGCGCGGTCTTGTCACCGAGCTGAGCGCTGACCTGGTCGCGGAATACACCCGCGCCTTTCTCTTGGCCTGTCCGCATGGTGGCGGGCTCTATCTCGGTCGCGATCTGCGGCCGTCCTCGCCCGAGATCGCCGATGCGGTGGCCCGGGCCGCCCGGGCCTGCGGCGTCGAGGTGATCGATTGCGGCGCGCTGCCGACCCCGGCGCTGGCGCTGGCGGCCCAAGCGGCGGGCCGGGCGGCGGTGATGGTCACCGGCAGCCATATTCCCGCCGACCGCAACGGGCTGAAATTCTATCTGCCCGGCGGCGAGATCTCGAAGGACGACGAGGCCGCGATCAGCGCCGCGCTGGGCCGGGCGCCGGCCGCGGGGCAGGCGGGGCTGCGCCACCATGATGCCGCCGCGGCCTATGTGCAGCGCTATGTGACCGGCTTCGGCGCCGCCGCGCTCGCCGGGCTGCGCATCGGCGTCTATCAGCATTCCTCGGTGGCGCGCGACCTGATGATCACGCTGGTGGCGGCGCTGGGGGGCGCGCCGGTGCCGCTGGCTCGCTCGGGGCATTTCATCCCGGTCGACACCGAGGCGCTCGACCCGGAGACCCGCGACATGCTGGCGGGCTGGTGCGCGGACCACCGGCTTGACGCGGTGATCTCGACCGATGGCGATGCCGACCGGCCGATGGTGGCCGATGCCGCCGGCGCGGTGGTGCCCGGCGACGTGCTGGGCGCGCTGAGCGCCCGCAGCCTCGGCGCCGAGGTGATCTGCACCCCGGTCTCGTCGAACGCCATGATCGGCGAGATGGACGACTTTCGCGAGGTGGTGCTCACCCGCATCGGCTCGCCCTATGTGATTGCCGCGATGGAGGCGGCACTGGCGCAGGAGCCCCGGGTCCGGGTGGTGGGCTATGAGGCCAACGGCGGCTTTCTTCTGGGCTTCGAGGCCGAGGGCCCGGCCGGCCCGCTGGCGCCGCTGATGACGCGTGACTGCCTGCTGCCGATCCTCTCCCCGCTGGCCGCGGCGCGCGCGGCGGAGATGCCGCTGGCGGCGCTGGTGGCCGGGTTGCCGGCGCGGTTCACCGCCGCCGACAGGATCGCCGGCATCGCCTCCGAGACGGCGCAGCGCTTTCTCGCGCGGCTGCGCGCGGATGCCGGGGCGCGGGCGGAATTCTTCGGACGGCCCGAGACCGGGCTGGATCTGACCGACGGGCTGCGGGTGTGTTTCGAGGGTGACGAGGTGGTGCATCTGCGTCCCTCCGGCAATGCGCCGGAATTCCGCTGCTATGCCGAAGCAGGCAGCCCCGAGACGGCGTGGGCGCTGGTGACGCGTTATCTGGACAAGGTGGCGGGAGAGCTTGCGTAGAGGCTGTCCTTCCCGGGCCGGATGCCGCGCGCGGGGAATAAGTATAACATAACGTTGATTTGGCGCTTACAGGCCTGCCGCCGGGGCGCCCCCCTTTACTTGCCCTGACAGGTGCCAGATACTCCGGCGAAATACGCCGTATCCTCTTAAATTGACCGGAATTTCATGCAAATCGCCCTCATTCCTGCCCGTGGGGGCAGCAAACGCATCCCCCGCAAGAACATTCGCCCCTTCGCCGGCCGTCCGATGATCGGCTGGCCGATTGCCGCGGCCCGGGCCTCGGGGCTCTTCGACCATGTGATCGTCTCGACCGACGATGAGGAGATCGCCGAGGTTGCCCGCGCCCAGGGCGCCGAGGTGCCCTTCATACGCCCCGACCACCTGGCCGACGATTTCACGCCGGCGCGCGAGGCGATCGTCGATGCGGTCGAGACGATGGAAGAGATCGTCGGGCAGAAGGTCGAGCGGCTGTGCTGCATCTATGCCACCGCCGCCTTTGTGCAGGCGGCGGATCTGCAACAGGCGCGCCGGATCCTCGACGGGGTCGCCGAGGGCGGCTTTGTCTTTGCCGCCGCCAGCTATCCGCACCCGGTTCACCGCGCCATGACCGAAGGCGAGGCGGGCATCGGCATGCTGTTTCCCGATTATGCCAAAACCCGCACGCAGGATCTGCCGGAGGCGTTCCACGATGCCGGCATGTTCTACTGGGGGCGGCGCGATGCCTTTGTCTCGCGCGCGCCGATGTTCAATCCGGCCTCGCGCCCGCATGTGATGCCGCGCCAGCGGGCGCTGGATATCGACACGCCCCAGGATTGGGATTTCGCCGAGGCGCTGTTCGAGTTGGGGCTGCGCACGGCATGAAGCTGCGTCTCGACATTCCCAATCAGTTTGCCTTCGAGAGCTACGCCGATCACGACATCATCCGCACGGCCTATGACAATGTGATCCAGGCGGCGATGCGCCTGGAACTGAAGACCGAGCTCTGCCGCGCCCGGCTTGCCGAGGGTCAGCGCCTGGAGGTGCAGAACGCGGCTGAGATCCGTTATGCCTATCACAGCGAGGAGATCGGGGATCAGGTCTATTGCCTCAAGCCGGGCGCCCTGCCGCGCTACTGGTTTTTCGATTCCTGCGGCTACAGCGGCTGGTCGCAGATGGCGACAGACCCGGCACTGCAGGCGGCGGGAAAGGATTTCGACCTGCGCCGCGCCCGCAAGTTCATCAAGCAGTACCGCGAGAGCATCGCTCGCGAGAACCTGTCGAAGCTGGAGCAGCCGGGAACCCCGCTGGAACCGGAGATCGCCAGACTGCAAGATTTCATCTTCCTGCCGTTGCAGGTCGATCACGATCGGGTCCTCCGACATCTGCCGTGGGAGCAGAGCGACACCCTCCGCCGGGTGACCGAACTGGCCGAAACACACCGCCGCCCGGTGGTGATCAAGCGTCACCCACTCTGCCGTTCCGGGGCGATCACCGCTTGGCTCGAGACCGTCTCAAAGTCCAGGTATGTCTTTGTCTCCGAAGGTTCGATCCATGCTCTCATCGCCCGCTGCCGTGCCGTTCTGGTGGCCAATTCCGGTGTTGGGCTCGAGGCGCTGCTACAGGATACCCCGGTCTATAGCATGGCGCGCAGCGAATACCGCCACATGACTCGCCCAGTAGAGACACTGGCGGCGCTGGAGCAGGTCTTCACAGAAACGCCGGCGCCGGTCGCCGCGCTCACCGAGCGGCTGCTGGGGTTCTTCTTTTTGGAATACCTTGTGGATTCCACCGATGTCTCGGCAATCGAGGCCCGCCTGCGTCAGCACCTTCACGCGCATCCGGGCCTGGCCGAGGCGACGGCGGCAATGGCGGATCGGAAAGCCGAGGACAATCTGGAGATTCTCACGGAACGGGTCACCAGGCATTTGACATCGACCGTCGAACTGATGCTGAAGAGCGGCCCGCCTGCGGCAAAACCGGCGCGGATCGAATGGATCAGGATCCTCGGGATGGCCGGGGGCCTCGGCATCCGGCGCGAACGGATCCTGGCCGACGGCGGCCCCACCGCCTGCTTGCAGGCCGCGACCCGGCTGGCCAACAGCGGCGAAGACCCGAGATGGGCCTACAAGTTCGCCCGAGCGGCGCTGCCGGCCGCGAACCACGGGGGCCGCGCACGGCTGGTGCTGGCCAAGGTCGCGATACAAACTGGGCAGATCGAGAAGGCGATTGACGAACTGCGGCGGGCGCTGAGGTGTTCAGATGTCAACGAATACATCTATCTCACCCTCGCCGAATGCTTAATGCGCCAGGGTCTCGCCCACCAGGAGGAAGCTCGCAGCCTGGCGCGCGAGGCCCTGAAGCGCAATCCGGCTCTGCCGACTGCGCATCTGCTTCTGGCACAGGTGGAAAATGCACGCGGGCGACGCAAGTCCGCGGTGCGGCATATCCTCAAGGCACAGGAGATCGCCCCCGCCCATACTGCAGTGGTCGAGGCGGCCGCACGCTATCTTGGAGGTTGCGAGACCGAGGAGCCGGCCTCAGATTTGACCCGCTCGTGAGGCAAGTGGCTCTCAGGAGAGCCGTTTCAGCCAGCTCTGGAAGTGGATGTTCTTGGGGTCGATTGTGCAGGCCTTGAGCAGCGCGTCCTGCGCCGCCTCTCGATGGCCGAGTTTGAGTTCGGCCAAGCCCAGCCCGAAATACGCCGGTGCATGGTTCGGCCAGCGCTGCAAGGTCTTGATATAGACTGCGCGTGCCTCCAGCGGCTCTTCCTGCTGCCGCAGCGCATGTCCCATGAGTGCCAGCGGCTGCGGGCGGTTGCGCAGGCAGAAGGAGACCGCGAAAGCTTCGAAGGCCTCCGGCGCGCGCCCCAGCTGCATCAGTGCATTTCCCTTGAGAAGAAAGGCCTCGTCCGACATCGGATAGGCCGCTGCCGCCCGGCAGGCACTGTCCTGGGACTGCTGCCATTGCTTTTCCCGCCCGAAGACCCAAGCATCGTAGAAATCCTGCGGGAAGCTCTCCGTTTCCAGCGCCCGTCCCGCTTCCTTAACCGGCGGCAGCTCCTTGCCGTCGATCCAGGCCTGCAACATTGGCAGGAGCCGATCGCGATTTTTCAGGTGCCCGGCGGGCCCATGACCCACCCCTCGCATGGTAATGATCCTGAGAGACCGGTGCGCGGCCATTTTGGACGCGCAGAGGATATCCAGAGGATCGCGCTCGCCGGCGAACAGGCAGCCTTCGAAGCTGTATTTTTCCGGATCGGTCAGATCGCGGTGCAGAAGGGCAATGGTCTTGTTGGCCTTTCTTTCCCACTGGCTGTGCGGCAAGCCCAAAATGGCTTCGGCCCCGAAAGCCATGACGCGTGCTGGCAACAGCGCCGAGAACAGCAGCGCGCCGTAGCCGCCCATACTCTGGCCGGTGCAATACAGCTCGTCGACGCCATGCTCATCGCACCAGGTCCTTATGGTGTCGAGCGTCTCCTCGAGACCGTCGCCCAGCCCTTTCACCCCGTCCTGATACCAGGTATTGGACCAGCCGTTCACGAAGAGAACATTGGCGCTCTCGGCAAGTTGGTGGCCCACCGCCCACCAATTGAAAAGCCCCGGCTTCGCGCCGGTGGCGGTGAAAAACATGACCAGCTTGTTCGACCCGGGACATTCCACGAACAAATGATGGTCCGACATATTTCCCCTTGTGACGTTCATTTGCCCCCCATCTGGCGAAACGCCCATATTGTCAGCTCGCATTTCTGTCAGATACCCTGTCTTCCGGCCGGAGACCAGACAGTCAAGCCTTGACATCCCGCATGTCGCAAAATCAGGGCGAGCTGCCTCAGCTTTCGCCGTCGAGCAGGTCCCAGCTCATCGGGGTGCCGCGCTTGACGTCGCGGCCGACCTTGCGGCCCAAGAGCACGTCATAATGGCGCGGCGCGAGGCCCAGACCCGGGCGGATGCGGCGCAGGGTCTTCTCGGTCAGCACCTCGCCGGCCTTCATGTCCTCGCCGATGTAGAGCGAGCGGCGCTTCTTGCGGCCAGCCTGTTCCGAGGCGGTGCCGCCGAACCAGATCTCGCCCATCGCCTGGGCGGCGCGCTTGCATTCGGTGACCAGCGCGGTGAACTCGTCGGGCTCCAGCGAAAAGGCGCTGTCGACGCCGCCCTCTGAGCGGTCGAGGATGAAGTGCTTCTCGATCACCGTGCCGCCGAGCGCGGTCGAGGCCACCGCCACGCCATTGCCCATGGTGTGATCCGAGAGGCCGAAATTGGTGCCGAAGGTCTGGCCGATCACCGGCATGGTGACGAGATTGGTGTTTTCCGGGCTCGCCGGGTAGGACGAGGTGCATTTCAGCAGCGTCAGGTTGGTGCAGCCGGCCGCGCGCGCGGTTTCCACCGCCTCGCCGATCTCGACGACGCTGGCCATGCCGGTGGAGATGATCATCGGCTTGCCGGTCTGCGCCACGCGGCGGATCAGCGGCAGGTCGATCGCCTCGAAGGAGGCGATCTTGTAGAGCGGCGCGTCGAGGCTCTCGAGCAGGTCCACCGCATCCTCGGAAAACGGCGTCGACATGAACAGCAGCCCGTGTTCCTTCGCCCGGTCGGCGATCGGCTTGTGCCAGTCGGCCGGGGTATGGGCCTCCTCATAGAGGTCGTAGAGCGTGCGCCCGACCCAGAGCGATTTCGGATCGGTGATGGTGAACTCGCCCTCGGAGAGATCGAGCGTCATGCTGTCGGCGGTGAAGGTCTGGATCTTGATCGCATCGGCACCGGTCTCGGCGGCGGCATCGACGATCGCCAGCGCCCGGTCGAGCGACTGGTTATGGTTGCCCGACATCTCGGCGATGATGAAGGGGCTGCCGTCATTGGCAATGCCGTGGGTCTTGCTGAGTTCTTCGCGCAGTGTGAGCATATCGTCCTCTCAAATCGCCCCGTCCGGGGATGTCTGTTCTCCGGTGCGCCGGAAATCCTCGAGCCCGGATTTCAGATCGAACTCCGGGCGCCAGTCCAGCGCCTCGACGGCCCGGTCGAGCGCCATGGCCGTTTCGGGCATCGGCGCGTCGCTGTCGGTGTCGTAGCGGATGTTGCCGGCATTGCCAAAGACCCGGTTGGCGGTCTCGGCGATCTCGCCCACCGACCAGGCCCGGCCGCCGCCGATGTTGACCACGCCGCGCGCCTCCGAGGCCAGCGCCGCCTGAAAGGCCGAGACCGCGTCGCGCACGTAAAGCTGATCGATGCGGTAATCGGCATTGCCGGTGAGCACGATGGTCTCGCCCGCCCGGGCCTGGCCCACGAATTTCATCAGCGCCGGCGTGCCCTTTTCGCCGTGGCCGTAGACCGCCGCCAGGCGCAGCGCCACCGCCGAAGGCCCGCCGGCGCGGGTCAGCATCTCGAGATGCGCTTCGGCCATGAGCTTCGACAGCGCATAGGCGTTGATCGGATGGGCCGGCGCCTCTTCACGGTAGGGCAGGCCGGAGGCCGGGGAATAGACCGCGATGGTCGAGGCCAGCACCAGCCGCGACACCCCGGTCTCGCGGGCTGCCGCCACCAGATCGGCGATCTGGGCGACATTGGGCTGCCAGAAAGGCGCCAGATCCATCGGCGCATCCGCGCGGGTCATCCGACGGCCGGCCAGATGCACCACCGCCTCGGCGCCCGCCAGCGCGGCGACCAGGCTGTCGCGGGAATAATCGGTCTGCCGGTCGTCCGGGCCGGATGGCGCCCCGCGGCCCAGCCGCAATACCCGGTCGCCGGTCTGTTCCAGCGCCGCGCAGAGGTAGCGGCCGATGAAGCCCGAGGCCCCGGTGACGGCAATCACCCGGCTCATGCGCGGTTCCGCACGTAATAGCCCACCACTTCCAGCGTGCCATTGACCGGGCGCACGTCCTGGCCGGCGTCATAGCGGTATTCGTGGTAGATCGCATCCTCGGGCACCGGAAAGGCCGCGGCGCTGAACGGCTGGCCCGGCGCCATCTGCTGGAACATCAGCTCGGCGATCGGCCGCTGGCGGTCGCCTTCGCCGCCGCCCGGCAGCTGTTCGGGCGTGCCCTCGCCGGTCAGGCAGTCCATCGCCATGGCGATCAGGTCTGCGCCCTCGGCGGCGCGGATCAGCCGCCACATGTGGCAGCCGTCGAGCCGCGGCGCGATTTCCACCACGCGGGGGCCTTCGGGGGTCACGATCATCTGGAAATAGAGCACCCCGTCGCGGCTGCCGAGCGCCGCGATGATGCCGTCGACCAGCGCCAGGGCGGCGCGCTGGTTGTCCTCGCTGACGGCATCGCAGGGCACCAGGTGGCCGCGCGGCACCCCCAGCGCATGGGGGCCATGCACCAGCCGCTCGGACAGCACCTTCATCTTGACCTCGCCGCCGCAGACCAGCACGTTGCAGGAGATCTCGACCCCGTCGAGGAAGCCTTCGACAATCGCCTGGCTGCTGCGCGAAAAGCCCACCGCCGCCGCGATCGCCGGCGCCAGGTCTGCCGCCCGGTCGACCCGGACGACGCCGCGTTGACCTTGCGCATCGGTCGGCTTGACCATGCAGGGGAAGGTGTCCCAGCCCGCGGCCTCTGCCGCGCTGGCCAGCTTGCGGTAGGGCACCGGGCCGAGATCATGCTCGGTCAGGAAACCGCGCAGGGCGGCCTTGTCGTCGAGCAGATCGATGAAGGCGCTGTCGTAGAAATGCGGCAGGCCGACCCGTTCGGAGAGCGCCACCACCGATTTCATCGCCACATCCGAGGAGATCGAATAGATCAGGTCGGGCTTGTGCCGTTCGACCACCGCCTCGAGCGCCTCGAGATCAACGATATTGACCGCCTCGACCACGTCGCAGAAGGCCTGTCCGGGCTCACCCTTGACCGGAGAGGCGCCGATCACCCGCCAGCCGCGGTCCTTCATGTGACGGATCAGATCCGCCTGGCCGGCATTGGTGCCCAGCACCAGGATGGTTTTTTGCGTGCTCATGTCGTCTCGCTTTCCCGTTCGAGCAGCGCGTCGGTCAACCGCTGCGTGCCTTGTCCGTCGACCAGCGCCCGGCCCTTGGCGGCCATGGCGCGGCGGCGGGCGTCATCCTCGACCAGTTCCGAGACCGCCGCCCGCAGGCGGTCATCCCCGACGGTGCCCACCAGCCCCAGGAAGGGCGCCCCGGTGAGATCCTGCCAGCCGCGGCAGGGCCGCTCCTGGTTCGGCGCCAGCCCGACAAAGACCGTGGGCAGCCCGCAGATCGCCGCCTCGTAGCTCATCGTGCCGCCGCCGATCAGCGCCAGATCGCAGCCGCGCATCAGCCCGGCCATGTCGGGCGGGTTGACGTGGAACTCGGCCTGGCCGGCGGGCAGCGCCGCCACCGTCTCGGCAATCGCCGCGCGGCGGGGATTGCCGGCGCCCGAGACCAGCACCAGCGTCACCTCGGGGCCGAGCTGTCCGGCCAGGGTGCGCAGCGCCTGTTCCAGCGCGCCGCGATCGTCGCCGCCGCCAAAGGCCACCAGCACCCGGCGCACCGCGCGGCCATCGACCCGCGCGGTGATCCCGGTAAAGGCCGGGCGCAGCACCGCATAGGCCGGGCCGAACAGCGTCCGGGTATGCTCGGGCTCGGCCAGCCAGGGCAGATATTGCGCGCGTTTCTCGTAGGGGCTGGCATTGACCAGCAGATCGGGCTGGAACATCCAGGGGCGGGAGGCATCGAATTGTTGCAGCCAGCGCAGGCCGGCCGCGCGCAGACGCTGCTGATAGCCGGGATCGACGCGGTAGTCGTCCATCACCACATGGCGCGTGCCATGGGCTTCGCAGAGTGCCAGGACGCGGGCGGCATCGTCGTCAGAGCTGCCGCGATCCTCGACGCTGTGCCAGCCGGCAAAGAGCCCCTCGTCGGCGGGCTGGCGCAGGCTGTCGGGCGGGCCGAGCAGCACCGAGTGCCAGCCGAGCGCACCGAGATAGCGCGCCATCTCGCGACAGCGCATGAGATGGCCCAGGCCGACGCTGGCCGAGACATTGCAGCGGAAGATCACGGTGCCGGTCATCGGCTGTCACCCTGTGCGGACGTCCGGCGCCCGGTCATCGAAATGCGGGCCGGGCGGGCCGCCAATATGAAATAACCATGCCGCCCCGGCCGATGGCGGGGGGCGGCTGATCCTGAGAGGTTCAGGCCCGGCCGCCGGACCATTTCAGCTTGTCGCGCTGGACCTGTTCCACCGGCAGGATCTCCTGGCCCTTGAAGGCCAGCGCGCGGTCGACATTGGCGATGTCGCGGCACAGCCGGCGCAGCCCGTCGGGCTCGAGGCTGGCGGCGTGATCGGTGCCCTTCCAGGTGCGGTCGAGGGTGAAGTGGCGCTCGATATGCGAGAAGGTGCCCTTGCCCTCGGCTTCCATCATCCGGCCCACCGCCAGCGCCGCCACATCGGCGGCAATGCCCAGGTGGTGACCGGAGAAGCCGATGCTTCTGACCCGGTCGCCGAAGCGTTCCATCAGCGACTTGATCTCGAACAGGCAGATGTCCTCGAAGGCCACCGGGTAGCCCGAGGTGCAGCTGTAGACCACCAGGTCCTTGGCGCGGCCGCGCTCTTCGTAGAAGTCCACCAGCTTGCCGATCTCGTCACCGGTCGACATGCCGGTCGAGACGTGGATCTCGCCGGCGAAATGCTCGCAGAGATAGCCTTGCAGCTCGTAGTGCTGGTTGGTGGCCGAGGGGATTTTCAGCATCGGCGGGTTGAGCGTGGTCATCTCCTTGGCCGAGGTCAGATCCCAGACCGAGGTGGAATAGGCGATGCCGTTGGCGCGGCATTCCTCGACCAGCTCCTTGTGCTGATCCAGGTCGAGCTCGAGAAACTCGCGGTGCGCGCCATAGGTCGGCCCATAGGCGTTTTCCGGCACCGGGTGCGGCGTGTCATATTCGGAGGCGGTCAGAAGCTCGCGGTTGTGGCGCTTCTGGAACTTGGCGACATCCGCCTTGCAGACATGGGCGGCGACCCGGATCAATTCCTTGGCGATCTCCAGATCGCCCTTGTGATTGCAACCAATTTCCGCAATCACTTGCACTGGCGGAGAAGCTTGAGTCATCTTTTCTAGCACCTAAAACAATGGGGTAGGGTCTTGCACCGGGAAGATCGTGGACACCGTTATCCCGTCCCCCCCCTCGTGTCAAACGCCCCCGGGACGCAGCCCGGGCAATTGTCGCGGGCGGCCTCCCCGGCGCCGGCGGTCTCGATCATCATGCCCTGCCTGAACGCCGCCGCCTGCCTGCCGCGCGCGGTGGCCTCGGTCACCGCCCAGACCCGGCACGACTGGGAGCTGATCATCGCCGACGACGGCTCCTCGGACGCCACCCCGGCGCTGGCCCGGGAGAGAGCTGCCGCCGATCCGCGGATCCGGGTGCTGGCGGCACCGGAGACCGGTCCGCGTGGCGTCGCCGCCGCCCGCAACCGCGGGATCGCCGTGGCGCGGGGGCGCTATCTGGCCTTTCTCGATGCCGATGACGAATGGCTGCCCGAGAAACTCGCCCGCCAGCTGGGCTGGATGCAGGCCGAGGGGCTGGCGCTGACCTACACCGGCTTCTGGCGCGTCCATGCCACCGGGCGGCGCGAGGTCCGGGTGCCCGCGCGGGTCGACCGGCAGAGGCTGCTGCGCGGCAATGTCATCGGCGTGCTCACCGCGATCTGCGACCGCGACCAGCTCGGGCCGATGGCGATGCCGCTGCTGCCGCTGCGGCAGGATTACGCCTTCTGGCTCGATCTGCTGAAACGCACCGAGGCGGCGCATGGGCTGCAGGTGCCGCTGGCCATCTATCACGTGACGCCGGGGTCGCTCTCGGCCAACCGCTGGCGCGCCAGCGCCGCCACCTGGCGGATGTACCGCGAGCATGCCGGCCTGGGCCCCCTGCCCGCCGCCTGGTACCTGGCCAGCCATGTGATCCGGCGGCTGATCCGGGGTTAGGGGCTGCGGCACACACGCCAGAGACAGGCCTCAGATCCGACCGGTTCGGAGGCTATTTCTGTTCGTAGCTGAAAAGTACGCCTTCGACCTCTCCTGAGGTGATTGCCTGCGCGACGGCATCGAACATCTTACGGGCTTCGATCACACGCAGCCCATGCCCTTCGCCCGGTCGGCAGCCACTGTAGAGTCCCTGATCCCAGAGGCGCTCGTCCATCGGGTTCACATCGGTCAGCACCCCGCGTTCCAGATCACGAACGTAGATTGAGAAATGCCGCTCACCTGTCACCCCATCCCAGTCGGTGAAAGGGCACGTGAAAACCTTGTGATAGCGATAGAAGACCCGATGCATCTCTTCCACGTAGTGATAGAAGGTCATGCTGTTCTGGCCCATCAAGTCCAGCACCGCGATCTTGCCACCTCGGCGATGCAGCATGGCAAAGGGCGAGTCGGTTCCGTAGCCACTGGAATTGTAGACCTTGCGAAACGCTTCGGCCTCGGCACCGAGAACGGCAAAGGAATAGGCCGGATGACCGGTGCGGACCGCTTCCGGGTGCTGTCGCGCCGCCTCGGTCAAGGCCCCCATGCGGGATTTCGAACTCCGCATATCAAAGGCGTCGCCTTTGCAAAAATTAAAGTTGAACAGCGGAAAGAGAACTGTGCCCTTCGGCCCCACAGCCTCAAGAAACGAGTCGCGGATCTGCTCGGGCGAATATCCGCGTTTGAGGGTCCGGCGGGTGCTGCTGTGCACCAGCACCATGTCGCCCTCAGAAATTCCAGCGGCGCGCCAGTCCTCGACCAGCGGTGTGATATCGGCGTCAGCGGTCATGGATGCCTCTCCCCTTCGGATTTCAACGCGATCATATCCTGTTGCAGCAGTTCTGTCAGGATCGGCAGTAGTTGATCGGGGCCACAGCCGATCCGGTCGCTGATCTCCACCAGCCCCCGCTGACCATCGGCCAGCGACAAACACATCAGCAGCCGGTTGAGGGTCTGTCTACTGTCAGTTCTGCCGTCGGCAGAACTGCCGCGGTTCATCGGCGAGTTGATCGTCGGGTAAAGCCCGCGCCGGCCCAGTTGCGGCTCGCCATAGGGGTGCCGGTTTTGCAGCTTCAGCCCATCGAAATCAAAAACCTGCATGAACTCTGCAAGGGTATCGGCGGCACGCTCTACCTGTTCGATACGCATCAGGCGCTTGTCATCCGCCGACGTGTGGTATTCGACGAACTGACCATAGATCGTGCGTGCGGCCTGAATCACCGGATAGTTGAACCCCGGTGAGCAGAACTGCCGCTCGTCCGAGCCGGACGTTGGGGTGAAGGGCCGGATCTGGAAGCGTTCGGGATAAAGTTCGGAAAAGCGCCGTGCCAGCCGGTCGATACTGCTCGGATTGTCCAACCAGTCCCGGCGCGACATTTTGAAACTGAGCGTATCGCGATATCCACCGAGGCAGGTCAATACCAGCCCGCCGCGCAACTTCGGCCCCAATTGATCTCCGAATTTTGACAGATAGGCGATCGAGCCCAGCGTTTCCGGACAGAGCAGGAAGCGATAGGTGAACCGCCGCCGGGGTAGTGCCTTGAGCCGTTCATACAGGCGCAACAGACCCAAGGGCCCCGAGAGTTCATTGTTGGCCATGCTGGGATGGCAGAGATAGGAGCTGATCAGCACCACCTCGTCGCTTTCTCCCGGCAGGTCGCAGGTGGCAAAATTGACCTCGCCGTCATAATGCGAGGTGCGAATGTCGATAGTGTACTCGCCCTCCCTCAGCGCCATACGCTGACGATGCGGCAGGCAGAACCCCCAACGTGGATTGTAATAGCTTGTCACATAGGGAATGGCGTCGGGCAGATGCGGCAGCGAGTGCAGATGCGGCTGCAACTCTTCCAGCGACATCTTGCCCTGAAAGGCCTGCGAGTAATTAACCAGGTGTAGATTGTGGTCAGCGAAGTCGCAGACCACCTCGCCATCCGGTCCAATCAGCCGGGCGCTTTCCACGGCCCATTCCGGCGGCACCGTCCAGTCAAGCACCTCGGTACCGCTCGGGATGCCGTGCATCTCGAGTGGCATGACTTCGCCGAAGATATTCAAGCTATCGCGCAGCCCCGGCCCCGTGATGCTGCGGCACAGTGGGAAAAGCCTGTCATACAGGGCGGAGAGTTCAGTCAACATATCTGGAAACCTTTGTCGGAAAAGTCGTGATCGCGGCGGGCTGTCAGGCGCGCCATCTCGATGCGCGAGCCGTGCCGGCCCCAGGCGACTTCGCAGAGTTTTCCCCACCTCCACCATGTAGCGCTTGCAACGGCACGCCGACGGGATGGCCCGGCTCGAACCGCTCCCCCAGCGCCCGTCCGGTCAACTCGGCCACCGCGGTATCGGCACCGACCCTGTAGCGCTCGAGATCCTCCTGGAACCAATAAGGCGGATAGAGCACCTTGTTGGTCACCGGCCGGGCGTGGAAACGATAGGGCTGAGTGAAATTGTCATTGGCCATGTAATCGAGCCAGACCGCCGCCCGCTCGCGCAGGTCTGGCGCCACTTCCAAGGGCTTTTCAAATCGAAGATAGGCTTCGAACTCTTCCACAGTCTGCGGCTGGACATGTCCGATCGGGTAATCGATCGGCGCGTAATGGCCCGCCAGGATACAGGGGATGCCCAGAAGCCCCAGCTCGATCGTTGTCGTCCCATTGTAGATCAGCCCCACATCCATCCGCTCGCGCATGTCGTGGATGTCGAACCAGCGGTGCCCGAGAAAGGCGGCATTGTCGCCCAGCGGCTCTTCGATCAGGTCGCGGAAATATTCCGTCGGGAAGGTGGCGATCTGGTTGTTAAGCTCATGCGGATGCGGCTTGATCAGCAGCAGCGTGTTACTGCCACGGACCGCACGGATGGAATGATTGATCCATTCCTTCATGCTCGCATGCACCGGGCCGCCGTCAAACGGTGCGCCAATATCACAGACCACCTTGCCGAAGGCGCAGACCACCTTGCCGCCCATCGCCCGCCAGGCCTTGATCCGGCGATCGAGTTCGTCGGCCTCGGGCGGGCGGCCCTTGGTGCCCTCGGTCGAACGCTTGACCTTGGTGATCGGCGCGAACCGTTCGAGGATCTCGGGCAGGGCCTCCTGCCGCTGGCGGTAATATTCCTCGAAATTCTCGGGCAGCGGGAAGCTGGGAGTGCGCACATGCGGGGCACGCGTCATGTTGCGCAGCACGAAGCGCTGCGAGACATTCGTGGCAAAGTTGCTGAAATAGTTCTGATACCCATTGGCCGCGGCGAGATAAAAGAAATTGTCCGGGTCGCCGTGGGCATCGCAATAGGCCCGGAACAGAGAATCCGGTAGCCGGCAGTTGAATTGCGAAATACAGGCCACGCGCCGCCCGGTCTCACGTTGCTGGCGGTGCGCATACTCCACCACCCGTGCCATCGCCTGGGTCCACTCGGAGAGACCGCCCAGATACTTCTGCAATTCGGGGCATTGGTAATTGATCGTGTAGCGCCGACGATTGATCGCCGCGTCCTCCCAGACCGGATGGGACAAGTCGATCTCGCCCCAACGAATGCGTCCCTTGCCAATATCCACATGGAAATCCTGCGGGGCGGGCATGCACTCCTTGGCCTCGTCGCTGAAGCGAAGGTTGGGGCTAATGGCGCCGTTCATCACATCGATCGAGGAGTCTCCGGTCGCCTCGAAAGGCAACAGGCCTCCGACCAGCGGCACCACCGCCCAGCCGCGCCTCTTGAACTCCAGGAGAACCATCAGCGGATACCGGCGCAGGTGATCGACATTGCGCGGCGCTATGAGAACGACCCCCTCGGGATCGCGTGGCTGCGGCACGCTCTGGAAGATCTGCGCCGTCTCGATCAGGAAGCGCAACTCACCCACGCGCTTGATCAGGGTGTAGCTGGAATAGCCGTTGAGCGCACTGGGGTTGGCCAGCAGCTGGCCATGCACTTCGCCGACGATCTTCAGCGCCTCCTTGAAGCGGCACTGACGCTGAAGGATATTGGCGTAATAAAGCAGCCCGTGACGGCGGTGCAGGTTCTTCGGCAGGCGCTTGAAGAAGGCGTCGGCCTTCTTGTATTGTCGCGCGGTCATCGCCCAGCGGAAATAGAACTGCATGTCGCGGTTGATCGTCGGCTTGATCGTGTCGAGCTTGGCGGCGATCCGGCCTGCGCTTTCGGTATGGGCCTCGTCGCGCACGATCGCCTGCGGCGCCGGCCAGAGCGCCGGCAGCAGATCGTCGCGGTCCGCCAGGGCCTCGAGCCGGGCGACGATGCGGGCCTGGGTGTCGGCCATGTCGAGCCGCTGGGTCAGCGCCAGCCAGCTGCACAGGGTCAACACCGTCTCGGTGGCCATGGCCTGGGTGTCGACCGCCGCATCGGTCAGCAGCCAGTCCAGATCCGCCTCGATATCGGCCAACCGCTGCCGGGCCAGGGCGTAATCGGCGGAGTAATCGGGCACGTGGCGGATGCCGGTGCGCAGCATCTCCTCGACCGCACGCACCTTGCCGCCAAGGCTGTCGGCGGCGGCGAATTCGGCATCGCAGACCCTGAGATATTCCTCGCGGTCGCGGCCCTGAAGCGCATGTTCCTTAAACGATAGGAACTGTTTCTCGGCCGCTTCCTCGGTCACCTGGGCCTGCGCCTTGCTCTTGTCGGACGAGATCGCCACCCGGGGCGCCTCGGCGCCGACCGTGTTGAACAGGCCCTTGTAGGATCCGGCCTCGTCGGCCCAGTCCATCTGCTCGCGGGCAATCTGGTCGACCGCGCGCCAGGTGGTCTGCAACAGCTTGAAGCGGCGGGCCACCAGCGCGTCGGGCGCGTCGAAGGGATGGGCGATCTCATCCACCAGCGAGCGGTTGGCGGCATGATAATCCCCGTCCATCGCCCGGCAGAGCGCGATCAGATGGGTCAGGAAGGCGCTTTCCTTGAACCGGTCGCGGGCCTTGAGCGCACAGCGCAGCATGCGCTTGCGGCCGACCTCGCTGACAAGCTGCTGGGCGATCAGCCGCCCGGCCTGATACTGGCCGGCGCGGTAGGTGCGCTCGAGCTCGGCCATGATCTTGAGGATCTCGACGAAATTCTTGGACTTGAGATGCCGCGGCATCAGCCCGCGCAGCCGCAGCGCCCGCAGTTGCGCGCCCTCATCGTATTGCCCGGCGGCCTCATAGGCCTCGGCCCGCATGTGCAGCACCCGGGGGTCATCGGGATAATAGCGCCCCGGCACCGAGAGGATGCGCTGTGCCATGTTCGGCTTGGCGCGGTCGAGAAAGAAACGGCCGAATTTCAGAGGGGCCCGAATGAACAGCTTGCGGCCAAACTCGCTGTGCATGAACCCTGCGTCGCTCTGCTTCGTCTCGGACATCTTTACCCCTGCTGCGCGCCCTCGCCGGGACGCATTGAAATCAAGCCAAAACCATCAACGGACGATAAATCAATATATTCGACAATATCCGCGAGCGGCCGGCCGGATCACTCGCCTCTAGCCTGTGTTGCATCGGTGCCAAACGAGTACCGCCCCTGAGGAGATACCTCATGCCCCCCGTGCGACGCAAGCGATCCGCCACTGAAAGGCGGCGGATCGCGGTAGCTATCTACCCGTCAAAAACCTCGTGCAGCCTGTCGATCACGGTCTGCTGATCCTCGGCGCTCAGAGTGGCATACATCGGGATGGTGATCATCCGGCTGTAGTAATCCTCGGCATTCGGGCAATGGCCGGGACCGAAGCCCAGATCGCGATACCAGGGTTGCAGATAGACCGGGATGTAGAGCACGTTCACCCCGATCCCCAGCGCGCGCAGCCGCGTGAAGGCGGTCTTGCGGTCGACCGGGGCGTCATCCGTCACCAGCACCGGATAGAGATGCAGGCCCGAGCGCTGGTAATCGGCCTGGGCCGGCAGTTTCAGCGGCAGATCCGCCAGCGCGCGGTCATAGACCGCGCGGCGTTCGTGGCGGGCGTCGATATAGGCATCCAGCCGGGTCAGCTGGCTGCGGCCGAGCGCCGCCTGAAGATCGGTGATCCGGTAATTGTAGCCCAGCAGGGTCTGCTGGTAATACCACGGCCCGTCGCCCTCGCCGCGCATCCGCTCGGGCTCGCGGGTGATGCCATGGGTGCGCAGCATCGCCATCACCGCCGCCAACTCGTCGTCATTGGTCATCGCCATGCCGCCTTCGGCGGTGGTGATGATCTTGACCGGATGGAAGGAGAAGATGGTGATGTCGGAATGGGCGCAATTGCCGATCTTGCCGTCGCGGTAATCGCCGCCGACCGCGTGGCTTGCATCCTCGACCAGGGCAAAGCCGTATTTCGCCTTGAGCGCGCCCAGCCGTTCCATGTCGCAGCATTGCCCGGCGAAATGCACCGGGGTCACGATCTTGGGCAGGCGGCCGGCCTTTTCGGCCGCGGCCAGCCTAGCCTCGAGCGTATCGAGGCAGATGTTGTAGCTGTCGGGATCGATGTCGATGAAATCCACATCCGCGCCGCAGTAGAGCGCGGCATTGGAAGTGGCAACGAAGGTGTTGGGCGAGGTCCAGAGCAGATCGCCCTGCCCCAGACCGAGCGCCATGTAGGCCACATGCAGCGCCGAGGTGGCGGAACTCATCGCCACCGCGTGTTTCACCCCGCAATAGGCCGCCAGATCGGCCTCGAACCCCGCGATCGCGGGGCCCTGGGTGATGAAGTCGCTGGTCAGGACATCGCGTACGGCGGCGAGATCGGCCTCGGTGATGTCCTGACGGCCATAGGGGATCATGCCATTGCCATCCGGTTGAATTCGACGATCTCGTCGACCGTGAGGAAGTGATCATTGGCGCCCGAGTTGTATTCGAAGCCCAGCGACACCGGCTTGCCCTCTTCGCCAAGCGCATTGGTGGTGAAGGCATTCTCGCGGTCGAAGAACTTGATGGTCGGCTGCAACACGTAGTGATCGCCGAATTCCAGCGTCAGGTGGCTGTCGTCGCCGGGGCACATGATCTCGTGCAGCTTCTCGCCGGGGCGGATGCCGACCACGTGCTGCTCGAGCTCGGGGGCGATCGCGCGGGCCAGCTCGGGGACGCGCACCGAAGGGATCTTGGGCACGAAGATCTCGCCGCCGTACATCCGCTCGAAGTTCTTGAGCACGAAGTCCACACCCTGCTGGAGCGAAATCCAGAACCGGGTCATGTTCATGTCGGTGATCGGCAGCGAGGTGGCGCCCTGGGCCTTCAGATTCTCGAAGAAGGGCACGACCGAGCCGCGCGAGCCGACCACGTTGCCGTAACGCGCGACCGAGAAGCGGGTGGGCTTGGTGCCCACCATGTTGTTGGCGGCGACAAAGAGCTTGTCGGAGGCCAGCTTGGTGGCGCCATAGAGGTTGATCGGGTTGGCAGCCTTGTCGGTGGAGAGCGCCACGACCTTCTCGACATTGTTGGCAATCGCCGCGTGGATGACGTTTTCGGCGCCATGCACGTTGGTCTTGATGCATTCCATCGGGTTGTATTCGGCGGCTGGCACCTGCTTGAGCGCGGCGGCGTGGATGACGTAATCGACGCCTTCCATCGCGGTGACCATGCGGTCACGGTCGCGCACGTCGCCGATGAAATACCGCATCTGCGGCGCATTGTAGGTCTGCGACATCTCGAACTGCTTCAGCTCGTCGCGCGAGTAGACAATGATCTTCTTGACCGAATAGCGTTCCAGAAGAGTCTTGACATATTTCTTGCCGAAACTGCCGGTCCCCCCCGTAATAAAAACCGTTTTGTTATCAAACATCTGTCAAATCTCCTAGAGAGTCATGGGGCGCTCGTTAGCCTACTTCCCCGATTTTGACAACTCTGGAAAACGCCCCTGCGGCACCCTCTTGACAGCCGGTTAAGCCAGCGTGCGAAGGCTTTGCCGATCGGCAAGGCCGGGTCTGATAGGGCTGCGGGACCGGACCTCACCGCCCCGCGCAACCCTATGGAGAATCCCATGCCCAGCCTTTCGCCCAGCCTCTCGCTGCCCTACCTGCAACCGTCGCAGGCCCAGAAGCATGTCACCCACAACGAGGCCCTGCGCCGGCTGGACGCGCTGGTGCAGCTCCGGGTGGCGGAATTCAATGCCGTCACCCCGCCGGCCAGCCCGGCGGAGGGCGACACCCATGCCTTGGGCACCGGTGCCGGCGGCGCCTGGGCCGGGCAGGACGGCCGGCTGGCCTGCTACGGCGACGGCGCCTGGCTGTTCGTCGATCCCCAGGAGGGCTGGCGCGCCTGGGGGCTGGCCGAAAACCGCCTGCGGGTGTTTTCCGCCGGCAGTTGGCTGGCGGTGGTGCCGCCGCTGGAAAATCTGACCGGCCTGGGGGTCGGCACCAGTTCAGATGCCACCAACCGGCTGGCGGTGGCCTCGGAGGCGGCGCTCTTTACCCATGCCGGCAGCGACCACCGGCTGACGATCAACAAGGCCACGGCGACCGACACCGCCTCGGTGGTGCTGCAATCCGGCTGGTCCGGGCGGGCCGAGCTGGGGCTGGCGGGCGACGAGGATTTTCAGATCCGGGTCAGCGCCGACGGCAACGCCTGGACCCCGGGGCTGAGCCTGCGCCGGGCCGATGGCCTGGCCCGGGTGCCCTGCCTGATGGCCGGCGCGATCGACATCGCCAACGATGCCGTGGGCTATGTGCCGACCCCCGGCGCCGGAGGCATGGTGGCGCTCAATCTCGTCGACCCGGATTATCCCCAGGCACCGCATTCGGGGCTGTTCTCCTATGACACCGGCCCGTCGCTGGCGCTGCTCACCCTGGCGCGCGGGGCCAGCCTCGAAAACCACGGCGGCTCGGTACTCTCCGGCACCACCGGCACCGATGGGCGCTCCTCTGTCGCGGTGCGCGACGGCGAATTGCAGATCGAGAACCGCCATGGCGGGCCGCGCCGCTATGCCTACAGCTTTCTCAACACCTACTGAGGATGCCCGGGCGGGCGGTCAGCGGAAAGGTCCGCGCTTTTCCCGTGTTTTCAAGGACATTCGCAACACTATCGTAAAAACGCCCTGTCCGCCGATTGCAACGCGGGGCCCGGCGTGAGATGTCAGTCAAAACCGGAATTGAAGCACGATGAAGACTGAACCGCAGAAATTTACACCGATTGCCATACCGAACAGGTCGCGCAGCTGCCCGGCCTGTGGCGCGGATGCGCTGGAATATGCCAGCGATTACCCCTCCAATGTGAAACCCTTCGCGCTGGAAACGCTCCTTTATTGCACCGCCTGCGGGTTGGCCCATGTGCCGGATTCCAGCCAGATGCTGGCCGATTACTACCTCCAGGATTACGCCCAGACCAACCGCAAGGACCGCGATGTCAACCCCGAGATCTATTTCTCGGAGGCCCATCGCGAAAGCTCGCAGATGATGCGGCGCTATTACGCCCGCGCCCGCGCCCAGGTGATCCGGCTCAAGAAACACGAAGGACGCTTCAACCGGGTACTCGATTTCGGCAGCGGGCCGGGATACCTGCTGCACATCAGCCATGCCCGCGAGCCGCATGCCTATGAACCCGATCAGGAAAGCAAGAAATACCTCGATTACATCGGCGCCCGGCAATACGACGCGCTCGATGAGATCCCGCAGGGCTATTTCGATGTCATCGTCGCCTCGCATACCGTCGAGCACCTGGTGGCCGAGGAGCTGATCGAGACGCTGCGGCATCTGGTCGGCGCACTGCGCCCACATGGGCTGATGCTGATCGAGGTGCCGCAGGGCGGCCATTCCTATCTGCATCTGGAAGGCGCGCGGCAGGATCCGCATACGCTGTTCTTCACCCCGCAGGCGCTGGTCGAGGCGGTCACCCGGGCCGGCGGCGACATCGTCTTTGCCGGGGCGGTGGCCAAGCCCGAGATCCCGCGCCGCGACAAGCCGATCTACACCCCCGAAGGCTCGGCCTTCAACAAGGTGAACCGTGGCGGGCTCACGGTGATCTGTCGTCCGCCGCAGTCGGAATGAGCCGCAGCAGATAGGCGCCATAGGCGGTCTTGGAGAACAGTGCCGCCCGGGCGCGCAGCGCCGCGGCGTCGATCCAGCCCTGGCCAAAGGCGATCTCTTCCGGGCAGCCGACCTGCATGCCCTGGCGTTCGCTGAGCGTGCGGACGAAATTGCCGGCATCGAGCAGCGAGCCATGGGTGCCGGTATCGAGCCAGGCATAGCCGCGGCCCATCTGCTCGACCGAGAGCAGCCCGTCACGCAGGTAGCTGCCCAGCAGATCGACGATCTCGAGCTCGCCGCGCGCCGAAGGCCTGACCGCGCGGGCCCGCACGGGCGCGCTGCCGTCGAGGAAATAGAGCCCGGTCACCGCATAGGGCGAGGGCGCCACCGCCGGTTTCTCGACGATGCGGCGCACCTTGCTGTCGGGGCCGAAATCCACCACCCCGTAGCGCTCGGGATCGGCGACGCGATAGCCGAAAACCGAACCGCCGGTTGCGCGCGCATCCGCCGCCGCCAGCTGTTCCGGCAGCCCGTGGCCAAAGAAGATGTTGTCGCCGAGCACCATGGCGCTCGGCGCGCCGGCGAGGAACTCCTCGGCCAGCAGGTAAGCCTGCGCCAGCCCCTCGGGGCGGGGCTGTTCGATATACTGGAAAGAGACCCCCCACTGGCTGCCGTCGCCCAGGGTGCGGCGGAACTGGTCCTGATCCTGCGGCGTGGTGATCACCGCGATCTCGCGGATGCCCGAGAGCATCAGCACCGAGAGCGGGTAATAGATCATCGGCTTGTCATAGACCGGCAGCAGCTGCTTGCTGATGCCCATGGTGATCGGATAGAGCCGCGTGCCCGAGCCGCCGGCCAGTATGATCCCCTTGCGTGTGCTCATCATGCCTCCAGAAGCTCCAGCGCCGCAGACAGCCCGGCGCGCCAGTCGGCAGGGGTAATGCCGAAATCCGCCCGGAGTTTGGCGCAATCGAGACGGGAATTGAGCGGCCGCCGCGCCGGGGTGGGATAGGCGCTGCTGGGGATGTCGGTGACGGTGACATCACGGCCCGCCCCGGCAAAGATCGCGCGGGCGAAGCCGGCCCAGCTGATCGCCGGCGCGCCGGCGTAATGATAGGTGCCGCCGCCCTGCCCCGCGCAAAGCGCCGCTGCCATCCTCAGCAATGTCGCGGCGATCTCCGCCGCCGGGGTCGGGCCGCCGAGCTGATCGGCGACCACCGAGAGGCTGTCGCGGGTCTCGCTCAGGCGCAGCATGGTCGTGAGGAAATTCGCCCCCTCGGCCGAGAACACCCAGGAGGTGCGCAGGATCACATGCCGCCCGCCCGCCGCGCGCACGGCCGCTTCGCCGGCCAGCTTGCTGCGGCCATAGGCGTTGAGCGGACCCACGGGATCGTCTTCGCGCCAGGGCCTGTCGCCGGAGCCGTCAAAGACATAGTCGGTGGAGACATGCAGGAAGGGAATGCCGCGCGCGGCACAGGCCTGCGCCATGGCCGCCGGCGCCGCGGCGTTGATCCGGGTGGCCAGCGTCTCTTCCTGCTCGGCCCGGTCGACCGCGGTATAGGCGGCGGCATTGATCACCGCGCGCGGGGCGGCGGCATGGATCGCCGCGGCACAGGCCGCGGGGTCCAGGAGATCGGCCTCGGCCCGGCCCAGCGCCGTGACCGCCTCCTGGCGCTGCAACGCGCGGGCAAGCTGACCGGTGCGGCCGAAGACCAGCAGGCTCATTCTTCAGGGCTCCGCCGGTTCGCGCCTGAAACCGTCCCCCGGTGGGGGTCCGAAACGGCGCCCACCCCGAGCCGCGTGCCCACCCCCTGACGCGATTGCAGCGCCCGCCACCAGGCCTCGTTGTCGAGATACCATTGCACGGTGCGCTCCAGCCCCTCGTCAAGCGTGACCGAGGGCCGCCAGCCCAGTTCGCGGGCGATCCGCGCCGGATCGATCGCATAGCGCGCGTCGTGGCCCGGGCGGTCGGCGACAAAGGTGATCTGATCGGCATAGGAGCCCGAGGGCTTCGGCCGTTTGGCATCGAGGATGGCGCAGAGCGTCCGCACCAGCTCGAGATTGCTGCGCTCGTTCTCGCCGCCGATGTTGTAGCTCTCGCCCGGGGCGCCCCGGCTCAGCACCAGCAGCAGCGCTTCGGCATGATCCTCGACATACAGCCAGTCGCGCACGTTCGAGCCATCGCCGTAGATCGGCAGCGGCCGGCCCGCCAGCGCGCCGAGGATGATCACCGGGATGAGCTTTTCCGGGAAGTGATGGGGGCCGTAGTTGTTGGAACAATTGCTCAGCACCACCGGCAGCCCGTAGGTGTGGAACCAGGCCCGCACCAGGTGATCGCTGGCCGCCTTGGAGGCCGAATAGGGCGAGCGCGGGTCATAGGGCGTGTCCTCGGTGAACCTGCCCTCGGGCCCCAGCGAGCCGAAGACCTCGTCGGTGGAGATGTGGTGAAAGCGGAAATGCGCGGGACGGCCGGCCTCGGTCCAGTATCCGCGCGCCGCCTCGAGCAGGGTGTAGGTGCCGGTGACATTGGTCTCGACAAAGGCGCCGGGGCCGTCGATCGAGCGGTCGACATGGCTCTCGGCCGCCAGATGCATCACCGCATCGGGGGCATGGCGGGCGAAGATCCGGTCGAGCGCGGCGCGGTCGCGGATATCGGCATGTTCGAAGGCATACTCCGGGTGATCGGCGACGCTGGCCACATTGTCGAGACAGGCGGCATAGGTCAGCGCGTCAAGATTGACCACCGCATGGCCGGCGGCAATCGCCTGCCGCACCACCGCCGATCCGATGAAGCCGGCGCCGCCGGTGATCAACAGCTTCACGCCGGGCGCTCCGCGAAGCTCTCGAGATCGGCCAGCCAGCCGGCGGCGGCATCGCGCGCCGAAAGCACCGGCGCCCGGCCCTCGAGCCCCCAGTCGATCCCGAGCTCGGGATCGTCCCAACGCACGCCGCGCTCATGGGCGGGGGCATAGGTGTCGGTGCATTTGTAGAGGATCTCGGTGTCGGGGTCGCGGGTCACGAAACCATGCAGGAAGCCTTCGGGGATCAGCAGCTGCCGACCGTTCTCGAAGCTCAGCTCGACCCCGACCCATTGCCCGAAGGTGGCAGAGCCCGGCCGGATGTCGACCGCCACGTCATAAAGCCGGCCGCGGCCGCAGCGCACCAGCTTGGCCTGGGCGCGCGGCGGCAGCTGGCAATGCAGCCCGCGCAGGGTGCCGGGCGTGGCCGAAAGCGAATGGTTGTCCTGGACGAAATCCAGCGTGATGCCCTGCGCCGCCAGGGTCTCGCGGTTCCAGCTTTCGGAGAAAAAGCCGCGGTTGTCGCCATGGCGGGCGGGGGTGAGGATCAGCACGCCCTCGAGCGCGGTCTTCTCGATCTGCAAGGGGGACCTCTTCTGTCGCGGCCGGGATGCGCCCTTGGCTTAGCAAGCCCGCCCCGGCTTGTCACCCGAGGCGCGCGCAATGCGATTGTCATAACCGGGCGAACGCGGCAGAGTACGTCAATCCCGGCCGGGGCCCCTCGTGTGGCGCCGGACCGCTATTTGAAAACGTCACCCTTCGGGAGCGCAGGCATGGTTGCGTCAACCAATCCACTTTACACTCAGCAATGGCATTTCAATCTCATCGGCGACATCGAGGCGATCTGGGCCGATTACACCGGCAGCGGCGTGACCGTCGGCGTCTATGACGACGGCACCGAAGCGGCGCATGAGGACCTCGACGGCAATTACGACAGCACGTTGCACTACATGGGCCTCGGGGCCGACGACGGCCAGCCCAACAGCGCCGCCGACGGCCATGGCACCTCGGTCGCCGGGATCATCGCGGCCGAGAACAATTCCCTCGGCGGGGTCGGCGTGGCCTTCAATGTCACCATCGCCGGGGTCGACCTGCTCAACGATGTCTTCGCCCAGGGCAATGACGTGAACAACGACGCCCTGCGGTTCATGGAAACCTTCGACATCACCAACAACAGCTGGGGTTACACGCCGACCTACGAGCAATTCCTCAACCTCAGCGACCCCGGCAGCGTCGCCGGCCAGGAGGGCGCGGCCTTTGCCCATGCGGCAGAGAACGGCCGCGGCGGGCTGGGCACGATCATCCTCAAGGCGGCGGGCAACGACACCCTCAACGCCCAGGGCGAGGGCCACAACAGCCTGCACCAGGTCATCACCGTGGCCGCCGCCGGCCAGAGCGGCGAGATCGCCAATTATTCCAACTGGGGGGCCAACCTGCTGATCACCGCGCCGGCGGCCTCGGTCACCACCGATCTCGAGGGCAGCGGGGGCTACAGCCCGGACAATTACACCGACACCTTCGGCGGCACCTCGGCGGCGACGCCGGTGGTCTCGGGGGTGGTGGCGCTGATGCTTCAGGCCAACCCCGATCTCGGCTGGCGCGATGTGCAGAACATCCTGGCGATTTCCGCCGCCCATACCGGCTCGGCCTATGGCGGCAGCGGCAGCGGCTCGGAGGTGGGCGACTGGCTGGCCAATGGCGCCGGCAACTGGAACGGCGGCGGCATGAGCTTCCACCATTCCTATGGCTTCGGCATGGTCGATGCCTTTGCCGCGGTGCGCATGGCCGAGGTCTGGGACCTGCTCTATGCCGATGCCGCCACCAGCGCCAACCTGGAGGTGCTCACCGCCAGCTACAGCGGCGCGCCGGTGGCGATCACCGACAACAGCACCGCCTCGGTCACCCTCAGCGTGACCGAAGGCGTGATCATCGAGCATATCTATGTCACCATCGAAGGCAGCCACACCTATATGGGCGACCTGACGATCCAGCTCGAATCCCCCACCGGCGAGATCTTCGACCTGTTCCTGAACGAGCTGGGCAACAACGACCTCAACGGCACCTGGGTGTTCGGCGTCTCCGGCGCGCTCGGGGTCAGCTCGGTCGGCGACTGGACGATCCACATCACCGACAACGCCAATTTCGATGAGGGCTCGCTCACCGGCGTCGAGTTGGAGTTCCGCGGCGCGGATGCCACCACCGATACCGTGCACCACATCACCGGCGATTTCACCGACTACCTCGCCCAGGAGGCCGGGCGCGGCACCATCGAGGACAGCGACGGCGGCACCGACTGGCTCAACATGGCGGCGCTCACCGATGCCATCGCGGTCACCCTGGCCAGTGGCGCGGCGATCACCGTGGGCGGCACGCAATGGGCCAGTATCGGCAGCGGGCTGATCGAGAACATCGCCACCGGCGACGGCAATGACACCGTCACCGGCCTGGGCGACGACAACCATATCGTCACCGGCCGCGGCAATGACCGGATCGACGCCGGGGCCGGCGACGACACCATCGATGCCGCCCAGGACGACGACCTGGTCCTGGCCGGAGCCGGCAATGACAGCGTCGATGCCGGCGGCGGCGCCGATACCGTCGACGGCGGCGCCGGCAATGATTCCATCTTCGGCGACTGGGGGGCCGACAGCCTGACAGGCGGCGCCGGCAATGACACGCTGATCGGCGACAGCGCCTTCGACACGCTCGAGGGCGGCGATGGCAACGACAGCCTGGTCGGCGGCACCGGCGCCGACAGGCTCGACGGCGACGGCGACAATGACACCCTGCTGTCGAACACCGGGGTCGACACCGTCTTCGGCGGCGCCGGCGACGACTGGATCAGCTCGGGCAATGGCGCCGACATCATCGACGGCGGCGAGGGCGACGATTTCGCCATCGGCCGCACCGGCACCGATTCCATCAATGGCGGCGCCGGCAACGACAGCCTCTACGGCAGCGCCGGCATCGACACGATCACCGGCGGCACCGGCGACGATTACGTCTCGGCCGGCTCGGCCTGGGATCTGGTCTTCGGCAATTCCGGCAACGACACGCTCGAAGGCAACTTCGGCAGCGATTTCGTTTCCGGCGGCGAGGGCAACGACTCGATCCTCGGCGGCACCGGCGACGACACCCTGGCCGGCGGCGACGGCAGCGACACCATCCTCGGCAACCAGGGCCGCGACGTCATCGATGGCGGCACCGGCAACGACCTGCTGCGCGGCGGCACCCTGGCCGACGAATTCCACTTCGGCGTCAATGGCGGCACCGACACGATCCAGGATTTCGAGAACTTCCAGGACGCGCTGCACCTCGACGCCAGCCTGGTCGGCGGGCGCACCGACGGCCAGGACATCGTCGATACCTATGCCACCGTGGTGGGCAGCGACACGGTCTTCACCCTGGACGACGGCACCACCATCATCCTCGAAGGCGAAACCGACCTGACCCTGCTCTACGACAACGTCTTCGTGGTCTGAGCCCCGGGCGGCGGCCCCGGCCGGGGCCGCGGCTTTCTCCTTCCCCTTGCCCGCAGCGGCCGCCCTGCCCGGCCGCGCGCCCTTGTCCTCCCCCCGGGCCGCGCTTTGGTGCCTCCCGGGAGGCCCCTCCCCATCCTTTTGAATATGTGACCCGGGCGTCCGGAGAGGTCTGGCCTGTACGGTCAGTATCGCTGCCCGCCGCCCGCCTAGCCGGCTGACCGTAAGCAGGCCGCGGCTCGCCTGACGGGCGCTGTCCCGTACCCCTCGCCCCGGTCAATTGTCCAAAGCCATGGGGGCGCCTGTCCGGCTGGTTCGGAAAAGCGCCGAAGGCTCAGATACGGACAGGTCAGCAGAATGCGAGTACGAGTACATACCGCCACAAACGGCATCAGCCAGATCCATACTTATGGAGGGGGCCTCGAAAATCAGGTGAACCACTGGGAAAACCTGGGCTTCGAAACCATCACCGAGTTCTCTCACGGGCACCATGCCCGCGCCGGGGGCGGCTCTGACACGTTCAACTTCGTCGATATCGACAACGTCCGGGACACCATCGTCGGCCGGCTGGAGGATTTCGATCCCAGCCGCGACGAGATCCGGATCGAGGGTGTGCTGCTCGATCTGAACAACCTGCCCGCCAATGTGCGCGTCGTCGCCTTCAACGGCGCGCATAACGATCCCGGCACCGCGCCGCAGCCCTGGCTGCTGATCGAGACCCCGGCGGGCGGCCATATCTTCTATGCGCTCGAAGGCGCGCGGATCGACATGAACGGCAACGGCGGCTCGAACGGCCACCAGCACGAGCAGCATTTTCTCACCCTGCCGCACATGCCGGATTTCGACACCCTGCCCGACATCGACTTCGTCGATCCGGTCAACGTTGTCCCCGAGGGGGTCACCGCCGACGGCGGCCTGGTGATCAACGACGTCGACACCGACGAGGACGAGGTGCTGGCGGTGATCACCGGCAGCGCGGCCGGCGATGCGATCGGCGCCGGGCTGAACGACGACACGGTGCATGGCCAGCAGGGCAATGACGTGATCTGGGGCGGCAGCGGCTCTGACGCGGTCTTTGGCGGCGAGGGCGCCGACAGCCTGCACGGCGGCAGCGGCGACGACCTTCTGGTCGGCGGCAACCAGGCCGACAACGGCCGGAGCGACGCCGGGGCCGACCTGCTCACCGGCGGCGCCGGCAGCGACGAGATCCGCGGCGGCGGGGGCCATGACACGCTCGAGGGCGGTGACGGCCATGACCGCCTGGTGGGCGACTGGGGCGCCGATTACCTCGCCGGCGATGCCGGCAATGACACGCTGATCTCGAACTCCGGGGTCGACACCGTCCTGGGCGGCGCCGGCGACGACTGGATCAGCTCGGGCAATGGCGCCGACATCATCGACGGCGGCCGCGGCGACGATTACGCCATCGGCCGCAGCGGCACCGACATCATCGACGGCGGCGCCGGCAACGACAGCCTGTTCGGCAGCGCCGGGGCCGATACGATCAGCGGCGGCAGCGGCAATGATTACGTCTCGGCCGGCTCGGCCTGGGATGTCGTCTTCGGCGATTCAGGCCATGACACGCTGGAAGGCAATTTCGGCAGCGATGCGCTCTCCGGCGAAGGCGGCAACGACAGCCTGCTGGGCGGCACCGGTGACGACACGCTTTCCGGCGGCGCCGGCAATGACACCCTCCTCGGCAATCAGGGCCGCGACATCCTCGATGGCGGCGCCGGCGACGACCTGCTGCGCGGCGGCACCCTGGCCGACGAGTTCCACTTCGACCTCGGCGGCGGCACCGACACGATCCAGGATTTCGAGAATTTCCAGGACGAGCTGCATATCGCCACCGGCCTGGTGGACGGGATGACCGACGGCCGTGACATCGTCGACACCTATGCCTCGGTGGTGGATGGCGACACGGTGTTCGACTTCGCCGATGGCACCACCCTCATCCTCGAAGGCCAAACCGACGTGGCCGCGCTTTACGACAACGTCTTCGCGGTCTGATCCACCGCGGGCGGCGTCAGGCCGGCAAGCCGGCCGCTGTCATGGCACAGGAAGGCCTCGACCAGGTGATAGAAGGTCGAGGCCGGCATGGTGTCGGAGACCAGCGCGCCCTTCCCGTCGCGCTGGTCGTACCATCCGCCCGGCACCGGCGTCTCGAGATAGCCCGCCCGGATCCGCGCCAGAACGGCCTCGGGGCGCAGCCGCTCCGGCAGGTCCGCCCCCGCCCCCTGCATCAGCCGCGCCGCCCGCAACAGCTCGCTCTGCGGCCAGAGCCGGAAGCTGGCCTGCCCCGCCACATCCGGCAGCAGGCCCCCGGGCGACAGATGCGCCGTGGCGGCGGCGAACATCGCCTCGGGCGGCGGCAGCGGCGCGCCCCCTGCCCCCTCCGGCAGATCCAGCGCCTGCCAGCCCGCCTCGAGCGCGATCCACTCCACCAGATGCCCCGGCTCTTCGCGCTGATCCGCGCCGGTCAGCGGGCGCAGACCGGCATCGTAGAATTCCAGCAGCCGCAGATCCGCCCCCAGGAAGGTCTCGGCCATCAGCCGGCGGCAGGTGGCGGCGCGGGCGGCGAAGCGCGGCGCGCCGGTGGCACGGTAGAGCGCGCACATCGCCTCGAAGAGATGCATATGCGGGTTCTGCCGCCGGGGCAGGCGCCGGGCGGCGCATTCGTGCCAGCCGCGCGGCGCGGCCAGCCGGTCGAGGGCGCCCTCGAGCCTGGCGATCTCGGAGCTGACATCCGTGCCCGCCGCCGCCAGCCCGGCCGCCGCCAGCAGCACGAAGCTGAGATCATAGAGATCATGCGGCGCCGTGCGGATCGTCAGATCCGGCGCCAGCCAGCTGGCCAGGTTGCCGCTGCCGGGGGCAAAGCCCCGGGTCATGACAAAATCGAACAGGCCCTCGGCCCGGGTCCGGAGATCGGCGGCCAGCGCCGGGCAAACCCCGGGCTGGCGGGCGAGCGTGGCAAAGGCATAGGCCTGGCGCGCCTGCACCCTGAGCCGCCGGTCGAGATCGCGCCGTGGCCGGCCGGCATGGTCCAGCGCCTCCCAGACGGTTCCGGTCGCCGCGTCCCAGCCGGCGCCGGTCCAGAGTGGCACCGCCTGGTCCAGCAGCCAGCCCCGCAGCCCCCCGGGCGCGGCGCTCACCGGCCGGGCCCGCGGCGGAACAGCCCGCGCCGCAGCGCCGCGCCGCGGCGCAGCAGCTTGAGCAGGGCAATCGGATAGACCCCGGCCCAGCCGGCCCAGTCATCCACCGGATTGGCCCGCGGCCGGCTGTCCAGCGCCGCGCCCTCGCGCGCCGCGGCCAGCGGCAACAGATCGGCCAGCGCCGATTGCGCCGCCGTGCGCTCCAGCCGCAGATCGCCCCGCGCCAGCAGCATCTCGAGGATCGCCCGGTCGAGATCGGGGTTGTGCAGATGCGCATCCGGCCCGGAGGCCGCCATGCCGGGCTGCATCAGCGCCCGGTGGTGCCGCCCCGGCGTAAAGAGATAGCGCGCCCCGCCGGAATAGAGATCCATGCCCGCCACCAGCACATGCCGCGCCCCCAGCCCATGTGCCGCCAGCACCGCATAGGTGCCCGACATCGGTTTGCGCTGATAGCGCGCCATCAACGCCTCGACCCCGCGTTCGACCGCCGTATCGCGGAACCGGAGCGGGTGGTAGAGATCGCGGAACCGGCGCATGCCCGCCTTGACGACCTTCGGGTTGTGGCTGGTCCAGCCGCGGATGTCGTATTCATCGCGGCAGCGGTGCAACGTCTCGAACATGAAGGGCGCGACCCGGGGATCGCCGGCGATATAGGCCATGTCGACCCGTCGGCCGAGATGAAACTCTTGTTCGAAAAAGAAGTTGTTGGTCCGCAGCACCGCATCCCCGGCCAGCACCCGCCCCGGGGCGATGCAGCCCAGCGAATGGCCATTGCCGGCCACCACGCAGACCCGGTCTTCGAACATGGGCCTCACACCCGGGCCAGCAGGGCATCGCACATGGCCCGCAGCGCGCCGCGCCCGCCGGGCTGCGGCAGCACCCAGTCGGCCATGCCCAGGATCTCCGGATGGGCATCGCCGGGGCAGGCCGAAAGTCCGGCCCGGGCCATCGCCGCCGCATCGTTGACGTCATTGCCGACATAGAGCAGCTGGTCCCAGCCCAGCCCCTGCCCCGCCAGCCAATGCTCCAGCGCCGTCACCTTGTCGTCGACCGACTGGTGCACCTCGATCTGGAGTTTCGCAGCGCGACGCTCGACCACCGGGTTGCGTTCCTTCGACAGGATCATCAGCTGCCAGCGCCCGGCCTTGCGCAGCATCTCGAGCCCCATGCCGTCGCCGCGCGAGGTCATCACCGCCTCGCGGCCGGTCTCGTCGGTGAGCACCAGGTTGTCGGTATGCACCCCGTCGAAATCCATCACCACCGCGGCAATGCCATCGGCGCGACAGCCCAAGCCTTCGCTGCCGCCGCGCAGCACCGCGATCTGCGCACAGAGCGCCAGGTCGTCCAGGCTGTCGATCTCGACCGGCGGGTGATCCACCGGCGCCAGCGCCACCGGGCCGCAGAAGCGGCGGCCGACGCGGGCAAAATCCTCGGCGCGCACGCAATAGACCGCGCCGCTTTCGCGAAAGGCCGGTGGCAGGTCCTGACGGCGCTGGCGCGGCTGGCGCTCGTCGTGGTTGGTGCCGCGGCCGCGGCCCTCGGCATCCAGGCTCCAGAGAAAGGAATGGTCCTCGATCACCGAGAGCGCGCAGGCCGCCGCCTGCTCCTCCATCGCCGCGAGGCAGGCCTCGATATCGGCGCCGGTGGTGAAGGGCGAGGTGCATTGCAGAAAGACCAGACGGTCCACCGGGAGGCCCTGCCCCGCGATCACCTCGAGCGCATGCAGCCAGCCGCTTTCCGAACTGGCGCCATCGCCCGAGATCCCGGTCGGCCGGTCGATCACCTCGGCCCCGAAACGCCGGGCCTCGGCGGCAATCGCGGCATCGTCGGTCGAGACATGCACCGCCGTCACCGAAGGCGCCGCCCGGCCGGCCCGCACCGCGCGCGCCACCAGCGACAGCCCGCCCACGGCGCGCAGGTTCTTGCCGGGCACCCCCTTGGAGCCGCCGCGCGCGAGGATCACGCAATGGGTTGCAGGGCGTTCGGGCGCATTCTGGGCTGACACGTCGACAGGGCTTTCTTCTGGCTGGCATCCCGGGGCGCGACGTGCCCGGAGTGCCGCAGCGTTTACAAAAAATCTCGTGCTGTGTACACGCAGTGCCGAGACAAAACCAGACGAGAGCAGCCCATGCTTGCACGCCTCAAGGCCACCCTTCTCGGGAAATGGCTCTATCGCCTGTCGCGGCATGACATCTTTGGCGCGCCGCTGCGCTGGCTGCTGGATCTGGGGGTCGCCGAACAGCTCGATCCCGCTCATTGGAAGGTCGCGAACCGGCAACACAATGCCCGTCAGGCGGCGACGCTGGCGGCGTTCCGCACCCGCGCCGGGGGCGCGGGCCAATGAGCGGCACCCCGCGGCTGCTGCTCACCTTCTGCGACGATTCCACGCTGATCTTTGCGGTCCGCCTGCGGGCGCTGCTGCGCGCCGCCGCGCCCGAGGCCGAGATCACCCTCGGTTGCTACCTGCCGGAACAGGCGCTGTCGCTGCGCCAGCTCGAGATGCTGGTGCCCGAGGCCGACTACGTGCTGTTCAACAGGGAGACGCTGATCGAGGCGGTGCAGGCGGGCCTCTACGACGCGGTGCTCACCAGCCGGGTGTTCCGCGCACTGGCCAACTTCCTGCGCACCCCGGCGCTCAAGCATCTGCGCCACCGGACCCAGGTGATCTCTTTCCTCGGCGGTCTCGATTTCTTTCCCGAGCGCGGCTATGCCAACCGCATGCCCTGCGACGGGGTCTTCCTGTTTCCGCAGAGCGACACCCGGAAGTTCGCCGCCTGGGCCCGCGAGCAGGCGGCGATCGACAGCAATGTCACCGCGCCGCTGGTGGATTTCGGCCATCCGACCTTTCTTGCCCCCACGCTGACCCCGCCGGAGGATCTGGACACACGGCGCGACATCTATTTCTTCGCTCAGGCGATCTCGCCGCTGACCCGGCGCGGCCGGCTGCATGTGCTCGAAGCCATGGTGGCCCTGGCCGAGGCCAACCCCGACCGCCAGGTCTGGATCAAGCTGCGCCACCTGCCCGACGAGAACACCCGCCACCTGCACCGCGAGCGCCACGATTACCCCGGGCTGCTCAAGGCGGCCTTTCCCGAGGCGCCGGCCAACCTGCGCCTCACCGCCTGCCCGATGGACGAGGCCACGGAACAGGCGGCGCTGGGGATCACCTGCACCTCGACCGCCGCGATCGACCTGATCCGCGAAGGCGTGCCGACGATGGTCTATCTCGATTACGTCGATGCCTACATGGACCCGATGTCGGCGGCGATGCGGCGGCTGTTCGAGGGCAGCGGGGTGATCACCTCGCTCGACGACCTGCTGCATCTGCGCACCCGGGCGCCCGAGCCGGACTGGGTGGCGCAGATGTTCTGTCCGCGCGATCTGGGCCAACGGGTGCTGGCGATGGTCGCCGCGCTTCAGGACCGCGCGGCGTCCGCGTCGGGATAGAACAGCCGGAAATCCTCGGCATAACGCGCCTTGATCCGGGCCAGGGTCTCCGGCGCCAGGGTCTCGGCGATCTCGGCGCCGGCGTGTTGCTGGCGGACATTGCGTTGCAGCATCGGCCCGATGTCCCGGCCGCAGCGCATGCGGATTTCGCGCCGGACATGCGCCCAGTCGGCCTCGGCCTCCTCGACCCGCCCGACAAAATCCGGCAGCACCCGGCCGCGCCAGGTGACGATCGCGGATTGCGCCCGCAGGTGGATTTCCGTCCCCGCCTCGGGGGTGCGGGCCACCACCTCGACGAAGGCGTCGAAATCCATGCCCGGGGTGATGCCCATGTCGGCCATGCCGGGCAGCAGCACCGGATTTTCCACCACCTTGTTGTGCCAGCAGGAATAGAGCCGCGCCACCGGGTGGCGCACGAAGGTGAAGCTCCAGCCGGCCCGGGTGGCGGGGTGCAGCGCATAGGTCGCCGGGCGCATGCGCTGCACCTTGTGGCGCGCCTGTTCGCCCCAGAAGGCATCCTTGGAGGGGATGTGCCCCGAAGGCGAGCTCAGCCCGAAGGCCGAGGCCAGCGCGGTGCGGATCGAGGAATTGGCCGCCTTGCCGATGCGGAAATAGCCGATGCCGCCCTCGGGCAGCCACATCACGTGGCGCTCGACGCCGGGATTGATCCGGCGATAGACCGCCCAGGCCCATTGCCGGGGCAGGGAGGGCGTGGGGGTCTGCGGCATCTGCGGAGCGGTCATGGCGCATCGGCCTCCTGTGGCTGACCGGGTACCTGGCCACGGGCAAAGGCCAGCAGCCGGCCGGGGCCGCCGATCCGGTTGCGATAGCGCAGGGCATAGAGCAGGCGCATCACCGGCGCCCAGCGGCCGAAGACCCGTTTCAGCATGGCCAGCCGCGCCCGCATCAGGTCGGCGCGCTGCCAGTTGTCGCCGGTGCTCTCGGAGGGGTGCCGCCCGACCGCCACCGGCAGCGAGACGCCGCCAAGCCCGGCCTTGAGCGCATCGGTGACAAAGACATATTCCTCGCCCAGGCCAAAGCGCGCGCCCAGCCCGAACTCGGGGTCGAAGCGCAGCCCGGCGGCCTCGACGGCGCTGCGGCGCACGATCAGCTCGGGCGCACAGACCCGGCCGGCATTGAAGTGATGCAACCGGTGACGGCGGCCGCGTGGCCCGGCGCCGGGCAACCGGTCGCTGCGCCAGCCGGCGGCGAAATCAAGCGCCGGATCGGCGGCAAAGGCCCGGCTCAGGGCGCGAAAGCCCTCCGGCTCGAGCGTCATGTCATCATCGGCAAAGACCAGCAGCGCGCCGGTGGCATGGTCGAAGGCGGCATTGCGGCTGCGCGACAACCCGACGGAGCCCAGCACATGCACCGCCACATCGGCGCGGGCAGCAATCTCTTCGGGGCAGGGGATGCCCCGGGGCATCTGCACCAGCACCAGGTAATCGACCCCGG